>ONEL01000022.1 GCA_900316835.1 uncultured Prevotellaceae bacterium | reverse complement strand
GCCCCCTTGCCGCTTGGCGTTCCCCTCGGTGTTTTTCATAATATTATTTTATGAAAACAACTTTCAGAAGACTTTCGCACTTCTTATTGGAACTTTCAACTATAACTTTTCCCCCAAAAAACGCTTTAATAATTTTGTTATTATCAAAAAAGGTAATAACTTTGCTCACTAATTTTTCAGCAAGCTATCAGCAACATTGCCTTTCCTTTTTTAGAATCGACGATGATTATATTGATTTAGCTTAGAAACATAACCATAAAATTCAAGGAATTTTTTTTAATATTTATAAACCCAAAAAGTGTAAAATTATGAGGAAAGCGATTTCTTTCGCGATGACGCTCATCATGGTGCTCACGATGGCGTTTTGTGCTCAAGCGCAAGCACCACAGAGTGGCGTCTATCGCATTCAGAATGTAGCCACTTCCAAGTATGTCAAAGTCACTGGACCCTATGCGGCTGCGCCAAGCGAAGCTGCGCAGACTACCGCCAGCGACATCAAGGTGAGCATTGCTGGCAAGAACGCCAACGATAGCTACAAGCTCAACGGACTCGCCTCGACCTACACCCAAAATGGACAAACTAAAGACGTTGAGGTGTATGACTACATTGGTAAGGCACTTATCATTGGCGAGAGTCTGCTCAGGGAAACATTGAGCAGTTCCGACCCCGACAATGTTCAAACAGCTCTCGACGAGATGCATAAGTTTGTGCGTGAGAATGCCTACATGAGCATCAAGCCCGTGGATGGCAAAGCCAACACCTACTATGCTATCGCAATCGTGCCAACTATCCCCGCCAAAATTGAGGCTGAGTGGGCAAAGAAGTTCCCCGGCTACAGCTCAGATTATGGCACCGACATGTGGGCATGGTGTGTTGAGCAGGTTTACAACTACTTGCAAGATCACAGTGGACCCGGTGGAACCGATGCAGGCCTGGCTGCAAAAATTAGGGCAAACTTGAAGAAAATACATCCCGGCTACACCTACTTGCTTACCGGCGATGCCGATGGCACTTTCGGCTACGTTGAGGCTTTTTCCGACCTCACCGGCCCTGCCAATGCCGAGTGGAAACTCGTGCCAAAAGCCAACACCGACAACATGAACGACGGCACCTACAAAGTGCGCAACATCCACACCGGCAAGTATGTCAAGATTCACGGCAAGTACTATGCCAAGCCAGATGCTGAGAGTGACGACGACGCCAGCGAGCTGCGACTCACCATTGATGGCAAGAACGAGGATGGTAGCGACCGTGTTACCAACGTGGGCGCCACATTCAACGGCGAGGACATTGAGATCTACAGCTATATCGAGAAAGCTATCTTGCTGGGCAAGACCGCTATCTACAACGTGCTCACTCAGGGCGATGGTGTGAATCCCGCTAGCCAGGACAACATCCTCATCGCTCAAAACTTCATGGAGAACTTCATCCTTGAAAACGCCTTCATGAGCATGAAGGGCGTTGATGGCAAAGACGCCGTCTATGCCTACGCTCACATCCCCGAGCTACCATCCGAGGTGGTTAACGCCATGGTAGGTCACATCACCGGTGTGAACAATGCCGACGACTGCTGGCAATATGGCGTGAACTATGTGAAGCAATATCTCACCGGTGGCACCGACAACACACTCAAGTCCTATATCCTTGCCAACATCGACAACATCAAACCTGGCGTGACCTACTACCTGGGCGCCGAGCAGAACGACACATTCGACTACTACCCCAAGGGCAGTGGCAATGGTCTGGAGGCCGACTTCAATGCCATTAAGGACAACGACTGGTATCAGTGGGGATTTGACGTTGAGGAGATTGAGCCCGAGAACCTCACCAGTGGCACCTACAAGGTGCGCAACGTTGAGACCGGCGACTACGTGAAGGTCACAGGTCCCTACTATGCTCGCCCATTTGAGACCGAGGACAATGCCAGCGAGATTCATGTAACCTATGCCGGCAAGCTCGACGACGGTAGCTACAAGGTTACCAACCTCAGCTCTACCTATACCGATGACAATGGCAAAGTGAGAACTGTCGACATCTTGAGCTACATCAACAAGGCTATCTTGCTGGGCAAGGGCGCCATTGCTGCTGTACTCAAAGAAATGTCGGAACAGGAAGACATTGAGTATGCTCAGGACTACATGGAGAAGTTCGTTCGCGACAATGCCTACATGCGCATCAAGCCCGTGACCGGCACCAACTATGTCTATGCCTACGCCACCATCCCCGAGATCCCCTACGACGTTTATCACGAGATGTATCGTCATGGCGTGATCGACGATGAAACCAAGGAGGCTGCATGGGCCTATGGCGTAAACTACGTGAAGCAATATCTCAGCTCTCACGGAACCAACAGCACACTCGCTGCCTACGTGCTCAACAATATCGACAAGATTGAGCAGGGACACACCTACTACCTGAGCGAGGACACCGACCAGACATTCGGCTACGTTGACGCCGAGGACTTCAGCACTACCAACACCCGCCTACAATGGGGTATCGACCTGCAACAGGAAGACCAGCCTGTGGAGAGCGACTTCTACAAGATACACAATGTGGGGCAAGACAAGTATGTGCACGTTGAGGGCATGTACTATGCTAAGGTAAACGTTGATGAAGACAATGCCACACCCATTCAGGTTACCGTGGGCGAGCAAATGAGCGACGGCTCCTACAAGGTTACCAACCTCGTGGGCGACGGTCACGACGTGCAGCAGTACATCCAGCACGCTATCGAGCTGGGCGAGGCCGTGATTGACAAGGTGCTCACAGGGCGTTCCACACCCGAGCACATAGCACAAGCTAAGGCACGCATGCGCGAGTTTATCGAGGCTAACGCCTTCATGCAGATTCGCCAAGTGCCCGGCGAGGAGAATGCTTACTATGCCTACGCCACCGCTCCCGTCATCCCCGACGATATCGTTAATGAATGGCGCAAGAAGTATCCATCGTTCAATGGCACCATGTGGCAGTGGTGCGTGACTAAGGTTAAGGAATATCTCACCGAGCACAGTGGGCAGGGTGGCACCAACAGCACACTCATTGCCCTCGTGCGTGCCAACATCGACAACATCAAGGAAGGTCACACCTACTACCTCAGCGCCGAGAGCAACGGCACCTTCGGCTACGAGGACGCAACAACTGTCGACCTGCAAAACACCAACTTCTGGTGGGGCTTCGCCGACGCTGTGAAGGCCGAGCCCGTGAATGGCTACTTCCGCATCAAGAATGCTGGTCAGGATGGCAAGTATGTTCTCGTTACCGGTCCGTTTAGCGCTGCTCCCACCGCTTCGCTCGACGAGGCATTGACCGCTGCCGGCACTGTAATCTACCTGGGCACAGGCGAGACCAAGAACACCAAGACGCTACCCATCAGCAAGCTTCGCTCTCAGGGCGTTGACGTGGGTGACTACATGTTGCTCATCAACGACATGCTGGGCATTATCGCCGACGCCGGCGTGAAGGTTGTTAACGACAAGATTGCCGAGAATCCAAACTATAGCCAGTATGCCGGTCTTGTAGAGCCACTGGTTAAAACTTTGGTTGGCACCCTCGATCTCAACCTCTACACCGCCCCCGTCATCACCACAACTGGCAAGCAGGCCTATACCCTCGAGGTTAACATCCCCGACCTGGCTGAGTATTGCGACCTGGCTAACACCGCTCTCAGCGCCATTGGCAAGGACAAGACCGCGCTGGTCAACAAGCTCAAGGCCATGGAAGCTGAAGCTACCCAAAATGGAAACTCCATGATGGCTAAGCTATATAACATCGCATGGCGCACAGCTCAATATCTTGACGCCCCCGACGAAATGTGGGCTAAGCTCAAAGAGAACGCTATACCCTATGTGCAGAGCTACTTCATTGATGGCAACGGCAACACCGGCGGTGTGGGGCTGCAACCTGCTATCGGACAACTGCTTCTCAACGCTCTGCAGCGACCCGACTTCAACTATGGCACTACCTATTGCCTGCGCCAGGATGCCGATGGCACATTTGGCTACGACAGCAAGGATGAGCTTGCCAACGTTGACGCCGGCAAGTGGTTCCTCGAGCCTTTCAGCGAGGATGACGCAAACTATGACGAGGCAGCCTATGTGCCATTCTACCTCAAGGCCGACATGGCTCAAGCCACTATAACCGACGTGGATGGTGAGGGTGTGACCAACGTGGGCGATACCTACTACTTCACCACAGCTTACCTCGACTTCGACGCTAAGATTGAAAACCAGAATGGAGAGGTTGACGTTTACACCATTTCAGCAACTCGCAAGGCTACATCGCAAGTGAATGCTGTTGGCGACAAGCCGGCTCACACCAATGTTTATTACATTGCCACTCTGAGCAAGGTGGAAGGCAACGTTATCCCGGCACAAACTCCAGTTGTAGTGCGCACTATGCTTGCTCCCAAGGAGGCCGAGGCCGAGCTCAACGTTACTCTGCGACCAAGCGGCGAGCCCACCAAGCCCGCTGTTGAGACCGCAAGTCTTAGCCAACTGAAGGAAATGCTCAAGGAGCTGCTCTATTCTAAACTCGGCATTCAAGATGCAACAACCATGGGCATCCGTCCAAAGGTTATCTCCGAGCAAACAGAAGGAAACCTCCTCGTGGGATCGTTCTTTGGAGAGGATGTTAAGAGTGAAGATTCCAATAACTATCTTGTTCTTGCCAACAAGGAACTTGTGCAAGATGAGTTGGAGGTTGGTCTCGACATGAATGGACTTGGTTTCTGGAAGGATAACATTCAGGAACTTGAGGGCAACAATGCCTACTTGCTTGGTTACAATCGTGAAACTGAGAGTATCGTTGATGAGAACTTCACAACCGATACATCATTTGACCAAGGCGACCCAAGCAATCCTCCAGGCTTCATCTTCGAGTATCCTGATGGAACTTTCACAAGCATCGACAATGTGAACGCGAGCAAGGAAGTGAAGATGGTGCGCTACTATAACACCCTGGGGGTTGAGAGCACCACTCCATTCGATGGCGTGAACATTATTGTGACCACCTTTACCGATGGCACTCGTGCCGTGGTTAAGGCAATCAAATAATTAAAGTCTATCATTAATCAACAAGGGTAGGCAACGCATTGCTAAGCCTACCCTTGTTATTGATGTTTTACCTTTAGAGTAATTTTGGAGACAATGAAAAGATTTTATTTTATATTGCTTCTGCTAACTTGCTTCTCATCAGCAATGCTGGCACAACTCAATGGAAATGGTTTTTACCGTCTGCGCAGTTACGCTACCGAGAAGTATATGAGCATTGTCAATGACACAATCAGTGCGCAGAAAATTGTTGGAGGCCTAAGTAACTTAACGAGTGAAACAGGACAAGAGAATGCAATGAATAGAGTTCAACCTTTTTTACAGACTGATATAAAATTGGTAAACCAGAACTCTGTTTTCACCGATCCAGGGACTGTTATCTATTTAGATAAAACAGGAAGTGGTGCTAGCAATAAATACGATATCATTTCACAAGGTGTTGGTCTCAAATATATTTCTACTTGTGTTTACGTTGGAACATCATTCTTAGCTAAAGCCAATGGACTTAAAGGAATGTATGCCTTCATTGATAATATTAAAAACACTAGTTTGTATACTGCATACATCAATTTAGATGTTAGTTTTGGAATATATGGAATGAATGAGACTCGTTTTTTCGGTGATGAAAGTGGAAAAGTTGTAATGACATCAGTAGATAACAGCACCAACTATGCAAATGCTCCAGAAAAATGTCATTGGTATATCGAGCCATTGAATTTAACAGATAATTACTTTGCGGCTGCACCAATTTCGTCTTTCACACAAAATGGCAAATACTATACAACACTCAGGACAGCGTTCTCTTACAAAGTGCCTAGTGGTAGTGAGGTTAAAGTTTATAAAGTAACTGCTATGCCATCAGTTGAGGGAGAACTTGCTACAACCGAAGAAGTCAGTCAAGGGAATATTATCCCAGCTGGATTGCCTGTTGTTATAGAAAGCACGTCATTGGAAACAACTAATAACATGCTTCAGCCATTTTTTGATTCATCAACTGCTCCCATAGTAAAATCTACAGCAAGTTTCTCTCCCACAAATCTGATTCTAGGAACTGTTTCATCAGCATCGATATCTGTAACAGGTTGTACCAATAGCGATGTTCTATACAATGGTTATGGTCATCATGGTCATGATTGCTACACCGATGTGAATCACAACACAAATAGCTCAGTTTCTTATGGTAAGAAACTATGGCCTGGATGGGGACCCGAAGGTGATAATATAGGGTTCTTCAAGAATTATATTAGTTACTATGATGTAACAACTAAAAAGTGGACCGGTGGTACTACACCCATCTATAAACTTGGCATGAAGGATGGTGCTGTTGGTTTCTGGGAGCAGGTTGCGGTAAAGGAAAAAATTTCCGGTAACGAAGCCTATTCCTATAAACAGTGTCAGCTATTCCCTGTTGAGAAGGAACTTGGTGACATTGCCGAGAGTGGTGCCGAGAACATTACTTATGAAGTTGTAGACTCCGAGCATCTATATGGTGTGCGTGTTGTGGGTGAAAAGCTTTATGCTAAGGACTACGGAAAGTACCGCAATCCTAGTGTGAAGGCTGGCGATGCCATAGATGGAATGAAACGCTTCTATGATTATAATGAGCCTTATGACCAGAGCAATTGGGTTGTTCTTGATGTTGAGAATCCTAGTAATTATGTGAAGAAAGATTTGCATGTTGTGGGCAAGCTGGTCAATCGTGCGAACCCCGAGATTAAGGTTTCTAAGATAGAGAGCAAAACAGCGGCAATTTCGAGTTACAACCTCAACACCTACAGCCCCGCTAGCTTCATGGGAACTCAGGCTTCTACTGTGGATGGAAATACTTATTTCTTTGTTGAACCCAAACCTCAGGAAATTGTACACATTAAGTGGGCAGTATATGATGGCGATGGCAAGTTCTACGTTGAGGCACCTCAAGGTGACATTAATGGTCCTGCGCTGAAAGGTGGTTTTGTTGCCGATGGCTCATTTATTGGCGACTTGAGCAGCTTCACGCAAGGAAATGTCTATGAGTTTGACGCAGTTGTGAAGAAGAATACTACGACAAGCAATATATCGCTTAAGAATACACCCTATACTGGTGGTGGCGTAAGCAACAACTATGTAGTTTATCCATTGGAGGCCGGAATGGTAGTTACCGGGACAAGCAAGTTGCTCGTTGAGCCCAAGGTCACCAGCGTGAAGTACTACAACCTGATGGGTGTAGAGAGCGATGCGCCGTTCAAGGGAGTGAATATCGTTGTCACCAGCTATGACAACGGCACTCGTTCTACATCTAAGGTTATAAAATAAGACCATCTACAAGAGATATATCTTTTAATTGAGAATCGTGCGTTTCTTTCCAAGAGGCGCACGTTTCTTTTCTTTGAGTTTCATGTTGTCCTCTAATTTGGTTGTGTGAAAGTTTTTCACTATTTTTGCGGTTTAGAAAATCGTGATGTGACATTAAAACCACTGTAATGAACCCTTACACACAATTTGCGCTGCTCACAGCGTCATCGCTCAGGATGTTGCCCCACATAGCTCTGTACCTGTGCAACAAGCGAGTCCACGACCAGGACCTCAAGCACTATGGCGAGGGCGATGGTGGCGTGGTGACTTTCGTTAAGGTGTGCACACGCCAGCGCGTGTATCGCAACCTGTTCTACTACAGGCTAGGAGAGTATAAGTCGTTCTTTATCAAGTGGCTACTGCCACCCGAGCGCACTCTCAACATTTGGTGTCGCGACATTGGTGCCGGGTGCCACTTCGAGCACAACTATGCCACCTATCTCAATGCCGAGCGCATAGGCGAGAATTTCTACTGCCTACACCTGGTCACTCTGGGCAACGACTGCCATGGTCACCGCCCCACAGTGGGCAATAATGTGAAGATTTTCACGGGCGCGACGGTTTTTGGTGGCGTGAGCATTGGCGACAACGTGACCATTGGGGCTGGAGCTGTGGTCAATAGCGATGTCCCCGGCAATGCTACTGTGGCTGGCAATCCGGCAAGAATTGTGAAACTAAACGGTGAAAAGGTGGACTTGCCACTGAGGGGATAATGCGATGAAGGTAGTTATAATCAACCATAGCGACATGCAGGGAGGAGCGGCAATAGTGTCGCTCAGGCTAGTGCATGCCCTGCAAGAGGAGGGCGTGGATGCCCGAATGCTTGTCATCGACAGGCAGAGTGACGACCCGCTTGTGGGAGTGATGGGGTCACCATTGCTCAACAAGTGGAACTTCCTCGCCGAGCGCCTGGGGGTGTACCTGCGCAACGGTATGCGTCGTGACACACTATTCAAGATCGACACCTGCTCTCACGGCATTAATATCGCACGGCATCCATGGGTGCGTGATGCCCATGTGGTGTGCCTCAACTGGGTAAACCAGGGCACGCTATCGCTGGGGGCGATAAAGCGGCTGGGGGCTACCGGCAAACCCATAGTGTGGACCATGCACGACATGTGGAACTGCACAGGGGTGTGCCACTACTCGTTTGAGTGCGAGCGCTACAAGGAGCGTTGCCACAGTTGCCCACTGCTCAAGACCCACGGCGACGACCTCTCCACCACCCTACAAGAGAAAAAACTGCAGCTCTACAGCCAGGTGCCCATCCACTTTGTGGCTGTGAGCCACTGGCTAGCTGAGTGCTGCCGCCAGAGCACCGCCATGGCGGGTTGCGACCTGAGCGTTATCTACAACGCTTTCCCTATTCATCACTTCGACTACACTCGCCTCAGTGGTGAGATTGACGGCATTCCCACCGACAAGAAGATTATAGTGATGGGAGCGCGTCGACTCGACGTGGAAGTGAAAGGTTTCATGGAATTTATTGAGACCACCCGCTTCATTGCACGCAACAAGCCCGAACTGGCGCAAAAAATTCATTTTGTTCTATATGGTGACTTGCATGACAAGGCACTGCTCGACAAGGTGCAAGTGCCTTGCACATGGCTGGGTACTATAGGCGGTACGGAGCAATTAAGTCGCCTCTACCGCCACAGCGACGTGGTGCTATCCACAGCGCTCTACGAGAACCTGCCTGGCACTCTCATTGAGGGACAGGCAAGCGGTTGCTTGCCTGTGACTTTTGGGCAGGGCGGACAAGCCGACATCGTGGACCACCTCACCACTGGCTATATAGCACAATATAAAGACCCTGCCAGCGTGGCAACGGGCATTGAGTGGGCCATCGACGCCGGTGTCTCGCGCCAATTCCTCCACAACGAGGTAGAGCGCAAGTTTGCCGCCAGCAAGATAGCCAAGCAATATATTGAATTGTTTAATAAGATAATATAGTATCTACTAGGAATTATAGAAAAATTAACTCACACGACATGCAAACTGTTTTATTTACAAGCACAATCTTTGGCCCTATCCATAGCCGTCGCCTGGGAACTTCGCTGGGCGTGAACCTTATGCCTAATGACGGCAAAATATGCTCCTTCGACTGCCTCTATTGCGAGGCTGGCTACAACGCTCAGGGACCTGGCACCACAGGAGTAGCAAAACGTGAATCTCTCAAGAAGCAACTTAAAGCCAAACTCAAAGCCATGCACGAGGCTGGCGAAAAGCTCGACGTGATAACATTCTCGGGTAACGGCGAGCCCACGGTACACCCTCAGTTCAAGGAAATTGTGCACGACGTGATAAACTTGCGCAACCAGTATTTTCCTGATGCTAAAGTAACTGTGCTGAGCAATGCCACAATGGCTGGAAAGCCTAGCGTGATTGCCGCCCTCAAGCAGGTGGACAACAACATTCTCAAGCTCGACAGCGCTGTGCCTCACACCATGCGACTCATCAACCGCCCCACTTCGCCCAACGTGCTGCCTGCGGGCATCATCGAGGACCTGAAAGCCTATGGCGGCAAGTGCATTGTGCAGACAATGATGGTGCGTGGCGAGCATGACGGCGAGATTGTGGACAACACCACCAGTGACGAGATCGACGCCCTTATCAACGCCTACCTGGCAATCAAGCCACAGGAGATAATGCTCTACACCATCGACCGCAAGACTCCCGAGCAGAAACTCGTGAAAGTGCCTCTCGACGACCTCAAGCGCATCGCCGCCCACATCGAGGAGCAAACTGGCATCCCCGTGCAAGTAACAGCTTGATGATGACAAAACAATATCTGTTGAACTCGTTTTAGAGCAATTACCACTTTACTAGCGGTGACGCTCCTGGCGCAACATAATTAAAGCGCTTATTATAGTGGAATTTAGAGCTTCGCTCTTTAATTTCCATGCGTAGCATGGCACCCTTCGTCTACTAAAACATAACTCTTAGCACATTGTATTATATCGACGATAAAGAATTTGGGCGCATCTATATCGCAGTGCGTGGCAACATGCGCAACGTGACCATGCGCTGGCGTGGCGGCAACATCTACATGAATGTGCCACCAGGGGCTTCGCGGCAGCAACTGGAAAATATCATCAACGACTTCCGCACGCGGCTGCGCAAGTCGCGACAACAGGACACACTGAGCTACCACCTGGGGCAAGTAATTCAGTGCTACGGCTTCACCATCACCATCAACGAGCAAGACCAGTTACCAGGCAAGATTATATTTAGCAAAACCGATACTAATGTGGTGGTGAGTGTGCCACAGGGCACCGACCTAAATCATCACCACAACAAGGAATGGGTATCTAAAGCCTTAAAAATGATGGCACATGAGCGGGCTGCTAGGGTCCTTCTGCCACTTGCCAAGAGCATAACACAGAGGCTAGCGGTGGCACCACGTCACTTTGAGATAGGGCGAGGACTGCGCAAACTGGGGCACTGCACGCCTGCGGGAGTTATTCAGCTCTCGGCAAACCTCGTTTTCCTCCCCGAGGAGCTTATAACGCTTGTCGTGTGCCACGAGCTTGCTCACCTCACTCACATGAACCACTCCCCTCAGTTCCATGCCCTGCTTAATGCCTACGTGGGTGGACGCGAGAAGCAGCTGGAACGACAACTCAAAACTTTTCCCTGGCCAGTAATAAAATAAATGATAATAGTAGCTCTTAAATGCTGCTGTTATTGTTATTTATTCAAAAAAAATTAATATATTTGCACTATCTTTCTAATCCATTATAATAACCACAAGAATAAAATAATTCATTTTTTTATTAACCATAATTTTCACTTTAACGCATGACTAATCGATTAAAAATCAGCCTCTTGCCGTTGGCTGTAATGTTGTGGAGCGGCGTGGCTCAAGCCCAGTCGTTCATGACAATATTCAATGCCAATGGCTCGCCCATGGCTTCGTATAGTCTGCCTGCTATCAACAAGGTGACTTTTGATGGTGCCAACATGATTGTCGCCACCCCCGAGGGTAACCAAGAAATCGACATGAACAATGTTCTCTCGGTTAAATTCACCGACCAGCAGCAGACTGCCGTGGAAAAAATTAGCACCGACGATGCCACCACAGTGCGCATTGCCACCAGCCGTAACAGCATTGCGGTGCTTGGTGCCACCAGTGGCGCGGTAGCAATCTATGCTGTCAACGGGCAGCAAGTCTACTCTAACCGCCAGTGGCGTGGAGAGAGCATCAACACCGCTCACCTGCAACCTGGCATCTACATTATCACTATCAACAACTCAACCTTTAAATTCAAGAAATGATGAAAAAGTTTTTCCTCCTTATAGCATTGATTACGATGGGATTAGCCTCCTATGCGCAATCAACACCTAACCGACTCGTCGTCACCATGAAGAATGGCGACATCACCGTCTATAACATTGCCGACATCGACAGCCTCTCGTTCGACCTCATTGAGGGAGAGGTGGTGGCTACACCCACATTCCTGAGCTTTGAATGGGATGGCGATAACGGCATTGTAAACTACAGCATTGCCAAGAGCGAAGCTGCAAGCAACTATAGCATTGTTATCACCAATGGCAATGTGGAAGAAGCGCTCGTTGATGCACCCAAGAGCAACATCGACGGCGAGAGTAATGGCACTATCACTAGCCCCACTCCTGGCACTACCTACACCATCGCCACACTCGCCTACGACAAGTATGGCATGCCTGGAACCATGGCAACCGCCACATTTGTAGTGCCTGAGAAGAGTGTTGAGCTTCCTGCCGTGAAAATCAACATTCCTGACGACTTCACTTCATGCATGGTACAACGCGTGATGCTGGGCGACGTGAAGGTGGCCGAGGTGTGTGAGGAATATATCAAGGAATTGGGCGAACGCCGAGTTATCGTCTATCCATGCGATGCACAGGGACGCGCAATTCTCACTAAGGGTGTGAGCGCTACCGACAGTGGCACCGCCGTGTGGGATCTAGAAGCCAACACATGCACCTACACCGCTGGCAACAGCACAGCTCTTTCTACTGTTTACCTGGTTGATGGCGAGATTGTTATCGACGCGCCAGCCACTGTTGAGGAAGGCACTGTAGAGCCCGACTTGCTGGTCGACATCCGTGGTAGCGAGGAGAACACCTACAAGATTGTGAAGATTGGCACACAGTACTGGCTCGCCGAAAACCTGCGCGCAGCTAAGTGGATCGACGGCACAGCTATCGAAATGTTCAAGTCTACTCAAGGCACTGCTTGGAACGCTAACACCACTGGAGCTTATCACGTCTATGCCGATGACAACGATTATATCTCTATCTTTGGCATGCTCTACAACGGCTACTGCGTCGAGAAGGGCGACCAGCTGGCTCCCGAAGGATGGGAAATTCCTTCTATCGACCAGTGGAGAAAGGTGCGCACCTATGGCGGTCCCGCAGCAACTAATTTCAAGAGCGACACCGACTACTCGTGGAACATGGGCAAGGAAGGCACTAACCTCAACGGTTTCAACGCTTGGGCTGCTGGTTACTTCAGCACTGCCACTGGCGACACCAGCGACGGTTCCGACGCTTGGTTCTGGTCTACTACCCCTTACAGCGAGGGACAAAGCTTCCAAACTTTGCGCATCAACCAGAGTTCCACTAACGTTACTCTCTACACCACTAGCGGACATGCCTATAACTTTGGCCACAGCATCCGCTGCGTGCGCAAGTAACACATTTGCACGCCTTTAGATCACCGCGATAGTACTATTGTCCTGTCACAGCAACATATAGCGTGGGATAATCACTAAGTTCTTGATTATCCCACGCTTTTATCTAATAACATGAACCCTACCAGTGCATCAATAGTGTGCTGCCGGCATCATTAACTTCTAGTGTGGCGGTAGCACCTTCCACAATGGGGATGTTGCGGGCAATGTGCCCAATGGGAAAATTGAAAGCCACGGGATAGTGATAGGGTGCCACCATGTCGGCAATCATGTCGACCATTGCCGTTGTCTCCTCACCGCGATGCTTTGTAAACTGTCCCACAACAAGACCTGCCAGGTGAGGCAGGATGCCGGCGAGGCGCAAGTGGTAGAGCAAGCGCTGCACTTGATAGACTTGCTCGGCTACGTCCTCAATAATGAGTATGTGGCCGGGCTTGAGTATGTTAAATGGCGTGGCAAGCAGTCCCATTAGCACCGCCAGGTTGCCACCAGTGATGGTGGCTGTGGTACGACCCGCGCGATTGTGAGGGTGAGCTGCCACGTGATAGCTGGGTAGCTCGCCACTGGTTATAATCTTGTAGAGAGTGTCGCTTAACTCGTCTTCAACACCATTGAGCCACAAGTGTTTAGCCATCGACGAGTGGATACTCACCACTCCCGCCCTGTGCCATGCCGCATGCAGTGCCGAGATGTCGCTAAACCCCATTATCCACTTGGGATTGCGAGCTAGTGCATCAAGGTCGAGATGTTCAAGCAAGTGCACAGCGCCAAATCCTCCGCGGCTGCACAAGATGGCTTTCACACGAGGGTCTTTGAGTGCCCACCGCAGGTCGGCAAGTCGCTGCTGCCAGGGCGCGCTATGGCTAACAACTTCATACACACGATATTCCTTGCGAGTATACTCTCCCTCGATGGGAATAAATCCCCATTGCTCAATGGCACTCACAGCACCATCCACGCGCTCGGGAAGCACCGTCCCCGAGGGCGAAATAATAGCCACACCATCGCCAGGTTTTAAAAAAGGAGGAATTATCATTGTGGATAGGAGTTACTAGGAGTTGCTAGGAGTTACTAGGAATTACTAAGAATTACTAGGAATTACTAAGAAGAGATTGAGCATTGTGCATTGAGCATTGAGCATTGTGCATTGAGCATTGAGCATTAAGCATTGTGCATTGTGAATTAAGCATTGAGCATTGTGCATTAAGCTTTACCGTTGGTCGGCGCCCCACAGGAGTTTCTCGCGCAGGGTCTCGGCAAAGTTATGGTCGTGACGCTGGATTACCGACAGACGGTGTGGTGCCAAAGCAATCTTCACGGTGCTGCCACTGGGCAAGGTCATCGCCATGCCGTCGACACTCACCTGTATCCACTTGGCGCGAGTGTTGATTGTGACATCTATCACACTATCGTCGTCGACCACAATGGGGCGCATGGTGAGCGAGTGAGGCGAGATGGGCGAGAGAACCAAGCAACTGGTCGACGGGTTGATGATGGGACCACCCACACTCATGTTGTAGGCTGTAGACCCTGTGGGGGTGCTTATTACAAGTCCGTCGCCCTTGTAGGTGGTGAGCATGGTGCCATTGATAGTGGTGGGCATCGAGATCATCGATGTGGTGTCCTGACGCAAGATGGCTATCTCGTTAAGAGCCAAAATCTCTTCACACGGCTTGCCGTCAATCTCAAGCAAGCGCAACATGGTGCGCTGCTCGCGGCGATAATCTCCATTTTTTATCTTCTCTATCATGGCTGGCGCCTCGCCAATGCGACACGCTGCCAAGTAGCCCAAGTGACCAGTGTTGATGCCAACCACGGGAGTGGCAGTGCGAGCCAGCAAGGCCGCCTTGCTCAACAGGGTGCCGTCGCCGCCAATGCTCACTGCAAGCTCAGCCCCGGCAAATGTGTCGACGTCAAACTCCCCAGCCCCGGCAGTATCCACACCCACATGGCGCAGGTAGGAAGCAAACTTCCGTTCAATAGTCACCTCGTGAGCATGCGGCAGGCTATGCAAGAATTCGCCCAGCTGGCTCTTGTATTTCTCTTGATAGCTATTTCCAAATACTGCTATGTTCATAGTTTTACTGCTTGTGCACTGGCTACAGTGGTGCCGTGCAAATGTGTGAAAAACGTTGAAAAATCTTTTTAAAGTACTATTTTGTTTTTATTTCTCGCTAAGAACGTCTAACTTTGTAAACTTTATATTCTGTGCGCAAATATACTAATTTTTGCGCACACTAGTGCACTATTTATTAAAAACAACACGTTATTGTAATAAACAAAGCTTATATCTTTTTAGAATATGGTAAACCTGAGCGTAAACATAAATAAAGTGGCAACATTGCGCAACGCGCGAGGAGGAAATGTACCTAACCTTCTGCAAGTGGCTCTCGACTGCGAGAAGTTTGGAGCTTGTGGAATAACTGTGCACCCAAGGCCCGACGAGCGACACATTCGCCGTCAGGACGTCTTCGACCTCAAGCCAGTACTGCACACCGAGTTCAACATCGAGGGATATCCCAGCAAGGAATTCATGGAGCTGGTACTCACTATCAAGCCTCACCAGGTGACTCTGGTGCCCGACGCACCTGGAGTGCTCACCTCATCGCAAGGATGGGATGTGCAACAACATTTTGACTTCTTGTGCGACATCGTCGACCAGCTCAAGAGCGCCGGCATTCGCACTAGCATCTTTGTAAATGCCGATGACGACACCGTGCGATGGGCAGCAAAGACTGGAGCCGACCGCGTGGAGCTATACACCGGACCCTTTGCCGAGCAATTTGAGCGTAACCCCGAGCAGGCTGTTGAGCCTTACACCCGTGTGGCTCAAGTGGCTCACAGCGTGGGGCTAGGACTCAACGCCGGACACGACCTCAACCTCAAGAACCTAAAGTTCTTCAAGGACCATGTGCCACACCTCGACGAGGTGTCGATAGGTCACGCTCTCATCAGCGATGCCCTATACCTGGGACTGGAAAAAACCATCGCTGCCTACAAAGACTGCCTCAGAGATTAAAAAATAACGAATTTAATAACCACTATAATACAATCTAAAAATCATGACTTTAATTAACATGATAGTGGCCCAAGCGGCGACTCAAGCGGCGGCACAAGGTGCTGCGACAACAACAAGTACTGCATTATCGGTGTGGGACCTCACTCTCAAGGGTGGCTGGCTCATGATTCCACTGGCACTGCTCTTACTGGTGAGTATCTACATCTTCTTTGAGCGTCTTTTCGCAACCAGCAGGGTAACGAAGGCCGACTCCGACTTCCTGCAGAAAATCAAGGAACTGATTCAGGCTGGCAAAATCGATGAGGCTAAACAACTGTGTGCCTCGACCAATAAGCCCTACTCGCGCATGATTGAAAAAGGCGTGTCGCGCATTGGACGTCCCATGAACGATGTGCTTGTCGCTATCGAGAACGTGGGAAACATGGAGGTAGCACGCATGGAGAAAGGATTTAACTGGCTAGCAACCACCGCAGCCGGTGCGCCCATGATTGGCTTCCTGGGCACCGTGACCGGTATGGTGCAGGCGTTCTATTCGCTCGCCAGCGCCGGGCAAAACAGCAACGTGAGCATCCTTGCCAGTGGCATCTACGAGGCACTGGTGACCACTGTTGCCGGTCTTGTGGTGGGCATCTTGGCACTGTTTGCCTACAATTTCCTCACCTCGCGCGTTAATAAAATCATGAACCGCCTCGAGGGTAGCACAATGGAGTTTATGGACCTGCTCAACGAGCCAGCTAAGAAGTAAATCATGGCACTGAAGAGACAACACGAGACAATGTCGATGTTCAGCATGGCATCGATGACCGATGTCATCTTCTTGCTGCTCATCTTCTTCATGGTTACGTCGACCTTCGTCTTCCCATCGGCGATGGAGGTAAACCTGCCACAGAGCGGACAACAAACGGCCATCAAGCCCACCACACGCATCTACATCGACAAGGACATGAACATGTTTGCCACACAGGGCGACTCCATCTCGCAGGGCGACCTCATGCCTTTGCCTCCCGAGCAGCTCTATGGCTTCTTGCAAAGCGTGAAACAAAGCGACCCCTCACAGTTTGTGGCATTACATGCCGACCAAGACGTGCCTTATGGCAAGATTGTCGATATCCTCGACAAGGGAGCTAAGGTGGGGGTGAAAGTGGTTCTTGCCACCAAGCCAGCTAGCGACGAGTATGCCTCGCCCGAGCCCGAGCCCATTGATGGTGGTGATGGTATAGGCACCGACCCAGCGGCGACACAACCCCAGCAACCTGCCGCAGCTCAGGGCACTACCACAGTTACCGAAATTCCTGCCAATGCCTCTACCCTGCCTCAGGGACAGGCATCGCAATCGCGTCCACAACCCGTGA
Source organism: uncultured Prevotellaceae bacterium (assembly GCA_900316835.1). Lineage (GTDB taxonomy): Bacteria > Bacteroidota > Bacteroidia > Bacteroidales > Muribaculaceae > Sodaliphilus. The sequence goes on along the minus strand of ONEL01000022.1, from coordinate 25,641 downwards.
CCACGGTCACACAGCAGTGACGGTAACAATTTCTTTTAATTACTTTCTTTTTAGAAAACACTAAATGGCTAAAAACAACGATAATAGAAACCGGTTTCTCTCGGCACTGATAACACTATTGCTGGGAGCGGGAATTCTTGCGCTCTTGTTTTTCACAAGCCTGCACTACGAGTACCCGCCCAAGGACGCCAAGTTGCAAGACTTGTTGCAGGACACCATCATCTTTGGCGGTGAGCTGGTGGAGCTGGGCGACTTGCCAGAGCTCGACAACAGCCAGGACCTGGCGGCCAACGGCGAGGAAATGTCGCAGACCAATGAGGCCGACGTGGAGCAAACTCAAGATGCCGGGCAAGATGACTTGCAAGATCAAGGCGTCATCAACGAGCCTCCCAAGCCACAAGTGGCGACTAGCCAGCAAGAATCGCCCATGAAAGTAAAGGAACAGCCTCCCAAGAAGCCTCAAGCCGAGAAAAAAACAGTGGAACAACCACAGCAACCTGTGAAACCGCAAAGTAAAGCCACTGCACAACCTCAGCCAGCCAAGAAGGCTGAGGAACCCAAGCCTGCCACTAACACTGCCGCAAACAATCGCGTGAAAAACGCTTTTGGCAAGAACAACGGCACCGCGACAGGCAAGGCTGGCGTGCCTGGTGGAGCCGACACTGGAGGCACCGCGGGAGCACCGGGAGTGGGTGGATTGGACGGCTACACGTTGGAGTATTTCCCTCGTGCCAAGTGTCCCAGCGCCGGAACAGTGAGAATTCGTGTCACAGTGAGTCCCACGGGAAATGTGAAGAGTGCATCAATAGTGGGTGGTACAGTCACCGACTCGCGCACTCGCGACATCTGTCTGGGGCTTGCACGGCAATCGCGGTTCCGTGTGCCCAAAGGGCAAAGCATAGAACGCACCGGAACGCTAACCTACACCATCAGGTAATTCATAATGTATAATTCACCATGCGCAAGGGCATCATAGTGCTAAAACAATTCTCGATTGGGGGATGCCGGGTGAAGGTGGCTAGCGTGGAACCGCTACAGGTCCCGGGAGCCCTCGACAAGGCTATGATGCTACTCTCGCCACAACGTCGCGACAAGACCATGCGTTATCGTTTCGATAGTGGCAAGTGGCTCAGTGCCGGCGCAGGCTTGTTGCTCGACGACATGCTGAGGGAGCATGGATTGCGCGAGCATGACATGCAATACATCGTGGGCGACCATGGCAAGCCTGCTCTAGCGGGGCTTCCTAGCCTGCATTTCAACATCTCGCACAGTGGCATGCTAGTGGCATGTGCTGTGGGCGACAAGCCCGTGGGGGTTGACGTACAAACCATTGTGAATGTGCGTCGCAGCCTGGTTGATTACACCATGAGCAAGGAGGAGATTGCACAACTCGATGCTTTGCGCAGCGATGAGCAACAACGCTTGTTTTTCACACAGCTATGGACCATCAAGGAGAGCTACACTAAGGCCACTGGCACCGGACTTGGACACGAGTTCCCCGCGTTCAGGATTGACGACGATGGCACCATAGTGCCCCTCAAGCCACTCGCTCCGGCGGCATCATTCAAGATGGTGGAAATTCCTGGTGCCGTGACTACTGTGGCTGTTCTCAGCTAGCACACAATCCTCGACAATGCTTATAATTAACAATTCTGATAAATGAAAAAGACAATTCTTCTACTTTGTGCCGCAATGATGGCTTTAGTGCCGATGATGGCACAGAGCCAACAGCTGCCTGGCGACTCGCTGTTGCGTCGCGAGGTGGCACGCATGCTACTGGTGGGCTTCACTGGTAACACTATCAACTCGCAGAGCGATGCCGCGCGATATGTGCGCGACTTGCACGTGGGGGGAGTCATTCTCTTTGACTTAGACCTCACAGGAACCAGGAAACTTGGCTCGCGTAACGTCACTTCTAAGGAACAACTCACACAACTCACTAGCGACCTGCAAAGCTATGCCGACGAACCTCTCATCATAGCCGCCGACCAAGAGGGTGGACTAGTGTGCCGCTTGAAGACGCAATATGGCTTCAAGCCAACAGTCAACGCGCTATACTTGGGCACTACCGACAACCGCGACACAACCATGTTCTATGCTCAGCAAATCGCGCAAGAACTATCGCAATGTGGGGTAACGCTAAACTTGGCGCCAGTGCTCGATGTGCACCTCGACAATAACCCTCACCTGGGGCACTACAAGCGATGCTTCTCGACCGATGTTGACGTGATAACGAAGAATGCCGCATGGATGATTGACGCTCATCACAGCCAGGGTGTGCTATGCGCCGCCAAGCATTTCCCGGGACAGGGCAACGCGACTGGCGACTCACACCTGGAACTTGTGGATGTGACTAACCAATGGACTCCTCAGGAACTGGAACCCTACAAGCGACTTATTGCGCAAAACAAAATTGATGTGGTGATGACAGCTCACATCTATAACCACCAGCTCGACCCCGACTATCCCGCCACGCTCTCAAGTAAGACTATTGGTGGCGTGCTGCGAGACCAGCTGGGATTTGATGGCGTGGTGGTGAGCGACGACATGTACATGGAAGGTATCTTGAGCCAGCACAGCGTGCCCGAAGCCTTTGCTCTGGCGATCAACGCTGGAGTGGACTTGCTACTGGTGGGAAACAACATCGAAACTGGCTTTGAGGCTAACCGGCCTTTCCAGCTCGTTGACATGATTGTTGACCTGGTGAAGACCGGACGTGTTCCCTATGAGCGCATTCACCAGTCGAGTGAGCGCATCAAGCGCCTCAAGGCAAAGATTGGTATAAAATCATAATTAAATAATAACGATGCAGAACCAGTTCTCTAGAACCGAGATGCTGCTTGGAAAGCAAGCGGTTGAAACGCTCGCTCGTTGCAGGGTGGCGGTCTTTGGCGTGGGGGGTGTGGGCGGTTATGCCGTCGAAGTGCTGGCACGGAGTGGTGTGGGCACTATTGATGTCTTTGACAACGACAAGGTGAGTATAACCAATGTGAACCGCCAGATTTTAGCCACCACTCACAATGTGGGACAATATAAGGTAGACCTTGCCGTGGAACGTATCCTTGCCATTAACCCACAATGCAACGCCACGGGCTACAAGATGTTTTACCTCGTGAGCAATGCGCACGAGGTGGACCTGAGCAGCTATGACTACGTGGTGGACTGCATCGACACTGTGAGTGCCAAAATGGAACTTGTGAGACGTTGCACCCGACTGGGAGTACCCATCATTTGCAGCATGGGAGCTGCCAACAAGCTCGATGCCACAGCATTCAGAGTTGCCGACATCAGCAAGACCGATGTCGACCCGCTGGCACGCATCATGCGCAAGCGTCTACGCAAGGAGGGCATCGAGCACTTCAAGTGCGTGTTCAGCACCGAGTTGCCACTCAAGCCACAATGCGACAGCATCGATGAAGACGATGGCAATAAAGAGGACGATAATGCTGCTAAGCGCCGCATCACCCCTGCCAGCAATGCCTTTGTACCTGCCGCGGCTGGCATTATCTTGGGTGGAGAAGTTGTCCTCGACTTGATAAAGGAACGTTAGAGAGATTGCGGGGGGGGTGAAGTGAGTGTGTCAAAAAAAATGCTACTCTTCTTTTGTTGTTAGCTATGTTTTGGTTAATTTTGTGCATAAATAATATTATCACATGAAATTAACTAAAATATTTTACTTTGCACTAGTTGCGACTGTGATGCTCGCCCTGTGTGGCTGCTCGAGCAACCATTTCAAGCTAAAAGCGCACCTCAAGGGATTAGGAAGCCAAAATGTGAAGGTTGTATATGTCAATGACGAGGGAGCTATAGTTGAAAACTGGATTACTGCTCAGAATGACCACTTTGAGGTGGAAGGCTCGTGCGCTAACCCTTCGCTACTGCTGGTGTATAACAGCCTTAATGTGGCGATTTTCAAGACTGTGGTGAGCAGTGGAGATGAAATTGAGATTGAGGGGAAGGTGATGAGTCCTAACGAGCTGAAAGTGGAAGGCTCGGAGGCTGCTAAAAAATGGAGCGCTTTCGTCAGCGAGCACAAGGGACTGTATGGCATGATTGCTAACCCTGCGCTTAACGCGGCTATTGAGAAATATGTCAAGGACAACCGCAAGAGCCTGGTATCGACTCTGCTGGTGCTGGTGGACTACTCTCCCACTAGCGACGAGGCTGTTGACCGCCTGCTCGACATGCTCGACGACAGCGCTAAGCCCGCATCGCTACTTGAGAGTTATAACATGCTCAAAGCTAAGAAACAAAAGCCCGTAACATCTCTCAAGTCGCTAAACATGATGGAACTCACATCACAAGACTTTGAGGCGGCGGTTTTTACAGGCAGTAAGCCTAGCGTTATCCTGTTCTGGGACAAGGAGGTGAAACAAAACCTTCGCACTACCACAATCGATGAGCTCAAGATGCTTGATGCCAACACCGTGCAAATTCTTGACGTGAACATCGACAGCGACTCCGCTGGCTGGAACTCTGCTATTCGCAATGATGGCACCACTTGGAAACACTACTGGGTGCCGGGCTCATTAATGAACCACGAGTTGATGCCACTGCAACTGACCACCACACCCACCATAATCGTTACCGACACCACAGGACATCAGCTTTACCGTGGCAACGATGCCGCTAAAGCACGACAAACGATAGAAAGCCTATAAATAAATAATAATATGCTAAGCAAGATTTTAGGTTCGGCACTACAAGGAATTGATGCCATAGCAGTAGAAATAGAAGTCTCGGTCGACTGGGGAAGTGGATTTGTCATGGTGGGATTGCCCGACACTGCCGTGAAAGAAAGCGCCGAACGGGTGCGTTGCGCTGTGGCGCAAGCGGGATTTGATTTCCCACGCAAAGCAGTGGTTATCAATATGTCACCGGCCGACATTAAGAAGGAAGGCTCGGCCTACGACTTGCCCATTGCCCTGGGGGTGCTTGCCAGCGACGAGAAACTCGAAACCGAGCGTCTGGGACGATACATGATAATGGGTGAACTATCGCTCGATGGGTCGGTGAAGCCCATCAAGGGGGCTCTGCCCATGGCGATTCTTGCTCGCGAGATGCATCTCGACGGATTTATCTTGCCCAAGCAAAACGCCACCGAGGCGGCTGTGGTCAATAACCTCAACGTCTATGGCGTGGAAAACCTCACGCAGGTGATTCAGTTCTTCAATAATGAGCTCTCGCTCGAGCCCACCGTGGTTGACACGCGAGCCGAGTTCGCACAGGCTCAAGGCTCATTCCCCTACGACTTCAGCGAGGTTCGAGGCCAGGAACAGGTGAAACGAGCCTTTGAAGTGGCATGTGCCGGCGGACACAATATCCTGCTCATTGGCTCGCCTGGTAGTGGCAAGTCGATGATGGCAAAACGACTGCCGTCAATCCTGCCACCACTCACACTGAGCGAGGCACTCGAAACCACCAAGATTCACAGTGTGGCAGGCAAGCTCTCGCAAGGCACCACACTGCTCTCGGTGCGTCCTTATCGCGCACCACATCACACCATTTCGCCCGTCGCCCTGGTGGGTGGCGGCACTTATCCCACGCCAGGGGAAATCTCGCTGGCGCACAATGGTGTCCTCTTTCTTGACGAGTTGCCTGAATTTAATCGCTCGGTTCTTGAGGTAATGCGGCAGCCGCTGGAGGACCGCCACATCTCGATTTCTCGTGCCAAGTACAGCATCGACTATCCAGCCTCGTTCATGCTTGTGGCCTCAATGAATCCGTGCCCTTGCGGCTACTACGGCCACCCCACCAAGCAATGCATCTGCACGCCACACCAGCGTCACAACTACATGGGCAAGATTTCGGGCCCGTTGTTGGATAGAATCGACCTGCAGGTGGAAGTGCAGCCCGTGAACTTCGACCAGATGTCGAGCAAAGCTCCAGGCGAGCCAAGCGCCGCAATCCGCGAGCGCGTTATCAAAGCGCGAGCCATCCAGAGCCTGCGCTTCAAGAACCACCCCGGAGTGCACTGCAACGCCCAGATGACCCCCTCGCTGCTGCACCAGTACGCCGAGCCCGACGCCGAGGGCATGGCCCAGCTGCGCCAGGCCATCACCAGCATGAACATGAGCGCCCGCGCCTACGACCGCATCCTAAAAGTCGCCCGCACCATCGCCGACCTCGACGCCAGCGTCCAAGTCCGCCAGCCCCACATCATGGAAGCCATCGCCTACCGCAACCTCGACCGCAGCAACTATTTTAATTTGTAATGAATGAATTATGGAAAATGATCAAGAAAGAAATATAATTATCTATCGCACCGCCGATGGCAATGCCTCAGTCGCACTTTTTGCCAAAGACGGCAAAATCTGGCTCAACCAACAACAGATGGCAGAACTTTTTGCCACCTCGAAGCAAACCATCAGTTATCACATAATCAATATCCTCAAAGAGAACGAGTTAACTGAAAGTTCAGTTGTCAAAGAATATTTGACAACTGCTGCAGACGGAAAGAGTTACAACATCATTTTCTACTCTTTGGAAATGATAATTGCAGTAGGGTATCGGGTTAGAGGCGTGCGGGGAACGCAATTCCGCCAATGGGCGACGAAACATCTTTCAGAATACCTTGTCAAGGGCTTTGTGATGGATGATGAGAGGTTGAAAAACCCAGATGGTCGTCCCGACTACTTTGATGAATTGCTCGCTCGAATCCGCGACATTCGTGCCTCGGAGAAACGATTCTATCAAAAAATTCGCGATTTGTTCTCTCTGAGCAGCGACTATGACAAGAGCGATAAGGCCACTCAAATGTTTTTTGCTGAGACACAAAACAAATTGCTCTACGCCGTAACCAACCAAACCGCAGCCGAACTGATCTGCGCACGAGCCGATGCAAGCAAGCCAAACATGGGACTTACCACCTGGAAAGGCTCTATAGTGCGTAAAGGCGATATAACCACAGCTAAAAATTATCTCCAAGACAACGAGATTGACCGCCTAAACAGGTTAGTTGACATCTTCCTAACCTCTGCCGAAATGCGTGTGGAAGGCCGCCGCGACCTCACTTTGGATTACTGGCGCAAGAACGTTGACAACCTTTTGCAGTTCCAGGGAATGGACGTGCTGCAAGGCAAAGGCTCTGTCTCAAATGCCGAAATGGAGAGCTACGCAAAAAACGTTTATGCCAGTTTTGACGCTAAAAGAAAGCAGCAAGAGGCCCAGCAAGCCGACGCCGACGACCTCAAACTCCTAGAAGATATCGAGAGGCGATTATTAAACAAATAAATCTACTTACTATCTAGACCATAATATTTTAATCTTTATTACTACCTAAGATATTACGCTTTATGAAATATGTTATAAATAAACGCAAGTACCCTACAGTTGATGAAATTTTAGAGGATATTAAACAAGTAATGACAAAACTTGGAAAAACTACTCTAACTATGAGAGAATATGATAAAAACGGAAGTTATAATAGCTCTACGGCGATACGAAAAATTGGCTCATGGAATGAGATTCTAACGAGAATTAACGCATCAATTAATGTGGTTTATCATAATGATAAAGCTCTGTTAGATAATATTAAAAATGTTTGGCTGAAAAAAGGAATGCAGCCGACTCGAAGAGATATGGATAATAAAACATGGTCAACTATATCATCAGGGGCATATCTACGTCATTTTGGAACATGGTATAATGCATTAGATAGATTTGTTGAGTATATCAATAATGATGACGATGAGACTTTTATAAACATTGATGAAGTTAGTAATGAGATAGGAGGATTCAAACACAAAACAAAAAGAGATCCTAGTGATAGATTAAAAGTTCAAGTTTTAATGAGAGACGGGAACAAATGTAGAATTTGTGGTGTAATATGTGATGGAGGTATTCACAAAATGCACTTTGATCATATTAAACCTTGGTCAAAAGGAGGTGAGACGACGTTAGAAAATTTGCAAGTTCTTTGTTCGGTATGCAATGAAGCATTAGGAGATGTGGATAAATAGATTGAATTGTCAATGAGTCTATTGCAATGGTCTAAGTTCTTTCAGTTGGATGAATTACACATGATGAGGCTGCTTTGGAAGATGAATATATATTGATTTCGATGGCGAAATGTTACATGTCGTTTCTTGTTTCGTTTATGCTGGTGTCATCAAAGCACGCGCCATCCAGAGTATGCGTTACAAGAACCATCCCGGCATCCACTGCAACGCACAGATGACGACTGCCCTCTTGCACAAATACGCCGAGCCCGACGCCGAAGGAATGTCACGATTACGCGAAGCCATCACCAAGATGAACATGAGCGCGAGAGCTTACGACCGCATCCTGAAAGTCGCACGCACCATCGCCGACCTCGACGCCAGCGTCCATGTGCGCCAGCCCCACATCATGGAAGCCATCGCCTACCGCAACCTCGACCGCAGCAACTACTTTAATCTTTAGTAAACATTTAATACTTTCATCTTAAATTCCCCAAATATTACCCTGATAATCAGTGCTATATTTAATCCTTGCCAAATAAGCAAAAATTTCGTGCTTATTTGGCAACAGTATAATATGCTAAAAAACCATGTCATTTATCACCGTAGTGACCCTTTAGTGAGACGACAAAGACGGTGATGATTTCTTCCTCAATTTTGTAGATTAGTCGTGAATCCTTGTTTATTCTTCGGCTCCAGAAGCCTTCAAGGTCACCTTTTAGCTGTTCAACTTTTCCCGTACCGGTAGTGGGATGCTCGCAAAGTTCTTCGAGCAAAGCGGCAATCTTAAGTAGCGTTTTCTTTTGGCCAAATTTACGCCACTCTTGCAGATGGCGCTCTGCCTCAGGCATGAGAATCAGTTTGTATTTCATACGCCTAAGCTTTTTCTTATCTCATCCATTGTGTAAGCTCTGCCTTGCCCTTCTTTCATTTCCTGGATGCCACGGTTGACAGATTCCATGTTGTCGGCGTTTTCAAACCATTCATCACCCGAGGGCGATGGGTTCTCATGCACTTCGATTGATATGCTATTGGCTTTATTTATCAGAATCTGCTCAATATAGGCTTTCAAGCTACGACCTTGAGCCACAGCCATCAGCGAAAGTTTTTGCAGCACTTCAATAGGCAAATCAATGTTTTTCCGTTTAATAATCGTTTCCATATCTTCTTTGTTTAATTATAGCACTGCAAAGATATATAATATATTTTATATATACAATATATATTTTGTTTTTAAGAAAAATATGCCATCACAGACTTCAAGACTCAGCGAAAATGAAATATTATTGTTGAATTTGACTGAGTTTTAGAAGGAATTTAGCTTAAATAAATAGTCAACATCCCACCACATAATCGTGTAGTTGTGCCATTGCCCTGGTTGGGCGGCGGCAGTTATCCCACGCTGGGGGAAATCAGCCTGGCGCATAATGGGGTGCTCTTTATTGACGAGATTCCTGAATAGGAATAATTGCGTTAACTGACAAGAGCTGGCGCGAAACCAGATCTTGTTAACCAGCTATGTTATGAATAAGGTTAAAATGAGTCTAAGGACTTATTAAATCGAAGTTCTAAGGATATAAGTAACTCACAGATGGGTTTTACATGCTATTATTTACTTTTTTCTTAAAGATGCTGAAGATGAATCCAATTATGAGCATTGGTATCGCTAGCCAAAAGCACCAATGCAATCCGGCGAGGCTGAGTCCTGCGCTTAAGGTAAATCCTAATGACATACCCAGCAGGAATCGCGTGATTGAGGCGAACTGTGGCACCTTGCCCTTGGATGAAGAGTTTGCGATGCTTAATAGTAAGCCCCACACAAAACCTCCTCGGTTTCCTATGCCCTGAATGAGCATCACTGCTGAAACTAGGCCCACCATGGCATTTTTTCCTGATTGGGTGATGTTCATGAATCCGTATACCAATAAAGCAATGCCTAGGCCGTAGAACAGCGGTGCCATTGCACTTGCGCTATTTATCTTCATGCTGCCGACAATGTGCCGCATGCTGCCTTGAATGCCACTGAATGGCGGCTTCTTTTCAAAGAGTGGCAGAATGGCGGCATTGAGGAAAGCCGCTACCACCACCTTTCCCAGAATTCCACCCACAGCGCCGATTACGCCGCCAAAGAGTCCTCCTTGCGTGAACGTGAGAAAGCTCACCACCTCAAGCGGCATAGATAGTTTCATCTTGCTGGAGAACCATCCCAGCACTATCCAAATTGCACCCAGCACGATGGTGGGCAGCAGTTTGAGAGGATGCTTGACAATTTCCAGACTTTGCTTTAAATAGTTCTTGAGGAATTGGCCTACGCCTCCTTTTTCTTGTTGTGTGATGGGCGGTTGCATATTTGTCTGCATGATGTGTTATTATCTTAGTGGTGTGGACAATCTGGTTTAATACATATTTGGTGTGGGTGGAGGTGTTGTTCCGGGCATAGCGGAAGCATGCGCCGCCTGTGCTCTTGCCTTAAGCGCCGCAATGGCCATGTATTTCTTGAGAGAGACATTGATGGTCTGCTCCACGACACGCATCTCCTCGATCTTCTCCTGCAATCGCAAGATGCGATAGGTGCGTTCCTTGCTTGGCTCCATGGGAATCAAGATCCATTTCACCCTATACTCAAGTCCGTCGCTCAAGCCAATAGCCCCCTCACGTGAGACCATATAGAACTGTGTGCCTGACAGGGGCCTCTCGCTGTCTTGAGCAAGGGCAAATTGATACATGTCGAGCAGGTCATAAGCCTTATTATCGTCATCATTAGAAACCCACACCAGGTTTCCCATGTCGAGCGATACCAGCAAGGCTTTCATAAGGGTGTCGTAGTGCCCGTACCTGAATTTGAATTCCTCAAATGTCATCTTATTATTATCGCTATTGTCCTCCATCTTTGGTCGTTGTTATTTAGAATTGTTGTCATTATTATTAAGATTCTGCTCGGCATTGTCAACAGTGGAACCGGCTAGACCGGCGACGTAGTCAACGCGCTCTTCTCTTTGGGCATTATACATTTTGGCTTTGTTCTCAGCGGCAGTGACTTTGCCTTGTGCTATACGCTCGTCGGCCGAAGCCTTGCTCACATTGTGCTGCGCTTCTTTCACACTGGAATCGGCAACCTTTGATGCTGCCCGTGCTTCCGTGGCCACCTTGGCAGCCTTTTCTGCTTCATTTCTTGCTATTTCGGCTTGTTTTTGCGCATTGTGTGCTTCCTGCTCAATGACTTTTGCCTGTTTCTCCATGTTATCAAGATGCTTCTGTGCAGCGGCTCGGGCTTCGTCAGTCTTAGCGGCTTTTAAACTCTCCTTTGCGACATTGACTTTTTCCTTGGCAGCATTATATTTATTTAAAGTCTTAGCAGTTTCTTTGGCTTGTAAGTCCGACTTTTCAGCTGCTGTCTTGGCTATGTCGGCCTTCTTGGCCGCCTCATCCTTTAGCTTGGCAGCCATGTTTCGTGTGTCATTAAGGTGGGTCTTGGCACCTTCTACGCGTGCTTGTTTGTATTTGAGATCGGTTTTCGCCGAATTAATTTTGCTCTGTAGTTGAGAGGGTGTGCCTGAAGGCGAAATTTTCTCCTTTAAAGCCGACCCTGTCTTGACAACACCTTCTAAGCTCTTTTGTATCAAGAAACTCTTGGCTCCCGATTTAGCACTATCGGGGATACTGTTGAGTGCCGCTTCCTGTGCTTTGTAAAAATCACCTGTCTTCTCATATTCAGAGTATCCCTTATATAGCGCGCCCTTGCTTACTTCGGAGCCCACATATAGCCCACCTTCTACAGACGTGTTAAAGATGAACTTGCCAACGGTGTTATTGACTATCGTGTTATTGCTGGCAATGACACCCACATGGTTTTGTACCACGCCAAAACCACCATGAACGAGTCCTAACAATGTTGCCGAGGCATGATCCTTGAGGCCGCCGTTGTGCAGCAAGGCCTCTCCGTTGAATTCTGTCACCGATTTAGAAACAGTGTAAACGTCATAGACTAACTTTGCCTTTCCTATCTCGGCGGCGGTGAGCGCGCCGGTACCCAGTACCGCTCCTCCGGTGGCAGCGACAAGCGGCACAGCCACCATGCCAACCGCCGCTGTAGTCTTGACAGTCTTGGAATATTGCTCACTCTTGCCGTACTCTTCGGCGTATGCCTGTTGTTCGTAACTCTCAAGCATGTCCTTCGACTGTTGTTCGGCGAGTGCTTTCATCACGGCATCCTTTGTGGGCTCGACGTGGAATTTGCTCGACAGCTCCTCAATGCGGTGTTCCATTCTGATCTCATCTTCAAGCTTTTGTTCTTGCTCTACCTTCCATTTGTGATACTCATCCGATTCCTTGCTTGCTTTCTGGTCATACTCTTGCTTGACTTTCTCCTCCCACTCTTTGCGATGATCTTCAAGGTTCTTGATCGCTTGTTGCGCGTCTTTCAATAGAACGTCATGGTTTTCGTCGCGCGACGCGAGGTGTGACAAGAGTTCGGAGTCGCTGTTAAAACCAGCACCCGTCAACGGGTTGTCCCATCCGCCATTGCCATCGGGCTCATAAGTGTTTTTGCTGCCTACTACAGGGTCGGTGACAGTGATAGAGCCATCGGGGTTGTGCTGCACATACTTTTGGTCAATTAGCGAGTTGATATCATCGGCAGGATCCTGTTCCTCTTCCGGCTCCTGTGGAGGGTCATCATAGCTTTCTTCGGTGTCCTCACCATCGTCACCACCTTCTTCGTTTTCTTTATCCCAATCGTAATCATCGACGAAAGCGTATTCTTCGGGCAAGTTGGGAGGCAAGTCCGAGGGGATGCCACCACCCATTGCGCCAGCTCCGCCACCTATTCCGCCAGCTATGCCTCCAATTCCGCCTCCTATCGCACCTACGCCACCAGCCAACAAGGAGAGGATTGCGGCTACAGCACCTATGCCTACCGCCTCTTCGGGAGTCGCCTCGCGGTCAAGCCCCAGCGGGTCATTGGCCCAAAAATCCTGAATCGCTTTTATCACATCATTATCGGCAAGACCAGCTAAAAAGCCATCGTCCTGAGAACTGATATCATCGGCTGAATTCTCTTCTTCGGCATCGCTGGCATCCTCGCCGTCATCTGTGCTTTCGCTATCATTGCTGGGGTTGTTATCATCATAGCTGGCGTTTTCGCTGTTGTTGTCGCCACTATTACCCGTGTCGTTGTTGGAGTTCTCATCAATTGTCGATGATGGCACTTCCTTCTCCTCTTCCTTCTCCTCTTGCTTCACCACCTCTTCTTTCATGGCGGTGACGGTAATTGACTCAAACACATCATTGCCGTCATTACCAAAGGAGATCTTCAGTGGACTACCATCGCTGGGGGCGGTAAAACTTGCTGAGGCTGAAGTCTTACTGTCCTTTTTCACAACAACCTTTTGACGGCAAAGCGTTCGACTTCCCGCCTTGACAATCATAAAACTTTTTTGCGAGCCAATAACATTATCGTTAGCTGTAAATGAGGCAACAATACTGTAATGCTCACCAGGCTTATATTTACCGTTCAAATTGTGGATAGTGTATCTGAGCGTGCCATATTTTGTGGACTTGCTGCGCGTGAGAGCATCGGCATCGACACCCGACAATAGTGCTGCAATCACAATTAATGCCACGCCTAACGCGCGCACCGAACTAAAAAACCTGCGTGTGAGGCTTGACTGTGTTGACAAGCTCTTTATAAAGATTATGGCCATAGTAGTTGGAATGTGTTACTGGTTAGTGTTTTGTTGCACTTGTGCCTGATAGGTGTTGTAGATATCGGCGATAGCCTTGCTCATCTCGTTAAAGCGCTTGTGCATGAAGTCACGCAAGGGGCATGGTTCCATGGGCACAAACATCCACATGGTTTGATACTCAAAACCCGGGCAGTACCCTATGGCACCCTCAATCGAAACGACGTAAAAACTGTCGCCAGTGAGGGGATGGTCCTTGTCGGTAGCGATAGCATATTGTGAGAGTTGCTCTATGCTGTAAGGACTGTGCGCGTTATTCTCAATGCGCCATGCCTGGCAGCGCGTCACAGCCACCACCACAGCCTGCATCAAATGTGTGTATCGATTCTGGGTAACGGCTTCATGGATTTTCTCGGCTGATAGTATTTCGGCGTATTGTTCCATAAGTGTTTATCAACGAGTTTGAAGGATTACTTTTCAAGTAACTCCTAACATGTTTTTAACCTAAAAATTCAATTTAAATGCAAATATAATATCAAACTCTAATATATGCAAGAGTTTTGCCTTGTGAGTTGTTACTATGTAAGGATTTGAATGTTTTTTGTATAAAATTATAAGCAGTATTAAAATTATTTTTAATTTTTGTTACATTTATAGTTGGCAGTTAAAGTTGTTGTCACTATATTTGCAAAATAAATAATCAACTAATGATAATTTGCTATGGCACAGAATAATGGAATATCCCCTACTGCTCAAGGGGCAAATAGTGAGTTGTTGAGCGAAATGATAAGACTCGGTGGAGCTATGAGTGAGCCACTGGCAATGGACTACTTTGTGCGGATGCTCGACGCATTGCAGTTTGAGCACACCAACGGCAAGCTGCACTTAAATATTGCTCCATCTAATGTGGTGGTTGACAGTAATGGCATGATTGGACTGATAAATCCAAGAAAAGATGGCGACAGTTTCAATCCCGGCTATACGCCCTTAGAAGTGATGACCGCAAACGTCGCTGCGCAAGGCCCATGGAGCGACATCTATGGCGCAGGTGCCACGCTTTACAATATGCTCACCGGGAAACAGCCACCCGAGACCGATGACATCATATCGGCGGGCAACAATGCGTTTGACTTTGCTGGAGTGAGCGGAATGATGCAACAGCTCATCGGCAAGATGATGTCGCCAAGTCGCAAGCAACGGCCACAGTCGGTGAGTGATGTATGGCAACTGATAAGCAACCTTGCCAATGACGAGCAGCCAGGCAGTGCCCCTCAGGCTCCTGCAACTGTGCCCAATATACCACAACCCACACCTCCAGTACCTAATATACCGCAGTCTGCTCCTCCGGCTATACCCAATGTGCCACAGCCAGCACCCGCGCCACAGCCAATTCCTGTAGCTCCTCCTGTGCCAAACATACCACAGCCTGCTCCAGCTGCACCTAATGTGCCCCAGCCGGCACCCGCAACCCGACCTATTCCTGCCGCTCCTGCAATGCCGCCTCAGCAACAGCAACCGCCTGCAGGTTATGATTATGGCCGTGTTGACAATGAGAAGAAAAAGAGCAGCCGCTTAGGGCTTTTCATTCTAGGTGGTGTGCTGATATTGGCCGCCATTGCTGGCGCTGCTGTTATGCTATGGCCAAAGGGAGAAAAAACTACAGACAAAATCGAGAATACCAGTGATGCTTCTTTAAGCTCCAAAGCAGAGAACTCTGCCTCCGAAACAAGTACTGATATTGCTCAAAACTCTAATTCTGTAGCAAATGAAGAGCCTGCAAATGATGTAGCCATTGAACCAACAAATGATATAAAAGACAACTATGACGACGCTGCTGCTAAGGAGGCTCAGGCAAGAGATGCGGAGAAAAAGCGCAAAGCAGAGGAAGAAAAAAGACTTAAAGCTGAAGAAGAGAAAAGACTTAAAGCTGAACAAAAGAAGCAACAACCAACCTCCGACAAAGTCCTTGATTTAGCCCCTGTTATGCCTTCGTTCCCTAAAGGTGACAACAAAATCCAGGGATTGATTAATAGCCACAAGCACAATCCCACAGGTGAATCAGGATTTGTTGTAGTTCAATTTGTAGTAAACAAAAACGGCAGTTTGTCTAATTTCAAAATCGTCAAGTCGATGAGTCCGGAACATGACCAAGAGGCACTGCGAGTGTGCAAAATGTTACCTAATTTCAACCCTGGCCGTGATGCAAATGGCAATCCAGTGAATGTGAAATACACACTGCCAGTAAGGTTCTGACGCATCAGCTAAGTATAACACGGCATAACGGACGAGAAGCTTCCTTCACGACATTGTGCATAACACAATCACGGGGCGAAGACCTGCGACCTCGACTGTTTCTTTGGTTAATAATAGAAGTCAACTTTTAAAGTTCATAGTTCACGATCAAGAAAGAAATATCATAATCTACCGCATTGTCGAGCAAAGCACCAGGCGAGCCAAGTGCCACAATCCGCGAACGCGTTATCAAAGCGCGCGCCATCCAGAGCCTGCGCTTCAAGAACCACCCCGGCGTGCACTGCAACGCCCAGATGACCCCCTCGCTGCTGCACCAGTACGCCGAGCCCGACGCCGAGGGCATGGCCCAGCTGCGCCAAGCCATCACCAGCATGAACATGAGCGCGAGAGCCTACGACCGCATCCTCAAGGTAGCCCGCACCATCGCCGACCTCGACGCCAGCGTCCAAGTCCGCCAGCCCCACATCATGGAAGCCATCGCCTACCGCAACCTCGACCGCAGCAACTACTTCAACCTGTAATGTTTTTAATCTAGATATTATAATAATTGCAATCCACATTTCACCAGACTCATAATCTGGAGGTCCCAGGTTCAAGCCCTGGCTGGTCCACACTAATAATCAAGCACTTACGAGTTTCTCGCAAGTGCTTTTTCTTTTATCGGTGACCTTCAAGTGACCTTTTTGAGACAAAAGTGACCTCGCGTGAGCTTCTGAAACGTAGAGAGATTATTTGTGATTTCAAGAAATGTTTTCGCAAAGATTACAGCGAAAACAAGGAGCATTATCTCAAAGCGGCAAGCAGGAGAAGTAAACCAGATACCAGATTTAGGTATGTGGTTTGGAGTTGCCCCAAGCTAATCATCAAGAAAATCACATTTGGTAGGTGTTTGAACAGCAAAAAACACATAAAAAAGCATAAAATAGGGGCGCATAACCACGATTATTTAAAAGAGAGCAGTAGAAATTGAAAATTTTTCACTACCTTTGCAGGGTAAACATTACATTATATATAATATATGGAAGATATTAACCGAATAAAGATGGTTTTATTCGAGAAGAAGAAAACAGCTCGGTGGCTGGCAAGTGAAATGGGTGTCACCCCATCTACTGTCAGCAAGTGGTGTACCAACTCTTCTCAACCCGACCTCGCCACAATCCTTAAAATAGCCGATTTGTTGAAGGTTGATATACGGGAGTTGCTGGTACGTGAATACAAATCATATCTGCTTTCTAAAGAGTCAAAGTAGAACGAAATGAATAGCAGTGAATGACATAAGGAAATCACCAAGATAAAATCATGTTTTATAAACTGATAGAAAATAAACGTAACGAATGGCTGGCATCTGAGGAATGCACCATTAAAGAACTGTTGCAGTATATTGTGCAACGGGGCATGATGCGTGACGCTCAGTTGGAGGCCATCAAGACATACTTGTTTCTGAAGATAGCCTGCAAGAACCAACCTCTGTGGCGGCTCTTCGTCGATGGTGTGTTCAACGACACCAATATCGGGCAGGTGGAGCTGACAGAGACTGCCCGTCAGATATTCAGCACCAAAAAGGCTGCTGTGGCTCTGTTCCAGTATTCGTGCCTACACGACAAGAAAGGCAAGCAACTGGCTCCGGAACTGGAGCAATATATCAAGCAGCATGCTGACGAGATAGACTACGAGGCCATATTCCAGAAGATATTCTACGGAGTCACCTATACCGACTACCTCTTTAGTCTGCCTATGGGAGCTGGCAAGACTTATCTGATGGCAGCATTCATCTATCTCGATCTCTACTTTGCCCAAAATGAACCGAACAATCCTGCCTTTGCCCACAACTTTATGGTAATGGCACCATCGGGCTTGAAGTCATCGATTGTTCCAAGTCTGAAACATATCAAGGAATTCGACCCCTCATGGATCATTCCTGAACCGTCGGCCACAGAGTTGCGCCGCCTTATCAAGTTCGAAATTTTGGATGAGCAGAAAACTGCAAACAAGAGCAATCGCATCAAGAATCCCAATGCCCAGAAGATAAACAATCACCAGCCTTTCGAAGATTTGAAGGGATTGGTGGCCATCACCAATGCAGAAAAAGTCATTCTCGACCGTCTGTCAAATAATCAAGACCCATCGCTCTTCACAGAAGAAGAGCTGAAGCGCATGGAGTTGGCCAACGAGTTGCGAGAACTCATAGGGTCTATTCCGCATCTTGCTGTTTATATCGATGAGGTGCACCATGCAGCCGACGGCGAAATCAAACTCCGTCAGGTGGTCAGCAAATGGACGGAGAAGCATACGTTCAACTCCGTACTCGGCTTCTCAGGTACACCTTATCTGGATAGCGTAGAACCGCTGAAGATATCAGATGCACTGACCATCAAGAATACCGACCTGGCCAACGTGGTGTATTATTATCCATTGGTAGATGGCATCGGCAACTTTCTGAAGAATCCCGATGTGAAGTTTGAGGATAATGACACCCAGACCATCGTCACCAATGGTGTACATGAGTTCCTTGACAAGTATCGGGACACTGTGTATGCCAATGGAACTTGTGCCAAACTGGCCATCTACTGCGGTCAGATTGAGACGCTCGAAGAAATCATCTACCCATTGGTTTCAGAGATAGTAGCAACCTACGGACTGAACCCCACAGACACTATCCTGCCTTATCACGGTGGCAATAAGCAGTACCCTCAACATGAAGGTTCTGAGACAGCTTTTGCCTCGCTCGACACTTCTATTTCAAAATACAAAATTGTACTCCTTGTACAGATTGGCAAGGAGGGCTGGGACTGCAAAAGCCTGACGGGTGTTATCTTACCGCAAAAGGGAGTCTGCCCCACGAACATGGTGCTCCAGACCTCTTGCCGCTGTCTGCGTCAGGTGACAAAGAACAGTCAGGAAACAGCCCTTATCTGGCTCAACAAGTTCAATGCAGAGAAACACAACAGCAGAATATCACGCTGAAAGAGTTTGGAGGAAAGTCGAACTTGGAACCTAAACTGATAGATCGCTTCTCACGTATGGAGCACATGCAGGTGCCTAAGATAGACTTCTACCAACTGAAGGTTAGCTACGAGACACTCATCATCGACGATGCCAACAATCCTGCCCTGCGATTACAAAACGAGGATATCCTGGCTCTGGCAGACATATCCCTGATTCATCAGCAGGATATGGAAGGCAATCTGATTGCTTCCGTTGAGCAGGAAAGCAAAGAAGAGGTGCACACATCCTTCCGCTGGTGGCTCTACCAGATAGCCAAGGAGAGCTTCGGCATGGTGACGGTGGCCGACTTGAAAAAATGTGAAGCAGAGTTACAGGCCATCTTCGCAATGATTACCACGGAGAAGGATGGCGTGTTGATAGAGAACGAGAAATACAATCATCAGCGCGTCCGTTCGCTTATCCGTCAGGCCTTTGCACCCAGACGGGACTTTACGACGAAAGAGGAAATTCTTCCAGAGCAAGCCAGTCTGTTGCAGATTGAGCGGCTGACATCACCTACCCAAGACTGCGAAAAGTTCTTCCCAGATCAGCAGGCTGTACACGAAATTATAACTTGGGACGAGAAACCTCCTCAGCAAGAGTTGACGGCTGAACAGAAGGCTAAGATAGCCGAACTGGAGGCTTTGGGCATAGATGTGTCAGCACTGCGTAATCCAAAACCAGACCCACATCCCGAACGTAACCAAACCTACCACTATCTGCCTTACCGCTTCGATAGCGGTCTGGAGAAGCATTTCCTGTCTCAGGAACTTCTGCCGTTGATAAAGGAAAAGGCGTTGGAAGTCTATTTCAACGGCGACGATACACTGACAGAGTTCAAGATTGACTGCTACAAACGTGTTGGCACTAATTGGCGATACATTGGAAGATATGTGCCCGACTTTCTTTTGCTCAGCCGGAATAAACAGAAGCAGATAGACAAGGTTATCATCATCGAGACCAAGGGCGAGGGCTTTGCTGCTAAATTCAAGGACAAACTCGACTTCATGTCGGAGTTCGTCAAAAAGAACAACGACAAGTTTGGCTACCAGCGTTTTGACTTCCTCTACTTGGAGGATACCATCACCCCTGAGCAGCGTCGAAAGAAGACCCTTGCTGCTATCAATAATTTCTTTAATGTGTAAATATACAAAGCTATGGCTATAAAATATGTTCCCTATTTTCCCAATACGCTTGAAGGTCAAGCAGTATTAGACAATTTCGTTCGCACCAAGCGAGTTTTGCGCTATCGTGACAACGACCAGGTTCTGGAGCGAGTGCAGCGTGGTATGCCCCTTTACGAGATGGAGTTGAAAGAGCAGATAGGCCAAAATTCCAACAATCTGGTGATTCGTGGCGAATGCCTTTCGGCTTGTGCCTATCTCAAAGACAAAGGTGTTCAGGTTGACCTTGTATATATTGATCCACCTTTCGCCAGTGGTGCCGACTATGCCAAGAAGGTGTATATTCGTCGCAATCCCAAGGTGGCGGCAGCTATCAAGCAGGCAGAAACGGAACTCGATATTGAGGAACTGAAAGCTTTCGAGGAAAAGATGTATGGTGACGTATGGGATAAAGAGCGCTACCTAAACTGGATGTACGAGAACCTGATGGCCATCAAGAGCATTATGAGCGATGAGGCAAGCATATATGTGCATCTGGATTGGCATATTGGTCACTATGTAAAGATATTATTGGATGAAATCTTTGGAGAAAGCAATTTTATAAACGAAATAGTTTGGCATTACTATAATAAAATGCAAGGCAACGTTAATCGATTTGCTTCTAACCATGATGTCATCTTCTTGTATCGCAAGTCCGACGATTATCTATTCCAGCCTATCAAAGAAAAACGAGATAAATCCACAAAGCAAATTAAACGCGTATGGGACAAAGAAACTCAGAAACTTGTCAATGCAAAAGATGAAAATGGAAAGGTGATATACATTGATTCTGATGAAATAACCATTGATGATGTATGGCGAATGTCGATGCTTCAACCTGCGGATAAAGAGGAACCTGTTGGGTATGCAACTCAGAAACCGGAAGCTCTTATAGAGCGCATCGTAAGCGCAAGTAGCAAAGAAAATATGCTTGTAGCTGATTTCTTTGGCGGAAGTGGTACAACAGCTCGCGTTGCAAATAGATTAAACAGGAGATTCATTCACACGGACATCGGCATCAATAGTATACAGGTGACACGAGATAAACTGATAGAACAAGGTGCAGAGTTTGAAGTTTTGGAAGTAAAAGACGGCGTGTCGCTCTATCGCAACCCCGTCCAGACAATGGATAAACTGAAGAGCCTAATAAAAGGCCTGCGCAATGAAGATGCATTGGATAAGTTCTGGGAAGGTAGCATCGTAGATACCCAGCACGGAATGATGCCCGTCTATCTGCCAAATCTGATGGACAGCAGTACCCGTCTACTCGACAAACCGCTGATGAACCGCATCATTCGCGAGGCACTGCCTGACCTGCCAGATGATACCAAGCGTGTCATTGTCTATTACATCGACATCACCGACCGCGATGAGATAGAGCAATTTATTAAGGAACAGAACAACCAAACCACCATCGAGATTGAACTGCGTGACCTGAAGCAAGTGCTGGACGAAGTGGTGGTGGAAGATGAATCCGAGTGGGAATTAACGGAAACCCAAGACAACCTTTTCAAAGGGTGGAAGGTGGAACTAAAGAGTTTCCACAGTGACCGTGTGCTGCGCAAGATTGAGGAAGTGAACATGAAAGGTCAGCAACAGTCCATAGCCAAAGGCAAGGCATTTAAGCCCATAGAGATTAGCGACGAAGGACTGGAGACCATCGAGTGGATCAGCCTCGACAGCTCCACCGCCGACAAACAAGCCCCCTGGCACAGCGATGCAGAAGTGAAGATTGACCGCCTTGGCTATGTCATCCTAAACGGTAAGAAGACTCAAGACTGTTGGGATGCTACCATCAAGTGCGACCAGAAACCCCTCCGCATGAAAATCCGCAACATCTGCGGTGACGAAACAATATATGTTCTATAAATGAAAGTAAATAACTATGGCAGTAGAATCACACGATAAGAAGTTGGACGACCTCTTGAAGATGGTAGAGGACGGCAAAGCGCAGTTGCCAGACTTTCAGCGCAGCTGGGTATGGGATGACACCAAGATATGTAAGCTCATAGAGAGTATTACATCTGGCTTCCCTATGGGGGCAGCAATGTTCCTGGCAAATGGCGGTGAGCAGGTTAGATTTAGTTATAGGAAGTTTGAAGGTGTAACTTCTACAGAAGAGGTTACACCAGAATGGCTGGTACTTGACGGGCAGCAACGACTTACTACACTATATCAGGTATTGAAAAGTAAAGGCGCTACGATTACTCGTTTGGAAACTGAACGTGATAAGACCATCAAACGCTATTACTATCTTGACATCAAGAAATGTCTTGACACTAATACTGATCGTCTCGATGCCATCATCTCTGTTTCCGAAAAGAAACAGTTGACTACAGACATTGGCAGAACGATTCTCTTGGATTTATCTACAAAAGAGAAAGAGTTTGAGAACCTGATGTTCCCTTTGAATATCACGTTTTCGCCCAATGATACTGATGATTGGCGGTATGAAATGGAGGAGTATTATGGCAACAACAGGGAATACAGCCTGCTGTTCCGAGAATTCTCGCAGAAGATTCTACGCCCTATCATTGCCTATAACATGCCAGTTATTCAGCTTGACAAAGAAACGCCCAAAGAGGCTGTATGTCAGATTTTCGAGAATGTCAATACTGGTGGTGTACCTTTGACTGTGTTCGAACTGGTTACAGCAACCTTCGCTGCCGACGGTTTCAAGTTGCGTGATGATTGGGAGAATGCACAGTCAACGTTTAAGAGTAAAGTTAATGGCGAACTGCTGACAGAGATAACAGGTGCTAATTTTTTAGCTGCAATGACATTGCTTGTCTCATATTATCGAAGAATTAACTCTGGCGATGATGAACGCATAGCAGTCACTTGTAAAAAGAAGGATATTCTAAAACTTGATTTGGAAGATTATAAGAAACATCGCGATTCGCTGGTACTGGGCTTTTGCGAAGCAGCAGATTTCCTCGTACATCAGGGAATCTTCCGTTCACGAGACCTCCCTTATTCATCGCAATTGACCCCTCTTGCTGCCATTTTCTCTTACGACAGAGACAATGGGCATCTGCTTGCACTTGGCCCCAATCAAGAAAAACTGGCAAAGTGGTACTGGTGTGGTGTATTCGGTGAGCAGTATGGCGGAGCCAATGAAGCTCGCTTTGCATTAGATATTCAGGGTGTGCTGAGATGGATGAATGGTGGCGATATGCCTGATACTGTATATAGAGCAAGTCTGCAACCCACACGACTTCTGACGATGCAGACACGTAATAGTGCTGCCTACAAGGGAATCATGGCATTGATCTTACAGGATTCGCCATTGGACTTTATGACGGGTAATCGCATGGATATTGCATCGTATATTGATGAAGAGGCTGACATTCACCATATCTTCCCCCAAGCGTATTGTAAAAGCCAAAATTATCCCGCAAAAAAATGGAACTCTGTTATCAACAAGACTCCTATTTATGCCAGTTCCAACAGATCAATAGGTGGTCATGCCCCAAGTATCTATATCAGGACGATGGCAGGAAAAGGGTTAGATGACGAAAAGATTGTAAAAGCCATTGAATCACATAAGATCAATTATGGTTATCTCTCTGCTGATAACTTCGATGACTATTTTATTGATAGGACTAAACAGATTCTCAAATGTATCGAAAAAGCAACAGGTAAGACAGTTGCAGGATTGGACAGTGAAGATACAATTCGAGAGTATGGCGTAGCGCTTATTTGATGATGACAATATGTTCTCCATAGATGGGATAATGGATTGACATAGATTGCACATGAAATAGTATGAAAGGTAATCGATTCATAGATAGTTTAAATGGTCTGAAGTGTTTTACTGACAGATTCGACTTATTACGTGTATCAAAGGGAGAAATCCTTTCAAACAAGGATGCTGAATCATTGTGTTTGGCAGACTATAAAGTATTGTTGTGCGGTCAGAATTATGGCCCAATGACACGTGAATATACACCTTTCCATGATTTTGTCCAGCTATCAAAAGAGGATATAATATTTCTTGAAGAATCACGATTTAATATTCTTGACGAACCTATAGTTGCAGGTTATTATTACGATGTGGTATCCAATGCTCAGGGGAAAAAGACATCGAAATATGCAGATAAAATCATTGATAATTATCTTAAAGTCGTTTCTAATCTGAAAGAGTACAAAGAAACAGATTTATCATGGGTTCTGAAATCACTTATCTATAATAGTAAAACATACAAACATCGTGAAAAGGATGTATTTGATGCTATTGATAATGTACTTTCTTCTGATTATGTGTTGATGCTAAAGTTCAGACTCATAGTCAATGCATATTCGTTTGCATTCATAAAAGCAACACAAGTTGAGACACTGTCGAATAAGCATCAATTATTGAGTGGTATTTCTGAATCTTACGAAGATAACAGCAATTATTATAATCTTCTATTAAGGTGCATTCCTAAAAGAAAGAATGATTTAATTGGGGAGATATATCATAGACTCGCTGAAAACGAAGACATTATTATTCGGCAGCATCCATTAGATAGTACATTGTTGGAAAACTTACTCAACAAAAGTATCTATTTAGAAAATGGAGGTTTTCAGAAAGAGGCAGAAGCGTGTTATAAGCAATTCCTAATTGCCAAAATTGAAGGAAAAGGGATGGAATGTTATACTCAGTCTTGCTCTGTCCCTAATTATGTTTTTCAACCTGCTATTTTAGCTCTTCAAAATAGTAAGTTCCCATTTATGACATTAGCTATGGATGATTCAATACTCCCTCCGGAGAGTTTTGATGGACAAGCTTTATTGTCGGATTTCAAGAAACTAGGCATAAGGACTACATTTATTGATACCAATGGCAACCCCCATTCTGGAAACGGCTTTTATAGTCCCAAAATCATGAGCCTTCAGTATCATAATCAATATGAATTGATAACTTTATGCCCTATTCTTATATCTTTAAAGAAACTTATTGAGAATGGCTCATTTTCTGGAACTAAATTATGCGAATATCTCTCTTCAACTTGGTTAGGAAGAGGTCGATTAACTATAAACAGAAGCCTCAGAGAATCACAAGAGTCATGGATAGATGTTATACGTCCTGCTATACACTCAATCTGTTTAGACATCACTTCTGAAATAATGAGTGAAGGTGATTATAAGGGGAACTATATTTGTTCGATTGACTCCTTAGTCACAAAGATTGAAGGATGCCTAAGAGATGCTTGCCGACATTTGTTAATTAATACAGTCAAAGAAAAAAGTCATGATGAGATTCTATTAGAGCAACTATTTGATAAAATTGAAGAGTATCAAATGCGTAAAAAAAGAGTCGTCATTTCTCCCGCATCCTTAAAAATGCTTAGAGGTATTCTTACCAAACAAGGAAAGAACTTAAGGAATAATATAGCTCATGGCTTCACTTCATTATCAGATTATTCAATGAATAATGCAATAACCATTCTTCATTGTTTGTTAAAGATTAGTGCAATGAATATACCAGAGGAAGAGCCACTGATGGCGACAGAGGGTGTTTCAACAGAATATGGTAATAAAGCAACTTGATAATACGTTATAAGATATGTCACAGAAAGAAGGTTATATAAATTTTGAGGAATACTCGCAAGTAGGGGAACCTCAGAAAGCGGA
>ONEL01000023.1 GCA_900316835.1 uncultured Prevotellaceae bacterium | reverse complement strand
ACTCAATAGAAGACCAAGAGAAAAACTTAATTTCTCTACGCCCAAGAAAGAGTTCTTCAAACATTTTATTTAATTTTGCGCTTGCCAGTTGACTCTACAAATTGTTAAAATAAATTAAATGCAACAAACTTTTTTTGAAATAAAATTGTCTATGTTCTATTATTAATGTAATTTTGCAAGCTTAAACTCTACATTCAAAGGTATGAGACAATTAAAAATCACAAAATCCATCACTAATCGCGAGAGCGCTTCGCTCGACAAGTACCTCCAGGAGATTGGTCGCAAGGACCTTATCACCGTTGACGAGGAAGTGGAGCTAGCACAGCGCATCAAGCAAGGTGATCAGGCGGCACTTGATAAACTCGTTAGCGCTAACCTGCGTTTCGTTGTTTCGGTAGCTAAGCAGTACCAGAACCAAGGATTAAGTCTCCCCGACTTAATTGACGAAGGTAATTTAGGCCTGATTAAGGCAGCACAGAAATTTGACGAGACACGTGGTTTCAAGTTTATCTCCTATGCCGTTTGGTGGATTCGCCAGTCTATTCTGCAAGCACTTGCTGAACAGTCGCGCATAGTGCGTCTGCCACTTAACCAAGTGGGGTCAATCAACAAGATCAGCAAGGCTCAGTCTCGATTTGAGCAAGAACACGAGCGCAGACCTTCGGCACTTGAGCTTGCCGACCAACTTGACGTACCAGTCGACAAGATTAGCGATGCTATGAAGGTGAGCGGTCGACACGTGTCGGTCGACGCACCATTTGTCGATGGTGAGGACAACAGTCTGCTTGATGTGTTGCCCAATGAGGACTCACCTATGGCCGACCAGTCGCTCAACCAGGAGTCACTCTCTAAGGAGGTGAACCGTGCTCTTGAGCAACTTAGTCCTCGTGAACGCGACATTCTCAAAATGTTCTTCGGCATTGGTTGCCAGGAGATGACACTCGAGGAGATTGGAGCCAAGTTTGACCTCACTCGTGAGCGTGTTCGCCAAATCAAGGAAAAGGCAATCCGCCGACTTAAAGGACAGAAGAGCAAGTTGCTCAAGTCCTATCTGGGTTAAAATTGCCCAGGCACATCTCAACGACCTGCTCGAACTATAAAAAGAGCTTGTCGTATTTTTTTAAGAAATCATTACAAATTGCCCAGTATGCTATCCACAACAAGCATCTGGGCATATTTTTTTCAAAACCAACCGTTGTTGTTTTTTTTGTTATTTTTTTGCGCAATTATTAAAGAATTTAATTTATCTTTGTAGAAATAATTATTTATTGTTCTAAAAACCTAATTTTATTATGAAACGGATTCTATTTTTGTCGGCAATTGTGATTGCTATGTTGATGGCATCGTGTAGTAGTGATGGCTACAAGAGTTACATTCCCGGTGACAGCAAAATCATCGGTAAGATTGACTTGAAACAATTTTTCGCTCAAACTGGTGTTAATCAAGAGAAACTCATGAATGACCTTGCCAGCGAACTTGGAGATGACGCCAATGCTATTAAGGACACTGGCATTGACTTCTCGGAGCCTATTTATATCTTTGGGTCGGGTAAGGGTACTACCATCAACTTTGGTATGATAGCCAAAGTTGAAGATCAAGAGAAGTTTAAAACATGGTTCGAGAAACAGTCAAAGGAAACATTGTCCAGTGAGTCGGGATTTTTGTGCAATATCGACAAGGAAGCAGGACTGGCTGTGAATGATGATGTTGTGGTTATTTATTCCTCAACCGAGCGCGACGGCACTACCATAAAGAGTGGGCTTAGCAAGATTATGAATAAAGAGGGAGAACAGAAAATTGACGACAATCCCCTCTTCAACAAAGTGGAAGGCCTAGCCTCGTTTGCCAATCTATACATTGACATGTCGATTGCTCCTGCCGAAGCGGCCTCATCACTTCCTATATCTGGCATCAAGATCGACAAAGTGCGCAAGATGATCCTTGGCATTGACGCTGAGGCTAAGGATGGCATTTGCGACCTATTGATGAACGTGAAGTCGGATGACAAAGCTGTTCAAGAGGATATAGACAAGAGCATGAGCGCTTTTGGAAAAATCTCGGATAAAGCACTTGATATATTCTCGGGTAACGACTTGGGAGGAGTTGTTCTCAACACCGATGGTTCAAAGATTATTGACCTTATTAAAGAAGCCCTTGGTGACAATGATGATATGAAACAAGCACTTGAGATGTTTAACGGCATTCTTGGCAAGATTAAGGGAAATGTGTTAGCCAAATTTGATGCTTCGGGACAATATTTTGTTGCAGCCGAGGGACAAAACACCACCGGCGAGATTAACAGCCTGGTTGGCAACATGGGCGATGCACCATTTGACTACGGCTATTCAACAGGTTACATGCTTTTTGGTCCAAAGGGAGCCAACCTGACCGACGCAATGAAGCCAGCAAGCGAAAAAATGCCTAGCACACTCACCGACCTAATGAAGAACCGTCGCCAAGTAATCTTTGTTAATGTGGAAAAAGCTAATAACATACAAGCTCAAATGAGTGGAAGCGATAATTCCAGCAAGGCTTTCAGCGAAGTGATTGACAAAATTAAATATGTTACATTCAGCATGAAGTAATAGCTTTATCATCATCTATATAAGAAATAAAGCACCACTATCGATAAGGCTAGTGGTGCTATTTCTTTTTAAAGATATCATAGCATATTTACATAGAGCAGAACAGCTCATTCACGGCAGTGTTATATTTAGCCATTGATGTTGCTTTCTTGATAGCTTTGCGTGGCTTGCGTGGTGCATTAGGCAAAAACAATTCCCACACCGATTTCATTTTCATGAGCAACTGGTGTTCACCACCATTGAGCTGTGCGGTATAGGCTTGAAGTAATCGTTCATGAAACATGGCATAGTGTTCAACATCACTTTTTCCTGTACAAAGCATCGCCGGGTTCTCAATCAACCCCCGCCCTATCATCACCGCACTAATCTTAGGATATTTAGCCTTAACATCAGCTATATCCTCAATAGTATGTATTTCACCATTATATACAACAGGATATTGGCATTGCTCAAGAGCAGTGGCAAATTCATCAAGGTCAAGTTCTCCCTTGTACTGCTGTCGACCAGTGCGTGGATGTATTGTAACCTTAAGTGGCTCAATAATGCTAAGCAATGGCATGATTTCACGCCACTGGCTAGGACTATCCCACCCTAGCCGCATTTTAACACTGAAGTTCACCCCCTCCATCTTCTTAAGCTCCACGAACAACTTTTCCACCTCACCTGGATATTGCAGCAACCCCGAGCCTTTGTGATGTAACGCGATAGGAGGAAATGGACATCCCAAGTTGATATCTATAACTTTGTGACCCATATTCTTTAGGACTTCCACCATGCTCACAGCATCTTTTGGCTGGCAGGCAAGAATCTGAGGGATGAAGCCAGTAGCGACATTATTATGAGGACTTACATCGATAAGGTCACGCTTGCGAATTTCGCCATGCTCCACGCGCATGAATGGTCCATAATACCCATCAGGTCCACCAAAAATCTCATGCTGAGCATTACGCCAGTGGCAATCGGTGATGCCCTGAATAGGCGCCGCAAGTATTTTTAAGTCTCCAATCATCATTTATTTGAGTTTTAACTTGCGCAAAAGTAGTATTTAAATTTTTCCAAATCAAATAATGTGAGTAATTTTGCTCAATTATTTAGATTATACGCAATGATTTCTATCCAAAATCTCAAGGTTGAGTTTAGTGCTCGGCCGCTTTTTGACAATATAAACTATGTAATCAACAAGAATGACCGCATTGCTCTTGTTGGCAAGAATGGTGCAGGTAAGTCGACTATGCTCAAGATAATAGCGGGGTTGCAAACACCCACTAGTGGCAGTGTCACAAAGCCTAGCGATGTGACCATAGGTTACCTTCCCCAACAAATGCGACTCGTTGATAACTGCACTCTGCGCGAAGAGGCAGCCAAGGCTTTCGACCACATCAAGGAGCTTGACCACGAGATTGACACCATCAACATGGAAATTGCCGAGCGCACCGATTATGACAGCGATGACTATCAATCGCTACTTGAGCGACTATCGCACAAGACCGATGTGCGTGCGATGATGGCAAGCGACAACTATGAGGCCGAACTTGAAAAGACTTTACTGGGTCTGGGCTTTGAGCGAAGCGACTTTGAGCGCCCCACCAGCGAGTTTAGCGGAGGCTGGCGAATGCGCGTGGAAATAGCGAAAATATTACTTCAACACCCCGATGTGCTTCTTCTCGATGAGCCCACTAATCATCTCGATATTGAGTCAATCCAGTGGCTAGAGACTTTTCTAAAGAATCGCCGTGGAGCCTTGCTCGTAGTGAGCCACGACCGAGCTTTCATAGATAATGTAACCACTCGCACTATAGAAATCTCGCTAGGCAAAATATATGACTATCAAGTGAATTATTCTCATTTTGTTGAGCTACGCATGGAAAGGCTCGAACAGCAGCGCCGTGCCTACGAAAATCAGCAAAAGATGATTCAAGACACCGAGGATTTTATTGAGAAATTCCGCTATAAAGCCACCAAGGCAGTGCAGGTGCAAAGCCGCATCAAGCAACTAGCCAAGGTGGAGCGCATAGAGATTGACGAGGTTGACAATTCTCGCCTGCGATTAAAATTCAATACCGCACCACGCTCGGGCGACTACCCTGTTATAGCTGAGGATGTATCAAAAAATTATGGTTCACTCAACGTTTTCCATGATGTGACGTTTACAATCAAGCGGGGCGAGAAAGTTGCGTTTGTTGGCAAGAACGGAGCAGGCAAGTCCACACTAGTTAAGTGCATAATGGGTGAGATACCTTTTGACGGGAACCTCAAGATTGGTCACAATGTTAAAATCGCTTATTTTGCTCAGAACCAGGCTCAACTCCTCAATCAAGACATCAGCGTTTTTGACACAATCGACTATGAAGCCACAGGTGAAATTCGCACACGCATCAACGACTTGTTAGGAGCATTCATGTTTGGTGGCGAAGCAAGCGAGAAAAAGGTAAAAGTGCTATCAGGTGGTGAAAAGAGCAGGCTGGCACTACTGCGGTTGCTCTTGCAACCTGTCAACTTCCTAATTCTTGATGAGCCCACTAACCACCTCGACATGCGCACCAAAGACATCTTGAAAGACGCTATAGCTGATTTTCAGGGCACTGTTATTGTTGTGTCGCACGATCGAGATTTCCTCGATGGGCTGGTGAGCAAGGTCTACGAGTTTGGCAACGGGCGCGTCAAGGAACACCTGGGGGGCATCTACGACTTTCTCGAAGCTAAAAAAATAGAGTCGCTCAGCGAGCTGGAAATAAGAGAGAAAAACACAAAGCCACAGCAAGAGAAAGAAGAAAAAGCCTCGAAGCTGAGCTACATGGAACAAAAAGAACATGAACGCCAAGTGCGACGTGCCGAGAAACGTGTCAAGCAACTTGAGCAACTAATCAGCGACACCGAGGCACAAATTGCCGAAATAGAGGAAATTCTAGCTCACGGAGATGTCACCGACCCAGCAATCTTCACTCGCCATGGGCAGCTAAACAAAGACCTTGAGGAAACCATGGCACAATGGGAAGAAGCCAGTGATGAACTGGAAGCTATTAAAGAGTGATGGAAACTAGTGAGAGGAGTTTCACCCTTGATACAACTTTAGCTACACATCACTACAAGATTATTCATTATATAATTTTGTCAAAATCCTTTGTGATGTGCCAGTTAATTAGTACCTTTGCATCGTTTTTTAGAAAGACAATAAAAACTATTGCACACAAGAAAACTAATTCACAATTTTCACGAATCATAAATTCTAAAAGTACTTTTCGAAAAAATTATGGCTAAAGAAAAGAAATTCATGACCTGTGATGGTAACCAAGCTGCCGCACACATCAGTTACATGTTTACCGAAGTTGCCGCAATCTATCCCATCACTCCGTCATCTACTATGGCTGAGCACGTTGACGAATGGGCTGCTGCCGGACGCAAGAACATCTTTGGCGAGACTGTTCTCGTGCAAGAAATGCAAAGTGAGGCTGGTGCCGCAGGTGCCGTGCATGGTTCATTGCAGGCTGGTGCCTTAACCACCACCTACACAGCTTCGCAGGGCTTGTTGCTGATGATTCCTAACATGTACAAGATTGCCGGAGAGTTGCTCCCTGGCGTTTTCCATGTTTCGGCTCGCACCCTAGCATCACACACGTTGTGTATCTTCGGTGACCATCAGGATGTAATGGCTACTCGCCAAACTGGTTTCGCCATGCTGTGCGAGGGCTCTGTACAAGAGGTTATGGACCTTGCCGCAGTTGCTCATTTAAGCGCTATCAAGGGTCGCGTACCATTCGTAAACTTCTTCGACGGTTTCCGCACTAGTCACGAGATTCAGAAAGTTGAGGCCCTTGACCAAGAAGACCTCAAGCCACTTGTTGACATGGAAGCACTCGATGGTTTCCGCCGTCGCGCCATGAACCCCGACAAGCCTGTTACTCGCGGTACTGCCGAGAATCCCGACGTATTCTTCCAGCATCGTGAGTCATGCAACGACTACTACACAGCCGTTCCAGCTATTGTAGAGGACTACATGAAGAAGATTAGCGACTTGACCGGTCGCAAATATGGTCTCTTTGATTACTACGGAGCAAAGGATGCCGAACGCGTGATTATCGCAATGGGCAGTGTTACCGAGGCAATCCGCGAGACTATCGACCATCTCACTGAGCAAGGCGAGAAGGTGGGTTTGGT
This sequence comes from uncultured Prevotellaceae bacterium, assembly GCA_900316835.1. Taxonomy (GTDB): domain Bacteria; phylum Bacteroidota; class Bacteroidia; order Bacteroidales; family Muribaculaceae; genus Sodaliphilus. The sequence continues at coordinate 24,324 of ONEL01000023.1, read as the reverse complement.
AGCAGTTCATCTCTATCGTCCATTCTCGGCTAAGCACTTCCTGGCAGCAGTTCCAAGCACCGCTAAGCGCATTGCCGTGCTTGACCGCACTAAGGAACCAGGTGCAGTGGGTGAGCCTTTGTATCTTGATGTTAAAGACTGCTTCTATGGCGCAGAGAACGCTCCACTTATTGTGGGCGGACGCTACGGTTTGGGCTCTAAGGACACCACTCCCGCTCAAATTCTTGCAGTATATGAGAACCTCTCACTTCCCGTTCCAAAGAACCAGTTCACCATTGGCATTGAAGACGATGTAACATTTGCATCACTCCCACAGAAGGAAGAGATTGCACTAGGTGGAGAGGGTCTTTTCCAAGCTAAGTTCTATGGTTTGGGTGCTGACGGTACAGTGGGTGCCAACAAGAACTCGGTTAAGATCATTGGCGACAATACCGACAAATATTGCCAAGCTTATTTCTCATACGATTCTAAGAAGTCGGGCGGTTTCACTTGCTCACACCTGCGCTTTGGTGACCAACCCATCCGCTCAACCTATCTGGTAACCACTCCGAACTTTGTTGCTTGCCATGTTCAGGCCTACCTGCACATGTATGACGTGACTCGTGGTTTGCAAAAGAACGGCACCTTCCTGTTAAACACCGTGTGGGAAGGCGACGAGTTGGCTAAGAACTTGCCTAACAAGGTTAAGAAATATGTTGCCGACAACAATATCACTGTTTACTACATCAACGCAACTAAGATTGCTCAGGAAATTGGCTTGGGCAACCGCACTAACACCATCCTGCAGTCGGCATTCTTCCGCATCACTGGTGTAATTCCTGTAGAGCTCGCTGTTGAACAGATGAAGAAATTCATCGTTAAGTCTTACGGCCGCAAGGGTGAAGACGTAGTAAATAAGAACTATCAGGCTGTTGATCGTGGTGGTGAGTTCAAGCAACTCGCTGTTGACCCAGCTTGGAGCAACCTGCCAGTTGATGCTGAAATCGACGATAATGCTCCAGCATTCATAAACGAGGTTGTACGCCCCATCAATGCACAAAATGGTGACTTGCTACCCGTTTCGGCATTCCGTGGTCGTGAAGATGGTACTTGGGACGCTGGTACCGCTGCTTATGAGAAGCGTGGTGTTGCGACCTTCGTTCCTGTGTGGAACGCTGAGAACTGTATCCAGTGTAACAAGTGTGCTCTGGTTTGTCCTCACGCAGCAATTCGTCCATTCCTCATGAATGATGCCGAGGCAGCAGCTTCGCCATTTGCCGAGGGCGATAAGCTTGCCGCTATTGGTAAGACTCTCACTGGCTTGAAGTTTGTTCAGGCTGTTGATGTAATGGACTGCTTAGGTTGTGGCAATTGTGCCGACGTTTGTCCTGGCAAGAAGGGCGAGAAGGCTCTTACTATGGTGCCTCTTGAGGAGCAAGTTGAGAACCAGAAGCTCTGGGACTACTGCGTTGCTAATGTTAGCTCTAAGCAAGAGCTTGTTGATATCAAGTCGAACGTAAAGAACTCGCAATTTGCGACTCCACTGTTTGAGTTCAGCGGTGCTTGCTCAGGTTGCGGTGAGACTCCTTACGTTAAGCTCATTTCTCAACTCTTTGGCGACCGCGAGATGGTTGCTAATGCCACTGGTTGTAGCTCTATCTACTCGGCTTCGGTTCCATCTAGCCCCTACACCACTAACGACAAGGGACATGGTCCAGCTTGGGCTAACTCACTGTTTGAGGACTTCTGCGAGTTTGGTCTAGGTATGACTATCGCCGATGAAAAGATGCGCACTCGCGTTACCGGTTTCGTTAAGGAAGCTATCGAATGCGACAATGTTGCAGCCGATGTTAAGGCTCTCTATCAAGAGTGGCTCGACAATAAGGAAGATGGCGCTCGTAGCCGTGAGCTCAGCGACAAGATACTTGCTGCCATTGAAAATAGCGACAACGATTGCGACAAGAAGGTGAAGAGCCTGGGTCAATACCTCGTTAAGCGCTCGCAATGGATAATTGGTGGTGACGGTGCCAGCTACGACATTGGTTTTGGCGGTCTTGACCATGTTATTGCAAGTGGTAAGAATGTTAACATCTTGGTTATTGATACCGAGGTTTACTCTAACACTGGTGGTCAAGCTTCGAAGGCAACTCCACTGGGTGCTATCGCTAAATTTGCCGCTGCCGGCAAGCGCATCCGCAAGAAAGACTTGGGTCTCATTGCTTCAACCTACGGCTACGTTTACGTTGCTCAGGTGGCAATGGGTGCCAGCGATGCTCAATGCCTGAAGGCATTCCGCGAGGCCGAGGCCTACGACGGACCTTCAATCATTATCGCCTACGCTCCATGTATCAACCATGGTCTTAAGGTGGGCATGGGCAAGTCGCAAGCCGAAGAGGCTAAGGCTGTTGCATGCGGTTACTGGCACTTGTGGCGTTACAACCCCGAGCTCGAGAAAGAAGGTAAGAATCCATTCACTCTCGACAGCAAGGAGCCTAACTGGGACGAGTTTGAAAACTTCTTGAAGGGTGAGGTACGCTACGCTTCGGTAATGAAGCAGTATCCTGAGGAAGCTGAGCAACTCTTTGCCGCAGCTAAAGAGAACGCTCAGTGGCGTTACAACAACTACCGCCGCTTGGCCCGCCAGCAGTGGGGTGTTGAACCCGAGGAGTAATTAATCGCGAGTGTAATCATTCACGATAGATATCTATAAAAGTTGCGACGTCAACATGATGTCGCAACTTTTTTCTTGATAGTTATTGAGATAATTTATACCTTTGCAATTATGAAAGATTTAAAATTTATCGCCATCATTCCAGCGCGCTACGCATCAACACGGTTCCCTGGCAAGCCTCTTGCCATGCTGGGAGGGAGAACTGTTATTCAGCGAGTTTATGACCAAGTAAAGAAAGCTCTCGATAATGTGATTGTCGCCACCGACGACGAGAGGATATACAGCCACGTCCACGCCTTTGGAGGCAAAGCGGTAATGACAGGCTCGCATCACCGCAGTGGCACTGATCGTTGCTGGGAAGCTTACTCACTCAACGGCGGCAATGAAGACATAGTCATCAATGTTCAGGGCGATGAACCTTTTATCCAGCCCGAACAAATTGCCACCATCATGCAATGCTTTGGTGACGACACTATCGACATCGCAACACTTGTCAAGCCATTCCCCTCCAGTGGAGATGTTTCGGCTCTTGAGAATCCCAATGCCGCCAAAGTGGTAATTGATGCCGACATGAATGCGCTTTACTTCTCACGCTCTATTATTCCCTATATGCGCGGTATCGACAAGGCGCTGTGGCCAAGCCAGCACCAGTACTACACCCACTTGGGCATGTATGCTTATCGCGCCATAGCATTGCAACGGGTAACACAACTACAGCCCTCGTCGCTCGAGATTGCTGAGTCGCTGGAGCAACTGCGCTGGCTTGAGAATGGCATGAAGATTAAAGTGGGCATGAGCGAGACATCGTCGATTGGAATCGATACTCCCCAAGACCTTGAACGAGCCGAAGAATTCCTTAACCAGCTTCATTAACTTTGCACCATGAGCATAGATCGCAGCATTGCTCCAGCAGTGAGCAACTTTACTAGTGTGCGCCTTGATGTGCCTGAACCCATCACTTTGTCAAATGGCATGAAAATGTGGATTGCAGGTAATGGTGAGGAGGAGATTAACAAGATTAGCGTCTTTGTGGCAGGAGGAACGTTTCAGGAAATGGCACCCATGCAAGCCACAACCTGCTCCATGGCGGTGTTTAATGGCAACAAAAACATGACAAATGCACAAATTGCCGAAGCCATTGACTACTACGGCGCATGGCGTGCTTTGCAAACCTACGACAACTGTACCGCATTCTCGCTATCGTCGCTAAACGAGAACTTCGACCGCACTTTGCCCATCCTGTTCGACAGCCTGCGCTACCCTACTTTCCCCACTAGTGAATTTGAACTTGCCAAGCGCCAACTGGCAGTGAACTGCGCCACAGCACGTGAGCGGGTGAAATATATTGCCAACAAGGAGATGATGCGACTCTACTATGGCACTAATCATCCACTAGCTACCGACCCCACACCCGAAACAATCATGGCACTAAGCAAGGACGATGTTATTGCATTCCACAGCAATTTCTATCGTGCACAAAACTGCCATCTAGTGCTCGCCGGGAACATTAGTGAGCGAGAAATTGATATTGTGGAAAAAGTGGTGAGCCAGTGGATGCCAAGTGGCGACGCAGAGCCTGAGCTGGAGCCTGAGCCCGCTGCCAGCCAAGAGATGCTCAAAGTGCTTCACAAGCCAGGTGCAGTGCAAGCCGCCATTTCAATGACCATCAAAGCTATCCCACGCCGACATCCCGACTACTTCAAGCTACGCATACTTGTCACTGCGCTCGGAGGGTACTTTGGAAGCAGACTCATGGCAAACATTCGCGAAGACAAGGGCTACACCTATGGCATCAGCGCCAGCCTGAGTGGACGTTCATTTGACGGATATGTGGGCATTTCCACCGAGTGCGACACTCAGCATGTGTGGAAGGTGATTGAGCAAACTAAGCATGAGATTGAACGACTAGCTCAAGAACTTATCCCTCAACAAGAGCTTGACATAGTGAAACGACACATGCTAAGCGACCTCGTCAAGACCCTTGACTCGCCATTTAACATTGCCGCCTACATAGGGAATATGTTCTGCTACGGCACCTATCCCACCTATTTCAACGAGCAAGTGGATGCAATCATCAATTGCACTAGCGAACAACTCCGTGATGTGGCTCAGAAATATCTCAATCCCAGTCTCCTGCGCATTGTCATCGCAGGCGACACGCCACCACAGGCAATCTAAACCACTACTCTTCATGAATATTCACTAACAATTATTGACACATTATATAATTACTGAAGTGTAGTAATATTGACAATTCTTGTAAATTAGATAGTACCCTTTCCGGTAAACAAGATATAATCAATAGTTTTATATAAAGAAGAAGGGGTCAATGCAAAAGGTCGGTTGTAAAGCCGACTTTTTTAACGAATAAGCGTTATCTTTGCGGCATGAGATACGACAATATTATGCAAGAGGTATTGCCGAAGGTTCTGGTAGAGTACTTCACCATAGTGGACATGCGTTCCCAGGCGGACAAGATTTAGTTCTGGCTTGATGAGAAGGAGTATATGGAACGCGAGGATTACAAGAAAGGCACGGTTCGTTCATACGGGTTCACCCAGAGCAAGACCATCCAGGACTTCCCATTGCGTGGCAAGCCTGTGTTCCTGCATGTGCGCCGCCGCCGCTGGCGTGACAGTTCCACAGGCGAAATATTCTCGTACAGTTATGATGACCTGACGGCCGAAGGGAGCAAACTCACGAGCGAGTTCGGCACTTACGTCATAAATTTGATTGTCCTTTTTGCGCATAATATTCTCCTTGTCCGAAAGCGATAACATGAATTCTTGATAATGTACGCGATTATCTTTCTCATGGTGCAAAGGTAAAGTTATATAACTATACAACTTAATTTGAGTGATTTTTTCTAATTTATTTAATTTCACGCCACACATGGCTTGCGGTTGAGAAAGATGTTGTATATTTGCATAAACTGGATTATGCCCTAATTTTTTGATAAACAGACGCGTATTGTCCGTCTATTTTCAGCCAAAAAGTTAAACTTTATTAAAACTTTTATAACAATTTGGTATCAAACAATATAAACCACAAATACTACACAAAAAACAAGCAATAATCACTACTATAAATTATAGTTTTTAACATCCATTCACTAAATCTTGCGAGTTTTCGTCAATTCTCAATCGTATTATATAGGTAGAGACATCAATTAAAAAACCATTTAAAAATTACGATTATGAACCAAAAAATGACCCAAGACGAGATCTACGAGGCAATCGCAAAACGCGTGAAAAACGGAGGTCGCCTCAAGCCAATTGCCGATGAAAACGGCAACCTTTCTTATGGCTTGAAAGTGGCGCGACTTGATTGTGGTGAAGGCAAAATCGCTTTAAAGATTGGCACACTCGACGAAATTTGTAAAGCATTTGACATCTCGAGGCCCATATCTGATGATGCTATAGAGGGTATGGTAAGGGCTAAGTTGAAATGTGGTAAGGCATTTACAGTCAAAGACAAACTGGAGGATTCATTGACCGACGTGAATGTGCTTCTGCTATAAAAAACAAGGAATCATGAAACGACAAGTCATTACACAACTGACAACGGCCGAGCGCCTCACCCTGCTGGAGCAAATCTTTGCTCCGCAGGGCGAATGCTCTCGTGTTGAATTTGCGTCCTGCACATTGAGCGACATGGCTTTCATGTTCGACTTTGCGGATGCTAATTTAGTGAAAATAAAGTGGCCTAACGAGGAGTGCGAATTGAGCGAGATCATTGAGCGCACCAAGCGTATTCTCTCACCCGAAGTGGAGCAGAAGTTCGGACTGGGGATGCCTTTTTTCATTCATGCTGTTTTGCCACAAGAGCCTATTCTCGCACAAAAAGTAATCCACTGGCTCCAGTATGATGAACCAGTCGCAATGGAGCACTTCGTAACCGCTGGCGACACCAATGACATCACCATTCATGTCGCCTATATCAAAAACGAAATTGGCGACCGCATCGCCGACCAAATAGAGAAAACTAACAGAATTATAAACATTTAAAACAAATAGACTATGGCAATAACGAATCTTAAAACCGCATTAAAAGAAGGATTTAAATGTAATGACAACGGCTATTTTGATTCATTCTTAGATAATGTTTATGGAAAAAGAATGGATCAGAAGTTTCAAGATATGTTTGATAAAGGTTCTGGGAATGAACTCCATTCAAAAGCAGAAGCTATTCATTCTTCATCTATGTTAGCATACAATTTCTTTCATTGGATTGATGGCACCTCATGCTTTAATTACGATGGTATTAACTATACAAACGTATTTTTTGAGGTAAGGATGAAAACCCTAATGAATAGTAATTTTCCTGCTAACATGGATGTTGTTTTGACTGACAAAGAACACAAGCATTTACTCTTCATTGAATCAAAATTTACTGAATATTGTGAAACAAAAAAATGGGATTTAAGTGACTCATATAAAAAAGAAAATGCTTTTAACAATAATATTGAATGGGATGAAATCATAAAAGAAATCAGAGAAGAAGTGATAAACTGTAAAACATGTAAATACAAGGATGGCATTAAGCAATTTATAACTCATTTATTTGGTATAGCCAATTTATGCAATGATATAGCTCTGGCATGGTTTAATAAAAAAAACAATATACTACAGTTAGAAAAGCCATTTGATGTCAAGTTTATTAACCTTGTCTTTGAACCACAAAAAGAGAATTTTAATGACGAACACGATGACTTTGACAAGTATAGAACACTTTTGGAAAATGTGATCAAGATAGTTGATAACAAGATAAAGATGGAGAAGAAATCACTAAAAATTGATTTTTTAACCTATACCGATTTGTGGAACTTGATGAAAAATCAAATTGATAAAGATGATTTGAAAGACTATTTGTGGCAGCGTTATATGCGAATTGCGGAAGGAGCTAAACAATGACTATTCTTCACATCAGTGACACGCATGGGTTGCATGGCAGGCTGGGGGCGATGCCTCCAGCCGATGTGCTTGTGCAAAGCGGTGACTTCACCGACAATGGTACGGAGGCTGAGGTTCTCGATTTTCTCAACTGGTTCATTGCGCTTGATTATTCCCACAAAATATTCGTGGTGGGCAATCATGACCTATGCTTGTGGGATGCCGAAGGCATTGAAGACCTGCCTGCCAATGTGCACTTTTTGCAGGACCGTGGCGTGACTATTGATGGCATGAAGTTCTTCGGCTTAGGCTATAACCACCCCGAGAACCTTATTCCCAAAATCGACCTGGATGTGCTCGTAACCCACGAGCCACCGCTTGAAATACTCGACTACTCGTCGGGTACGCATTGGGGCAATCTGCCGTTGCGCAATAGTGTGGAAAATGCCAATCCCCTTTTGCATCTCTTCGGACATGCCCACGAGAGTTATGGCACCACCAAGCGCGACGGCATTATTTTCAGCAATGCTTCATTGCTTGATGACTACAATAAACTTGTCAACTCACCACGACTCATCCAAGTGAGTTTGGACAAGTAAGAAGAAGGGCATGCCATAGCAAAGTGAATGGCTGCCCTTCTTTTCAAATAAAGATGCGAGTAGAAAAGTTTGGTCTATTTATTTTACTAGCTTCTTAATTTCTTCTTTACTTTTACCAGTTAGATTGATGGGGTCTTTCCAGTTAGCTTTGGGAGCCGAAGGTGTGAGATACTTCATTGTCTCGCCCGCTTCACTGCCACCCGAAGTAAAGAATGGGATAACAGTTTTGCCTTCAAGATTATACTGTTCAACGAAGGTGTTAATGATAGTGGGAGCAATGTACCACCAGATGGGGTACCCCACGTAAATGGTGGTGTACTGGTCCATGTTTTCTACCTTGTTCTTAATAGCAGGGCGACTGCTCTTGTCGGCCATCTCTACCGAACTGCGACTCTGCTTGTTGTGCCAGTCAAGATCGGCTGCAGTGTAACTTTGTTCGGGTTGAATTTCGTGAAGGTCAGCATCCAGTACTTCGGCAAGCTTTTGTGCCGCAGCTTTTGTAGTTCCTGTAGCCGAGAAGAAGGCTACGAGTGTGGTTTTCTTGTTCATATTCTCTTGAGATTTACTTTGCTCGCCACTTTGCGAGGCTTTGTCACCAGCGCACGCGCTCATCACAACAGCAAGTGCAAGTGAGAAAATTAGAGTAAAACGTTTCATTTTTTTAGTCAGTGATTTATTCTAAAAAATATAATAATTATTAAGTTTGCTGTTTCTGAGTGCAAATTTACATCAATTTTATTAATAAAACTATTACCATTATCACGGATTTAATTACCGATTTTTCCGAAAACGATATTGCAAGGCAAGTCGCGATAACATAATTTGCTTACTAAAAAAATAATTCCTACTTTTGCACAGAATATAATAAAGATACTATGAGCGATAACTCAATGAAAAATACAAGCATTCAGTTTGACGAGGTAGTGAGACAGTGCCGTGAGATGTTTGTATACAAAATGAAGGACTATGGTCCCAACTGGCGCATCCTCAGGCCCGAGACGCTCACCGACCAAATTCTTATCAAAGCCAAGCGTATACGCACACTAGAAATTAATGGCGAGTCGAAGGTGGGAGAAGGCATTTGGCCCGAGTTTGTGGGAATGGTAAACTATGGCATTATTGCCCTCATCCAGCTTGCCAATGGCTACAGCGATGATATTGACATAGACAATGAGCGTGCACTTGAGCTATATGACCAATACATTGCCCTGACTAAGGAACTGATGACCGCCAAGAACACCGACTATGGCGAGGCATGGCGCATGATGCGAGTATCGAGCTACACCGACCTTATACTCTCCAAGCTACAACGCATCAAGAAAATTGAAAGTAATGGTGGTAAAACCATCGTGAGCGAAGGAATTGACGCTAATATTCAGGACATTATCAACTACTCGATATTCGCTCTTATCAGGCACAACGAGGGTGAAGTGTGAAATAAGAACCGGCACAATTAACCTAGAAACGCTCAACCATGTCACAAAGCTTGAAAGAACTGCACAAGAAATGGAGTGGCAACGCTTTTAATAAGGTTGTCGTGATTGTGTTGCGCATTATTGTAGGCGCGACGTTTGTGTTCTCGGGATTTGTAAAGGCTATCGACCCCATGGGAAGTGTATACAAGTTCCAGGAATATATTGGTGCCCTCGACTTCACAACCCTTGCCGGCAGCGAGGTGTTTCTAGCTTTTGCGGTTCCCATCGTTGAGCTTGTGCTAGGCGTACTGCTACTCACAGGATGCTTACGGCGCACCACTCCCCTACTGTTGTTGCTGCTCATGGCAGTGATGCTGCCACTCACCTATTTCCTTGCCATCACAAGTGCCGTGCCCGACTGTGGCTGCTTTGGTGACGCCATTGTGTTAACCAACTGGCAAACTTTCTGGAAAAATGTGGCACTCACACTAGCGTTAATTTACTTGCTTGTGTTCAACAAGTCGGTACCAAGTGTTTATGGTGCCATCATCCAGTGGATAGTGATGATACTGACTGGCATCCTAGGATTTGCTATAGCATTTGAAGGATATACTACTCAGCCACTCATTGATTTCAGGCCCTTCAAGGTGGGCACAAAGATTGGCTCTCAACTGCAACCAGTGAATGAGAATGACTTTGTGTTTGTTTACAAGAAAGACGGAGTAGAGAAAGAGTTCAGCATTGATAGTGTACCCAACGAAGAAGAAGGATGGGAATTTGTGGACCGCAAGAAGACAACCCCCGACCTCACTCCTGCTCAGAAGGCTGCTATCAACCCGTTTACCATCTACGACAGTGGCACCGATGTTACCGAAGAAGTGCTTGACACCACATTGACCCAACTACTCATTTTGATGCCCAACCTCCCACGTGTAAACAAATCTTATGCTTTTGTGCTCAACGACATTGCCGATGCTTGCGCTAAGCAAGGAGCTCAAATGAGCTGCATTACATCGGCTTTGAGCAACGAGGTGGAAGAATGGACCAAATTGACCGAGCCTTCCTACCCCATCTACACCGGTGATGATAGCGATATAAAAATGCTGGCTCGTGGCAATCCCGCCGCTGTTCTAGTAAAAAATGGTCGCATTGTGTGGAAACGCACTTTCAGCACTCTGCCTGCAAAACAGTTAATAAGCAACGCTGTTCCCCTTGAACACTTGAGTGACGACTTGGCGCCTTCGTTACGATTGTGGGAGATTTTATGGCCCTACTTACTGATAATGACAATACTGCTTTTTGTAAACAGACTTTACCCAGTGGTGGATTATATTGTCAACAAATTTAAAAAAACAAGAAATAAAGACTGATTTGCTCACGTTATTAAGAGAGAATTCTTTAAATCAAAATATGATATTAATTTTTTAATTTAATTTAAAAATGAGAAAAAACATTGTTGCAGGAAATTGGAAAATGAACACCACAGTTCCCGAGGGAGTAGAACTTGCTAAGGCTGTTAACGATGCTGTAGCATCTGCTCAAGGGCTGAAGTGTGATGTTATCGTTGGTGTTCCATTCACTCATTTATGTGCTGTGAAGCAGGTTATTGACATCAACAAGGTGGGATTGGCTGCCGAGAACTGCGCCGACCACACTAGCGGTGCCTACACCGGTGAGGTATCGGCTCCCATGGTTGCGTCAACCGGAGCTAACTATGTGATTTTGGGACACAGCGAGCGACGTGGCTACTACAACGAGACCAACGAAATGCTCAAGACTAAGGTGGATCTAGCCCTTGAAGCTGGACTCAAAGTTATCTTCTGCTGTGGCGAGAGCCTTGAGGAACGTGAAGAAGGAAAAGTGGAAGACGTGATTAGAGCCGAAATTAGCGAGTCGCTATTCCACCTCACACCAGAGCAATGGAAAAACATCGTTATAGCTTATGAACCCATTTGGGCCATTGGTACCGGCAAAACCGCTACAAGCGCCCAAGCTCAGGAAGTGCATGCGTTCATCCGTAGCCTCATCGCCCAGAAATTTGACAACAATGTTGCTGACAACACCACAATTCTCTATGGTGGCAGCTGCAAGCCTAGCAACGCCGCTGAACTCTTTGCCAAGCCCGACATCGATGGTGGCTTGATAGGTGGAGCGTCGCTCAAGGCTCAAGACTTCATGGGCATCGTAACTGCTTTCTAAATTGCTAGTATTTTTAATACTACCGCAATTTAACTCAAAAAATTAGGTTACAAAAGTATTTTTTACTACTTTTGTAACCTAGTTTGTACTTACAACAACGCATTTTGTTATGAAACACTCTCATTTCAAGAGCTTTATATTCATTTCAATACTAGCTATTGTGGTAGTTTCCACTACCATAGCTCAGGTTAATATTAACGCTCCTTCGGGATTAAACCGCGGAACACAACCTGAGCCTGAAAAAAAGACCGAAGCCACAACAGCCGCCCACGAAGCGACCAGCGAAGGACAAGGCACCGGAGAAGCAACCACCGAGGCTGGCAACATTGAAAACCGCCCTGTAGTAACAAGTCGACCAGTTCAGCAAGTAAACACTACAGTTAATGCTAGCGGAAACGAGAACAAAGCTTGGGTAAACAGCAAAAAGCCCGAGTCGCTAAACCTTGACTTCAGTACAGGCAGCAACAGCTCCAACTTGCAATCACATCAAGAAGTGGAGATGAGGAGTTACGGATATCGTATTCTAGTTTATCAAACTAATCGTTCAAAGAATGCCAAAAACAATGCCCAAAAGAGAGCTAAAGACATCTCAGTCAAGTTCCCTCAATATCACTTCTACTTCAACTACAAAGCTCCCACATGGAGGCTAAGACTTGGAGACTTTGCCGATGAAGAATCGGCACATAGAGCAATGAAACAAATGAGACAAGCATTCCCCGTGTATGCTAAAGAAATGACAATTATTCACGACCACATAAATGTGTGGAAATAATGAGCAACAACAAGATACCACAATACGACAATGCCACAGTAGAAAAGCTGGCATCACATATTAAATCAATTATCGAAATCCTTGGAGAGGACCCAACACGCGAAGGACTCGTCAAGACCCCTCAACGTGCAGCTAAAGCTTTAATCGACAACACTAGCGGATATAATCAGGATCCAGCCAGGCTAATCAAGCAGGCTCTTTTCACCCACGTTGGTGACGAGATGGTTATAGTTAAAGATATTGAGTTCTACTCACTATGTGAACACCATGTACTCCCCTTCTTCGGAACTATATCTATAGGATATTTACCCGATGGAGAAATCGTAGGACTTAGCAAACTCGCAAGAGTTGTTGAAAGCCAAGCAAGACGACTGCAAGTACAAGAGAGACTCACTCACGACATTTGCAATATCGTGGCAAGCAACATTAAGAACAAGGGAGTAATTGTTGTGTGTGAGGCAGCTCACATGTGCATGAAAATGCGTGGAATCGAGAAACAAGAGACCACAACAACCACAATGCACTATTGCGGTGATTTTAAGTCGGTTGAGCTCCAGCAACAATTTTTCAACTTGTTGAAACTAAAAAATAATAACAGAAAATAAGAAAAAACTGGCAAAAAAATTTGTCAGTTCAAAAAAAAGCACTACCTTTGTACCCGCAATCAAGATATGAGTCTTGATTACACGCGAAAGTAGCTCAGTTGGTAGAGCACGACCTTGCCAAGGTCGGGGTCGCGGGTCCGAGTCCCGTCTTTCGCTCCAGTTCTTTGAAATATACATATTTTGCGAAAGTAGCTCAGTTGGTAGAGCACGACCTTGCCAAGGTCGGGGTCGCGGGTCCGAGTCCCGTCTTTCGCTCTACTATTGTCCAGGTGGCGGAATTGGTAGACGCGCTACTTTGAGGGGGTAGTGCCCGATTGGGCGTGTGAGTTCGACTCTCATCTTGGACACTTTTTGAAAGTGATAACAAGTTGCACAGCAACAAGTTATCACTTTCTTCTTTTCCATTCACCCCATATTTCGCCCCATATAGCTCCATTTTTATCAAAATTTACCACGTGATATGTGTATTATTTTTCGCATCTTTTGATGGCATATCATCAACTAACATTCCCCTTCTTCCATAATCTCCGAGGTCAACTGCATCAAGTAAGACAGCAAAGAAGAATTAGCCGAGAATCTTACCGAGGAGCAGAGTCCCCCCGTCGATGCGACCGAGCATCTAAGAAGCTTCTTTGACGTGTCGGCCTATTCAGACGAACTTTTCAGCTATGATTACGACTACTGCGATGGCTTCGTTTTCAGAGTGAGTTGATTTCACTGAATACTAATATCGAGTCGCCTCACAAGGGCGGCTTAATTTTTTTTTTCTATTACTTTTATTTAAAAACAAATTGACAAAAAGATGTTTTCATATACTTTTTGTTTGTTGTCGAAATTTTGATTAATTTTGCAACAAAGATTTATTGCTTATGTCGCAAAATAGAAAAGCATTACTACGATATCGTATACTAGACAAGTGCTTCTCCGACAAGCATAATAAATATTTCATCGAGGATCTTCATGAACGTGTCAATGATGCGCTTGAAGATGCTGCTATATTACCAGTGTCTAAACGACAGATTTATTCCGATATAGACTTCATGAAAAGTAGCGATGGGTGGGAGGCACCTATTGTTTCTATACCAGACGGCAAACGAAAGTATCTTAAATATTCTCAAGACTTTTCCATTATGGAAACTCCAATAACGAGCTCTGAGATGGAACAGCTTGAGAGCTTAATAACTTCATTATCGAGGCTACAGGGAATTCCTATGTATGACTGGATGGATGAATTGCTGTCTAATTTACGTAAACGTTTTGGTGGAAGTAAAGATGATTCCAACTTTATCGGTTTTGAACAAAACCGTGATTTGAAGGGATTAAGATTTTTGTCTGATTTAATCAATTCCACAATAATCCATCAAGCGATTGTTGTTGAATACCACCCTTTTGAGAAAGACGTTAAGCAATGGACTATTCATCCATACTATTTAAAACAATATAATAACCGGTGGTTTTTGCTTGGTTATAACTCTGAATATAATGATTTGTCATTTATTGCGCTTGATAGGATCGAGTCTTTGAAAAAAGCCGATATCCCTTTTATAGAAAACAAGGATTTCGATTTTGAAAACTATTTTAAAAATATAATAGGTGTCTCTCTTGAGGAAAACAAAACCGTTGAGCACGTTTTACTTAAATTCACCCCTAATCGCTTGCCCTATGTACTCTCCAAGCCTTTGCACAGTTCTCAGAAAATTGAGAATCGCCGTGAAGGGGTTCTCTCAATAAATGTGATTCCAAACAAGGAGCTTGTCTCGGAGCTTATTTGGTTCGGGAGCGATGTTGAAGTACTTGCGCCAGACTCTTTAAGAGAAATAATTAAGCAAAAAATTGCAGAAATGCATAAAAAATATTTTGATGTGAAGAATGATTTCACAACAACACCCTAATTTTGCCGTCGAAAACTAAAACAGTGAAAACTATGCAGACAGCAAACAACACCAACAACTACACAGTAGAGGGCCTCGTCGCCAAGTATCGTAACTTCGTAGAAGATAACACACCTAAAGTAAGAGAATTTGATGGAGTTGAGTTTTTTGATGCTCCATCTTCGATAGTTGATTCTAATCCAGATCAACAACTAATAGTGTCTTTATATAAATATGTTGCTGGCAAGAAAGCTGATAAAAAAGTTCTGGAAACTTTAGCAGAATATGAACAACATTTTTACAAAGATGCACTCGATTCAGAGGAATTTGCATTCCTTTGTGAAAATTTTGAAGAAGTTATAGCTTACGAATTTAGTCATAGGCAAGAGTGGGGAGGTGAGCACGAAGGCTCACGTTTTTGGTATAGCAATAACGGTCAAACTATGAAGGATTTAATCCGTAAGAGAATTAACATTAAGAAGGGCATGACTGTATTCATTCCAAATTCTGGATATGGCGACATTGCATCTTTATTCAAAGGATGTATTGTGAAGGGGTATTCTAATAAAATAATTGATTCTAACGATGAAAGGGTTAAGTCATGGCAGAAGAACTCATGCGAAATCTGGGCATTAGGACAGATTCGTCTATTTGCAGCAGGCATTCAATCAGAAATTCTTCCTTGTTATAATCAAGATTTGATTGAGATTGATAAAGAATCTGTAGACATCATAGTTTGTGATTATGCTAATTTCATCTTTTGGGATTGCATTGAGTTGTATCAATTACTGAAGACGAAAGGCCAAATGTATGTATTTGCCAAACGTGATGATTTGATTGATTGTTCAAAACGCGAAAAATATCTATACGACGATTTGTTAGTTCGTACAAAGAATTCCTCAGATTACATAAAGAAATTATCAGAAAGCATAAAATCAGAGCGCATAAAAGACATTAATTCTGTGTATGATTTAAAGCGTAAACTATTCCTCAATATGATTATTGAAGATAAAACTATCCAGTCGTTAGTAGCCTTCCAAGAGGATAACAAAATTCTTGGTTGGTCCGAAGATTGTATTCTTATAGAGGTTGATAAAAATCAACACTCCACAGTTTATGCTGAAAGTATAAACCGAGGTGAGAAAGCAGAGGTTGATATTGCTGAATTGGAATCAGATATGCTTTGGCCTGGCTATTATATGGTAAAGCGTCCACAAAATGGAAAACCTTTATCATCGTTAGTTAGAGTGTTTAACACTAAGGGAGAAAACGTCAAGCAATATTGGGATCGTAAGGCTAAAAAAGTTACGTTGTCAGGGGATGTAAAAGTGTTGATGCCGAGAGAAGCAAGTGTGAACTTTGCAGGAGCTTGTTTAAGCGACAAAGATTTTAGATCAGTTTCTGATCCAATGTTTGAAGGTTGGGAATCAAAGTTTATCTGTCCAAATCGGCCTGGAGTTTGTTTATACCACAGTTCCAAGGGTATGCTTCTCTGGTATATCGACAAAGATCCAACAGATAAATATGTGTGTGTTGATATAATTCCTTACTTAGTGCCGAAGAAAGGAATTGATTATCGTTACATTGCAGCATTATTACTTACCCCAGAAGTAAAGCAACAGGTTGAGTTCATTTGTGATGGAACAATAACTACCTATACAATGTCACTCATTCTTGACAAAATAATTGTCCCTAACCATACTCCGAAACAGCGCATGCAATTTCTTGCTGATGCATCATATAGCTCACTGTTGTCAGCACGAGATAAAATGAAAAAAGAATTTGATGAGAAATTCAATAAAATGAAGACAGAATACATTAATGAAGTAAGAATGCGTAAGCACGATATTCGTCCTCATTTACGTCAAATTAGGTCTTTACATAATTTAATGTTGCATTATTTGGAGAACATTAATGATATTGAAGAACTGAAAGAGTCATTAAAGAAAAAACTTGTAGATTGTAATAAAGCTATAGTCAGTACATCTGAACTTGTAGATCATTTAGCAGACGAAGAACGTTTTGGAGAACCAGAACGATTGAATCTTGAAAAATTTTTGAAAGATTATATAATCAATCATAGAGATGAATGCTTTTCATTGCAATATTGTAATGAAGCAATAAAGCATAATGGTGGAGACTTCATATTTAAGTTAATGGAACTTGCTGAGAATTCAGGTTTAACATTAGAACAATTTGTAAAAAAAATTGATTGTTCTGATGAGAATAATATTAAGATATTGAAGAGTGGTGACTATATTCTATCCCTAAAAAAACATGCGAATGATCAAGGTTTATCTATAGAGCAATTAGTTAGTTCAAATACGTTATATGTTAATATTGCACCTTTTGATCTAAAAAGACTAGTGGACAATATTATTTTGAACGCGAGTCGTCATGGATTTGATAAAAAAAGGAACGATTATTTTATTTCAATTAACGTTAAAACTGATGTTGATCGTGATATGTATCAAATTGATTTTTGTAATAATGGTAACCCCTTACCAATTGGAATGAATAAAGAACGCTATGGTCTGAAAGGTGAAAAAGCCGGCATTAATGCTGGGACGGGTAGAGGTGGTTATATAGTAAAATCTATTGTTGAACATTATGGTGGTGATTATGATGTCTTTTCAAATGGAGATATAACAACAATTCGTATTTACTTACCAAAATACTCAATATAATGAATAAAATATATAATGTCATTTGGATTGATGACGAATGGGAAAAAATGGAAGCATTTAAAGAAGAATGCGAGGTTATTCATAAAATATACTTAAAACCATTTCGCACACAAAAAGCTGGAATGGAAGAACTTGACAAACATCTTAATTATTGGGATGCTGTAATCTTAGATGCAAAGATGTTTGACGAGTCTGAAAACGAGACGCCTCAACTTAAAGGCTTAAAAAAAGCTATTGATCATATTAATGAACTCTCGTACAAAAAGAGAATCCCTTACTTTATATCAACAGGACAGCCTGACCTAATGTCAAATGAAACTTTTGGTCAGCTTTTTGACAAGTTCTATGAAAAAGAAAAAGATGATTCACAACTAATAGAGGACCTAAAAGCCGAAATCGACAATTCCCCACGAAAACAGATTCAACTATTTTATCATGATGCAATACATAACTTAACAAATATAAGTCCAAATGCAACTGATAATATAATTGATATTTTTGAAGCAATGCATTATCCTGGTTCTCATCCTGATTTTAAACCCATTCTTTATTATAATCAATTACGGCAAATTCTTGAATGTGTATTTCGAGTAGCCAACAAAGTTGCAATAATTCCAGATGAATGTATCTCAGCTTCGGGAAATGTAAATTTAAATCAATGTTGTCATTACTTAAGCGGTAACGTTGCAGATAAATTAAAAATGCGATATGGGAAACAAGGGGAAAGAGTTGTCCCCAAACATATAGAGGATATGATGTTTCTTATTTTGAATTTAGGGAACATTAATTCACATACATCACAATTAAGTAAAGAAGAAGAGCAACGCCTTATCAACTATTTTGATAATATGGTATTCAATTCACGATATCTGATCTATAGTCTTACATTGCAACTTTGTGAAATTGTAATGTGGATGAATCGTTACATGGCCAATCATCCTAATAAAGATGAGAATCAGAAAAAATGCGTCAAATTAGAATCCATTGAAGGATGCAATAAAGAAATTAGTGAAGATGAAAAAATAGGTGTTGTAGATTTTGATGGTAGCTTATATCATCATCTTGGGGAGAACTTCCTATTGAATAAATCTTTAATTGAAAATAGAGGTTGGCTTGGAAAAAAAGTAAAAGTTGTTGAATTTGACAAGAATAAAAAGAATAATAAATATCCATTTTTCGCTTTCAAGATACAACCAGTGAAGGAGTAAAAGTTTTTTCTTATTTTTATATTTGAAATTAAATTTTTCTTAGTTGTGAAGAATGACTTCACAACTAAGTTTTTACTTTGCCAGCGATAATAAAAACAGTGAGCTATGGCAAAGAAAAAAAACAATCAAGAGACTCTCAACAAGGAGCAACAAAAGGCCTTTGAGCTTGTGAAGAACACCAACAGCACCCTTTTTATTACCGGTAAAGCAGGTACTGGCAAGACTACTTTTGTGAAGCGCATTCAGGAAGAAATCAATAAAACTTTCTTGGTTCTTGCTCCAACTGGCATTGCTGCGCTCAAAGTTGGGGGGCAGACTATTCACTCGGTCTTCCGTTTTCCATTTGACGTGATTACTCCAGAGACCAGACTTTGGGAAGATCAAAAATCGAATCCAGGTCGATATCAGAGGACAAAGAGTCTCTTGAAATTGGTTGACACAATCATTGTTGATGAGGTTTCTATGGTACGTTGTGATATCGTAGATGCTATGGACCGCATTCTTCGCCATGTGATGAGCACATACCAGCCATTTGGTGGCAAGCAGATTATCTTTGTTGGCGATCTCTGCCAGCTTCCTCCAGTAGTAAAGAAAGATGAATCAATAATTCTTTCAAAATACTATGGTGGCGTTTCTCCTTTCTTCTACAAAGCTCATGTGATTAAGAGAATGAACCTGCCAAAGATTGAGTTCAGAAAAGTTTATCGCCAAACTGATGGGGAGTTCATTAACCTGCTCAACAAGATGCGCTCAGGCGAAGTTTCAATTCGTGACCTGGAATTGATTAACAAAAATGTTGGTGCTCCCAAAGATTCAGATGACTACTTTGTGACATTGGCAACCAAAAACCATGTAGCCGACTCAATAAATGAAGAAAAGCTTGACGAACTTGAAGGGGATGAATATAACTATGACGGAGTTGTCTCTGGAAATTTCAGAAAGAGCGATTGTCCGGTTCCAATGACTTTGAATCTTAAGGTTGGAGCTCAGGTAATCATTTGTCGCAATAAATGTGTTGAAGGATGCGTCAACGGAACGATAGCCAAAGTAATTGAACTTGGCGATGACTACATAAAGATTGCTCTTCAAGATGGAAGCGAACAATATGTAGCACCAGCCACATGGACAAACTATGAGAAGGTTGCCAACGAGGAAACTAAAGAGATTGAGAACCGTGAAATTGGCAGTTTCACTCAATTTCCAATAAAACTTGCCTGGGCAATAACCATTCATAAATCTCAGGGCATGACATTCGACAGAATGCATTTTGATCTTTCAGGAGGAGTTTTCGCGAGTGGTCAGACTTATGTTGCCATCAGTCGTATGCGCGCTTTAGAGGGTTTGACTCTTAGTCATCCAATTAGCCCATCTCATATCATGGTAAATCCTGAAGTCACAGAGTTCTACAAAACTCTCAATGACTATGCTGTGATTGATGATGAGCTTGAAATAGGCGCTGCTATCAAGCGGCATCTTGATGCAAAAGATTTCGATGGAGCCTCACGAGTATGTTTGAACGCTTCTATAGAAAAAGTGCATAATGGCGACATGAGAAACGCAGCTTTGATGCTAAAGAAGATGTATGATGTCATGCTTGATGACGACTGCCTATTAGGAATGACAGGTAATGAGGTCTTGTTAAACAATGAGACCACGACCTCAAACTTTATAAATTCCGTATTCTGTCTTTATGGCAACCGTTTCGAGGAGGCTGTAGCCTATGCTGACAAAGTTTTGTCTCGCCGTAGTTGTCCTGAAGCTATGTTTGTCAAGGCACGTGCACTGTATGCTCTTGGTAGGTATGATGAAGCAAATGATGCCTACTTTGTTCTGGAAATGACTTCAAACACCAAGTCTAGCAAGATTATAGATCAAAAACAGTACTTGTTTATGGCTAAGCTCAATGAAAAGCTGGGTAATTCCAACGTTGAAATATGTAAAAAGCTCATCAAACTTTGTCCAGAGTGTGTGAGTGCTTATGCAATTATGCGCCGTGAAGCTATCAAGGAAGGCAAACAAATTAATGACAATGGAGATTTGTATGAAATCTTTAATGACACTTCGGTTTCTGATGAAGAGTTTGTAGCTAAACTCTCACAAGCAGATGGCCGTGAACTTATTAAGCTAAGAGCAAAAGTTGGGCATCTTTGGAAGAATAATGCGACTGCTTAATTTTGGTTATGGTGATTGCAGAGGCATACAATTTATAAACTCAATCTGCTGATATTATTGCCATATTATTACAATAATTTTGATATATCATATAAATAACGTGAGTTCGACGAAAATAACTAAAAGATTGTGAGTTGGTTATCCAATTCTCGGTCCAGTTGTAGCATTGGTTTCTTTAGAAAAAAACAATTCAACGAATCTATTGTAAGACACCACTTTAGGAAAAAGATGGCGCATATGTCTACACACATACTGAAGTTAGAAGTGCTTAAGCATCGGTACCCGGAATTATGGAACAGGATGAGAATGGTCATCACTTCAGAATCGCTCATCAACCCATCACGATGGTACTTGCGCTTCTTGGAGCTATCGCCACCAGTTATCGCATTTTGTTCAACAGTTTTGTCAAAAACTTTGCTGAAATCATCACAAATTGAAAAAATTTCTATAATCTTGCCTTCAGGAAACATAGCGGTAGTTTTTATTGTTTGTTTTAGCACTACAAAATTACTAAAAATACCGCTATTTTCCTAATTTTCAATCAATTAAATTTTATCGAACTCACGTTAAGATAGAGGAGCTGTCGCAAAGCGACCCACAGGAGTATGATTTCCTTATGAGAGGTTTCATACTCCCCCCAACCCGCTCTTTCAGCATCAATGGGCTACGCCTCGCCAATAGCAAAACAAGTTTTGCTGCTGATCTCGGCTTGCCCCATTGGTCTATCTTAGAGGGGGAGTTGCTAACGCAGTGATTTTCAAAAGATAAATTCATCGAACTCACGTTAATCATAGTGCAAAATGATATTGTAAACTGCAGTGACGTCACTACCGGAAACTTCACCATCACCATTCTGGTCGCCGTTGAAGATCTCGGTATCTTGACCGAAGAGAATGTGATTGTAGAGTGCTGTTACATCGCTACCGGCCACCACTCCATCACCATTAACGTCGCCAGGAACAACCGCAGAGCCACCCCAATTGGTGATAATGGTTGTTGCGCCGCCTGTCTGGTTGGTCGGAATCTTGAGGTAGGCATAACCGCGATTAAAGTCAGTGTTGGTTGTCACCTTGTCGAACACAAGAGAGTTGGCATTGAACTTGAAGCAACTCGTTGTGTTGTCAGAGTGCACAGTTTGATCATAAGTGACGCCTTGGAGAAATTCAGAAGTGGGGTTATTTAGCAAGCTAGAATATTTCAACCTGTAATAGGTGCCATCGGCTTCGCCATGCACCACAGCACCATGGTGTTCTTTTAATGTATTGATATTACTTAATATGGCTTTCTTTTCGCTCTGGTTGTAGGCTGTCACGGTGTAGGCCGTCAAACCTGAACCCTCAAAGTCGATAGGTTTGACGCATGCAAATGTCTGCCACTCGCTGTCGAGCTTTGCATGAGGAAACACCTTTGACTTATCCAAATTGATTAGGCTATTGATAAAGTCATTCAGTCGTCGGTAATCCACCCAGCACTTGAAGTCGCTGGCGTTATTATTAAAGAAGTAGTCGCCACAGGTGAGAGTGTGCTTACCATCAATATGCGGCAGGAAAATCTCAAGAAGATTGTCACAATTAGAAAAGGCACTATAACCAATATATTCAAGACAAGTTGGAGCCATAAATGCAGTGATTCCAGACCCCCAAAAAGCCTCTTCCATTATATTCTTGAGATGTGGCAATGGCGTACTACCAGTTCCTAAATCCACGCTCAACTTATAACAATTCATGAACGCACGTTTTCCGATAATCTCAACATTTGTAAAAGGTATTTTTTTCAGATATGTATATTCAAAAGCATTATCGCCTATAGTTGTAATACTTGGGTCTTGAGTAATGATGATATCATCAACGAGTTGGCCTACCCTGTACCCAACCTCATTTGGCACATAATTCTTGCCGGCATATGAAAGAGACGAAGGAATGGAAAAAGAGCCACTTGAAGGTATCTTGACAACCTTAACCGTACCATCGCCAGAGAAGCCATTTTTACTATAGGGAGAGTTGGATGTTACTGTATATCTAAAATTATAATTTCTTATATCCCAACAGTTCTGGTGGTCAAAGACCCCGGTTTTGCGGTTATATTGCGACCAGATGGAGCTAGCGGCATAGGCTGAATATGCCTCATGCGGTGTGTAAAGTTCCACACTGCTTTTATCGGTCACTGCGAGGAAAATATCGCCTGCTGGTGGTATTACCGTGTTAAATTCCACCTGATTGATTGCATCGCAGCCAGCAAAGGCATTAGCGTTTACTGTAGTGACCGACGACGGGAAATGTACAAGTTTCAAGTTCTTACAGTTCTGGAATGCGTATTGCTCAAGGACTTTGAGATTATAGGGCAAATAGAGCGAAGAAAATTTGCATCCTGCCGCCGCATATTGATACACTCGTTGCAGAGTCTCGGGGAGCACATTTTCTTGCCAATTACCTGGAAGTTGATAGAGCTTAGTCATGGACTTATCATATAAACCATTATAATAACTGCAATAATTGGTGTTATTGGTATCAACAGTGATTCCTGTCATTAATGAGTTATTATAAAAGGGCGCATATCCAATATATTTGGTGGTCTGAGGAATTGTCACATCCGAGAGATTACAATTGCCAAAAACATAACTGCCCAAATATACTAGATTACACAAGCTACTGGCAAAATTGCAAGAGTAAAGTTCTGGGCAATTATAGAAGGCAAAATCACCTATAGTATCTACTGGCACATCCACACTTTGCAGGCTGGAGCAGTTACGAAATGCAGCATTGCCTATTCTGTATGCCATAGTGTTATTGTTCACTACCTCTTTGATAGCGGTGTTGCCCATGAATGCGCTGTCGGCAACGCCATAGAACTTATAGTTGCCTGGAGCATTGTTGTCAGTATCACCAACACTTTGCGGCAAACTGATGGTATAGTTTGAGCCGTCGGTAAAGGTGGCTCCCACCAGCACGCACATTGAGCGCAACGATGGGTTGCTGCTGTTGCCGTTATAGGGGATGCCGTTCTTGATGGTATAGTATTGCCAGCAGCCGTTGGTGGAATTGTAAACCTTGAAATCACCCACTGTGTAGCCACGATGCCTGGCGATAGTACTGAAGGCCGCATTCCACAGGCTGTTGGCTTTTAGCGCATTTGCCGCACGATAGGTTGCAGTGGCGCATATTTTTGATGAAGCGCCACTGCTGAAAGTGCCACTGCCGATAGTAGGCACATTCTCTCCTGCATAAAGCACATAGGTCAGAGCAGAGTTATTGTAG
>ONEL01000021.1 GCA_900316835.1 uncultured Prevotellaceae bacterium | reverse complement strand
CTCAATAAATGCTATCGCACTCTAGCACTTATCTTGCTTGTTGTGCTACTGCTGGCTATAACAAGCGTGGCGTTGAGATATAAAGAGCATGGCAATGAGTCCCCCTCTAAGATAAAGGAAATACTTGTTATTACAAGAAAAAAATGCTAAATTTGCAGTCGTTATAAACCCCGATAATTATTCTTAGCTCGATGAAATTCAGCGATATCATAGGCAATGAGAAGGCGATTGAGCAAGTGAGGCGCATGGTTGACAGTGGCAACATTCCTCATGCACTGCTGTTTCATGGAGAGCCAGGCGTGCCAAAATTGGCTCTCGCCATGGCCACAGCGCAGTATATCCACTGCACTAATCGCACTGATGGCGACTCGTGTGGGCAATGCCCGCAGTGCTTGCAACACCAGTCGCTAAACCATGCCGACACGTTTTTCTCCTATCCCATCACCAAGAAGGGCGAGCATCCTGTGAGTGAAGACTTTGGTGCCGAATGGAAAAAATTCCTTGCCAGGGACATTGTCGCCGAGGATTATGAGCGGTGGCTGGCTCTACTGGGAAATACTAATGCTCAGCCCATTATCTATGCCAGCGAGAGCGACAGCATCATCCGCAAGATGAGCTTGAGCGCTTACACGGCAAAGTATAAGGTGCTTATCATGTGGCAAGCCGACAAGATGAACCTGCAGTGCTCTAACAAGATGCTTAAACTGATTGAGGAACCCGACCCCGATTGCATTTTCTTGCTCACCACCGACAATGCCAAGGCTATTTTGCCAACAATTTTCTCGCGCACTCAGCGCATTGAGCTACGTAAGCCTTCCACCCGGCAAATCGCCGAGCACATGGCAAATCTCCACAACATTGATTTGACCGAAGCTATTGCCCTTGCCGCCCCTGCCGACGGTAATGTGTTGCAGGCAATGCGCAACATGGAGAAGGGGAGTGAGACTCACGAGTTTCACAAGCAGTTTGTGAGCCTCATGCGACTTGCTTACCAGCGCGACCTGGTGTCGCTCAAGGCATGGAGCGAAGATGTTGCCGACTACAAGCGCGAGAAGTCGCAACGGTTTCTCAACTATGCCGCTCGCATGGTGCGTGAAAACTACATCTATAACCTACACATGCCTCAACTCAACTACGAAACTCAGGAAGAGTCGCAGTTTAGCAAGAACTTCGCGCGATTTATCAATGAGGAAAATGTTGAGCGCATGCTTCAGCTCTTTAGCGATGCCTCAAGCGATATCCGTGCCAATGCTAACGCTAAGATTGTCCTCTTCGACGTGGCAATCAAGACCACAATCCTCATCAAGAGGTGATGCTCAGGGGGATGAGTAGATGAGTAGACACGAAACTTGGGTAGACAGGGTTAGCTTGTCCTATCTACCGGCAATTTTTTCAAACAGATTAATAATGACAAATGATAGGTGCGCTTGAGTTTTCGTCGCACAGAAACTAACTTTTAACTCTTAACGATTATAATGCTTACCCCATTTCTGCGCCAAGTGGCGCAATATTACCGGCAAAAAGGCAATGTTCACGACTATTGCTTTGTTTTTCCTAATCACCGCAGTAGCAAGTTCTTTGAACGAGAACTGGAAATGGTGAGCAATGGTTCTTTTCTCATGCCACAAGTCATGACCATCACCGAGCTGGTGACTTCTCTATCGGGGCTGGTTGCGGTAACTCCTGTTGATGCAATTTTTGAGCTTTACAAGTGCTACACTAGCATCGGGGGAAATGAGCAGTATCCGTTCGATAAGTTTGTGTACTGGGGGAACGTAGTTCTCAACGACTTTAACGACGTGGATATGTATCTTGTTGACCCTAAGCAGATTTTCACCAATGTGAGAGATTATGGTGAGATTCAGTCTTCCTACATTGATGAAGAACTGCGAGATATAATGAAGCGTTATTTTGCGCTCAATATTAAGGGTGAGACCACGCAAGATGATAATTTTTGGATACAAAACTATGATAGCACTGGCACCAGCGAGGACAGCGTGAAGGGTGAGTACCTGCGCCTGTGGCAGAGCATGCTTGAGCTATATGATAGCTACAACGATGCGCTGCGGCAGCGGGGATTGAGCACCATGGGGCACATTTATCGCCAAGCGGTAGAGGCGGTTTCATGTGAGAACAGTGTAGACTTGGGCCATCGCCACTTGGTGTTTGTGGGATTTAATATGTTATCAACTAGCGAGATGGTGATTTTCAAGCGGTTGAGCAAGAGTGGTTTGGCGCAATTCTTCTGGGATGTGGCCTCTCCAGCTTTCGATGATAAGTTTCCTGAAAATAGAGGCGGACGGCTAGTGAAATTTTACCAAAAAGAATTTCCTGAGCCCGCCGACTTTGTTAGTCAACCAGTCAATAGTTTCCCCGCCATTGAAGAGGTGGGAGTGCCTTCTAATGTGGGGCAGGCAAAATATGCTTTTCATATAGTGGACAACTTGCTTAAACGCAACGAGATTAATCACTCCACGCTCAAGATGGATGACGGCACCGAGCATCATTCTATTGCCGACGCTAGTGAGGTTGCCATTGTGTTACCCGATGAGAGCCTCTTTGTGCCATTGCTCAATTCCATTAGTCCCGGGTTAGACGACATTAATGTGACTATGGGCTATCCGCTTAATGGCAGCGACATTGCCTCGTTAATGCGTGTGGTGGCAAACTTGCACAACAGGGCGCGTCGCGATGCTGATGGACGGTGGACTTTCTATCGCGAGGATGTGAAAGTGCTTCTTTCACACCCCATTATCAAGAGTTGCTACGGTCGCGACGCCATTGAGGTGATCCGTGCCATGAGCGAGAAAAATCAATTTATGGTACCCATGGCGATTGTTCAGGAAACTGGATTTGCAACATTGTTCCACACTTTTGAACAATCGCAAGGAAGTAAGGGAGTGATAGATTTCCTATCGCGGCTGGTGAAATTCTGCACTGAGGTTGCTGAACTCATGGCAACTAAACGCGACAGTGACGATAGCCTCCCTGCTGGCGATGATGAAGGCGACAGCCTTGCGCCTCGTGGCATGATGACACTGCAAGAAGCGTTTATCAATCAGTACATAGAAGTGCTTAACCGCATGATAGAGTGCATCAACAGGCACGATGTGCCACAATGCGAAAACACAATTTTCTACCTGATCGACAGACTTGCGGCTCTCTACACTATTCCACTGGAGGGTGAGCCTTTGCATGGCCTGCAGGTGATGGGGCTGCTTGAGACGCGATGCCTCGATTTCAAGAATGTCATCATCACCTCGGCCAACGAACGTGTGCTGCCACGCAAGTTCCGCTCGAGCACTTTCATCAGCGATTTCATGAGGCGAAGCTTTGGCATGTCGACAACTGCTCACCAGGAAGCGATGTGGACCTATTATTTCTACCGCCTTATAGGGCGTGCAAGTAATGTGTTTCTACTCTACGACACTAGTGCGCAGGCTATGGGCTCGGGCGAGCATTCTCGCTTTGTCGAGCAACTGGAAAAGGTGTATGGTTGCAAGGTGCACCACACCACACTCAACATGGAACTGCCACCCAGCAAGGGGCTAAACATCAGTGTTCCTAAGCTGGGGCATGTGCTTGACGAGGTGAATGGATACAAGACCGGCAACCGCATGCTCTCGGCTAGCTCTATTAAAGAATATGTCGACTGCCCACTAATGTTCTATTTTCATCACATTGAGCACTTGAGCGCCGACAATGATGAAGTAGACTTTATGGATGCTAGCACCTTTGGCACCATTGCCCACGAGACTCTACAGGAGCTCTTCTACCCCGATGTGGCTGGACAATCACGCAGTGGCGACTATCGTGTGACGTGTGCCATGATTGAAGACTTTGAGAAAAACAAGCTCGATACAGTAGTTCGTCACAAGGTTAATGAACAATATGTACATTGCGATGACCTTGATGCTCCACTAGCAGGTGAGGCCTCGATTGTGAGCGTTGCGGTTAAGATGTTTGTGAAAAATGCATTGCGCTACGACAAGGAGTTGCTGAGCAATATCGATAGCAATGCTTTCACGGTACTGGAATGTGAGCGGGAACATCAGTGCAAGATTCGTTTTGGCAACGAGGAGTTTAATTTCCGTTACATCGCCGACCGCATCGACCGCTTGCCATGTGGCACACTGCGAATGGTAGATTACAAGTCGGGTAGCGACAAGACGGGCTTCAATGGCATCAGCAGCCTCTTCGAGGGCGAGGAGAAGAACAAGGCTGTGCTTCAGCTCATGCTCTACTGCAATGCTTATGCTCAGGAAACTGGTTGCGATGAGCCCATCATGCCCATGATTTACACCTTGCGCGACATGAGCATCGCTGGAGTGCTATTGGGTAAGAACAAGGAACAGCTCGACGATTATCACAGCATTAACGAAGAATTTGCCGGGCGCATGGCACAAGTGATGAAGGGCTTCTTCGACACCCAAGCTCCATTTGTGCAAACCGGCGACAACAATCCTTCCACATCACCTTGTCGCTACTGCAAGTTTGTGGACTTCTGCCGGCGATAGGTAATGTGTAATATCTTGTTTGGATTGGTTGTTTTTGTTTGATAGGTTACAAGGGGGAGCAAACGAGCTATAGACTCAAAGATCTTCGTTCTGAGCTTTAATCTCCTTCCAGCGTTCCTCGCTCACGCGCTCGCCACGGTAGAAGTGCCCGTGCTTGTCGTGGGCACCATCCTTGTCGATGGTGAACGTGGCGTAGTCAATGTCTTCAATCAATTCGCCCATGTACCAGATGTGTGACTTGTCGCGGCTGTAAAAGCCATTCCATTCCTCAACGTAGGTGGCGGGATCGGCAAGTGGCAGAATTTTACCGTAGCGATACACATGTTCGCTATCAACAGCAACGTTCCAGTGCTGCACCTTGAAACTGTTGATGTCGCGAGGCTCAATGCGCAGGCTGTCGTAGAATGCGTAACGGCCATCGATGGCCCACATGTCGTCTTCATTCCATTTCACCACCTCAAAGTTTTTCACGCTCGACACGTGCATGGGCACGCCCTTATAATAATAGTCGCGCTTGTCGTGGCACAAGGGGTATTTCTTGGCTTCAATAGTCGCCGGGTCAGCTCCAGCGATAAGTCGCTCTTTGAAATACACATGCTTGTCGTCCTTTCCAAGCCAGTCTTTAACACTCTCGAAGCGTGTCGCATTCACCTCGGGCAAAGTGTCGTTAATGGTGCCAAAACTGAAAGTCCAGTAGGAGAAAAACACATTGTTTCCCTTTATCACGTATTCGCCATCGTTGTTGCATCCGGCAAGAAGCGGTATTAGCATCAGTGCCACGAAGCCTGCGAGTGCTTTTAGTCTTTTATCCATAACTATTATTTTAATTGTTTTCTATATCATAGCATTTGCAAAAATAACATTTTTTACTTATTTGACAAAAAAATAAAGAAGTAAAACTATAAAAGACACTTTTGCTCGTGTGAAGAAAAAAAGCTAACTTTGTAACCGCATTTTTTATTTAAGATTATACTAAAACAAGGATATGGTAAATACTGCTACTTTTATAATCGTTTTGGCGCTGGTGATTGCACTGGCAATGGTGATGTCGTGGATGTTGCGGCACAACATGAAAGCACAGCGACAGCTACTGGAAGATGGCAACAAGCAACTGCAAGCACAGCTGAGCCAAGAGCAAGAAAAATCGCAAATGCTAGTTTCGGATAATGCCGCACTGCGGGAGCTTAATGCCGCCACTACCGAGAAAGTGAATGCGTTACAGAATCGCGCTGCCGAGCTCAACGGCACTATCGAGCAGCTCAATAGTGAGCTCAAGCGGCTCGACGACATCAAGGATGCGCTCGACCGTGAGAAAACGGCGCTCGCTACTAAGCTGGAGAATGTGACGCGCACACGTGAGCAGCTAGAGGATGAGTCACGTCAGGCTTTTAAAGCTGTGGCTTCCGAGCTACTCGACACTAGTCGCAAGAAAATGAACGAGGAGGGAAAAACATCGCTCGACCAGATGCTAAACCCACTTCGTGACCAAATCACTGGCCTGAACCGTGAGCTCAAGCAGTACCAGGAGAAGCAGGATGTGAACTCCCAACTCTTCAACAAGGAACTAGAGAAAATGGTCAATGCCAACAAAGAAATAACACAGGAAGCGTCGCGACTGTCGAGTGCGCTGGTGAGTAACAACAAGATTCAGGGCGACTGGGGAGAAGGCGTGCTAAAGCGCATTCTCGACCTCTCAGGACTGAAGCAAGACGTGCACTACAAAATCCAGGTTTCGCGCGATGAGGAGGGAAAAACGCTTACTAACGACGAGGGGAACATATTGCGCCCCGACTTCACCCTTTTCATGCCTGATGGCAAGAACCTTATTATCGACAGCAAGGTGTCGCTAACGGCATTTGTCGACTATGTCAATGCAACCGACCAGCAAGAGCAGCAACAGCGACTCAAGGACCACATTGCCTCGGTCAAGGCGCAAGTGGACTTGCTGGCAAAGAAGGATTACACCAATAACGTGAAAAACGCTGCCGACTTCGCTCTCATGTTTATCCCTAACGAGCCTGCCTATCTCGCTGCCATGCAGGGCAATCAGCAACTATGGGAGTATGCCTACGCCAAGCATGTGGTAATCGTAAGCCCCACTCATCTGCTCAGTGTAGCCCAACTGTTGATGCAGCTGTGGTCGCGTGACAAGCAGAGCAAGAATGCCGAGGAAATAGCGAAGGAAGTACGCAAACTCATGGATAAACTAGACGCTTTTGCCAGCGACCTTGACAAGATTCAAAACGGCATCAATGCTATGCAAAACACCTTCGATAGCGCCAAGAAAAAGCTCTCGGGGCGCGGTGGAGTTCTCTCCAAGGGGAATACCATACGCCAGCTCGCTGGGCTCAAGAGCGAGGAAATTGAGCAGTAGAGAGGAGTTAAAGATTAGTGGCGTCTTTATAAACTACGACAAAGACTCACACATACATCCCCCCCAAATAGCGTGTGGGTGAAAAAAAGAAGTCAAAAAGAACCACAAAAATGCTTGTGGATTAGAAAATTATGCTTACCTTTGCAGTCGCGTTTCTCGGGAACGAATCTGGGAAACCTGGGATTATTAACTTTATTATTAACTATTTAAATGAGCGAAGAATTAAAAAATTCTCCAATTTCACCACTTGAGGACTTCGATTGGGAGGCCTTTGAAAAGGGTGAAACCAAAAAAAATGAGTCTTACGAGGCTCTGGAAGCCGCCTACGACAAGTCGCTTGGCGCTATCAAGGACAAAGAAGTAACTGAAGGTACTGTTATCTCAATCAACAAGCGCGAGGTAGTAGTTAACATTGGCTACAAGTCGGACGGTATTATTCCTTACAACGAGTTCCGTTACAACCCCGACCTTAAGGTGGGCGACACCGTTGAGGTGTTTGTTGAAAACCAAGAGGATCAAAAGGGTCAGCTCGTGCTCTCTCACAGGAAAGCACGCACAGCCAAGAGCTGGGAGCGCGTTAACCAAGCGCTTGAGAATGACGAGATCATTAAGGGTTACATCAAGTGCCGCACTAAGGGTGGTATGATCGTTGACGTCTTTGGTATCGAGGCCTTCTTGCCTGGTAGCCAAATCGACGTTAAGCCCATCCGCGACTATGATGTATTTGTCGACAAGACAATGGAGTTCAAGGTTGTTAAGATCAACCAGGAGTACAAGAACGTTGTTGTTTCTCACAAGGCACTCATCGAGGCCGAGCTTGAGCAGCAGCGCAAGGAAATCATCGCTAAGCTCGAGAAGGGTCAAGTGCTTGAGGGTACTGTTAAGAACATCACCAGCTATGGTGTGTTCATCGATCTGGGTGGTGTTGACGGACTTATCCATATCACCGACCTGTCGTGGGGCCGCGTAAACAACCCCGCCGACATCGTAGAGCCCGACCAGAAGCTTAACGTTGTTATCCTCGACTTTGACGAGGAGAAGAAGCGCATCGCTCTGGGCTTGAAGCAGCTGCAACCACATCCATGGGACAAGCTGGATGAGAACCTCAAGGTTGGCGACAAGGTTAAGGGTAAAGTAGTGGTTATGACCGACTACGGCGCATTCGTTGAGATTGCTCCTGGAGTAGAGGGTCTTATCCACGTGAGCGAGATGAGCTGGTCGCAACACCTGCGCAGCGCTCAAGACTTCCTCAAGGTGGGCGACGAGGTAGAGGCCGTTATCCTCACTCTCGACCGTGACGAGCGCAAGATGTCGCTTGGCATCAAGCAGCTCAAAGAGAATCCTTGGGACAAGATCGAAGAGAAGTACCCCGTTGGTTCTAAGCACACCGCTAAGGTTCGCAACTTCACCAACTTTGGTGTATTTGTTGAGCTTGAGGAAGGCGTTGATGGTCTTATTCACATCAGCGACCTGTCGTGGACCAAGAAGATTAAGCACCCAAGCGAGTTCACTCAGATTGGTGCCGACATCGACGTTGTTGTTCTTGAGATTGACAAGGATAACCGCCGCTTGAGCCTTGGTCACAAGCAGCTTGAGGACAATCCTTGGGATAACTTTGAGACTATTTACACCGTGGGTAGCATCCACGAGGGCACTATCACCGAGCTCCTCGACAAGGGCGCTGTTATCAGCCTGCCTTACGGCGTTGAAGGTTTCGCAACTCCCAAGCACCTTGTTAAGGAAGACGGAACTCCAGCCAAGCAAGACGAGAAATTGCAATTCAAGGTTATCGAGTTCAACAAGGATGCTAAGCGCATCATCTTGAGCCATAGCCGCATCTTCGAGGATGAGCAGAAGGCCGAAGCACGCAAGGCTAAGAAAGCTGCCGGCAAGCAGCCAGCCGACGAGCAGCCCGTAGCATCGTCAAGCAACATCGAGAAGACCACTCTGGGCGACATCGATGCTCTTGCCGAGCTCAAGCAAAAACTCGAGAAGGGAGAGTAATTCTCTAATAGCTCACACTAAAAAAACTCAGCCTGTAGGTCATTTGACCACAGGCTGTTTTTTTATCTATAAGTGTAGCAATACCAGGTTCTATAATAGCTTTGCCAGCTGTGATTCGCTGGCGCCTGGCACGACATTAACAAGATGCTCCAGGATGAGATGCCTCGACTGCTCAGGACTGTGCTCGCACTGGCATGCCTCGGGGCCAAGTAGCAACTCGGGTGTGGTGAGTAACGACCATCCCCAGCCATATTCTTTACCATGACGATCATGAGGATAGATGAAATCCTCAGTGACAATGCGGCACTGCATCTGCAAGCGGGTGACATAAGAGTCGAAGCGACTACGCATCTTGGGACCTGTGAAACCACACAATGCACGCAGTTCACGAGTGATAAGGCTCCCGTGTTCCTGCAAGGTGAGCAGGATAGCTTGCTCAATCGACCCCTCGGCAGGCTCAGCACTAAGGCTGCGACGCCAGTTGCAAAAGTCGTTCCACCAGCGGCGACTCACAAAGCCAGCCTTCGACGCGAAAAACTTGCCGTACACGCAATCGCCCTCAGTGATAATGGGACCCTTCCACTTCCACATGGGCCAGTCCCATCCGCCATCGTCAAAGGTAACATAGCGACAATCTTCATCTACCATTTCCTCGGCACTAAATCCGGCAATCCCACTGCTGAGCAACGGCAAGAACCCCATCTCCTCAATTACTGCCATCAACTCATGGCACGTCGAAATATTCTCTCTTCTCATCATGAAATACACTTTGTTACATTCGAAAAAGCCATCTAAACTAACCTACTGTCGGCTTAATGACCGAAATGGGTTAAATCATTGTCCCGTTTGAGATAATTGACGATGTGTTTTAGTTCTAGCGACATATTGTTCCAGATACCATTTTTTGAATTCATCAGCGTTGGCAGGATAATAACTCCAGTAGTCCAGTCTATTCCAGAGAATAGCCTTTAATCCTGTTGGGGTGCCATCATCTTTTTCAGGCAAGAGGTTGGGTAAATCAAACTCACGAGTATAATAGTTAATGTGTTTTTGCAAAACAGGGCTATTCTCTAAGACCATTCTAACCCATGCTTCTTCATATCCCCACATGAGGCTGTCTATACCCTCAGGCGGCTCACCTTCGCCATTATAATAACGGCAGTCAAGTATCAATTCTTCTCGTCTCATATCGCCGACAAAGGTACAATATTTTAGCATTTAGGACAAAATTCGCCATATATTGGAGAAAAAAACCTGAGACAGCAACAAAATCTGCTTTCCACAACTATCTGCCCCCACCTTTTATCGGGTGAGCTCTTTAACTCGCCAAGCACTTTGTGTAAAAATGCATTGTTGATAAGTGTGAGATTCTTTCAGAATGTCCAAGGTTTCCATAGCGCTGATTATTCTAGGCAAAGCACCAGTTTTCTCGGCATCCTTTGTTGTGTATTGTATTTAATAATACGTCAGTAAACTTATTTTATTGACGAATTATTAATTAATAGCTGTTCTATCTTCTTGCGTTGGTTTTTGCGTCCTGCATATCGCAGCAACTTGTTTCTGTTTATTATATATTGAGCTAATGCATTATCAAATATGTGCTGTATTTCATATCCTTGAAATGTAGCAAACTCTTTATCACAGGCAATGTCGACTAGGATCTTTTCAAGAGTGGGAACTTTGATCTCTGATTTTTTCATCAGAGGAGAATCAGTAACGAGTTTTCTTACCAATATATAGCTGTTATAGTCGGCTAGATTATCGACCATGCGTTTTGTCGTTACAACTTTTTCATGCATCTCGCGTAGTTGCTGATATACGGCCTCAACTGCATCCCTATCAACATCGAGTATGCAAATGTTGAAATTTATAAGGTGTTGAGCCAATGAATTTATTGGAGTCAAATCCCAAACGCAGAAATCTATGTAGGGAAATTGCAGGGAGAGTTCTTTAGCGACATCTTTCATTTTCTGTGAAATGTGTAACTCAAAATCTGCATTATCGGATCTTTCATAAACACCTCTCCCTATTCGTTTAAGGACTCCACTATTTACAAGAGACCTTATGCGTGAATAGACCGTTGACTTTGGCAAATCGGGCATTAAATGAAAGAAATATTTCGTGGTCAAAGTTGACTCACAATCTGGTGTTTTAAATGATAGTGTTCGCATCTTTATCTGATTTAGATTGCAAATATAATGATAATTCGTCAATAAACAACAAAAATTGACGAATTATTTAATAAATTATGGGGCAATATAATATATGATATATGAAAAGCTTTAAGAAAATGTACGTAAATGATTATTGCTTTGACTTTGACAGTGACTATATCCTAAGAAGAACGAGGAAAGCTGGTAAACGTGCTAATTGACAGCTTTGGCGGGTCTTTGGCGACATCTTTTTTATCAAGTAATAATTACAAATGCGTCTTTGATTTATAAACCACTGAATTTGGTAGAATATTGGAATAGAAATTCTTTATACTTTTTTATTGAATAAAAAAGCTTGTTCTATAGAAAAACTAATTATATTTGCAAAACAATTATGAGGAAATTATTATACATATTAATATCTATATTGATTCTCTCGTTTGTGATGAGTTGTGGGCGCAGTGCGGACCGTCGGCTGGTGCTTGCCGACACGCTTATGTGGACCAATCCAGACAGTTCGCTCATCATTCTTCAAGGCATAAACCGTGACTCTCTTCAAGGCGACGAGAATAAGGCATATTATGCCCTATTACTCACACAGGCACAGTTTCGATGCAATATTCCTCTCACTGGCGATACGCTAATAAGCAAAGCTGTCGAATATTATAGCGATAACCACAACCGTGAGCATTATACTCGCTCGTTATTATATAAAGGTGGTGCATTTGAGGACATGGGCGACCCAATTGAGGCCATAAAGTGGTATAAACAAGCCGAAGATAATGCTGACACTACTGACTACCGAAACCTTGCACAAATCAATTTTAGGATGGGAATGCTCTATTATAATAATTATGCTGGTAATAATCTTGACCTTGAAAAATTCAAAAAAGCATTTCATTATTATAATATAATTCAGGATCAACGCATGACAATGCTTTGTAATTCCTATTTAGGCAATATTTATAGATTCAAAGACCAGAGTAAAGCCAAGTTCCATCTATTAAAAGCCATTGAAGAAGCCAAAGTAATTGGAGATAGTTCTGAGTATTATGAATGTATGACATCCTTAGCATTGTCACATTTTTATGATAAAGACTATATTATGGCTAAAGACATTGCCATCTATTGCATCAATAATGGAGTTAATTATATTAACGACAATTGCTATTACAATGCTGCAAGAGCCTTTTGTGCGCTTGACAACCTTGATTCTGCTAATTATTATTTTTCGAAAACTAATAAGAACACCAATGACAAACAACTACTTGCAGTTCGCTATTTGACTCAAACTGAAATATCTGCTTTAAGTGATGATAAAGCTAATTATAAGAAATACATTTCATTATATAACAATCTTTGTGATTCTGTTTCTAAAAGTAGTACATTAGATGATTTAATCAAAAAAGAATGGGTTTATACAGAAAACACCAAAAAAAATGTTGTAAAACAATTTCAAAATCATAAATATTCGACAAGATTCATTTATTCACTGCTCATTATTATTATTTGTATAATACTTTTCTTTATGGTTAGAAAAAGGCAAAATACTAAAGCTTTGAAAGAGATGATGTTTGCCTTAAAAACCAATTACGACCAAGAGCATGCCAACCAAATCCAACTGCTTAACACCATCAGTTTACTTCAGGATAAAATCACAGAGAACAGAGGTGCAAAGAAACAAATGTATATCAACGAGACTCAAAATACTTATTTAAAAGACGTAGTAGCGCACCATATTGAGATAATGGACAAATTATTGGAGGCTTCTGAAAGAGATAGTGATAAAAAATTTAAGGAGTTATTTAATTCTATAATATCTGAATATAAAAATAATGACCATTATTGGAATGCCATGTTCCAATTTGTTAATGATAACTATAAAGGGTTTATTAATAAAATAAAAAGGTTATATCCTTCAATAAATGACAAATATCTAAAGATAACCATTTTAAATTGTCTTGGATTTGATTATATTGATTGTGCGATTATTATGGGTACTACAACAAAAACCATGGCTACCATATTCTCAAGAATTGCCAAAAAGATTGGCACAAACAAATCACTACCAAAGGTTGTATATGAATTGAAAGCGGAATGTTTGAATGGGCCAGAATCCATTTAAGTTTTTTTTAGCATTTGTTTAAAACTGTATAGATTGAAACATCTTGATTTTCTGCATTAAACATTCTTTTGGTGTTGAATTTATTTTTTTGCGTGGTTTTGAAACTCATTTTATTTTTGCAAGCAAAAATATTAATCAAATAATCTCCAATGAAAACAAATCTATTATTTATTTTTTTCGTATTTTTAGCACTACCATGTTATGGAGATCATGTTATTGTAGTTCATGAGACTAAAACCAATCAAGGTCATGATCAAGTTTATATCGAGCCTCCTTATTTGACTTACAATGATGATTTGAATGAACTCTATGTCTATTTTGGTTCTACTGGCACAATAGACTTAGAGTATATTGACACTCTCGGCACACCTTGCTATTTTGTATATGGTGAAAGCCACGTTGGGTATACCAGCACAATCTACACCGGACTTCCCGCTGGTTATTACACAATAACCATTCACAGTATCTACGGCTACACCTACACTGGAAACTTTTCAGTAAGTTAGAGAGAAAGGTAAATAAGCATGAGGCAGATTGAAAGGATATTACAGGATTTTGCGGCAAATATAAGCATAAGGCTTAATAATCGCAAGCAACTTAATTACAGCCTTCTTGGTGGAGATTTAGGTGACATAATCTTCCTTTACCATTACTCAAGGATAGATGCTCACTACGAATCTATTGCAGATGGTCTGTTGGAGAAGATGTTGCAGTCATTAAGCATGCAGCCTCGTATCGCCACCTATTGCAATGGACTTGCTGGTCTCGGTGTAGGGTTACTTACTCTACAGCAAGATGGGGTTATTAGCGGAGTTGATTCTGCGCTTGGCTCAATAGATCCTGTAATATCTCTTTCTTTAGCATCATTCGTTGAAGATAATAACATTGATTTCCTGCATGGCCTGATTGGTATAGGGTTCTACCTACTTGAGAGAAACAACTCAAGCAAAGAATACTCAGTGTCCAATCTCAGTAAGATTGTTGATTATCTTGACAAATCAAAGATTTCTGATGGTGCAATCGTGAAATGGAGATATAATGAAAAGAAACTATCAAAACCATTTAACATTTCACTTTCTCATGGCGTTTCCAGTATTGTGGCGTTTTTATGCAGATTAATAAAATCGGGCGCGTTTAGCGAGAATTACAATGTGAAAATCAAACAAATGCTACAAGGTGTAGTTCAATATTTGTTGAGCAACAGGGTTGATGTTGATAAACTGGGATGCTGGTTTGCATCTTCTTCTATCGAATGTGATGATTACCCACATCGCAGCCGCTTAGCATGGTGCTATGGAGATTTGGGAGTTGCAACTGCATTGCTTGAGGCAGGAAACACACTTCATGATTCATCGGTCCGTGACATTGCTATACAAGTTCTGCTTTATTCTGCCAGGCGCCGTGACATTAAAGCCAATCATGTGAATGACTTCTGTGTGTGCCACGGTTCAGTGGGAATTGCTCAAATCTTCCGCAGTCAGGGAATTGCGCTTGGAATGAAAGAGTTGCTTGACGCTGCCGATTACTGGGAAAAGGACACATTAAGCCGAGTAGTCATAGATGACCAAGGTCGTCACACTTTATTGTATTATGATCCCGAGAATGGAGGCTTTAGAGAGTCTGGTGGTATTCTTGATGGCATTAGTGGTGCCGGTCTATATCTTTTGGGTGAGCAAACCCATCTGAACAAATTACTACTTTTGCCATGGCAATGAGGAAAGACAAAATACAATATTTTTCCACCAATCGGGTTGTGTTGCGAATGCCATTAATGCCTTGCAGCATTCTCAACGATGTGCTTTTCTCGGACGAAGAGTTTGAGAAGATAATTACAGACCGCACCTTCAGGAATGC
Source organism: uncultured Prevotellaceae bacterium (assembly GCA_900316835.1). Taxonomy (GTDB): domain Bacteria; phylum Bacteroidota; class Bacteroidia; order Bacteroidales; family Muribaculaceae; genus Sodaliphilus. The sequence goes on along the minus strand of ONEL01000021.1, from coordinate 25,775 downwards.
GGTTTTCTTGTCTTCTCCAGCCTTGGCACAGGAACTTGACCGCTTCTTGACCGGTAAAATGACAAAAGAAATCAAAATCGAGAGACTGAAAGCTGGGCTTACTAAATATATTGAGAGGATGTCAACCCGCTGCACACCATTTGGTTATTTCGCTTCATGTTCAACTGTAGAATTGGCAGATAGGCATAAGCTCCTGGTATCCAGCAATATCAAGGAGAATTACCGTGTTGACATGCTTTGCTTATACAACCTGGCACAGATTCTCCTATCAGACAATGAAATTCTAAGGAAACTCAGCTACCGAACGAATGACACATTGTTGAGTGTTGGTGGAAGATATCACTATATAACTCGTAGTTATACCCCACAGGGTGTTCAATTTCAAATAAGTTCGGTCAAATGCACACCAATTTTAAGAGAGGTGTTAAAGCTATGCAAAAGACAAATAAGTTTTGAAGATCTAAAACAGAGCATAACGGATGTTTATGAAATAAGCGACTCAGCTTTGACCGATTACCTGCTATCCCTCATCAAGAATCAGCTGTTAATTAGCAATATTGACCCCTCTGTCACAGGAGAAGAATATCACACTCTCTTGATGACACATCTGCCAGAAGTAGGAATCAGAACCAAACTTAAGCAACTAAAATCATGTCTATGGGAACTAAATGCAAATCGTAATTACGAAGAAAACATGAAGACCATACAAGATGTAAAAGTCTTGCTTAAGGATTGTGGCTTAGGCAAAATAAATGATAAGTTCCTTGTCCAATTAGACACTTTTAGAGAATTGTCACAAGGCTGTCTGAATAAAGACACATTGATACCTCAGTTGCAGGATGCGATTGATTTTATGCTCCGTTTCAGCAGTGCGGGAGAGAGCACGGAAATGGCAAATTTCAAAAAGCGGTTCACGGCACGATATGAGCAACAAGAGGTGCCTCTGATTGAAGCCTTGGATCCCGAAGTGGGAGTTGGATTTTATGTGAAATCAAGCGCTGTCAATAATCCATTGATTGCCGGCATACAACCGCCCATCTCACAAAAGTCTTATTCAAGCCTGCCCATTACTCCGCTGTCTAATATATTACTCCGTAAACTGGTGGAATCGTCAGGGAAAGGTGTCATAGAGCTGAAGACAGAAGACTTCAAGATTGAGCCACAGCCCGTAACTAAACTTCCTCCCACGATGGCAGCGATGTTCAGCATTGCAGGCGTCGATGACGCGTCGGGTGAATATAAGCTTCAAGGATTGCATTTCTTTGGCTCTTCGGCCGCAAACCTGCTTGGACGATTTGCCGGTGGGCATTATGAAATCCGAAAAATAGTCCAACAAATTGCCGACAGCGAAAAAGAAGCATTCAAGGACATGATTGTAGCTGAAATCGCCCATGTGCCCGAGGCAAGGACAGGGAACATACTTTCACGACCGCATTTGCGGTCGCATGAAATAACTTATCTAACAAACTCCACTCTTGATGATGATCAGGTGATTCCTGTCAATGACCTAATGGTGAGCGTTAGCAATAATAGAGTTGTATTACGTTCTAAAAGGATGAAAAAAGAGATTGTGCCTCGTCTCACTACCGCACACAACTTCAACAAGGGAACACCTGTCTACAGGTTATTGTGCGAGTTGCAGAATCAAGGATGCATACAATCATTGGGGTTCTATTGGCAAGGACTTGATAGGATTTTTGATCATTTGCCCCGTGTTGTTTACAAGAACATTACACTCTCACCCGAGAGATGGACACTCAAGACAAGCGACATTAAAGCCGACAATAAACATTTCTCACGCGAGAAGCTGGTTGAGTGGAAAGAAACTAACAATGTGCCCGACCGAGTACTGCTTGTCGCTGGCGACAATAAATTGCTGCTTGACTTTAATAGTAACCTCAGTATCAAGGCATTTATCAATGAGATTACACATAGTAGTAGGGTCCTTATTGAGGAATTCATTGAATGTGAAAATGTGGTCACCGACTGTAGTGGCAACAGCTTTCAGAATGAGTTTATTGTCCCATTAATACGTTTAAAGTCATGAGCAATAACGCAGGCAACATAAAAAGGACTTTCATGCCAGGTGACGAGTGGCTTTTCTTCAAGCTATATTGTGGGGTGAAAACTTGCGACAGTTTGATAGTGGATAAGATTCTGCCACTTGCTCATCGTCTCTTGGAGAAAAAGATAATAGTGGCGTGGTTCTTTATTCGATATTCCGACCCCGACTTCCACCTCAGGGTGAGGTTCCTGCTGCGCTCTATCAATGACTTTGGCGATGTAGTGACATTGGCAAGAAAGCAACTTTCCCCTTTCGTTAAGAACTGCGAGGTATATAAAGTGGTTATCGACACCTACCAAAGGGAGATTGAACGATATGGGGCTAAGCACATTGAACTCTCAGAGCGTGTTTTCCATGCCGGCAGTGAATGTGTCGCGGCAATATTGAAGCTATCAATTGACAACCCAGCGATGCGATGGAAGGCCTCTTTCCTGCTTGTCGACTCACTGCTCTCAAGCCTGGGACTTGACTTGGAGCGAAAAATGGCTCTTGTTGAGGAAATGAATGGCTCATTCTTGAGGGAGTTCAAATTCAATATCCACAACAGTAAGAGCCTCAATGAGGCATATAGGAAAAAGAGAAACACTGTGAGTGATATAATACAAGGCAACAATCTTGATGACAGAACTTTATCAATAAGTAAATCTATCAAGACTTACACCAACACTGTTGCGGCCATAATAGGTGAATCACCATGGAATAAACTGAACATTCCATCTTACATTCACATGGAAATGAACAGGCTCTTTGCTAGCAATAACCGCCTTAACGAGATGGTAGTGTATAATTTCCTTACAAGATACTACAAAAGTGAGATTGCGAAAGCAAAATTACGAGACTAAATAACTTAATTATTAATTATTTTTAATTCTTTTAAATCATGAAAAAAATAACTGAAAAAGACTTGTCTCTCGACAAGCATGTGGTGAGCAACCTTAGTGGTAATGCTGACACTAGAGATGAAACTAATAATGAGCTTATTTGTGCATCAAATGTCTGCACAGATTCTAATTTCGAAATTTGTTGTGCCGAGACGAAGGAAGATGATTGTATTGCAACAGAAGCATGTATCTCTGTTGATGTTTGCCCAGAAACAAATGACTCGTTATGTGAAAGATGTACTAACAACACATGCCAAGTTCCCAAAACAAGAATTCTGTGTTAATGTTTGATTGTTTATGGTTTTAACAAATTAATAGAATCATAAACATTATAAGAAGTGAAATTTTCAAATCATCAGCGGAAATGAAAAAGATAGCCCTATTTTTATATTCGTTAATGCTTATATTCGCGTTGACATCTTGCGAAGAAGATATTAGCAAACGGCAAGCAATTTTTGCTGCCACGATGCCTGCTGATGACTTGTCATCCACACGGCCTGGCAGCATTATAAATGGTGTGCCAGCTGCTGACGGGTACAATTTAAATGTCCAGTGGAAAGAAGGCGACAAGATACAGATTTTTGTGCTTCAAGACGGCAAGGTTTATCAAATCGAAAGTCCATCCACCGTTACTGACATAAGCATCGACGGCAAGACCTGCTCTTTCGAGCTCGTGCTGCCGAAGTCGGTCAATCGTGATAAGGACTATGACATAATAGGTGTTACGGGAGTGGAGGCGTATATTGAAGGGGATGATGTTGTTGCCTTGTGCAATCTTACGAGAGTGGGTATAGACGGCAATGGCTCAGTTTCGTTTCCAATGTGGTTCTCGACAAAAAAAGGCAGCAGCCAAGCTAAGTTTCGTCACCTGTGTGCCTACGAGGTTCTATATGTGAACAACAGCTCTGAGTCAAGTATCACGTTTAAGCACGGTGGTTTTGACGTGACAACTCCATGGTATAGGTATAGCGATAAAGTATCGCTCATGGGCAATTATATCTCAGCAGGGCACAATGGTTCAAACGATCCCGGGAGCAGTGAAATCACAATACCGGCTGGCACTACGGGTACGATAGTTTCATATTATATTCCTGCCGAAAATAAAATCGATGGTACAACGGAAGCTACAATCAACAACGCTAAGCTAAAGGCTATTGTTGATGGCAATGCTGTAACCACTATCGACGCAATGAGCTCGGCAAAAACTTTAGTTCGTGGCAATGCCTACTATATGGAAGTCAACTGGGATGGCTCGACTCTGTATTTTTCCAATGAATTCTGTCCCGATGGAAATCATCCGCACATGATTGACCTGGGTTTGCCGTCAGGGACAAAATGGGCATGCTGCAATATAGGTGCCAACGTCCCAACTGATTGTGGAGACTATTTCGCTTGGGGAGAAACAGATCCAAAGTCGGCCTTTGGGGATTATAATTACAAGTGGTTCATAGGTGGTGACTACCATCAAATCACGAAGTACTGCGCAAATAGTGACTATGGCATTGTCGATAACAGAACACAACTTGAACCTGAGGATGATGCCGCCTATGTAAATTGGGGTACTGATTGGCGCATGCCGTCATATGCTCAAATCTTTGAGCTGCTGGACAATTGCAATAGCAAGTGGACTAAAATAAACGGCATGGGCGGTTATGTTCTTAAGAGTAATATAAACAACGATGCCGTTTTCTTCACTGCAGCCGGTTGTTACGGCAACAATGGGCTTCAGGAATTGGATACAGGTGGCTTCTATTGGTCAATTGACTACCTAGATTATGACAGACCTTATGTTGCCATTTGTTTATGTTTCCGTTATGGAAACATGGGCTTTCTAAGAGGTGCCATTTCAATGCGGAGTTTTGGTTATAATATTCGTGCCGTGAATTATGTTGCACAAGAGTAGAGGCAAGTTTATCTATGCGAAAAAAATCATAAAAGTGAGATTGCGAAAGCAAAATTACGAGACTAAATAACTTAATTATTAATTATTTTTAATTTTTTAAATTATGAAAAAAGTAACTGAAAAAGACTTGTCTCTTGACAAGCAAGTGGTGAGTGAACTGAGTAGTACTGACACTAAAGTTAAAACTAATGAAGTTGTTTGTGCAACAAAGGTATGCACAGATTCTCATTTTGAAATTTGTTGTGCTGCAACTAAGGAAGATGATTGTGTTGCATCTGAAGCATGTGTCTCTGTTAATGATTGTCCTGCGACAAAGGATGAAAACACTTGTGTGTGCCTAGAAACAGATGAATCACATTGTGAATTATGCTCCTACGTTCCAGGCTGCATGATACCTGTCGAGACGGTAGATTGTTAAATATAGTTGATTGCTACAATTGATTAATATGATTAATCTACTTGGGGGGGGAAGTCCAGAGCTTCATAATTGAGTTTGATTCTGAAAAAGTTGATCCCTGATGCCATTTGACTGTATCTCTTTTATGGACAGGATCAGGATTTTGCGCATTTTTTGCAAAACCCTGATGTGTAAGGGTGTATTTGCTCACTGAAAAAATCGATATTATGAACCATAAATAAGGGAGAGCAAATCTATTTATGATAAAATGAATTATTAGCAGATAACTGCAGCCTGTTTGTTGACTATATATTTATTTAAATCCATTATTTTACAGGATATGATAATAGACTTAAACTAAACCAAAATGAAAAAGTATTTCACATTATTTATGTTAATAGTAGTGGCGCTGTTCACATCCTGTGAAGATGATATTGCCAAGCGTCAGGCAGTCTTTACCGCCACGGTGCCAGCCGAGGACTTGTCGTCCTCGCGGCCTGGCAGTATTATAAATGGCATTCCAGATGGTGATGAGTTCAATCTGAATGCCCAGTGGAAAGACGGCGACAAGATTCAGATTTTTGTACGTCAAGACGGCAAGGTGTATCAGGCTGAGAGCACGTCCACCGTTTCTGATATAAGCAGCGACGGCAAGACCTGCTCATTCGAGCTGGTGTTGCCAAAGAATGTCAAACCTGATAAAGACTATGAGATTATAGGCGTGACAGGGGTGGAAGCCTATATCGATGGCAACGATGTTATTGCCTCGTGCACCTTGACGCGAGTGGGCATTGACAGTAGCGGTGCACCGTTGCTGCCAATGTGGTTCACCTGCAAGAAGGGCAACACCCAAGCGAAGTTCCGTCACCTATGTGCCTACGAGGTCCTCTATGTGAACAACAGCACTGAGTCAAGTATCACGTTTAAGCATGGAGGATTCGATGTGATGACTCCTTGGTACAAGTACAGCGATAAAATCTCGCTCACTGGAAATTATATTTCGGCAGGTCAAGATGGTCAAAACGATAGTGAGAGCAGAGAAATCACTATACCTGCTGGCATGACGGGCACGATAGTGTCGTGGTATATTCCTGCCGATAATAAAATTGGTGGCACAACCGAAGCAACAATCGATAACGCCAAGCTGAAAGCCGTTGTCAATGGCAATGCTGTAACCACCATTGATGCTTTGAGTTCAGCCAAAACATTAGTGCGTGGCAATGCCTATTATATGGAAGCCAATTGGGATGGTTCAAATCTTTATTTCTCCAATGAGTTCTGCCCCGATGGAAATCATCCTCACATGATTGACCTGGGCTTGCCGTCAGGTACAAAATGGGCATGCTGTAATGTGGGAGCCAACAGCCCTGCAGAATGTGGAGACTATTTCGCGTGGGGAGAAACCTCCCCCAAGGAGGGATATTTTTATTCTAACTACAAATGGTTTGTTGGTGGTGACTACCATCAAATCACGAAGTACTGCGCAAATAGTGACTATGGCATTGTCGACAACATAAATGAACTTGATCCAGCTGACGATGCCGCCTACGTAAACTGGGGATCAGAGTGGCGCATGCCAGAAACGGCTCAGTTTTCTGAACTGCATGAAAACTGCACAAGTGAGTGGGTTACAGTAAATGGCATGGGGGGATATCTTTTCAAGAGTAAAACAAACGACAGAGCAGTATTCTTTCCTGCTGCAGGTTGGTACAACCCGTATGGTTTTCAGGAGCTGGATGCAGCTGGCAACTATTGGTCACGCTTTAATCTCTACACCTCCTATCCTTATTACGCTTATGTCTTAGCATTCCGTTATGGTAATATGGGTGTTAATACTTTGGGAATTATAGGCAGACTAAACGGTTGTAGCGTTCGTGCGGTGTATGTTGGACAAGAGTAGAGGCACAAACTTCTCCACGGTACAATAAGGCAATTACTGCAAACTGCGAATTTATTAACTTTACAAATAAAAGATTGCGAAAGCAAAATCACGTAAGAAATAAACGTTTTTATTAACCATTCAAACTTTTACTAAAATGAAACATTTAAAAGAAAAAGACTTGTCTCTCAACAAGCAAGTGATTAGCGACCTTAGTGGTGCTGCTGATACTAGAGAAGAAACCAATGAAGTTGCTTGTGCATCGGATGCTTGCACAGATTCTAATTATAAAATTTGTTGTGACGAGACGAAGGAAGATGATTGTATTGCAACAGAAGCATGTATCTCTGTTAATGATTGTCCTGTAACAAATGACTCAATATGTAATATATGCACTAAAGAATGCCAAGTTCCAGAAACTGAAGTAATTTGTTGATGCGTGATTGTTAGTGACTCTAACCGATTAATGGATTCATTAACATCGATTGTATTTGTTGAAAAAGTTTTATCTTCTTGGTTTCTGCGTTTTTTTTTAGCTTGTTTCTTATAATTTGATTCATGTTTAGACTGGTCAATCAAAGATTTCCAAATTTTAAATATTTATTATAAGCGCTCAAAATCAATAAGATAAAACATTATAATAATAAAATACTGTTGCAAAAGTATCGTTATGGATAAAAAGGAGTTCTACTTCAGAATAAGTGAAACAATATAATACCAGCTAAGATGAAAAAGTTTACCTTATTATTAGTTACATTAATATATGTATTTTTGTTGCCTTCATGCGATGATAACGACATTGAAAAGCGTCATGCAGTCTTTACCGCCACGGTGCCAGCCGAGGACTTGTCGTCCTCACGCCTTGGCAGCGTTATAAATGGTGTGCCTGCGGCTGATGGCTTCAATCTGAATGCCAGGTGGAAAGAAGGAGACAAGATACAGATTTTTGTCCGTCAAGATGGCAGAGTGTATCAAGCCGAGAGTCCGTCCACCGTTTTTGACATAAGCAGCGATGGCAAGACATGCTCATTTATGGTCACGCTTCCTAAGTCGGTCAAGCGTGACCGTGACTATGATATAATTGGCGTGACGGGAGTAGAAGCTTATATTGATGCTGAGGATGTGATTGCATCCTACTCACTGAAACGAGTTGGCATTGATGGTAATGGCGAACTCTCGTTGCCAATGTGGTTCACAGCAAAGAAGGGAAGCAATCAAGCGAAGTTCAGCCACCTGTGCGTCTACGAGGTTCTGACTGTGAACAACAACTCGGAATCGAGCATCACGTTCAGGCATCAAGGCTTTGATGTGACTAATCCGTGGTACAAGTATAGTGACAAGATTGTACTCACCAATAGTTCGAGAAAAATAGTGTCTCAAGATAGCCAAACCGATGCTGAGAGCAATGAAATTACAATAGCTCCCGGCGCAACAGGTACAATAGTATCGTGGTATATTCCGGCCTATGATATAATTGATGCTACAACTGGCGTGAGCAATGCCGCAATCGACAATGCCAGGCTTAAGGCTGTTATCAATAACGATGCTGTCAGCACCGATGATGTGTTGAAATCACATAAAATTTTCGCCAGAGGCAACGCTTATTATATGGATGTCAACTGGGACGGCTCAAGCTTGTTTTATTCTAATGCGTTCTGCCCCGACGGAAATCATCCACACATCATAGACATGGGCTTCCCGTCAGGGACAAAGTGGGCGTGCTGTAATGTGATGGCCAACAGTCCGGCTGAAAGTGGATATTATTTCGCTTGGGGTGAAACAAAACGCAAGACAAGTTATGACTGGGATAACTACAAGTGGTGTAAGAGGAGCGGTGACAACATCGTGATTACTAAGTACCACTACAATGTGGATGGTAAATCTCGACTTGATCCTGAAGATGATGCTGCCACTGCAAATTGGGGAGCTGCTTGGAGAATGCCTACATACTTGCAGTTAAAAGAATTGTTGGATAACAGCGATAGCGATTGGACCAATGTGAATGGTGTGTGGGGACGTGTTTTCAAGAGCAAAACCAATGGAGAATCAGTCTTTTTCCCTGCTACAGGTTATCGTTATGAGAGCACAATTTATAATTTTGGTACATCAGCAGAGTATTGGTCCTGTGTTACATACTATACAACTACTTATGGTATAGGACTGTATATAAAAGGAGGTGATGTCGGGAACTGCTCCATTGGCGGCAAACAACGATGCGCAGGCCATGTAGTCCGTGCAGTGCATGTTGTACAAGAGTAGAGCCACCAATTAATCTACGTCTCAAGTGAGATTGCTAAGGCAAGATCACAAGAAAAAATATTATTAACTTTTAATTCATGCAATTATGAAAAAAATTACCGAAAAAGACTTGTCGCTCGACAAGCAGGTGGTTAGCAACCTGAGTGGTAACACAAGTACCCATGCCGGCACTGAGAACTGCATCAATGAAGCTAAATCAGAAGATTTCCAATGTAAAACCAATGAACCAGCATGTGAAGTAAGTTACAATGCCAACACGTGCAGATGCACAGAAATACCTGATTGCACAGATTCTTTAATATGCCATCACACAGATTCTATGTATCAACCTTGCTGTGATGTACGCACCCGTCATTGTCCCCCAGAGTCGAAAGAGTGCTATGAGACTTACATTTGCCCAGAGACGCATATTTGTGACACTCAAGAATGCCTAACGGACACATGTCCAGAAACGTATTTATGTGACCCCGAATCTATGGAAATTAATTGTGCCATACCTGCAGATTAGCTTTTGAAAAAATGTTAATATCGTAGAGTGTTGCTACAATTATTTCTTATTTTATACAAAATTATTATTTTTGTAAAATTCTTGATGACAATGATGATGAAAAAGTATGTTCTCTTCCTGATATTTGCCATAATGTGTGCAGTGAATGGTTATAGCCAGGATTTCTCGTTCATGAAACAGAATCTTGACTGGCAGGTCTATAACTATCCGCAGGAGAAAATCCACGTGATGACCGACAAACCTTATTACATCACCGGCGACACCGTGTGGCTTCGTGCCTTTGTGGTAGATGCCGCAACTCACCAGCCGGTTGATGCCAGCAAGTTCGTCTATGTAGAGCTCATTAGCCCCATGAACGAGGTGTCGATGCGCATCAAAATCAAGGAGCGTGACGGAGTCTTTAAGGGCTATCTCCCCCTCAACCCCACCAAGGTCGCCGAGGGTGAATATACCCTCACCGCCTACACAATGTTCATGCAGAACCAGGGAGAACAGTATTTTTTCAAGAAGAAGGTTAAAATCACGAGTTCATTTGCCATCAAGCGCAAGATTGACTATGAGTTGGAATGGAAAAACCGGGGTGAGGACAACGAGAGCATGAAAATCAACTTTCGTTATCTCGACACCGAGTCGGGTGAGCCGTGTCCCTACAACTCGTTCAGCTATAAGCTGCCCGGTGGCAAAGTCGTGGAATGGAAAGGTGGCAAGCGCAACTTGAGCATTGAAATAGACCATAAGGACTTGCGTGATGGAGCCGTTTTTGTTAAATATGGCAACTATGGCAAGTACATTACCTTCCCATCGAGCAGCTCCATGACCTACGACGTGAGTTTCTATCCCGAGGGTGGATATCTCGTTCCGGGCTTCGAGAACCGCATGACTTTCAAGGCGATGGACAGCAACGGCAAGCCGGCCGACATCACTGGCGACATAGTTGACAGCAGCGGCAACAAGGTGGCAAGCATCACTACTACTCACGACGGCATGGGGCTCGCCACGTTCAACCCACAAGAGGGGATTATCTATCGGGCAGTATGCCAAAATGATGACCTGGGAGAAAAAACATTCGACCTGCCGCAGGTGAGAAGTGATGCTACTGTGCTGCAGGTAAGACAAGAAAACGAGACAGTGAAGATTGAGGCTAAGGGTGGCCAGCAGAGCACGGCGATGATAGCCGTGCAGCAGCGAGGTCGCCTGCTCGCCACAGGCTATGGCAGCGTTACTATCGCGACCGATACGCTGCCGGCTGGCGTGATACAGGCACTGCTGATGAACGAGAACGGAAGAATGCTCAGCGAGCGCCTTTTCTTCGTCACTGGCAAGCACGCGCCCAATACAAAATTGACAAGTGACAAGAGCAGCTACGACAGCCGCGAATTGGTGCAAGCAAGCGTTGACCTGAGTGAATTTGTCAATGCCACTGGCAATTTTGCCGTGAGCGTAACCGATGACCGTACTATAGCCCCCGACAGCACTACCTCTATCCTAACCAATCTACTCCTTCAGAGCGACCTGCAGGGGCGCATTAATAATCCCGGCTGGTATTTCGTCACGCCCAATCGTCAGCAAGAGCTCGACTTGCTCATGATGACTCAAGGCTGGCGACGCTACGATGTGCCTCATGCGTTGCTGGGAAAAATACTGGCACCACAATATCCCATTGAGAAGGGACAGACCCTCAGTGGCACTGTGCGAACCGAGTGGCGCAAGAAACTCATGAAAAACGCGATGATAAAAGTGATTGCCCCTCGCATTGGTTATGCCAATGTGGTCACCAGTGATGAGAATGGGCGATGGGAAATCAACAACGTCGTTTTCCCCGACAGCACCAAGTTTATCATCCAAGCCGCCAACAAGAAAGGTTCCACGCTCAGTAACCTGAAAATCGACCAGGACGTTTTCCCCACACAGGCTCCATTAGCTTTCTCCCGCGAAATCATTCGGCCCTGGGATGAAGAAAGCCGGCTAACGATTAGCTATATAAGCAATGAGAAGAACCGCTTGCAATATGTCGACGGAGTGGCTAGTGTGCTGCTCGACGAGGTGGTTGTGCAGTCTTATCGTCGCAAGAAAGCACTCTCCATCTATGAGCTTGTCGCAACTCACTCACGCGACTATCAGTTCTTTGAAAAGCGTGGCATAAGCGACTTTGAGACGGCTTTGCGTTATTTTGCCGGCATTGTGGTAACACCCAACAGCCTGTACAGTACCCGAGACCGTGGAGAACTGATTGGCATATTGGTTGATGGAATACCTCTTGAAGGAATGCGAATACCCGATATTGCCGGTTTCACTTATTCTTTGGGACAGGATGGGGAAGCTAATTTGATGAATTCATCCTCCGACGACTCTTTTAGATTACTCAAAGAATTGTATCCGTTTGATGTTGTAAAGCAGATTGATTTCATCCGTGGTGCCGAGGCTTTGGCATTCGGTGGAGGAAATTATAAGGGTGGCATTATCGCGATTACAACCAAGGATGGCACCGAAATGAAAAAAGGGCGTCCCGACGAAACTATCAAGACCTTTATACCGCTGGGATTCCAGCGTCCCGCCGAGTTTTACGCCCCACGCTACGACACCGGAAACGGTGGCATGGGCGAGGGCACCGATCTAAGAGAGACAATATACTGGAATCCGTCAATTACAATAGGAAGCAACAGGCTGGCACGCTTCAACTTCTACACAGGCGACGCGCCAAGAACTAATTACACCATCACCGTGGAAGGTGTGACCACGACTGGCGAAATAATTCACGCTGTGAAGAGAATTGAAAAGAAATAACCGATTATAGTTTATTAACCTTCCTGTTTTGAAACACACTAAAACAGGATAATCACCAACAAGACAATATGAAAAAAATTGCCTTAATATTACTACTTTCAATCACAATGTCTTGGCTCTCATCTTGTGATGAAAAAGATGCGCCTAGTGTTGTTTTCACAGCATTGATTCCCGATGAAGACATGTCTTCGCAGCGTCCTGGTAGCATAATCAAGGATATTACTATGTCGCAAGGAATAAATTCGTTCAACCTGTCGGCCAGGTGGAAAGATGGGGATGTTATCCAGCTCTTTGTGCGACAGGGCGGCAAGATTTATCAGGTTGAGAACTTGGCAACGGTCTTTGACATTAGCGCCGATGGCAAGAAATGTTCGTTCAATTTCACAATGCCCTCGTTGGTTAATGAAAGTCTTGAATATGAGATTATTGGTGTTACAGGAATTGATGCGCATATCGAGGGGCAAAACGTGGTCGTTAATAGCAGCATGAAGAGAATACCACTTGAAAACGGTAACACAATGCCGTCGCCCATGTGGTTTATAATTAACAAAACCAACCTCACCACCGGTAATAGGCAAGTACAATTTAAGCATCTGGGCACCTATGAGGTGCTGAGCGTTAATAACAACTCAACTTCAAGCATTACTTTTAAGCACTGTGGATTTTTTTCTTATACCTTTCCCTGGTACCTGATTGATGGAAGCATAGTAATTGGTTCCAAGGCTGGTACTGCAAGCAATGACACAGAGCAAACTGATGTCCAAAGTGATGATATTACAATCGCTCCGGGGGCGGTGGGAGCCATACTTTCGTGGTATATACCCATTGGCCGTCATATTACACTGGCTAGGCTCCATGCCATTATTGACGGGCAGGAAATGACAAGCATTGACATGATGAGATATTCAAAAAACATAGAGTCTGGCAAGGCCTATTATATGCAAGCCACTTGGGATGGGTCAGCGCTTTACTTCTCTAATGATTTTTGTCCCGACGGGAATCATCCTCATGCCATCGACCTTGGCTTGCCATCGGGAACAAAGTGGGCTTGCTGCAATGTCGGTGCTAATGACCCCACAAGACGCGGTGGGTATTACGCATGGGGTGAAATCTCACAAAAGGACAGATATGAACAAGGTAACTACAAGTGGTGGGACAACGGCGACTATACCAAGATTACAAAATATTGCCGCAATGGAGATTTTGGCGTGGTTGATGGCAGGATGGAACTGGAGCCTGAGGATGATGTGGCATTTGTTAATTTGGGGACGGGATGGCGTATGCCGTCACGCCAGCAAGTTGAGGAGCTGATAAATAATTGCTCTAGTAGTTGGATGTTAAGTAATGGCATCCCGGGCCGAGTTTTTCGAAGTAACATCAACAATGAGTTGATATTCATGCCTGCGGGGGGCTACTTTAATGGCGAATACGTCAGGGATTATGAATCAACCGGTTTATTCTGGTCACGCTCATTCCCAACCTCAGCTCCCTATTTGGCTCACGGTTTAGCGTTTTCAGGCGGCAGTGTAGGATGGGCTAAATTAAACAATCTGGGAAGGCACAACGGTTGCAACGTTCGGGCAGTTTATGTTGGACAAGAGTAGAGGTCCATGAGCCTAAAGTAGGTCATATGAAATTATAAACAAGAAACGATTTAAAATTATAGAAGAAAAAGAAGTTTGAATCTATTTCTGGAAGCAATTTTTTAAGAAACATTTATGTTTAACAAAAACATATGCTTTATATGATATAAATTATAATAAGCTCTCATATAAGATTTTAATAACTTTATAATTTTTACCACATTATGGAACTTTTATTTGATATTGACAATTATGAAGAAAAGATGAGTTCAGATGAACTCACTTTAACAGAATCCGATAAAGATGACATCATCAAAGACAGTGATTTAGGGTCTAACGTCAAAAGTGTTGAATATGTCAACATTGGTGCTGGAGCTGATTGTATGGTCATAATGCTCCTTGTTTGTTTCGGATTAGAAATATTAAAGGCTGGTAAGATCATAAATGATGGCATTGACGGTTGGCTAGGATTTGGAAAAAAACTAAAGAAATTGGTTAAGCGAAACAAGATTATTTCAATTGACAGTGAAGGAGCAACATTACTGGCCATTGAGCAAATATCTCAAAAAGAAAAAATTAAGCTTTTGGAGGTTTGTCAAGAGGACACAATAAATCTCGTTGATATATCTGGATTAGTTCTAGGGAACAAAGGTTTAGCAGCAAAGCCATTAAATTACTTTGTTAAAACAATCAAAGTGAACGATGAGACTCTATACATAATCGGAGTCAACTCAACTGGCCAGGCAACCATCATTAAACGTTATGATGTCAGCTATGGAGCTTTCTATATCGAAGAAATTGATGATGACGTGCTTAATACAAATCAAATAAGATTTCACTAACGAAACAGCATTGTATACATGTGATTTCAGCTGCACACAAGACACAAAAATCAACAAACATACATGCTTTGAAAATAATATTACAAATGAAACATTTATATATTATAGGTAATGGGTTTGATATCCATCATGAAATTAATAGTAAATATAGCGATTTCAGATATTGGTTGGATAATAATTATCCTTTATTACTTGAAAGTGTTGAAGAAGTCTATGGGTATTGTGATTCAGATTGGTGGGGTGATTTTGAGAATAATATGGCCTTATTGAATGCTGTGGAGTTTTCTGGTAGAATAGCATATGAAAACGAACCAGATTTATTGTCAGAACATTGTGATAGCACTTGGACCGATGCTCAAATTGAAGTAGAGAACAGATTAAATGCTATTTATAATGAAATTCGTGAACGCTTCCATGAATGGATTAAGCAACTAAACAACCCAAATAATGATAAGAAAATAGAATTAACACTAAATGATTCTATTTTTTTTACTTTTAATTATACTAAAACTCTTGAAAATTTATATAAGATCCCTTCATCAAATATTATTCATATTCATGGATGTGTTGATGAAAATGAAGATTTTATTCTTGGTCATGGAAAATCGCATGAATACATTTCAAGTAAGAATCCCAAACCAGAGTTTCCAAATCCACCAGCAGAACTAACTGTTGAAGTTCTTGAGCAATACTATGAAGAGCGAGCTGAATTGGCAGAACAACTTCATCAACAGTTAGCAAGAGAAGCTGCTATAGATAGAGTCGCATCTCAACAAAAACCTGTTAAGTCTATAATTGAGAAAAATAAACCATTTTTTGAGCGCGTAAAAGGAGTACAGAATATCCATATTTATGGATTCTCTTTCTCAGAAATAGACATGCCATATATTGAAGCAATAATAGATGTGGTGGACATAAAAAACACAAATTGGGATATTTCTGATTATGAGAAAGAAAACAGATTGAAGATTAACGAATTCATATCAGATCATAATATTAAAAGATATTCAATAATTGAGTTGTCAAATTTAATACTTAAATAAATGTATAAAACATTGTTAGAATTTAAATTAATTCGTCTTATGACAATAGCACAACAAGTAATTAAAGGGTATATTAAAGAGGCATGTGAAATCTTGAACATGGACTCAGGAACGATTAAAGTCCTTTATGTCAATAAACTGAACCAGGATGCAGTTGCCTCATACATCCTAGATGTTACGGATGATGATTGTCTCGTTATTAACGAGATATGGGCCAATCAAATGATGTGTAACGAAACTCCAACATGTGTTCGTCATTATGTGTATTTTGGTGTCAGAAAAATTTATCAAAAAAATGTGATTCATAATGAGAATTTCTTCAGGACTCCAGAATCTGATATTGATGCATATGCTTTTAGTTATGTAGTACAATCTTTGAAGGGGTTGACTGTGCCAATGATTCCTGGAATTGGACAATTGTTGATGTTACGTGCAAAAGAAATCCTCAAGGATGAATTGAACCTTGAAACTCAATACTACAAACTACCCAAAGAGATTGTTAATGATGATTTAAGTTGGAAATTTAGACTTACAGATGAAGAGGAGATTAAATACTATGAACACTACTTTGCTAATTCTCCGAAATCAACCGTTCGCGTTATAGATAAAACAGAAAAGGGTACGATTAGTAATCCATTTGAAGATGTTAACGAAGCTTTTGATTACATACTTGAATTAGAAAGAGATGCATATAACAAAGATATTCTTTTGCAAGACATAGAAAATCAGCGTTATTTTTATGATCTGGCATCCCATCAATTCAGGGTTCCATGGGCTTCACCATTCGTTGCCAATAATCACGAATTCTCGATACCTCAAGATGCCTTTGTTGTTAACCAGAATGAACTGCATAAAAATGGTGTATTCCATTTCACGCTGAAACCTAATCTGCGTGGAAGAAAGTTTCTTTTTAGAGGCCAATCTAAAGACTACCCAGGTCCATGCGTTCCAAATCTTTTTAGAAATAAGGAGCAAACATATTTCTTAGACCCTCTAATTTGGGGGCAAGAAATGATTATGCTTTTGAATTCACACCCATTAATAAAATGCCTTCAAGATGGTGTTGAGATTATGCATGATATGTTCCGTATTTTTATGAACAAGTATGGACTGACTCAACATTATTATAACAAGACAAGCTTTCTCGATTTAACCTCAAACGTTGAAACTGCTAAATTCTTTGCGACTACAGGTTATGATAGAAAAACCGACAGATATTTTCCCATACATGATAGTGATGCTTTAGGTGTGATTTTTTGCTACGAATTGCAGATGCCTGGAGCCATGACACGTAGAAATAATGACTATTCGCTTTCTGTTATCGGCAAGCAAGTATTCATGAGAAGTGGGGCGCAGCATGGTTTTCTTTTAGATATGGCAAAAGGTGTGGATTTTAAGAAACTTCCCGAAGTAAAGGTGTTTTATTTTCGCCATAAGAATTTTATTTCAGATGAAATATTTAAAAGATCTGACTATGGGAAAAAGTATTTTGCAATGGATATTTTGCGGGAATCATGGGAGACAATATACAAAAAGCGTTGGGAGAGGCGAATTGTATCAGAAAAGGCCGTAAGACTAAATGTCTCATTTAACAGAGGAGAAACATTTGAGAGTATTTGTAAAAAATTGAAGGCCAAAGGCATTGAGGTTGACAAACATATACCGGTGTTTTCGCAAGAACTATTAAATGATTATTTCGATTCTATCAAAAATGGTTGGTGGGAAGATTTTTGTAGTGACATATACTTTCTGGGAGGAGATGGTGCGCTCTATAAAGATTGTCTTATGAAGATCCCCAAAAATCCAAAATATAGATCAGCTTTTGTCAGAAAATGAGTTTGTTGAAAACAGATATAGTATAAACAAGATATGAAATAGAAACGATTATTCATTATGTCGGAGTTGCAAAAGCTAAAAAGTCTTGCTGTGCTTAATATCAAGCAGTCAGAGGCATAACCTACGATGGGAACATAAAAAAATCTCAACCTTCTGAATTTCTATATTTAAATGAGGTGGAGAAACTAAGGCATGATTATACATTTTGATTATTATCAAGCCAAAAATATGACCAGTAGATGCAAGAATGTTGCCTATATGATAAAACTCAATTTGATTAGAGAAGCTTTGTCTCCTACAGAAGATGATGAAACAATTTACGAAATAGTTGATATACGAATTCTTCACATGATTAGACAGTGCGGTATGGATATTTTTTCTCGAATAGCTTATTAATCGGGATTTTTTTGTAAATTTGCGTCCAAAAAGAGATAAAGTCGCTATCTGTAAAATATATATAAAATTAACGGATTTTTTTTGACACAAACATCATAGAGAGTATCAATATGATGCAGATGTAGAAGTGGTCGCTTTTAAAGTAGAACTTATAAGCTTTACAATTATGAATGTAGCAACAGAATCAGTTGAGATAACCCCAAGGGGGATTAGAAAGGTGTTGAATAAATATACACCACAAAGAGCCATTGCAGAGTATATTTGGAATGGTTACGATGCCCATGCCAAAGAGGTTAAGGTAAACACCATATGCGAAAAGACATTTGATAGCATTATTCAGGTAATTGTTAGAGATGATGGTGATGGAATTGTCCATGAACAATTACCTGTTGTCTTCAAGAAGTTCTACGAATCACATAAATCCATAAAAGGAAACGTTGATAGTCAATTTTCGAGAGGTAAGAATGGTTATGGACGTTTCACATTCTTCAAGTTTGCAAACCTAGCAACTTGGCATACCATTTACAAGAAAGGAAATGAATTTTATAAATACACAATTGACATAAATGCACAAACATTAACCGATTATAATGCTGCAACTCCAGAAAGGGTTGCGGTAGCTGCAACTGGGACAGAAGTAATCTTTGAAGATATCATTACAGATGATCTTTCATCTAATTGGGTAGATGAAAAACTAGTCCCTTACTTAAAAGCAGAATTTGCGTGGTATTTTAAAGTGCATCCAGAATGCAAATTATATATAAATGATGAACTGCTTGATTGCTCTTCTGTCATAGCGGATAGCGAAATTTTCGATTTGCCTATTCAATTGGAAGAGACAGATGTAGAGTTATTTCATGTATACTATTTCCAATGGAATGTAAAGCCACATGAAGAGTATTCCCGTTTATATTTTATGAGTGCTAATGGTGATTTGAAATATCAGAAAACCACACTATATAATAATAAAGGAGATTGTTTCTGGCATAGTGTGCTAATAAAGAGTACTTTTTTTAATAGTTTGGCAGACATTGAAGATGATGAAGAGCGCAATCTTTTTTCTTCATTACCAGAAAAACGTATATTCAAAGCATTAAAAGAAAATTTGAATGAATATTTAGGGCGGAAACGCCGTCCGTTCTTAAAGGCAAAAGCAGAGGTCTTAATAAGTGATTATGAATCAGAAAAGTTGTTCTCTTTTATAGGAACGACGCCTTGGGAAAAGGAACGAAAAAAGTATCTGCAAAACTTCATAAAGGAGCTATATGAAGTTGAGCCTGCCGTTTTCGCAAAGCTGAATGCTTCTCAGAAAAAAATTTTTATCCGTCTACTTGATCAGGTAATGGATACAGGAAGAAACGAAAGCCTTTTTACTATTTTAGGAGCATTAGTTGACTTGGAGGATGAATACAAAGATCAATTTGCAAAGATACTTGAAACGACAAAACTTAAAAATGTGATAACTACGCTACAACTGATTGAAGATAGGTTACAGACTATACAGGCACTTCGCGCTGTTAATTTTGACCACACATTAAAGGCTGGAGAAGTTAAACATTTACAAAAACTAATAGAGAGCCATTATTGGATATTTGGTGAGGAGTATCGTTTTGTAGGAGCAGAGAATGTGAAGTTTCAAGAGGCTTTAAATCGTTATAAATATATACTTCACGGGGTAAGTCAAGATGAATATGTTAACCACCCTGATAAGTATAAGGAGATGGATCTTTTCATTACTGGCCAAGAGTATAGAGAAGGAAGACCCTCAAACCTTGTGGTTGAAATAAAGAGTCCCACAAATGTTCCAAAATTGCAAATGGAGCATTATACCCAAATAAACAAATACATGAATGTTATCAAAAAACAAGACGGCTTTAATGATCCTACTACATTTTGGACTTTTTTACTTATAGGTCTAGATTTTGATGATGTTGCAGGGGAACAAATAAAGAATTCCTTAACAGGAATATGCCTAGAGAAGGATAATTATCGGCTATACATGAAGACATGGGCACAGGTTCTGAATGAGGCTGATGCTCGATTCAATTATTTGAAAGAGAAATTACAAAATGAAAGGGACAGGCTTGTTAGTTCTGACAACTTAGATTTAATTATGGAGCAGACATTAAACAATATTGCTGTGGTAGAGAAGATAAGATGATGATTAAAATAATTGCACAATGGCGGAAAAACAATTCAAAGACTTAGAGTATCTATAATTCTAGTTGGACGCAAATTGAAGATTGATAATTAAGTCAGATAATAGATAATCTACTCTATAATATGGATTTTGGGAAACTATTTAGTAATATTCCAAAGGATTTTGGTTCAAATCTAACAAAGAAAATCGGGACACCTCCTAAACTGAAGACTAGAAAGTGTTTCTGTATGTGGTCTGATTTGCTTGGTTTTGGTAATATCTTCGTGCAAAACAACTGGAAGATTGATGATAAAGCCCAACGAGAAATTTACAATCGGTTAGAAGCTGCTCATAGTGCAGTTTTATACTATAGTTCTTTTCTTGAAAGAAATCTAATTCTAAATGATGGGATAGCTAAGGTTTTTCATCCACGTTCTAAGTTTGAGGATAAAAACAATGTTCTATCAATAAGTTTGTTTTTTCGTTCATGTGTAGAATTGCATCTGTCAATTAGTAAAACGGAGCATGAACACAATTATCCTGGCTGTCGTTCTATTTTAGCATTTGGTGAAAATATTGAGTACTTAGCAGATGAAATCAGATTAGATGATTACGTAATGAATTATTCAAAACCTCAAGGGGCGGAGCTTAGTGATTTGGCTCAAAAATTAGGTAACCCTGTCGTTATTTATAACCCAAAAGAGTTACAGATGAATACAGCGTTTTCTAAAGCATTCTTATTAGATGAAGGAGGAAATAAGGCAGGGCTGCCCGGTAATAATTTTTATATTGATGAATCTGTAGTAAATGCTGTGATTGAATATTCTGAATATAAGGGGTATTCACCGATTCTAGAAAAGACGGATGAAGGATTATTCATGTTTATACCATATAAAGAAAACGATCCTCAAGAAGTAGTTATGGGATTTTGTTTTGATAGTGAAATAATTGTTCCTCAGGGGATTAAATATAAAACCAAAGTGTATAAACTTAAACGATTCTATCCTCATGATGAAAAGACAGATGATTTCTTCTTTGATTTAGTTAAAAACTCATAGTATCTACAAATCGTAAGACGTGGTATTATGGCACACCAACCAAACTAGTGCTTGAATTTTTAGAAGGAGGGGCAGAACCAGAAGTCCCTGCAGGAGTACTGCATGGAGCACGAGGATCGAAAATAAGTATATGAAGAGACAATATTAAGGTGATTGGTGAAAAGAAGTATAAATTTTGAGAAGCGCAAGACTATACTAGTATGATGTTAATATTTGGTGTGGTAACCAACGATTACACAAGCAATATTTCAGATGAGCCATAACTTCCTTGAAAATACGGAATAGATTTCAGCGAGTTGCAGATTTTTTTGCAACTCGCTGATTTTTTGCAAAAAAAATTGGTTGTAAAAAATGGTGGAGGCAGTTACAGCAAAAACGGTAGGATCTGTTACAGTTTAGATGATACAAATTCCGCTCCATAGCCATTCAGCAATTCCTGTGATATCCGTTCACTCATATATTGACATTATAGTCATATTTATACAAACCGCCTTCGGGCGGTTATTTTGTTATAGGTATGGTGCTTGCACCATGCGTTGGCTACGCCCGTCATTGGGCTGCGGTTCGGCAACCTTCAAACAAGTTTGGTAGTTCCTCTCACCTTGCACCAATGGTGTTTTTGCTGGGCTCTACGCAGTCTCTGCTTAAGAATTCTATGTGATGTTCCCATAACAATTTCCTTGAAGTTATCATTGCCGTACTGCTGTCGCTGCTGTATAACTGTTTTCCGGCACAAAGTTAGTGCGAGCCGCTCCCGACAAGGCCCAGGTCGGGTTGACCTGAAAATAATCCACAAAATTTAGTTCTGCGCCCGAAATTTTGCCAGCCCCAGAGGGTGGATTATTTTCGGTCAAGCCTTGTCTAACGGTCGCTTCCCTCGCCTCACTTATTCTGCACCGAAAAAAGATTATACGCGACATACGTAGACAATGATGAGAACATCAGTAAACATATCATTCTTTGTATCAGCAGAGCCAGCTGCGAGCACAGCATCGAAAAAAGATTACCGCTCTACCGCATACAATAATTATTGCATAAAATCGGCAGCGCCTCGGCACTGTTCAAGCGAGCTTGACGATGCTCAAGTCTTGCACGATTTTTCCGCCGACTTGGTGGACTTGGACAACGAGGTTTACACCTTTGAGGTTGAGGCACGCACCGAGAGCGAGGCGAGCGAGCAAGCCGAGCGCATAGCTTTTGAGATGGGCATCCAAGTGAGTTATATCAACATCTATAAGGCTTGAACTACTAACCGGCAACAAGAGTGAGGAGTTTTTCTTCAGCGCAAACAACCCTGTAAAGGCATTACGCTATGCATTCATTTTGCGCTCACGTCATGGCGCCATCATCCCAAAGGGAGTCTATGGCAAGCTGATGGCTGACGTGAAGGCAAGCAAGCCCGAGAGCACCGAACACGCCACCGCACCGGTGGAGAGCACCGCCCAAGAGAGCGCACCCAAGAAGAAAGGCGCACGCAAGGCTGGCACCAAGCGCACCGCAAAGAAAGCGAACACCACCGCAAACACCGAGAGCAAGTAAATAGATTGTTTAACCGAGTGGTGGAGCGAGAGATCTCCAACACTCACAAAGAAGCCCTTTTCAACTATGGTACAAATCAATGATTTTGAGTGGAAGGATGGCACCATGCTTCCCGAGTGCAGTCTGACCCATCTAGGCATCGAGACAAGTCACGAAGTGATTGCAGTCATCGAGGACAACGGCTACCGCAGTACTCTCGTACTGCAATACCATCTGCACCGAGGATGGGAGTATGCTAACGGAGTGGAGCTGAAGGCAGTCTTCAAGGATGCAGTTATTTTGCAGTGGTCCGACATCCCAAGACCCGTGCAAAGATGGCATGAGAGTTTTACAGAGTAATTAACCCCGAAACTATGATTTACCACAAGATGACCGACCGAGACCTGTAGAGACTGCAAAGCCTGGCAGTGGAGGCCGCCCTGATAGTGCAGGACTATAGACCAGCTGGAACCGACACTATAGAGTGGATGGCGCAGTGTGACCCGTACCGAGAACTGGCGATGATGGGCAGCTACTGCCTTCTTGAACTCACGACACGCAACAAGGAGAGGAAAGGCGACTAAAGTCGCAGTTGAGAGTAGAGAGATTAGAGATCGCACCGAGTAAAATCGGTGCGATTTTGGGGGGGCGCGGCTCGCTTCGCTCGCTGTTTCCAACTATGGCGCATAGAAACTCACGGAACCCCGAATGGGATCTGTGAGTGTATTTTTTGTTTTAAAAGCTATTTTTTATATTTGAGAGCAAAACAATTATTTATTAGTGTTTATCGTTAGCTTTAACATTGAATACACTTTTCTTGCATTTTCTGTATTTTCTCCAAACTCAAGTTTCAATAATGGTATATTTATATTAGTTGTTGTGATATAAATATTATAATCATGCTCCTCTATTTCTTCGTTTTCGACCTTTTTCTTTGCTGTCATACCTCCAATTAATGCACCAACAGGACCAGCAACAACTTGTCCTACAACTGCACGTCCAATTACGCTGGAGGTCTTCCTCTTTACTTCTGTTTTAGTTATCACTTTACCCCTGCCATCATCTATTAATGAGCAATCAATGACATCGGCCGCTTTTATAAAAAAATTCTTATATTTTATAAATCCTTTTTCGTGATAAAAAGTAATTTTGCTTTCCTGTACACTTATATTCATATATGGAAAATATTTATTATGAGTAGCCTGTTTACGCCATTTTTCAATTGTCATTGTTTTAAATTCTCCATATTTTTCAATCTCTTTTTGTTTTTTCATTTGTTCCTTCTGATTGTTCATTTTCTTCCATTTAAGTTGCATTCTCCAATAATCATGCTCTCTTTTATTTAAATCTTCCATGGCTCTTTTATAAGGTTCATTCAAAAGTGTACCGAATATATAACCAATTAAAAAACTTGGCAAAACAGCAGCAATTATATATATACCCACATTCTTTACAGAAAAAAGATACAATAATGTCGATATTATTACACATGCAATCAATGTTATTATTGCTGATCTTGAAAATGCTATGTTTCTAATCGATTTTCTTTGCTCATCAAACAGCTCATTAATAAAATCTTTACCATTACCACCATAAAGGGATTCCTCATATAAGAATCCTACTGGTACATAAAAAAAACCACAATTATTGCATTTATCCTCTCCATTATGCCTTCTGTTATTACACATTGGGCATATTTCTAATTCCAAGATATTCTTAGGTGATTTTCTCTTTAATTGTTTTTTTACAATATCAATATCAATTGGGGGACACAAAATCTGTTCCATATCTTTTTTTTGCAAAGGTATAAAAAGTTTGTCTTTTATGGAATAATTGATAGATTGTAATTTTGCAAAAAATATTTTATATGGCAATCACACTCTCAACTCAGATACCGCAGTTCTTGTTCTCCTCAGCAATCTCTGACCTCGCCATCGCAACGGACACCGATGGCGAGGTGGAGATTGCTCTCACATCGGCTGGCAACACTGTGTTCACCGCAAGCCATTTTCCATATAACCGGCAGATCAAGGTCTATGACCTGCGCTCGGTGGTGGAATACTATATGCGCTCTCAAGGCTCCTCGCTGATGGACTTCGCCATCACGGCCGATGACGGAAGCGGTGCCAGGCAACTATGCTCGTTCAAGGTGATATACCTTGAGCACCGCTTTGATGGGGACATAGCAGTGTTCCTGCGTAACAACTTCCTCACGAACACCTCATCAAAGATGACTTCACAGAAGGCCCTGCTAACGGTCTATCTGGAGGCAGGACAGAGTGAGCGTGTGCGATATGAGATCGTGACGCAGCGTGAGGATGAACCGGCGCAGCTCACGGTGGCCACCGAGAACATAGGAGGCTACAGCGTTGCAAGGCTCGTGGACATATCACTCTCTTGTGAGGTGGTACGTGAGATGGGTAGCATCGACCCGGCAGCGAGGCTGCTGGCATTCAGCGTGCACGTGGGCGCGCGGGCGTTCACCTATTACGTCTCACCATGTGAGCCACAGCTGAGGATGTTCTTCCGCAACGCCTTCAACGTGTGGGAGTGCTGCGAGCTGTTCGCTGTCACCACACAAGTTGCGGAGTCGGAACGCTCGATAGCGGTCACGAACCGCATCTCCACGTTCTATAACCAGCGCAACGAGAAGAAGTATGAGGTGGAGTCGGCAGGTCTGACC
>ONEL01000035.1 GCA_900316835.1 uncultured Prevotellaceae bacterium | reverse complement strand
GCTGAGGATGTTCTTCCGCAACGCCTTCAACGTGTGGGAGTGCTGCGAGCTGTTTGCTGTCACCACACAGATAGCGGAGTCGGAACGCTCGATAGCGGTGACGAACCGCATCTCCACGTTCTATAACCAGCGCAACGAGAAGAAGTATGAGGTGGAGTCGGCAGGACTGACCTACGAGCAGGCTCAATGGATTGAGCAGCTGTTCTACTCGCACGACGTGCGCATGGGTGAGTTTGACGATGAGCTGGAACCCTGGGATGTGGAGCTGGCAGACCTGCCGAAAGTGCTCATCACAGACTTCACCTGTGAGATCTCCGACAAGGACGGTGAACTCAACACGGTGAAGTTCACTTACCAGTTCGCTGACAGACGAACTTGGCTGCAGACGGACTACCTAACGGTAGATCATGACAGAGTGTTCACCGAACAATATGACCCGACATTCAACTGATTACTCACAACTCATAACTCAAAACGAACTATGGCTAACTCGATACACATATCTACGCTTCGCAAGATGCTGAAAGCTGGCGACCCAGTGGACCTGAAACTGTGGACGAAATCGGGAGAGATCCAGGAGTGGAAAAATTGCGTTCCGCTACGCTACAATTTCTACAAAGGCACGCAGCAGTTCAAGCTCCTGAACTCTGGGCAAATTCGCCAAGCGCGCCTGGCGTGCGTGTTCATGGTCAATGATATGGAAGTTTTTTTATGATATTTATTGTTAAATAATTAATTCGTTGTACTTTTGTAAAAATATTAATTTAAAGTCATAGGTTATTGATTCAAAAAAATGAGAAAAATTATTTTTTTATTTCTCCTAATTCTGATTTCATTTCATTCCAGTTCTCAGGATTGGATCAAAATGTTTACTAATAATGGTCGAACATATTATATTTACGAAAAGGTAAAAAAAGTGAATAACTATAATTATTCATATACTGCTTGGGTTAAGATTACGTTTGATACACCAACAGCAAGAGCAAATAGAAAAGGAAAAGGTAAGTATGTTCCTTATGAGGAGAAAATATTATATGCTTTTTCAAACGATTGGTCAAAGATTGGTACACTTCAATTTGCTCTTTATCGTAAAAATGGCGATGTAATTGATTCTAATGAATACTTTGATTCTGATATTGAAATGAGAAACATCATCCCAGGATCTATTGGAGAATCATTTTCAAACTGGGCAAAACACTATAAGCCAAAAACACAACAAGAAATATCTGAATATAATGCAAGTGCCAGAAAAGAAGCAATAAAAAAGGGGTTCATTGAATTACCAAATAGTAATGGCGTCCTCTATAAAGTAAAAAGAGGAGGGATAGGTCCTATAATGAAAGAAAACCAACTTGCAAAGGTGATTTATAAATCTTATCATACTGATGGAAGAATATTCGATGATTCAGAAGGTAAATCCGTTTCTTTCGACTTACAAAATACCATATCTGGATTCTCATCAGCAGTTAAAAATATGCCAGTCGGTTCACAATGGATAATTTTAATTCCTTCATCTGAAGGCTTTGGGGTGAAAGGTATTGATGGTATTGTAAGTCCGAATGAGGACTTAATTATGGAAATAGAATTAGTTGGATTGGAAGACAAGTAATTATTCATAGCAATTTCATTTTTTTTATTATTCTCTGCTCTTAAATGCAATAATAGTGTCTTTTGACAGACTAAAACAACTCCATAATTTTGCGGAAACAAAATCGCAGAATTATGGAGTTAAATTTTAATAGTGTAGAGACTATCGCCAACTTGAATGCCTCGGCGGCATTTCAGGTTGACAGCGGAAAGGTGTTCAAGGAGTACACGGACATCGCACCGGTCATAATCGACAAGTCGCTGTCGTACATCCCCTGGGGAGGGGACAACGAAATGCCGTATAACCTGCTTAATCTCATCGAGGGGGATGAGACGCTTGTGTTCAGCAAAAAATGCAAGTTCCTTTTGTCTAAACTCATGTACTAAAGAAACATCGTCATTGGTATTGGCAATAGAGTTGTTGCACCATCCTTTTTGAAGTCCTTTGTGTATATGAGATAACGATTGCTGATGCGACTTGAGAATTTCTTGCAGAAATTATCAATAGACGCATGGGTGTTATACCCAGATGATTTCACTTCAATTGGCCATAATTTGCTGCCTCTCGAGAGTAAAAAGTCTACTTCGTAGTTGTGGTTCCCGTTCTCCGCAGGCCAGACATGATAGAATAATCTATTACCTGTTGACACAAGCATTTGTGCAACCACGTTTTCATAGACATAGCCGAGATTAGCCGACAGTTTGTCGGATAGTAGCTTCTGGTAGATAATATTTTCAGTAACATCCTTATCCCAGAAAGCAAGTGTTATAAACAGACCTGTGTCGCCAACAAACATCTTGTAGCGGTCTTCGTCGCTATTGAGAGCCAGCCCTACGTGAGGGTCATTAGCATGATAAGAGAAGTTGACAACCATACTATCCTTCATCGCTCTAAGCACCTCAATGATATTCTTTCGCTCGCTATCGGAGAGGACACTCCCAACTTGATATCGGGAAGCATTTTTGCTTAGTTCTGATGGAATCGCTCGGAACAACTGCGAGGCTCGTCCTGATGGGTCAATCTTAAGGAAGTCGTCAAAGTATAGTTCTATTATCTCACGTTTTACTGTGTCGACCTTGCTAAGGTTATTGGTGTCAAGATACTCATTCACTGCTTGAGGCATTCCTCCTATTAGCATATAAAGACGAAAATCAAGCATACATTTGCGTAAAGCCTGTCCAAGGGGCATCTGTTTGTCAAAGAACTGACGTAGCAGTGGAATAGTAGCCGTATCTCCTGTTGCCCACCGAAATTCTTCATAATCCATCGGATACATCTCAATGCGTGTCTCTTCACTAGGTATGATGATGTTTTCGGTGTTCTTGCGGATACTGATCAATGAACCGGTTTCTATATAGTCATAGCGATGGTCTTTAACAAGATGCTTTATGGCTTGTCGGGCCAATGGGCATTTTTGAACCTCATCAAACACGATTACCGATTGGCGTTCAACAAGTACAACGTTGTAAATCGCCTGTAAGCGCAGAAATATATAATCAAGGTTCATCAAGTCGTTAAAAAGTGAAATGACTTCATCCGATACACTTGAGAAGTCTATTAGAATATACGATTCGTACTCATTCATGGCAAATTCTTCAACTATTGTAGATTTACCAACTCGCCTTGCGCCCTTAATTAGAAGGGCAGTCTTGCCGTCGCGCTCTTGTTTCCACTGAAGCATACGGTCATATATCTTTCGTTTAAAAACCCTTGTTGTTGCCATAATATAATTAGATTTTCGATGCAAAATTAAACAATAATTCCAAAATCCCAAATTTTATATGCAGTAAATATTCCAAAATCCCAATTTTTATTTGCCGCAAATGTTCCAAAATCCCACTTTTTGCGCTCTGTAGATTTGTTAGTCCTCGTTTGATTACTCCATGCCGCCGTTATTGATGTTGAGCGGTTACAAGGATGGTGGAACACTAACCGCCAACTTGACTGATAGAATTGCCGTACCGATGAAAATCAGTGCAAACCGAGGAAGCGCCAAGCTCGCTTGAGCATTTCCTCGGTGCAGCCTGATTTATGAAATTTCTGAAACATATTTTTACTTAGCAAAGTTAGCACATCGCCCACTGCGCAAGGACAAGCCCTGCGGGTTTTGCTGAGAAATACATAAAATGCTCACGCTCGGAAGGCTTTAAGCAAGCTCAAGCTTTCTCTCGCTTACTCGCATTTCTCTCCAGCCCTGCGGGTAGTATTTCTCGGCAAAATTCTTGCGCCTCTCGTGGGTTTGCATGTGCACTTTATCGCACGTAAAAATTATGTTTGTATAAAATCGGCTGCGCCTTGGCACTGTTCAAACTCGCTTGACAATGCTCTCGACTTGCACGATTTTTCACTTCATAAATTCATCTATCATGGTACAGCAATTCTTCAACATCAGTCAAGATCAGGCTAATAGTGATCCAAACAACATCTATGTCAACATCAATAACGGCTCAGCAGAGATATGGCTTGAGAATCAGCCCGTCTGCACTACCAACTGCAAAGACGCTCTCGAGCATATCGTTCAGCTGCTGGCAGTCAAGTTTGACGCTAATCTGACCAACAAGTCGGAGATGATTTACGACACAGTGATGAGTTGGTGATTTATCATCAATCCTCCTGACTCGGAGGATTGATTGGAACCGCAGGAAGTGAGTTCATGGGCAGGTGGAAACCGAATAATGAGCAAATATTTGGTTTTTTATGGAAAAAACTTTTACTTTGCGAAGTTGAACTCCACAAAACTATTTATTATGAAAGGAAAACAGATCTGTAAGGCGCTAAAAGAAATAAGGCTCAATATTGCACAGGCCAATGACATCGAATATACTCCCGCTGAGTGTAATCACAAAGGCGATTGCTCGGGTACTTGCCCTCAGTGTGAAAAAGAATTGCGCTATATTGAGCGCCAACTGTTGCGTCGCCAAATTCTTGGCAAGGCAGCAGTGATTGCAGGTCTTGCCATTGGAGCAACAAGTATTGCTCCTGCAATGGCACAGACACATAATTATGTTCCAAAAGTTGAGCAAAGCAAAGAGAAACTGAAGCCTGTTGATTGCGCACCAAATGACGCTGTCGCAATAATTGTGCGTGGATGCGTCCTCGATGAGTCTACTGAGCCATTGGCAGGGGCAACTATTACAGTCCTTGATAAAAAAGGTAAATTAACCGGCACAGCCACTGATTATTTCGGACAATTCGCCATCAGGGTTTCAAAAGACAGTAAGGTACAGATAAGTTATGTTGGTTATAAGACAGTGACAACGAAATTCGCCGAGCCCGAGGAAAATCTTGTCATTGAAATGGAAGAGGATGACATACTCTTAGGTGCAGTTTTTATTAAAGAATGGATGCACGATGCTGATGCTGACGTCTATGAGATGAGATAGGTCAGTATCACTCAGCAGGAGCTCGCCACCTGAACGCCTGCGGCTGGTGACGAGCCGGAAGATCATCGGCGAGCCGAAACACCCTCATTCCCACCCCTCATTGCGACAGGTCGCTCCCCTCAAAACACCGTGCAATGGGCACACAGGATGCTTACTCAATAGTGCTGGCGTTGCCCTGCCTCCGCCGTCGGTTACGCTGTCGTGAGAGTGCTGCCCATGACCTACCGCAACTCCGCTGCGCTACGTGTGCGCCAGTCATCGGGACGTGTCGCTCTTAACCTCGTGGTGTGGACGCTTCGAAGTCGCACGGCTGAATCCTACGCTAATGCAGGTGTCCGACCTGTTGCCATAACGACACCCGAGCACTCCTACGTCGGCATCGGGTATCGCCATGGCGGTCTACACTTGCTGTCGCTGCGGCTTCCTCCGCCGGGGGCGTTCTATAAATTCCGATATGTTAGTTTGTTTTCTTGGTCATCTTTGGCGGCTCTCATTGCATCTTTTGCCGCTAGACTATTGAATGCAAAGTTAAAATTCTCAACGTTCTTTATTGATGGCTCGATGGCTGGCTTGATAACTTTCTCAAGTGCTGTGGTCAACTGGCTTTCCTTATACTGACTTGGGTGTGCAGTTATTGACATAGCCTGGAGAATGGTCTGGATGGCGCAAAGAAAACTGTAGGCTCCATCTATATTACGCTTTATAAACTCAATCTCAAAATCATCATTTTGAAAAAGTTTTGTTAGGAAGACCTCTCTCACTTTGTCGTCTATCACATACTCATCGATTACGAATGATAGGACTTTTTGGTTTTTAGGATAATTCTCATACAATTCCTTCAATGATAACCGCATATACAAATAATGCACCTCGTTATATGCATTATATAACTCTGCTGACACATTATATATATTATTGCTTTGGGCTATTTGTGATGCCATCTCTTTAGCAATCGTGGCATATTGTTTTGTTGAATCGTATCCCATAGTAATTAAATTAAATTTTTAGGTTGTTTATATTTGATGACAAAGTTACAATAGGTTTTTAACAACAATGAGTGCAGTCAATAAAAGTTACTAACAAAAAACATCATCATAAAACATAATTAATCTGTAGTAATTTGGTAAATATACTATTGAAATGTTCAAAAGTTTATTCCCACTTCTGCGCTTAAAGAATGTTAATCGTTTAGCTTTAGGTTAACGTGAGAAGTGATAGTTATGTAAACCTATCCAGATATGGGGATTTATATGGGGATTGTTCAAAATAAAAATCAGCCAACGTGCTAAACAATAGCGCATTGGCTGAATTCCTTTGTGATCCGCTTGGGGCTCGAACCCAAGACCCCAACATTAAAAGTGTTGTGCTCTACCAACTGAGCTAGCGAATCTCCGTAAAAGCGTTGCAAAGGTACTGCTTTTTTTTGAACTGGCAAAACTTTTGGGGATGATTTTGCTAGTTTTTTGCGAAAAGTTGCTAAAAAGCAGTTTATTTGCAGTGTTGTTATCAGTATAAGTTGCTGAAATGCTATTTTTTAGAATGGTACATTGTCACCTTCGAGGGTTTGGTTGGCTGCAGGTTGCGCTGGCTGTTCGGGTTGGGTAGCTGGTTGAGCTGTAGTGGTGCCGTCCTGCATTCGTTGTCCTCCTCCTAGCATTTCAAATGTGTCGACATATATCTCGGTGATGTATCGCTTGATTTTGTTCTTGTCTTCCCAGTTGCGTGTGCGCAGTCGTCCTTCGATATAAAGCCTACTTCCCTTGCGGATGTATTTCTCGGCGACTTCGGCATTACGTCCCCACATGACAATGTTGTGCCACTCGGTTCGTTCGGGTACTTGAGTTCCTGCCGATGTGGTGTAGGCACGGTCGCTGGTTGCTAGAGGGAATGAAGCTACGGTTTGCCCTTGTGAAGGGTAACGCACGTCGGGGTCTCGCCCCACATTTCCAAGTAATATAACTTTGTTTACCGACATAGTAGAAATTACTTTTTTGTATTTTTGGGTTGATTTAAAATTATATGTTGTATAAAAAATTTAGAATACTTGTGCTTTAAGGGCGAGTCCCACTCGCTCGTGCAGGCCGAAGAGCAGGTTCATGATGTGCACTGCGTTGCCCGCGGTGCCTTTTAGTAGCCCGTCAATAACGGCTGTCATCTTGAGGTTATCGCCATCGCTTTGCAAGTTAAGCAAGCATTTATTAGTGTTGTTAACGTCGCTGGCATCAGGCTCATGATTAACGACAAATGTGAAGTTGTGGTCGTCGTAGTAGTCTTCACACAGCTTGGTGATGACTTGAACATTCCCGGGGGCATGCATTGTGATGTAGGCTTTGATTTCGCGTGGGTTGCTTGTGCTTGCGGTAGTGAGACTAATAGCTTGACAGTTAAAGCCTGGTTGCATAGTAGTGAGCACGCTCTGCATTTCTTTAACGACTTGAGGTGTGCCAGTTGTGAGCCACCGCTCACAGCATGTGATGCTGATGTCGATTGGGCTTGATGGCAGTAATTGGGCCTTGGCAAGTGGCACTAGTGGCAGCAATGATACCATGGCGAGTGGGCAGGGCACAGTCACCGTGCCATAGCAGTCGTGAACCATATACTTGCGATTTACTTCGCACAAGCCGTACATGCATCCTTGCACTTGATGTCGCGTGAGGTCAATGACCCTGAGCTCATGGAATTCTTCAAGGGCATTGTTGCACATGTCAAGACCGCGGGAATCGCACGCGAAGACCACGTCTACTTCTTCGAGATTAGGAGCGCTAAACTCTAGGTCACATTCTCCATCTAGCCCGCGATGAATGTCGACCACTTTTCCTTGCTTGTTGTCACTCGCTATCCACTTCAGGTTCACGTCGGGGTGGTTGATGAGAATTCTCACCAATTCGCCCGCGTAGATGTGTTCGCCTCCTGTTATTCCTGCGTCAATCATGTGTAGTATTAAATTAATAAAATGTAGTCTTCGCTAGTGAGCTGTTATTTCTCAATGGGAACAAAACGTGAGAAGAACTTGAGTGCGTCCTCATGTGAGAGGTCCTCGCGC
Source organism: uncultured Prevotellaceae bacterium (assembly GCA_900316835.1). Lineage (GTDB taxonomy): Bacteria > Bacteroidota > Bacteroidia > Bacteroidales > Muribaculaceae > Sodaliphilus. The sequence goes on along the minus strand of ONEL01000035.1, from coordinate 7,546 downwards.
ATGATAGCAAAGACGGTGTCGGCTCCGGCAATGGTTCCCAGCACCTCAGTCGAGCGGCTCATGTCAATGTCGTAAGCCAGACCAGCGGCATATCCATTGCGAGTCTTTATCACAGCCATGTGCCCCGAGAAGGCTATTGACACAAACCCCACCTGCTGTTGCACGGTCATGCTGTCGCGTCCGCTCATGAGCAAGCTGTTTTGCAGCTCGTTGTTGTCGGGGATAATGTACATGTATCCACCATCGTTGGTGGCAACTTTTGTTATTTTTAGAGCTTTCAAGTCACGCGATAGAGTGGCTTGAGTAACTTCGCAACCACATTGCTTAAGCATCACAGCCAGTTCGTTTTGGCTTCCAATGCTATTTTTTCTAATGAGATTAACTATTAATTGCAGTCTTTCTTTCTTATTCTTCATTCTAACATCTTTTTTTGAGACGAAAAAATATCGTTATGGCATAGTAAAATTATTAATTAAGCATCACGGACAAAGGTATAACAAAAAAAAGTATTGACCAAAAAAAATGACATAAATCATTTTTCTTGTAGATTAATTGTTTTGTTGAAGAGCTGTCGCAAACGTTTGCATGATTTTTTAACTTAACAATTATTATCTTAAATCCTTAAGGTTAATATCAATGTGTAAATTTGCTATCAAAACATATCATCTTAATTCTTATAAACACATGAAACAAGTTGCATCACGCTTATCACTCTTAGTATTAATGTTGATTGTGGCAATAGCCACATGGGCAAGCACCTCATTTGTGGGTGGGCGCACCGACTTCCGTGACGAGACTATTTATTTTGCTATGACAACACGCTTCTATGATGGAGACACTGGCAATAACACTTATTGCTGGGACGGCAATCACGCGGGCAATGTTGCCAATCAGGACCCAGAGTGGCGTGGCGACTTCAAGGGCTTGATAGAAAAGCTCGACTACATTAAAGCACTGGGATTTACGGCAATATGGATAACACCCGTGGTACAGAATGCCTCGGGCTATGACTATCATGGCTATCATGCCATGGACATGAGTCATGTGGACAAGCGCCTGGAGAGCGAGGATGTGAAATTTCAAGATCTTATTGACGCGGCGCATGCTCGCGGCATGAAGATAATCCTCGACATTGTGCTTAACCACACCGGCAACTTTGGCGAGGAAAACCTGTGCAAGCTCTTCGACCGTGACTATAGCGTGCCACAGAGCGATTTGAGCCAGTGCATGGTGCCATTCACCATTTCGCAAGGCGGTAAACTTCAGGACAACTATTCCAGCTTGGGGGGTAGTGCCCAGTACAGCGACCGCTTGACAAAGATGAAAAATACCGATGGCAAGAACCACGACACTCACAACTTGTGGCATCACTACGGCAACTTCAACTGGGATGAGCCCAACCGCTGGTGGGCGCAGATTGCCGGCGACTGTGTGGACCTCAACACTGAGAATCCCCAAACCTACAACTACCTCATTGATTGCTATGGCAATTTTATCAAGATGGGGGTTGATGGTTTCCGCATCGACACAGGCGGTCACATCTCCAGGCTCACTTTCAATGCCGCTTTTGTTCCGGCTTTTAAAGCTCTGGGCGAGCAGTACAAGAGCAAGCGCTTGAACGGATGCCCGTTCTACATGTTTGCCGAGGTGTGTGCCCGTTTTAGCGATGTCACTTATCGTGGACAGCCTTCGCTCTCGCCCTATTTCTACACTTGGCAGAGTGCTCCATCGCTGCTGAGCCAGTGGAACACAAGCGAGGATTACTGGGATGGGGTAGAGGTGTATGAGAGCACAGACCCTGCCACTCTCGACAACCAGCGCTTGTGCCTTGATGAGCATGAGGCTAACATGAGTGAGAGTGCTCAGCCCCGAAGCCAAAATGCTCTGCTCAATGGAAATGACTATCACACACCCGACTATAGCAATGCCAGTGGTTTGAATGTGATTGACTTCACAGTGCACTGGAACTTCCAGAACGCTGGTCGAGTGTGGGGTGTGATGGACAAGGATAGCTTCTACAACGACGCCACTTTCAACGTCAACTATGTTGAGAGCCACGATTATGGTCCCGACAGCTTCGACCGTTTCAATGGTGGCACCGACCAGTGGGCTGAGAACCTTTCACTCATGTTCACCATGCGTGGCATTCCATGTTTGTTCCAGGGTGGTGAGATTGAATTCCGCAAAGGTGTGCGCATTGATGAAGGTACTAATATCACTCTCAAAAATAGTGGTCGAGCCTATTATGGCGGCTACCTCAAGGGAGATGTGAATACCACCGACTTTGGCGAGTATAGCAGTGCCACAGGCAATGTGGCTGCCACCTTGAGCCGTCCACTAGTAAAGCACTTGCAACGCCTCAATAAGATTCGTGCCGCAGTGCCCGCACTGCGCAAGGGACAATATAGCAAGAGTGGTTGCTTGTCGAGTGGCGGCTATGCCTTCAAGCGTCGCTACACCAGTGGCGACATCGATAGCTATGCTCTCATCGCCCTCAACGCTGGTGCTACCTTCAGTGGAGTACTAAACGGTGTTTATACCGACGTGGTTACAGGTAACACCATAACCGTGACCGATGGCACCCTCACCACACCATCGTTTAGTGGAAAGGGCAACATGCGCATTTATGTGCTCAATGGGCCAGGGAAGATAGGCGAGGATGGACCATTCTTGTACAGCACCAGCAAAGTGACACCCACTCAGCTCAGCTATGACGGCACCGAGGAAGAAGGTGACCCTACCACCACCTACGTGAGTGGCGGAGGCAGCAGTGGCGGCGGTGTTGACATTGACGACCTCGAGGTCTACACTCCCACAGTTGGCGACGATGAGTTGAGCGTGTTCTATGAAAGTGCTCCTACAAGCACATTTATCACGCTGTGGGTGTGGAATAGCAGCACGAACTTTACTGGTGGCAGTTGGCCCGGGCACAATGCTACTCTCATGGGCAAGACAGCCGATGGCTCACGACTAATTTTCAAGTGGACCTACGATGGCGAGTTTCCTGCCGGCAACATGCCCACCGGGTTAATATTCAGCCAGAGTGGAAGCAACCAAACCGCCAACTTGGAGTTTGTGAATCATGGCTACTACATTGATGGGGTGTATGACCGCACCATCACCGAGCAGGAGCCTGTCGACCCCAGCATTGCCACGCTAAGCGTTGACAAGGAAAGTGGTGAATATGTCGATGAGGTGACAGTCACTGTCACTGGTTCTTTCAGTAATGCGACCATTGTTTACACTACCGACGGCACGGCACCCACAGCTTCTAGCACTAGAGCTACAGGCAGTGTGACGCTCACTTTCAATCACACAACCACGTTGCGCGCAGGAGTGCTTCACAACGGCATTGTAAAGAATACTATCACTCGCACCTACACCATTCGCTCTAGTCAAGCACAAAAGCTGCATGCGTTCTTCATAGCACCAACCAGCTGGACTAATGACATCTATTGCTGGGCATGGAATGCCACTCTGGGCAATAAGAACTACACTGGCGGCACTTGGCCTGGCGCTTTGTGCGTGAAAGTGGGTAGCCAGCTATATAATGGTCTCGACATCTGGGAATGGGATGGAGGACTGGTGGGAGATGATATTCCCACGGGTATTATCTTCAGCAACAATAAGAGCCCTCAAACTGCCGACTACACTTTTGAGAACGGAGCCTATTACGACGAGAACGGTCGCCTCACCTTCCCTGTGGGTGATGTAAACCTCGACGGAGCTGTGTCGGGCAGCGATGTCACTGCTATTTACAATATTATACTTGGGCTTGATAGCACATGGCAATTTAATGGTGATGTCAATGGAGACAATTCGGTGACAGGTAGCGATGTCACAGCTATCTATAACATTATTTTAGGGATTTAATGAAAAAAGTGGATAAAAGTTTCATTTTTTCGCTCAGTTTATATATTTTTGCATGTCACGTCATAATTAACTAGAGTTATTAACCATAAAATTTATTATTCTATTCATGAAGAAAATTACTACTTTACTTATTGCTCTTGCATGTGTAGCAATTAGCGCTAGCGCTACTGTTACCATCAATGTGCGCACTAGCACTGGCAACGCACCTTATCTCTATGCATGGGATGGTGCGGGCGTTTCTATTAATGGCGCTTGGCCAGGCACTCTGATGGATGCTACACAAACTGTTTCGACCCCCGATGGATTGGTTTGGTTTACTCAAACTTTTGATGTTGATGCCATCAACATCATCTTCAACGATGGTGGAATTGATGGAGAAGAACCATTTGTGCAAACAAGCGACATTCGTGGCGTTACTGGTACCGCTTATTATACTTTCGATCCTGAAGAAGGTGGCTTTGAAGATGTTACCAGCACATACGTTACTGAAACAGGCTTTGATGTAAGCACTCTGCCAGCTGGTGTTGTTTATGTTGAAGGTAAAGAATTTGCTTATTTCGTTGCTCCAGCAAGCTGGACTAACTGCAACGTGTGGGCATGGAATGGTACCACTGGTACAAACTTTACCCAAAGTGGTGCGTGGCCAGGTGACCCCATCACCCTCATAGGTAACACTACCGATGGCAACCCCGTTTACCAGTGGATAGGTGCAGATATTGTTGAGGGCGATAGTCCCACGGGTATAATCTTCAATAATGGAGGTACTCAAACTGCTGACCTAGAATATGTTGCAGGTGGTGTTTACAACTTGGCAGGTAAGTTGCTCTACACAGTAGAACCCGGAGCTGGTCCCGAGCCCGTTCCCGGCGACGTTAATGGCGACGGCGAGGTTACCGGTAGTGACGTAACCGCTCTCTACAACCACATCCTCTTTGGTCAAGATACCGAGATCTTTAACGGCGACCAGAATGGCGATGGTGAGGTTACCGGTAGCGATGTTACCGCTGTTTACAACATCATTTTGGGTCTTTAATTAACCCACAAGGCACAAAGCAAAAATAATTGTTTAGTGCATAGCTAATAACGCTAAGGCGTGCATCAGTGATTGGACTGATGCACGCCTTGTGTTCAATGCACTATCATTGTGCCTATTATTCAGCTTCCATGAGGAGAATGAGGCGGTTGCCGGTGTTGATATATCGAGTCACGAAATCTTGTACATCGGCCACTGTGATGCTATCCAGAAGGTGCAAGTAGTCCTTGTCGAGATTAACACCATTTTTTACCCATGAGCGCATCATTGCCATCCAGTAAGTGTTATCTTGAATGTCTTCGCTGTACACTTTGCGGTAGTATTTCTTCACTTTGTCGAGCCTCTCTTGAGAGATGCCATGTGCGGCAACATCCTTAATGGTCTGTTCTATCAAGTCGCGCGCCTCGGCACCCTTGCCTGCAGTGACGGTAACATTGAGTGGCATGAATGTTACAGGTCCGTCGTCTCCATTTTGGTCGGTCACAACACTACAGTGTGTGTCGACATGATAGGTCCATCCACTCTCTTCACGCAACTCGTCGCGGAAGATGCCGGTAAACACCTGTCCTGCCATCTTGGCGAGCAACACGTTGCGTGCGGTGTAAGGACAATCGCCGGTCCAGAAGAAATAGACCTTGTCTTGTGCGGTTTCCATCTTACGAGTCCAGTAGTTTTTTACATCGCCATGGAAAAGGTGGTAACCAATGTCGACCGCTTTCTCCAAGCGTCCCTTGCCTGGCAATGAGGCAACATACTTTTGGGTGAGCATCATCAGTGAGTCGCGGTCAAAGTCTCCGATTATATATAAAGTGAGGTCACTCACGTCGGCAAAACGGTTTTTATAAACCTCCATGATGCGGTCATAGTTCACCTTGTCAATCTCGTTGAGAGTGAGTTTCTCGGCTCCTAGAGGATGGTGACAGAAGACGTTAGCAAAGATGGAGTCGGCAAATTCAAATTTTGGGTCGTTTTGATTTGCAATGCGATTGCGGTTTTGCTCCAAGAATGCGTTAAAGGCATTCACATCCTTTTGTGGGCTAGTGAGTTTTAGATAAAGCAGTTGCATCGCTGTTTCAAGGCTGCATCGATACCGACCTGCAGAACGCCAAGTGGCTTAGCTATTTTAACAACACCAAGACTGGTGGTGTGCTTCAAACTCCTGGCTTGAGGGTTTATAATAACCGCATGTGGATTATGGGCAAAACTAACATGCAGGGGTTACAAGCCGGAGAGAAAGTACTGAGCGCAGAACACACTCGCGACGCCATGTTGCTAAAATTGGATGCCTCTAGTGGCGAACTTGTTGATGGTCACATGAAATTAACTAATCAAGCTGGTTACTTCGATTGCTTTGAAGATGAAGATGGCTACGTTTATGTGGCTGGTCATGTGCTATCTAAACCTGTCACTTTAGAGAAATTTGATATCAGCAACCTGGATGAGCCTGAGAATACATGGGAACTTGCTAATAATTCTAGCGATACTCAAGGCGTTGCTATTAACAATGATGGTATTTTGTATGCTATGTTCCGTAGCAATGCTGCTCTCACATTCATAAATTCGGACGTTACTATTGCAAAACCGTCTAAATTCTCATGTGTGGTATCGGCATTCCAAATGCCCGTAAAGGAGTTGCCCACTGCCATTAGTAGTGTGAATGCTGAAAAGAGCCTCAAGGCAGTGCGTTACTTCAACGCTACTGGCATTGAGAGCGCAACACCACACCCTGGCTTCAATATCATGGTTAAGCACTACAGCGACGGCTCGCGCGAGGTTGTGAAAATCATGCGCTAAGAAAAACAATTCATATACCATAAAATATATACACACGCAAATCTTTAATTATGCTACTTGAGATTGTGCCGGTTTGGAAACTCACGACTACACTTGCACCGACATGGCGGCAACCGATGTGGTCGCCATGACGCATGCCAGGCAAGGTCTGATGAGCATGGGCAATGAGTGGGACCGCTACACCAAGCTAAATGATGACAAGGCACAAGGTGTGCTGCGGGAGTATAATCTCATGTTAATAAATATAAGAAAGGGTTTTATTATTGCGATTTTGAGCGTGAGGGCTATGGCTCTCACGCTCTTTTTACACTGGCACTTTTCAAGCAAGGGATATTTAACCCCAAATCCAAATGACCGAATTGGGTTAAAACCAGATTTTGAGGGTGTTGCAAAAGTGTGATAAAAGGGGCAGCTGAGGGTGTGTCAAAATGAAATGAACCCAAAAAGTTAGACAAAAAACTTTTTGGGTTCATTTCATAATGTGATAAAAGGCGCAACTCCCCCTCTAAGATATGAACTGCACCCCAAAAGTTAGACACAAAACTTTTGAGGTGCAGTTTTGTATATGAAGTACACGTTTGAAGAAAAGCTAAGAATTGTAACGTTACTCAAATCAGGTTATCCTCTTAAGCGGTTATGTAAAGAGCGCCGTTTGGACCATCATATGGTAGGTATCTGGCGTGCCCGATATGAGTTGCATGGAGAGGATGGTTTGCGTTTTGGGACAAGAGCTTATGGTTACGCCGCAGAAAAAAAAGAGGAAATAGTACGGGCACATCTTGAAAAAGATGTATCTTTGCCGGTGCTAAGCATCAGATATGACGTGAATTGCTCAACCATAAAAGT
>ONEL01000018.1 GCA_900316835.1 uncultured Prevotellaceae bacterium | reverse complement strand
AGAATCATCAGTAAAGTGAGCGCCTTTACTGTTTCACAATACATCAACAAGATTAATCACAAGCCCATCGGCAGGATCAAGTATGCGCTCGCTTAATCCCGCCAACGGGTAAGCATTAATAACATTTTACAAATATAATGTAAGTTAAATGAAATACAAAATTTAAGAATAGTTTTTTAAAAAATTCTTTTACAGAAGCTTTATTTTACTAAGAGCTCGCCCGAGGCAACGATCACGCTGGTGCCACCAGCCCATATTTCGCCATTGCTCATGAGGTGGGTTACTACCACCGACGGCCTGCACATCGCCTCACCTTGCAAGAAACGGCACTCATGGGGACATGATATAATGCCTTGACGGTGAAGATAATGCGTCAAGGCTGCATTAGCTGTGCCTGTGGCACTCTCCTCGTTCACTCCATATAGTGGTCCAAAGTTGCGCACATGAGCAGTGTAGCCGTCGCTAGCAAATGCCACAGCATGAACACCTGTCACACCCAGTTCCTTGCTTAGCTTGGCAAGATTATCCATGTGCGGGCGCAACGACTGTAACACCTCAACGCTTGCGATAGGCATAATTATGTCGGGCAAGCCAGTGCTCACAATCTCAATAGGTAACTCACTGTGAGCAGGTCCGGCACCCATAATGGAGTGAAGCAACTCAGCATCAACGGCAGTGTTAATCACTTGTGGCGGTGCCATTTGCATCATCACTTGCTCCCCTACCCTCACCTGCAAGTCACCGGCAAGAGTGTGATTGAGGCACATAGTATCATTAGCTACCATTCCAGTCTTGAACAGCACACCAAAGGTCGCTATAGTGGCATGACCACATAGGTCTACCTCATCGACAGGAGTGAAATAACGCACGGTAAACTCGGCAACGTCATTTTGCTTGACAAACGCTGTCTCAGAATATCTAAACTCGGCAGCCACTTGTCGCATAAACTTTTCGCTAGGAAAATCATTATCACCCAGTAGCACTACCCCCGCAGGATTACCTCCAAAGGCGACATCGCTAAAGGCATCAACAATAAAGTATTTCATATCTATTTTATTTGTTCTTGAGGAATAAGAGAATAGTCATACATTACCTCGCTATGGTTATTCCATTGCAAGTAGCGGTCGAGGAGTTTGCCGGTAGAGCGGTCGAGTGTCTCGCGATAAATCTTAGAGATGCGGTAGTATTTCCCGTTTTCTTCGAGGTGAAAATGATGTCCTTCCTCGGTTATTTTATATATAAAAGGAAATTCCATTGTAGTGCGCAACTCGGTTTTTAGCTCATCATCCTCACACCAGGCTAGCAGTTGCACTGGCTGTGAGGTATCATTGCGGAAACGATAGTCTATAAAGTTGTAGTTTACCGATGTTCCTGCACTGTAAGGAACTCTCACACCGCCAGGATCAGGCGCCAACGCATCGCTGTGATGATGCAACTCAGTAATAGTGAGTGGACTGTGCATTACAAGCAAGTGAATAGTATTGGCAAGGTTGCAAAGTCCACCTCCCACTCCCTTCACCAGTTGCCCTTTCTTTATAACTCTCCCCTCGCTAAATCCATTTTTCTTAGACGTTTTACCCACACATTTCCAGAATGAAAAATTCTCGCCAGGCTGTATAATCAGTCCATTTATTTTGCTGCATGCCAGCTTTATATTGTCGACCTTATTGAGCTGCAACTGCAAGTCAATTCCCGGTCCTCGCTTAATCATGCTATTGCCACTGCTCGCCACTAACACAGGAAGCTTTTCCTCTTGCTTGATTTTAGCAAATTTTTCCTTACTCATCAAGTTCTTGATGTGGCGAGTGATAATCTGCTTATGTAAAGCTATGGCATAAGTAGTGGGACTTATTTCACAAAACAGTTTACGTTTCTTTTCCATGTTTTCTCAGTATAGAATATAAGTTTAGTATTATTTTCTCTACATTGCGACGAATGCCTTTCTTTTCTTTCTTGTAATAGCCTATATACTTGACGAGTATATTATCCATGTGAGCTCGATTAGCGCCAAGGATGTCGGTAAACACTTGGTCACCTATCACCATCACCTGATTCTTGTTGAGGCCCATCATTTGCATCGCTTTAATAAATGATGCTGGATGTGGTTTACCACTCTCCTCAATATATAGTGTGTCAATGTTTTGAGTGAAGCGTTCTATGCGTTCTTTGTTATTGTTAGAGAGCAACAATGTCTTGAACCCCATGGCATGTAATTTATTGAATAATTCATCTACCTGAGCAGTTGAATCAGCTCCATGTGGCACCAGGGTGTTGTCAATATCAAATATCAAGCCACGATAACCCTTACTGTAAAGGTTATCATAGTTGATAGAAAATACATCTTCAACATAGCTGCCCGGAAACAATAATCCTAACATTATATCACATGCTCATAAAATTACACACTTTATCAACTTGCTGGGCAAAGGTACCGTCAAATTTGTTTTCAAAAAATGCACTGCCTATGGTAAATGCCCAGGGATTTGCAGCCTTAACCTCATTTAGACGCGCATAGCTGTCGATACTGCCTGCCAAGCACACTGGAGCATTTAGTGCCGCAACTAGCGCTTTATTAAGTGCCACGGCATCGCCTGTGTAGCGATAACCTAGCAAGTCAATGCCAGCAGCACCACGAGAAATATAATCGCGAGCCTCGGCTATCATGCCATTGATAGTTCCTTTCAGCACCGACGGACGTCCTGTAACCTCGCCCACAAAGGGCATATATTTAATGCCATGGCGATGACAGTAATCATTTATAGAATCAAAAAATTTAGTTCCCATGAGCACGTCGCAACCACACTGAGCCGCCACACGAGCACCTTCAAGTCCCTCTTGCTCGCTATAGGCAACCACCTCAAGAAAAGTGGTTTTTCCACACTCGTGCATGTGGTTGTAAAGCTTTTTCATTTGCTGCAGTGGTAATGGATGCTCCTTAAATCCCCAGTACTTGGCACTACTATTCTTGCACTGCTCAAACACTTGCGCGGCATCCATCACAGTGTAGTCATGCCATGTGAGCATCACTATCAACTCAGGATTTGCTTTATTCACTGTTGTTTATAATAGTTATAGAAGGGTTGTTAATCTAATTAGTTTTATATCAGTGCAAAATTACTATTTTTTAGTGAAAAAAAATATTTCCAGCGAGTTTTCTACTCATTGATTACTTAGTTTTATAATATATCTACCACAATCAATGCCTAATTTTTATATTTCTATTTACAACAATTATAGCAATATTAATCACTTATAATTATTTATAAATCAATTAATTAATCAATACACAAAGTTGTGTAACACAACTTTGTGTAACACAATTATGTGTAAAAAATATTATACAAAGTTGTGTATTAAAACATTTATTTATATTTTTGCAAGTAAACAATAAATTATTCTCACTACTATGAAAAAGATAAGCTTCATTTTTGGAACCGCTGTTAGCGACTATAATTTCATTGGCCGTGAAGAGGAAACTAAACGCCTAATAGCAAATTTTACTGAGGGAATAAACACTATTCTTATTTCACCTAGGCGAATTGGCAAAACATCGCTCGTGAAACATGTAAAAAAAATTGTTGATAAAAAATATGGCAAAGATGTTATTGTTATATTTTTTGATATGTTTGCTTGTAAAACAGAATATGATTTTTACAATGCACTATCGGCAGCCGTTCTTAAACAAACAGCTTCAAATGTTGATAAATGGATGGAAAACGCTAAAGATTTTTTAGTTAGATTAACTCCTAAAATATCCTTTTCTCCCGATAATAATAATGATTTTTCACTTTCACTTGGTATAACACCAAAAACGCACTCGCCTGAACAAGTCCTAGCACTTGTAGAAAATATTGCTCAAAGGAGAGGAAAAAGAATAGTTATATGTATTGATGAATTTCAGCAACTTGGAGAATTACCTGATTCTTTAACTATTCAAAAAAGATTGCGTACTGCCTGGCAACACCAGCAATACACTTCTTATTGCTTATTTGGCAGTAAAATGCACATGATGAATTCTATTTTTCAACGCCGCAATGTACCTTTCTATCAGTTTGGTGATACTATTTTTCTTAGTAAGATACCTTCTGAAAAATGGATTGATTACATCACGCAACATTTTGAAGATCGCAATAAACACATTTCAAAAGATTTAGCTAAAAAGATTTGTAATGCTGTAGACAATTATTCATCCTATGTTCAGCAACTAGCTTGGCTTTTATTTATAAAAATTAATGAAGGTGAAAAAGCTACCAATTCTCTACTTAATTTAGCCATTAACGATTTACTTGACAATAATGAGGCTTTATTTATGCAACAAATCGAAACTTTATCGTCTTACCAACTTAATTTTCTACGAGCAATCGCTAGTGGCCACCATTCACAACTTGGTGAGAAAACAATAAGAGAAGACTTTAATTTAGGAAGTCCGTCAAATATTACTAGATTAAAAACAACACTCATTGGCAAGGACTTAATAGAACTGCGCAATCGCAATATGTTATATATTACCGACCCTGTTTTTGAATTGTGGCTGCAACGCAGAATTTTATAAAAAATTTGTGGCTACCTAGTAGTTGATTACTAGAGGTAGCCACAATTAATTATTTTATATAAACTAATATTCTCACTTGCAGCAGCAGGCGCAGCCAAGCAGTTTCTTGATGTCTTGCTCAATGAGCTTGATATCATGAGTGGGCTCATAGCGGGCTATAACCTTGCCTTCCTTGTCGACAAGGAACTTGGTGAAGTTCCACTTGATGTCGGGTTTTGTAGTATAGTCAGGATCGGCTTTAGTCATCATCTCATCAAGAATTTTGCCAATGGGATGCTCAAGGTTGAAACCTTCAAAACCTTTTTCTTTTTTCAAATAAGTAAACAATGGGTCTTCATTTTCACCGTTTACCTCAATTTTCTTGAACTGTGGAAACTCAGTGCCGTAATTAAGAGAGCAAAACTGTGCTATCTCCTCGTCGCTACCAGGCGCTTGATTACCAAACTGATTGCATGGGAAGTCAAGAATTTCAAGACCTTTATCCTTATAAGCCTTGTAGAGCGCTTCTAGTTCTTCGTATTGAGGAGTGAAGCCACACTTGGTAGCAGTGTTTACAATGAGCAACACCTTACCTTTGTATTCACTCAATGCCACGTCATTACCCTTGCGGTCTTTTACTGTAAAATCCAGTACACTATTTTGTGCCATAACAATTGTAATATTTAATATTATTGTTAATAATAAAGATACTTTCTTCATTGAGTTTTAGGTGGCTTAATAATTAGTTATTTTTTTATTAATCCCAAGCGGTTAGAAATCTCCAGCATTCGCTCAATGGGACGCACGGCACGCACACGAGTGGCCTCATCAATCTCGATGGTGGGAGCCATGTATTTGAGCGAATTATATAGCTTCTCAAGAGTGATAAGCTTCATGTAAGCACACTCGTTGCACGAGCAACCAGCATCGTCGGGTGGAGCGGGAATAAATTCCTTGTCTGGACAACGTTTCTTCATCTCATAGAGAATGCCGCTCTCGGTAGCAACTATAAACTGCTGGCACTCGTCGGCGACGGCAAAGTCGAGCAATGCCTTAGTCGATCCTATTTTGTCAGCAATCAAGCGAATGGGTTTAGGACACTCGGGGTGCACCAGCACCTTAGCCTCAGGGTATTGCTTCTTGAGTTCAACAATCTTTTCGATCGAGAATTTCTCATGCACCTCGCAATATCCGTCCCACACCACCATGTTACGGCCAGTGATGCTATTTATATAGTTTCCCAAGTTGCGGTCAGGGCCAAATATTAGTTTCTCATCTTCAGGAAAACTGTCTACTATTTGCTTGGCGTTACCACTGGTGACGATAACGTCGGTCAACGCCTTGACGGCAGCGCTAGTGTTAGCATAGCTAATGACAGTGTGACCGGGATGTTCATTAATGAAAGCCTCAAACTCTTGTGCCGGACAGCTGTCGCTCAATGAACACCCGGCGTTGAGATCAGGAACAATAACTGTTTTCTCAGGACTAAGAATCTTAGCAGTCTCTCCCATGAAGTGCACACCACAAAGCACAATCACTGGAGCGTCTACATCTTGAGCAAGCTGCGCCAGCGCCAGGCTGTCGCCAATGTAGTCGGCTAGATCCTGAATTTCATCGCGCTGATAGAAGTGCGCCATAATCACGGCATTCTTCTCCTTCTTGAGTTTCAATATTTCTTCTTTGAGATCAATCCCTGCAGGGATAGTAGCCTCAACATAGCCTTTTTCAACATTCATAATATCAATATATTTTTATTTTAATTAATTATTTATATAAAAGTTTATTGATGATGATAATAGTCTGTTAATTCAGTGCAAAACTTTTTTTAATAAAACTTGACTTTTGAGTTATATACAATAGAAAAAAAGTTTTTAAATGGTTATTTACAACTTTAAATACTGATTTATAACTATTTCTAGACTTTATTAACAAGCTGTGAATAATGCGCAAAGTTAATAATTTTATTGAAAAAAAGTCACAAAAACTTGGGGAAAACGTGTTTAAAAGTGATTTTATAAATTGTGAATTATTTATTTGGATTTTGAAAATTTCTGTATAAGCCGGTATAACGTCTCAAAATCCAAATTTTTTGTTTACTTTTTTTCAAAAAGTTTTCCACCGCCTTAATCACCATTTTCCATAATTTATCAACAACCGCATTGTGAATAACTAAAATAGTATAATTAATTTTGAAAATTGAAATTCTTTACTACCTTTGCCACCCATAATGGAATAATTATTCCATTATGTTTAAAATTACTCTAAAAATTTGAAAATTATGATGATGAAACAATTATGGTCGTTAATGGCAGTAATGCTTATTAGCATTACCGCAGTGATGGGTTCATGTGCTGGAAAGCAAGCTGCTAGCGGTGAAAATGACTCTATTCAAGCAAGTGATAGTATAGATAGCATTGCAAGTGGCTATGAAGCCTATGTAGCTTTAATTGAAAAATATTTGGTTGATTCTATTGGTAGCCAGTATTCACCAGGTGAGATGTGCATTCCTGTATCTAACGTGATAGATGTGGACGATAGCGACAGCACCGACGTGAAGGTGTGGGGTTCATTCTGGGTATTTAACTATAATCTCAGTGGCGATACACTAAAAACAGTGTCGGGTGGCAGTCATCCAGGTCTGTTCCACTTGAATGTTGCAAGCAATGCATGGAAGATTACCAGTTTTGATAAGGTGGGAGATGGCAGCAATTATTTGCCCACTGCAAAGAAAATTTTTGGCGACAAGCTTGAGGCTTTCCAAAAAATAGAATCAAGCGATAAACAGCATGACACGTTGCGCACACAAGCTGTTAGCGCCTATGTAAAGAAACACAATATTGCCGCCACCATGTATCAAGATTATGGTTGGCCTCCAGTAAAACTGACTGAATAATTTTAAAGGATATTTTTTCCTCCGGCAGTTATTTGCCATACTTCCCACCGCGTGCAGTCTAAGAACCAACCGCGGTGGAAAGTTTTTATTTTGTCTGTTCATCTTGTTTAATTAAATTAATTTTAGAATTTTAAGAAACGTGTGGACGGATTTGGTTTAAAACTAGAGTTACAAATTGGCTCAAAGAAGCGGTGTGAGACTCCAATAAATGGTCGTGAAAATAAAAAAACGCCAAAATAATGGCGTTAAATTGAGATAAAATTAAGGTTTTTAAGTATTAAATATTTGATTAACAGTAATTTAAATCATAATATACTCCTACCCTATTTTTCTTTCAGAAAAATTAAAAAATACATAAAAATAACCACCTCTTCCCTACTATCCTATTTTTACAGGGAAAATAATCAATTACCTCTCCCCTACTCACTATTTTAGCCAATAATCTTTTTTTGGGGATAAAATTATTTTTTTACTGTAAAAGTTAGCATGGAAGGAGATGTTATTCTTCACTATTTTGTTCTAATGCACTAATAACAAGACGCGCTTTAGCGTCGCCCACAACAAGAGCTATTTCACTGGGCGAAGCTGTTTTCAGGCGTTTCACACTCTTGAAGTGCTTGAGAAGCGCTGTGCGAGTTTTGGGACCAATGCCTTTTATATCATCGAGCTGACTGTGCAGTTGTGACTTGCTGCGCTTGTTGCGATGATGAGTGATGCCAAAACGGTGAGCCTCGTCGCGCAGACGTTGTATAATGCGCAACGTCTCACTATTCTTGTCAATGTAAAGTGGCACACTATCGCCAGGAAAATATATTTCGTCAAGACGCTTGGCAATGCCAATTAAAGCTATTTCCTCTCGTAGTCCTAGTTCATCGATTACTTCCACCGCGGCATTAAGCTGACCTTTGCCACCATCCACAACCACAAGCTGTGGTAATTCCTGACCCTCGCTCAAAAGTCGTGAATAGCGTCGATGCATTACTTCACGCATTGAGGCATAGTCGTCGCTGCCGTCGGCTTCTTTTATATTAAAGTGACGATAGTCTTTTTTAGAAGGTTTCGCATCTCTAAACACCACGCATGAAGCAACAGCGTTAGTTCCTGAAATGCTACTGTTGTCGAAACACTCAATGTGGTGAGGCAAGCCGGGAAGGTGTAAATCTTTCATCATGGTGGTGAGAGTGCGCATGACACGTTGCTCAGGATTTAGTTTTTCCATGCGCTTGTATTTCTCGGTGCGATATTGCTCAGCATTCTTAAGCGATATAGCCACCAGCTTGCGCTTGTCGCCTCGCTGTGGCACAATGTAATCAATTCCTTCAATTTCAAAATCAGGCACCACATTAACTAGAATTTCCTTTACTCGATCCTGCTCATAGGTGTGGGCAAATCTTTCACGAATATCGCGTACGGCAGTTGAAAGTATTTCCTGCGGTGTCTCATCGCTTCCGGCATCCTGGAACTTATATTCCACAGTCATGCTTTGCACAATGGCTCCATTGCGCAGGTGCATGTAGTTGACATAGGCAGCCGTGTCGTCGCGCACAATGCTAAACACATCCACATTGTGAATAGCTGTGTTTACGATCACCGATTTAGCCCTATAAGACTCCAGCAACTGATATTTACGCTTGAGCAATTCGGCGTCCTCAAACTTTAGTTCGGCGGCTTTTTCCATCATTTCCTGCTTGAGAAAATCGCTCACTTGCTTAGTGTCGCCATTGAGAATTTTTATAATGTCGGCAATGTAGGCACTATATGTTTCATGTGAAACAAATCCCTGGCAGCAACCTTCGCAATTCTTGATGTGGTATTGCAGGCAAAGTTTATATTTTCGTGCTGACACATTTTCCTCGTTGAGAGGATGCCGACAAGTGCGGATAGGGTAGAGCTGCTTGAGAGTGTCCACAAGCGCGTGAGCCACTTCGGTCTTGGGGTAGGGCCCAAAGTATTTGGCACCCCGTGTGTGTTTCTCGCGAGTGATAAAAACTCGAGGAAAAAGTTCCTTAGTAACGCAAATCCATGGATAAGACTTGTCGTCCTTGAGTAGCACGTTATAGCGTGGTTGAAACTCCTTGATAAGACTATTTTCAAGGTCGAGTGCTTCCTCCTCACTATTAACCACGATATATTTCATATCCCAGATGTTACGCACAAGCAGATTAGTGCGCACTACAGGATGCACGCGGTTGAAATAAGAACTCACGCGCCGTTTCAGGTTTTTAGCTTTTCCCACATAAATTACCACTCCTTCCTTGTTCAGGTATTGATACACACCTGGGCTAGTAGGAAGGAGCGATATTTTCAGTTTCAGTTCTTCGCGCATTATATAAAAAATAGGGTGGAGGAGAGGTTTATTTTTTCTTTAATGATGTGCTAGATTAACTAGATTTTCTAGACATTCTAGATTGACTAGACTTTCTAGATTAAGATACTAGCATTATTCGCCTGCGAAGTCGAATAGTGAAGTAACTTCCACGTCGGCTGGAAAGAGTTCGCGACCTTTGAGATCTACAAGTTCGCAAATAAAGTTGATGTAAACTTTCTTGGGGTTCATGTCTCGCACAAGGTCGAGAGCGGCAACCATGGTGCCACCAGTGGCTAGCAAGTCATCGTGTATGAGTACCACATCGTTCTCGTTGATGGCATCTTCATGAATCTCGATGGTGTCCTCGCCATACTCCTTAGTGTAGGTTTTCTTAATAGTCTTGGCTGGAAGTTTGCCTGGTTTGCGCAGTGGCACAAATCCTGCGCCAAGACCAGCGGCAAGAATAGCTCCAAAAATAAATCCACGAGCCTCAATGCCCACAACCTTGGTTATACCTTTATCCTTATAAAGTTCGATGAGTGCGTCGCACATTATTTTGAGCGATTCGGGGTCTTTAAAAGCTGTGGTAAGATCTTTAAACTGGATCCCTTTAACTGGAAAATCGGGGATATTTCTTACTGTACTTTTTACTTTTTCAATCAATTCTTTTTCCATGATGGCAAATTATTTTTTTTGTATATTATTCGAGAGTAGTGTGGTGGAGTAGGAGAAAAATATTAATTGTTCCACGTGAAACATTTCACGTTATTTTATCTTCCCATGAGCACAAGCAGGATGTTGATATCGCTGGGTGATATGCCAGGGATGCGTGATGCTTGTCCTATAGTTTCGGGGTTAATTTTCTCAAGTTTTTGACGTGCCTCGGTCGAAAGTTGGAGAATAGAAGGATAGTCAAACTTACCTTTTATATTTAATTTTTCAAGTCGTCCTATTTTGTCGGCAATCATTTCCTCTCGCTGGATGTATCCGTGATATTTAATTTTTATCTCGGCAGCCTCCACAATCTCGTCGCGACGTTCGTTTTCAAGGCTATCAATCTTAGCCGAAAGAGATGGGATAAACTCAGCTAACTTACTGATTGTCAGTTGTGGGCGCAGTAGCAAGTCATATAGTTTTACGCCTTGTTTAATGGTCTGTAGTCCAGCACTTTGCAGTGATGGGTTGATGAGTGCCGCCTTCACCGAGAAGTCACGTGCAAACTGCACCAAGTCTTCCACTTGTTGCTGTTTAGAGCGCATCAGGTCATAGCGTTCTTGTGTAGCTAAACCCAGCTTGTAGCCCAGTGGAGTGAGACGCATGTCGGCGTCGTCTTGTCGCAGCAAGATGCGGTGTTCGGCGCGCGACGTAAACATGCGATAAGGCTCGTCGACACCTTTAGTCACCAGGTCGTCGATGAGCACACCTATGTAGGCCTCGTTGCGCTGTAGCACAAACGGCTCTTTCCCCTCAATGCTGAGGTGCGCGTTGATGCCTGCAATCAGCCCTTGTCCCGCGGCTTCTTCATAGCCCGTGGTGCCATTCACTTGTCCTGCAAAAAACAGGTTCTTAATGAGCTTTGTTTCCAAGTTATGGTTGAGCTGTCGAGGGTCGAAGAAGTCATATTCTATGGCATAGCCAGGGCGATAAATCTGCGCGTTGCGCAATGCTGGAATTTTACTTATTGCCTCCACTTGCACATTCCATGGCATTGAAGATGAGAACCCGTTCAGGTACATCTCCTGCGTGGTTTCGCCCTCGGGTTCAATGAAGAGCTGATGCGAGTCTTTGTCGGGGAAGGTGACGAGTTTTGTCTCAATGCTGGGACAGTAGCGTGGTCCCACGCTCTGGATTTGGCCATTATAAAGGGGAGAGTAGGGTAGTCCTTCGCGCAGAACTTGATGCACCTCATCGTTGGTATACACTATCCAGCATGGACGTTGCTTGAGGTCGCTATGCACGCTTGGCAAGAAAGAGAAATGGTGGAAATCCTGCTCCCCATCTTGGCGGGTAGCCAGCGAGTAGTCGATAGTGCGCGCGTCAAGGCGCACAGGGGTGCCAGTCTTCATGCGGTTAGATACAAAACCCAGCCGCACCAGTTGCTCGGTGATGCCTCGCGATGCGGGTTCCGACACACGACCACCTTCCACTTGCACCTGTCCCACATGCATCAAGCCATTGAGGAAAGTGCCAGCGGTGAGCACTACAGCTTTAGCTTGAAAAGTGACGCCAAAGGCTGTCTTCACACCTTTCACCATGCCGTCTTCGACAACGAGCTCGGTAGCGCTGTCTTGCCATTGAAAAAGCTGTGGTGTAGAGTCAAGAATTTTGCGCCAGTTCTCAATGAAGCGCGTGCGGTCGCTCTGGCTGCGTGGGCTCCACATTGCTGGTCCCTTGCTGCGGTTGAGCATGCGAAACTGGATTGATGAGCGATCGGTGACGATACCCATTTGTCCTCCCAAAGCATCAATCTCGCGCACTATTTGCCCCTTGGCAATTCCACCCACGGCGGGGTTACAGCTCATTTGTGCTATCTTGTTCATGTCCATAGTGATGAGCAGGGTTGACGAACCTAGCCGTGCAGCCGCACACGCGGCTTCACACCCGGCATGACCGGCACCTATCACTATCACGTCGTAGTCAAACCTCATTTTGCGAAGATATTTTCAGGAACAATGGCAAGGGCTTCGTTCTCGTGGCGCTCCATGATCTCGCGCTCGCCGGGTCCCTTGTCGTTAATGCCACACAAGTGTAGTACACCGTGTATAATCACTCGCAGCAGTTCACTGTCATAGTTCACTCCTAGCTGCTGCGAGTTGCTGCGCACTGTGTCGAGCGAGATCACCATGTCGCCCGCGATGCGATGGCGACGACTGTAGTCGAAGGTGATAATATCGGTGTAATAGTCATGTTGCAAGAACTGTCGATTGGTAGCGAGAATGTATTCATCGTCGCAGAAGATATAGGTGAGCGCGCCCACACTCTTGTCATGATTGCGTGCCACGGCCTCTATCCAGCTCATTAATGCCTCCTCGTTGAGTGCAGGCATCTCAACATTCTCCACCAAGTAGTTAATTTCCATTTAACAGCGTTTTTTCAAAAAAACAGATGCAAAGATAATTAATAAAATTGAGAATATCACCACCTGCACCATTTTATTTTCACAACTATAATAAAGCCTTGAAAAAGTAAAGGTTATATAAATTCCCAAATACTATCCATATTTTGCTTAGAACAGGATTATTTTAACTACTTTTGAACAAAAAATCTTAGAAATAAAAAATATTGCTATATATGCAATACCCGTTGGCGGAATTAATAAAACATCACATTATGATAGAAAATATTGATAATGAAGAAGTTCCTCGAAGAGGAACTTTTCGTTAGATTCAGCAAGGACCAAGCTGCGAACCCCTATGGGGTTCTTGCATGGTCTTACGCACAAAGTCGGGGTCTTCGACCCGTCCAGCGTCTTCGACGCTAATGCCTGAAAGCCAACATGTTTTATTATAATTCATTGTCAGCTTAATTCCGCCAACAGGTAAAAGGTTTACCTAATGCAATCTTAAATGTGTCGCACAATTAAGATTAGTTATGGAAATTGGAAAGTGAGAGGCAAGCTATGTAATTTTGCCTCTTGGCAGGTAAAAATGCTTGCTTTAAGGGCTATTGTATAACTTTCGTCACACTTTTGGGTTAAAAACTTTTGCTTGTGATAGATATTTGTTTTACTTTTGCATTGTGAAAGAAAATGAATAACTAAAACGTAAAGTGGTATATGAACACAATCAAATGTCCCAATTGCGGGCAAACACTCCCCGAGGATTCCGCATTTTGCAACAAGTGCGGCAGTCGCATTGATGGTGGCGCTAACTACAGGCGTCGCGAGCGTGACTACGAAGACTGGAGCGACGACGACAACAACAACACAGGTCGTGAACGCAGCTACGCTAATAGAGATAGAGATAAAAAGAGCAAGACCACAATGTATGTGGTTATAGCCATCGGTGTGCTGGCATTTATCGCAATCTTTGCCATCAACAAGATTTTCTTTAGTGGCAGCAGTGAAAAGAATGAGGCTCAACCAGTGAGCATTGTCGACAATAGTGCCGCCGCAGCCGCCGATGCTCTGCAACGCGCGCTTAACGACAACAACTATGTGGGCGACGGGGCCACTATCGTCTACGCGTTGCGCATCACAGGTTCCGATCCCGGTGTTAACGACAAGATTATAGGTATCACCCAGCTCAACAAGGGCACCGAGTCGTTCTATAAGCTCTATGAGCTCACGCAGAATGGCGATAAGTGGAACATCGACCCTGAGCACGTGAAAATGGTGTCGACTAGCGGTCGCGACGTGTCGTTCGACCAAAACAAGCTCAAAGCCGGTATTGATGTCATTCCACAAGTTCCCGAGATTGACGGAAAGAAATATTTCTTCTATGCCTACCTAAGCACTCCCGCCACCTCGGCATCGAGCATGGCAAGCGTGGTGCTAAACCTCTATGACGTAGAGAGCCGTAACATCACGTCGGCAACCTATGAGGGCACATTCCAAAACGTGAATGGTGAGCAAGCCATCGTGTGCAACCCCGCGCAAGGCTCGAGCGAGGCTGTGAAATGGATGAACGAGCAGGCTCGCAACTTCATCCGCATCCTCAGCATTAGCGGTGCCGGCAACGAGGAAGAGAAGAAGCCCGAGGAAGTGCAGCCTGAGGTACCACAGCCAGTGGAACAGCCAGTCGAGGCACAGCAACCCGCCACTCAAGCTCCCGCAGCTCCAAGCGGCATAGGCGAAGAGAAGGACAAGGATACCCCCATGTTCAAGAAAGAAGACATCGTGGAGACCAAGCAGGCCGGCAATTACAAGGTGTTCCGCCTCAAGGATGGTAGTGTTGTGCGCTACGACCGTAGCACTGGCAAGAACACTAAGATTCATCAGGGTGGTGCCGAGGCCATAGGCTTTGAAGACACCGAGAAGGGAATTCTCAACATCCGCAAGGCCGATGGTAGCCGCGAGCAGGTAAACCTCAATAATGGTCAGAAGACCACCAAGCCCGCCGCCGCCACTAAGCCCGCCGATGAGCCTAAGACTAAGGCCGAGGGCAATTAATGGAATTAGAAACACTTAATACATTACTGGCACGCGATGGGGGACGACTTCCAGCGCGTGCCTTATACATGCTACAACAGCCCCTGGTCGAGACACTCATTGAGTGGCGCGACAGTGATGACAAGCATCAGTGTGGTGCCTTGAGTGAAGAAACAATCGCTTTCGCTCCACAATGCAAGCAGATGTCTTTGCTAGCGGCAAGCAGCAATGAGCAAGAAAACCTAGTGAACTGGGGCAAAATGTGGCTCAATATCATTACCTGCACAGGTAGTGAAAAGAGCCTAAAGAAAATCGCCACTCAGTGTAGTACAGGAGAAATAACCACCCTCGAAGAATTGCATCTCGCGCTTGAACGCCGTGTGAACAGGTTTATCTACAAGTTACTGCTTGTTATCATCATCGCCGGGCTAGCTGTCATGGCAGCCGTGCAATTCTCATAAATATAGATTACCTCAAAGCTAATGAAGACCACTAGAAAAAATATTATCCGTTATATTGCCCTGCTATTGTTTTTGGCGATAGGAGTGACACAGTCAAACGCTGTGTTCAAGGAGAGAGACTTTGGTAAAACTATCGACGTGCTCTGCGCCGAGCTGGAGCAAAAGTACAAGGAACAGAAGGAAATCATGCAGCGATATGACCAAAACGCTAAACGGCAGCACGAGCAACTGGTGGCTACCATGCAGCAGATTGACCAAATTTCGCTCATCCTCTACTCTCAAAGTAGTGAGTTCACCTTCGACATGGCCTACGCCTGCCAACAAGCTACCGACCTCTATCACAACACCGAGGTGGCACACATGCCGTTCCAGAAGATCATGGCGCGCCTCGATGCCGAGGTGGAGCGATATGACAGTCTCATCTATGTGCTCAAGCACATAGCTCCAGCTATTACCGACGATGTGGTGACGGGTGAAAAAATATCGAAAGCTGAAGACAATAAAAAAAGCGCTATTGAGGAAGTTGCCGACAGCATCATGCAAACCCAGCGTGCCACTCACTCTAATAACTTCATAGATAAAGAGCATTCCGCCACACCGCAATCAGGAGATGTGATGGCGGTTCCCGCTTCTCCCGCTAAAGGGGCACTCTATGTGCTCAATGATCGCGAGAAGAAAATTCGCGAGCTTTGCCTTATCTATGCTCAGGCACTGCGCAATAATATCATCCGCGCCAAGACAAAGATGAGTGCCGACAAGGAGTTCTATGACGAGGTGAACAACAAGCTCAAGGCGCTCAATAACTATGCAATCAAAAGATATGAGGAGTTGCAAAACAACATCTTCCGCAATGGTGGCAGCAACTATTTTTCAGTACTGGCATCGTTGGGCAAGAACTACAAGCGCATCAGCAATGAGATGAAAGATAAGTATGGTGAGCTGCGCAGGCAGGGCGAGCGCTCCATGGTCAAGAGCCAGTGGCGCGGACCGGTGATTGTGATGACATCGGTCTTCATCCTGTTCTATATCTTTGTCGCGACTATATTGAGCATTATAATCCTGCGCTGGCTGTTGCCTAAGCGCATCAGGAACAAAGAGGGCTACAAGGGCAAGAAGGGAGTGATAGGGCTCACGTGTGGTGTTTTCCTCTTCATGGTGTTCATTAGCTACGCTACTTACTTGATGAACCACAATTTCATTGTAATGGCCACTCGCATCACCCTCGACTACTCCTGGCTGCTGCTGGTAATCCTGCTGTCGCTACTCATCAGGCTCGACAGCCGCCAGATTAATGCGGGTGTGATGGTCTACACCCCGTTCATGCTCATGGCGTTTGTGGTGATAGTGTTCCGCATCATCTTCATCCCCAACAATGTGGTGAACCTTATCTATCCTCCCATCTTACTATTGTTCACACTGTGGCAAATGTGGGTGCTACGCAAGCGCACCGTCAAGCTCCCCACGAGCGATGTGGTGTTCTCTATCATCTCGCTGGTGGCAATGATAGTGTCATGTGTGCTGGCATGGGTTGGCTTCACGCTACTGGCAGTGCAGATCATGGTGTGGTGGACGTTCCAACTGGCATGCATCCAGACCATCATTTGTCTCTACGACATTGCCAAGATGTATGAGAAAAAATATATCCTCAAGCGCATCAAGCGAGGAAATATCACTGCCCTTGCCGCGGCTAAGGGGAAGAAAAAGAAAAATAGCGAGGCTAAGATCAATGCCAAGCTACTTGAACAGGCTAAGCATGGCGACTACATTAACAACACCTGGTTCTACGACCTCTTTATTAAGGTGGTATTGCCGGTGCTGGCTGTGATTTCGGTGTTGATGAGTATAATCTTTGCCGCCAACATGTTTGACATGAAGCAGCTACTCGTGAAGTTGTTCTTCTTCAATTTCATTGACCAGCAAGGACTATTACAGCTCTCGCTCTACAAGATTGTGCTGGTGAGCGCATTGTTCTTTGTATTCTACTATATCAACTATCTCATCCACTCCATTTATCGCAAGATAAAGCTCAGGCAGTATGTCAAGAGTGATTCCTCTCGCAGGCCCAATATTACTCTTGCTAACAACATTATCACCATCCTGGTGTGGGGTAGCTATTTCATCTTCGCGTTAGTGCTCTTCAAGGTTCCCAAGAGTGGCATCTCGCTCATCTCGGCTGGTCTTGCCACTGGTCTAGGTTTCGCCATGAAGGATATTCTCGAGAACTTCATCTACGGGCTCTCGCTCATGTCGGGACGCTTGCGGGTGGGCGACTACATCGAGTGCGACGGCATCCTTGGCAAGGTGGAGAGCATAGGGTACCAGAGCACACAAATTGTGACCCTCGATGGTAGCATCATTGCCTTCCTCAACACGTCGCTGTTCAACAAGAATTTCAAAAACATGACCAAGAATCACAGCTACGAGTATGTGAAACTACCAGTGGGAGTGGCCTATGGAGTGAACGTTGAGGACGTGCGTCAAAAACTCATTGCCGAGCTTAACAAGCTCACTGAGCTCACCACATCAAGCGGTCGCCCCATAGTGCAGAAGAAACAAGGCTTCATGGTGCTCTTCGACGACTTTGGTGACAACTCGGTAGACCTAAGGGTGGCTTTCTGGGTGCTTGTAGAAGAGAAGATAGCATTTGTCTACAAGGTGAAAGAAATCATCTATAACACCTTGCAGCAGCACAACATTGAGATACCTTTCCCACAGCGTGATGTCTACATTCGCCAGATGGTAACCCCCACCAAGCCCGAGAATTAGAAAACTCTCTCCACCAAGTGCAAGATTATCGCAATTATTATTTTATAAACTAAACCTAAAACAATTTTATCAACTTATGACTATTGGATTTGATGGCATTAGAACCGTCGACGGTGACTCGCCATTAAGCTTTTATGACAGGATTGTAATTGCGTCGTTGGGACGAGAATATCCCAAGGACACATTCATGATTTACTCACCCATTGGCCCCAGCGACAGTAGTATTTCATCGCTACTATCGATTGCCAACGTGCACAACAAAACGCCCTACAAAGCCCTTAACAAGTGGCGCTGGCGCAACCGCAGTGGCATCTTTGTCGACTTCCACAGGCATGGAGTGAAAGTTTTCCACGGCCTCGACGCCATCCTTCCCACCGGAACCTGCCACGACGATGTGAAGATGGTCATCACACTGCGCGACCTCTCGTTCAAGAGAATGATGACCGACTACTCATGGCTAGAAAAACTGTTCCGTAACTCTCGCATCAAGCAAGCCTGCCACAAGGCCGAACGCGTTATCGCCACCAGCCAGTATATTAAGGACCAGGCTGTGAAGCGTTATGGTATCGGTGCCGACAAGGTTGATGTTATTCACACAGCTTATCGCAACGAATACATCACCACTGAATATGACCAGGATTACCTAGCCAACGTCAGGAGCAAGTATCACCTGCCACGCAACTTCATCCTTGCCATCAGCGATTTCTCGCCACTGGCTAACATGGAAACACTGTATCGCGCCTTCGCAAGCATTGACAACAAGGACATCTACCTCGTTGTAATAGGCAGGAGAAACGACAACTATCGCCGCCTCAAGCGACTGGCACAGCAACTAAACATTGCTGACCGTGTGGTTAGAGTGCCATTCGTGAGCAGGCACAGCTTCATGGCTTTCTATGCCTTGAGTAAAGCCTTTATTGAGCCCGCGTTGCAAGATGGGGTGGGGCAGTGCCTCGTTGAAGCGATGATAACAGGCACTCCTGTCATTGCCAGCGACGACGGCTGCCACCGCGAGATGGGAGGTGATGCCGCGCTCTATTTCGCACCTGGCGATGACCACGAACTTACCCGGCACATCAACAGCGTGCTCGGCAACGACACAGTGAGCCAGCGCATGGCAGTAGCAGGCAAGCAACAAGCCCTGCAATTCTCACAACAAGCCCTTGCCCAAGCCACCATGCTCAGCTACAACCGCGCCCGTGGTAAAGTAGCTGAGTGAATAATGATGATATAGAGGCGAGTCCTTCGGTAGCCTTACAGCATGAAAGGAGAGTTGAAAACACCACACTCGATGTGTGTGCGTTTCAACTCTCCCTCTATTATTACTGAAGTAGCTTTGATGTAGCTCTAGTCTTTTTTCTTTATACCCATGCGGGCTTCAACGACGTTGAGCACATAGTCGCCCAGAGTCTCGCACTCGTCGAAGATGTCGCTATACATGGTGCCAATGGCGTAGCTGTACTTCTGGTCGTTTACCTCGCTAAAGTTCTCGGCCTTAATCATGTCGCGATAGTTGTCAATCTCGTTCTCGATGTTATAGGTGCGATTGATGTCGTTTTGCTCCTTGTAGCTCACGAGTGTCTTGTTCATCTCGGTGAGGCTGTTATCGACGAGCTCCATCATGGTCTTGATATTCTTGAGCTGGTAGCCCGAGAATTCTTCCTTGCCGGTGTGGTAGCGGTTAAAGAAGCGTGCCAGTTTGTAACAGCTGTCGCCAATACTTTCTATCTCACTTATCTCTCGCAACATGGCACGCATCTTAGCCTTAGTCTCATCGCTGAGGTGCGCGTCGCTCACGTCGTGCAGATAGTTGGCAATATCAATCTCCATTTGGTCGCTTATTTCCTCATATTTTTCGATGCGTGTGTAGAGCTTCACAAACTTGTCATTGTCTTCCTCATCGAGCAGATTGCGCACCATGTTGAACATGGCCTGAATGCGCTCTCCAAAGGCTTTAATCTCCTTTTGTGCCTCAAGCACCGAGAGCTCGGGAGTTTTCATGATACCCGATGTGATGAAGTGCAACTTGAAATCGTCCTCCTCGTCCTGCTTGCGTGGCTTGATAACGGCACACACCAGTTTCTCGATTTGTGGCACGAACCAAATGAGGATGGCAGTGTTAGTGATATTAAACATTGAGTGGAATGTGGCGAGCACTACCGAAATCTTGAGCAGGTTGTCCTCGTAGCCGGGGTCGCCAGCGGCAAGCGACTGGTCAAAGCCGGCAATTCCACACACCAGGTTCAGGAACGGCTTCATCAGCAGCAATGACCACACCACGCCTATCATGTTGTAGGTGAAGTGGGCTAGTGCGGCGCGTCGTGCCTGCACGTTAGCACCCATAGCCACGATGTTGGCAGTGATGGTGGTACCAATGTTCTCGCCAAGCACCAGCATGATGCCTTGCTGAATTTGGAGTACACCAGTAGAGCACAAAATCATGGTAATCGCCATCATCGCGGCCGATGATTGCACGCACAGCGTGAGCACGCTACCCACCACCAGGAACAAAGCATAGCTCCAGAGCGAGTCGCCAAATTGCGAGAAGAAAGCCATGATGCTGTCGCGCATGGCGGGGTCGGTGGCAAAGTTGGTGCCCGTTTCCTTGAGTGTCCCTAGTCCCAGGAAGAGGAACGCCACACCAAAGAGAAAGTCGCCAATCACGCGACGTTTCTTCATATAGATGAGAATAATGCCCAGGAAGAAAGCCGGATAAACAAAGTCGGTG
Source organism: uncultured Prevotellaceae bacterium (assembly GCA_900316835.1). GTDB lineage: Bacteria > Bacteroidota > Bacteroidia > Bacteroidales > Muribaculaceae > Sodaliphilus. Next base: position 27,090 of record ONEL01000018.1, on the reverse strand, counting down.
ATATTAAACGAGAATCCCAAACTCATGATCCACGCGGTGACGGTGGTACCAATGTTGGCACCCATAATCACCGAGATGGCTTGCATTAGCGTTAGCAGGCCCGCGTTGACAAACGACACTGTCATCAGCGTGGTGGCGGTAGAACTCTGCACAGCCGCAGTAACAGCCACACCGGTGAGCATGCCTGTGAAACGGTTGGTGGTCATGGCGCCAAGCACTCTGCGCAACTGTGGACCAGCCATTTTTTGCAAACTCTCGCTCATTGATTTCATACCAAACATCAGCAGTGCCAATGAGCCAATGAGCTTGAAAACTATCCAGATAGACATAATAAGGTTTTTAAAAAATGTGTATAATTCAAAATATTTGGTGCAAAGTTACACAAAACATTGGTTTTTTCGTAACTTTGCATGCATTTATTTTTTAACCAAACTTTTACAAAATGAAGAAATTTTACTTATTATCAATTTTGGCAGCCGCTTCTATGACTCTTCAGGCTGCAGTATTCACCTCTCCCGGTAATGGAGAAACATGGACAATGACAAAGCTCGCGGCACAGGAAGAAGCGCCTGTGACAGTTGATGAAACCGGTAAAGTGTTCACCGTTGCTGAGAATGTTACCATCAGTGCCGGCGACACCTTCCAGATGGAAGATGGCATCACCATCAAGATTGCCAGGAGCGTGGAAATCGACATCGAGGGTACTGCCCTGATGGCTGTTAACGAGCGCTCTCTCATTACGGCTACCGAGGCTAATGTGGCTGCTAAGTACATCTGGATTAAGACCGCTGACGCTACCGCTGCGGTAGAGGTTAAAAATCTCGACTTTGAATATGCGGCTCTCAAGCTCTCGCCAGCTTTTGGCGCTAACATTAGCGACTGCACCTTCCGCTATCAGCAAGCCAGCGTCAGCAATGGCACAGCAGGTCTTCAGCTAGGTGGTGTGGGTGTAGGCGAAAACGAGTCTTACACCGTTAAGAACTGCACCTTTGAGTACAACAAGCGCTCGGCCATTGGCACAGCCAGCAACGCCAGCGTGGCACTGCTCATTGAGAACAACACGTTCAACTACAACGATGACCAAAACCTGAACTATCCCCACATCAACGTTACAGCATGCGACCGTGGCGTGATCATTCGTAACAACACCATCGTGGGCAATCGCGATAAGAACCTGGGCGGTGGTATGGTTGTTGCCGACCTGATGGGTGTTACCAGCAACGCTCAAACCCTCATTGAGAACAACAACGTGAGAGACTGTCGCTATGGCATCGCTGTTTACAGTAAGCAAAACGCTATCGTGCGCGACAATTACTTGTTCAACAACAACACCGAGAAGACTCCAGCCAATGGCGGTAGCGGTATCAACTTCTATGAGCCTAACGGCGAGGGCCTCGTTGCCAAGGTTTATCGCAACCACATCGAGGGTAGCCTGTGGGGAGTGACAGTGATTGGTTGCAAGGATGTGAACCTAGGTCGCACCGATGTTGCCGAGGACGATGAGAACTACTGCCCCGGCTTGAACGTGTTTATCAACAACGGCAATGGCTCAGAGCAAAACGGCTTTGACGGCGACAGCGAGTTCCAGCGCTTCGACTTGTATAACAATTCCAGCAACACCGTTTACGCAATGAACAACTACTGGTATGTTGCTGAAGGCGCAAGCCCCCGCGTTTCGATTATTGATAAAGAGGATAATCCCTCACATGGCGAGGTAATCTATGCTCCATGGGCCGGCACTACCGCTACTGGCATTAGCACTGTCGACTACACTAAGAGCCTCACTGGTGTTAAGTATTACAACCTCAATGGTGTTCAAAGCGCTACTCCATTCCAGGGTGTGAACATCATGGTTAATGAGTACAACGACGGTAGCAAGACTACTAGCAAAGTTATTCGCTAATCGTTCATTCTTCCTCTCTCCACTTAAATGTGTGCCCTATTGTGCATTGAACCACCGCAGCAGTAGGGCACACATTAGATAATTGTGCGAAAAGGAAAATGTTCACTAGTGGGAATAGTTAAAAAGAGTAATATATTTCCACCGTGCGTTAAATAAACCACTTTTTTAGATGTTTTGGACATTAGGTTACCTCAAATGCACTACTTTTGTGAAGATTTTCAAAAATAGGTAACTAAAATAAAAAGAGTAATATGAAGAGAAAATTAAGCATTGTGATTGCTACAATGGCAGTTAGCGCTACCGCGTGGGCGGGAGGACTGCTTCACAACACTAACCAGCACATAGCTTTCCTGCGCATGATGGCGCGTGGAGCTAGCCACGAGATTGACGCTGTTTACACCAATCCTGCAGGCCTTGCTTGGCTCGATAACGAGGGGTGGACTTTGTCGCTCAACATCCAGAGCGCGTTCCAAACACGCGACGTTGAGACCACATTCCCACTTTTTGCCTACACTAACGCCGACGGCAACCCCACTCGCAAATATGACGGCAAGGCTACCGCACCGGTGTTGCCCAGCCTCTATGCCGCCTACAAGAAAGATCGCTGGGTGGCTAGCGCATTCTTTGGCGTCACCGGTGGTGGAGGCAAGTGCAACTTCGATAACGGCTTGTCGATGTTTGACGCCGCTGTGATGTCGGGCATCTACGGCACCACTAGCAAGTTGCTGGCTTCGCAACCGTTGCTCAAAGCTATGGTAGGTGCCGATGCCATCACCCCCGACATGTACACCATCGACACCTCAATGAAGGGGCGTCAGTATGTGTTTGGTGGTCAGCTGGGTGGAACTTATCGCATACTCGATAATCTCAGTGCCTATGCCGGACTGCGCTTCAACCTGTTTAACGGCAACTACAAGGGGCATCTTAATGCCAACCTGGGCGACGCTCTCAAGCAACGTGCCGCCGCGGCGCTTGCCACACTACCTGCCGAGCAGGCTGCTGCCTATGCTCCCATGCTTGCCGCCCTGGGCAAGGAGGGAGGCCTCACTCACATTGCCCTCGACACCGACCAGAAGGGCTGGGGCTTGACACCCATCATTGGTGTAAACTTCAACTGGAAGGGGCTCACACTAGCCGCCAAGTATGAGTTCAAGACCAATCTCCACATCGAGAATGACACTAAGACGCTTGAGGCAACAGCCATGGGCGAGGCATCGGAGCAGTTTGAGACCGCCATGGCGCCCTACAAGCATGGCGTGAACACACCTAACGACCTTCCCAGCGTGCTCTATGTAGCCGCCGGCTATGAATTCATTCCAAACAAGTTGCGTGGCACCGTCGAGTATCACTACTACGACGACAAGCATGCCGAGATGGCTAATGATAAACAAAAATCACTGCGTCACGGCACCCACGAGATACTGGCAGGTGTGGAATGGGACATTAACCGCACCTTCACCGTGAGTGCCGGCTTCCAAAACACCGACTACGGCTTGAGCGACGACTTCCAGACTCACACGGCATTCTCGTGCGACAGCTATTCGATAGGTTTTGGTGGAGCCATCAATGTGACTCCCAAGATGAAAATCAACGTGGGCTACTTCTGGACCAGCTACAAGGACTACAAGCGCAATCAGGAACACTACCTCAACAACCCGGCCCTTCCCGCTGGCAGTGACAAGTTCTCACGCAGCAACAAGGTGTTCGGCGTGGGTGTTGACTACAAGTTCTAACAAAGCACTATTATAATTTAGCGACGGCAATAACTGACCGTAGAAAAGACAGTCGTCGGGATGTGGATTTTTTTTCGACATTCCGACGGCTTTTATAAATTTGTTCATCTAAAAATCATTTTCAGTGTCTACTTAAATAATCTGGTGCAAAAGTTGTGTGATTTTAATGAAAAATGTGTAAATTTGCGCCAAAAGTCGACGGTAAAATGTGTTGAATCGCCTAAAAAGTGGGCATTAAAATGTGTTTTAGATGTATAAACGTAAGATAGAAGATGCGTTCCAAGCATGGTTGGACGATAGCTCTCACAAACCTCTTATTGTGAAGGGTGTTCGCCAGTGTGGCAAAACCAGTAGTGTGATGGATTTTGCCCGCAAGCATTTTAAAAATATTGTGTATCTGGATTTTCGGGAGCATCCTGAGTATAAGAAGTTCTTCATCCCCAATCTGGAAGTGGATTCTATAATCATGCGCATTACTGCTGCCATGCCAAGGGTTGAAGTTGAAGCTGGCGAGACTTGTTTTATCTTTGATGAGATACAGGATTGTCCCCGAGCAAGAGGTTCACTGAAGTACTTTCATTTAGACGGTCGGTATGAAGTCATTTGCACAGGTTCCCTGCTCGGTGTAAATGGTTACAAGACTCCAGGAGAGAGAGCCGAGGAAGAAGAGTCCTCTATACCGGTTGGCTTTGAGGAAATTATTAATATGTATCCCATGGACTTCGAGGAATGGCTTTGGGCCAACGGCATCAAGGACACCCATCTTGAATACCTAAAGAATTGCTTGTACAACGAAACTCCTGTTGACGAGGCACTGCATGACCGCTTCAATGACCTGCTACTCCAATATATCGTTGTGGGTGGCATGCCAGAGGTCATTACTACATTCATGGAGACGAAGCAAATAGGGAAGGTGCTCGCCGTGCAAAGGCATATCGTTGATGATTATAAATCAGACATGGTGAAGTATGCCCTTGCGGTTGATAAATCACGCATTCGTGAATGCTTTGAGTCGATACCCGCACAACTGGCACGTGAGTACAAGAAATTCAGCTACACAGTGGTTCGTCCGGGAGGCCGAGGCCGTGATTATACAGGCAGTCTACAATGGATTGAAGATGCAGGTGTCATTAATCGATGCTATAATACGTTAATCACTGAGTTGCCCCTTGACGGGAACAGGATCCAGAGTGAGTTTAAAGTGTATATGGCTGACATTGGTTTACTTGTGTCAATGCTGGAAGAAGGAACCCAGTCAAGCATTTTGACGGGTAACCTGCTCAGTTATAAAGGTGCCATCATCGAGAACTTTGTGGCCGACGTCTTTGGCAAGATGGGCCGCAAACTCTATTATTATCATAAAAATAGCGGTGTGGAACTGGATTTCCTAATCAGGTATAAGGGCCAATGTACTCCTGTGGAATGTAAAGCAACTACGGGTAATGCCAAATCGTTGAAAACCGTGTTGAAGCACCCCGAAAAATACCATGTTACAAGTGCTATCAAATTGGGCAATTATAATATAGGCAGGCACGGAGGTATACTGACTATTCCATTGTATATGGCATTCCTCTTGATCGAGGTATAAACATTATAAACTTGCACATAAACTTAGGAAACGGATTATTCTGATAAAAAAACAACGGATTATTCTGATTAATCTGATATATAGGGGAATTTTAGAGCGTAGCGCCTTTTTAAATTTTAGAGCGGAGCTCTTTAATTTCCATGCACAGCATGGTGCTACCGACAAGGTGGCGTGCTTCGCACTTAAAATTAGTTATTGCAGGAAGATGAAAATTTTTATATTAATTTTTAATGAATTTTAAGCGAAGCGCCCATTACTACTGAAAGGAGGCATGCACAGCATGGCGCAAAGGGTTAAACCCACGGATTACACGAATTAATGTGGGTTTGATGAATGCGGTAAAGCGGGTGAAAATTGTGCAAAAACATTGCTAGTGTGAGCACTCATCTTTTGTGGGAGAGACTATTTTTTGTAACTTTGCGGTGGAAGTGAAATTTTCAATAATCTTTAAAACAACTTTATCGTAATGAAAACAGCTTTGAACACCGCTGCGGCTCCTGCCGCAATAGGGCCTTACAGCCAGGGCATCTGCGCCCAGGGTAAAATGATTTTTCTCTCAGGTCAACTCCCCATCGACCCAGCTACCGGGGCTTTCCCCGAGGGAGGCATCAAGGAGCAGACTCGCCAGTCGCTTCTCAATGCTCAGGCAATCCTCAAGAGTGCTGGCCTTGACCTTAACAACGTGGTGAAAACCACCGTGTTGCTGAGCGACATCGCCAACTTTGGTCCCATGAACGAGGTATATGCCGAGTTCTTCCAGGAGCCTTATCCCGCTCGTTCGGCTTTCGCCGTTCGCGACCTCCCCAAGGGCGCTCTGGTGGAGATTGAGATGATAGCCGCCGAGTGATAATGCTAACACACTCTGGGCGTTGCCAGCCGGGGCGATGCTGTGACAATGCGGTCGCTTTTTTTTGACAAGAGTGTAGCATGAGAGAGTGTTATAACGGAGTGAATCCAAAATAAGTTGGGTAAAAACCACCTTTTTGGATTCACTTTTTTTATGCGATAATGGCCACAGCATCACTCGAGGGGAGGAGTTTCACGAGCTTCTTTTTTTGTGTGACACATCTTCCAGCGCGCGTGGATGTTGAGTTTAGGATTTGTGGCGAATAGAAAAGCGACAAACCAAACAGCCTTGTGTGACTGCATCAAGGAAGAGGAACCTAATGGCTCTTTGTAACATGCTAGGCTGCCTAGCAAAATTCTTTCCAATATTTAATGGATTGGAAAGAATTTAAAACGTTAAAATTGATTAAATTTGGCATACGATTTTGCTCCAATTCTTTCCAATGTTTGTAAAATTGGAAAGAATTTTCTACTTTTGTGGCAATAAATATATATAGAAATGATAGAAAGGCCACCTAAATTCTCTAATGATGAAATAGCGAGATTGATGTTTGATAAATCCCAAAGTGAATCATTGAATTCATTAGTTGATAAAATAAATGATAATTATGAATATTGGGATTCAGTCAAGTATAAACCTCTTCCTGATGGGTGTAAATCCTCTCAGGAGCTATGGTTACGGACCAAGGCGTCACGCATTTTAACCACCGTTTATCCATGGCCAAAATATAATTTACTATTTGGCTTAACTAATAGGATGCAACGCATGTGCCATGAGTTTGATTTGAATTTCGGTGGCACGTGGGAAAGTCGTTCCATGATACCTGGTGAAAGCCGAGAACGATATCTGGTGAGTTCGCTCATGGAAGAAGCCATCTATTCAAGCATGATGGAGGGTGCTGTTACTACCCGCAAAGTGGCTAAAGACATGCTGAGGAGGAAAATCACCCCCAAAGATAAATCCCAGCAGATGATTCACAACAATTATCAAACCATCCAGTTTATTGTCGCTAACAAGTACAATGCGCTCACTCCCGAGCTGGTGCTGCATATACATCAGCTGATGACTGAAAAGACGCTTGACAATCAGGAGGATGCGGGGCGGTTGCGCACTAACGATAATGTGGTGGTAGAGAACGGAATTACCCATGAAATTGTGCATCACCCACCCACCTATAAAGTGTTGCCTGAGTTTATAAATGACTTGTGCGACTATTTTAACGAAACCGATGCCAAGGTGTTTGTGCATCCCATCATCAAGGGCATCATCATTCACTATATGTTGGCTTATATGCACCCCTTTGTCGATGGCAATGGACGAACGGCACGCGCCTTGTTCTACTGGTATATGCTTAAAGAGAGGTATTGGCTCACGGAGTATATGTCAATCTCCCGTGTAATCGCCAAGTCCAAGAATTCCTATGAGAAAGCTTTCCAGTATGTGGTAGCTGACGACCATGATTTGGGATATTTCATTTTCTATAATCTGCGTGTGTTGGAACAAGCCTTCAAGCAGCTGCAGGAATATATCAAGAGAAAACAAGAAGAGAGAGCTGCTGCAAATATCTTCTTGCAAATTGGCGATATCAATGAACGCCAGGCACAAATCCTGAAGATGTTCCTCGACAACCCTAAGGGGGCTATCACAGTCAGAGATTTGCAAGACAAGTTTATGATATCGCCCACAACGGCCAAGACCGATATTACAGAGTTGCTCCAAAGGGGGTTATTGGCTGAAATAGCATTTAATAAGGTCAAACGGGGCTACATCAAGGGCGATCAGTTCGATAATTTAGTGAGCGAATTAGAAATCTGACCCCAAAACCATAGAAAGATTGCGAAACATGTCCATGGTTTATTAGCAGTATGAAGAGAGGCAAATTCCGGATACCATCAACAGCCTGCCGGAACTCAACCTCTAATCAATGTGGCGGCGAAAAGAGAAATGTGATTAAGCGAGTGCCATGCAAGCTCGCTTGCAAATGGTCAAGCGTGAACTTTTTATGTAAAAGTATTTCTCCTTTCGCCAGCACAAGATAATCGTGATGGTGAAGCATGTTTAGTCCACTTTGTGTATATATAGCAAGAACCCAGACTAAACCGCCATTTTTCTATCACAAAGTGGTCAGGAAGGCAATTAAGTGAAATCTTTGCTAATTTATGCGATAATCTGCACCATTTTTTCATTGAAAATGGTTACCTTTGCAACATAACTTAGAGACATCATGATGGAAAAGCAATCGCATCAAAATGGTTCTTGCTGAGAAAAAGCGAACAAGCAAGTGGCTGGTCATGAAGTTAGGCAGCGCCACCATCTTGCCAAAATGGTGTGCAAACTTGTTATAACCATCAATGGAAACATATTTGTGCATAGCAAGATTGCTGGATGTTGAATTAGGTGAGTTGTTTAACAAGAAATATGTAAAATTAATTTAGGGTAGTAACAATGACTAATAGATACATATTCTCAGGACATGAATCATTTCCCTGCAAAACCTTATGGTTAAAGAAGGGGTATGATTTCGTTGTTCAAGGGAAAAACTTTAATAATCCTGATGCAGTCATTGATTTAGGTGTCGGCAAAAACATGGTTGCATCTATTCGGTATTGGCTTAAAGTGTTTGGTATTTGCGAAAACGATCAACCGACATGGCTTGGCAACTATCTGTTTAATGACGATAACGGCAAAGACAAGTACTTGGAAGACTTGGCCACTCTTTGGCTTTTGCATTTTCATCTTGTATATAGAAATGATGCGACTCTGTACAATTGGTTCTTTACTGGCACTCAGAGAGGCAGAAAACCTTTTTTGCGTGACGACCTTATAACATACGTTAAACGCAGAATGATTAGTGAAGGCAAAGAAAAGCAATTCAATTACAATACAGTTAAACGGGATGTAGGCGTTTTGATGCAAACCTATTGCATGCCTCGCAAGATTCAGTCGCATGAAGATTTTTCTTCATTGTTATTAGACCTACATTTGCTTCTCTATAGGGAGGAAACAAAGGATTATCTATTTAATTACGAAGGAAAAGCCATAGTTATTCCGGAAATTTTTCTCTATGGCTTGTTGACTATTAAAGGCGAAGACAATTCCATACCATTTGATACGCTTCAAGAATTAGGTCTTATCTTTTGTATGACTGACCTAGAGATGATAGATATGTTGAGACTTCTAACAGAGCGTTACCCTAATTTACTTCATTATAGTGATGTGGCTGGCATACGCCAAGTTCAGATAATCAAACAGGTTGAACCATGTAATATTTTGAGTAATTATTATGAAGCAGTTTAGCTTATCAACCAATATAGAGAATGGTTTCCCAGATGGGATGCAATATATAGCCACGCCAAATGCGCAAACGGCCGTTAGCACGATAGTTAACGATTATCAAGTAGGTATACATTCTTTTACTATTATTGGCTCATATGGAACTGGAAAGTCTAGTTTCCTATTGGCTTTAGAAGAAGATTTACTTGCAACAACTCGATTGAATCTATTAGATCCGAAAGTGCTCTCTGATGCTAAAGATTATGAAGTCCTGAACATTATTGGGGATTATGCAGATTTATCAAAACTCTTGCGTAATGCTTTGCGTGTGGAAGGTGAGGATAATAGCGTTATAGATGAATTAAAAGCCTATTATCAATATTTGCATACCCATGGCAAATTTCTGGTGATTGTAATTGACGAGTTTGGGAAAGTCTTGGAACATGCATCCAAAAATAATCCTGAGCAGGAGCTATACTTTATGCAGAAATTGGCTGAGTTTGTGAATGTTCCTTCTCGTCAAATACTTCTGCTTACTACCTTACATCAGAATTTCAGTTCATACGCCAAAGGGCTTACTGAATCCCAACGTAACGAATGGATTAAAGTGAAAGGACGTTTCAAGGAAATCACATTCGTCGAACCTATCGAACAAATTTTGTATTTGGCATCTTCTATGAATAAGCCAAAGGGAAGACAAACACAATTAAAACATCTTTACCAGCTTGCACTTGACACTAAATTTGTTTCCTCATCTTTTGCTTACGAAACAGCTCAAAATCTATATCCGCTTGATCCTTTTTCGGCATTTTCTATTACTTCAGCAATTCAACGATACGGGCAGAACGAACGTTCACTTTTTACATTTCTCTCAACTAGAGGGAAAAACTCCCTTGCTGAATTTAATCCTCAGACGAATTTGACCTTCAACTTGGAATATGTATATGATTACATAATCTATAACTTCTATTCTTATTTGAAAGATGCAAATTCGGATTCCATGGCATGGAGTTCAATACAGCTGTCGATAGAAAGAGTTGAAGGACAAACATGGGCTTCTGAAGAAGACTTAATTAATGCGATCAAGCTTATTAAAGCTATCGGGTTGCTTAATTTGTTCTCAATTGCAACATTCAAGTTGACAGCTGAACAGATGGCAGAATATGCCAAACAAGCGATGGCGATTTCTAACGCAGGCGCCATTCTACATAAATTGGAACAATATAAGATTATCAGATATGCTGCCTACAAGCAACGGCTCATGTTGTTTGAAGGCACAGATATAGATTTAGAGGCAGAAATTAAGAAAGCTACAGGCATTGTACCAAAGCCTATTTCTTATATTGTAGATTTAGAGAAATATTTTGCGAATCGTATTTCTCCAGTTAAAGCCCATTTTTATCAGCGTGGCACCCCACGTTATTTTGAGTACATGATTCGCGAGGAGCCAATTGACATTGTGCCAACAGGTGATACTGATGGTATAATTGAACTGATTTTCTCCGATAAGGATTCACTCAAAGATGTAACAGCATTTAGTGCAGACAATCAGCATGCTCTCATTTTTGCCTATTTCAATAATGCAGATGAAATTATTGAACATCTCCATCATATCAAAATATATGAGTACATAGCCGAGAAAGTTTTGATAGACAAAAGTGATCGTGTCGCAAATCAGGAAATTGCAAGACTGAAAATCTACGAAGAAAATCTCTTGGTCAAAGCTATTAGTACAAATTTGTTTGAATACACCGAGAATGTAACTTGGCTTTTTAAAGGTCAATGCAAAGAAATACATTCCCTGCTTGATTTCAACAAATTGTTGTCCGAAGTATGTGATGATATATACTCACAGACTCCTGTGATGAACAACGAATTGTTCAATCGCCATAAGCTACCCAGCTCTATTTCATCAGCCCGAGTAAAATACTTAACGGCTTTAACGAATCATTTTAATGAGGTTGAGCTTGGTTTTGACGTGGATAAGTTCCCGCCAGAAAAGACTATCTATTATTCACTCTTGAAGAATACAGGCCTTCACCGGAACGGGCAGTTGGCTGACTCACCAAATAATCCTGACGTAAAGTCAATCTGGTTAGCTTGTGAGGATTTTTTGCATAGCACAATTAGCAAGCCTCGGAAGGTGTCTGCGCTTATTAAAATGCTTTCATCACAACCATACAAGTTGAAACAGGGTTTCCTTGATTTCTGGATTCCCACATATCTGTTCATACGACGTCAGGACTATGCACTTTATAGCGTGTCTCAGGGAGCGTTCATGCCAGAGGTGAACATGGAATTCTTCGACCTTCTTCCAAAGCATCCCGCTGACTTCGAGATAAAGGCATACGCTGTGGATGGTGTCAAGTTAAGCTTCTTCAACCAATATCGTCAATTTGTTCAATTGGGCAAAGAGGGCAGTATTACTACCGATAAATTCATCGAGACTATTAAGCCTTTCTTCTTTTTCTATCGTCAGTTGAACGATTACGCCAAGCATACCCGTAAGTTCGATCACCCATCAACACTTCGATTCCGTGAGGTCTTGGCTACTGCCAAAGACCCAGAGAAAGCTTTCTTTGAAGACTTACCCGAAGCATTAGGCTATAATCAGGATGCTTTGCAGCAGGAGCAGTTTGTCAATGAATATGGCAATATCATTCAACGTGCTATTCGTGAATTGCGTTTATGTTATCCCAAATTGATAGACCGTATTGAAGCGCGTCTGATTGATAGTCTTAGTTTAGATTCTCTAGAATACGGATATTATATCAAAGAAATACGTAACAGATTAAGCAACGTGAAAACCTATCTGTTGACACACAAACAGCGTGAGTTTTATACCCATGCCGTCACTATTTACGACAACCGCGCAGAATGGTATCAGTCTATCTGCTACACCATCTTGGACCAACGTCTTGATTCGCTTCGTGATGAACAGGAAGAGAAACTCCTTGACGATCTTGTCTATATGTTTCGCACTTGTGAGAAATATGCCGACATATCAAAGAAGACCATCGAAGGCGCTATAGAGGATGCTTATTCCTTTGATTTGGTCACCAATCATGGTACTGACATTAGAACACAAACATACGTTTTATCTGAAAAGGATAAGCAGAAAGCAAGTCATCTTGAAGAGCAATTAAGCAAAGTTCTTTCAGGAAATTCCAATTTGGATGTGTGTGTTTTATTATCTTTACTAAATAAAAAAGTTAAAGAATGAACGTACGTCATATATTAGGCATATCAGGCGGAAAAGATAGTGCGGCACTCGCCATCTATCTGAAGCAGAAGTACCCGGATTTGAAAATCGAGTACTATAATTCTGATACGAGATGCGAGCTGATAGAGACAGAGAAACTAATAAACAGTTTGGAGGCTTATCTTGGCAAGATTGTAAGACTGAAAGCTGCAGGAGACTCTGTCATAGAGAATCCTTTCGAGCACTATCTGAAGGCGATGGGTGGTTTTCTCCCTTCACCGCAAGCTCGTTGGTGTACAAAAAAGATGAAACTGGAGAAGTTTGAGGAATATGTGGGAGAGGACTATGCTGTGTCTTATGTCGGAATACGTGGTGACGAGGACCGTGAAGGCTATATTTCTAGCAAACCAAACATTCAGGCTATTTTCCCTTTTCGTCGCAATATCTGGAGTATCGACGTTATCAATAAATTCCTACGCAAAGAGAGCCTTGACCAAATTGTTGATATCTATGAAAGGCTTTGTCCTGATGGCTTTTTGCGTTCAGAGATACTGGAAACCGTAAAACGCCCCATAACAAAGCAGTTCTTTTACTCGAAGAAAATGAATGCATTGCTCGATTACGACATCCGTCTGTTCAACCATGCCGTATTCGAGTTCCTTAAGACTACAGACTATCCTGTAGGGAAGCTTGATTCATTCCCTTTGCTAGACAATACAGAAGTTTTGGTGAAAGATGACATATTTCGCTTGTTACGTGAAAGCGGAGTTGGAGTGCCTGCTTATTACGAGGAAATTCCTTTCGAAGTTGATGGACAGACTGGCACCTACTGTCGTAGTCGCTCTGGCTGCTACTTCTGTTTCTTTCAACAGAAGATTGAATGGATTTGGCTCTATGAACAGCATCCAGACTTGTATGAAAAAGCGATGGAGTTTGAAAAAGATGGCTATACGTGGAATCAGAATGAAAGTCTTGCTGATTTGATAAAGCCAGAACGTATCCGTCAAATAAAACTAGATATTATCAAACGACAACAGGATAATAAAAAAAACAGCAAAGGAACTACACTAGTCGATATTCTCGGCGATGATATAATGTGTGCGAATTGTTTTATTTAAATATTTATGCTTAAAACAAATGTATTATGGCCAATAAGTCGACGATTTAAGTCGAGGACTGAGTGGGAGCCAATAGGTTTCTTCTCAGAATCACTATGCAATTCTACACAGTTTGATATAAAGCTTGGTTTTTTTTCGTCTTCGGCAATTAATGTTTTGTCTGATGGTTTTGCTGCATTCCTCTATAATGGTGGACGTATGCGAATGGTTATCAATGATATCCTTTCTCTTGAGGACCAACAGGCAATGATTGTAAGCGAGGCTGACGATTTTGTGCCGTATTTTGATTTACAGGATTTGCAAGAAGTGTCGCTGACATTGTCTGAGCGTGATAAACATTTCTTCGAGTGCCTAGCTTGGCTAATTAGGAATGGACGGTTAGAAATAAAGATTATCGTACCCAAAGTAGGTGAAGGCATTGCACATTCAAAGTGTGGAGTGTTTTCTGATGGAGTGAACAGAGTTGCCTTTGAAGGCTCGTGCAACTTTTCGCGAACAGCGTTAATTGAGAATTTAGAGAGTCTTACCGCTTTCTGCGATTGGGACGGACAAGGTGATGTACACAAAATCAATGACATCGTAGAAGACTTTGAAAAGACTTTCTCTGGTAAAGATGATTCTGTGAATTATCTGAAAGCCGATGAAGTAAAAGCGGGTATAAGTGGTAACTTCAAACATAAAGATATTGAAGAACTTATACATGATGAGCATAATCTCATTTCTAGACGGCTCAATGGCACTTTACCTATAAACATTCAGGCTGTATTATGCAAAGCAAAAAAGAAAGTGGAAGACATCATAGAGAAGTTGGAAGGACATAGTATTAGTATTTCTGATGATAAAGAACCAAAATTCCCTTTTGATGAACCACGTGACTATCAGAAGCAAGCTTATGACAAATGGAAAGTAAAACAAAAGGGGCTATTTGCTATGGCAACAGGTACGGGTAAGACACTAACATCCCTGAATTGCCTGCTCAACATATGGAAAAAATTTCATTTTTACAAAGCCATAATACTGGTTCCAACAATTACGCTTGTTGATCAATGGGAAGATGAGTGTAGGAGGTTCCATTTTAATCACATAACAAAAGTTAGTTCGAAGAATCCAAAGTGGAAAACGGAACTTGATAGCATCAAGACTAGAGAGTGCATCAACATAGAAGGAGAGGAATCTTCGTTTATAATTATAGCGACATATGCGTCCTTTGCGCGAGAAAGCATATTTCGTGAGTTAATCGATTTTAGTAGGAGCACTACGCGACAAATGCTACTTATTGCTGATGAAGCCCATAACATGGGTGCTGGAAGGATATTAGATCGGCTAGGAGAAGTTAAGTTTGCACGTCGCATAGGCTTGTCAGCGACGCCAGAACGTCAGTTTGACGACATCGGTAATAAAGCTATCATGGACTTCTTTGGCTGTGAGAGTGGTTATACTTTTGAGTTTGGTATGAAAGAGGCTATTGCTAAAGGCTATCTTTGCCGATACAAATATTATCCACATATAGTACATCTAAATGATGTAGAAATGGCTGAATATATGCGTATCTCTATACAACTCGCAAAGTTCTTTAACCAAGAAAAGGAATCATTTCCAAAAGGGGATGATATTCTAATGCGACTTTTATTAAAACGAAAACGCATTGTTCATAAGGCCAAAGGAAAAGAACAGGTATTCAAACAGATTATTCAAGAAAGGTTCGCTGAAAAAGGAAACTTAAGATACACCTTGGTTTATGTTCCAGAAGGTTCAAGACCCGATGACGATTCAGCCGACGTTTATGACAATACAGAAATCATAACAGAAGATGACTATTCTGACTACCTGATAGACACTTACACAAGAATAGTGCAAGAAGTCAGCAAAACCACAACCGTGAAGAAGTTCGTATCAGGAATTAGGGAACGAAATGAAATACTCGACAAATATGCTTCAGGCGAGATCGAGGTTCTAACCTCAATGAAATGCCTTGATGAGGGTGTAGACGTGCCTCGCAGTGAAATGGCAATATTCTGCGCAAGTACTGGAAATCCTAGGCAGTTCATTCAACGAAGAGGTCGTATTCTTCGAAAACATCCAGATAAGCATATAGCCACTATACACGATCTAGTTGTTGCCCCAGAAATCAACTCTTCTCAGGACAACTTCAATATGGAACGTAGTCTGATAAGAAGTGAATTAAAAAGAGTTCACGACTTTGCTGTATTATCTGAAAATGCAGATTTTGCATATAATGAGTTAGATGAAATTTTATCGTATTATAATATATCTTTATTCTGATTATGGCAAGAAATAATGACAACAAAATGCTACAAGCAGTCTTGCTTGATGAGAATCTGATGAAGTTTGGAAATTATACACCAGCTGATATCAGCACAATTGAGCAGGCACTTGATTCTGACAATTATGTAATCAATGCTGTAGCTCAGATTATAAAGCGCACTAGCGAAGGGGCTTCAGAGAAGGAGCTTTGGAAGGAAATTGACAAATATTTAATTGACAACGTATGATAATCAAAGAAATCCGAATCAAAAATTTCCGTAGTTATTATGGAGATAATAACATATTTCAGTTCTCAAATGGATTGACCTTGATTCTTGGAGATAATGGTGACGGAAAGACAACTTTCTTTGATGCATTGCAATGGTTGCTTAATACAACTATTGACAAAGGCAACATAGATCACATGTCAGAGATGTGCAAATCCAAAATGGAGGTCGGTGAACAAGATGAAGTCTCTGTATCTATGTTATTCGAGCATAATGGTGAAAAATCAGTAGAGAAATCCTTTACTGTTGAACGTATTAGTGAAGGAACTTTTAAGGTTGGTCCATTAGTCTATAGGGGTTATGAAACCACCGGTCCTGAACGCGTTCAAGTAAGCGGAAAGCGTCTTATTGATAATTGCTATGATGCTTTTATTCAAAGATTCAGCATGTTTAAGGGTGAGTCTGAGCTTAACGTATTTGAGAATGCAACTGCTCTAAAAGATTTGGTCGACAAATTCTCTGATATTAGGAAGTTTGACGATCTTGTTGAATTTACCACATCTTTTGAAGGGAAAGCGAATGCAGCCTATTTGAAAGAAATGAGATCAGATAAAAAGGTGGCAAATGAAGCAAAAGCCCTGGAATCGCAGATATCACGTCTTGCTGGTGAGATAGATACAAAGAAGGGAGACATTAAAGAAAAGAACACCTCACTGGAGGTGTATTCAAAAAGGTTGGATGAACTAGAAGAGAATCAAGAAACATCTGAAAGATACAAGAATCTTCAAAGCAGATTAAAAAGCAAAGAGGATAAACAAAAAAAGCTAAAGGCTCAAATTAGTAGTGTAGATTATAATCATGCCCTTCTCGATAAGATGTGGATTCTTTGTGCATTTCCAGATATATTGCAAGAGTTTAAACAAAAATGCTCAGCACTAAGTAAGGAAAAGAGAAAACTAGAGAAGGATGATGAAAGGCGAAAAGCAATAGAGGTTGGCAAATTAGAAGCAGTAAAAGAAATACAGGGTGTATTGGCGAATGGTGTACCCGGATTGCCTTGGTATCTTCCTGATAAAGAGACATTGGAAGAAATGCTACATGATCACATTTGTAAGGTTTGTGGCCGTCCTGTAGAAGAAGGAACTGATGCTTATAACTTTATGTTACAGAAGCTTGAAGAATACAAAAGGCATATATCTTCAGAAGCCGCTAAGAAGACTCAAAAAAAGGAAATAGAAGACAAGGAGCTATTTAAATTTAGCAATATTGAGTCACTTCATAATCTGAGTATTTCGCTTAGCGGCAGTAATGAGTCTCAAATTACAGGGCTTATCGGTGAAATAAGTGATCGTTTTGAACTAGTAGATCGCCTTACACAGGATTTAAAAGAAGTCGAACAACAGATACAGGACATAGTTGATGAGAAGTCTAGACTTTTGATTCAAGCGGGGAATGTTTCTGAAGCTGTTTTGGAAAAGGACTTTAATGATATAAAGGGATTATTTGAACAGAAAGGTAGGGCTGAGAATAGGCTTACAGAACTTAATAGGGAATTAGGTGAACTGGAGAAAAAAATGTCTGATTTGCAGAAGCAGATGGACGCTCTTAATCCCGACAATTCTCAAGTTAAGGTCTATCGTGATGTTTATCGTGTTCTTGAAGAAATAGCCAAGGCTTTCTCTGTTGCAAAAAAGGAAAACCTTCGTCGTTTTCTTGCTGAAATGGAGGAAAAAGCAAACAGTTACTTGGTTAAACTGAGTGCAAGTGACTTCCATGGCGAGATTCGCCTAAGACAAACAGCTGATAATTCAACAGAAATCCGTTTATATAGTTCAAGTGGGACAGAGATAAAAAAGCCGTCTGGATCTCAACTGACTGTGATGTATATTTCGGTTCTGTTTGCCATATCTGACTTTACTCAAGAAAAGCGGGATGAGGATTACCCTCTTGTATTTGATGCTGCAACATCTTCTTTCGGAGATTCTAAGGAAGAAAACTTTTATAATGTTATCGATACACTTCATAAGCAGTGTATCATCGTTACAAAAGATTTTATTACTAAAGGAAAAGTTCGCTTCCCAGAGATTGAAAAACTGACATGTTCCGTTTACCGTATTAAGAAAGCTGATGGCTTTAATACCAGGAATATGGCAACAATTCGTTCAACAATAGAAAAAATCAAATAATATGGATTCATTATATGAGCTTTGGATTAAAAGGGATCCCGAATGGGAGGAACGTTATCAAGACTCCGTGATAAGTGTGTTTTCTGATTATGGGAAAGGCGTAAATAAGTATCAGGAGGTAAGAGGTAAAATATATGGAGCAGGCTATGAAGTGTTTATTTTAGCTTTCTTTATCGGGTTGTATTTCAATAAGACAAGACCTCTAGTTAAAGATAAGTCTAAAAGAAAACACTTCGGATGGGCAATTGCCAACTGGGGAACAGGTGAGTCCCGTCTAGGCCGTACACAATATCCTCGTTTACGTGAATATATGTTCGCAGCATTGATAGCAAGGACCGATATCGACTTCATCGCACTGGATAAAGGTGAAATAACCCAGCGAAAGGTTGTAGATGATCTTATAACAAAGATGGAGGAATATGCCAACTTTGGCTTTGATTTTATTCAGGAAAAACTTGAAGAGAATCCCAATTACTTTTTCAAGGAAACAGCGTTTTTAAGAGTTTTTTTAGGATTCTTGAATAAAGAAAATGATGTGGTAGAACAAGATTACGAGCCTGAATCGTTGGATTGATTATGAGATACAGAGCATACAACGCATTCAACAAGGATAAGTCTTTAGAAATCCTTTTCCGTCCCAATCCAATTAGATGGATGGACAACTTTGTGGGTAATGATAACCCCATTAGAAATGCAGCCAATTGGTCATCAGAGATAAAATATCTTAAAGATGGTAAAATATCTGATGAGGTTAGAAATATGCCCAAAGACAAAGGGGGTATTTATATGTTTTATCTAAAGGGACCCAATTTGCCTTTTGCTGAATTTTATATTCTATATATCGGTAGAGCATTACTCACACAAAGTGAAAATATTTGTAAAAGGGCATTACACTATCTCAAAGATGAGAGATACATGATTCAAGAGATGTTTGACAATTGGAAAGACGATTTGTATTATCGTTATTTTCCTGATACGGATAATGATGCCATCATAAAAAATGAAATCTCATTGATTCGCTCTATTGTTCCTCCTTATAATGAGGACATTCCTAACAGAATAGAAGAACAACCAACTGTAAACGCTTTTTAAAATGATACTTCCAGCAATAAGAGGTTATATAGGAAAAACAGTTTACTATATAACAAATTTAAAATTTAAAGATATAGCGTCTCTAGTAAATAGACGCAGTTCCGAAGAGTTGTACAAATCTGGCCAATTAAAAGAAGCACTACAACGTTCTTTGTCGGATAATTATTTAAAAATTAAGGATTACATTCTGAAACATCCTGACCATTTCTTTAATGCAATGGTTCTTGCTGTGTATGATGGTGACCCACAATGGCGAGAGGTTAGATATGAAGTGGATAATGTGATGTATGGAAATGTTGGTTTGCTGGAATTAAATGGTAATGAACAGATTTTTCCATTAGATGGCCAGCATAGACTTGAGGGAATTAAAGCAGCACTAAAAGAGAATAGAAAGTATGAAAACGATACAGTACCAATCATGCTTATCGGTCATGAGAATTCTTCTAAAGGTATGGCTAAATCAAGGAGGATTTTCTCTATTCTTAATAGATATGCTAAGCCAGTAGGAAAAGGCGATATTATAGCTCTTGATGAAGACGATATTGTGGCTATAATTACTCGGTGGTTATTGGAGGGGTACGAACTATTCATGGATAATCGAATAAAGATTAGTAATACGAAATCTATACCAACAACAGATAAAAGTTCATTTACAACGTTAATGACCTTATATGATTGTCATGATGAATTATTCAAAGTGTTTCATCTAAGAGAAACAGGAAAGCTATTATCCAATGAGAAACTCAAGGATTATAAGAGAGCACGTCCTGATGATTCTGAAATACAATCATTTTACGATTTTGTAAAGTCATTTTGGGATGAAATGATTATCAATTTTGTGGAGTTGCAAGATTATATTTCAGACAAGAGTAATGAGGCTGCGCTTAGATTTAGACCACAGGGGGAAGGTGGTAACCTATTCTTCCGTCCTGTTGGCATTCTCCCATTTGTATCAGCTGTGTGCCAAATAATGACAATTCAAAAAGATTTTAATTATAAAACGATATTATCAGACTATGCCTCTTTCCTTGACAGGAATATTGAATCTGTATATTGGACAAGAATTTTATGGGATGCTTCCGCAAAAAAAATGTTAGTTAGAAATGGCAGCATAACTAAATATCTGATGCTTGAGATGTATTCCTCTGATATGTTGAACTCCAAAGATCGAACTAAAATGGTAGAACGTTTCGTTCAACTTTTTGGTTTACATGATAGGGAGAGTGCTGAAACTATTATATTGACCAATTATAGCAATAGATTGCGATATAATTAAATCCCAGGAAACATGGTAAGAGGTACTTATGTACAAAAATATAATGATGATGTTCATGACATAGTTTATGAGCTTTCCAATACATGCAAAAATGCAATGTTGTATCCTGGTAATCTATTAGTTTGCTAACAAAATGGTTTTATTTGGTCTAGTTGACCTTGTTTAGGGCCCGGTGTCACTGGTCTAAATATTATCAACAACTAAACCAAATTATTAATCCTGAATTGACCAGCATACGGAGAAACTTAATGAACTGCTGCGTGTGCCATTTGATTTCTGCAATCCATCGGTTCCTGTGACTTGCTCATACCTGCCTTGCACGGATAAAGATGGGAATGAGAACTATTATATCAATACACAATTATTTTGCGAGGACGTTTGCTGCTGTGGGAAAATGTGGTGGAAAGAAAAAGCGCTAAAGTCTTGAAGTCAAGGCTTTAGCGATTGTTTTCGAGTCAAACTCGCCGGGGTAAGATATAATTCTTCAGATTACCGCGAACTTCTTTGAAATGTCTATATTACACTATATTTCAACATATTATAAATTTTGATATAAAGTTGCTCAAAGAAGTATAAAACACAAAATGTTCAAGTAAATAATTAGACGTTAAATGCTGAAAAATAATAAATTTTAAATGTCAGTTGGTAAAATGTTCAAGTAAAATTACTAATTTTGTAGCGAAAAATCAAATATTTAGTGAATAAATAAATTTAATTAACATTATGGCTGCTACAGCTACAAACGTTACTTTTGCCCTGCATATAGACAATAAACCAAATCGATCCTCTTAAAAGAATCAAACTATGGCAGCACCCAAAACAAAACAAGAACTTCTCACCGCGATGGCCGACAGCTATGCTAAGCTGAATGAACAGATAGGCAAGATGACTGCAGCCGAACTTGAAGCGCCGTTCCTGTTAGCCAACGACACAAAAAAATGTGGCGCACGGTGGATTTATGACCAATGCCCGCGCGACCTTCTCATCCATCTTTATGAATGGCAGGTGCTGATGCGCGAGTTTGTCAACAACATACGCGCAGGCAAGCAACGCGACTACCTTCCCGACGAGTACCGCAAGAACTACCACGAGATGGATAAGATGCTGGTTAAGAAGCACCAAGGCACATCTTTCGTTAAGGCGCAACAACTACTGCACCAGACTCATGAAGAGATGCTGCAACTTGCCGAGAGCTTCACCGAGGAAGAACTGTTTGGCAAAGGATACTACCGCTGCACCTATACCACCACCATGGCGGCCTACTTCGCAAGCGTCACCACAAGCCCGTACGGGCAGGCAACGAAACTGCTGAAAACGCATCTCAAAAACGTGAAAAGCAAATAGAGCCAAGATATCCTGTCCGGGTCCTCACACGTGCGGGGTGGGCGCTTCGCTTAAAATTTCATAGACGCTCGGGGCAATTATTATTAAATTTTCATGCTATATTAAGCGCGCTGCGGGCAGTTTTTGCCACTCCTGACGGAGTGGAAATTAAAGCTTCGCTAAAATTTTTCATATTTTAGCGACTTCGTCGCCCACAATTTTAGAGCCGCAGGCTCGCTAATTTTCCATGCACGGCAGTGCATGGCTTCAACTGATGCGGGATGGGCGCTGCCTATACGCCCATAATTACCTTGACGAGCCACATCACAATGGGTATTGTAATCAAGAAGATTCCCAAGATGTCGATGATGAGACCTGATTTGAACATTTTGGTAATAGGCACATAGCCCGAGGCATAAACAATAGCGTTGGGAGGAGTCGACACTGGCATCATGAAGCCTAACGAAGATGCCATGGCCACGCCCACAGCCACAGGGATGGGGTTGAAACCTAACGACAAGGCCGTGCTTATTGCTATTGTTCCCATAAGGTTGACGGCAGCAGTGTGTGAGGCCAATTCCGAGAGAAGCAGTGACATAATGCAGAATACCGCGATGAAGAAGAACTCCGACGGGTGTCCACCCATCATTGATTTCATGCCTTCACCTATCCATTGCGACAGTCCTGTGGAAAACATCATGGCACCCATCGACAATCCTCCGCCAAAGAGCATGAGCGTGCCCCAGTCGATGCCTTTCACGCCGTCTTTCCACTCGAGGGCTGGATGTGTGTTCTTCTTTTTTCATCGCTTTAGATCGTCTTCTATCAAAAAAGGTTCAAGTAATGTTCAAGTAAAATAAAAACAAGGTGCCGAACCGTATTGAGATTCAGCACCTTGCGCTTTTTAAGCTGTACCCAGAGCCGGGGTCGAACCGGCACGGGTGTTACCCCACTGGTGTTTGAGACCAGCGCGTCTACCGATTCCGCCATCTGGGCTCGAAAAGCGGTGCAAAGGTAATGTAATTTTTTTAATTGTCAAACCATTTGAATAAAAAATCCATTTTTTTTATTTTCTTGAAGCACGATTTGTATTGTTGGTGAGGTTGAAAAGTTTTGATATAATATGGTTAGTTGTTGTATTTGTTAAATAATTTTACTTACTTTGTGGAATTAATGATGATTATTAACCAATTTATGTAGGTATGAAACGTTTTTACACAATTATCGCAATGGCACTGGTGGTGACTGTTGCTTCTTTTGCACAAATGCTTCCCAAGGGTCCCGTGGTGCCCTATAGTGGGATTAAGAGAGACATGGGCGCGTCGTTGAAAGCAAAAGATAATGTGCTGGTGACGTTGCCTGAGACGGCAGTGGTTGAGGACGACTGGGCAATAGACGCTATCTACTATTACGGAGAGGAGAATACTCCCTATCTTAACGATAATCCCATTTCGGTAGCCTTTGATGGGAGTGATGTGTACTTCCGTGGTGTGATTTTTACTTGTCCTAATGCATGGATTAAGGGAAAAATGATGGATAATGTGGCTAGTTTTTCTAGTGGTCAGTATTGTGGCACCTATGAGGGTTTTGACATATATGCTTGTGGCACGACCGATCTTGTGAACTTTAGCAGTTTCAGGTTTCAGTATGACCCTGCAACAAAGACCTTTACTCTTGCCGATTTCTATTTAGAGAACAATTCTCCTGACCAGCCAGGTTTCTTGTTTTTCTCTTATAACATGAAGGTGTATAAGAACATACAAGTTCCTGTTCCCACCGACTTGACAGTGGAGCCTGGAGTGAATAGCGCCGAGGTGTCGTGGACTAGCGATGCTAGCAAGCAAAACCTGCGTTACCGCAAGTATGTAGATGTTTCAGGCTCTAGCCGCTCTTGGGACTTTGAGGATAAAGATCAGATAAATGAGTTCACGCTTGTTGATGCCGATGGTGACGGCCTTGGCTGGGCATGGATAAATTCTAATGTGAAGGCTCACAGTGGTAAAGGCGTCTTGTATTCGATGAGCTATGACAACACTACTGGAGCTCTTACTCCCGACAACTGGATTATTACTCCCAGGGTGAAGCTTGGTGGCCAGGTATCGTTCTGGGCTTGCTCACAAGAGACCAACGCGGGCTATGCCAACGAGAAATTCCAAGTGTATGTTTTAGAGAACGAGGAGTGGACCTCGGTCGACGAGTTTATCGCCGTTTCGGATGTTTATACTACCAGTGTAGATTTTCAGCAATACACTATCGACTTGAGCGACTATGAAGGCTATGGCCTTATTGCTATACGTCACTTCGACTGCACCGACCAGTTCTGGCTCAACATTGACGACCTGGAGGTTCTTGTGCCCGATGCTTCAGATGTTGTGCAACCTGAGTGGACTCAATATAATGATGTAATAAATCCTATCACTATCCAACCTCTTGAGCCTAATACTGAATATGAGGTTCAGGTGTGTGGTGTTGAAGATGGAGTGCAAGGTCTCTGGTCTTCTAGCGTGGTGTTCACAACCCTTCCTGAAGGCGCCACTGCTATTGAAAACTTCTACCTAAGTGGCACTTTCAACGAGTGGAGTGAAGATGCTGCAAGCTGCATTGCCTTTACAGAGGTGGAGGATGGTGTCTATGAGGCTAAGGCCGACCTGGGAGCAAACGCTCAGTTTAAGGTTATCTCCTTCGCGCAAGATGGTAGCACCATCTGGATGGGTGGCACCGACGAGACTGGCGCAGGCCACTACGATGTGACACAGGAGCTCCTGGACGTGCCCACCGCTCTCTATGTGAATGCTGGCGCCAATTTCATGCTGGCTGCTGAGCCTGCGGTTTACAAGATTCGCATCAATCAGGCTCCCGCTACCATGGCGCGAGGACTTGTCGAGCCACTGCAAATCACCGTTAGCTACCATGCTCCTAGTGCTATCGAAACTGTTAGCGCCGGCACTGTAGACACCACTTGGTATAACCTGCAGGGTGTGAGGTTCAACAGCAAGCCCACAACCCCTGGCATCTATATCAATGGTGGCCGCAAGGTTGTGATTAGGTGATATCGCCCATGACTTGTAGCTGAAAAGATTATCCCCCAAGAACTTGAGCAAAACTTCTTGGGGGATATTTGTGTTTATTGTAAAAGTGGAATGTAAGCCATTCGTCCCAAGGGGGGAGGACCAAAGATGAGGTCGTGACAGGAAAACCAGCAATAGGGATAATATAAAAATAAAGAACGATTCTATTGCAACGTTGTGAGTTGTTTGAAGGCTTCGACAAGGGTACCATTCCCGCTAGACGATTGTGAGGTATTGTGGAAGTGGGTTAGGGCAACGCCAAATGCAATAGACAAAACAAGGAAAATGATGATTTGTGATAAAAAAGTGTGAAATTATCGCAAAAAAGTTTTGGCTTATTAATTTTGTTTTATAAAAAATGTCTATCTTTGTAAACACAACTTTATAAAATCGTACAATTCTTATAAAATACAATTTATATGAGTGTCAGTAAAGATGTCATCAAACAATGCTTGATCAGTAAGCAACGCGAGGTGGATGAGGCGGTGATAGTGAATCGTCCCGTTGAATTCGAAGAGAACGGCAACTATGTGATAGTAGGCGTGAGACATGCGGGTAAGTCGTACCTGCTGTATCAGCGCGTGCGTCAGCTACAGGCTGCCGGAAAGGGATGGGACGAGATTCTTTTTGTGGATTTTGAAGATGAGCGTCTGGCGGAATTCCAGACGGAGGACTTGAACAGCCTGCTGGAGGCCCATCTGGAACTGTATGGCAAGAAGCCGGTGGTGTTTCTGGACGAGGTGCAGAACATTCCTCACTGGGATAAGTTTGTGCGCCGACTAGCTGATGCGAAATACCGTGTTTATGTGACGGGCAGCAATGCGAAGATGCTGAGTAAGGAGGTGGCAACTACGCTGGGCGGCCGGTTCTTTATCTATGATGCGTACCCATATTCATTCAAAGAGTATCTGGCAGCGCAGCATGTCGAGTTAAAGGAGCATTGGGAGTATGACACTATACAGAGAAGTGAGGTGAAGCGGCATCTGAATGAGTACTTTTATTACGGCGGTCTGCCAGAGATCCTATCGTTCAAGAATAAGCGCGCTATGCTTTCAAGTCTTTACCAGAAGATCTACTTGGGTGACATCTGTGCGCGAAATAACATTAAGAATGACAGGGTGCTGAACATCCTGATCAAGAAAATGGCAGAGAGCGTGAAGCAACCGCTGTCGTATAATAGGCTGAAAAATGTAATCGTAGCAACGGGGTCGCCCATCAGTGTGCCTACTACGATAGACTATGCGGGTTATGCCGCTGACAGTTGGCTGATACTGCCCATGGAGAACGAGGTGGGTAAGCTGACGGAAAAGGAAATGCAGAAGAAATACTATTTCGTTGACAACGGACTGCTTAATCTATTCTTGATGAACTCAGAAACATCGCTGCTGGAGAATATGGTGGCGGTGGAACTGTGCAGGCGGTTTGGCAAGGAGAATGTGTTTTTCCTGAACGCGGAGAGAGAAATAGACTTCATTGTGCCTGACGAGAAACTCGTTATACAGGTATCCTACAGCATCAAGGAGGCGACCACTTACAACAGGGAGGTGCCCCCGCTGGTGAAGTATGCCAAGGCACATGAGGGCTGGAAGTGCCTGCTGATTACTTACGATGAGGAGGGCACGGAAAAGGGAATACCCGTGGTGCCGGTGTGGAAGTGGCTGATGGAGGTGTGAGTTTGAAGGCTTCGACAAGAGTACCGTTCCCTCTAGACGATTGTGTGGTATTGCGGAAGTGGTGGTGCTGCTGGTGGCAGAGGTGGTTTAACTACTGGCGGTGGTGGTTCTATTAGTGAACTTACCAACTGGGATGGCACGAAGAAACGAAATGGCTGGGGAAGATGACGAACATCTTCCCTGCCGAACTACCTAGATTGTCTGTCTGTTACTGAGACCTATTCTTTAACTTATTCGCCCGGATTCTGAGAGTATGTCCAACCATTCCATATATAGTGTATACACAATAAGAGAGTTGCTTTGCAACTCTCTTAAA
>ONEL01000017.1 GCA_900316835.1 uncultured Prevotellaceae bacterium | reverse complement strand
GAATCAAATCCAGGTTAAAAGGAAAGAGCCCGGTACAATACCGAACTCTTTCTATTGACCGTTAATGTTTAACCCGTCCAACTTTTTGGGGTCACTTCAGATAGAGGGGGCGGGGGGGAGTATGAACACACCAGCCCTGCATTATTTTTCTGATTAACAAACACTTCTGCACCATCATACTCCTCCGCCCTTCGGGCACCTCCTCTATCTTAGAGGAGGAGTTCTCATTAGATTCAGAAGTTTTGCAACACCCACTGTAGATTGTAAATTGTGTTGTATTTTATGCAAAAAAATGCAAAAATAACGGCTGTGGGAAATATGGAACACTTTTGTGGAGTTATAAACCTTTAGTAATGCATTAATTATACATACCTTTGCACCGCATAATAATTAGGACAGCAATATTATATTGCACTTTTCTATACAGATTCTATTCATAAATTTAAAGTCCCACTCGTGAGAGCCGGGCTTTTTTTTATCTTATTATTTCAAGCGGGTGACACTCTTTATAGAGCGCAACATGGCATAATGGGTTTAAACCACTAATTTCCACGAATTGACACTAATTAATTGTTAGTAATTGTTTGAAAAAAGTTATCCCGGCAATTGAATAAAATCCTCTCTAATGCACGAGGTATTTGTCCTTGATTGTCTGGATAAAAACTCCAGGCAAGTTCTTATCCAAACAAGTGCTGGAAGGCATCTTCTACTCGTGCTGCTTCTACTATCTTGATTTTCATGTTGCCGGTGGCGATACCCTTGAGGTTGTTGCGAGGGATGATAATGGTGTTGAATCCCAGTTTCTGTGCCTCGGCTATGCGCTGCTCAATGCGGGTCACTTGCCGCAGCTCACCGCTCAAGCCCACCTCACCAGTGAAGCACACCCCTTGCTGAAGGGCGATATCGACATTCGACGAGAGTATGGCACAAATCACCGCCAGGTCGAGCGCCGGGTCATTGACTTTGAGCCCGCCGGCAATGTTGAGGAACACATCTTTTTGAGCCAACTTGAATCCCACTCGCTTCTCGAGCACTGCAAGCAGCATGTTCATGCGTCGCTGGTCAAATCCGGTTACCGAACGCTGGGCGGTGCCATAGGCTGCCGTGCTCACCAGTGCCTGAACCTCGATGAGGAATGGTCGCGCACCGTCGACTGTCACTCCTATCGCTGTGCCTGAGAGCTCTTGTTCCATGCCCGAGAGTAGCATCTCGCTAGGATTGGTGACCTCGCGCAGACCAGTCTCGCGCATTTCGTAAATGCCCATCTCGCTCGTGGACCCAAAGCGGTTCTTGATAGAACGCAAGATGCGATACATGTAGTGGCTGTCACCCTCAAACTGTAGCACGGCATCAACTATATGTTCCAGCACTTTGGGACCGGCGATGGTGCCTTCCTTGTTGATGTGGCCGATGAGGATGACGGGCACGCCACTGGTCTTGGCATAGCGCAAGAAAGCTGCCGCGCATTCGCGTACTTGGCTCACCGAGCCTGCCGCACTATCGAGGTCGTCGCTGGCGATGGTCTGGATGGAGTCGATAATTACAAGGTCGGGGGTGCTCTCCTTAATGCTGGCAAAGATGCTGGCAAGCGATGTTTCGCACACGATGTAGCACTCGCAATCCTGATCGCTGCCGGCGATGCGGTCGGCACGCATGCGCAGTTGTTGCGGGCTCTCCTCGCCACTCACATAGAGCACTTTGCGCGAGCGAATGCGTAGCACGTTTTGCAGCACCAGTGTGCTCTTGCCAATGCCTGGCTCGCCACCAATGAGGACGATGCTTCCCGGCACCAGTCCTCCGCCCAGCACGCGGTTGAGCTCACCACTGGGAAGCTTGATGCGTGGCAGTTGCTCGGCCTTGATGTCGTTGATCTTCACCGGCACGGCACTCTTGCGATGACCATTTTCGTCACCTCCAAATAGTGTTCCTCGGCTCGACTTGGGCACAACGGGCTCCTCAATATAGGTGTTCCACTCGCCACATGCCGGGCACTTGCCAATCCACTTAGGCGACTCGGCGCCACAGTTCTTGCAAAAATAAGTAGTTTTAGCAGCTTTCTTTGCCATATTTTTAAAGATATTATAGGGAACAAAATTACTGAAAAAGTTTATAAAACAAAAATTGCTTCATTTAAAATGCATAAATTGTTGTAGTTAGTGTTGATTGTTATTATCTTTGTAAACTGATTATTAACAAAAACGCTTTATGAAATTATGAAAAAAAGACTCTCATTTATTATGCTAATTCTGGTGGCGGTAGTCGTGACAGCCGGGGCGCAAAATCATGACAAGCGCATGAAGCAGATTCGCCAAGCCTATGCCGACCGCCTGGAGATGATGAAAATTAGACCCTATGGCGAAGATATGCCATTTAACGAGGCGAGTGTAGACGTAGCCAAGAACTTGCCTGGCACTGGTCTCTATGAGCGTCACGACAAGTTTTATTTTACACAGGAGCAATACAGCGCCGATGGCTCGATGTGCAGCCAGCTCTATTTCATGACCAGCAAGGAAACCTATGTCATGGGTATTCACATCTGGTACTGGGAGTTCCTGTGGGACTCGATGGAGGGAGACCCAATGTTTGCACTGCTGGTGCGCCAGGAGGGGGACTCGAAGCAGGAGTTTCGCTTCTATTTTGAGAACGGTAAGGTAATAAAAGTGGTGCCCGAGGTGAAGAAATGGCCCAGCATCGACGATGATTTGAGCATTGCTCCATTCAAGAGCCCTGCCGATGTTTTATCGTTGATGAATGCCAAGCAGGAGCTGTTCAAAACCCTTGTCAATGAGTGACATGAAAGTAACTTGAAGTGATTGATACCACTTTACTGACTAAAAAAACGGCATTCTTTAAGATGGAATGTCGTTGTTTTTTTGGCAGGGTTAGGAAAAATGATTAACTTTACCGCCTGAAAAAAATACACAATTAATCTTCAAACATAAATTAATAAACATTAGAGCATTATGCCTAACATCTCACAACGTGGCATTGACATGCCAGCATCTCCCATTCGCAAGCTTGCTCCATTTGCAGTGGCAGCTAAGCAAAAGGGTATTAAAGTGTACCATCTTAACATCGGCCAGCCCGATATCGCTACTCCTCAAGAAGGACTTGACGCGCTCAAGACCATTGACCGCAAGGTGCTAGAATATTCTCCCTCGCAGGGCTATCAGAGCTACCTTGACAAGCTCGTGGACTACTATGCACGCTACGACATCAAGCTAACAGCCGACAATATCATTGTTACCTGTGGCGGTAGCGAGGCGTTGCAGTTTGCGTTCATGGCATGCTTCAACCCTGGTGATGAGCTCATTGTTCCAGAGCCTGTTTATGCTAACTACATGGGCTTCGCCTGCGAGATGGGTGTGAAAGTGCGCACTATCACCACCAAGATTGAGAATGGCTTTGCGCTGCCATCAATCGAGGAGTTTGAGCGTCTTATCAACGAGCGCACCCGCGCCATCATGATTTGTAACCCTAACAACCCCACCGGCACCCTCTACACCAGCGAGGAGCTGATGCAACTGCGCGACTTGGTTAAGAAGCACGATCTCTACCTCATCAGCGACGAGGTGTATCGTGAATTCCGCTATAGCGACAAGCCTTACTTGAGCGCATTGCACCTCGAGGGAATTGAGGACAACGCTATCGTTATCGACTCGGTGTCGAAGCGTTACAGCGAGTGCGGTATTCGCATTGGCGCTTTCATCACTCGCAACGAGAAGTTGCGTGGCATCGTGATGAAATTTGCTCAGGCTCGCTTGAGCCCCCCATTGCTGGGGCAGGTGGTTGCCGAGGCTTCGCTGGCAGCACCTCAGGCCTATCATCAGGGCGTCTACGACGAGTACATTGCACGCCGCAACTGCCTGGTTGAGGGCTTGAACAAGATTCCTGGTGTGTTCTCGCCCATGCCCACCGGCGCTTTCTATACCATGGTTCGCCTCCCCATTGAGGATAGCGACGACTTCTGCCGCTGGTGCCTTGAGGAGTTCAGCTACGAGGGCGAGACCGTGATGATGGCTCCAGCCACCGGTTTCTATGCCACTGCCGGTGCGGGCAAGAACGAGGTACGCATGGCCTACGTCTTGAAAATCGAGGACCTCAAGCGCGCTCTCATAGTGCTTGAAAAAGCCCTTGAAGCTTATAAGGCTAGATAAAAAGCACTCATTTTGAAACAATGCCGCTCATGCCACACTTTTAGTGTGCCGGGCGGCATTTTTTTTGATATATACTTCTCGTTGATTAAAAAAAGCATTATTTTTGTGGCATAAAAACCAAGAGGGGAGATGGAAAAAAAGATATATAACATATTGATGCTGGTGGTTGCGCTGGTGATGTGTGGAGTGGGGCGTGTGGCTGCCGAGCCTGCCGATG
This sequence comes from uncultured Prevotellaceae bacterium, assembly GCA_900316835.1. Lineage (GTDB taxonomy): Bacteria > Bacteroidota > Bacteroidia > Bacteroidales > Muribaculaceae > Sodaliphilus. Next base: position 93,522 of record ONEL01000017.1, on the reverse strand, counting down.
ACGACGACGATGCCGGCAATCAACATCCCATCAAGGTGAGCTTGCTCACGTTCTATCCTGGCGATGAGATATTTGAGGTGTTTGGACACACCGAGATCTTACTCACTGATAGCACTGGCGACTACTATGTAAACTATGGCGTGTTTGACTTCAACTCTCCTAACTTCCTGGGACGATATATCAAAGGCGAGACCGACTACATGTGTGCCCTCATGCCACCTGAACTTGACGGAGGTCTCAAGCCTGGGCGCAAGGTGGTGCGGCAGGTCCTGGATTTGAGCCCCGAAGAGGCGCAGAGAGTGTGGGACTTGCTCGTGGAGAATTTGCAACCCGCTAACCGTGAGTATCGCTATCGCCACTTCAGCGACAACTGCTCCACCCGCCCGCGCGACATCCTGGAGGAGGCGCTCGACGAGGAACTTGATTACTCGCGGTGCGACTACATTGTGGGAAACACCTTGCGACAGGTGATGAGCTACTACACGCGCAACTATCCCTGGGAACAGTTTGGCATAGACCTGGCACTGGGCGCTGCCTGCGACACCATCATCGATGCACGCACCCACACTTTTGTGCCCTTGTTCTTGATGCATGCCCTAGCTGGTGTGCAGGTCGATGACAAGCCCCTGGTGAAAGACACTAGTGTGGTGCGCCCGGGAGCCGATGAGGGCATAGTGATGCCTCCCACACCATGGTATCTCACACCCATGGCAATGGCTGTGCTGGTGCTGGTGCTGACGTTGCTGGTCACCGTGCGTGACTATCGCCACAGGCGAGTGTCGCGGTGGTATGACACGTTGCTCTTTAGCATAGCTGGCATGGCAGGATGCGTGATATTCTTTGTGGAGTTTATCTCTACCCATGAGGCAGTGATGCCCAACTATAACATCCTGTGGCTACATCCCCTACTGCTCTTGCTAGCTATCCTGCCATGGATCAAGAGGGCCCATAGCCTGCTACGCTGGAGCCACATTATCAACGTCGCGCTCATCGCCACCACAGCCGTGGTGTGGATGAGTGGCATGCAAGTGCCTAATGCCGCGTTCCTGCCACTTGCCACATCGCTACTGCTGCGCTCAAGCGTTCAAGTTGTTCTGAACCACTAATTCTCACGAATTTACACAAAAAAGGGTGATCCTGAACCACTAATTTACACGAATTTAAACTAATTAAAGGTTGATTTGACCACTAATTTTCACGAACTTACACTAATTAAAGGTTGACTTAACCTCTAATTTACACGAATTTACACTAATTAGCGTGAGTTCGATGAAAATAAGTAGCTGTGTATCAAGCTGCTCCTCTAAGATAGAGGAGCTGTCGCGAAGCGACTGAGGAGTATGATTGCTAACAACAAGGTTTCATACTCCCCCCAGTCCGCTCTTTCAGCGTCAATGGGCTACGCCTTGCCAATAGCAAAACAAGTTTTGCTGCTGGTCTCGGCTTGCTCCATTGGTCTATCTTAGAGGGGGAGCTGTTAACGCAATGATTTTCAAACGATAAATTCGTCGAACTCACGTTAATTAAAGGATCTTGAACCACTAATTTACACGAATTTAATTGGATAAAATGCTCACGCTCTCAACGTTTTTAGCAAGCTAAAACTTTGTATCGCTTAATCGCATTTTTGTCTTTAATGAATCCCCTCTAATGCACAAAACATTAGTCCTTAATTGTTTTTTAAAAACGCAACTGAAACTGAAGACTGAAAACTGAGAACTCATTATTAGCAATTGTCTTTAATAAATCCCCTCTAATGCACAAATCATTAGTCTGTAATTGTCTTTTAAAAAAATAACACGAGAAAAGAGCTTTTTCTCTTTTTTTGTTACTATAGAGATGAGTAGTTTTTGGCTTAAAAAAGGAGAAATATGCTAGTTTTGTAATAAAAATGTAACGATTTGTTTGGAGAAAATGACCCTTTGGCTTAAATTTGCATATGTCTTGGAATAAAATTCTTGGAAAAATTACAAAGACTGAAAAACACATTAACTAATTAATAACTAATTTTTATTTAAAGTTTATCATGAGAAAGTGTTTCTTATTATTGATGGGCCTTATTTTATCTTGGTCAGCGGCAATGGCAGCCGACATTGACTTGACTACCGCACAAAGTGTGGCACGCTCGTTCATGTCGAAGCAAGTGGCGAACGGTCGCCTGCGAGCTGCAGCTGCGAGCAATCTCAAGTTAGCCAAGGCCGAGGCTTCGGTAGTCAACCCCAAGGCGGTGGACTACTACATTTTCAATGCCGAGAAATCTTATGTTGTGGTGGCAGGCGATGACCTGGCACCGGCAATCTTGATGTATGGCGAGGAAGGAACTATCGACCTCAACGACATTCCTCCCGCTATGCAGTGGTTGCTCAACAAGTACAAGTACCAGATTGACGGGCTCAAAGCCGGCACGCATCGTCCCAATTTCTACTCGCCCAAGGCAGTGACTGCTGTGCCACCCATGGTGACAGCCAACTGGGACCAGAGCGCGCCATACTACAATCACACTCCCACCAGTGGCAGCAGTCATGCTGTTACTGGCTGCCCAGCTACCTCGCTGAGCATGTGCTACTATAGGTGGAAATGGCCCAAGACCTTCCCTGCGTGTGCTAGAATTCCGGCATCTTCTGACTATTATGGCACTTATCTTGAGGCCCCAGCAATTGAGTCGAGAGCTGCCGATTGGGATAACATTATAGACGAATACACAGGTCCAAGTAACTACAATTCTACTTCTGCTCAAAAGGATGCTGTGGCTTGGTTAATGCGCTATGCTGGACAAACTATTCCCGAATATCAATACAGCACTAGTGCCAGTGGAGCAACCGACCCTAATATCCTACAAGGCTTGAAAAATATGGGCTATACCGATGCTCGGTTGCTCACCCTTACTAATGGGTATGCAGGTAGCAATCAGTACTATACCGATGCACAGTGGAACGAATGGATGCTTGCAGAGTTACATGCTGGCCGCCCCATTGAGTATCTCGCTTCTGACCGTAGTGCAGGTGGCCATGCGTTCAACGTGTTTGGTTGCGATACTAATGGTAAGTATTATGTCAACTGGGGTTGGAGTGGCGACAGCAATGGCTATTGCACCCTTCACAACTTTACAACAGCTACCGGTTCTACCGGTCAGTCGGGGTCTTTCGTCTTCAACTATGGCGAGGCGATGATTATCGGCATCGAACCACCGGCTGGAGCTCTGGGACCACAACTCAATGTTAATAGTACTTCGGTTGGCTTTACCACTGCCGGTCAGCAAAAGATTATAACCTTGACAGGAAGTAATCTCACCAGCGATGTTACTGTTGCTCTCAACGACCCAAGCGATGCCTTTAGTCTGAGTGTAGCAGGATTAAATAATGCCAATATCAATGCTATTCAGCCCAAGAGTACCGGCTCGGTTACTATTCCTAAGGCAAGCATCAGCGAGAGCACACCTGTCAACATTGTTGTGACGCTAAAAGCCGGCGTGCAAAGTAATGCCAGTGGAACAGTGACCCTGAGTAGCGCAGGAGCCGAAAATGTAACAGTAGCTCTTAACGCTTCATTGCAAGAGGAAGAAACCGGAGGAACAGCAAGCGATGCTTACCTGAACATTGCCAAGTACGCGACTATTGATGAGGCGGGGTGGCGAAATGGCTACTTTAATAAACTATACGCATATACTGAAGACACAGATAATGAAGTTGCTTGGTTAACGTTGCCAATTTATGGAGCATGGGCAAGTTGGAATTATCAAAAGAGTAATGGCGCTGCCAATGGACAAGGACCTCAAAGGTGGATAACAAGCGCGTCAATTTCAGGTAATGTAAATGGTACTGCTACTTGGAGTGAAAGTTCTCCATTCTTAGGTAGTAGTGTTTACTTTACAAGCAATAATCCAGCAGCTAAATATTTTGGTAATACCTCAAATAGTGCTAGTTCACTTCGAACAATTACATTTAATGTAAAGAATGTTACTGAAGTTAAGGTGCTGGGTAAGAATAATAGTAATAACAACTTAACTGGCACAGGAAGTAATGGTAGAGACAAATATAGAAGCCAGATGGTTATTTATGAATGCCAAGAAAACAATGGAACTATTACTCCATCTTCAACTGCTGTTACTACTCAGAGAGGTGCCACAGGTGCCACAGCTAATGTCACACTTGCATATAGTGATCTTGATGCAGAGAAGATTTATCAGGTTGTTGTAACTACTTATCGCACTCAACTCTATGAGATAGCTTTCTGCACTCCGCTGGCGGTACCCAAGCTAGAGGCAACTCCAACAACGCTATCAATGCGTGCTAATGCAGGAGAGTCAAAGACTGCTACATTCAATGTCAAGGGACAATACTTGCCAAGCGACGTTAGCGTAGCTTTGAGTGGAGATAACGCATTCTCTGTTAGCACAACAAGCATTAGTAGCGCCCTTGCCGAGGTGGGAACCGACGTGACAGTAACATTCAGTCCGCAAGCCGAAGGCTCATATTCAGGCACTGTCACCCTCACTAGTGGTAGCCTCAGCACTACGGTCACCCTCAACGGTAGCTGTGGTGGTGGTGACGCTCATGGCGATTACCTCGACATTGCCAAATATGCCACAATTGATGAAAATGATTGGTATAGTGCAGAATACGGCGATAAACCTTATGAATACACGACCTATCCTGATCAAGAGTGCGCATGGCTTACCATGCCTGCATATATGGCTTATGGAGCGTGGGTTGAAGATAATCAAGGTTGGGGAGGCATGAATTCTGATATGTCCATTTGGAATGGTATCACATGGACTGCATCAGATGTGTTCAAAGGCTCATCCGACTACTTTGGCAGTCAAACCGCATATTTCATGGGAAGTTCCGCTGCAAATACAAGTGGCACAAACACATTGGCTATTCAAGCATTTAATGTGACAAATTGTACTCAGGCAAAAGCTTATTGCTATAATTATACAGGAACGACATCTAGTTATCCCGCAATAATGATGATATCAGAACTTACTGAAGGTGCTGATGGAACTTTAACAGAAAGTGAAGATGAAGTTGACTATAAAACAGCTTCCACCACAGGTTGGGTGACATTATCATCTGTTGAACTAGATCCTGATAAGATATATCGTGTATATGTGGCAGGTTATCATACCTTCATCTGTGAAATGGGATTCCGAACCCCATTAGGAGGCCTTCCTGGCGTGCCCACAATTGTTAGCGCAACTCCAACAGCCACAACTTCAGATATCGTTTGGACTGCAGGCGATAACAACGATGACTGGAACCTGCGTTATCGTCCATACGTTGAAACCACAACAGAGACAACCCTTTGGGATTTTGAGAATAGTTCGTTAGGAAACTGGACTACAATTGACGCTGATGGTGATGGATATAACTGGATTCTTGGTTCAGCCGTAGGTGGTGTTTATTTGCAAGCAGGTGCTTCGTTATCTGGTTCTGGTCATAGTGCAACAGACTTGGTGGTTTCGGGCTCTTATAGTAATGTCACTGGTGTAGGTGCACTTACCCCCGACAACTATCTTGTTTCGCCAAAGGTGAAACTTGGCGGTAGTATTAGCTTCTGGGCAAAAGGACAGGACGCTAGTTATCCGGCCGAGGTATTTGGTGTGGCAGTATCAACTAATAGTAACACTAATGTTGCCGACTTCAGAATGGTTGGTGCCGATAAGACCGCAACTTCTGATTGGGTTCAGTACACATTTGACTTGAGTGCCTATGCTGGACAAGAAGGTTATGTCGCCATTAGACATTATAATGTTTCAGACATGTTTATGCTGGATATTGATGACATAGAAATTACATACTTTGGTGGTGCAGAGCCATCACCGTGGATTTATGTCAACAGTGTTGAGAGCCCTTACACTATCGAGGGCTTGACTCCTGAGACCACCTATGAGGTACAAGTTCAGGGTGTGAACGACATCAGTACCAGCGCTTGGACTGCATCGACGCTGTTTACTACCCTTGCCATTGAGGGACAGGATCTTGCTTACATTGAGGAACATGGTGTGCCTGGCACAACCTACAGGGTAAGCAACGAACTGGTAGCGGTGGATTATGCCATCGTTGGCGATGTGGTTTACCTGTGGTGTAAAGACCAGGGCAATGCCTCAATAGCTCCCGCTCCCGCCGTTGGCGACAAGATTGACTACCTGAGGTATGACCAGTATGCTCAAGCTGGCAGGGCTTGGGACGAGAGCAACTGGGTAGTGCTCAAGTTCACACCTGGCTCGGTAGCTGAGAAGGTTAAATCAATCACCGATGCTGTGGGTCATGAGCTCAATGCCGGCACTATCACCGGTGTGTACAGCGATGCTGTTAACTACACTATCACCATGCCGGCAGGCGAGGGTATGCCCGCGGGTGCTGTGGGTGATGAGTCATCTTACACCCCCAACGTATATTGCGTGGCAAACTTTAATCCCGCCAACTTGACTGCCGATGGTGCTCAGTCGAATGAAAACGGCAACGTTTACTTCTTCATGACTCCAAAGGTTCAGGAGGTGTGTGAGATAACTTACGCTTACTGGAATGCCGAGAACTTCATTGTTCCCACAACCAGTGGCTTTGTGGGATCGCTGAGTCTCGACTGGACCTATAACGAGGCAGGTAATGTTACCAGCCAACTCAATGCCGATAACGTTTACAGGTTCAAGACTGTTGTTCAGCGCACTGGCGCTACCACTTCGTTGCCCGCTCTCAAGGCCGAGGGAGGAAACTATAAGGTAGCTCCTCTCAACCTGACCTCGGCAAGCAAGGCCGACATCCCCACCGCCATTGGCACAGTAAAGGCAGGCGTTGACGTGGTTGATGTTTACTATGTGAACTCAATTGGCGTGATGAGCAAGACTCCATTCCACGGCGTGAACGTGGTGGTTACTCGCTACAGCGACGGCAGCCGCAGCAGCGTTAAGAAAGTGTTTAAATAATCACACTAATTAAAACCAATTAATAACAAGAGTCGCTTCTCGCATGACGGGGGGCGACTCTTGTTTTAGGTGTTTTTGGGTGCTTTTTGCTATGTTTTGGATGATTTATATGATAAAGAAATGAAAAAATTATTATATTTGCAGTGTGGAGAGGGTTAGGGTATGCCTCAACCCTCACCAAAGTTTAGACTTAGATTTTTAAATATATTCTGTTATGAAACGCATTCTTACTTTGGCACTGGTGGCTCTAGTTGCTGCCATGCCGCTAGTGGCTCAACGCCACAATTATGGTCCCGGTCCCGGCAATCGCTATGACTATGAGCGCAGCGGCAGTCGCTGGATTCGCAACTACTACGGCAAGGACCTCTACTTTGGCTTGCGCATTGGTCCCGCTTTCTCGCACGTGAGTGGTGACGCTATCGACTATGCCAGCAGTTCAAAGACCGGGCTGCACCTGGGTGGTGTGGTAGGTTTTGGAATTACTAACCGCGCTCCAGTGTTCTTTGAGACAGGACTTAGCTATGTGAACAAGGGTGGCAAGAGCAACTACTGGACTACAAGCTTGAGCTACCTGGAACTACCTCTCACTTTTAAGTATATTCACTACACCGACATTGGCTTGTCGATACATCCACTCTTTGGTGGCTACTTGGCAGTGGGAATTGATGGTAGCATCAAGGATTTTGCCAATAAAACCAAGGTGGGTGCCTTCGGCAGTAGCAAGGAAGAAGGCGTGGATCGTTTCAAGCGCTTTGATGGTGGTTTGCGAGTGGGCTGTGGTGTAGGCTTCAGCATGTTCTATCTCGACCTGGTGTATGATATAGGTCTGGCTAATGTTAGCCACAACGACTACGACTCCAGCTGCAACCGCACGCTGTATCTCAACTTTGGCGTGAATTTCTAAAAAAGGAGAGAAAAAGGATAAATATTCTAGACAGTCTAGACATTCTGGACTGTCTAGAATGTTTTAGTATATGAATAAATGTGTATTATTAACGTGAGTTCGATGAATTTATCCTCTAAGTTAGACCAATGGAGCAAGCCGAGACCAGCAGCAAAACTTGTTTTGCTATTGGCGAGGCGTAGCCCATTGATGCTGAAAGAGCGGGTCGGGGGAGTATGTCACCTCATTTGATAGTTATCATACTCCTCAGTCGCTCCGCGACAGCTCCTCTATCTTAGAGGAGCTGCCTGACATACAGCTATTTATTTTCGTCGAACTCACGTTATTATTAGAGCCCTAGGATGATGTTGTAGACCGCAGTAACGTCGCTGGCGGTGATGACGCTATCGGCGTTTTGGTCGCCATTGACGATGGCTGTGGCATCGTTGTAAAGGATATAGTTATAGAGTGCTGTGACGTCACTACCGGTGCACTCCCCGTCGCCGTTCACATCGCCAGCAATGGGCACTGTGCTTGTGACTGGCGCGTTGCGATAAATCACCTCAATTCCCGGTATTAGCATCGTGTAGGATTGATTGGTTGTCGATTTCCCCATCGACACCTGAATGTAGGAGAGCTCGATGGGGTAGTTGCTCAAATCATTGGCATCAATCCACTGGTCGATGGGCAGGTCGATTGTGGATAGTGAGTTGGCTGGCACCTCGTTAGGCTTCACCGCTTGGTAGCTAATATTCTTGCCATTAGGTCGCAAGGCGAATGTTACCCCTGTTACTGGCGCCTCGCCCGGATTGATGCGCACGCGCAAGGTGTCGGGGAGGCTCCACAGGGTGAAATCCTTAGTGAGTCGCAGGTAGTTGTTACGTGAGCTGGAGCCGGTGTAATTCACCTGAATGCCGTTCTCAAGCGGCGACACTTCCACATTCTTGCCTCCGCTCATGGTGATGTCCCATGTCGAGAGATTCATCTCGGGGTCGAGTGGATAGACCCTCTTAACCGGTTTTTGCACTATTACCTTCATCGATAGTGACATGTCGGCGAGCGTGCCTGTTACTATTGCCTCGCCATCGCTAACGCCCTGCAATGTGCCCGTGTTGGAGCCAATGGTGACGATGCTCTCGTCGCTGCTTGTCCAAGTGAGCACTGCGGGGTCGAGTGGCATGATAGTCCCATCATCCAAAGTGCTCTCAACGCCCACGCTGTGGGTGCGATAGGTGTCGGTAATGATTGAGTCGAGCGAGAGCCGCATGTTATCGCCATTTCCCACCACAGCGATTGGCATGGTGGTGGTGATGCCGTTGTAGACAGCTGTCAGCACTCCATTGCCTGAGCCGGTGGCAAGGAAGGTTTGCCCATCGCTCTTGATAGTTCCTAATGTCTCGTCAACCTCAAGCGTGAAGTCTTGCAGGTCGGTATTAATAAGCATTCCATACTGGTTGTAGCCATAGATAACAGGCTTGAATACCCCATATTTAGGCACCTTTTGCTCCCATTGCATGAACCGAATCTCGGCGATGGCATCGTCGTCGGGCGCCAAGCTCACAAGGAAGAGCCCGTTGCAGTCGGCGCGCTCAGTGCCATCACTGGGTACGTTGCGTACCCCCAGGGCACTGGTATAGAGTGTAGTGGAGCCTCCTCCGTCAAGGTTCAAGCCCTCGGTCGCTCCAGTGTATCGTAGCATGTCGCCCAGGTGTGCCGTTCGGCAACCGGCGCTAATGGTTGAGCGCCCGTCCACAACGAGGAATATCACAGTTTGCCCACCGTTGGCAAATCCTATGCATGTGCGTGGATGTGCATCGGTGTTGCCGTCGTTGATTGTTTCCCCGTTGCGCAACATCCATGGCTGACCACTCACCACCTCGCGTGGGTCAATCTTGTTACCGGCAACCACCGCATTCATGTTCACTTCTATCACATCGCCAGGAGCAAGTCCCTCGACAAAGCTTGCTGTTGAGCCCTGCCCGTGTAGCACATATTGTCCTGCCGGTATAGGCATGTCGCCGGCGGTGCTTGGCTCGCTGGTGATTACCATCTTGAACGGCGTGAGGAAATTGAACGTGTCACCCTCCACCAGCTTGGCTTGCACCTCGCAACAGGTGCCTGTTTGGTTGGTGTAGCCATAGTAGCGGTCGTTGTAGAAGGTGATGACGTTGCCGGTGGCGTCGGTGTTCACTCCACCCACGTTCACGGTGTTGTCGCCCGCTGTCACTGTGCCATCAAAGGTGACCGTGTTAATGTGCGAATTGTGATTGGCATCGAATACATATTTATATTCTTGGTTGTTGAGGCGATATACCACTCCGTCGCCAATGCATGAGCCAACAGGAGTACCCACCATCGACACCCCTTGCGCTGTGGTGCCACTAGTGTAGAAAAAGTCGCCATTGATGCCGGCAAAGAAGCGGTGTCCAGGTCCATCGTTGCGTTGTGCCATCGACGACACAGTTTCCCCGCCCGCCGTCTTGTCGTGCCCACACACGGCGCGCATTGTGAGCCACGGGTTTGTCATGTCGATTGTGGTGTAGAACACACGCATGTGGGTGGTGCCGTGGGTGAATAGTAGCGAAGTTTGCGTTGTTCCAGGTCCAATCTTTGCGTGGAAAAGAGTGTCGACTTGGTATTCAACATCCAGTAAGTTCCACGTTGTCGTTGCCCATGTGGCACTAAATGCCATTGCCAGTAGTAGCGATAGTAATGTTTTTTTCATGATAAATAGTATTTGTTGTCACAAAGATAAGTGGTTTCTTGGAAAAATGCTAATAAATCGTCGTTTTTTTAATGTTGTTCTATTAATGGTGTTACTCATATTTTTGGCGTCAAAAAAACACACATTGAATTATGAGAAAAGATATCAGAATTGTCCACTGCGGCATTGAGCAGGTGGCTAATGGTGAGAGTGCAAAGGCTGGCACTGCCAGCGAGTTGATTAACATGCGTGAGCGGGAGCAGGCACTAGAGGTGGTGGGTGAACCTCAGGTTATGGCACAGTTGATGCCTGGTGACAAGGTGCTACTGGTGGACGACGACCGCACACTGGTGCTGAGAGGTAACATGCTGATGTGGCAGGGTGATGTGGTGCTCGCAGCCTCATGTGCAGTGCTGGCGGCTCACCGCGTGGGACGCTTGCTGGTGGTAGTTACCGAGCAAGGTGACGAAGTGCTACTGAGAACCGCCACAGGCTATAGCAAGCTAGATGTTGCCGATGCTATCCCCAATCTCCACATCGCGGCGGTTGAAAGTACCAGGCAGCTGGTGGCGGTTGCGGGATATGAATTTGATGTGCCTTATAGTACATGGCAAGCACCCCTTGCCGCTGCCGATGTGGATGGTCTAACCAAGGTGGTGCGCAACGCTTATGACACCATGCGGCGTGCTGTGGCACAGCAAGGGCGTTATGCCGGGGTGGTAATGGCGCGCTATGGAGTGCGCTTGTGGGACGATAGCTACTTGTGGCTCAGCCAGCCAGTGATGGTGGGGCACAGCCTGGTGGGTACCACTCACCGCGCCACGGGCGAGGTGTATACCACCAGTGGCAAGTATGCTGGTGTGGGAGCATTTAATCTTGAAATGGAGAGCTATCGCTTGGGTATAACGATGACCAGTGGAGTGGGGGAGCAGTGGCGCGACCTTGTGAAAGCGGTCGACGTGCTAGTGTCGCCCCAGGCTAGCGTTATTGATGCCACCAGCCTCGACTATCGCTGCGTGGTGAGCACTTCAACAGGGACTAGACGCTACTTGCTGGAGGTGGGTCCACGACCGCGTTCAGTTAGTGCTATAGTTCAACAAGTGATGGATGACAAGTGGCAGGTGGTGGCGTCGACCACCGTGCTTGATGGCTCGGGGTTTAAAGGTGCTAATACTGTCATGTCGTCGCAACAAGTGTTGCCAGGCGAGCACTGCTATGCCGTCGCCGCACACTTGCAGTCGGTGGTATCGGTGGGAACGTGGCACTCTCTAGCAACCTTGCAGAGGGATTGTTGTGTGAAAGCCGTGGGAGGCGTTTCGATGGAGCATAATGGTCGCCTATATCAAGCGCCACAGTCGTTGTCAATCACTTGCCAATGTGGCGTGCTACCCTGGCTCGATGGTGGCGTAGGGGCTGGGCAAGTGCCAGCGTTAGTGAGGGTTACATTTAGTACCGCAAGTGGCGAGGCTGTGATAACCGCAAGCACGACCTGCTCCCACAGCACCACGTCGCTCAACCCTCTTATCACATTTCCTGATCCTCGAGCCACTCACATCGCCATTGCTGTGGGAGGGCGCAAATGGGAGATGGATTTGTCTCCCCTCGGTGGTATGGCGGTGTATCTTAACCCATCGTTGGCAAGCAATTCAATGGTGAGTGGAGCGGTCGACAGTGGTGGGGCTGATGCCTTGGTGGAGGCGGCTAGTGGCACTCTAGTAGTGAGTGCAGTGAATAATGCGTTAGTAGGACAATGGCAAGCCACGGTGAGTGGACACTCAATAATGGGCTTGGGAGCTGCGTGCCGCCCCATTTACTCAGGCGGTTTCGGGCGCTATCCCATCTATTTGTTTACTCACGACGGTATCATGGCACTCCCTCAGCGCACAAGTGGCATCTATGGTGAGCCACGGCTCATTAGCCAGGAGGTGCTGGCAAGTGGCGCCAAGCCCGTGATGGCAGGCGACGTGGTGTGGTTTGTGTCGCGACATGGCGTGTTGTGTAGCTTGAGTGGAAGCCTGGTGAAAAGGATGCTTCATGGCATTGAAGGCGATGCGCGACTGTCGTGGAATGGTAAGGAGCGTGAGCTGTGGATTGCCGGCAGTGGTGGCGATGTGCGGGTGCTGATGCCGTCGGGACGGACCTACAGGCGCTCGCTGCAAGTGGGCTCGCTCTATAGCGATGCTCGCCATGCGCTAGCTGTTGATAGTAGAGGCGCGTTGCTCAACTTGAGCGAAGAGCAAAATACCATGATGACTGTGAGTTACCAGTCGCAACCAGTGGAGGTCGACGCCATGATGCGTGCCACGCTGCGGCGCGTCACATGGAATGTGTTCACCACATCGACAAGTAGTGGCATGACGCCACAGGGCGAGCTTGAATTAACCTTGTGGGGAGAGCGTGGCAGCAGTTGTCATGGTTTTATAATAAGTCGTGTGAGAGCTACAGGTGTTATTGCCGCGCCATTGTCACGGCCATTACTGTCACCCCGGTTCCGCACCCTGCGTCTCGCCATCAGCGCCACAATTTCAAGTGGCACTCTCGTCCTTCCCACCCACATTGCATGTGTGAAATCATCAGGCGGCGTCTTGTTTCGGTAAAAATGGTAATAAAATAGGAGATTTGTGTATTGCGCTCTGCGATTGAATGAGATAATTTTGCATTGTAAAAAATTAATTGATTTTATTATGAGAATAAGTAAAACAGTGGTTGCAGTAGCATTAATGGTGATACTGGGCCACTCAATAAACGCACAAAACACAATGAAACTCAACGAGAAACAACAATGCATGGTAGCAATAGCCTGCTTGGAGGCTAAAGGCGACCAGGGTAATTTGGCAAAGGCCATTAATGAAGGCATGGATGCCGGAATGACAGTTAGTGAAATAAAGGAGGCGCTTAGTCAGCTCTATGCCTACACCGGCTTCCCGCGCTCGCTAAACTCACTGGGTACATTGCAACAGGTTATCAAGCAACGGCAACAAGCTGGCAAAACTGTAGTAGAAGGGCGTGATGCCAGTCCACTTCCTGCTGGCTATGACGCCCTCAAGCAAGGCACTAAGGTGCAAACCAAGCTGTGCGGTGGCACGCCATTCAACTATGAGTTTGCGCCAGCTACCGACTACTACCTGAAGGCGCACCTCTTTGGCGATATCTTTGCCCGCGACAATCTCACTCATGCCGAGCGGGAACTGGTGACGGTGTCGGCTTTGAGTGGTATTGAAGGTGTGATGCCACAACTCATTGCTCACGTGAGTGGCTCTCGCAACATGGGACTAATGGACGATGAGATAAAGGCTATTCCTCAGGTTCTGAGTAGCAGGGTAGGGCTCAAAGAGGCAGAGCGTTGCACTCGTGCCATAGCCACAGTGCTAGGCGAGGCTATTGATGAGGCTAAGCTTGCCACAATTTATAAGCATGGCATTGCCGATAGCCCTTATCCCATTGGTGTCCCCAACGATGGTTATGCCCAGTATTTCATTGGCAATAGTTACTTGGCTCCACTCGATGCCGAGAATGGTGGTCCCGTGAACGTGACTTTTGAGCCTCGCTGTCGCAACAACTGGCACATTCATCACAACCAGGTGCAGGTGCTAGTGTGTGTGGCTGGACGTGGATGGTATCAGGAGTGGGGAAAAGAGCCTGTAGAGCTCACCCCTGGCAAGGTGGTGGCAATTCCTGCCGAGGCTAAACACTGGCATGGCGCCGCTCGCGACTCGTGGATGCAACATCTCACTTATCACACCCACATCGAGGCTGGCGCAAGCAACGAGTGGCTTGAGCCTGTGAGTGATGAGGTGTATGATAAGTTGAAATAGACCAGAGCAGGTCGTTTCACTTCTTTCGCTAAAGGTCTCTAATTACTCGGCAAGGATTGCCGGCGGCGATGGTACCTGCCGGGATGTCGTGAGTAACAACGCTGCCGGCACCTATCACGCAATCGTCGCCAATGGTAACACCGGGGCACACCGTGACGTTGCCGCCAAGCCACACGTTGTTGCCCACAGTGATGGGTAAAGACCACTCCACACCCTTGTTGCGGGTAGCAACATCGAGCGGATGGCATGGGGTGTAGAACGAGCAGTTAGGCCCTATGAAAACATTATCACCAAATGTGACCAGTGCCTCGTCAAGAATTGTCATGCCAGTGTTGGCAAAGAAGTTCTCGCCTACATGGATGTTGAAGCCATAGTCGCAAAAGAAAGGTTGAATCACCTTGAGGTGCTCGCCTGTTTTGCCCAGGATTTGCTTGATGAGCGCGTCTTTCTCGGCGTGATGCGAAGGGCGAATGTTGTTGTAGTCGCGGCACATCTCTTGTGTTTCTTGCAAGATGTCAAGTAGCAGGGTGTTGCCTGTGGCATCATAAGGGTCACCACTCATCATCTTCTTGATTTCGGCTAGTTGCTCGGGTGTGAACTGTTTCATAGATAAAATGTTTTAATGTACAAAAATACAAATAATTCATTTAAAATCACTAATTTTGCACAATATAATAATCATTAATATTAATAGTGTAGCATGAAAAAGTTTTTTCTTTTAATAGCTGTGGCGCTGATGTGTGTTATGGCGCAGGCGCAAAGCAAGGTGTACTTTACCCGCGACATTAGCCCTGAGTCGCTGGTGAAAATCTATAAAGCGCTGGGAGTTGAGGCTTCCGGTCGCGTGGCAGTGAAAATCTCGACTGGCGAGGGAGGAAATAACCATTACCTGAAACCCACATTAATCCGAAACCTTGTGGATGAGGTGAACGGAACTATCGTTGAGTGTAACACAGCCTATGGTGGCTCACGCCAAGACGTGAAAAAGCACTGGCAGACCATTCACGAGCATGGTTTTGACTCAATCTTTGCGGTCGACATCATGGACGAGTTTGACCAAATTCGCATCCCCATTCAGGACAAGAAGCACTTGAAATATGACATCGTGGGTGGACACTTGGCTAACTATGACTTCATGATTAATCTTGCCCATTTTAAGGGGCATGCCATGGGCGGATTTGGCGGCGTGCTCAAGAATGCGAGCATTGGCGTGGCATCTACTGCAGGAAAGGCCTATATACATAGTGCCGGAAAGACCGATGACCCTGGGCTCACATGGACTAAGGAATACATTGCGGCTGGTCCCACTCAAGACTTGTTCTTGGAGTCGATGGCTGCGGCTGCTCAAGCCGTGCACAACTACATGGGAGGTCGTGTAATCTACATTGATGTGATGAACAATATGAGCGTGGACTGCGACTGCGATGGCAGCCCCGATGAGCCTAAGCTCAAGGACATGGGAATCCTCGCCAGCCTCGACCCTGTGGCAGTGGACCAAGCGTGCCTCGACAAGGTGTTTAACTACAAAGGCAAGCCTGGCGACGATAATAAGCCACTTATTGAGCGCATCAATCGCCAGCATGGCACCTATATCACCGACTATGCGCAAAAGATAGGGCTTGGCTCAAAGAACTATATCCTTATCGACTTAGATAAATAAGGACCTCAGTTCTTAATAAATATAGTTTAACAGGACATAATGGCGAGTCTTGGGTTTTCGCAAAAAGAGAACTCAAGACTCGCTTTTTTGGAAAATAGTGAATAAAAATTGCATATAAATTGCAAATTGTTTATATTTGCCGTGTAAAATAAGTTTTTTTAAACGATATCACCATGAAAAGATTTCTACTTATTACTATTTCGGCACTGTGCCTGATGAGTGCATGGGCATGGAAGCCAACCTTCATTGGCCACCGTGGTAGCTACCGTGGCGTGATGAACACTGTTGAGGCTTACACCAATGGTGTGGACTATTATGGCTATGAGGGCCTGGAGTGTGATGTGCGTGTAACACTCGATGGGCAATATGTGATTAGTCACGACGAGACTACTAATGCGGTGGGCGGCAATCTCACCATCGCTAATGCCACACTGGCACAACTGCAAGCCGAGAACTACACTCAAACACGTGGTGGCGTGACCTACACGGGCAAGATTTGCACCGTTGCCGAGTATCTCGACATTTGCATTGAGAAAAATGTGATTCCGGTTGTGGAACTCAAGTGGACTACAGGTATTAACAATAATGACATGAGCAACTTCCCTGGACTAGCGGCGCTCATTGAGGAAAAAGGCTTGACAAGCAAAGCCATTATCCTAACCTCGATGCGAAACTCGCTTGAATATGTACGCACTAATTATCCTGCGCTCAAGTGCCAGTTCTTGTGTAACAGTAACTGGGCGACACACTTCAACTGGATAGTGCAATGGGGACTGATGCCCAGCATTGAGGCTGGATGTCTTGACAAGTACACCGTGAAGAAGTTTCACGACAAGGGCTTGGAAGTGGCTGTGTGGACAGTAAACTCTCTTGCTAACTACAAGCTCTATGGCGAAATGGGAGTGTCGATGATTACTTGTGACTACCTGATGGCCAGTGAGATGCCCGATCTTGCCGATATTGACTGGGATGCCATTGTGGAGCCACTCACTCCCATCGACATCAAGATTGACACGCTGTTCTCCTACACACGCGAGAAAGGAAACTTGCCCGTAAATTTTCCGTCGGGCATAGAAGGTGAATCAATTTATAAATCGGCACAGCAAGCAGCTATCACCGAGGATGGTATTTTCTATGCCAACAATTACTCCACAAGCAAACTTGTAATTCTCGATCCCGACGGCAACTTGAGTGAGGCTCCGGGCACCAGTAGTCATGGCATCTGCTTCGACACTGCCGGCAATCTAATTCAGCGCAACGACGGTGTGACAAAGAATCCTAATAAGCTTATCATTTATCCTAACGGTGACATCAGTGCCGAGCCCGTGGAGGTGGATTTCCAGCTTGATGAAGAGGGACAAACTAACTTTATCAGCGCCATTGGTGACGTGATGAGCGAGGAAGGAGGCGTGGTGTATCACTTCCAGAACACACGGAGCTATGTGACAATGGTGAAAATTGCTAATGGTGAGTTTCAGGAAGCGCTTGTCACAGGTCCAACTTCGTTTTCCAGCAGCACCGCAGGCATGATTTTTCCCATGGGCGACGATGCCCAAAAGTTTATTTATCAAGTACGCAACCAGGGCTATAACCTCTATGATGGCGAAGATAAAGGCCAGTATATCACAGGCTCGCTTAACACAACCCCTCCTAATAGTAACTCCTCGGTGGGAGGAGCTTATTTTGTGCTCGACGGTCACGAACTCTTCCTTTACACCAGTGGCACAAACTATAACGGCGGTTTCACCATTCGCGACATGAGTGCTAATGCGGCTGCCATAGCAACTGTGCCACCCATGGGGGCTGGCGGTTACAGTGTTAATCCATCATGTGGCTCATTCTTTCGCGTGGTGCCGCTAAACCGCAGGAGTGCAATAATCTATGAGTACACAATGGGTAATGGCTATGCCGCTTACCAAGTTTATCCTAGCGATTACACTGGCATTGATACGATTGGCAACGACAGCGTTCGCCCCGTTGATAATAACTACTATGACCTAATGGGGCGCAAGATGAATCCTGCCCATCTCCCAGCTGGCATCTATATTCATCAAGGCAAGAAAGTGATGATTAGGTAAATAGGGTGGCGCTGAATGAACTATATTGGGGTTCAATAACACACACAAAAAACACACACAGAGGTTTCCTCACGGGGAGCCTCTGTGTGTGTTTATAGGTTGAGATTTTGAGACACTGATAATAGTCCGCCTTGTCTCAATTCTTTTTACAATAGTGCTTCCACTTTTGCTTTAAGAGCGTCCTTGGCAATCGAGCCCACGTTGCGGTCAACTAGTTGTCCACCCTTGAAGAAGAGCATGGTGGGGATGTTGCGAATGCCATATTGTGCCATAAAGTCACCATCACCCTCATCAACGTCATATTTTCCTATTACCACACGTCCTTCAAACTCCTGTGCCAGTTCGTCAACGATAGGAGAAACGGCCTTGCATGGCCCGCACCACTCTGCCCAGAAGTCAACAACTACGGGTTGTCCCGACTGGATTACCTCATTAATGTTAGCGTCATTAAAAACTTTTGCCATAATTGTAATTGTTTGTTTTAATTTAATATATTTAATTGTTTAAATTTCAACGTTATATTTTACTCCAAGCTCGTCGAGTTGCTCAATAAATTTTGGCGTGAGCGGTATCTTGTATCGCGAGCGCAAGTCGAAGTATCGATTAGTTTCCAGATCGTGAATGCGGAATGTGAGTTCGCATCGGTTTTCGGTCGAAGCCTTTAATTGGTCCTTAATGATGTTCCCAATCTCAAGTTGCTTCTCGTTAAGGTTGATGCGCAGGCTCTTTATCATCTTTCCTTTCAGATCCTTGAGGAAAGCTATGTTTTTTACCTTAATCGACACTTTGCCATTGTAGCGGTTGGCCTCGTAACTACATCTTATTGCAATAGCCGTGCCAGGAATACAGAAGTTGCGATACTCGGTAAATACCTTGTCAAAAAGTAAGAATTCCGACGATGCTGTTTTGTCCTCTATCTTGAGAATGCCATAGTTGGTGCCTCGTTTAGTGGGACGCTCGCTATAGTCGGTGACCACTCCTCCTAGTACGTACTCATGTCCCACGCGGTTGCTACCCTGCTCGTTAAAGTCCTTGAGCGTGCTGTTGCAGCCAAACTTCATTTCCATGAAAAATGGGTCGAGCGGGTGGGCCGAGAGATAGATGCCCACCAGTTCGCGTTCACGCGACAGTCTCTCAATAGTGGGCCACTGCTCGGCTTTAGGCACTGCCGGCTTAGATGTGAACGACTCTATCATGTCGCCAAAGAGCGAATTGGTCTGGCTATTCTTGTCGAGTTGATATTGCTGGCCGTATCGCAATAGTACCTCGCTGTAGTCCTCGCCCTTAGTATTTTTCTCGAAAAAAGCTTCTCGCGCCACGCCAAATCCGTCAAAAGCCCCTGATAATGCCAGTGCCTCAATAGCCCTTCGGTTGCATGCCGAGAGGTTGACGCGCTCCACCACGTCATAGATGTCCTTGAACGGACCGTTCTTCTCTCGCTCGCCTATGATAGCGTCCACAGCGTTAGCGCCAAATCCCTTGATGCCACTAAGCCCAAATCTAATGTTGCCATCCTTAGTGGCACTGAACGACTTGTAGCTCTCGTTGATGTCTGGTCCCTTGACTTTGATGCCCATGGTCTTGCACTCGTCCATGAATTTTGTCATTTTTTCCACGTCGCCCGAGCGGCTAAGCACGGCTGCCATGTACTCGCTGGGGTAGTTAGCCTTGAGGTAGGCTGTTTGGTAGGCAACCCAGCTGTAGCATGTGGCGTGCGACTTGTTAAAGGCGTAGGATGCGAATTTTTCCCAGTCGGCCCATATTTTCTCAAGTGTAGTTACATCGTGTCCTCGTTCTTCACCTCCCTTTAGGAACTTGGGCTTGAGCTTCATCAGTTTGTCGATTTGTTTCTTTCCCATCGCTTTTCGGAGCACGTCGCTCTCGCCACGGGTGAAGCCACTCAATAGCCTCGACAGTAGCATGACTTGCTCTTGATAGACGGTGATGCCGTAGGTGTCCTTGAGGTACTTCTCCATCTCGGGGAAGTCGTAGGTGATAGGCTCACGTCCATGCTTTCGTGCGATGAACTGGGGAATGTAGGACATAGGTCCCGGGCGATACAGGGCATTCATGGCAATGAGGTCCTCAAATGTGCTGGGTTGAAGCTCAATGAGGTACTTTTGCATTCCTGCCGACTCAAACTGGAACGTGCCGGTGGTGCGACCCTCGCAATATAGTTGATAGGTCTTGGGATCGTCAATGGGAATTTTCTCAATGTCGATGTCAATGCCATGAGTGGCTTTGATGTTCTCAAGTGCGTCCTTAATTATTGACAGGGTTTTCAGACCCAAGAAGTCCATCTTGATAAGACCGGTCTCTTCAATCACACTGCCTTCATATTGTGTTACCACAATGCGCGAGCCGTCCTTGTCGGGGGCGGTGCTCACCGGCACCCAGTCGGTGATGTCGTCGCGACCTATGATAACACCACAAGCGTGCACACCAGTGCCACGCACATTGCCCTCAAGCTTCTCGGCAAACTTGATGGTGTCGCTCACCCTGGGATTGGGGTTGTCGAGCTCGGCGCGGAACTCGGGGAAACACTTGAGGCAGTTCTTGATGGTGATTTTGTAAGTTTTCCCATTTTCGTCCTCAGGCATGTCGCCAGGCTTTGACGGTACAAATTTTGCCAGTCGGTCGCTTTCGGGAATGGGCAGGTTGTGCACACGTGCCACATCCTTTATTGCCATCTTAGCTGCCATGGTGCCATAAGTGATGATGTGTGCAACCTTCTCGGCGCCATATTTCTCGGTTACATATTTTAGTACGGCAGCTCGTCCATCGTCGTCGAAGTCAACGTCGATATCAGGTAGAGAGATGCGGTCGGGGTTAAGGAAACGCTCAAACAGCAAGTCATATTTGATAGGGTCAATCTTAGTGATACCTAAGCAGTAGGCCACCGCCGAGCCTGCCGCTGAACCACGGCCTGGTCCCACCGAGCATCCTAGCGATGGAGCCACACGAATGTAGTCCTGCACAATGAGGAAGTAGCCGGGGAACCCCATCTTCTTGATGGTTTCCAGCTCAAATTCCAGTCGCTCGCGATGTTCCTCGTCAAGCTCTGGCCAGTGCTCTTTAGCTCCCTCGTAGACCAGATATCGCAAATATTCATCTTCGTCGTTAAATCCTTCGGGCAGTGGGAAATCGGGCAAGATGGGCTTGTGGTTGATGGAGTATATCTCCACCTTGTCGAGCAGGTCGGCGGTGTTCTGTAGAGCCTCGGGCACGTCGGCAAAGAGTTCGTTCATCTCTTCTTGACTCTTGAACCACTCTTGCTTGGTGTAGAGTAGGGTATTAGTGTCGTCGATTCGCTTTCCGGTGGATAAGAGCACCAGTCGCTCGTGTGCCTCGGCATCGTCTTCATTGACAAAGTGCGAGTCGTTAGTGCACACGAGTTTTATTCCCATCTCGTGAGCCATCTCAATCAGCACCTTGTTCACCTCCTGCTGCTTAATGAAAGTCTCGTGATTGGCATTAGGCACAGTGGCTTTGTGCCGCTGCAACTCCAGGTAGTAGTCGTCGCCAAAGACTCCGTGATACCACTGCGCTACCTTGCGGGCACCCTCAATGTCGCCATTCATGATGAGCTGAGGAATCTCGCCGCCTAGGCAAGCCGAGCAGCATATTATGCCATCGTGGTGCAGCTCCAGCTCATGATGGTCGGTGCGGGGATGCATGTAAAACCCTTCGGTCCACCCCTTCGACACTATCTTCACCAGGTTGTGATAGCCAGTGTTGTTTTTTGCCAGCAAGATGAGGTGGCGGCCTATGTCGCGCTTGTCGGTGTGGGTGTGCAGGTCTTGATTGGCAACATAGACCTCGCAGCCAAAAATGGGTTTGAACAACTTGCTTTCTTGCTCGCTAATGAGGGTCTGCAACTTGTCAATAGCTTCAGGGCTGGGAGTGTCCTTGCCTTGTTCCTCTTCGAGTTGACTTTTTAGCTCCTTTATAGCCTTGTTGACATCGGCGTTTTTTGAGTTGGCATAGTCGTGTAACTCCTTTATTCCAAACATGTTGCCGTGGTCGGTGAGCGCCATGCCTCTCATTCCGTTGGCTATGGCTTTGTCAACCAGTCCCTTGACGGGCGCTTGACCATCAAGGATAGAGTATTGCGAGTGGACATGCAGGTGAACAAATGGTATCATATATTAGTTGTGTGGGTGTAAGTGATTGTTATTCATTGTGCTTGTGGCAAGCGTGATAAAATCACAATCTTCACCTCAAGGCAAAGATGTGGCATGCTGCTTTTTAGCGAGTGTAAAGTTAATGATAATCTACACCAATGTCAAAATTATTTCACAATAAGTTATTAACATTTTCTCTAATCTAGTATAAACGGTTCGCTAAATGGAGGGCTATAGACCATAAAAAAATCCCCAGGACCAAGACCTGAGGATTTAAAATATTCGTTAAATATAAAATGTGAGATTATAGCTGACTGTAGTCAAGCTGCATAGCGCTATTCACTCCCCTGCGCACATCACCCGTCTCATAGCCAGCCTTGAACCAGCGCATGCGCTGCTGGCTTGTGCCGTGGGTGAAGCTCTCGGGCATGGCATAACCCTGGGCTTTCTTTTGCAGGTAGTCGTCACCAATCTTTTGTGCGCAGTCGATAGCCTCTTGCAGGTCTCCATCCTGGATGGAGCCAAAGCGCTTGTTGTCGTAGTGTGCCCAGCATCCTGCAAGGTAGTCGGCAAGCAGCTCTATGCGCACGCTCTCTTTGTTGGCTTGCGCGCTTCCTTGCCCATATTGAGCCATCTTGCTGTGTATCTTACTCAGCACACCAGTGAGGTATTCAACGTGGTGTCCCACCTCGTGAGCAATGACGTAGGCGTAAGCAAAATCGCCATCGGCACCCAGTTGTTGCCTCATGCTCATGAAGAATGATAAGTCAAGATAAAGACTCTGGTCGCCACTGCAGTAGAAAGGGCCCATAGCCGATTGCCCTTGACCGCACGCGGTAGATGTGGCGCCCGAGTAGAGAACCATCTTGGGGTCGCGATACTCACCAATGCCTTGCTCTCTAAAAATTTGAGACCACACGTCCTCGGTGCCGGCGAGAATCTGCTTTGAGAACTTGGCAAGTTCCTGCTCTTCCTCGCTGTATTGCACTTCTCCTTGCTCGTTAACTTGCTGCTCCTGAGTGATGTTACCCATTTGGCCAATAACACTGCCCAGGTCAATGCCGCCATTGCCACCGCCCATGAAGGCGAATACCATAGCGATGATTATACCTATTATACCGCCGCCTAAGCCAGCCTTTGCGCCGCCACTCATGCCACGACGATCTTCCACGTTGGTACTCTCTCTACGTCCGTCTAAGTCCATATCTTATTTTGTTTTCTTGTTTGTAATCTAGATTGTTTAAAACTTACAAAAGTAGTATTTTTTTAAAAAACAACAACTATTAAACCAATAAAATAATCGCTAAAAGACCTAAAAAGTGCTCCAAAAGACCTTTTTTTGTGTTTTTTGAAAAAAAACTTACCAAAACTATTGCCAGTTCAAAAAATAGTTGTACCTTTGCACTCGGAAATCTACGAAATGATTTCTTTTTTTGACTCCGTGGCTCAGTTGGTAGAGCAACTGACTCTTAATCAGTGGGTCGAGGGTTCGAGCCCCTCCGGGGTCACAAAGAAGATGGCTAATAAGCGACAATATAGCTTGTTAGCCGTTTTTTTATTTTCATATATCCCAGAGAAATTATATAGAAAAGCCACGCCTTTTAAATCTTAGAGCGTGGCTTTTCTATTTCCATGCGCAGCATGGCGCAAAGGGCAAGGTGGCGTGCTTCGCACTTAAAATTAGCTATTGTAGAAAGATGAAAAATTTTTATATTAATTTTTAATGAATTTTAAGCGAAGCGCTCATTACTACTGAAAGGGGGGCATGCGCAGTATGGCACAAGCCCCCCATCGCAGGAATAATATAAATTGTTTTAAATTAAATAAAATGCTCACGCTCGCAACGCTTTGAGCAAGCTCAGCTTTGTCTCACTTAATCGCATTTTTGTCTTTAATGTATCCCCTCTAATGCACAAATCATTAGTCCATAATAGTCTTTTAAGAAAACACAACCTACAACTGATTAATTATTTTCTTATTGATTTCTTGCCTTCTTCAATAACTATGCCACGATAGCTGTTGTCGATGGATTGTCCATGCAAATTATAGGTTCGCAACGATTTCACGCCATCGTCGGTGCTGGTAGCGTTAATTCCCGATGCTCCTTGTGTTTTTGCCACATATTCATTTTGTGCTTTTTTCATTTGTGCGATGAAAGCTTCGCTGCCTTGCAGTGCGCAGAATCCTATGCTGGCTGCTGTGCGGCTGTTGTCCACGTCGCTTTGCCAGTGGGCGCCCACAATGACACGGCTGTTGCAATAGTCCCATCCACGCTTGAAGATGGCGTCGGCACGCCCGGGAGCAATTTGTGCAAGCAGTAGCGAGATGCCCCACCCACGCAGGCTGTGACCGCTGGGATAGCTACCCTCGCCACGCAGTTCATCTTCCTCGTGCGATGGCATGGTGTCGTCATATCGCTCAAAGGGTCGCTGACGCTTGTAGTGTGCCTTGGTTTCCTTGCGCATGGGGTCGGTGGTGGCGAGGCTGGTCTCGAGCAATTTCCAAATCTCGGGAGTAGCGGTCTCGTTAATCTCCAGCCCAAAGGCTTCTTTCCACAGTCCATAGAGCTTGGCATGGTCGTCCCACTCGGCGTCGGCAATGGCTTGAGCCACACGGTCGGGGTCCTGTCGCTGTTGTTTTCCCCAGCAGTAGCGCACAACGTCGGCAGCGAACTCGGGGCTATCGAACGCTGGTGGCTCGGGCATGATGTTAATTAACTTAGGAAGCTGGTCAAGCTCAAAATAGGGTTGCACAGCAGTGGTTTGTGCGTTGGCGTTCATCATGGCAATCACGATGCCTGCAACAATCAATGAAATCTTTTTCATAGTTATTTAAATGTGATGTAAATATAATTTTCAAATTTTCTAGAGCCTACAAAGATAGTAATTTATGCCATAATGTGCAACAAGTTGCTCCTCTATCTTAGAGGAGGAGTTCTCATTAGATTTCGCATTATGAGCCTAATTTTCCGCTGAGCCGACACATCCTCGCTCACTTGCCGTCAGGGAGAAACAATAAAAACGGCCTCAACTATCGTCGAGACCGTTTCTTTCACATTATGCGGAGAGGACAAGATTCGAACTTGCGGTAGAGTTACCCCTACGGCAGTTTAGCAAACTGCTGGTTTCAGCCACTCACCCACCTCTCCAGTGCCATTAGTGCTGAATGCTTTTTCACTAAGCGAGTGCAAAGATAGTGCTAAATTTTGAAATGTGCAAAATTTTTTTGAAAAAAAGTTGGGGTGTTTTTGTTAGTTTCTATGCTTTGTGTGTCCAAGTGCTTGTGTTCTAGTGCAAAAGATTGCTTGTTGTTTTTTAATATAGCTTGAGTGGTATTGTGATTAGTTTCTTTGCGCATTATTCTAATCACCTATACCATGAAAAAGAATGTTGAAATAATAATAAAGGAGTCTCATCATTGTCTTATTGACAGCTTGTCGCTTGATGAAGTGATTGCCGAGAATGCGCAACGCAAGTTGTTGCTTGAAGACCATTACGATCCCATAGCCGGGGTGGGCAGCTACGTGCCACGAGTGGCATGGCGCTGGCATGATGATGATGGTGAGGAGTGTGAGGTGCTGATTCCTGAGGCAATGGTTCGTGAACTTGAGTCACTGCCAGGCTTGAACGATGACGAGTGGCAACAGCTGCGCATCAAGCACGACTTTGAGTACTGGTGTGCCACTTGTGTAAGCATCCTCGACAAGGTGACCGGGCGCATGGTGCTCATGCGACTCAACCGCCCGCAGCGCCGTGTGCTGGCATTGCTTGAAGAACAACGTCGCGGTGAGCGTCCGTTGCGCTTGATAATGCTCAAGGCACGGCAGTGGGGTGGCAGCACGCTGGTGCAGATGTACATGGCATGGATTCAGCTTGTGCTTAAGCGCAACTGGAATAGCCTTATATGCGGTCACTTGCTTCAGACCTCGGCAGCCATTAAGGGTATGTACACCCGTGCTTTGCGCAATTATCCCAAGCACTTGAGTGGTGATGGCGAGCGTCCCAAGCTCAAGACCTTTGAGGGAAGCCGTAATGTGCAGCAACTCAGTGGTAGCGAGTCGTTGATTATCACTGGCACAGCTCAAAATCAAGATGCCATTCGTGGCTACGACGTGAAAATGGCTCACTTGACCGAGGTCGCATTTTGGCCTGTCAGCACTCTTCACAATCCCGAGGATGTGATACGTTCAATTAGTGGCACAGTACCACTTGAACCGCTCACGCTACTTGTTATAGAATCAACAGCTAATGGTGTTGGGAACTTTTTCCACAAGGAGTGGATTAGGGCAATGGCGGGGCAAAGCGACAAGCAGCCGGTGTTTGTGCCGTGGACCGAGATTGCTATCTATCGCCAGGCGGTGAGCGATGTCGCAAAGCTTGTGGGTGAGCTCGACAATTATGAGAAACGGCTGTGGGAAGATGGTTGCACACTTGAAATGATAAACTGGTATCACCACAAGCGTCGAGAGTATCCCACACAAAACTTAATGGCTGCTGAGTTTCCCACTACCGACACCGAGGCATTCATGGCGACATCCCGCAACCTGTTTCCCGCCGAGTGGGTAAAACGCATGACTACTACCACCACCGTGCCACTCTATAAAGGCGACATGGTGGCAAAAGGTACTCTCTCGCTTGAGGGGGTTGACTTTATTGAAAATGACTCAGGGCTCATGAAGGTGTGGAAAAAACCGGCTACTAATGCTGTCGCGCGCAATCGCTACATGGTGGTGGTTGACGTGGGAGGAAGCACGGAGCGTAGCGACTGGTCGGTAATAGCGGTTATTGACCGCAGGGTGGGCGATGACTTCATGGATAAAGACCGCTTGCCCGAAGTGGTGGCACAATGGCGTGGTCACACCCAGCATGATGTGCTAGTGTGGAAGGCGGCACAAATAGCTCGCTACTATCACAACGCGCTACTGGTGTTTGAGAGTAACACACTGGAATGTGAGAGCATGGTGGGCGACACGTTGCTCAACAAGATAAAGATTGCTTACCACAATGTCTTTCATCGCATGAGTGAGGGTGGAGGGTATAAGCCAGGCTTCCACACCAACCCCAAGACCAAGAGTAGTGCCGTGTACAATCTCCTTGCCTACGTACGCGATGGTGCCTACATTGAGAATGACCAAGACGCGGTTAATGAGATGGCCAACTATGAGCTTCAGCCTCGTGGAGGCTATGGTGCTCGTCGTGGCACTCACGACGACATACTCATGACGCGTGCTATAGGTCTGCAAATTATAGAGGACATGCGTGTTGCCGAGGGGCGTCCCCGTGTCAGTCGCAAAGAAATGTTCATGAAGGACACCCAACTCGAATTTGACTTTCATCAATGATTGACAAAATGTGCTGTTTTATAGTGCAAAACTGCCGATTTCTTGTTTTTTTGAACAAAAAGTGATATTTTTCAATAAAAAGTTTGGTTTTTATTGAAATGTTTTATATTTTTGCCCCGTGGATGTGAAGATAATAATCACATCATTGACTATTAAGTTGAAAAGTCATAAAAGAAAAATAGTTGTTTTATAGATAATTGTGTATTTTAAGGAATGGGACAGTCGGGAGACTATCCCTTTTTTTATTTGTTGTGCTTTGAAAAAGTTTAGGCTAGAGAAAACAGCAATGGCGAGTTTCCCATGTGGTGGGGCTCGCCATTGTGATGTTGTGACTAGTTGATAATTAACGTGAGTTAGATGAAGATAAGTAGCTGTGTATCAAGCTGCTCCTCTAAGATAGAGGAGCTGTCGCGAAGCGACTGAGGAGTATGATTGCTAACAACAGGGTTTCATACTCCCCCAGCCCCCTCTATCTTAGAGGGGAAACTGTTAACGCAATGATTTTCAAACGATAAATTCATCGAACTTACGTTAAAAAGATTAATTCATGATTGTAAGAATCAGTTCGCTGGAGTTAGGGTCGCGCTATACTCACCTGGGCAAACAAGCTTGAGGGCAACGTTGTAGGTCCCAGCCTCAACAGTGATGTTGCTGCCACCTAAAGTAAGGTCGTCGAGAGCGCCACCAAAGCTGATGTCCCAGTTGTTATTGGCACGGAACTTTATCTCGCCTGCGGTGAAAGTCATAGTGCCTTCCCAAGTGTTGGTTTCGGCATTGTAGGTGAGAGGTGTCTCGGTAGCCCAACCGCCTTGTGTGGCGTCACCAATCACACCCATGCTGGTGATGGGGGTCACACTGTAGGTCATGTTGTTGAGGTTGGCGTTAACGTAAACGTAGCCACTGGCGGGGATGTCGGCACCATTGCTTGCAAGAGTGCCATTGCTACCACCATAGTTCACAGCCCAGCTGCCTTGCTCCTTCTGGAATTTGAACTTTGTTCCTGATGTAAAGAATCCATAGAAATCATTCTCGCCTTTAACCGAGGCGATCTTGCCTCCATTGCCACTCCAGCCATCGGCATCGCCGGCAATATACATGTAATCATACTCAGCATTAGGATCTTCTACAGGCTCTTGGCCGTCGGTTTCTATGCTATAAGTGAGCTCGGCAACGTTGATAGTGATGTCGAGATAGGTAGCCTTGTAAGAACCTGGGATGCAGAATGCTCCCTGATTGCCTTGCACGAGATTTCCACTCAGTGCATTCTCGCCGTCGTTGGCAGCACAAAGAATGGTGCCACTCCAGAAGTTTGTGGCCGTGTAACAGTCAGCGTTTGCAATCTTGAACCAGAAGTCTCCATTCACGTTGTCAACATGGATGCTATATACGTTAGGATCTTCAGTGCTTTGGGTGAACATGTAGCTTTGGTCGGTTTCTGACCAGTTGTTGTTTGTGCCTATTAGGTACCAGTTGCCCTCAGGCTGAGTTTGTGGTGTGAATTCGCCGGTGATGGTGAGTTCCATCTTTTCCATGTCAATGCTCAAGTCGAAGGTGCCGGGAGCTACTTGCAGAGCACTAAAATTGTCATTAGTGAGAGCAATACTGGTTCCAAGCACGGCCTCAGTAACTACGTAATTATATTCCACGCCTTCGTTCTGAGCGCCAAAGCGGTAGGGGGCAATTTCATCCCATGCCGCCTCGCTGTTCTCTTGGGCAAGTTGTTTAGTGAAGCTGAAATAGCTAAAGCCACTAGCTTTGGTGGTAACATGAGCGGTATAGATTTTACCATCCTCGGTGTCCATCTCAAAGCCAACTGATGGATCCCACAAGTTTCCATTCACTTCTCCCAGGATGTAAACGCTATCATATTGTGGAGCCAGACCCAGGATGATGTTGTAGACGGCAGTGACATCGCTACCGGTCACTTCTCCGTCACCATTTTGGTCGCCATTAAAGATCTCGGTGTCCTGTCCGAAGAGGATGTGGTTGTAAAGCGCTGTGACATCGCTACCGGTGCACTCACCGTCGCCGTTAACGTCTCCCTTGACTGCTGCACTCGCCTGGCTGGAAAAAGCGAAAATTCCTACCACAGCAAAAACTGTTGCCAGCAATGAATTAAGTAATTTTTTGTTCATAAAAAAATGATTAAGAAGATTAATAAAATCCCGTAAAATGGATTCTCTTTTGCCACGATGCAAAAACGGGTTTTACACATGGCTGTTTTTACAATTACAAAATTAAATATATTTTCTTAGATAACAATGAGATATGGCTTCATTTTTCTTGTTGTGAAACGCAAACCATTGCACCTGCCCCGAAAAATGGTAGCAAGCTCTATGGTAAAAAATAGGGCGATTGCTTAATCAGCAACCGCCCTCGTGGAAAAGGGAATGTTATAAGGGGGAGTGTGTATTACTCGGCCTTGCCGTTACTACCCAGCACCTCAATAATCTTGTGCTTGTAGAGCTTGGTCATCTCATCGCGAGCGGGACCACAATACTTGCGTGGGTCAAACTCACCAGGCTTCTCGTCAAATACCTTGCGCACAGCGGCGGTAAATGCTAAGCGGCTATCGCTGTCGATGTTGATTTTGCACACGGCACTCTTAGCGGCTTTGCGTAACTGCTCCTCGGGGATGCCCACAGCGTCGGGCAACTTGCCACCATGAGCATTGATGGTGTCGACATATTCTTGTGGAACCGACGAAGAGCCATGAAGCACGATGGGGAAGCCAGGCAGTTTCTCCATCACGGCGTCGAGCACGTCAAATGCCAGTGGGGGAGGAACGAGCTTGCCTGTCTTTGGGTCGCGAGTGCACTGCTCGGGCTTGAACTTGTAAGCGCCATGGCTGGTACCAATAGAGATTGCTAGTGAATCGCAGCCAGTGCGTGTTGCGAAGTCGATAACCTCCTCGGGCTTGGTGTAGTGTGATTCCTCGGCTTGCACGTCGTCTTCAACGCCTGCCAGCACACCGAGCTCAGCCTCAACAGTTACGTCAAACTGGTGAGCGTACTCAACCACTTTCTTAGTCAAAGCGATGTTGTCTTCATAGGGTAGTGAGCTACCATCAATCATCACACTTGAGAAGCCAAAGTCTACACAGCTCTTGCACAACTCAAAGGTGTCGCCATGGTCGAGGTGGAGGCAAATTTGTGGATGTTCCCATCCCAGTTCCTTAGCATACTCCACAGCACCTTGTGCCATGTAGCGAAGCAGTGTTTGGTTAGCATAGTTGCGAGCACCTTTCGAAACTTGCAGTATAACAGGCGATTTAGTCTCGGCGCTAGCTTTGATAATAGCCTGCAATTGCTCCATGTTGTTGAAATTGAAAGCGGGGATTGCATAACCTCCATTGATTGCCTTAGCAAACATCTCACGGGTGTTGACCAGGCCTAACTCCTTGTAACTTACCATAATTTTTTAGATGTTATTTTAATAAAAAAACAATGTATGTTTAGATTTATCTTATTCATGCAATATCACAAGCGCAAAGTTAGATAATAATTTTGTTTTAGCAAAAAAAATATTGTAGGTTGTGCAAAAATAGCTACAATTATTAAGAAAACGTTTTACTATTATTGTAAATGTTGTTGTGGATTATTAATTTTGTAAATTTGAACTGGATATCATGCAATTAATTGGCAACTTGTTACGTTACATTTGTAATGTGAGCTTTATTAATAAAGTAATATTCACACTGGTAAAAAATGTGGAAATAAATGAGAATTAGGCTACATAATCCGCTTGGAATCTATGAGATAGGCAAGCGACAAAAGCAGGAAGACGCGATTTATCCGCAGCTTGAGCAGCTATCGGCTAGTAGCCGAGTGTTTGTAGTGTGCGACGGGCTAGGTGGCCTTGACAATGGTGAGGTTGCTAGTGCGGCTGTGGCTAGTGCCATGGGAAAATGGGTTGATGAGTATCTCGCCACCGGCCAGCAACTCACTCGCGAGAAGGTGAGTGAAGCGGTGTTAAATGCTCAACATGCCCTTGAGGCAGTGGCTTCAGGATTTGATAGCGAGAAATCGATGGGTACTACACTCACCATGCTTGCATTCACGAGCAATGGAGTGGTAGCGGCGCACATTGGCGACAGCCGCATTTATCACCTGCGTCCCTCAACGGGGCAAGTGATGTATCGCTCGCGTGACCATTCGCTAGTTAATGATCTCTTCCTGATGGGACGTCTCACACGCGCCGAAGCCGAGGCGTCGCCCAAACGCAACATTCTTACTCGCGCCATGATACCTGGTCGCCCCGTGAGGGCCGACATCGTCTTTATTGCCGATGTTAAGCCTGGCGACTATTTCATTGTGTGCAGCGATGGTGTGTGTGGAGAGATTAGTGACAAGCAGCTCATGGCAATACTTGCCGATGAGAGTAAAACCAATTCTCAAAAACTTGCCTACTTGCAAATGAAAATTCAAGGCGGGGCCGACAACCGTAGCGCATTCTTGCTTCAAGTAGATGCTGTTGAAAAAGAAGAAGGAGATGAGCCACTTGCTAGCCCTGCCACAGCGATTGGCGAGAAGGAAGCAAGTGCGACTGAGATTGTTGCGGCATCGCCACTTGCTGTTGATGCCAGTGGCGATGAGGAGCAAGATGTTCATGAGGCTCCTGTGCCGGCTCTAAGTGATGACTCAGTAGCACCTCCGTCCATTACACCTGTTGAAGCTACCGAGCGCAAAGAGGAAACCTTAGCCCCACCACCAGCCATTGAGAATGCTCAAGGTGTGGTTGATGAAAACAAGGGCAAGGATGCCCATGCGGCTGTGGCAAGCGATAAGAGCAACTTGAAAAAAGGCCTTTGGATAGTGCTGGCAGCTGTGTTACTGGCAGCAGGCATTACTGCTTGTTTCATGCTGCGCAAGCCTAGCACACCAGTAGTGAATGCTCAAAAGCCCGACACGCTCATTAATCCCGATGTGACCATCGACTCGGTGCTTCCCGAGGAACCTGTCGATTCCATGGCTATTGGTACCGATGTGCCAGTGCCTCCCGCACCACGAGTAACTTCAGTCCCCACTCCCGATGTGTCTTATCCTAGTGGTAGCAATGTGAGAGTGCCTCGTGCTGAACGTTATGATCCTTATCCTGCGGCATTTGACGATGACGACGACGAGGGTTACACGCCACCGGTTCCACCACAACCCGAGGCCAAAGTGGCTCAAGAACAGCCAGTGCAACAGGCACAGCCCTCACAACCCTCACAACCTCAATCATCAGCGTCAAGGAGTGTGCCACCAGCCCGCAGTAGCGCAAGTAGCGATCCCACTCGCAGCAATCGCAATGTGGCGGTACCACCTCCTCCAGGTAAGCGTCGCGTTACTCAAGCGCCTTATTGAAAATAATTGAAGACAAGAAACTTTAATTTTGTTACAACTCAAGCAGCTACAATGCAAGATATCAATAATGGAATAATAAAGCTGGTGTCGTCTCTGGCAGTGAAAAAATATCGCGACAAGGAGGGGCTATTTGTTGCCGAAGGCTGGAAATGTGTGCGCGACACGTGGCATGCCTTCAACTGCCGTTACCTCATTGCCACGCGTGCCTGGTATGAGCAGCAAGGCACCGCCGAGCACTACCACAAGATAGTTTTTGCCAACAAGGGGCAAATGGCAAAGATGTCGCAATTTACTACCGCAAGCGATGTCATGGCGGTGTATGAAATTCCACAAGTGGGTTATACCCCTAGCGAAGTGCGCGGTGGTCTTAACCTCGTGCTCGATAACATTCAGGATCCGGGCAACCTAGGCACCATTATGCGCCTTGCCGACTGGTATGGTATAAACAATGTGTTTGCCAGCAAGTCGACTGTTGACGTTTATAATCACAAGGTTGTGCAAGCCACAATGGGGGCTATTAGCCGCGTGAAGGTTCACTATTGCGACCTTGACATGTTGCTCGATGATTATAACGACTTGCCGGTGCTGGGAACATTCCTCGATGGCGACAATATTTACACGAGCGAGCTGCCCGATAAGGGAGCGTTTGTGGTGTTTGGCAATGAAGGACAGGGCATTAGTGCCAAGGTGGCATCTCATGTCACACAGCGCTTGCACATTCCAGCCATGCCACGCCGTGGAGCTCATAGCGAGAGCCTTAACGTGGGCATAGCCGCGGCAATTACCATTAGTGAGCTATGTCGCTCATCGCTCAAGTAGCTGATTAGTCTTTATCTACAATTTATTCAAGTCAATCTTCATTCCCTCGTTGCCCAGAATGGTGGCGGGGAATTCTTCTTGTGCCTGCCGCAGGAGGATGTTCTCATCGTCGTAGCGATTGCTGTAATGCCCCAGGATGAGGCGTTTTACACCAGCCTCGCGTGCCACCATGGCTGCCTGTCGAGCTGTGCTGTGGTATCGCTTGACGGCATTTTTCAAGTTCTCGTCACCATAGGTCGACTCGTGATATAGCCAGTCTACCCCCTCCACAGCTTTTATCACCCGCTTGGAATACTTGGTGTCGCTACAGTAGGCATAGGAGATTTCAGGGTCGGGCTCGGTGGTGAGTTCTTTATTGGGAATAACGATGCCGGTGGGAGTCACAAAGTCGGCACCCTGGCGCAGGCTGTTCATGAAGTGCTTGGGGACATCGTGGTTGCGACACGCCACGGGGTTTATGTGGCGTAGCTTGGGTTTCTCGCGAAATAAAAAGCCCACACAAGGCAAGCGGTGAGTGAGAGGAATAGTGCTTACCGTGATGGCGTCATCCTCGTAGATTACCGCCTTGTGGGTATCAATAATATTAAACTTGAGTTCATAGGGGCGCTCACGGCAAAAGTAGTCAAGCAGGCGTCCAAACTGCTCGGCGCCCTCTTTAAAAATGTGCACAGTTACAGTGCCACCTTTTCCTTGCAAAGCCATTGTCGACAGCAGTCCGGGTAGTCCAAAGCAGTGATCCCCATGCAGATGGCTGATGAAAATGTGGTTAAGCCGCGAGAACTTGAGTCTCATGCGTCTCATTTCGAGCTGGGCGCCCTCACCGCAGTCAATCATCATGAGATGCCCGCGCACATTAATCACCTGGCTCGATGGCAGGTGCCTCAGTGTGGATGTTGCCGAGCCACATCCCAGTATGTTCAAGTCTAGTTCGGTCATTAGTTATTAAGCGATGTATTCCTTTATCCCTACCCAAACGGGTAGGAGTTATAATTAATTGATGTTCAGGGCACGAAGTTAGTTATTTTTCTTCTATTTTCTTGTAAAAAAATTCTGTTTCTACCCAAACTGACGATAGATTTGCACATTGTCGCTAAAAAAATGTTAAAAACAAGTTTTTTTTTCATTCAACACTTGCAGGATTAGCTCTGGAGGCATATATTTGCAACAAGTTTTTTCATAGGATTAGATTTTTAAGGTTTACTTTATGCGGCTGTTGAGAAACACCTGCATAATTTTTTTTATGCCTATACACAAAAAAACGCACCCTAATTTTCAGCTAAAAAAGAAAAACGCTATCAAGAGGCTTTAACTCTTGATAGCGCTTGGAAGTGATTATTCTAATTTGTTTTCCTTTCTACTAGCAGTTAACCATTATCTCACACGCCAAAGGCGAGGATGGTGTAGTTGTAGTCGGGGGTGTATTGCAAGCCCAGGTTCACGAACCCAATGCCGTCGCCTCCATACCAGGAGTACATCGCATTATTGTAGCTAACAGGGCTGCCATACATGCTGCACAGGTAGTTGTAGAGGCTGTAGTAGCGACTGGTATCATAGCTTGAATCCCAGTAAGCAAACTCTACATAGTCCATCCTGTTGTTGCCATCAAACTGGATCATGACGTCGTCCCAGTCGTAGTTGAGCAAGCTCACGTCGGTCAGGTATACTACGTTGTCCATGTATCCGTCGATGTAGTAGCCACTGTAGTAGAGGTAGTTCAATACGTTGCCGAATGAAGTTCCCCATGCGAGGCCAAGCACGCCACCAATGGTGGGATAGCTTGAGTAGCGGCTAATGTTCACTGTCACGATGGGACGGTATACCCAAACGGTGGTGGGACGCCAAGGGCGAACCGAGGGACGAATGGGACTTGCCCAGTTCCAACTGTTGTAACGATAGTTGTTGAAGAAGCGGTCGCCATCGTAGCGAGGACGCCAGCTGCTGGTGTAGCGATA
Organism: uncultured Prevotellaceae bacterium; assembly: GCA_900316835.1. GTDB lineage: Bacteria > Bacteroidota > Bacteroidia > Bacteroidales > Muribaculaceae > Sodaliphilus. Next base: position 57,876 of record ONEL01000017.1, on the reverse strand, counting down.
AGCATTGTAGTCAACCTTGGGACTAGCGCCTGTCATCACTGTGCCAGCCACCTTGGGGCGGTTGTCGCTTGGGCGACGGCTAGGAACTGCTACGTGTCCTCTATTACTACCATTGTTACCAGTTGAGCCATGGCGAACGGTGTTGTTGCTACCACTGTTGTTGCTACCGGGACGAAGGTTGCTGCCACCATTGTTAGTGTTTGTGGCAGGGCGAACGTTGCTGGTGCTGGTGTTGATAGTGGTGCTCACGCTGTTGCCACTTGCCGAGCGGTTGCCTGCCGAGGGACGCACTGAGCTTGATTTGTTGCCACTAGTGCTAGGACGCGCAGTGCTGGTGCTGGTAGAGCCCTTGTTTACACTGGGACGAGTAGTGCTGGTGGAGGTTGCTGTGCGGTTGCTGGCATTGTTGCTCACGCTGCTATTGCGATTCACCTGGGGGCTACTACTTACCGATTGACGTGCCGTTGTGGCAGTCGAGCGGCTTGCGGGAGCTACATTGTTAGTTACTGTTGCGGCATTATTATTTCGTGGAGTGGCAGTGGCAACACTGCGGTTGCCTGCTGCTGCCGCATTTGAATTGGATGCTGGACGACGGCCTTGTGCCATTGCTCCAGTCGATGTCATGGCGAGCCCGCATGCGAGCATCAAGCCAATCATTGTGTTGTAAACTGTCCTTTTCATAATGCTCTAATTTTAAAATGTGAATAATTTAAATGTTTTTCTTTGCTAGTTTGACCTTAATAAATGGTTTAGGTTTAACACTGGCATTTGCCCCGATGACTGCTATTACTGCCGTTTTCATCGTTTCTATAGACCAACTGCCTAAAAAAATCTACCAAAGGTAAGCATTTTTCTTCACTTGCGCAACAAAAAAGACAATACACCCATTATGCGACCTAAAATCACATGTGGGTGTATTGTGCGATGTGTGTGTGTTAACTATATTTAATCCAAACCTTATGAACGAATCGTGTATAACAAGATGTTAACGATAGAGCTTCTTGCTCACGCGGCTACCTTGTTTCTCGATGATGATGCCGCTTGTGGGGGCGAGCAGGCGGTTGCCTTGCAAGTCATAGTACTCAATGGGTTGCTGCTCGGTTGCTAGCACGCTGTCGATGGCTGTGATAGTGCCAGAGTTGTAAGGGAACACAAGCACCAGCGTGAACTTAGCTCCATTGTTGTCGCGAATTATATATTCCACCTCAATGTTGCTGTGTGTTTCGGGGGTGAGCAAGTGAACTATTGAGTTAACTTCAAAGTCATAGTTTTGAAATAGGCTAGCTTTGCAGCTCGATGTGTTGCCATGGATGTCGGCGGTCTTGTCTTCATTTACGCATGACTGCTCAATGCTCCAGTCTTCGGTGCTCCAAGTGCCATCTTGGGAATTCTTGGCAATAATTTCTACTCCAAACCAGTTAGGGCTGAGCCTTATATTTTGAATGTCGACAGTGTATTCAACACCAAATATTTTTACAAGTTTGTTTTTTAAACTTATGCTACTATTGTTGATATAGTTATAGGGGATTTCAATTACTTCGCGATCCACATCCACATACTGCTGCGCGTAACCGCACAAAACGCAAAGCGCAAACACTGCGCTAAATAATAATTTTCTCATACTCTAAATATTATTAATAATGGGTTTAAATATTTTATTATATCTCGCTAAGCGTGATTTCTCATCACAAAAGCGACTGCAAAGGTATAGTGTTTTTGTGAATTGGAAAATGGGTGATACTGGTGGTATTTGGAGTTATTAGTGTTCTAAAAGTCGCAAAAAAAGCCAGCGTCGCTTTCAAGATTGCTTGTGGCGACGCTGAACTTGTGTATAGAGCAAATATAGAAAAGGAATTTTTGCTAGTGATGAATGAAGCTGGCGGTGTTATGCTCCAAATGTGAGCACTGTGTAGTAACGACCAGCGTCGTAGTTGAAGTACAGGTTGATGTAGCCGGTTCCGTTGCCTCCGTACCAAGAGAATTCACCATTGTTACCACGGATGGGGGAACCATAGGTGTTGCACAGGCTGTGGTAAAGGTTGTCGAAGCGATAATTGTCTTGATAGCTCGATGAGGTGGTGAACTGAGCGTAGCACATACCACCGCCATTGTCGTACTGCAACATTACGTCGGGCCAGCTATAGCCCATCATCTGCACGTCGCGCAGGTAGACCACATTGTCCTGATAGCCGTCAATGTTGTAGCCATTGTAGTACAAGAAGTTGAGCGAAGCATCAAGATAGGTTCCAAATTCCAAACCCAGAACTCCAGTGATGATGGGTGCTGAGGCATAGTAGCGGAAGCCTACAGGAATTACGGGGCGGTAATACCACACGACGCGTGGACGCCACATGCGCACGGGAGGAGCAATGGGAGCGCGCCAGCTCCAGCGGTTGTATCGATAGTAGTCGTACCAGCGGTCGTGACGCACGCGAGGACGGAAGCTGCTAGTCCAGCGATAGCGGTTGTAGTCGGGACGTGGACCGCCGTGGTTGATGCCACCATGGTGTGGACGATGTTGTGGACCGCCGTGACCATAGTTGCCACCCGGGCGATGGTTGCCACGATTGTCGCCAGGACGGTAGTTTCCGCCATGGTTTCCGCCACGATTGTCGCCTGGACGATAGTTTCCGCCATGGTTTCCGCCACGATTGTCACCAGGGCGATAGTTTCCACCATGGTTTCCGCCACGATTGTTTCCGCCGCCGTTGTTGTCGCCAGGACGGTAGTTACCGCCATGGTTGCCACCGCCGTTGTTGTCGCCAGGACGGTAGTTTCCGCCACCATTGCCACCATGGTTGCCTCCGTGCTTGTTATCGGCAGGTTTTACAATTTTGCCGCGTTCCATGTTTTGGCTCACTGGTTTAGTGGTGTTATAGGTAGCTTTGAAGTCGCTATTAGGGCGATTGCTAGTGGCAGGACGTGCTGTCATTCCACTACCCCCCGAAGGGCGATTGTTTCCATTGTTGATGTCACCCCATGAACGATTGCCACTGCTGGGGCGATTATTATTGCTCACGCTACGGTTCACCTGGTTGTTGCTGCGATTGTAGCTTTGTGGAGAGGCGCTGGGGCGACTTGAGCTACTGCTACGATTGTAGCTTTGTGGAGATGAACTGGGACGGCTCGACGAGACACTACTGCTGCGAGGTGATTGCATGGTAGCGCTTGGTCGGCTTGAAGAACTACTGCTACGGGGAGATTGCATTGTGGCGCTTGAGCGTCCACCTGCCTGTGGCGCGTTGCCACTGCCATGACCACCTGGTCGGCGTCCTTGTGCTGCCGCCGGCATTGCTAAAGCAATCATAGCTATCACTAAGGCTACGCTTGCGAAATAATGGGAGAAATCTTTTTTCATAATAGTATATTTTTTGTTGTTTGCAATATCTTTGGTTTCGCGCGAGAGACTATTTAGTGCTTCTCGCTGTTATTTTGACCATTTTGGGTGAGAGAAGTTTAATTTACATTGTCATGTGGTGAGTGGAAAAGGGGGTGTTTGAGCATTTTTTATAGACAAATGGTCGCAATTAATAGATGTGAGAGCAATCATTGGTTGTCCTTGCTGGTGCAGTGAGAGCAAATACCTTTGAGCACATAGTTGATACTATGAACCTGAAAGTTGCCAGGAAGCGATACCACCGGAACATGGATGCGACTCAGGCAATAAGTGTGGTGGCAACGCTCACAGTAGAAATGGGCGTGCAGGTCGTCGAGATGCTCGCCTTCCTCACCACAGTGGCAACTGCTGTCGCACACGGCATATTTTATAGTTCCTGTTCCATCGTCGATGGCATGTATGAGATGGTGGGTAAGGAACAGAGTGATGCAGCGATAGATGGTGGACTTGTCGACCGTGTCGAGACGTTGCTCAAGGCTGAGCAACGAGAAGGCCTCGTCGCTCTCAAGCATAGCGCGTAACACCAGCAGGCGCATGGCTGTGGGCTTAATGTCTCGATGCTCGAGAATGTGGGTGAGATGTTGCTGAGAATCCATCACTATTATTCTATGTTTTAAAGAAGGGGTGGCTTGTCACCATCCTTTCCAGCCACTATTTCTGTTAGCATTATGTGGCTGGTTGTTACCATAGAGATTTTGGCTCGCCCCCTGGTTATAGCCTTTGTTATAGCCTTGGTTATAACCTTGATTGTAGCCATGGTTGTAGTGTTGTCCCTTATCGTTGTTGAGGATGACTAGAGCAGCTATCACTCCAGGAATCCATCCACAGCAGGTGAGGATGAAAACTATCAAGAACGACCCGCACCCCTTGTCGACAACGGCAAGGGGAGGGAAGATGATTGCTAGTAGAACTCTTGTGCAAGACATTGTAGTAAGTGTTAAGTGTTTAAGTTATAGATGTTAAGTTTTAAATTTAAGTTTGTGATAATATCTTGCAAAAAGCGTGCCATTGTTTTTACTCTTTGCGACTAACGCGGGGCAGTGGTTGCGCGTCGGTGGCATTGAAGTAATAATTTAGCTCAAACACGCCTTTCTCATAGCCCATTACCACCTTGGTGCCAGCATCGCTGGTGAAAGAGCCATCGGGGTTGAGGTTAAATCCTTTAGAGCCCATGGCGTTGCTCATGAGCTGGCATAGGCGCTCCTCGGTTCCTGGTAGGCACTCTAGCACTATGAAGCTAATGCTCACTCCAGTGACGTGGGCATCGTAGTTGAATTTTGCTCCGTCAATGGCTTGAGCTATCGAGGCGGTGTCGGTGGGTTCGATGGAGCTCAAGCTGTCGGTGCTGGTGGTGGCGATATCACTATCAAAGTGATAACTATAGACCATGGGAAGCATGGCGCGGTCGATTTGGCGCATGCCAAGGTAGGCTGCTGGCTGCACTCCCACAAGCTGATTCATGTCCATGAGGGTGGCACCTTTCTTGGCGCCACAAGCATTGTCTTCGCCAATAAAGCTGAGCAGGTTGGCGGCAGTGACCTCAAGGTTGATGTAACCTCTCACCGCGTTAGCCTCGCTGTCGAGTTGCTTGTAGTCAACAAATTTTTCTTTTCCCACTTGCTTGCCATGATCATCAACGAGAGTCATCACGCTATCATTACCCACGATGTAGCGCTCGCTGGTAACGTTGTTCATGTACTTGTGCTTGAAAGGAATGAGCACATTGTTATCGCCATCTACCAGTCCCATCATGTCGCCCTTAATCACCATGTACTTGCCATCGCCACAGTAGCGGCCATCGCGGTAGTTGGCATCCTTGATTTTCTTGGGCATTTCTAGTGGGGTAGTGGTCTCCTTTCCGTTCTTGTCGAGATAGACCACCGAGTCTTTCTTGCCGGCGGCAAGTACTCCCATACGGTAGTAGGGAGTGAGAATTTGGTATACCTTGGTGTCGATGTCGCACAACTTCTTTCCTGCAAGGTCTATCACGCTCAATGTGGCTGTGGTGTCGCCTGCGGTGTTGAATGACACGAGTGCCACATCGTCGGCCATAAACGACTTGGCAAAGCCCAGGTTTGGTGCCATCACGGTATCGCCATGAGTGTCGATATAGCCATAGCGGTCCAGGTCGGTGTGGATTAATGAGCGTCCGTGACGGAACATGGCGGCATTAAGCACGCTGGGCGAGAGTTCAGCCACTGTGTTACACTGCTTGTCGATGACCTCTAGAGGTTTACCGGGCTTGCTCACCACGGCATGTCCGCCACTGAAGCTAGTGGCGCTGCCGTATGGCTCCTTGTTCACGGGTTTCTTGCAGTCGGCCACGTTATAGTAGTCGATGCGTCCATTATCGTTGTAGACAAAGAACATGTCGTCGGTAATCGCCGATGGGGTGTTTTTGAAAGCATCTCGAGCAATCACATTTCCAGTCTCGATGTCGAGAATGCTCCACTTGTCGCTACCTTGTAGCCTTACCGACAGGTATTTAGTGTCTTCAAGATAGGAATTATCTTTCTTGTTGCAGCCAGTTAGTGTTACTAAGGCAACCACAATGAGAGTGATAATGTTATACTTTTTCATATAATTGATGTTGTTAATTCTTTTTCCAAGTTGCAAAATTATTTATCACTATAATGTCCAAAAGCTGATAAGATAAGTACAATAACCTTATTGTCAATGATTTTATACACAAGCCTGTGTTTTCTTGTTATTCGCCTGCTCCACACGTTGTTTAGCGCACCTTTGAGCTGCTCGGGATGCCCGGTGCCAGTGGTAGGATTTGTTTTTAATTCCTCAAGCAAATTTTTAGCTTTTTTATATGCATTGGGTTCGCTTTTAGCTAGCTTAACAAAGTCTTTCTCGGCCTCGGGTGAGATAATTATACTATAGGTCATGACCTCGACGTTTTAAGTAGGCTGTTAAGTCCTCATGTGCTTCCATTGCATGGCATTCACCTTGTTCGTAGGCTTTAATGGCACGTTCAATTTTAGCGTTGAGTTCTTCCTCGCTCATGATGCTCTCATCGGCTTTGTGTTTGTCTAAAATGCGTTTGAGAGCCTTAATGCCTTTGCTCATCAAGTCCTCGTTGGCGCAAATTTCCTGGAGCAACCTGAAGAGCTCGGTATTCATTTGCATTTGTTTAGTAGTCATATATTTGATGTTGTTAATTCTTTTTCCAAGTTGCAAAATTAATAAAAATGCTCAATACTAGCACTACAATGAGTTGCGAAATATTGTTCAATTACATGTTTTTATACACATTTGTGTGCGACGTGTCTAAACCACGCGGTTGGGATGGTGAGCGATGAAGTCTTTCCACGACTTGCTTGCGGTGCTGGCAAAGGGTTTCTTGCTCTCGTAGTAGTGGCACAGGGCAGCGGCAAGAGCGTCGGTGGCGTCGAGCAAGCTGGGCATGTCGGCGGGATTAATGCTTAGCTGTCGCTGTAGCATCATCGCCACTTGCTCCTTGCTGGCTGCTCCATTGCCTGTTATAGCCATCTTAATCTTGCGTGGCTCATACTCAGCAATGGGCACCTGGCGACCCAATGCGGCAGCCATCGCCACTCCTTGAGCTCGTCCCAGCTTAAGCATCGATTGCACATTCTTGCCATAGAAAGGAGCTTCGATGGCCAGCTCGTCGGGAAGAAATTCTTCCACAAGGCTTAACACGCGGTCGTAGATGCGTCGCAGGCGCATGTAATGGTCATCAAGTTTGCTCAGTTGCAGCACTCCCATAGCTATGAGCGAAGGCTTGCCAGCCTTGATTCCTAATAGCCCATAGCCCATGACGTTAGTGCCTGGGTCAATGCCTATTATGATTTTGTCATATTCCTTGTTTTCCATTGTTCAAAATGTCGATATTTTCCATGAATGTGGTAAAGCCAGCCACCTTGGTACCAAAGCGCTCGATGAGTTGCTGATGCAACTGCTTGCCCACAGCTTGGTTCCAGCGTTGTAACTCGCTGAGCTTGGTGGCTTGCAGCTGCAGCGCAAAGCACACCCCGCCATCGTTGTGTCCCATCATGCGTAACAGCCGTGGAGCTCTCACCATGTCGCCCTCAAGCGCCCTGGGTAAATAAACGTCTCTGAGCCAGTCGAGGAACTCTCCGCTCACACTGCAGTCGACATGATATGTGGTATTGCATATTATCATCAGTGCAAAATTACTATTTTTTTTAATCTTGTGCAAGCTTGCGAGCCCCCATTCTTATTAAAGGCTATTGCAGGGATTTTTTTCTTAATCGGTTTTAAGAAAAATCCCAGGCTGGGGCCCCAACGGGGCACTCTTGGCGTGGGGCAAAAATAAAAATTGTTTGAATTTGTTAGTAATTGTTTGAAAAAAAATTGTATTTTTGCCCCCTAAATGAGGGTTGCGTCATTTATCGCATTTTCGCACCCTCGCCTGTGAGAGAAAACCAGCATTATTCACGCTTTAAAACCTTACTACTACGAGCAGCATGAGCAAGTGGCGCGTTGAGGACAGCGCCGAACTCTACAATATCAATGGTTGGGGCCTCAAGTATTTCTCAATCAATGAAAAGGGGCACATGCGTGTGACTCCCAAGCAAACCTACACTGGCGTTGACCTGGTGGAAGTGATGGAAGAATTGCGACAACGCAACATTTCGGCACCAGTGCTATTGCGTTTCCCCGACATTCTCGACAATCGCATCGAGAAGATTTCCTCATGCTTCAAGAAGGCCGCTAAGGAATATGACTATCAGGCGCAAAACTTCATCATTTATCCCATCAAGGTGAACCAAATGGAGCCTGTGGTGCGAGAGCTTGTTACCCATGGCAGGAAGTTCAATATTGGGCTGGAGGCTGGTTCTAAACCCGAGTTGCATGCCGTACTGGCAATGAACATGGGCAAGATTTCAGAGAACTCGCTAATCATCTGTAATGGTTACAAGGATGAGAACTATGTGGAGCTGGCACTGCTGGCGCAAAAGATGGGTCGACGCATCTTCCTGGTGGTGGAGAAGCTCAATGAGCTCAAGCTCATCACTAGCGTTGCCAAGCGTCTCAACATCAGGCCTAACGTGGGCATCCGCATCAAGCTGTCAAGTAGCGGTAGCGGCAAGTGGGAGGAGAGCGGTGGCGATCGCAGCAAGTTTGGACTCAACACCAGCGAGCTGCAAACAGCCATGGAATTCCTTCAGGCTAACAAGATGATGGATTGCTTGAAGCTTATTCATTTCCACATCGGTAGCCAAGTGACCAAGATAAGGCGCATTAAGAATGCTTTGCGCGAAGCTTGCCAGTTCTATGTGCAACTCACGCAACTGGGCTTTGATATCGACTTTATCGACATAGGCGGTGGACTGGGCGTGGACTATGACGGCACGCGCAATAGCGCGAGCGAGAATAGTATGAACTACAGTATCCAGGAGTATGTCAACGACTCGGTTTATCAGCTTGTTGACGCTTGCAACAAGAATGGCATCAAGCATCCTAACATCATCACCGAGAGCGGACGCAGCCTCACAGCCCATCATTCGGTTCTCGTGGTGGAGGTGCTCGAGACGGCGAGCCTGCCACAGTGGGACGACAGCCGTGACCACTTGCGTGAGGATGAGAACGAGCTGGTGCGCGACCTCTATGAGATCTACGACAAAATAAACATGGCGAGATTACTCGAGGACTGGCACGACGCGTTGCAAATTCGCGAAGAGGCTCTCGACCGCTTCTCGCTGGGATTACTCGACCTGCGCACCCGTGCCATGGTTGAGAAACTCTTTTGGAGCGTGGCTCGAGAGGTGAATATGCTGGTGAGTGACATGAAACATGCTCCCGAGGAACTGCGTGGAGTGGCAAAGATGCTGCCCGAGAAGTACTTCTGCAACTTCTCGCTATTCCAGTCGCTGCCCGACTCATGGGCCATCGACCAAGTGTTCCCTGTGGTACCGCTGAGTAGGCTGGCTGAGCGCCCCGATAAACTTGCTACAATCCAGGATATCACATGCGACAGCGATGGCAAGATAGGTAATTTCATTTCCAATCAGGGTTTCTCTCACTACCTGCCGGTGCATCAGCTCAAGGAGGGCGAGCATTACTATCTGGGAGTGTTCCTTGTGGGAGCCTATCAAGAAATTCTGGGCGACTTGCACAACCTCTTTGGCGACACTAATGCTGTGCACATCGATGTCTATAAAGACCACTACGAGATTGATCAGGTTATTGACGGCGAGACGGTGGCCGAGGTGCTCGACTACGTGCAGTTCAGCCCCAAGGAACTGGTGCGAAATGTGGAGTCGTGGGTGGCAGAGTCGATTAGAGCAAAGAAAATCACTGCCGACGAGGGAAATGAGTTTGTGCGCAATTACCGCTCAGGACTCTACGGCTACACCTATCTCGAGAAAGAGTAAATCCTTTCCACCACGGTGATATAATAGCTATCACAAGCAATAAGAAGGACAATGGGCAGCATGCACATTGTCCTTCTTGCTGGTTTTAACTAACTGACAAGCAAAGATGGGGGGTGCGTGCAGGGCATGCCCGCCTTGTCCAGCAGTAATGGGCGCTTCGCTTAAAATTGATTAAAAAATTAATATCTCTAAGTTAGACCAATGGAGCAAGCCGAGACCAGCAGCAAAACTTGTTTTGCTATTGGCGAGGCGTAGCCCATTGATGCTGAAAGAGCGGGTCGGGGGGGGTATGTCACCTCATTTGATAGTTATCATACTCCTCAGTCGCTCCGCGACAGCTCCTCTATCTTAGAGGAGCAGCCTGACATACAGCTATTTATTTTCGTCGAACTCACGTTAATTTAATTTCAAGTGCGAAGCACGCCCTTTTTTTATTGCTAGGGCACGCATCCCCCCAGCTAAAACTTTAACTCGCTTAATCGCATTTTTGTTAGTAATTGTTTGAAAAAAGTTATTCAAAAAGTCGCGCCTTGTGGCGTCAAAAAGCCGGCTATCGCCGGAATATAATTCGCCGTCGCGCTATAATTTAATTGTTAGTAATTGTTTGCAATTGTTTGAAAAAAGTTATCCCAGCAATTGTCTTTAATAAATCCCCTCTAATGCACAAATCATTAGTCCGTAATTAAATAAAATGCTCACGCTCGCAACGCATTGAGCAAGCTCATGCTTTGTCTCGCTTAATCGCATTTTTGTCTTTAAAAAAACTTTCGCAAGGCTTTGAGCAAGCTCAGCTTTGACTCGCTTAATCGCATTTTTGTCGTTTAGAAAAAAATGTTTATCTTTGCAGTTTGTAATATTATAAATTAATAAAATACTATACTTACACAGTGGACACAAAGTACATATTTGTTACCGGAGGTGTGGTTTCCTCGCTTGGCAAGGGAATCATATCATCGTCGATAGCAAGGCTGTTGCTCTCGCGTGGGTTTAACGTGACGATGCAAAAATTCGACCCCTACATCAATATCGACCCCGGTACGCTAAACCCCTATGAGCACGGAGAATGTTATGTCACTGTCGATGGTCATGAAGCCGACCTCGACCTGGGGCATTACGAGCGATTTACTAATATCAAGACCACTCGCGCTAATAACATCACTACAGGCCGAGTGTATCAGAGCGTGATTGACAAGGAGCGACGTGGCGACTTCTTGGGAAAGACGGTGCAGATTATCCCCCACATCACCGACGAGATAAAGCGCTGCGTGAAGCACTTGGGAAATACCGGCAAGTATGACTTTGTGATAACCGAGATTGGTGGTACCGTGGGCGACATTGAGTCGTTGCCTTTTCTCGAGGCTGTGCGACAGCTCAAGTGGGAGCTGGGGCGCAACTGCGTGGTGGTTCATCTCACCTATGTGCCTTACATTAAGGCAGCTGGCGAGCTCAAGACCAAGCCCACCCAGCACAGTGTGAAGCAACTGCAGCAAGTGGGAATCCAGCCCGATGTGCTCGTGCTTCGCACCGAGCGAGAGCTTCCCGCAGCTCATTGCCGCAAGGTGGCTCAGTTTTGTAACGTGAGCCCCGATGCCGTGACTCAGAGCCTTGATGCCCCCAGCATCTACGAGGTGCCACTGATGATGCATCGCCAGCACCTTGACCAAATTATCCTTGACAAGACAGGTACCCCCTATAGTGGCGAGCCCGACCTCACCAAGTGGAACTTCTTCCTCGACAAGCTTCACAACGCTAAGCAAGAAGTCAAAATAGGGTTAGTAGGCAAGTATGTGGAGCTGCAAGATGCCTACAAGAGCATCGACGAGAGCTTGCTCACAGCAGGTGTTTATCAAGACCATAAGGTGAAGATAACTTACATTTCCAGTGAGAAAATCAACGATGGCAACGCTCAAACCCTGCTATGCGACATGGATGGCGTGGTGGTGGCTCCTGGCTTTGGGCAGCGTGGCACCGAGGGCAAGTTTGCGGCTCTCAAGTGGTGTCGTGAGCACGATGTGCCCACCTTTGGCATCTGCTACGGCATGCAATGCATGGTAATAGAATATGCCCGCAACGTGCTTGGTATCACCGATGCTAATAGCGTTGAAATCGACCCAAAGACCCCTCACAACGTCATCGACCTGATGGAAGAGCAAAAGAGCATCACTAACATGGGTGGCACAATGCGCTTGGGTGCCTATGCCTGCCATCTGAAAGCTGGCACGAAAGTTGCACAGGCTTATGGAAAACTCGACATCGAGGAGCGTCATCGTCACCGCTTTGAGTTTAACGATGAGTATCGCAAGATGTTTGAGGACTCAGGCATGATGTGCGTGGGTGAGAACCCCGACACTCACCTGGTAGAAGTGATGGAATTACCATCGATGAAGTGGTACATTGGCACACAGTTCCACCCCGAGTATAGTAGCACTGTGCTTAACCCACATCCACTATTTATGGACTTTGTGCGTGCCGCCATTGAGAACAAGAACTCAAAGTGAGAAAAAAAGATTATTAAATAACCAGTGAGATGGTAGTGTGTGAGTGTTTTTTGACTCACCATCATGTCACTCTTAAAAACAATATTTTCAACTATTTGTATGGATAAAAACACGATCATCGGCATGTTGCTCATGTGTGCGGTAATCTTTGGGTTCATGATGCTTCAGCAGCCCAACAAAGACGAGCAACTTGAGCAGCAACAAGCCTCTAAAACTGAGCAAGCGCAGTCGCAGTCGCAACAAGTGGCTAACGCCAGTGTCGACACGCTCACACAGGCTGAGTTTGCATTGCTCGACACTCTAGTTGCCAAGAATGGTGACATTGCCGTAGAAGGGGTGAACATCACCAGCACTGACGGCAAAGCCGCCGGCACAGTAAAAATCGATAACAAAATCATCAACATCGCCAGCCTCAACGCCAGCACCAGCGATGATCCTCGCTCTCAAAACCTAGCGGTGCAAGCGGTGAAGAAAGTGATAGAAAAATATGCTAAGGCAGCAGCCTTCAGCGCTAATCTCACCGGCGAGAACAAGACTGTGAAGCTTGAGAACGACTCGCTAGCGATTGAAATAAGCACTAAGGGTGGTGTCATTAGCCGTGCCACTCTCAAGGGCTATAAGGCTTATCGCACTCAAGAAGACTACAAGAATAACAAGAGTGTTCCGGTTGAGCTCATTAATCCTGAGAACAATGACTACAGCTTTGGCTTGAATACCGATACCCAGCACTTTGAGACAAAGGACTTCTTCTTTACCCCCGAACAGCAAAATGACTCGAGCGTAACAATGTCAATGAACCTTGAGGGTGGTGCCAAGTGGAGCCTGCGATACACGCTGGTGAAGGGAACCTACATGGTGCGCATGGAAGTGCTGCAACATAACATGCAGAACGTGATTCCCACCAATCGCACCGACATGGACTTCACTTGGAATCAGAAGATTAAGCGTCAGGAGGCAGGAAAGCAGTTTGAAGAGCGCAATAGTGCCCTCTACTGGAAAGTGCAGGGTAGCGATGATGTGGAGAACCTGAGTGAGAGCGGCAGCAAGGACAAGGATGTCCAGGAACGCATCAAGTGGATCTCGGGCAAGAGCCAGTTCTTCTCGACCGCACTGATTGCTAATCAGGCCTTTAGTGGCGCTAAACTGTCGAGCACAGCCTATGAGGAAGGCAAGAACTCCAAGGAATATGACACCTATCTCAAGGATATTAACATCTATAGCCACATTGACTATAAATCGGATTCTCCAGCGCCAGCTTCGTTCTATTTCTACATTGGCCCTAACCGTTACGATATTCTTTCAAGCTACGACCGTTTCTCGCCTAGCGAGGACTTGCATCTCACCCGTTTGGTGTCGCTGGGATGGACTCTATTCCGCTGGATTAACTCGGGTATCGTGATGCCGGTATTTAACTGGTTGTGCAAGTTTGGCTGGAACTTGGGTATAGTGATTCTCGTGCTCACCATTTTGCTAAAACTGGTGCTGTGGCCACTCACCTACAAGAGTTACCTATCGCAAGCGAAGATGAAAATCTTGCAGCCCGACATTGCTGCGCTCAACGAGAAATATCCCGACCCAAGCGATGCCATGAAGAAGCAGCAGAAGACGATGGAGCTCTACAAGCAGGCTGGAGCCAATCCCATGGGCGGATGCTTGCCCATGCTGCTACAGATGCCATTCCTGATTGCCATGTTCTGGTTCTTCCCCTCGAGCATCGACTTGCGTGGGCAGTCGTTCCTGTGGGCTCCTGACCTTAGCGCTCCCGATGCCATCATTTCGCTACCATTCAGCATTCCGCTCCTGGGCGATCACCTGAGCATCTTCTGCTTGCTGATGACTGTCACCAACATTGGCTACACCTACATCAACATGCAGTCGCAGTCGTCAAGTCAAATGCCTGGCATGAAATGGATGATGTACCTCATGCCACTCATGTTCCTTGTGTTCTTTAACACTTACGCTGCCGGTTTGAGCTACTACTACTTTGTTTCGTTGCTCATCACCATCGTTCAAACCTACCTGACTCGCCTCACCGTGAAGGAGGACAAGGTGCGCGCCATCATGGCGGAGAATGCCAAGAAACCCAAGAAGAAAAGTGGTTTCATGGCACGTCTCGAGGAGGCTCAGCGACAGCAGATGGAGCAGCAAAAACGTCAAGCCAAGCGTCGCCGTTAATCACATTGCGCGCTAAAGCTAGCCACAGATTTAATTTATTTGTCATTATTCACCTCTAACAGCAATTCTAGATTATGGCAGTAAACTATCAATGTCCACAGTGTAGGAATCAAATCTCTACACAGTATGAAGTGGAAAAAATAACATGCCCGTTCTGCGGAAATGAGTTTGAAGCGGCAAGTGCGGCTGTGCCACCTCAGTTCCAAGCTCAGCAACAACAGCAACAATACGGGCAAGGGCAGCCTGGTGGATATGCTCAAGGGCCTCAGCCCGCTTTCACGCCACCACCCAGCAACGACATTTTTGCTGCTGGTTCCTCGGGTAAAAGCCGTGGCGTGGCAGGTTTGCTGGCAATCTTTCTGGGTACTCTGGGCGTGCATTATATCTATCTCGACAAGACCACATCAGGGATCATAATCTTGCTTATCTCACTATTTGGAGGTGTTCTCACTTGCGGAGTTTTACCTGGAATAATAGCCGTTGTAGTTCTTATTCAGGGCATCCTGATGATGACTATGAGCCAAGATGAGTTTGAGAAGAAGTATTGCGATCCAGCCAACTCGTTCCCGTTGTTCTAGCAATTTAACAATATTATGAGTAACGCAGCCGTCACCACACATGGAAAGCGTCGTCGCCGCAAGGTGATCAAGATTATCCTCATCGCACTGGGGGTGATGGCTGTGTTGGCAAGCGCACTCGCATGGTGGGCCTATAAAAACCGCACCGACATTTTCCACTGGATGCGAGGTGAAATAGAGATTAACCGTAGCAAGTATCCTATTGTGGGTATTGACGTTTCGAGCCACAATGGAGACATCGACTTTGAGAAGGTCAAAGCTCAAGGCTACAGCTTTGTGATAATCAAGGCTAGTGAAGGTGAAGATCATCACGACTCACGATTTGCCAAGAACTATGACAACGCGCGAGCGGCGGGACTTAAAGTGGGAGCTTATCACTTTTTCCGCAAGAAGACCGATGGTCTCAATCAGGCTAAAAACTTCTTGGAAACAATAGGGTGGCGAAAACTCGACCTTCCACCGGTTATTGATGTGGAAGACTGGAGCAACGACCAAATGGTGCAAAACGAGCGCACTCAAAAGCACCTTGACGACATGATCGACAACCTGCGCTCGCGTGGTCACAAGGTGATGATATATACCAACGGCGACGGCTATAAGAAATATATCAAGGATGGGCAAATCAACATCAACCTGTGGCTGTGCGCTTTTAAGCAACCCGATGCTATTGCTCACATCCCGCACCAGTTGCAGCAATATAGCCACTGGGGCAGGGTGAATGGAATTTGGGGCGATGTGGATCTTAACGTGTTCAATGGCTCCAAAGCCCAGTGGGAGAAATGGCTCGAGACAATGTCGCCTCTTGATACTTTAGATCCTGAGTTAAACGATTTAAACTTTATTGATGATGAACTTTAACATAACACGAGCACTCGTGGCAATCGTTGCCATGACTTTATGCCTAGCTTTAAATGCTAAAATTTACACTTGGGACAAGTTTGGCATCGCTTTCGAGGCTCCCGAAGGTGGCTATGTGCCTTATAGTTTCTTTCAAGATCCCAGCTCAGCTAGCGTGGAGTGGGACGACATGGTGATGACATTGCAACGATACATCAAGAACGAGAATACTAACAAGAAGAATCTTAACGAGCGCCTAAAGAGCCGTGCCATGGGATACAACATGTATGACACCAAGCTCCTTGAATTTAAGGTGAAAGGATTTAAGTGCTACTCGCTTGAGGGCACTATGCCTGATGGCACTCGATGCATAATCAGCTACTTTGTTAGCAACAAGACGTCGACTGTGCTAGAGGTTGTTGTGAACTACTTGCTTGGAAATCGCGAGGTGGTTGAAGATATTATCAAGAGTTTCAGTGAGGATAATAACCAGAAACCTAACGAGCGCGAGAAGCCAAAACAAAAAATCCAAAAGAAGGAGGACGCCGACAAGCAGGAACAAGAAATAAAGAAGGAACAGCGCCGCAAGAACGAAAAGGTCTTTGAGTGCTAAAAACAAACCCACAAAAAAACCGGATTTTCTGGCATATATACAGAAAATCCGGTTTTTTCTATAAAATCTCTATCTCCTAGAACTTGAATTGATAGCCCACTCCCAGCACGTGTGAGTCGCGGTTGTTGAAATTGTCGTTTTCGCGAATGTCAACGAAGCGGTAGTACAAGTCAATGTGGTTTTGCTTGTTAATCTTGAAGTCACATCCGGCGGTGTAACGCATCTTTTCCAGTCCATGTGCAATATACATCTCGGCCGAGATATATGGCTCCCACCACGTGCGTTTCTTGTCGTAGGAAATTTGTAGCCTTGTGCGCGACACGTTCTTGCCTTTACCCTTCTTGGGCTCAAAGCGGTCGTGTTCCCAGTCGTAGGTGACATCGGCCACTTCAGGGCGATAGGTGTATTGCCAGCGCTCTCGCAACGAGAATTTCACGTTTTGCACTTTGTAGCTTCCTGTTACCGAGACATAAACCCTGTGTTTTGAGCCCCAAAATGCCGTGGTCTCTTCTTGCTTTTCGTTATTCCACTCAGCTAGTGAGTAATCGCGCATGAACTTGTAGCCCGCATCAACTTTGAGCCAGTTCAGGGGTTTGTATTCGGCGCCAATGGCAATGTTCCACCGGCTGGGAGCTCCCCAGCCTTTGCCATCCACAATATTGTCCCTGAGGCGGTACTCAAATTCTAGCCCCAGGCTCCACTTCTTGTTGATTTTTTTCTCAGCTCCCACGGTCATCCACACGCCAAAGTCGTTACCACTCTTGCCATCAAATGGCGTTCCTTCTGGTTCCCACTCGGCATGACTAGGAATTGCCGTTGCAAGTGCAAGAAATACGATTATTGATTTTGCTAAATTTTTCATTGCAAGTCTTGTTTTGAGAGTTTGATAGTTTTGTCTACACTGTTGCTTCCAGCGTCGGTGCTGCGATAGTGCACGCGCAACACGGTCATGTCGCGGAGCATGTCAATTGCGCCCACCTCCACCTTGGTGATGTCGAGGCCAGTACGCTTCTTTAGGTCGGCGATTAGCTCGTCGCGCTTGTCGGGAGTGATAAGCTCAATTTTATCATACTGGATTAACTTCACATTCTCGGTCTTGAGGCGCCACTCACACACCACGATAGCCACTATCACTAACACATTGGTGATAATGAGCTCAAAGAGCGGCATCGTTGATGCTAGTGCGTTGACCACAGCTAGAGAAATGATGACAAACAGGTAGGTCATCTCGCGCACTGGCATAGTGTCGGTGCGGTAGCGCATGATGCTGAAAATGCCAAACAAGCCTATACCCAGTCCTATTCCAGCTTTTCCCTTCATGTCCTCAAGCACAAATATCATGAAGAACACAAGGAAGAAGATGGCAATACTAATTAGCATGAACGTGAAATAGAAGTCGCGACGCTTGCTCTTGCGGTAGTAAAGCCGGTCGATGATAATCCAGCTCACTACAATGCAGATGAAAAAGCGTATGAGCATCGCGCAGTATTGCGGGGAGAGTCCCCAAGTTATCAAGTTATTCATAAGAAATATTGTTTTGTTGTTAATATCAAAAAAAGAAGGTTAGCTCAGCGACAGTCCTGAGCGATTAGCTTATCGACATAGCGCAGTTTCTCTTTAAGCCGGTTTTGCTTAACGCTGGGGTTGCTCAAAGCGGTACCCATGCAGTACTTGCTGAAACCATGAGGGTGAATGTGCAAGTCACGAAGCATGTTCAGCAATGGCGACTTCACGTTACCATCTCGCTTGAGCTCTACAATCACTGCTTGGTCGAGCGATGTGTCTTTCCCTGTGACAAAATTGTGGAAGTTCAATCCGGTGTCGATGGTCACACGCTCGGTCTTAGCCTTGTTGACAAGCGTCATGCGGCTAAACCAGTTTTGCAAAGATGGCTGTAGCATGTCCACATCACACCAGCACAGTTTTTCTAGAAACTCATGCTTGTGCGCACCCTCAATGTTCATCTCGTCAACTGTGATGCGTTTCTTGCGAGTGCGGCGGTGGTTATTCTTGTTCTTTACCTCCAGGAATATGAGCCCCGAGTCGACATATTGTCTCAATCTCACCTTTTGGCGCGCGAGGCATCCGTTGTGGTGCATGATATACATGTCGAGTGCTGGGGTGTCGTAGTAAAGCGTGGTGTAGTGGCTGTTGCGCTCTCCATCTATCTCCTGCATGAAGTATTCTCTACGAGCCATCTCAAGCAGTTGCATGAGGCTTGGCAGGGTAGTAACAAACTTAGTGTCGACACGATTCATTAGCTTGACGCTACTCATCTCGTCAAGACCAATAGGTGTGAAGCTATTTATTATCGTGTTCATGCAGCTAATAGTGGTGTTTTTATTTAGAATAACGACAAATATAGCCTAAAAAGTGTTATTTCTATTATATTTTCAACCAGATAGATGATTGTTTCAACTAAATCAATAGTAAGGATTAATATCACGCATGACATGCCTGTGGAACCCTTACTCGCAATACACCTTTTAGTGTCTTTATTTCGTGCCCCACTCGGGATTGCCCACAAAGCGCATCTCTCTTGAAATTTGTTTCTGGCGCTTTCTCATGTATGGACCAGGGTTGGCTGAGTCATATTTGAGGGGATTGGGAAGTGTGGCGGCTATTAGGGCGCACTCCTTAGCGGTTAGCTCACTGGCGTTCTTGTGGAAATTCTCGTTAGCGCATGCTTGGATACCATAGATGCCATCACCCATCTCAATGGAGTTGAGATACACTTCCATGATGCGCTCCTTGCCCCAAATGTTCTCAATGAGCACTGTGAAATAAGCTTCCAGCCCCTTGCGTAACCAGCTGTGGCCAGGCCACAAAAACACGTTCTTGGCAGTTTGCTGCGAAATGGTACTGGCACCGCGCTCACGCCCCCCTTCAAGGGCCTCTAGGCGTGCTCGCAGGATTTCCTTTTCTTCAAATCCGTTGTGCTCAGTGAAGTGGGTGTCCTCACCACCCATTGCGGCGAGGGGCATGCTGTGGCTAATCTGGTCCATGTCCACCCACTGATGCTTGATGGTGGGTGTCTTGCCATCGATGTATTGCTGGTAATAGCGAATGTACATGAGCGGGGTGCGATACACCGGCACCCACTTGAATGCTATTACTGCAAGAATCGACGACACCACGAAGAATATCAACAGGTTCTTCACCCATGTCCACAATCTATCCCATAGATATTTTATATCGCTCATATTCTTTATATTGTGTGGAGTTTTCTATCTTTTTGATTTTTGTAGCGCAAAGGTATTCATTTTTTTCTTAGTAGTGAGCAAAAATATTCTTTATTTTTCAATAGGGTGATTTTAAGCGATAAAATAGTACAAAAGTTTGGCGGTTTTGCTTTATTATTATAACTTTGTGGGGTAAGATAAATAGAATTATAAACAAAAAAACTAACTATTATGGCACAGTATTATTTAGCAAAGGGTACCGAGAAGTTGGGCCCCTTCACAGTAGAACAACTCATGAGCAACGGCTTGATGCCCCACTCGCTAGTGTGGTGTGCGGGAATGCCGGCGTGGACTAAGGCTGCCGATGTGCCTGAACTGGCTTCAAGTCTTGCCACTGAGGTGGCGCCAGTGCCACCGGCAATACCCCAGGCTCCCGCGCCACCTGCCTTGCAAACTCCCGCGCCACCTGCTCCTGGCACTCCCTTACCGCCTCCCACACAGCAACCACAGCAGCCACAACAGTCGCAGTGGGCTCCACCTGCATCATCTCAGGTTCCTCCGGCATCACGGCCCATTCCCGCTGCGCGGCCAGCCGACCAAAATGTGTTTAAGATTCTCCTCTACGTGATGCTGGGATTTAATATCCTGGCAAGTTTGTGGAAAATAGTGGGGGCATTCTATTTCTTTAAGATGGACCGATATTTCCTTGGCATCTTCACCATCTTGAGCGCACTGGCACTGATTGCAGTGTGTGGATATTCAATAATGAAGATGCTGAAAAACGAGAAGTTTGGATTTATCACTGTGGCGTTCTTCGCACTGGTTTTCGTCCTTAATGTGATAGGGTTCATACTTGGCGTCTCAAGTGCTTACAACCTGGGTAACATAGCCGCTCTTGTGATTGCCGCTTTTGCCTCTATACCCATGAACAATATCTCAGAAATCGATAAATACAAGAACTTGCTCAAGGAAGCTACCCTCATCGACTATGTACTGCTGGGAGTTTATGCTTTTACAACTCTTGTTTATTTTGTGTTGCTATTCATGTTCATGCATTCTTTCAGGAATTATATGGTATAACTCCACATTACATTCACAGTACATACCTTAAATCCTGTGCCATCCTCTTTAATCAAGTGTGTGGCACAGGATTTTTTTTATTATCCCCCCCCTATGCACTCTCACGATGCGGGTAAAAAAAATGTTTGTAATTGTTAGTAATTGTTTGACAAAAAATACTACCTTTGTAGCAATAAAAAAATGTTGATACATTAAAACCTATAAACAATTCTTTAAAACAACTATGGATTTCATTTCTCAAAGATTGCAGGCATTGCAGCCATCTGCTACACTGGCAATGTCGCAAAAGAGTAACGAGCTTAAGGCTCAGGGAGTTGACGTTATTAACTTGAGCGTGGGCGAGCCCGACTTCTTTACTCCCGACCACATTAAGCAGGCTGCTAAGCAGGCCATTGACGACAACTTCTCGTTCTACTCACCAGTGCCTGGATACCTGTCGTTGCGTCAGGCTATTAGCGACAAGCTCAAGAATGAGAATAACCTTGACTTTGCCCCTGAGCAGATTGTGGTGGGCAATGGCGCCAAGCAGTCGCTGTGCAACACGGTGCTGTGTCTTGTTAACCCTGGCGATGAGGTTATCATCCCCACCCCGGCGTGGGTGAGCTATGTGCAGATGGTGAACCTGTGTGGTGGCAAGAGCGTGCTTGTGCCGGCTACCATAGAGCAGGACTTTAAAATCACTCCTGAGCAACTCGATAACGCTATCACCGAGAATACAAAACTCATCATCCTGTGCTCGCCTTCTAACCCCAGTGGCAGCATCTACAGCAGGGAAGAGCTGGCAGGGCTGGCGGCTGTGCTGGCACGCCACCCGCAAGTGATGATTATTGCCGACGAAATCTATGAGCACATCAACTACGTGGGGCATCACGAGTCGCTGGCGCAATTTCCTGAGTTGAAGGACCGTGTGGCTGTAATAAACGGAGTCTCTAAAGCCTATGCCATGACCGGATGGCGCATTGGCTATGTCGCCGCACCATTGTGGCTGGCTAAAGCTGTTAATAAGTTGCAAGGGCAGTATACTAGCGGTGCGTCGTCAATCGCCCAAAAGGCTGCCGAGGCTGCTTATCGTGGCTCGCAACAGTGCGTGGAAGACATGCGCGTGGCTTTCCAGCGCCGTCGCGACCTTATCACTGGTCTGCTACAGGAGATTCCCGGCATTGAACTCAATGTTCCACACGGAGCATTCTATGTGTTCCCCAAGGTTGAGGCATTCTTTGGTAAGCGTTGTGGCGACACCGTCATCAACGATGCTGGCGATCTTGCCATTTACCTGCTTGAGCACGCCCATGTGGCAAGCGTGGCTGGCGACGCGTTTTGCTGCCCAGGCTACCTGCGCATGAGCTATGCTACTAGCGATGAGAATATCATCGAGGCCGTAGCCCGCATCAAGAAAGCTCTAGCCCAGCTTAAATAAGGCGTCAAGTTGCGTTTTTTCTAAAAGACAAAAATGCGATTAAGCGAGACAAAGTTTTAGCAATAGCAGCTTTGGCTCGCTTAATTGCATTTTTTAAACGATAAATTTAACAATCAGATTAATCAGTTCTTTTACCAGCAAAAAACTGGATAATTTGTGTAATTCTTGGTTTATAAATCACCTAAATCTTTATTTCAACAAATTTAATAAGCACATTTTGCCATTTAGAATTTTTATGATTAATTTTGCGCTATATCTTCATCGCAATTTTTTAAAAAAAGATAACACTAGGCAAGTTTAACATACACTTACATCAGTTGACCAGCAAATGAAGAGGTCCATAGCAACCATCACATTATTAACAGTCTTGCTACTTGTAATGGGGTGTAGACCACAGGGCAAAGCAGTAGACGACCCCAAGCCGGCTGTCTACTACTGGCGCACGTCGCTCTATTTCGAGCCTGCCGAGCTTGACTTCATCAGGGAGTATGGGGTGGGCAAGATGTATGTGCGCTACTTTGATGTGGTTCTTGACGAGAGTAAACAGCTAATACCCAATGCTACCATCTCCTTCAACGACTCGGTGCCACAGGGCATTGAGGTGATTCCCACCATCTTCATTGTTAATGAGTGTGTAAAGCATGGCGTCGACTCCATAGCTCAGTTGCTTGTTGATCGTGTGTTGCAGATGAATGAGACTCACGACATCAAGAACGTGCGTGAGTTGCAAATCGACTGTGACTGGACAGCAAGCACTCAGCACGACTATTTCGCATTCCTGGCGCATGTACGCGAGCTACTTGCCGAGCATGGTATGCGCTTGAGTGCCACCATCAGGCTGCACCAGTTGTCGATGCAGGCTCCACCAGTCGACTATGGTGTGCTGATGATGTATAACACTGGCGAGCTCAAGAACAGCAAGCGGCGCAATCCCATTCTCGACAAGCGTGACGTGGAGCCTTATCTGGGGCACCTGGCACAATATAGCCTGCCATTGTGTGCTGCCTATCCCAACTTTGGCTGGCAGTTGCTCTACACTGGCGATAAGTTCCGCGACATTCTCTACAGCGAGGACCTTAACGATACCACTCTCTATCGCAAGGTGGCTACAGGCAAGTATCTGGTGATTAGTAGCATCGACCTGCCCAACTACTTGAGCTCTAATAGCACCTACACTTATTTAAATGCTGGCGACACGGTGATGGTGGTTAAACCCGATGCCCAAACTTTAGTCCAAGTTCATGATGCCCTGAGCCATGAGCGACCAGGCATCAACAACCAAGTAATAATTTATAGTCTAAATAAAAGTAGTATCAACAATTATACCTCTAGCGATTATGAAAAAATATTTCGTCCTTAGCTTGATTGTAATGGCTACGGCATTGCAATCGTGGGCTTGTGGTGGATGGGTGAGACCTAACTACTACATGTTCAGTGTTTTTAATCGTGACCTCATGGAAAACTCCTTCACTGACGGGGTGGAGAAATATTGGGTGGATTACACAGGTAGCGACGACGCTAAGTGGGCGTGCGAGATGCTAGGCACGGTAAAGCCACAGGAGTTTGATAAGTCCACTAATGCTATCATCAAGACCGCACGTGACAGGAAAGATACCCACACTCTTAACTACTTGCGACTGCTGGTGAAATATCTCAACAATGACGGCTCGCAGTTTAACCGTTGGAACTATCCCACTAAGGCTCAGCTGGCACAACAAAAGGCCGCTGTCGCTCAAGTGAAAACTAAAGCCTTAGCCTATCGCGGCTCAAAATATCGCAGCCAGTATGCTCTGCTGGTGATGCGATGCAACATGACTGCCGGCAATCATCAAGCTAATATAACTTACTGGAAGAATACCGCGTCAAAGCTCCAAGAAAGTGTCTACAAGAGCTGGATGAAGGACATCTATGCCGGCGCTCTCTACAACACTGGCAAGAAGAATGAGGCATGCAAGATATTTGCCGAGCTGGGCGACATGACCAGCATTAAGTATTGCGTGCGCAAGAAACGCAACCTTAAGGGCATAAAGGAAGAATATGCTGCCGACCCCAATTCGCCCACTCTCATCTTCCTTGTTCAAGACTTTGTAAACAACACTCAGGAAACACTCGACAATGGTAGCGACCCCGAGATAATGAGAAATGTGGAGGCAACTGGAATCTACCAAAACGAGATTGACGGATTCATCGATTTTGCCGGGCAAGTGCTCAACGAGGGCAAAACTCAGTCGCCATCGATGTGGGAGGCTGCGCGTGGATGGGTGAACTACATGAATGGCAATCAGGACGATGCTATCAAGCAGCTCACTAGCGCACAGCAACTTGCGGGCACTCAGCGCATGAAGGATAACGCACGTGCCTGCCTCATGCTGGCTTCCATTAAGAGCGCTCAACCCACCGATGAGTTCTTTAACTACATGCTAGGGGAATATCGCTGGCTCATCGATGTGTCAGGAATCACCGACAAGAACCTATATGCTACCGACCCTCACTATGCCGACGTGTTTGAACGTGTTACTTACGATGCGCTGGTTCCACAACTCGATGCATGGGGAATGCGCAATGCAGCTATCGCTGTGCTGGGAATGGCGCAAGATCGCGTGAGGGGCATGGGAGAGTATAGCCAAGCTATTGATAGCCTTAGCTCTAGTGAACTCGACGATTATCACAACTACATTACCACTAGCAACCACAATGCCTTTGAGAACTGGGCAATAGCTAGGAATAAGCTTGAAATAGACAACTTCAACGACCTCATGGGTACTAAGCTACTGCGAGAGGGGGAATTTAATGCCGCCATCAACTATCTGGAGAAGGTGCCATTAAGTCTTATTTCCGAGCAGGGTATCAGCTATTACATGGCACGCAAGGACTATAATCAAGAAATATGGCTCAAACGTCAGTTCCTGAGCTTCCTCAACGAGGAGAAAACTCAGGTTAAGAGCAACGCCAAGCTACAGTATTGCCGCGACATGGTGGCGCTCGATAGCAAGATTGCTGGAGCTACTGGCGAAGAGAAAAATCTCTTGCTCTATAAGAAAGCGTGCTTGCTTTACCAGGCTAGCTACAAGGGCGACTGCTGGTATCTGGCACACTACAGCCAGGGCATATACGATGTGCAGAAGAGTAATGAATATGACTTTGTCAATACGTCACGCCAGCTGCTAGGTATTGTAGCGAGGAACACTGCCGATGTGAACTTGGCTTTCAAGTGCATGTTTGCGCACACCTTTATCACAGCCGAGACAAGTGGCTACTGCCTCAACAGTGAATATGACTGGAAGAGTAAAGCTTATGTCTACTCGCTCGACCGCGATGTGCCACACTATCGTGCCATGACGCGTCTTAATGCCTACAAGAGTGAGCACAGTGGCATTGATGCTCCTTACTACAGCAAGTGCGACATTGTGAAGAAGTTTAATCAGCTAAATAACTGATGTGAGCACACTCATTAACTAAAAATATCAATAAAAACACTAATATGCGACAATATTGGATTAATTTTAAGGGAAAACAAGAGGGACCCATGTCGATTGAAAAAATGGCGCAAATGGGTGTGGATGAAACCGCTTATGTGTGGCATAGCGGACTGCCCGACTGGGTGAGTATTACCCGTGTGCCTGAGCTTGCCGACATGATAGAGATGGCTAAAAATGCCGAATCACTCGCTCAACAACAGCAGCAAGAGACGCCGGCGTCAATGCCCGAACATGTTGCTCAACAAGAGGCGGCAATGGCAGGTGAGCCCGAGCTGGTGGTGGGCGATGACCCTGTCCCTGTTCCGGAGATTGAAAATCAACCCACGTCAAGTCAACTGCAAGCCACTCCGCCCGCTTTGCAACATGCTATGGAACATGAGCAAGAGGAGATACCTCAATGCCCTCCCTCCAACATGGCTTGGGCTATCATCACCACCTTGTTTTGCTGCACACCAGCGGGTATTGTGGGTATAGTATTCGCTTTTCTCACTAAAAAGTACTACCGCAATGGTGAATATGAACGCGCGCAAAAGATGAGCGACCGTGGTGCTTGGGCAATAATAATTTCTATCATTTTGGGACTTGTCTTCACACCACTGACCTGCGCCTCGCATTTGTCTCAAATGTGATTAAATAACGTACATGGGCAGGAAGCGCATTATCACTATTGTGGTGCTGGTGGTGCTCATTGTGGCGGCATTGCTCTATTTCTTTGTCGACCCGGCTCACACTAGCTGGATGCCACGATGTGTTATCCTCTCGATAACAGGCTTTAAATGCCCGGGTTGTGGTAGTCAGCGCATGATACATGCGCTGATGCATGGCGACTTGCGGCTGGCGGCACACTACAATGCCTTCTTGCTTGGGGCAATACCTGTGATAGTCCTTTACTTGATTAACGACTACACTAGCTGGTGCCCCTCGTGGCTCGACAAGACTCTTAAACACCCTGCCACCATCGCCACCCTGGCGGTGATGATGATTGCATGGTGGGTGTTGAGAAACATTTTTAACTGGTAAAATAAATCGCAATTATCACTAAATGCTATTCTCTATAATAACTGTAACTTATAATGCGGAGCAGGTGTTGCCACCCACGCTCAAGAGTGTGAATGAGCAGTCGTTTCGCGACTTTGAGTATTTGGTAATCGATGGTGCCTCGACCGATGCCACGTTGCAGCTCGTCAACGATGCTGCCATCACCGGTACAGTAGTGTGGAGTGAACCTGACAAGGGGTTATATGACGCTATGAACAAAGCCATCGACCGCGCTAGGGGGCAATATCTCATTTTTCTTAATGCCGGTGATGCGTTTGCTAGCCCTGAGGCGCTGGCGCTCATCGCACGCTACGCTAAAGACTCGCCCGATGTGATTTATGGGCAAACTCAGCTGGTTGACAGCAATCGTCAGGTAGTGGGTATGCGACACCTCACAGCACCGCAGCATCTCGACTGGAAAAGCTTCAAGGATGGAATGCTGGTGTGTCATCAGGCATTTATCGCGCGGCGAGAACTGTGCCCTCACTACGACATGCGGTATCGCTTCAGTGCCGACTTTGACTGGTGCATTAGAGTGCTACGCAAGAGTGAGAATAATGCCTATGTGGGCGACGCTCCCATCATTTCATTCCTCAGCGATGGCGGGCTCACTACTAAGAATCACAAGCGCTCCTTGCGTGAGCGTTACCGCATCATGTGTCACTACTATGGCACCGTGCCCACCACCATTAGGCACTTGCGATTTGCGTTACGTCATCTCATGCGAAAATTTAAATAAATGAAATTTTTTAGAAATCTATTATTGGGCGTGATGCCTGCAGCGCTCATGGGTTGTGGTGGTGGAGCGCAAGCTCTAAACACTGCCAGCGCTGTCGACATTGCTCATGTTGTGGCAGCTGGGCATCGCCTCATGGTAATGCGAGTGGGACCACAAGCTCAAGTGCGATTTGTGAGTCACAAGCAGCACAACTTTGAGGCGGCTCCTGATATTTCCAATCGTGACATAGCTGTCAATGTTGCCGCGGCCTTCACTCTCGACACCGAGACGATGGACGTGTGTGGCGATCATGTGGTGGCTGGCGAGCGCATTGAAGGCTACGACGATGTCACCGCCACAGGTCACATGCTAATCGTAAATAACAAAGTGTCGATTTTGCCAAATTCTCGCCTCAAGGAGTCGATTGAGGCTGCGGTGCAAGGCAAGGGCTACTTGTTCCAGCAATGCTACATTGTGGAAAACGGAAAGTCACAGGAGCAACGCATCCCGCAGGCCATTAGGGAGAGACGTCCGCACATCATTTATCGAGCTGCCTGCACTTTGGGCGATGGTTCGCTAGCGATAGTGCAGGGTGGTGAGCCCATGCATTATGATGAGTTTATTAATTCTCTTGTTGCCCTTGGGGCACAACAGGCATTATATCTCGACATGGGCACATGGGCATGGGGCTGGACGCGCGACGCTAACGGCAAGGCGCTAGAACTGGCTGAAAAGTTTGATAACACACGCTACCAGAGCAACTGGTTGCAAATATTGTATTAAGGACTATTAGGTATGGGAGCACTGTTGCAGGTTGAGAATTTAACTAAGTCGTTTGGGTATGACTTGCTATTTGGCGACATCTCGTTCGGGCTCGACGAGGGCGACAAGGTGGGGCTTATCGCTAAAAATGGAACAGGCAAGAGCACGCTATTGAACTTGCTCGCCAGGGTTGATACACCCGACTCGGGCTCAATCATCTATCGCAATAATCTGCGCATTGGATATCTGCCACAGATTCCCACCTTTGAGGGTGCTAAAACCGTGCTCGACGTGTGCCTTGAGGGCGAAGATGCGGCATCAAGGGCGGTGAGAGCCTATGAGAGCGCAATGACCACTGGCGATGCCGAGGCTATGACTGCCGCCATTCAAGCCATGGATAATAGTCATGCTTGGGACTATGAGGAACGCTTCAAGCAAATTCTCACTCAACTCAAGATTGATAACTATCATCAGCCAGTGGGTGAGTTGAGTGGTGGACAAGTGAAACGAGTGGCGCTTGCAAAAATTTTGATTGACGAGCCGCAATTTCTTATCCTCGACGAGCCCACCAACCACCTCGACATCGACATGATTGAGTGGCTAGAGAATTACTTGCGGCGTAGCACCATGACTCTGCTCATGGTAACTCACGATCGCTACTTCCTCGACAACATTTGCACACGCATCATGGAGCTCGACCAGCAAGAAATATTTACCTACGACGGCAACTACAACTACTATCTTGAGAAGCGTGCTGAGCGCATCGAGGCACAAAATGTGCAGGTGGAGAAGGCGCGTAACCTGCTTCGCACCGAGCTTGAGTGGATGCGTCGCCAACCACAGGCGCGACAGCACAAGGCGCAATATCGCATCGATGCCTTCTACGACCTCAAGGAGCGTGCTCATGGATATCGCGACAAGGGCGATGTGCGACTTAATGTGAGTTCGGCCTATATAGGCAAGAAAATATTTACTGCCCATGCTGTGAGCAAGCGTTATGGCGACAAGGTAATCCTCAATGATTTTGAATACACATTTGCTCGCTATGAGAAACTTGGAATCGTGGGCGACAATGGGGTGGGGAAGTCCACTTTTATCAAGCTGTTGCTGGGCGAGGTGCCTTGCGACAGTGGACACTTTGAGGTGGGCGCTACGGTGAAATTTGGATACTATAGCCAGGAAGGAATGCACTTTGACGAGGGTAAACGTGTGATTGACGCTGTGCGCGACGTGGCAGAGTATATCTACTTCGACGAGAAGACCCACTACACAGCTGCGCAGTTCTTGAATCTCTTCCTCTTCTCTAACGCCGACCAGCAGAAACTAATCGAGAAGCTTAGTGGTGGCGAGAAGCGACGGCTATATCTAGCCATGGTGCTCATGAGCAAGCCCAATTTCCTTATCCTTGACGAGCCTACCAACGACCTTGATATCTCCACGCTTGAAATTCTGGAGGACTACCTCTCTAAATTTAACGGATGTGTGATAATTGTCAGTCACGACCGCTTTTTCATGGACCGCACGGTTGACCACACCTTTGTGTTCCTGGGAAATGGTGTGGTAAAAGATTTCCCGGGCAACTACAGCGAGTATCGTGCATGGAAAGAGCATCACGACCGCATTGCCGCCGAGCAGGCTAGAGCTGTTGCCAAGCCCAAGGAAAAGGTTCAATACAACACTCGTGATAACAGCAACAAGCTAACCTACAAGGAAAAACGCGAGCTCGAGAATCTCACGGCCGAAATTGAAGACCTCACAGCCGAGAAAGAAAGCCTCGATGCCCTCTTTGCCAGTGGAGAAGTAATAACCGACATGGATATTAAAAGTGCACGTTACAGCGAGTTGCAGGCTTTGCTCGAGGAAAAAGAAATGCGATGGTTAGAACTCAGTGAGAAGGAATAGGGGGGTGGCAAAGTCGTCATGCGCAGCTAACATGGGTGGCGCCGCAAGAAATAAGAAACTGGAGCTTTAGCTCTACTTTCCACTACATCATTCTTTTATAAGCCTAACAGGATATTATAGATTGCTGTCACGTCGCTTGCTGTGATGTGGCCATCATTGTTTACATCGCTAGTGCTGGCAAAGGTGGTGTCGTTAAAGAGTATGTATTGATAAATTGCGGTAACGTCCGACCCGGTTACATATCCGTCGCAATTCACGTCGCCCAAAATGTTCTCGCGATTTGGGTAGAGGTTGACATACATACCTTGCCAGTCGTTAAATGTTAGTTTACCCACGGTGAGTGTGGCAATGTCGAAGTAGCCGTCTTGGTCGCCGTGCCAACCCCAGTTGACGTGTACCAGTCCATTTTCGTCATATCCGTCGATGATAAAGTTGTGTCCCACTAGAATGCCAACCTCAAAGTTGATGTCTTTGCCCGAATAGAGCACTGGATGGCCTGCCGTGAGCATGCCATAGATGGTTTCCATCCACGTGGGCTCGTCATAGAGAGGGCGGGCTAGTAGGCGAGCGGAGTCGCAGTAGTTGAAGTGGGTGATGAATGCGTTAAGGATGTTCTCATCAAAGGTGCCTCCGCCCAAGCGAGTCCAGTTAGTCTTTGCTGCCACGGCGGCGTGATAGCACAGTGTGGCGACGGCGCGACCATTATCTTCGCTGTAGTCGCCGCTATAGTCATCGAGCATGGAATCCCAGTCGTAGGTGGCTTGTTCAAAGTCAACGCTTAGCGTCACATTGGCTTGGTCATATTTCACCACCACCGAGGCGCTACCAGTGCCATGCTTGGGAAACTTGTAGTAGTTCATAAGCTGAGCCATAGCCGCGGGACCACACCCCACGGCGTTGTGGGTGGAGTCGGGGATATATACACCATATTGGCTCAAGTCGGGATTATATTCAAGAAACGGGCACATGTAGCGACAAGGCTCATTCTGCCCCCAGCGGGTGGTGATGAGTGGTTCTACCGCAGGCGCAAAGCGTGATGGGTCGGGTTTTGTGGTCTCTTTGAGCGATGCTTTGCCCATGGCTCGCATCCACCAGTTGAACCCGGGATTGCCTGTGGTTGCACTGAATGTTCCACTGGACGAATAAGCCAGTATCCTGGGAGTGCTTCCTGTAGTTGAAACTATAGCAAATCCTCCACTAGCCTTGGTATATACCGCCATGGTGGGGTAGCTTGCCACACGCTTCAGTTCCTCACTTGTTTTTAGTGCTTTCATTGCTGTGGCTTTGCACAAGCCTTCATCGCTTGCCATCGCACCCATCGGGAAGACAAGCGCTACGTTTATTAGTATTAATGCCCAAAAGCTTAAATGCTTCATGTTTTATCACTTTTTTTGCAAAGATATAACATTTTGATGAAAAAATCTTTGCAGGAGAAATATTTATAAAAAAACACTATAAGCTGGCATTGTAGATTTATCGAAGTCAGGTTATATTGCTAAAGGTGGATTTATAAACAACGACTGCCACTCCACAGTGGGGTGACAGTCGTGATAAAAATTTTGGATAAGTGTGCTTCTAGTCTAGAAGGATGTTAGTCGGCACACTTGGCGCAGATGTACTCACGGTTGAGGCGAGCAATGTTGCTCAGCTTGATGTTCTTGGGACACTCGGCAGCGCAAGCACCAGTGTTGGTGCAGTTGCCAAATCCCAGCTCGTCCATCTTCTGGAGCATAGCTTTCACACGCTTTTTAGCCTCGGCCTTGCCTTGTGGCAGGAGAGCAAACTGGCTCACCTTGGCCGAAACGAAGAGCATTGCCGAGCCATTCTTGCAAGCGGCTACACAAGCACCGCAACCAATGCAGCTGGCACTATCCATCGCCTCGTCGGCAGCAACCTTGCTAATGGGAATTGCGTTAGCATCTTGAGCACCACCAGTGTTGAAGCTCACATAGCCACCAGCTTGTTGAATCTTATCAAAGGCGTTGCGGTCAACCATCAAGTCCTTAATAACAGGGAAGGCTGCTGAGCGCCAGGGCTCAACGGTGATAGTCTCGCCATCCTTGAAACGGCGCATGTAGAGCTGGCAGGTGGTAGCTCCTGTAGCTGGGCCATGGGGATGACCATTAATATAGAGTGAGCACATACCGCAAATTCCCTCGCGGCAATCGTGGTCGAAAGCGACGGGCTCTTCACCACGCTCAACAAGTTGTTCGTTAAGTATATCAAGCGTCTCAAGGAATGAGGTATCGGTAGGAATGTCTTGCAACTCATAGGTTACAAATTGTCCTTGCTCTTTAGGTCCAGCCTGACGCCAAATTTTCAGTTTTACACTTATGCTAGTTTCCATATAACTTTAGTTTTTGTAATTACGTGTTTGAACCTTAATTGCCTCGTAGTGTAGTGGCTCCTTGATTAAGCTTGGAGCTTTCTCGTCGTTGTCGTTGTATTTCCAGCAAGAAACGTAGAAGAAGTTCTCGTCGTCGCGCTTAGCTTCGCCTTCCTCGGTTTGATGCTCTTCACGGAAGTGTCCACCACACGACTCCTCGCGGTTGAGAGCATCGTAGGCGATGAGCTCACCCATGGTGATGAAATCGCGCAGGCGGAATGCCTTGTCAAGCTCAATGTTCATGCCGTCTTGAGTGCCGGGGACAAAGAGGTCGGTCTCAAATACCTTGCGCAACGCCTTGATTTTCTCAAGAGCGGTCTCAAGGCTTTGCTTGGTGCGACCCATGCCCACGTAGTCCCACATGATGTTACCCAGTTCCTTGTGGATAGAGTCTACCGAGCGGTGACCCTGTATCGACATCAGGTGGTCAAGGTTGGCTTGAACGCGCTCCTCGGCTTCCTCAAACTCTGGCAGGTCGGTTGAGAAGCGTGGCACAGTGATTTGGTCGCTCAAGTAGTTCTGGATAGTGTAAGGTAACACAAAGTAACCGTCGGCGAGTCCCTGCATCAGTGCCGAAGCACCCAGGCGGTTAGCGCCGTGGTCGCTAAAGTTGCATTCGCCAATGGCGAAGAGGCCCTTAACCGATGTTTGCAACTCATAGTCTACCCAGATGCCACCCATGGTGTAGTGGATAGCGGGATATATCATCATGGGGTTGTAGTACTTCACTCCGTCAATCTCGTTGGCAAGTTCACCAGGATTGACATCGGTGATTTCCTCATACATGTCGAAGAGGTTGCCATAGCGCTGGCGTACCACGTCGATGCCCAGGCGGTTGATAGCCTCGCTAAAGTCGAGGAACACGGCTTGGCCAGTGTTGTTTACACCGTAGCCCTTGTCGCAACGCTCCTTGGCGGCGCGGCTTGCCACGTCGCGTGGAACGAGGTTACCAAAGGCGGGATAGCGGCGCTCCAGGTAGTAGTCACGCTCCTGCTCGGGGATGTCGCTACCCTTGATTTCGCCAGCTTGCAATCGCTTAGCGTCTTCCAGTTTCTTAGGAACCCAAATGCGGCCATCGTTACGCAGCGACTCACTCATGAGTGTGAGCTTCGATTGCTTGTCGCCGTGGCGAGGAATGCAGGTGGGGTGAATTTGTACATAGGCGGGGTTGGCAAAGTAAGCACCCTTGCGATAGCAAGCCATTGCGGCGCTCACGTTGCAGGCCATAGCGTTGGTCGAGAGGAAATAGGTGTTGCCATAACCACCAGTGGCAATTACCACAGCGTGAGCAGCAAAGCGCTCGAGCTTGCCGGTTACCAAGTTCTTGGCAATGATACCGCGAGCACGGCCGTCAATAATAACCACGTCGTGCATTTCATAGCGGTTGAAGCTCTTCACGTTGCCCATCTCAATCTGGCGGTTGAGTGATGAGTAAGCACCCAGCAACAGCTGCTGGCCAGTTTGACCCTTAGCGTAGAAGGTGCGGCTCACTTGAGCACCACCAAACGAGCGGTTGGCGAGCAAGCCACCGTACTCG
The DNA here is from genome assembly GCA_900316835.1 of uncultured Prevotellaceae bacterium. Taxonomy (GTDB): domain Bacteria; phylum Bacteroidota; class Bacteroidia; order Bacteroidales; family Muribaculaceae; genus Sodaliphilus. Next base: position 23,909 of record ONEL01000017.1, on the reverse strand, counting down.
CGAGCAAAGGGAACACCCTGAGCCACGCACTGGTCGATAATATTGTTCGACACCTCGGCAAGGCGATAAACGTTGGCCTCGCGAGCGCGATAGTCACCACCTTTCACGGTGTCGTAGAAGAGGCGATAAACCGAGTCACCATCGTTTTGATAGTTCTTTGCGGCATTGATACCACCCTGTGCTGCGATAGAGTGAGCGCGACGGGGTGAATCTTGAATGCAGAAGTTAAGCACTTTAAAGCCCATCTCACCAAGGGTCGCGGCAGCGCTAGCTCCGGCAAGACCTGTGCCCACCACGATGATGTCGAGACGACGTTTGTTGGCCGGGTTGACGAGTTTTTGATGTGCCTTATAGTTAGTCCATTTCTCAGCTACAGGACCCTCAGGAATCTTTGAGTCGATAACTGGCTGAGCAACGTTGTTATTCTTGTTATCTTCCATTTCTTGTGTAATGTGTTTAAAATTAATTACTCAGCATTATCTTAGCATGCTCCAACGCATTCCCAGCCCCAGCACCACTTGCCGGTGAGGGCGATTACTTCAATGGCGAAGAGAAGCATCACGATGGTAGCCCACCACCAGCCAATGCACTTGAGGCGACCTATCCACTTGTCGTTGTTAACACCTATCGATTGGAATGCGCTCCAAAAGCCGTGAGTGATGTGGAACCAGATGGCGCAAAACCCAATCAAGTAAACGATGCATACCCAAGGCTGGCTGAAGGCTGCTTCTAGAGCCTCGGCGCCGCTTGCGGGATAGTCGCCCATGATTTCGGGGAGTTGCATTTTAGCCCAAAATTGGAACAGGTGCAACACGAGGAAGCACAGCACGATTATGCCAAGCACGAGCATGTTTTGCGATGCCCATTCCACGCTCTTGGGGCGGGCAGTAACCGCATAGCGGTCGTTGCCACGTGCACTACGATTTTGTAGCGACAAGATAAAAGCGTAGATGATGTGAATTACAAAACCTGCTGCCAGCACTGCAGTGCCTAGCAGAGCATACCAGTTAGCGCCAAGGAACTCGCACACAGCCTCGTAAGCGTCGAGCGAATAGACTGCAACAGCATTCATCAGCGCATGAAAAGTTAGAAATAGGATCAGGAAAAGGCCTGTGACGCTCATCACAACCTTTCGTCCTACCGAAGATTTAAATAACCACATAGAAGTTTTGAATTTAGTTATTAATTGAATTATTTGGTTTAATGTCAAATAGTTATACACCACGCGCAAGGCGTGCGGTGGAAATTTTGTGCAAATTTACCTTTTTTTCACGTCATTTGCAACTAGTGTTATGAAAATATTTCAGTTTTTCAGTTGCCGGTATTCAGTTTCGTTTTTTCTTTAAGACAATTACGGACAAAAGATTTGTGCATTAGAGGGGATTCATTAAAGACAATTGCTGGGATAACTTTTTTTCAAACAATTGCAAACAATTACAAACAATTAAATTAACGTGAGTTCGATGAATTTATCATTTGAAAATCATTGCGTTAGCAACTCGCCCTCTAAGTTAGAGGGGGTCGGGGGGAGTATGTCACCTCATTTGATAGTTATCATACTCCTCAGTCGCTTCGCGACAGCTCCTCTATCTTAGAGGAGCAGCCTGATATACAGCTATTTATTTTCGTCGAACTCACGTTAAATTATAGCGCGACGGCGCATTATATTCCGGCGATAGCCGGCTTTTTGACGCCACAAGGCGCGACTTTTTGAATAACTTTTTTCAAACAATTACTAACAAAAATGCGATTAAGCGAGTCAAAGCTGAGCTCCAGCTCAAAGCCTTGCGAGCGTGAGCATTTTATTCAAAAATGCGATTAAGCGAGTCAAAGCTGAGCTCCAGCTCAAAGCCTTGCGAGCGTGAGCATTTTATCCAATTAACATTAGTGTAAATTCGTGTAAATTAGTGGTTAAGTGCGGCTGCGCTAAAATTGCACAGAATAATCCGTAGTTTATAAAAAAAACTACAGACACCTCTGTAGTTTTATCAAGCTAGTGCTTATTGATGCTTGTGGATTATCACTTGGGTGGCACCGAAACCATATTCCTGGAAGCTGGCATCCTGAACGGTGCAGGCAGGCCACTTGCGCTTGAGCTCATCGAGAAGAGCTTTGCGCAATACTCCCTCGCCCTTGCCGTGGATAAACACAATCTTCTGGCCAAGTTTGTCTTCATTCTCCTTCATCACCTGGCAGAACTTTCCTAGCTGGTAGTTGAGCATGTCGGCGTTAGAGAAGCCACGCAAGTCGTCGAGAAGCTCGTGAATGTGAAGGTCTACAACAATGGGCTCCGACTTCTTTTTCTTGCTCACCGGCTTGGGTTGTGAGCGACGGGGACGATCCACCTTGCGCTTATCGCGCATAGCGTTCTCAAGAGCACTGCTGTCGATGCGCAGTTGTTTTGTGGGCAAGTCGTTACGTGTAACATCGAGCGAGAGCACTGGAGTGTCAAAATATTCGGTTTCATGAAAGCAGTGAAGCTTGTAGAACTTGGTGACATCTAGTTTCATTTGCACAAGAGCTGGATTTTTCAAGGCAAATCCCTTACCTTGCTTGAACGCGATGTATTGCACAGCAACGTGAGTCATTGAGTTGAGGTCGTTGTGACCAAACTCATCGAGTGGCACCTGGGTGTTAGGCTCCACAATATCGTGATAGCGAGTGGTCCACTCTCGGTCCTCATCGCCACGTGTCATGTAGGCAAAATATAGGAAATAGTTGCTATCGTTAACCAGCATCGAGTAGAATGTAGTGGTGTTCAAGTGCTTGATTTCGCGTGGCTCGTAGGCAAGAACAATGTTAAGAATCTCGCCTTCCTCGGTCTCGAAAACTGGCTCCATGGGCTTTTCGGGTTCAGGCTTGGGGGCAGGAACATCGGGCTCCACGAGTTTGCTCTTTATCTGCAACGGCTTCTCATAGGTGGTGTGATGAGGTTTCGCGGTATCGACCACCACAACCTCGCGTGCCAGTGCGGGACGCTCAAAGCCATCACTGTCTTCCACATATACCATCTTACCCTCCACACGGGTCACTTTGCCTCCTCCCACATCGTTCAAGAAGCGAACTATATCATTTACTTTTACCATTTTTCTTGATCTTGTTTCTTTATTATTGCTCTTATTGTGACTGCAAAGGTAATCATAAATTTTTGAACTATGGATATAATCATTTATTTAATAAGATGAGAATGAGTTTTAAGCGAAGCGCCCGTAGCTACTGAGCATGGGGCGTGCTTCGCACTTAAAATTAAATTAAAATTATCTAATGTAGAAAGATGAAAATTTTTTATATAAATTTTTTAATGAATTTTAAGCGAAGCGCCCGTTGCTGCTGTAATGGGGGGCGTGTGTTCTCACTCAAATATAACTTTTTTAAACACAAAAAAAGATAACCTAAAATAGTTAAATCAACGGTTGCGTGTTATTGAAAAAATGAATACCTTTGCCACTGTGAAGTGATTTTATTGGTAATCGCCCCAAATGGTGTTTTTTTTATACAAGCTATTGCAGTTAATACAACTATTTATAAAACAACTATTATAACATGAAGAAACTTCTACTTTCTTTTGCAACACTGCTCATTACGGCAGTGTCAATTCTTCCACTGGCAGCTCAAGCTAGTGTGCGCTATGTTAAAGCTGGCGCCACGGGCGATGGTAGCTCGTGGGAGAATGCTACAGGTAGCCTGCAGGCAGCTATCGATGCCTCGCAGGCAGGTGATGAGGTGTGGGTAGCAGCCGGCACTTATAAGCCCGACTCCCTAATTCGCTCCAACAAGCCCACGTCGCGTGCCTTCTTTATGAAGGACGGCGTGTCGCTCTACGGTGGTTTTGCTGGCAATGAGGCTAGTAAAGATGACCGTGTAGTGGGCGAGAACCCCTATGAAATGATTAATGCCACCATTCTCAGTGGTGATGACGACGTCCCCGACGTGTGGGAGCGAGCCATTGCCGAGGGTTCCACATTCCGCCTCACTTGGCGTGTGGAGAATGATGAGGTGATTGGCACCAGTGGCAACGCTAGCCATGTGCTCTATTGCGCCGGTGTGATTCAAAACAAGACAGTGATTGACGGCTTCACTATAAAAGGCGGAAATGCCAATGTGTGGCAGGTGAAAGCCTGTGGTGGAGCTCTATATGCACAGGGTAACGTGATTCTCAATGCTTGCCGTGTGCTTGAGAATTCGGGCTATTTCAAGGCTCAATCTACTAGCGACAGCAACACCTATGGAGGAGCCGTGTACCTTAATGGCGCGGGCGAGGCTGCGGTGACTAACTGCTATTTTGCCTGCAACTACAGCCATTCGAGTTATGGCAACGGAATTGGCGGTGGCATCTATGCGCAAAACATTCGTGTTGAGGGATGCACCTTTGAAGATTGTGTTGCCGACGATGCCGGGGGTGCCGTTTACAACCAGGGTGGCACAGTAACCGGGTGCCGATTCCTTAACTGCTATGGTGGCTCGGGTGGTGCTATTTATAACGATGGCACTGCTAGCTTCAATACCATTTATGGCTGCCGTGGCTTGCTTGGTGGCGGTATTATTAACTGGGGCACCGCAAGCTATAACGTGGTTTCAGGCTGCTATGCCGACGCTCTTGAGTATGGCGACACGATGGGTGGACGTGGCGGTGGCATCCTGGCAGCCGATGGCATGGTGCTAGGCTCGGTGGTTTACAACAATCAAGCCTTCTGGGGCGGTGGTATCTACTGCACAGGTGGTAAAGTGGTTAATTGTACTGTGCAGAATAATGTCCTTCGTGCTGAGAGCGACACTGCCAACATTGGCTACCAATATCATGATCGCATTGCTCAACTCACTTTTAACACCATTGGTAATCCCGATGCTGTGGCAACCAATTTTGTTAAGCCCACCACCTTTAAGGGTATTGCCGAGACCGAGGCTCAAATGCAAGAGCTCATGGCCGCTAACTGGCAACTTACCCAAGGGTCGGAGTTTGTTGATGCAGGGTCACTCACCGAGGGGGTGACCGAGACTACCGACATCGCTGGTAACCAGCGCGTTGCCGGTAATGGGATTGATGTCGGTGCCTATGAGAGCGAAGCCTCAGGTGCACAACCTAACATAGTGGTAACCTTTGATCAACCAAATAAGAATGTTCGTTTGGGCGTTGGTGGAAACACTGGTTACAAGTTCTACATTGACTGGGGCGATGGTAATCTTGTGGAATGCACTAGCGCTACTTATTATTCTCATGCCGTGATTGGAAATGAGGTGAAAATTTATGGTGAAGAGATTCTCATTTTCCAAGCTGCTGCTCAGGGTATTGCGGGCGTAGAGTTTAATAATGTCCCAAAGCTCTATCGCATCATGGTGGGCGACAACAGCATCAGACAACTCGATGTGTCTAACTGCCCTGCGCTTAATGGTCTCTATGCCGAGCGCAATCAAATCGAGAGCCTCAATGTGGCTCAATGCGCTGCAATGCGTGTGCTCGACGTGCATGAGAACCAAATCAAGGGCACCGTTGATTGCTCGGCAATGAATGAACTCTCGAAGGTGGATGTGGCTAATAACCAAATTACCACCTTCCTGCTACCTCATCACGCTACTCTTAACTCTATTGACTGTGGTGAAAACATGATTGAGGAACTCGACCTGAGCGGGCTCACGGGGCTTGACTATCTTAGCTGCCACAGCAACATGTTGCAACAGCTCGACTTGACCAGTCTTACCGCAATGACCGAGCTCTATGCCTATAGCAACGCAATCACAAGTGTAGACCTCACCAAGTGCTCCAAGGTTGAGACTATCAACTTGGCCTACAATAAGTTACAAACCATTGATGTGAGCCAGAACAAGGCTGCGACAGGTATTTATCTTTACGAGAATGAGCTTGAGGGCCTTGACCTTAGCGCTTTGAACACTGTGCGCTGGCTCAATGTGGGTTACAACCACTTGCCGGCTCTTGATGTTACTAAACAAAGCAATCTTTCAATGCTTCTTGCCGACTATAACGACATCGCTAGCATCGATTTGACCAAGTGCCCTTCCATTAGCCAACTCAAGCTAAGCCACAACAAGCTCAAGAGCATTGACGTCGCAAAGCAGTCCTACCTAAGCTGGCTCAAGATTGACAACAACGAGATTGAGACCCTCGACCTGAGCGCCAATAGCTACCTCTACTGGCTGGAGTGTGACAGCAACAGGATTGCCACTCTTGATCTCAATAAAAACACCTATTTGCAATGGCTGGCAGCCGAGGGCAACTTGCTCACCGAGCTTGACCTGAGCAAGAACACTGGCTTGCAGGGGCTCACGCTGCAGGGCAATCTCATGCCACTCGATGCAATCAACAGCATCATCGACCAGCTCAAGAACGTGGCAGGGGTGGAGATAACCGACAATAACCGCAGCTGGGGACGACAGCTCAACATTAGCTACATGCCAGGCACTAAGTTTGCCCGTGTGGCCGATGCTCAAGCTAAAGGCTGGATTGTTACCGCCCTCTATAACGAGGTGTCAGGCGACGTGAACGGTGATGGCGAGGTGACAGGGTCGGACGTTACAGCACTCTACAACGGTATTCTCTTCAATGACTACAGCAATATTGTTAATGGCGACCAAAACAATGATGGTGAAATAACCGGTAGCGACGTCACTGCTGTTTATAACATTATATTGGGATTAGACTAAGAGTTTACTAATTATCTTTAGTTTGGTCACAAGAGCATTTTCAAGCGCTTGTGACCAAATTTTGTATATCCTTCAAAACTGGAAAAAGGTTGAATATAATTTTTTTTGCTGTTATTACAAAAATTACTACCTTTGCCGTGTGAAAACTAGATAAGCAAGAATTAATCTATATAACAACATTAACATTTCTTTTTAAGACATGAAGAGAGACGATTTATTGTTCAGCATCATCGAGCGTGAACACCAGCGTCAACAACGTGGCATTGAGCTCATTGCCAGTGAGAATTTCGTTAGTGATCAAGTTATGCAAGCTATGGGTAGCTGCCTGACCAACAAGTATGCCGAAGGCTATCCTGGTCATCGTTACTACGGCGGTTGCCAAGTGGTTGACGAGGCCGAGACTCTAGCTCAAGAGCGCATCAAGCAGCTCTTTGGCGCAGAGTATGCCAATGTGCAGCCTCACAGTGGCGCACAAGCCAACATGGCAGTGTTCATGGCATGCCTCAAGCCCGGCGACAAGTTCATGGGTCTGAACCTTGCCCATGGTGGTCACCTTTCACACGGAAGCCCAGTGAACTTCTCGGGTCTCGTGTTCCAGCAGTGCGAATATAACGTTACCCCCGACACTAACATCGTTGACTACGACATGATGGAAGAAGTGGCTATGCGTGAGCACCCCAAGCTCATCGTGGGTGGCGCTAGCGCCTACAGCCGTGAGTGGGACTACGAGCGCATGCGCAAGATTGCCGACAAGGTTGGGGCTATCCTCATGATTGACATGGCTCACCCTGCTGGTCTCATTGCTGCCGGCTTGCTCAATAACCCCCTCAAGTGGGCTCACATCGTTACCAGTACAACCCACAAGACCCTGCGTGGTCCACGTGGCGGTATCATCTTGATGGGTAAGGACTTCGACAACCCTTGGGGCAAGACTACCAAGAAGGGTGTAGTGCGCAAGATGTCTTCACTGCTCGACTCGGCAGTGTTCCCAGGTGTACAGGGTGGTCCTCTCGAGCACGTTATCGCTGCTAAGGCTGTTGCCTTTGGCGAGGCTCTGCAACCCGAGTTCAAGGCTTATCAGCAACAAGTGAAGGCCAACGCTCAAGCAATGGCACAAGCTCTGCTCGACAAGGGTTACAAGATTGCCAGTGGAGGTACCGACAACCACTGCATCCTGCTCGACCTGCGTGGCAAGTATCCCGAGTTGACTGGTAAGGTTGCTGAGAACGCTCTCGTTTCGGCCGACATCACCGTTAACAAGAACATGGTTCCATTCGACGACCGCAGCGCCTTCCAAACCAGCGGTATCCGCTTGGGTACTCCAGCTATCACCACTCGTGGTGCTAAGGAAGACATGATGGGCGAGATTGTTGAGCTCATCGACACCGTGCTCCAGAAGCCCGAGGACGAAGCTACTATCACCATGGTTCGCGAGAAGGTTAACAACATGATGAAAGACTTCCCAATGTTTGCTTGGTAAGAATCATTGATTCAATCAATAAAATAGATTAAGGAGAGCACTTAGGGCTCTCCTTAATTTGTTAATTCATTTCCACTTTAGTCGCACATATTTCCTTATCTCAAGAATTATCATTACATTTGCAGTCACGAAACGATAATTTGCTATAGTTGACACTAAAACTTAGGTGACTGGTCTATAGCATTTGGAAACACATTATTGAATTATTGAAATAAATTATTAATATACAAAGAAACATGAAATTACTAGAAGGTAAGGTGGCACTCATCACTGGTGCCGCTCGTGGAATTGGAAAGGCTATTGCCTTGAAATTTGCTAGTGAAGGCGCTGACATCGCTTTCACCGACCTCGTTATCGACGAGAACGGAAAACAAACCGAGCAGGAAATTGCCGCACTGGGAGTTAAAGCTAAAGGATATGCCAGCAACGCTGCCGACTTTGCTCAAACCGAGGAGGTTGTGAAGCAAATTAAGGAGGAGTTTGGCAAGATTGATATCCTGGTTAATAATGCCGGTATAACTAAGGATGGCCTGATGCTACGCATGACTGAGCAGCAGTGGGACGCTGTTATAGCGGTTAATCTCAAGAGCGCGTTCAACTTTATCCATGCCCTTGTGCCGGTGATGATGCGCCAGCGTGCTGGTTCTATCATCAACATGGCTAGTGTGGTGGGTGTGCATGGAAATGCAGGGCAGAGCAACTATGCTGCCAGCAAGGCTGGCCTCATAGCTCTGGCTAAGAGTATAGCTCAGGAGATGGGTAGCCGTGGCATCCGTGCCAACGCCATCGCTCCAGGCTTTATCGAAACTGCGATGACTGCCGCGTTGCCCGAAGAAGTGCGCAAAGACTGGGAACAGAAAATCCCATTGCGTCGCGGTGGCTCGGTCGATGATATAGCCAATGTTGCCACGTTCCTTGCCAGCGACATGTCAAGCTATGTCACCGGACAGGTAATCCAAGTGGATGGTGGCATGAACATGTAAATGAATTGTGGAGAGTGTGTCTATGACTAATGGGCACACTCTTTTTTCATTCCATAAATGCTTGTGCTATGAAAAAAATTATTTCTAACGACATTGTTACCTTGCGCAGCCTTGAAGCTACCGACCTTGATACACTCTACAGGTGGGAAAATGATTCATGGTTATGGACGACCGCCAACATTATGTCGCCGTCGCCCAAGAGCTACCTGTGGCAGTACTTGCAAAACTATGATAGCGACCTGTATAACTCGCGGCAGCTACGACTCATGGTAACACTCACTACTACCGCCGAACCAGTTGGAACAGTTGATCTCAATAATTTCGACCCATTCAACAATCGTGCTGAACTGGGCATCATGATTGACAAGGCTCATGAAAGAAAAGGCTATGCGGGTGAGGCGGTGAAGCTAATCACAGGCTATGCGCGTGACTACTTGGGTCTATTCCAAATCTATGCCCTTGTGCCTGTCGACAACACAGCTTGCGCCCAGCTTCTCAAGCATCATGGTTTCACAACGAGTGGGGTGCTAAAAAAATGGATTAATCACGGCACCGAGGTGCACGACGTGGAAATGCTGCAGCTCTTGTTCTAATTCATTGTCACATCATCGGGCCAGTTGCGCCACATGCGGTATTGCTCACCAAAGCTGGCAACTGCCTTGTCCCACACGTCCTGATCCTGAAAATCAAAGATGAGACTGGCGGCGTGGCTCTTGAGCACTGCCCAGTCATGACGCTTGAGCTCATCGTCGAGCTGACCCGCACTCCAGCCACTGTAGCCAATCATGAATTTTATCTTGCCCTCAAGGGGCTCTTCGCTGGCAAGATACATCTTTATGGCCTCAAAGTCGCCACCAAGGAAAACTCCTGGTACTATCTGTTCGCTCTGAGGTATTACCTCGGCTCCAAGTGTGTGAATGAAAAACAGCTGGTTGGTACCAACAGGACCACCCAAGTATAGTGGCACCCTACCGGCGCCTTCCACCTCGGGCATCACATTCTCCAGCGTGATAAGGGTAGGGCGGTTCACTATCAGCCCCATGGTCCCTTCTTCATGACCGTTATCAACAATAAGAGTAACGCTACGTTTGAAGCAGAAGTCCTCAACGGTGGGCTTAGCGACGAGTAGTGAGCCACGTGCTGGAGTGGGCTGTGTGTCGAGCAGGTTGAATATGTCCAGGTTTAAATCGTCCATCTTAATTGCAAAATTAGTCAATAATCGCAATTTGTACAAGATTTTTTACTTTTATGTCAAGAAAATGCACTAACTTTACACGGCAAATAAAAATAGCTTTACACTCATGAAGGTACTTAAATTTGGTGGCACTTCGGTTGGAACAGTGGATGCTTTGAGAAACGTCAAGCACATTGTTGAGAGCCAGGAAGAACAAGTGGTGGTAGTGGTTTCGGCACTGGGCGGACTCACCGACATGCTCATTAAGGCGGCTAACATGGCGGCGCGTAACGACATTGCCGCCTATCGCATTGTGCAAGACATCACAGCACGGCACAACGAAATCATGAATCAGCTGGTTACCGGCGAAGAGATTGACGATGCGCTGAATCGTGTGCGTGCCTTGTTCTACGAACTAAGCAATGCCTACACCGACATCTCACGTAGTGAGGAACTCACCGAGGCCGATATTGAGGAGGTCGTTAGCTATGGCGAGCGACTCTCATCGCTAATCATCAGTCTCATTATCGACAATGCCACGCATTTCAATTCGCTCGAAATAATACGTAGCGACAATCATGAGTGTGACCTTGAAGCCACTAATGCCAATATTGAAAAAACACTGGGTAAGTTTAAAGGAAAAGTGGCGGTGATGGGTGGTTTCATCTCCCGCGATAGCAAGAGCCGTCGCATCTCTAACCTGGGGCGTGGCGGTAGCGACTACACTGCTGCCATTGTGGCAAGTGCGCTAAATGCCGAATGCCTTGAGATATGGACCGATGTGGACGGATTTATGACTGCCGATCCCAAGAAGGACCCCAATGCCACCGTAATTCGCCAAATGACCTACGAGCAGGCACAACAAATGTGTGATGCTGGAGCTAAGGTGATTTATGCTCCCACTATCAAGCCTATGGCGCAAAAGAATATTCCCGTTTGGGTGAAGAATACCTTCAACTACACCGCAATGGGAACTCTTATCACTAACTGATAAACCTTGTCATGAATTACCCCAAGTTTATCCTCACTGGCGAGGGCATTCTGCGCTTGGGCATGGTGCCTTTGCATCGTCACTTGCTACAACCTGGAGATGTGTGCCTGGGCGGAGGATACTGGACCATTAACCACGGGGCACGGCAAGTGGAATTGAGTGGAGCCTCAAGCGACTATGGCGCTCCACAATGGCACCGGGTTGAACGCATTATCTATCCCGACGAATATCAAGGCTACACCTTTGTGTGGAAAGGCTAACAGCGATTTCAAAACTCAAGTGAATAACGCAAAGAAAAAGGCAGGTTCTTGAGAGAGCCTGCCTTAATAGTTATTTTCGAGCGGTGGATTACTTACTGTCTCGATTATTCAAGTGCTTGAAATAAGCTTACTTCACTAAAATCTTGCGACCTTTCACTACATAGATGTTAGGCTCAAGGTTGTTGACATCGCTCGCCTTGATGTTGTGAGCCACACGCACGCCCAGCACGTTGTAGACATCTATCATCTCATCGGCAGTGGCTATTGTGTTGATGCTGGTAACCTCGCCAGCGCCCATGTGATTGGCTTTGAGTGTGAAGTGTTGCTCGCCAGGGATGCTGATATAGCAACGTGTAGCATAGAAGAAAGCTTTGTCATTGTCGATGACGGTGAAGTTGGCATCCACGTTGTTAACGGCAAGAATACCATATAGGCCCTTGCCATCGGTCTTGCGAGCGGCTCCGTTCATGGTTACTTCCACGCCACCACCAGTGGTCATGCTGACCTTCGATTCCTTGTTCTCTATCACAGCGTTAACGCTGAATTTTTTTGTTCCGGTTTCGCCAGGATAGTAGAGGATGTAAGGAGTGTTGGCTTTGATGCCCTCGGCTTTACAGTCCTGGAAATTAAGCACAATCTCGGTACCCTGTTGTGCCACTCCCACCAGTCGTTCTAGTTTCACTCCTTGTCCCAAAGTCTCGTCAAGCTCCTGCTCAGTCATGGCAAAAGGTAGAGAAATCGTGTTCCAGCCAGTGAAGAGGTAGCGATCCATGGTCAGTTGGCGTAGCTCGCCAGCATAACGCTCAATGGCGGTGCCACTATAAGAGCTGAGCCTGAGCGAGGTTTGTGCGCCAGCGGTTAGTGCTATTGCCGCCAGTGCGATGATGCAAAGTAATTTTTTCATAATTGTTTGTGTTTTAATTGGTTAATCTGTATTTTTGTATCAATAAATATCTCGGTGTGTCAAGAGTCGCTAGTCTAGAGTCTCCTTAAACTTCTTGCGGCGGAATACAAAATTGCGACCTAAATATTTCTCGCGAACCACAGGATTCTCGGCAAGTTCCTCGCTAGAGCCCTGGAACAAAATCTTGCCCTCAAAGAGCAAATAGGCGCGGTCGGTGATGCTAAGGGTCTCGGGCGCATTGTGGTCGGTGATAAGGATGCCTATGTTCTTGTGCTTGAGGCTATACACAATGCTCTGTATATCCTCTACGGCAATGGGGTCGACTCCAGCAAAAGGCTCATCGAGCATGATAAAACGCGGGTTGATGGCAAGGCAGCGGGCTATCTCGGTGCGGCGGCGTTCGCCACCACTCAGGCGGTCGCCTAGGTTCTTGCGCACTTTCTCCAAGTGAAACTCGGCAATGAGCTCTTCTAGCTTATCGCGTTGGTACTCGGCGCTGGTGCCTGTCATTTCAAGCACCGTGCGTATGTTGTTCTCAACCGTGAGCTTGCGAAACACCGATGCCTCCTGTGGCAAGTAGCCTATGCCCAGCTGGGCTCGGCGATACACGGGGAGCTTGGTGATCTCTACATTATTAATGTACACTCGTCCTTCGTTGGGAGTTACAAGACCGGTGGTCATGTAGAAGGTAGTGGTTTTGCCGGCACCATTAGGACCTAGCAGACCCACTATCTCGCCCTGACGAACGTTGATTGACACATGGTTTGCGACAGTGCGCTGGCGATATTTCTTTACCAGGTTGTCGGTCTGCAGCACTAGCTCACCAGCATCACCAGTTTTCTTGAGCAAGTCTATCACCTTGTCGTTGACTTCGGTAATCTTGTGCTCGCTCTCTAGGGCTTCGCCAGTGGCGATGGTTATATTAACCTCGGGCTCGGGTTTCTTGTCGCGGTTGTGAAAGAGTTTCATTTCTTTAGGTTCAGGTGGCTCTTGATGTAGTCGGTGAGAAGATTGATGGCAACCTCGTTGTGGCCACCCTCGGGAACGATGATGTCAACATAGCGTTTGCAAGGCTCAATGTGCTTCAAGTGCATGGGCTTGAGCACTTGCTGGTAACGATCTATCACCTCTTGAGCGGTGCGACCGCGCTCTATGCAATCGCGGGAGATAACGCGGATTAGGCGGTCATCGCCATCGGCATCGACAAATACCTTGATATCCATCATCTTGCGCAACCTTGGGTCACTCATCACGAGGATGCCCTCTATGAGTACCACATCGTGTGGCTCCATGTGGACAGTCTCTTTCTGACGGGTGCAAGTGAGGTAACTGTAGGTGGGCATTTCAATGGCTTTGCCTTCTTTTAGCATCTTGAGGTGCTCAAGCAATAAGTTCCAGTCAAATGCTGCTGGCTCGTCGAAGTTTATCTTCTGGCGATCTTCTACCGGCACATGACTGGAGTCCTTGTAGTAAGAGTCTTGTGAGATGATGCCAACTTCACCCTTGGGAAGGCGTTTCATGATTTTGCGTACTACAGTGGTCTTCCCTGACCCTGTTCCGCCTGCGATACCAATAATAAACATAGTTTTAATGTATTTAGTTTTATGATATGTTGCTCTATGCAATAAGTACCCTATAGTACTAAAATCTTACAAAGATACTGTATTTCCTGTTAAATTTCAATAGTTCGGGCTAAATATTTTTTTAGACTAATGCTTTTGGCTTGGTTTGTAGCACTATACTGTGGCTTGTCGATGACCTAAAAAATAGCCCTCAACGATATTTTTTAGAAAATATTGCCTTAAAAGTTGTTTTTTTAATTTTTTTCTTTGATTTTACGTGAATTATTAGTATCTTGTGGCGATTTTTAAAGAGATAGATTTTTATAATGGCGAAACTAAACATTAGTGACGACTGGTGGACAGCACCTAGCCAGGACAGCGGGGGAAACACTGTGCTGGTAACAGGAAGGCGTGGCTTGGACAATGTGATTGCTACAGGGCGATATCGCTACCGCATTGAAATGACTTGGCTCTATGAGCCCGATGGTGGCGGAATGCCACAATATCACACCTCGCGCGCCATGGAGCTGGTGACCGATGCGTTGCATGCCTCGCTCAAGCGCGACCCGGTGGCGGTGATGACAGGAATCTACACTGGCGCGGGAGAGCGAAACTGGGTGTTCTACACGGTGTCACTAAAAGCGTTCCAGGGCATGCTCAATGCTGCCTTAAGTGGCATTCCCGAGCAGTTGCCACTCACCTTCCATGCCGAGGAAGACCCCACTTGGGAGGAATACCGCGAGATGTGCCAGAGCGAAATAGCACGCGAGGAGTAATAGCGCATGTCGCGACTTTGAATAAATAAAAAACAAAACATATAATAGTTTTTTTTATTAACTTTTTAATTCTTTTGATTATGGGCTCAATAGGGATTTATGCACTGCTATCATTAGGCATTGGTCTCGTGTGCGGCCTGATCATTAATGTTATCACCCGCATTGTGCGGCGTCGCAGTGCCGCCGCAACCAACACGGCCGACGACTTTGACGAGGAAGATTACAACAGCAACTTCCTCATGATTAGCTTGGGATTTACTCTCGTGGCTTTTATCGTGATTTGCTTCGTAGGAGGCGTTTTTGACAAAATTGGTTACTAACTTTTAAAAACATTACTGCCTATTAAACATCTTTACTCGATTTGAAATTTGATAATACTAAAGTAAGACGACAAGACCGTCTCCTCAGCGAGGAGAGAGCACGCGAGATAATGGCTACGGCCGAGTGGGGCGTGCTGTCGATGATTGATTTGGATGGTAAGCCCTATGGATTGCCACTAAACTTTGTGTGGGAAGACGCTTGCATCTATTTTCATTGTGCGCCACAGGGCAAAAAGCTTGATGCGCTAGAGCGTAACGGCGAGGTGTCGTTTTGCGTCGTGGGTGATGTGAAATTGCAACCAGCCAAGTTTACCACCGAGTATGAAAGCGTAGTCATCGCCGGTGAAGCCACCATCGTCACAAGCGATGAGGAGCGCATGCATGCACTGGAGCTGCTATTGCGCAAGCTCTCGCCACATGATGTGGAAGTGGGGTTAAAGTATGCTCGCAAGTCGTTCTATCGCACCGTGATAGTGCGTCTCGACATCGACACCTTCAGCGCCAAGTGCAAGCGCATGTAATCAAGTTGTGACATTCACTACCATGGCGTGGCATTCCTGACATGAATCCAAATTGCCGGGTTGGGTTAAACCATTTAAGGTTTTGTGTGTCCAAGTTATTGAATGCTTGCCCCAACGTGAATTTTGTTTAAAAATTGTGTGGCAAGTTGTTTTTTCAATATTTTGTATATAACTTTGCAAGTTGAAATGAAACGTATCCTCTACATATTAACTTTAGCCTTAGTGCTTGGCGTGACAGCGCCGGGCGCGGTTGCGCTTGCCGAGCCACGCATCGAGCAGGTGGCAAGCGATGAGGCTAACGTGGTGGGTGGCAAGGCTACAATAGCCATGACCGCTGGCGAGAGCGATGCCACATTCAACATCTATTCCATCACTGGTCAGCTCATCAAGTCGGTCAAGGTGAATGCTGGCACTAAAGTAACTATCGATTTCCCTAAGGGATTCTACATCGTCAAGTGCGTGGGTAAGTGGTCACGCAAGGTGGTGGTAAAGTGATGTTAGTTGACTAAATTTATTCTTAATCGTATAATCAGGCTGCAGGACTTATTACCTGTAGCCTCTTTTTTTACTAGCATTTTCCCGTCAGGTTACTTTAGCCACAGGTTAAGAATAGTAGTAGGCTAATGGTTACGTAGCAAGAAGCTAGTATTAAAAAATGTTATAAAACTGCCGTTTGTCAATCAAAAATATTAATTTAGCAATCTAATTAATAGCACAATGATACTTGCCGAGTTATTTCCCTATTCACGCCTCATTTTCACCATCTTATATGGTATCACGGCGGTAGCCATCGTGGGAGTTGTGGTGAGCGAGAACCGCAACCCCGTCAAGACGCTGGCTTGGATTACTGTGCTGGTGTTATTGCCAGTGGCTGGAATTGTGCTATATATCTTCTTTGGGCGCAGTCTCAAGCATGTGCGCATGATTTCGCGCAAGAAACGGCGCAAGCTCATCAAGCGCGACGACATTAAGCACCTCATGCAGTCGCAGAGTGCGGCTCACGATGAGCTTCCCATCAAGTGGCAGCAAATGATTAAGCTTGTAAACAGCATTCAAGGCTCGCCTTACCTTGCCAACAATGAGGTGCAAATTTTTACTAATGGCCGCGACAAGTTTGAGGCCTACAAGCGTGACTTGCTACTTGCTCGCAATTATATACACATCCAGTACTACATTATCGAGAACGATAACATAGGCAACGAGATTGCAACAATCCTCAAGCAAAAGGTGCAAGAAGGGGTGAAGGTGCGTGTGCTCTACGACCATGTGGGGTCATTCCACTTCGATATGTCCTATTTCAAGAAACTCAGGCGGGCGGGAGTAGATGTATATCCGTTCATGAAAATCACATTCCCTGAGTTTGCCAATCGCATCAACTGGCGCAACCACCGCAAGATAACGGTGATTGACGGTGAGGTGGGATATATAGGTGGCATGAACATTGCCGACCGTTACGTCACGGGGGGCAAGATGGGGCACTGGCGCGACACTCACTTGCGTGTTAAGGGTGATGTTGTGGCGGCAATGCAGGTGTCGTTTGCCATTGACTGGAATTTCATGAAGCGTGAGCTCATTGAGGAGAGTGTTCCAGTAGTCGATCCTGCTTCTATATCTAACCCTGTGGGAGTTCAGCTGGTAACAGGTGGCCCCACGAGCCAATGGGGTAACATGGCCTTTGTGTTCCAGAAAGCTATAGAGAATGCTCGCAAGAGTATCTATATTCAGACTCCCTATTTCCTGCCGAGCGATAGCTTGCTCAAGGCGTTACAAGTGGCTGCGCTGAGCAAGGTGGACGTGCGGCTGATGATTCCTCGCAAGCCCGACAGCTTCTTGTTGCGATATGCCAGCTATTCTTATGTTAAGCAGTGTCTCGATGCGGGCATCAAGATTTACTTCTACGAGCCAGGGATGTTGCACGCTAAGGTGGTGGTAATCGACGACGAGTTTGTTACCACTGGCTCTACTAATTTCGATTTCCGCAGTTTTGAGCACAACTTTGAGGGGAACCTGCTGCTCTATAGCAAGGACTTTAATCAGCGCATGACGCGCATCATGCACGACGACATGATGCAGTCCACGCGCATCAGCCTCAGGGCATGGCGTCGCCGCTCCATGTGGCAAAAAGCGCTAGAGTCGCTCACACGCCTCTTCGGGCCTCTACTTTAATTTAATACCTGATTCACTTTCTGTAATTTCTCTTTTTTTTCTTGAAAGTCGAGCATTTCCGGCATTTAACAAATAAATTAAACTTTAATAATACATGAAACATCTCAAATCAATCGTAGTTGCTGCCGCCATGCTGCTGGCAACAGCGGTGAGTAGTGCTCAAGATGCCCCCAAGCGAGAATTTCGTGGGGCTTGGATGCACATCATTGGCCAGGGACAGTATGCCCGCATGACTCCTGGTGAAACTCAAGACTACCTGCGCGACCAGCTCAGCAAGCTCGACCGCGCTGGCGTAAATGCCGTGATTTGGCAAATTAGGCCGCAGGCCGACGCTGCCTACTCGAGCAACCTCGAGCCGTGGTCGCGATGGCTCACAGGCGAGGCGGGCAAGGCTCCCACGCCATTGTGGGACCCCTTGCAGTTCATGATCGATGAGTGCCACAATCGTGGCATGGAACTGCATGCATGGATTAATCCCTATCGTGTGACTAGCGGTGATAAGGATAAGCCCGCGCCAGGACACATATATTATAAACACCCCGAGTGGTTCCTGCGCTATGCCGACGGTAAAATTTACTTCGACCCGGCATTGCCCGAGAGTCGCGACTTTATCAACCGTGTGGTGCGTGACATCATCACGCGTTACGACGTGGATGCCATCCACATGGACGACTACTTCTATCCTTATCCTGTGAAGGGCGTGGAGTTCCCCGACACTGCTTCCTATGCCCGCTACGGAGCGGGGTGGGGCGACAAGGGCGACTGGCGACGTCACAACGTGGACATGCTCATTGAGCAGCTGCACGCTACAATCCACAGCGTTAAGCCATGGGTAAGGCTGGGTATCAGCCCGTTCGGCATTTGGCGCAACAAGCGAAGCGACAGCAATGGTAGCGAGACCAACGGACTGGAGTGCTACGATGCACTCTATGCCGACTGTCCCAAGTGGACTGCTCTGGGATGGATCGACTACATGACACCTCAACTCTACTGGGAGCTGGAGCATAAGGCGGCGAGCGACCTGGTGCTAAGCTACTGGTGGAATGACCATGCCAACGGACGCCACATGTATTACGGACAAGCGGTGCGCAACGTGATGGATCATCGTGACATTCCCGACACGCTCAATCCCACACAGCTCAACCACAAGATAGAACTCATGCGCTCATTGCCCAATGTGCATGGTGTCACATGGTGGCCCGCTTATAGCGTGACCGAGAACTATAAGGGAGTTCTCGACTCGCTCTCTAATAACCAAATGCGCACTCGTGCACTTTGCCCAGCTGTGACGTGGCTCGATGATGTGGCACCTGAGGCTGTGCAAAACTTGCGCGTTGATCGCGAGAGAGGTGAAAATATTCTGAAGTGGGATGCCGTCACGAGCACCGATCCCATGCAGCAGGCAGTGCGCTTTGTGGTGTATCAATTTCCCGAGCGTGCTGCTATCAACCTCGACGATGCCAGTGCCATAATGTGCGTCACTAATGCCACAACCTTCACTCTGCCCAAGCAGGCACCACAGCGCAAGAAGGTAAAACCTCAAGGGCACACCTATGTGGTCACGGCACTCGACCGCTGCAACAACGAGAGTGCTCCCTGCAAAGCAGTGTCGGTGCCATTCTAAATGTTTGGAGGAAATAAAAAGCGTGGCTTCATGAAAAGTTGAAGCCACGCTTTTAGTATGCGATAGAGTGTGGGTGAAAACTATCTAACAATCACCTTATTTCCATTCAAGATGTAAATGCCGGCTGTGGGATGTGCCACTGGCTGGCCCATCAAGTTGTAATAAATGTTGTCGCCCTTGCGCTCAACGTTGATGGTGCTGATGGCGGTAGGAATAGGAGCGATGCTCGACGATGTTAAGTCGGCCGCATAAACCTTGATATTAGCATTAGGCTCAACAGCCTTGCCATAGTTGCGGTTGTTGCGATTAACAATAGCCTTGAACTGATAGGTCTTATTGGTCTCCAGTTCGGGAGTAAAACCAAAGTCGCCAGTGTGCTTGTTGTAGTTGTAGGTGTAATCAACAACAAGCGAGCCATCAAAGCCACTGTTGGAAGGAACAGTGAACATGCTGCCATTCCATTGTGCATAAGTGATGGTGCAAACCTCTTGAACCTTAGGATTCATGAAGAAGTAGTTGTGACTAGCGGCTTTAGTGAAGGCTCCATCGCTGTCAATATTCTCGGGGTTGAAGTTTGCTACGCAGTAAACGTTGGGGGTGTAAGTAACTTGTTCACCCTTAGCGCTTGCGTTGAGGCCTTCATTCATGGTGATGGTGTAGTTCAACGCGTCGCTATAAGTACCTGTGATGCTTGATTCTTTAATCTCATATCCAACAAATCCAGGGATTGATGTCATGTTCTCCTGGTTTGCGACAAACTTGAGTGCTACCCAGTTGCTCTGGTCCCAATCACGCTTGTTTTGGGCTTTGCTGTCATTGTACAGATAGTCCTCTTGTCCGTCTTTAGCAGAAGTCTTGTCGATAGAAGCATTCTGATCTTTACACCACAACAAGATAGTGTTGTCGTTTTCGTTTACGGCATAGTGAACAGCGATTAGTTTGTCGCTAATGGTGTATTCACCAACATTACCGCCGGCAACAAGCTGGGCAAGTGTTACACTCTCAACAGCGGGAGTGCTCTCCTCACCGGGCAATGGAATGTCGGCATGGCTATCGAGAGTCTCAATTTCCTTGAAGTAGGCGCGGAAGGGCGCAACACTCTGGCTGTTGCTTGTCATCTTGGCATGTGAGCCGGCAGGATTAACAGCATAGATGTTCTCGAGTTCTTGACCGGCAAATGTGCCTGCCATCAAGTATTGCTTACCGCTGGTGTAGGCGATGGGTTCGGGCTTGAGAAGCACGTTGCTGGCGCTCCAGGTGATGGGGGTGCCGGTGAGGTTAGCGCTCTTGTTGATGGCGATGATGTAAGGCACGTTGGCCTCAATGCCTGTAACCTCGCTGAAGGTTACCTCGCCATCGGCCTCTTGGGCGAAGCGCTCAACCCACATGTCGTTGCTGCTTGCTGTGCAGGTTGCTGGAGTGAAGGGCAGCACGATGGTGCTCCAGTTCTCGGCAACGCCAGCCTGGCGAGCCTTGGTGAATGTGCGCTCGTAGCTGATGTTCTGAGCTGTGAAGCTCTGTGGGGTGAAGTAGCCGTAACCATCTTTCAGTGTGATGCTAGTGGCAGTGTTACCCTTAACCAAGTTGAGACCTTGCAAGCCTGCGGGAATAGACTCGTTTTCGCCAATGAAATAGATAGTGTTGGGATTTCCGCTTGGAGTAACGCTTGTGATATTAAGTCCTTCAAGGCGAGCGGCGAGAGCGTTGCTTGGAATAGTAATGTTGCCATTGGCAGGCCCGCTGGTTCCCACTAGACTTGTGCCATCCCAAGTGACGAGGCCACGTTGAACTTGGTAGTAAATCGAAGCACCTTTCTCGACGAGATTGACTGTTTGCTCATTCTCGTTGCGACCATACATGTTAAGTGCATAGGTAGAGCCATAGGCAAGGTTGTTGAAGTCGTAGTATAATGTAACTGTTTCATGTGCTGGGATGCGTAAGGTGGTTTGCTGATAGGTAATCATTGTGCCCTTACCATTCTCGTCAACGATGAACAGGGGAGCCAGCAGGTAGCGGTTGTACTCGCCATCGGCATTGTTGGTTACATCAACCTTGAATCTAGCATGAGTGTCATAGATAACACCGTCAACAGCATTGGTTGCCTCAATCACTACCGAGAGGTTCATGGGAACAGTTTCAGTTGCACCTTCAATTGTTACACTGCCAGTACCAGGAATTACTGACGAAGAACTCCAGCTATTGTCTTTAAGTGAAATCTTAGCATTCTTAGTGCCTGCATTTTGAGGAGTGAAGTTGAATGTAACAACTTTTGAGCTGTGGGCTGAAATTTCAGTCTCAATCACTGTGGTATATTCGCCATATTCGTCAATCTGTTCATTGTCAACAAAGAGATATAGCTTCCCTGCAAAGCGGTCATCGCTATTGTTTTGAATGGTAACATTGCATTGCTCGCCAGAACCCACTCTGTGGTCACCAACAAACTCATATTTGGTAGCTGTAAGGTTAACAATGGGATGTTGTGTAATAGTTGCATAAGTGTCATTGACAACAAAACTCATGAAGTAACGGTCACTCTCAAGCATTGGAACCCAGTCGTTGGTTCCCTCAGCTTTGCAAACGGGGACTATTTTGTAAGTGCCATTTGAAAGATTTTTTCCGAAACTATAGGTTGTTGATGTGTTTCCCCCAGGCCATTTGTCGGTTACAGAATTATAACTTGAAGCATAAGTAGTGGCAGCAATTAATTCAACAAAGTTATTATTGCTGTCATATAGTGCTATGCCTCTATAATATTTGGTCCCGTCATCAACATGGTCCTCGGCTGCAATAGCAGGATAATAAGTCTTATTGAATTTAAAATAATTGTTATCTCCACGATATAAAATCATGTTGGTGCTTGAATAGTACATATCATAAACTGTGAGTACATGCACTACATCGTCGCCTTGACCAGTGTAGCCTGGTGTTATACCAATGACGGCGGTTTGGTCCATGTTGTAACCCTCGGCGCTTGTTGATGCGCCAATTCCTGCGGCATGAGGGTTGAGAATCTCTAATTGGAAATAGCCATCTCCCAAGCCACCCCAACCCCAGTTGATGTGGTAATAGTCACCATATTCATAGCCGTCGCAGATGAACGAGTGTCCACCGCCACTGCCAGCGCGGCCATTGTAAATCATGGGGCGACCAGCAGCAAGTTCTTGATAAACTAGCTCAATCCATGTGTCAAGGTCATAGTCGCTGCGATACACGAGCTTGGCATTATAGTCAAGATAATTGTGGAAAGCTTTTGGGATATAGGGGTCACTGGTGCCCGATGCTGTAAGAGCGTAGGTCATGTGAGCGGCGTGCCCGGCATAAAGCATGAGTGTAGCAACAGCGTCGGTATAAACCTGGTCCTCACTGCCATTGTAGCTGTCCATCATGTGTGCCCAGTCAAAGGTGGTGATGGGTAGCTCTTCAGTAGTTTGAGTAATATATTCACCCATGTTGCCTGTACCGTAGCCATATTGGTAACTTGGAATCACCTGTGATGTTTGAGAGGGCCATTTGTGGAAATTCATAATTTGTGACATGGCAGTTGCCACACAGCCAGTATAAGACTCCTCATATTCGCCATCTTCATTTTTTACTTGTGGGCATTTATTCCAGTAGGGGCGTGCCTGGTCCCACTTAGTGCTGATGAGTGGTGCGATAGAGTTGCGGGTGTCGACCACGTTCTCGGCTTTGGGAGCAGCGAGGACCTTCTTGAGGTCGGCGGGCTTCACTTCGTCGAGCTGGGTGAGCTGCAACGCATACTCATCGAGCCATGCCTTCATGTTGGCAGGCATCTTGGTTTCGTCAAAGCTTCCCTGGTCGCTATAGCCCAGGATGGGATTGGTGCGGTCGTCGCCCGAGACGATGACAAATCCCTGATTTTCTCCAATGTTAAACACATAGAAAGCGGCGGAAGCGTCGCCCGCGTCACTTGATTTCAATTTCTTGGGTGCTGTTGTCGCTACTCGCAGCGAGCGGGAGGGCATCTGCTTCTTGAGCACAAAACTAGTGGCTGCTTGCTGCGCCTGCTCCAGTGTTACAGGTGCCGCATTCATAGCCACGCCCAGGCTCATGCACAGCACGAGCAGGGCAATAAATCGTTTGCTTGTCATTTAAAAAGATAGTGATAAGTTTGGTTTATGTAAATTGTTCTCTTTGGTTTGTCTGCATTTTAAGCGTGGCAAATATAAACATAAATATACAATATACCAAATTATTTCAACGAGCACCTTTTTTATTAAGGTGAGACAGACGTCAGTAAGAAAAAATAAAAAAAGGGGGGCATGGGGATAATAAAAAAGGGGGCGTGCTTCGCACTTAAAATTGAGGGAGGTTCGCTGTTCGCACACCGTGCCGATGGCACGACTTATGCTGCTCACTCCCTCGAGCTTAAGGTTAAATTAAAATTAATGACTATAAAATATGAGAATTTTTAAATTAATTTTTTAATCAATTTTAAGCGAAGCGCCCATTGCTGCTGGACAAGGCGTGCGT
>ONEL01000001.1 GCA_900316835.1 uncultured Prevotellaceae bacterium | reverse complement strand
TCGCTACGGAAGTTATTTCCGACTTCCAACAGCACATAAAAATATTTATTTTTGTTTTTTAAAAAAATATTTTCTTGCACTTCGTTTGTGAACTTAGCATTACAATGTGGCTTTTATTTCCTCTTGCGGGTGGTGAAGAGAAAACAGAAGCGCCCTGTGAGTGTGATGAGGGCGCCTCTGTGAGAGTTCTTTGTTAAGAAAAGTGTGTGAATAGAATTTCCTTTATTCAGGATCGGCAAGATCAACAGCGCGATAAATCTTCTTTCCTGTGGTGGTGATACCGGTAATGAACATCACCTTGTCACTGTCCTTGTCGCGCATGATTGCGTTGTAGATATCTTCCACTTCGTCTTGATTATTGACGCGCATGTTGTTGATATCGGTAATAATGAAGCCGTCTTTCACGCCAGCGTCTTTAAACTTACCATCTTTGACACCTATTACTTTTACACCATTGCTGATGCCCAGCTCTTCTTTCTCGTCGGCAGTGAGTGACTGGAAGGTGCAACCTAGCGAAGTGAAGTCGCTGCTCTTAGTGATGCGAGTGGTGCCCTGGTCGTTCTTGAAGGTGACGTCGGTGCTCTTGAGCTTGTTGTCGCGATAGTAACGAATGGTAGCTTTGTCGCCTGGGCGAAGTTTGCTCATCTCCTCTAGCATCTGAGCGCCATTCTTGATTGTGGCACCATTAAGGCCTACAATAACATCACCCTCGCGCAAGCCTGCTTCCTTGGCGGCGCTGCGGTCTGAAACCTTATTTACGTATACACCCTCGTTGGTTGCTGTGATATTGTCTTCCTTGGCCTTGTCGGCATCAAGCTCTGTGAATTGGATTCCAAGCACGGCACGTTGCACGCTACCATATTGCTTGATATCGGTGATAATTTTCTTGACAACACTTGATGGAATTGCAAATGAGTGACCTGCATAATTGCCTGTTTGCGAATAAATCATTGTGTTTATACCAATGAGCTCACCATCCACGTTTACAAGAGCTCCACCACTGTTGCCTGGGTTTACTGCGGCATCGTGCTGAATAAACGACTCAATACCCACGTTGCTGCCTTTGTTCACGCCACGAGCTTTGGCGCTGACAATGCCGGCTGTTACAGTTGAGTTCAAGCCAAAGGGATTGCCCACCGCGAGAACCCATTCACCCACTTTCACATTATCACTGTTGCCGAAGATGATGGGGCTGAGTTTTGTTGCCGAGATTTTTAGCAAGGCGATGTCAGTATTAGGATCGGTGCCTATCACTCGAGCATTAAACTTGCGGTTGTCGTTAAGTGTTACTTCTAGCTTCTCGGCACCATCAATAACGTGATTGTTGGTAACGATGTAGCCATCCTCGCTGATGATAACGCCCGAACCAACGCCCTTGGCTTGTGGTTCTTGTTTCTGCTGCTGTTGCTGTTGCTGCTGGCGACGTTGGGAATTTCCTTGTCCGCCAAAGCCAGGACCAAAGAAGAACTCAAATGGATCAAAGTCGCCTCCGTAGAATTGCTGCTGTCGTGGGGTGGCAAACGACTTTATGCTCACTACCGAGTTAATTGATGTCTCGGCGGCCTTGGTGAAATCAAGCGCTCCGGCATAGCGTGATGTAGCGGGAACTGTGCGAGTGGAAGTCTTTACAATTCCGTCATCTTTAACTTGAGCTGAAGTGTCGGCATTAGACTGGATGTAGATGTCTCTAACCTTCTCAACTCCCGAGGTTGCTAAAAGTGTCGTTGCTGAGCCTAAAACTGAGGCTGCAATCAACATTAATGATAATTTCTTAGTACTTGTCATAGTTGTATGTGTTAAAATTGTTCTGAATTTTAAAACTAAAAGCGTTAAAATTAACTTTTGCGATTTGAACGTAAAAGTACATCGAAATATTACAACAACAATGCCAAAAGCCCTTATTTTAAACTAAATTAATACCAACAGTGCAACTTTTTTATTTCTTTAATAAACTTGATGACAAAAAAACGTTTGAGACTTTTTTGTGACTTTATTCAAATATGGGAATAGGGTTAAATTATATTATAAAAATAATGTGTATTACTAATTTTTCAATTAAAGTTGCTAACTTTGCAATTAAATAATGAAAAATTTTAGAAAATATTATACATCATTACTGCTAATGCTCGTGAGTACATTAGCAATGAATGCTCAATTTCAATCGTTGACTAGTGCCACAAGTGGGGCAACTAAGAGTAAAAAAGTGAAAGTTGAGCCTAGCTATGCTTGGTCTATAAGTGAACCGCTTGGACTACACTATGAGTCAACTATCGACACTCTGTTCTTGAACTATCACAAATCGTTTATCCCATCTCATCAGAGCACCGCATGGGCTACTACGGGAAACTTTGGAGCGTCGGGGCAGAATCAGATATTCTTCCAGCGTAAGCCAACAAGTGATTTCTTTTTTCAAGATGCTATTGATAGTTGGCTTCCTGGTGTCGCGACTCAGCGATATTACAACACTCGCATCCCCATGACTATTATCTCCCACAATACAGGTGGTAACAAGTACAGCAATCAGGATCGCACACAGGTACTTTTCTCAGGAAATGTTGACAAGAAGTTGCAACTGGGGGGAGCCATTGACTACATCTATTCTAAGGGCTCTTATAATTATCAAGCCGACAAGAATTTTAGATGGAGCCTCTTCGGTAGTTACATTGGCGACCGTTATGAGATGCAGACTTTCTTTAACAGCTACAATTACCTGGGTAAAGAAAATGGTGGGATAACCGACGACCAGTATATTACCGATCCCGCCAAGGTTCAAGGTGGCGAAACTAAGGTTGATAATAAAAGTATTCCCACCTATCTCACTGCTGCGCATAGTAAAATGACTGGACTGGAATTCTACTTGAACCAAAGCTACAATGTGGGGCATTACAAGTACCAGCGCGACTCGGTGACCGACACTATCATTGGGCGTACCTACATTCCTGTAACACGCTTTATATGGACTGCCGACTTTAAAACTTCTAAGCATTTATTCTTAAATCAGAATGCCGCACAGGATCAATCTTTCTTTGAGAACTCTTATTTATCGCTTACTGGCACCGACGAGACTACTCGCTACTGGCGCTTGCGTAACACCTTGGGTGTGTCACTACTTGAGGGGTTTAACAAATATGCTAAATTTGGATTCTCAGTCTATGCCACTCATGAGATGCGTCGCTACAAGCAGGTGGTTGACACGGTGAGTGGTAAAGAGTTGCCTGAGGGACTCGTGGAACTGCCGGTCACTATTGATCCTACCAAAACTCAGCAACTGCTGTGGGTGGGTGGACAGTTGACGAAACAACGAGGTTCTATTCTTACCTATGCCGCTACTGCACAATTTGGCTTACTGGGCGATGTCTCAGGCGACATTGATATTGAAGGTAGTGTTACAACCCGTTTTAAGCTTTTTGGCGACACGGTGAGTCTCAAAGCCTATGGATATTTCAAGAATCTTGAGGCTCCTTATCTGCTTAAACAGTTTGTTTCCAACCATTACGCATGGGATAATAAGTTCTCTAAGGTTCAGCGTTTTAGGGCAGGTGGGGTTCTTAACTTGCCATGGATTTACACTTCTATCAATGTGGGCTATGAGACATTAAATAATTATATCTATTTTAATAATAACTCTTTGCCTGAGCAAAGCTCTAGTGCTGTGCATGTCCTTAACGCATCACTTACTAATCACTTGGGATTTGGTATATTTAATTGGGACAACGAGGTTACTTATCAAACATCCTCAAACGCCTCCGTGCTGCCATTACCCAAGTTTTCCATTTTTAGCAACATGTATCTCAAATTTAGGATTGCACGAGTGCTTGATGTTCAGGTTGGTGTGGATTGCAACTACTATACTAAATATCATGCACCTGCCTACAATCCTGCCATTATGTCATTCTATAACCAAAGTGAGATAGAGTGTGGAAATTTTGCATTTGCCGATGTTTATGCTAATTTTAAGCTTAAAAAGGCTCGTTTCTATGTCATGTATAGTCACGCCAACAAGGGGTTGTTCGGTGGAAATAATTATTTCTCTATTCCTCATTACCCACTTAATCCTGGCCGTTTTCAGTTAGGAATATCGGTTGACTTTGTAAATTAAAGATAAAAATAATAATGCTTAAGAAAATAACTCAGATAAAAAAATGGCAACTAGGGCTTTATGTGGCTTTGCTGGTGGCTGTAATAGTGGCGATGATATCTCTTAAGAACTGCGGGGGTAACACCATTCAAGTTTCGTCACATGGCAGAGTTACAAGCGCTAGTGGAGGTGATACCATCGATGTGGCCATTGAGTACTCCCCGTTGTCGTGTTATGCTTATGGCGACACCCTTGGTGGATTTAATTACGATTTTTTGCGGCTTCTTGCCGATAGTTGCGATGTTGTGATGAAATATCATCCTATCGTTAGCCTAAAGGTGGCGCTCGAGGGTTTGAATAGTGGTCTCTATGATGTTATGGCGGCACAATTTCCTGTCACTCGAGAGAACAAGGCTCAATATCTGTTTACACAAGCATTGTATCTTGACAAGCAGGTGCTCGTGCAACGCATTACCGACCATGGAGTTGCCGTTAACTCGCAACTCGACCTTGCCGGTGATACCGTTAATATTGTGAAGGGCTCGCCCATGCGTGAGCGCATCATTAGCTTGTCGCGTGAGATTGGTGATACGATTTTTGTCGTCTCCGATTCGGTCTATGGTCCTGAGCAGCTGTTCTTGATGGTGGCTACTGGCGACATTAAATATGCGGTAATTAATGAGACGATAGCTCGCAAGATGGCTGCCAGTCATCCGGGAGTTGACATTTCTACGGCTATTAGTTTTTCTCAATTTCAGTCCCTCACTCTGCAAAAGGATAACAAAGAATTATGCGACAACTTCAACAAGTGGATATCACGTGTAAAAAAAATGCCGCAGTATCGTGAAATATATAATAAGTATTTTCAACAATAATAATCATGAAAGATGCTTGAATGGCTAACTGAATTCTTGTCGGCCGAGGGAGAGCTGAATGCTTTCTTTGAACAAGTGAGCAACGCTCTGTGGGGATGGAATTTTCACAGTTTGCTATTTGCGCTTGTTGCATGTGGTATATTTTTTACTATTCGCACTCGCTTTGTGCAGTTCCGCATGTTTCCTGAAATGATTAGATCATTAGCCGACTCGGTCCCTAAAGAAAAATCCAAACACAAGCATCACATCTCTTCATTTCAAGCTTTTGCTATATCGGTCGCCACTCGTGTGGGTACCGGAAACTTGGCGGGTGTTGCCACGGCGATTGCCGTTGGTGGGCCCGGCTCGGTATTCTGGATGTGGATGATTGCGCTAATAGGTGCGGCAACAGCTTTTGTTGAATCAACTCTTGCGCAGCTCTATAAGCGCAAGAACGGCGAGTCGTTCATTGGCGGTCCAGCTTATTATATCCTGCATGGCCTCCATTGCAAGTGGATGGCAGTGCTTTTTGCCGTGCTGTTAATTCTCACTTTTGGACTCTCTTACAACTCTATCCAGAGCAATACAATCACTAATGCAATGCATCAAGCCTTCGGGCTTGACTCTACTGTTGTGGGCATGATACTTGTCGCCATCTCACTATTTATAGCTTTTGGTGGCATTCATCGCATTGCCAAGTTTAGTAGCATTATTGTGCCGGTGATGGCTATAGGCTATTTTATACTGGCATTGGTGGTGGTGTGCATGAATTACGATTTGATACCCACGATGTTCAGGATTATTATTGATGATGCGTTTGGGGTAGGGCAGTTGGCTGGTGGCGCAATAGGCATTACCATGAGAGAAGGTGTGAAACGTGGACTTTTTAGTAATGAGGCTGGTGAAGGTTCTGCGCCTAATGCTGCTGCCACTGCGACAGTGTCTCATCCAGTGAAACAGGGGCTTATACAATCGCTAGGTGTTTTTACCGACACTCTTGTGGTTTGCTCTTGTACAGCATTCATTATTTTGCTCAGTGGATTATACAGCAGTGGTGATTACAATGGTATCATTCTTACCCAGTATTCTCTAGAATCACAAATTGGACCTTCGGGGAAATATTTTGTGGCAATGGCGATTTTGTTCTTTGCTTTCAGTAGTATAATTGGTAATTATTACTATGGCGAAGCTAATATCCTTTTCCTAACTCGCAAGCGATGGGTGTTGCAAGTGTTTCGCATTCTCTCGGGTGGTGTGATGGTAATGATTGGTGCACTCTCAAGTCTTGACCTGGTGTGGAGCATGGGCGATGTGTGCATGGCTCTTCTCACACTTTGCAACCTTGTGGCAATAGTTCTGCTGGGCAAGCATTCTTTTACTTTGCTAAAAGACTATAATACTCAACAGCGTCGAGGTATTAAAAAGCCTGTGTTTAAGCGCTCTTCAATGCCGGCAATCGAGAGTGATCTTGATGCGTGGGAGTAGGTTGGTGGTATCAATTTGTTTTTTATTAAAAGAAGTTTTATGCTATATTTTTGTCTTTTTGGAATAGTCTCGAAAGATTTTTTTTCTTAATTTTGCAAATTGTTTTTATAAATATGATTTTTTGGTTGAAATATTATAATTGATAATAACTCTTTAGAAATGAAAAAGTTTTTTTCCAAAAACGTTATAATAGCCATTGTGATGGTATTGGGTGTAGCTTTGCTTTACTGGGGAATTGAATTCCTCAAGGGAATAAACCTCTTTGAGCCCGCCAACTTTTATATAGCTAAGTTTGAAAAAGTGAATGGACTTAATGTGTCGGCACCAGTGCAAGTTAATGGCTATCCTGTGGGACTTATTAAGGAAATGAACTATGACTATAAAACTAATGAGATAATTGTGAAATTGAGTCTGGACAATGACCTCAAGATTCCCGTTGGATCTTCAGTGACATTGTCGACCGACCTGCTGGGAACGTCATCCTTGACTCTTAATCTATCTGATAATAAATCTTACTATAAAGTAGGAGCTGAGATTCCTAGCTCTATAAATGCCGGCATCATGGACAAGGTGGGGAATGATGTGATGCCTCACATTAATGAAATAATGCCTAATGTCAATGAAATATTAGTTAATGTTAATAAGCTTCTTTCTAATCCCGCTCTGAATAATTCGGTGTCTCAAATCGATGATATTGTAGCCAAAATAAACACTAGCGCTAATGATCTAAACCTGCTAATGGCTAATCTCTCGGCATTGTCGGGAAATCTCAATAACAATGTGCCTGGTGTTGTCAAGGACTTTAATGGCATTACCACCAAGGTTGATGGAGCGATGGTAAACATTCAGTCGCTTAGTTCTACTCTTAATACTAAAGCTAAAGAGTTGCCTACTGAGCAACTTCAAACCACAATCAATGACCTCAATGCTACACTTGCTAATCTAAAAGTACTCACCGCTGAGTTAAATACAAAGCTCAATGATAAAAACTCATCGCTTGGCTTATTACTGAATGATAGGCAATTATATGATAACGCTAATGGTGCCGTAATGAGCCTGGATTCGCTGCTGAGTGATATTAAAGCTAACCCCAAGCGGTATGTAACTATCAAAGTTTTCTAAATTGTGGTAGTTTTATGAAAAAATGCTTATTCAGAACAATTCTAAATAAGCATTTTTTTGATTTACATAACTATGAAAATAAAAAAGCTTAACAATCCCATTTTATGGACTTGTTGAGTAATTCTATTTAGTGTAATAATTTTTATTTCTATTATAAATCATTGAAAAATAGAGAGGTGCATATTCAATGCTATTATTGTTGATAAACCATTGTTTAAGTGGCTGATAATCAATAATATTACAAAAGATTTTAAAAAAGCAAATTTTTACTCGATTTTTTTTTCTGAAATATAGTGCGAATTTTGTAATGCTAAAACAAGCCCCTTACAGGCAAATTGAAGTAAATGAACAAAGAAGTGAATATAGATAATAACATGGAATTGTGGAGTAAATGCCTTTCAATCCTGCGTGACAATCTTGAACCAGAGCAGTTCAGCGTGTGGTTCGAGCCTATTGTCGCAGTGAGTTATAAGGATAATAAGCTCACCATAAAATTGCCATCACAATACTTTGTTCAGCAAATTGAGAATAATTACTTCCAGCTTTTTAGTTCGGTTTTGCGTCGTGTTTATGGGCAAGATGTGAAACTCTTCTACTCTTTTAATATAGTAGAAGGAACTCCCAGCTCTTCGGTAACTCTGGAGCACGACCATTCGAGTGTGAAACTAAATAGCAAAGTCAACAAGCAGTCACAACAGGTTGCAAATCCATTTGAACAAGTTGAACTCGATGACATCGACCCTCAGCTTAATCCTCGTTACACCTTTGAGAACTACTGTTGTAGCACTAGCAACAAGCTGGCAGTGAGTGTGGGTAAAGCTATTGCCGAGGATCCTAACTGCAAGACTTTCAATCCAATGTTTGTCTTTGGTACCACTGGCGTGGGTAAAACTCATCTTATCCAAGCCATAGGTATTAGAATCAAGGAATTGCGTCCTCGCACTAGGGTTCTTTATACCACATCTCGCATCTTTGAGATGCAATACACCAGTGCCGTTAAGCAAAACAAGGTTAATGAGTTTATCAGCTTCTATCAAAGCATTGATGTTCTCATTCTTGACGACATTCAAGAACTTGCTGGCAAGACTGCAACTCAAAACACATTCTTCCACATTTTCAACCATCTGCATCAAAACCAGAAACAACTCATCATGTCGTGCGACTGTCGTCCTTCTGAACTGGATGGTATGGTTCCACGTCTCATCTCTCGTTTCAAGTGGGGCATGACAGTTGAGCTTTATAAGCCCGACATGGAATTGCGCCGTGGAGTGCTCAAGATGAGAGCTGCACAAGACGGACTGGCGATGACCGATGATGTTATAGAATACATTGCCGAGAATGTGACCGAGAGCGTGCGCGACTTGGAAGGAATTGTAGTGGCATTGCTTGCTCATGCCACAATGCTGAACCAAGAGATTGACTTAGATCTCGCAAAAACTGTGATTGGTAACAGTGTTAAAGTTAACAAGAAACAGCTCACGTTTGAGATGATTGCCGAAACTGTTTCACGGTACTATAAGATTGACTTGGAATTGCTTTATGGCAAGACACGCAAGCGAGAAGTGAGCGATGCACGCCAGCTAGTGATGTATCTCACCAAGAAATCGACACAAATGTCATCAACCAACATTGGCTTGAAGCTCTCACGTGACCATGCCACAGTGTTGCATGCTTGCAAGCAAATTGAGCAACGCCTCTCGATAGAAAAGAAATTCCGTCACGAGGTAGAACTCATCGAGAATGAATTAAGATGATATAATGCTTCTTGTGATGAAGCGTTATAAGCTTGATACTATAAGAAAATGACAGGACTTCACTCAAGTGAAATCCTGTCTTTCTTTAAGGTAATGGGCTGAAATTATTATAGTAAATCAACCGAGCGTTTTAGGAACGCATTCAAATCCTCTCCCTTGAGCAAACCATTGCCCAGCAACGCGATGTCGATGAGTTGCTTAACGGTGTCTTGCCCATTGGCATAATTGGTGATGATTTCGTCTTTCTTGTCGCGCAACGCATGAGCTTTGTCTTCATTTTTCTTGAGGTCTTCTTTCTTATCTTCTGGCACACCTTTGTTGTCCTTGTCAAGATCTCGAATCGCCTTAATAACAGCATTAGTTGCGGCTAGTTCATCATCAATGGGCTTTAGCTCTTCTTTGACTGCCGCGGTAGCATTGTCAATTACTCTCTTAATGAGTGGATGATTGGTATTAAGAGTGAAATTGTAAGTGTCGGGGAATTCTCCGTAGAAACTCATGCCAGGCTGGAATACAGCCATGTCCTTCATGCGTCGCATGTACTCACTCTGAGTGATGACTACTGGTTGAGCCGTAGGCGACATTGCGGCATAGGTTACCATAAACTCGCTCTTATCGATGGCGGGAATTTGCGATTTAAACAATGTGGTGGCAATCTCGCGTTGCTCGGTTGTGAGTTCTGCATCCTTGGTGTCTTCTTTGCGTACAAGGTTGTCAACAACATCGCTATCCACACGCACAAAGCGCGATTTCTCATTCATCTGCTCGAGTAGTCCCACAAATGGAATATCTAGCTGCCCATCCATTACTAGTACATCATAACCTTTTTCTTGGGCTGATTTAATATAGGTGTACTGGGCAGTTTTGTCGGTTGCATAGAGATAAATCAAGTTGCCATCCTTGTCGGTCTGGTTTCCCTTGATTAGTTCTTTATATTCTTCTAGCTTAAAGTATTTGCCGTCAGTGTTTTGAAGTAAGGCAAACTTAGCCGCTGCTTCCTTGAATTTCTCATCGCTGAGCATTCCATATTCAATGAAAATCTTGATATCATTCCATTTTTCCTCAAATGCCTTAGCGTCGTTCTTGGCAATTTCCTCAAGGCGACTTGCGACTTTCTTGGTGATGTAGGAAGATATCTTCTTCACGTTGCGGTCGGCTTGTAGGTAAGACCTCGAAACGTTTAGAGGAATATCGGGACTATCGATAACGCCTTGGAGCAGCATCATGAACTCGGGGACGACTCCTTCTACACTATCGGTTACAAACACCTGGTTGCAATAGAGCTGAATGCGGTCTTTGCGAATGTCAAGATTGTTTTTAATCTTTGGGAAATAAAGAATACCAGTCAAGGTGAATGGATAGTCAACATTTAGGTGTATCCAGAACAATGGGTCATCTTGAGCCGGCTGGATTGCGTGATAGAACTTGATATAATCTTCATCCTTGAGCTCACTGGGCTTGCGTGCCCACAATGGTTCAATGTCGTTGATAACCTTGTCCTTGTCGGTGTCGACATATTTACCATCTTTCCACTCTTGCTCCTTTCCAAACACTACTGGTACTGGCAAGAACTTGCAATACTTATTAAGCAGTGTGCTTATGCGTGATTGCTCCAGGAATTCTTTTTCATCATCATCTATATAGAGAACAATGTCGGTTCCTCGTTCGGACTTGTCACACTCACTCATTTCATATTCAGGTGAGCCGTTACATGACCATAGCACAGGCTTTGAACCTTCTTGGTAGGATTTAGTGCGAATTTCAACCTTCTTTGATACCATGAATGCCGAGTAGAATCCCAGTCCAAAGTGGCCAATTATAGCATTAGCGCTGTCTTTATACTTGTTAAGAAACTCCTCAGCTCCCGAGAATGCTATTTGATTAATGTATTTGTCGACCTCATCTTGGGTCATGCCAATGCCATTATCACTAACCGTGAGGGTTCCAGCATCCTTATCAAGGATTATGTTTACTTTCAGGTCTTGTGTGTCACCCTTAAACTCTCCTGCTACGGCGAGGGTTTTTAATTTTTGTGTAGCATCAACAGCGTTTGAAACTAGCTCACGCAAGAATATCTCGTGGTCGCTGTATAAGAATTTTTTAATTACGGGGAATATATTATTTGTAGTAACCCCAATTGAACCTTTTGCCATATTGTAAATAGTTTTTTATTATTATGTTTTGACTAATAATGTAGCAAAAAAAATGCCACAACCATTGTGGTGTGACATTTATAGTTGCTATTGTGAAATATTGTCACTTATTGATTGAGGGTGGCAATAATTTCATTATCTTTGACGTCAATAGTTATTGTCGCTCCTGTTGCGTCCTCGTGCTTGAGCAGTAGTTCTGACATTGGGTCCTCGATATGAGTTTGGATAGCTCGCTTCAGTGGGCGGGCACCATATTGGATGTCAAAACCGGCGTCGGCGACAAAATTCTTAGCGGCATCGGTAATGATAAGCTTGTGACCTAGTTCTTCTACGCGCTTATAGAACATTTCTAACTCAATATCCACAATTTTGAGGATATCGTTCTTGCCGAGGCTTGAGAAGGTAATAATGTCATCAACGCGGTTGAGAAACTCAGGAGAGAAACTGCGGTTCAGCGCTTTTCGGATTACCGAGTCGGAGCGTTCCTTTGTGAGTTCCTGTGTGTTGAAGCCCACACCGGCACCGAAGTCCTTAAGTTCTCGTGTACCAATGTTTGATGTCATGATTATAATAGTGTTCTTAAAATCTACCTTCCTGCCCAAGCTGTCGGTTAATGCCCCTTCATCAAGAACTTGAAGTAGCATGTTGAACACGTCGGGGTGAGCTTTCTCTATCTCGTCAAGAAGCACTACCGAGTAAGGATGGCGACGCACTTTCTCCGTGAGTTGTCCACCTTCCTCATAACCCACGTAGCCTGGAGGCGCTCCCACCAGTCGTGACACATTAAACTTCTCCATGTATTCACTCATGTCGATGCGAATTAATGCATCGGGTGAGTTAAAGAGAAATTCAGCAAGACGCTTGGCAAGCAAGGTCTTGCCCACGCCTGTTGGTCCCAGGAACATGAAAGAGCCAATGGGACGATTAGGGTCTTTCAAGCCCACACGGTTGCGTCTTATTGCCTTGGCAATCTTGTCGATAGCCTCATCTTGCCCTATTATCTTGGTTTTTAGCTCATCGTTCATGCCAAGAAGTCTAATGCCTTCGCTCTGGGCTATGCGTTGCACTGGCACCCCAGTCATCATAGCCACCACTTGAGCAATGTCGTTTTCATCGACTGTCTCACGCTTCTTGTCAAGCTCATCCTCCCACTTGGCTTTGAAATCCTGGAGTTCTAGCTTTAGTTTTTCTTGTCGGTCGCGATAATTGGCGGCGCTTTCAAAATTTTGTGCTTGAACCGCTTTGAGCTTATTCTCCTGAGCCTCTTGTATTTGTTTCTCTAGTTCTTCTATCTCCTTGGGTGTTTCCACTTTAGAAATATGAACTCGTGAACCAGCTTCATCTAGCGCATCAATAGCCTTGTCGGGGAAGGCGCGGTCGCTAATGTAACGATCGGTTAGAGTGACGCAGGCTTTTAATGCGGCTTCGGTATAGTTAACACCATGGTGCTTCTCATAGGCATCCTTGATGTTTGTTAATATTTCTAGGGTCTCCTCGGGAGTGGACGCATCAACAATAACCTTCTGGAAACGACGCTCGAGGGCGCCATCTTTCTCAATGTTTTTGCGGTATTCATCAAGCGTGGTGGCACCAATGCATTGCAGTTCTCCTCGGGCAAGAGCTGGCTTGAGTAGGTTGGCTGCGTCCATTGAGCCACTGGCGTTACCCGCACCCACAATTGTGTGAATCTCATCAATGAACAATATTATGTCATCACAGCTCGACGCTTCATCAATAATTGCCTTGATTCTTTCCTCAAACTGACCACGATATTTTGTGCCGGCAACAACTCCTGCCATGTCGAGCGCTACAATGCGCTTGTCCATGAGACCACGAGCCACCTTGCGTTCAACAATGCGTTGAGCCAGCCCCTCGACGATAGCCGATTTTCCAACACCAGGCTCACCAATTAGCACAGGATTGTTTTTCTTGCGGCGGCTTAAAATTTGCGCCAGTCGCTCTATCTCGCGCTCACGTCCCACAACTGGGTCTAGCTCATGGTTAGCAGCCTGCTTGGTGATATCTTTGCCATACTTGTTGATGGTGGGTGTCGCATTGTCATTTTTTGTGACATTACGTCGCTGGGTGCGTTTCTCACCTCCAGCACCCGATGCCTGTGAGCCACTACCTGACGGGCCATCGTCCATGTCCTCATCATCCTCATCGCTAGCAAAGTCAACACCATCAACAATGGGGTCAATTCTTTGTTGCATGAGTGTCATGAGCTCATTCTTGTTAAGTAGGTCTAATTCTTTATAAGTCATATTTTATCAATCAGTGTTCACTTTATTAATAACCTTTGAAAGCTATTTAAGGGCTGCAAAAGTAATAAAAATATTATACTAATCCTCCTTAATAACTAAAAATTCTTAAATGCAATTCTCGTGCCAATTTTATGATGAAAATATTCAATTAATAATGTGATATATTTCAAAGAAAATCATTATCTTTGTAAGTTAAAATTAATGATAATGGCATGCCTGTGAGGATTGAGGCAAAATTTCGCTGGATTTGCAGCATGCCCTATGTAAAATTTTAAATATTTTGAAATGAATAACGATCGAATTATTGAGATCAATATCGAAAACGAAATGAAAACCAGCTACATTGATTATTCAATGTCGGTAATCGTTTCGAGAGCACTACCTGATGTGCGTGATGGCTTTAAGCCAGTGCACAGACGTGTGCTCTACGGTATGGAGAAACTGGGGAACTTTTCTAATGCTCCCTACAAGAAATCGGCACGCATTGTGGGAGATGTGCTTGGTAAGTATCATCCTCATGGCGACTCGTCGGTTTATTTTGCCATGGTGCGATTGGCCCAGGACTGGGCAATGCGTTATCCTCTAGTAGACGGACAAGGAAACTTTGGCTCGGTTGACGGCGATAGCCCAGCTGCTATGCGTTATACCGAGGCTCGCCTAGGAAAAATGGGTGAGGAAATGATGCGCGACATGGACAAGGACACAGTCAATTTTGTCCCAAACTTCGACAACACTCTGGAAGAGCCCGAAGTGTTACCTACTCGTTTCCCTAATCTTCTTGTCAATGGAGCATCGGGTATTGCGGTGGGCATGGCGACCAATATGGCTCCACACAACCTCACCGAGTCGATTAATGCATGTCTTGCCGTTCTTGAGAACCCTGAAATCGACACCGAGGGATTGATGAAATATATCATCGCCCCCGATTTCCCTACTGGTGGTATAATTCATGGCTATCAGGGAGTTAAAGACGCATTTGAGACCGGTAAAGGACGCATTGTCATTCGTTCTAAAGCCGAGATTGAGACTCATAATGGTCATGACAAGATTGTTGTAACCGAGATTCCTTACAATGTTAATAAGCGCGAGCTCATTGAAAATATAGCTTCGCTAGTGGAAGACAAGCGCATTGACGGCATTTCTAACATCAACGACGAGAGCGACCGTCATGGCATGCGCATCGTGATTGACGTTAAGAAAGATTTTAACGCTAATGTACTACTCAACAAGCTTTACAAGATGACTGAGTTGCAGTCGTCATTCAGCGTTAATAATGTGTGTCTGGTTAAGGGGCGCCCACAAACGGTGAACCTCAAGCAGATGCTTGAATACTTCCTAGAGCACAGGCACGAGGTGGTTATAAGACGCACCGAGTATGAGCTCAAGAAAGCTAAAGAACGTGCTCATATCCTTGAGGGACTTATCATTGCCAGTGATAATATTGACGAAGTAATTCACATTATTCGTAGCAGTAAAACCACCGATGAGG
Organism: uncultured Prevotellaceae bacterium; assembly: GCA_900316835.1. Classification (GTDB taxonomy): domain Bacteria; phylum Bacteroidota; class Bacteroidia; order Bacteroidales; family Muribaculaceae; genus Sodaliphilus. Next base: position 317,856 of record ONEL01000001.1, on the reverse strand, counting down.
CACGGCAACGCTTGGGTGAGAGATTTAACCTTGATGACGTGCAAACGCGAGCCATCGTCGAGATGCGCCTGCGTCAGCTCACTAATCTTGAGCAAGACAAGCTGCATGCCGAGATGGAAGAGCTCTTGAAAACTATTGAGCACCTAGAGGAAATTTTGACTAACCCCGACGTTTGCCGCAAGGTGATGGAAGATGAGTTAATCGAAGTGCGTGAGAAATTTGGTGATGAGCGTCGCACTCAAATCGAGTATGCAGCCGAGGAGATGAATGCTGAGGACTTCTATCCCGACGATCCCATGATTATCACTATCTCTCACTTTGGTTATATCAAGCGCACACCATTGAGCGAATATCGCACTCAAAATCGCGGTGGAGTGGGAGCAAAGGGTAGTGCTACGCGCGATGAGGACTTCATCGAATATATCTATGAAGCCACCAATCACAACTACATGCTGTTCTTCACTGCATTGGGACGTTGCTACTGGCTACGTGTGTTTGAGATTCCTGAAGGTGCCAAGAATTCAAAGGGACGCGCTATACAAAATGTGCTCAATATTGGACCTGAGAATCGCATCTATGCATTCATTCGAGCCACTAAGTTGAAAGACCCCGAATATAACCAAAACCACTTTATCGTTTTTGGCACTAAGAATGGCATCGTGAAACGTACCCGACTTTCGGAGTTCTCTCGTCCACGTGTAAATGGTGTTAATGCTCTTAACATTAGGGAAGACGACCAACTCATTGGGGCTGTGCTCACCGAGGGAGATTCTGAAATTGTAATGGCCAACCGCAATGGTCGTGCAATACGCTTCTCTGAAACCAAAGTTCGCCCAATGGGTAGAACAGCAACTGGCGTTAAGGGTATGACTCTTGATGACGATGACGATGCGGTAATTGGAATGGTTTGCATGCGTTCTAGTGCGCAAGACGATGTGCTTGTGGTTTCGGAACAAGGTATGGGCAAGCGTTCAAAACTTGATGATTACCGTGTGACTAACCGTGGTGCTAAGGGCGTCAAGACAATTAATATTACAGAAAAGACTGGTAAGCTAATCTCGATACGCAACGTTAATGACAGCAATGATATTGTTATCATTAACAAGTCAGGCATCACCATTCGCCTCAAGGTCGCTGATTTGCGTGTTCAAGGACGTGCTACTCAAGGTGTGAGACTAATTAACCTTGAGAAGAAGAATGATGAGATAGCATCGGTTTGTAAAGTTGACTCTGAACCCGAAAAAATAGAGGAATATATCCCTGAGGGTGAAGGCTTGCAACAGAATCTTGAATTCCCTGCCGAGGAACAACAAATCATTGAAAATAATGATGACCAATTAAACGATAACAACAATAATCAGTCTTATGACCAAGAAGGTACTTTACCCTTCGACGACATTGACAATTAATAAAATGTGACAATATAACCAACATTAATAACAATAATTTTTTAGTTGAATTATGAAAAAGATTTTCTTATTTGTTGCTTGCGCATCACTCATGGTGATGGGAGCACAGGCTCAAACTGCCGAAGAACTGTTCAAAGCGGGTAAGGCCGAGTTTGACAAGTATGACAAACTCTTTGGAGAATACACTTTGGCTCATGGGCAAAACCCCGATGCTCCCGACCCTACAGTTGGCGAGCGTGCTACAGCCTTGATGAATGGATTTGAACTCTTGCAAAAGGCGTTGCCACTGGATACCATCATTGAGACTAACAAAGATGGCACTCCTAAGATGGACAAGAAAACCGGTAAGCCTAAATTCAAAACAAAATACTCGAAGGACATTGTTGCAATGCTCTCGGGTCACATCAACGATGTGCTCAATGTGGGTAACTCAGGTCTTATGGGTAATGACTTTGCCACCTCTTTCAAAGCGTTCAACTTCTTCAATCAGCTTGTTGGATCTTCGCTAACTAAGGATGTTCAGTTTGAAGATGCTACACTTGGTGAAGTAGCTTTCTATGAGGGATATTCGGCCTACCAAATTAAAAACTACAATGCTGCCTATAATGCTTTCAAGAATGCTATTGGCAAAGGTTATACTGAAAATCAAGTAGTAGACTTCAGAAACTCTTGCTTAGCAAATATTATCCAAAACTACTGCGACGCTAAAAACTATACCGATGCCATTAGTTACATCGACCAAGCCATCGCTGCCGATCCTGCTAGTGGATTGATGTATGACATGAAAGGTTTTATTGTTGAGCAGAAAGATGGACTGGATGCCGCTGAGCCCTACTATGAGAAAGCTTGTGAAGTGGATGACGATTTTCCCAATGGTTTCTATGACTTGGGTCGTGTAATCTATAATCGTGCCGAGAAAATTATTGAGGAAAACCCAACCGCTACTAACGCTCAGCTTGCTCCCAAGCTTGTGCCACTCTATGAGAAAGCACTGCCATTGTTCAAGAAGGCTAAAGATCTAGATAAGGATGGTAGCAAAACTCAAGCGGGTCGTTTCATTGAGGACGTTGAGTACAAACTTGACTTGCTGAAAAAATAAAATTTTATAATAGTTAAAATAACGCTGTGCACAACGTTATGGGCAATAATGATTGTGCACAGCGTTAATATTTAAAGGATATCTACTTCCCTTGTGGTAAAATGATGAAAAGCAAAGTACTTGCATTGATTGGTTTATTGAGCTTTGTTGCGCCGGCAATGGCACAGCAACGTCTTGTTGATGAGGTAAAAAAAGACATTAGTGCCATGACACTTACTGTCGACAACTACAAGAACTCTTTAAAAAAAATCAATAAAGCACTTGAAAACGCCGACACCCGTGAGAAGGCTGAGCCATGGTGGGTGGCGGGAAAAATACAATTCTTCATCTATGACAAGATGATGAACAATAAAGCTGCAGGAGAGAAGATTAAACAAACTGATGCCGCCATAGCGCTGATTGATGGTTACGACAAGTTTCAAGTGGCGTTATCGAAAGATACTATTTTCCTTGCCGACAAGCGCGGAAATCCAATAATTGATAAGAAGACAAAGAAAAGGAAATTTAAGACCAAGTATTCAAAAGATATTGTTAATCGTGTACTGGAACATCTTGTTGACTATAGTGCCGCCGCAGGGGATTTCTATTTGGCTGGGGACTGGGCTAATGCCTATAAAGCATGGGATATCTATTGCAACACAGCTCAAAGCGAATGGGCTAAAAAGAGAAAAATAGCTGAGGCCGATACAATCATAGGTTATAATAGGTTTTTTCAAGGTCTTGCAGCTTACCAAAATAATGAATACACTAAAGCTGTTGAAAAGTTTGCCGACGCGCGAAATCATAATTATAGAAAAAAAGGTCTCTACGACGCATGGATTGATGCTTTGCTTAAAGTCCAAGACACAATTTATCTTGTGAGTGTAGCCCATGAGGCACATGACAAGCTGGGAGCTAAAGATCCACGATATGTGAGAATTCTGATTAATTACTATCTCAAGACTAGAAACTATGAGGAGGCTAACGAGTTGCTAGATGAAGTGTTACGCTCCGATTCTACCGTAGCCGAATATTATAACTTAAAGGGACGATTAATCTACACTCAAAATGGTGTGGATGCGGCTTTGCCATTTTATAACAAAGCGGTTGAATTAAATCCCAACTATGGCATGGGACTGTTCGACCTTGGTAATGCCCTTTATAGCAAAGCTATTGCTAATGATGATCATCGTTCGAGTGATGCCATCAAGCTCTATCAAGAGGCTTTGCCCTATCTAGAGAAAGCTCATAGGCTCATGCCCAACAATGAAGACTTGAAAAAAATATTAAGCAGGATTTATTATGTTATAGGAAGTAACAAGCTCGATGAGCTATAAAATGTCGATGAGTGATAAAAAGATAAACGGAAACATTATCCGGCGTGGTTATGTTTCCGTTTATTTATAACGATTGAAAATTGGATACTTATATTCCCATTCTCACTATTCCTCGCTTAGAGTTTTTTACAAAGTCAACAATAGCATCACGCTCAGGAAATTGTGGCATCTCGGCTTCGATTTTGGCAAGAGCGTCACGGGTATTAAGCCCCGACATGTAAAGCATTCTGTAAACATCTTGAATTCTTGTGATTTGAGCATCGCTGAAACCACGACGGTGCATGCCAATGGAATTAACTCTCTCATAGGACATGGGATAACGACCAGCCATAATGTAGGGAGGAAGGTCTTTATTAACCAGTGTTCCACCCTGAAGCATTACATGTTCTCCAATGTGAGTAAACTGGTGCACTAGAGCGCCACCTCCTAGCACTGCCCAGTCGCCTACAACCACCTCACCGGCTAGTTGCACGGTGTTAGACATGATCACATTGTTCCCTAGCAAGCAATCATGTGCCACATGGCAATAAGCCATAATCAAGCAATTTTTGCCAATCACTGTTTTTCCCTTTGATGCTGTGCCACGGTGGATGGTTACAAACTCGCGGATACTGGTGTTTTCACCAATAATAACAACACTCTCCTCGCCTTTGAATTTTAAGTCTTGTGGAATGTCACTAATTACAGCACCCGAGTGGATGTGACAGTTTTTGCCAATGCGTGCTCCTGAGTGGATTGTTGCATTGCTATCAATAATGCAGTTATCGCCAATTTCAACATTCTCGTCGATTGTTACAAAAGGACCGATTTTTACATTGTTGCCAATCTTAGCATTTTCATTAACACATGCTAATGGTGAAATATTACTCATCTTCTTTTCTGTTCTTGGGTTTACTATTTATTTGTTCTTAATGATTTGAGCCATAAATTCTACTTCGCTAACTATTTTCTCGCCCACAAAGGCATAACCCTTCATCACTGCGCACCCGCGGCGCATGGGTGTCATGAATGAAATGTGGAAAATGAGAGTGTCGCCAGGAACTACCTTCTGACGGAACTTTACATTGTCAATTTTCATGAAATAGGTGGAGTAGGTTTCGGGATGCTCAATGCCGTTAAGTACTAGAAGACCTCCCACTTGTGCCATTGCCTCAATTTGGAGTACGCCAGGCATAACTGGTTCTTCGGGGAAATGCCCCTGGAAGAATGGTTCATTACTGGTCACGTTTTTCACGCCCACAATGTAGTTGTCGCTAATTTCAATCACCTTGTCGACAAGTTGCATGGGATAGCGATGTGGGAGTAACTCTCTAATGCGATTGATATCCATCACTGGAGGCACATTAGGATTGTAGACTGGAGCCTGAACGTTTTGATAGCGTAGCTCTTTGCGAATTTGATTAGATAATTTTGTGTTAATTGTATGACCTGGTCTGGTTGCGACTATGCGTCCTTTGAGCGGACGTCCTATCAGTGCTAAGTCGCCCATCACGTCGAGCAACTTGTGGCGAGCGGGCTCGTTAGGGTGGGTGAGAGGCTTGTGGTTCAAGTAACCAAGTTTGTCAACTGCCGTGTGTGGTACTCCAGCAATATCGGCAATCTTGTCAAGCTCCTCTTGAGTCATTTTTTTGTCATAGATAACGATAGCGTTATCAAGATCACCACCTTTTATTAGATTGTTTTCTACTAGCGGCTGGATTTCTCTAACAAAGACAAATGTGCGGCTACTAGCGATTTCTGTCTTGAAATCTTTCAAGGAATTTAACGACGCAAACTGATTAGGCAAAACCGGAGAGTCAAACTCTATCATTGTGTCGATTGAGAAATCATCGTCGGGCAGTACAATTAGTGATGAACCTGTATTCTCATCCATCACTTTAATGCGTTGTTTCACAACATAGAATTCTTTGTCGGCCTGTTGCTCAACGATTCCCGCCTCCTCGATCTTATTGCAGTATTCTATAGCACTACCATCAAGAATGGGTAATTCAGGAGCATTAAGCTCAATTAGGCAGTTGTCAATGCCGGCGGCATATAGGGCTGCAAGTGCATGCTCTACAGTTGCTACTTTTGCCTCCTTTACTGTGCGACTAGCTATAACAGTACCACGATTGGTTGCTACCACATTCTCGGCAAGAGCCTCGATGGTGGGTTCTCCCTCAAGGTCAGTGCGCTTAAAAACATAACCTGTGTTTTCGGGAGCTGGATTAAAAGTGGCCTCCACGTTAAGCCCTGTATGCAATCCCTTGCCTGCAACGCTAAAGGAAGCCTTTAATGTGCTTTGTTTCATAATAAATTGTGCAGTATGAAATATTTATTTAATTATTTTTCTTTCTTGATTTCTTCAACCTCTTTCTTGAGGGCTTTAATGTCGCGAGCCATCTCGGGTAGACGCTTGAAGTAAACATTTTGACGGGCAAACTCAAGGGCATTGATGCCGGGAGTTCCCAGAATGCGCTGATTGCTGCCCACACTATTGGGGATGCCTGATTGAGCTCCAAAACCATTGTTGTCACCCACTGTAATGTGTCCGGCAAATCCCACTTGACCACCCATCATGTTGTGTTTACCAATTTTTGTGGATCCGGCAACACCCACTTGAGCAGCCATTACTGTCGACTCGCCTATCTCCACATTGTGAGCAATCTGGATGAGGTTATCGAGTTTCGCTCCTCGCTTTATGATAGTGGATCCCATTGTGGCGCGGTCGATAGTGGTATTAGCACCAATCTCCACATCGTCTTCTAGTATCACAATGCCTATTTGAGCAATTTTCTCATAAGTACCATCCTGCTTGGGGGCAAAACCAAATCCGTCGGCGCCAATCACGGCTCCTGCTTGCACAATGCATCGGTTGCCAATCTTGCAACCATGATAAATTTTGACTCCAGGATAAATGATAACATCATCACCCACGGTTACGTTGTCGCCTAAGTAGGCTTGTGGATAAATCTTCACATTTTTACCGAGAGTTACATTTTTGCCTATATATGCAAAAGCACCCACATAGATGTCGTCGGGCACTGTGGTGCCGTCTGAAATATAGCTAGGCTGTTCTATACCAGTTCTTACTGGTGCTTGAGCGCTAACCATGTTTAGCAGATCAGCAAGAGTAGTGTAAGGATCATCAACCCTGATGAGGGTCGCAGAGACCGGGTGCTCGGCAACAAAGTCCTTGCGCACTAGCACAGCTGTAGCTTTTGTTGTGTAGATATAATGAGTGTATTTGGGGTTTGCTAGAAACGTCAAGCAGCCTGTTGTAGCTTCTTCAATCTTGGAATAGTTGTTAATATATGCTTTACCGTCTCCCTCAATTGAACCTTTAACAAGTGCAGCCAGTTCTTCTACTGTAATCCTCATTTTTCTGAATTATATAATTGCAATTTTAAAATAACTTGCAAAGTTGCGAAAAATCGTCAACTTAGCAAAGTGATTTAGGTGAAATTTCTTTAAAATAGTTCTCGCTGTTATGCCTAGTGGACAAATTGCCCAAATAATTGCCATTATGGAATATTTAATGGACTTTATTTAAAGTGGCTCTTATCTTTTCTTACATGAAGATTTTTTATAGAAAAATAAAGAAAACCATTTAGTGTCTAAGTTTTTTTTGTAACTTTAGACCGTGAAAAATGACTCAATTATTAAAGATTTAAAAGCTAGGCTTAATCATGATGCTATTAGAGGATGTGTGGCATCAAGCAGTGGCAAGATTGTGGATTTTAACAATCGGGGAGTAGCTGATTTATTCAACATGCTCTGCACTTCGCCTGCTTTCCTCGAAAATGCTGTTGTAGCCGACCGTGTTATAGGTCGTGGGGCGGCATTGCTTTTGGCAAAAGGTAAGGTGAGACAAGTGTATGCGCGGCTACTGAGCGAGCCCGCATTTGAGGTTTTAAGTCATGCGGGAATTGACGTGGAGTGGGAGAAACTTGTTCCCAATATAATCAATCGCGCTGGTACGGATGTGTGCCCGGTAGAACGGTTGACCACAGGAGTCGACGACCCAGAGCAAGCATTTGTGATAATAAGAAAATTTTTAACTAAAACGATATCAAAATGAAATCATCAACATCTAATGTAGCGTTGTATCAACTTAGTTACAACCAAGTTAAGACCTATCTTGTAGCAGCTTTATTTATAATAGGGAATATTGCTCTGCCACAGTTGTGTCATCTAATACCTCAGGGAGGACTAGTATTCTTGCCTATCTATTTTTTTACACTTGTGGCAGCCTATAAGTATGGCTTTACAGTGGGCTTAACCACGGCAGTGATGTCGCCACTAGTAAATAGCGCGCTCTTTGGCATGCCCCCCGCAGCAATGCTGCCTATAATTCTCGTCAAGAGTGTTACGCTTGCTCTTGCGGCAGCTTTTATTGCTAAGAAAAGCAACAAGGTTACTCTTCTCACCGTGGCTCTTGTTGTTATTGCTTATCAACTCATTGGCTCTGTTGCCGAGTGGCTAATGACCGGCTCTATTGAGAGAGCCTCTCAAGACATTATCCTTGGCTGGCCAGGATGCTTGATTCAGATTGTGGGAGGCTATTTAGCTCTCCGTTATTTATTTAAGAAATAGTTATCTATGATATTGCCTTGTTATCTTGTTTTCTTGTAACTCTTATACTTAATCATTATGGAATACAAAAAATACAAGGATATAAAAATCTCTCGTTTAGGCTTTGGCAACATGCGTTTGCCTGAGAAAAATGGTCGCATCGACCGTGAAAAGGCGAGTGCTATGATTGATCGAGCCATGCGCGGTGGGGTTACCTACTACGACACGGCATGGATGTATCATCATGAGGATAGTGAGACTTTTCTGGGTGAAGTGCTTCCTAATTACCCACGTGAGAGTTTCTATCTTGCCACCAAGTTCAACATCGGTTTCAATCCCGATTATCGCTATGTGTTTGAGACTCAACTCAAGAAACTCAAAACCGACTATCTTGATTTTTATCTCATTCATGCTATTGGCGACAACACAATTCATCCTTATGTGGATGATGGCAGTGTTGCCTATCTCATAGAACAAAAGGAAAAAGGACGCATCCGCAACCTCGGTTTCTCATGCCACGCAAGCATTGAGTCGTTAAGGTGGTTTGTGGAGCAATACGACTGGGATTTTGCCCAAATTCAGCTAAACTGCTTCGACTGGCTATATTCTCACACTCAAGAGGAATATAGAATTCTTGAGGAGCGCGACATCCCCATTGTTGTCATGGAACCAGTGCGTGGAGGCCGGTTGTCGAGACTTAATCCACATGCCGATGCAATGCTGCATGAAGCACATCCCGAGTGGTCGCTGGCTTCATGGATGTTTCGCTTTGTACGCTCATTACCACAAGTGCTGGTAATCCTCAGTGGAATGAGTACAATGGAGCAGGTGGAAGACAATCTGCGTACCTTTGACGACGATAACAATTTCACCGATGCCGATCGAGACCTGCTATTCAAGGCTATGGCAATGTTTAAGCAACAGATGCAGGTGCCATGCACAGCATGCCGCTATTGCACCGACGACTGCCCAATGGGAATTAACATTCCTGAGTTCTTGAAGTATTACAACAAGTATAAAGTTGATGGTGACATGGGACTTAAGCAACAGCTCGAAAAGGTTGAGTCAATAAGCACTCCACTTGATTGCCTGTCATGTGGCAGTTGTAGCAGTCACTGCCCGCAGGGTATTGATATTCCCTCCATCATGACCGAAATGGGGGAGAAATTTTATTAACCTGTAAAAAATGTATAGTGATTTCGTCCTTTTATTTAATAACTCAAAAGAATATCATTATGAAAAGAACATCATTAACAATTATTTTTGCATGTTGTATACTTGCGCTTGCCGCTCAAGATGTCATTAAAGTGAACTTTAAAGGGTCAAAACCTACCATTAGCGATTTTGTTGGGGCGTATCTAAATGACTATGTCTATAACGAAAACGATGACGATTGCTTAAATGAAGTTAGAGCAAGTGCAAAGCAAGCATGGATTAATTACCTCAATGGTAAACCTCAAGTTAAAAACACGAACCTTATTGTAGACAACAGAAATGGCTATGTTGTTTTTGAGGGTATTGATGAGTACGAAGGGGACAAAGATGTGGTAAGAGTGGAGATGTGCTATTGGAACGAGGCCGATGGAAAACACAAGCTCTTTGCCTATAATGTTAAATGTTTTAGAAATGGAAAGTATTCTCCAGGGCAGTTTGATGGACTGCAGTTCTACCGCTACAACAATGCCACCAAGAAGATGACCTATTATCAGATGCCTGGTTTCGATTCATCACTTTACACTGAAGATGGTGCTTACATTACCTATTCACTGCCACGCGTGGGCAAAGACATCGTTATCACATATTGGTACGACAACGGCACCAAGAAGCAGAAGACCCTCAAGTGGAACGGTCGCAAGTTCAGCAAATAAACAATTTTTATTAATTAAGAAAAATGCCACTAGCGCAAAGGCTGGTGGCATTTTATATAAGATAAAGTAATGTGCTTGATTAGCCCAGGCGCTTCTCAAGGTTGGCGCGGATGGCCTGGATGAACTCAAGGCTATTGAAAAGTACAAACCATGTCTAACATAATCGCATTTTTTCGTTGTGCTAACGATAATCAGTGTGCTAAAAATCAATATTTAATTCTGAAATAATCAAGATATGCCTTAAACTGATCTTGGGCGGTAAGGCATGTGTCTAATAAATAGCCTTTTATGCGAGGCCATTCTCTCAAGCCACGATAATAGAACATTTTGAGCTCGTCTGTTATTATAAATGGCACGATCCCATTTCTCAGGCACTCCTTAAACATCACTAGGCGTCCCACACGGCCGTTGCCGTCTTGAAATGGATGAATGGTCTCAAAACGCTGATGGAAGTCAATTATGTCCTCTATCGTGTGGTGTTTTACCTGATTATACTCTTTGAGCAATTCGACTATTTGTTTATGGACATCTTCGGGTGCGGCAGTATTCATGCCACCAACTTCGTTAGGCAGTTGCTTGTAGTCGCCCACGGCAAACCATGACTTGCGCGAATCGGAGGTACCTGTTTTGAGTGTGCTATGCAGCTGCTTGATAAACATCTCGGTCAATTTTGTTTCGGCTTGCTCAATGATAAGGTCAATGCAACTGAAGTGGTTGATGGTCTCGGTTATGTCATCCACATTAATGGCCTCATCGGTAATACCAATGGTGTTGGTTTCAAATATGTAACGAGTCTGGTCTTGTGTGAGGCGACTTCCCTCCATGTGGTTGGAGTTATAGGTTAGGTCAATCTGTACTCGGTGATAGATGCCACCTTTGATGCGGTCTTGCTGCTGGGTGCGCAGAGCCGTCAGCAAGGGTGTGTTAGCGACAGTAGCTTTGCTGCGGCGACCAGGCAATGGCGCATCGGCGGGCACACTCCATGTCTTTCCCACAAGGTGAGCCCCGTCAATTTTCCCTACAGCGCAATAATTGCGGGCTGTGCGTTCCGAGATTCCATACTTCTCGGCATATTGCTTTACTGATATATATTCCATAAATTCTCTATCGGCAAGTTTTCACATAATTATGACCACAAATATAATATTTCTTGCCGATATAGGCAAGAAAATGAATAAAAACGAGCAGAAACTGGCAAAAAAAGAGCGCGCCCTTTTCTATATAGTCCTCATAATTATACCTACATTTAGTTTAAGGTATCTTTGGTCACACTCTCTCAAATCCATTAGTCTGAATTAAGTTTTCTCAAACCGGGGATACAAAAACCTGTACTATAGTTTGTGGGTGAGGGCAGTACTCGTTTCTAAGATTTAGCCATCTTCCCATAACCCGAAAGAAAAAACACCGACAAAATGTGTTGCCGGTGTTTTTATTGTCATTTTAATGATGAGATTAGCAACCCAGGCGCTTCTCAAGGTTGGCGCGGATGGCCTGGATGAACTCAAGGCTATTAACCTGCTTGGGCTCGATGCCTTCCATGAGGTTAACGAGGTCCTTGGTTACGATACCGGCGTTAAGGGTATCGAAGCAAGCTGCCTCAAGCTGATCGCCAAAGTTCATGAGGTCCTTCAAGCCGTCCTTCTCACCGCGCTTGCGAAGAGCGCCACTCCATGCGAAGATGGTTGCCATGGGGTTGGTAGAAGTCTGCTCGCCCTCAAGATACTTGTAGTAGTGGCGAGTCACGGTGCCGTGAGCTGCCTCATACTCGTAGTTGCCGTCGGGGCTAACCAGCACGCTGGTCATCATAGCCAGTGAGCCAAATGCGGTCGAAACCATGTCGCTCATCACGTCGCCGTCGTAGTTCTTGCAAGCCCAGATGTAGCCACCCTTGCTGCGGATTACGCGAGCAACAGCGTCGTCGATAAGGGTGTAGAAATACTCGAGACCGAGTTTCTCAAACTCTGCCTTGTAGTTCTGCTCATAAACCTCCTCGAAGATGATACGGAACTGAGCGTCATATTTCTTGCTAATAGTGTCCTTAGTAGAGAACCACAGGTCTTGCTTGGTGTCGATAGCATACTTGAAGCAGCTGTGAGCAAACGAGCGGATAGACTTGTCCATGTTGTGCATGCCTTGCAAAACGCCAGGACCCTTGAACTCGTGGATAACAACTTCCTCGTGCTTGCCACTCTCGCCGTCGAAGACAAGTTTAGCAACGCCTGGCTCATCGGCACGAAGCTCTACACTCTTGTAAACGTCACCATAGGCGTGACGAGCAATAGTGATGGGCTTCTCCCAGTTCTTAACAACTGGCTTAATGCTTGGGATGGTGATAGGAGCGCGGAACACGGTACCGTCGAGGATAGAACGGATGGTGCCGTTAGGGCTCTTCCACATCTCGTGGAGCTTGTACTCGTCCATGCGCTTGAGGTTAGGAGTGATAGTAGCACACTTAACAGCTACACCCAGCTCCTTAGTCTTCTCGGCAGCCTCAATAGTGATTTTGTCGCGAGTCTCGTCACGTTTAACGAGGCCCAGGTCGTAATACTCTGATTTGAGGTCAACGAATGGGAGAATGAGTTCGTCCTTGATCATCTTCCACAGGATGCGGGTCATCTCGTCGCCGTCCATCTCCACGATAGGAGTGGTCATTTTAATTTTTTCTGCCATAATTGTTGTAAGAAAATTTTGTTTTGGGGAAAGACATTTAAGGACAAAGTTGCATTTCTTTTTTTATTAAAGACATTTACTACTTTTGACAATGTTAGCGCAGTCAATAGTCGGTAATAAAATCGTATCTAACGCAAAATTCTCTTATCCTTAATTGTCTTATTATTAAATTGAATATTTGTGATTATTTTTTGCTCTTGTAGTAGTTCATCAAGCAGCCCTGTGCCAGAATCTCACGCTCATCGGCAGTGAGGTTTTGGAAGAACAGGTGGATGTCCTTAACACCATCGGCTGTGATAACCTTGGCGTCAATTTCTTCCTTACCGCTAACGATAGCCTCGCGAATGCCAGGAATAAATACAAAGTCACCTGGGTTGTAGTTAAACTCTGTCTCAGGAGCGATAGTGAAGGGAACAATACCCCAGTTGATACAGTTGCTGCGATAACGCTTGGTTGCATACTCGTAGCAAATGTTGGCATCACCACCAAGAACCTTCTGGCAAGAAGCTGCCTGCTCACGTGCACTACCATCACCAGGACGGTTGGCAAAGACGCAAGAACCAAACGAGGTGTCCTCGGCCTTAGCTCCAACCTTTGCAAGTGCATCAGCTACGTTTTGAGGAGTCTTACCAGCACGACGCTCAAGGTCTTGTGCTTGGATGCGTTTGCTTAAGCCAACGTACTCAGGTACACGACGAGAAAGAGCAAACTCCGACAGCTTCAATGGGTTAGAACGGTAGCTAGAAGTTTCACCCGAAGGTATCAACTCGTCGGTAGTGGTAACGGGATCGTGAATAACTGCAGCAAGTTCAAGAAGCATGTTGTCCTGCATGGGGTACATCTTGGGCCAGTCCTTAATGTTAGGACCATATTTCAACTCCTGGCTAAGATCAGCGTGGCCAAAGCCGTTGTAAACACGACGTTGATAAACGCGCTCATCGAAGTCATAAGGCTTGTGCTCATCATTGTAGTCAACATCGGTAGCTGCTGTGATGATGCCGCCATTAGCTGCGGTGGCAGCGATAGAACGTGCGTCCATCAGAGCAACAAGCGAGATTTGACCTTGACCAGGTTTTGAACCCTCACGGTTGGGGAAGTTACGAGTGGTGTGACGGATGCTCAGACCATTGTTGGCGGGAACATCACCAGCACCGAAGCAAGGACCGCAGAATGCAGGCTTGATAACAACGCCAGCCTCAAGCAATTCCTCGGCAATGTGATTGCGAGTTGTTGCCAAGTAAACAGGTACTGATTGTGGATAAGCGCTCATAGTGAAGTAGTCATTACCAATGCTAGCACCCTTCATGATTGAAGCGGCGGCGCTGAGGTTGTCGTAAGTACCACCCGAGCAACCTGCTATAATACCTTGATCGGCGTGAAGCTTGCCATCAATCACTTTGTCTACGAGGTCTACCTGAACCTTATCTCCAAAGCGCTTCTTTGTATCCTCTTCAACTGCCTTAAGAATTTCAATGGGGTTCTCTTGCAACTCGTGAATGCTGAAAGCATTAGATGGGTGGAATGGCAATGCAATCATTGATTCCTGAGTGCTCAGGTCAATCTTAATCATTGCGTCATAGTAAGCTACCTTGCCAGGTTTCAACTCACGATAGTCCTGTGGACGCTTGTGAATCTCATAGTGGTGCTTAACTTCATCATCGGTAACCCAAATTGAGCTCAAGCAAGTGGTCTCGGTAGTCATGATATCAATACCATTGCGGAAGTCGATAGGCAACTCTTTAACGCCAGGACCAGCAAACTCAAGAACTTTGTTCTTTACAAAACCGCTCTCAAATGTGGCTTTTACAAGAGAGATAGCAACATCGTGGGGACCAACACCCTTGCGGGGCTTACCTTCCAACCACACGAGTACAACCTCAGGTGCATTGATGTCCCAAGTGTTCTTGAGGAGCTGCTTAACAAGCTCACCACCACCTTCACCTACACCCATGTTACCGAGTGAGCCATAGCGAGTGTGGCTATCGCTACCCAGAATCATGTTGCCACATTTAACCATTGCTTCACGAGCATACTGGTGAATAACGGCTTGGTTGGCAGGAACGTAGATACCACCATATTTCTTGGCAGCCGAGAGACCGAATACATGGTCGTCTTCGTTGATTGTACCGCCCACTGCGCAAAGCGAGTTGTGGCAGTTGGTCATTGCATAGGGCAATGGGAACTTGTCGAGTCCACTAGCGCGAGCAGTTTGGATAATGCCCACGTAGGTGATGTCGTGCGACATCATGGCATCGAAGCGAATTCTCATTTTCTTACCCTTGCTGCCATCCACGTCGTGTGAACGCAGAATGCCATAGGTAATAGTGTTCTCGCGAGCCTCATCGGCTGCGGGCAGACCTGTTGCATCGGTGCGAATTTCGGCACCATCAATCAAGTAAACTCCATGTTTGATTAATTCTACCATAGTGAATTTAGAAATTTAATTAGTTATAACTATTAAAAAGTGAATTAAGTATTTCTTATTTTAATAAAAAAGAATTCAAGAAAATTGTCAACGACAGCATGTCGGCAGCACCGCCAGGTGAAATGTTACTTTCAATAAAACGTTGATTCATTTGCTTGAGACCATCAATACTGAAATTCTCTAGCAAATGCCGTGAGTTTTGTTTAACTTGTTGTGCCATTTCGTAACCTGCACGGTGAATGACGTTAGTGTCGTCAAGCTCACTCATTATCAATAATAATGTTCTTAGGTTTAATTCCTCATCTCTATGATTGCTGGAATAGAACGGCAACCATCGTTGTGTGAGAAGTGAATAACCATCACGAGCAACATCGAGAGCTCCCATTACTCTGTGGGATTGCTTGATGCACGCTCCATGAGTGTCATTGCCACCAGGCATTTGTTTAGCTAAATCTATCACTACCTCTTTCCAAGAGTCGATAAAATGTGCATTATTATTAAATAATGTGTGACTTGTGGCTACTACAGCCAGCCCCATAGAGAACAAAGCTCCACGATGAGTATTCACCCCACAAGTGGCTTCAAGCATTGCTTTCTCGGCTTCAATACCAATTTCTTGCAAAAGTTTAGCTTGAGGAATAATGTTGCTGTAGCCTATGATGGCAAGTTGCACAAAATAGGGGCGAAGTGCATGAATGCTGTTGAGCATTGTGAGGTAAGTCATGTCAGTGTGAGCTCCATTGTCATGAGTGTCAACAAGTCCAGGCTTAGGGGTGAGGTCTAACTCTTGTTTCAAGGAGTCGCAAGCCAGCCATGCGATAAGATAAGGAATTGTTGTGTCGGCAACGAGACACGACGCTTGATGATATTTGTGCTCATTAAGCATTTTCCGCACCATGCTTGCACTCACTGGTGAGCCATTTAGTTCAAGTCGTGCTAGTTCCACAACTTCAACACCATGCTTTGGGAGCTGTTGCTTCATCACAGCATTGTAATTGCGGGTGAGTTCATCGGTAGGCTCACTACCAACAAACCTCACGCTCACACCTAGCGCGGGAGCAATGTGGCGCGCTGTAATGTTGATGTCAAGTTCAATTTGTGCCAGTGCTACATCATCCATCTTCTTAATAAAATAGGAGGGGAATGTAGCTGACGAAATAATGTAACTGCTGCCATGGCACACTATCACATTAGCCAGGTGATTGCAACCTCGACGCACCATTTCATAACGCTCGGTGGAGGTAAATAGCGACTTGTCTTCGTCAACAACTATAACATATAGGTTGTCGACTTGCTTAGCTGCTTGCTCAACAAGATACTTGTGTCCTAACGTGAAAGGATTGGCGTTCATCACAATCAAGCCATTCTTGCCATCTTTCTTAAGTGACTGCAAGTATTTTGTGTAACCGGTAATACCTTCAAGGCTATTTTCAAGCATTAATGCCTTGTCGCTTTCTCCTATAGTCTTGAATCCAAGGCTCTGGAAAATCTCAGCATTACTAGGCTTGGTGAAGACTTTAATGCTGTTCACTCCACGACTGCTAATCTCTGAAATGAGATGAGAAATTAACTGCTGGCTAACACCTGTGCCTCGTAGAGTCTCACTGACAGCAACACATTTAATAATATCATTCTCAAAACCGCCACCAGCAAGAATCTCAAGACTATCGCGGTCAACAACAGTCGCATAATAGTCCACGCTGTCGAGACGCAACTCACTCTTGGCGAGGAATTCCTCGACCATAGTGCGGTTGCGCTTAAGCGACAATGGCATTTGAACTATATCATAGTTGTTGAACATAGGCTTCAATCATTGAGTTTATTTTTTCCATGAGCTGCTGTGGTGTGTGACTGCGATTGCGCATGCAATAGCGCGACTCGTTGTCGCATAGCAAGCACTTGCGTGGAGCATATCCCACACTCTCGCGCTTGATGGGAATGCCATTGGCATCAAAGACATCTATATCAAACAAGCGCCCTAGGGGATGTGTGTCCTCAATGTCGCACGCGAGGGCTTTAGCATCATTCCGGGAAAGGCTAGTTACCATGTAGAGTTCATAGCCTGTGGGTAAATCATTAATCTTAATATCAGTGATTTTTCCATCGAAACGATTTATCAAGCTAGTGGTTGCGGCATTAGCAGTTATTAAAGAGGAAAGATTACGCTTAACATTTCCTGGCATAATCACCGTCAGACACACAAGAGTAAGGTTGGGGTAAGTTTCCCTCAACTTTTGTTGCATTGCAACTCTGCGGTCACGGCTTGCCAGCAATAAGTCAAGCGTAATCTCCATTAGTTGTTCTATAGTTTATGCTATTGAGCAAAAAGTGCGTTAATCAGCGATGTTCTTGATAACATCCATTACCGAACCATCGCGTGCCATAACTACGCCCACAACCTTGTCGCCAAAGGGCAGGGGAGCAGCATTGCCGATAATGCTCTTAGCACGGTCGCGTAGCTCAGTAATCTCAACAATCTTGATACCAGCGGCCTCAAGACGAGCCTTGAGCTCAGGACGACGTGGGTTGACTGCTACACCAAACTCGGTGACAACAACGTCGACGGTCGATCCAGGAGTGATGAGAGTGGTTACCTCGTCAACAACGCAAGGAATGCGACCACGCAACAATGGGCATACGATGATTGAGAGTGCTGAGTCGGCAGCAGTGTCGGGGTGACCGCCAATGGCACCACGAATGATACCGTCGCTACCCACAAGCACATTAACGTTGAAGTTAACGTCAACCTCAAGAGCCGACAGAATAACAACATCAAGATAGTGAGTTGCCGATCCTGGTTCAAGCATTGCGGCATATTCGTTGGCCGAAACACCTTTGTGTTTTGGATCATTCATTAATGACTCGGCAGCAACCTTGTCAAACGACTGAACATCAATCAGGCGGTCGATGAGACCTTCTTGGTGCAGCTTAACCATGTGGCTAGTGATACCACCCAGTGCGAAGCTTGCCTTGATACCCTTGTCAATCATGCCTTGACGCAGATATTTTGTTACGGCTAGTGAGGCACCGCCCGAACCGGTTTGCAATGAGAAACCATTCTCGAAATAACCACTGTTCATAACGACCTTAGCAGCTTGCTTAGCAAGAAGGATGTCGCGTGGATTTTTAGTGTCGCGGATGGCACCCGATGAAATCTTGCTTGAGTCGCCAACTGAGTCAACAACAACTACGTAGTCTACATCAGCCTCACTGATTGCATTGTGCTGGTTAGGATAGTCAACCAAGTCATCGGTGAGGATAATTGTGTGGTCGGCATATTTTGCATCAGGTAGTGCGTATCCCAGCGAACCGCAAATGCTCTTTGCATTCTCGCTAGTTGAATAACCTGCCGCATTTCCTAGTGGGTCGCAAGACGAAGCTCCCAGGAAGGCAACGTCGATGTGAAGCTCACCACTCTTTATGGCATAGCCACGTGAACCGTGAGAACGGAACACTACAGGCTCGTCCATGAGACCATGAGAAATCTCGGTAGCGAGGGCACCACGCAATCCCGATGTGGAAATCTTTGTGATAACTCCATTCTTGATGTGCTCAATGAGTGGCTCATGAACGTCAATAAGGCTTGAAGATGCTAAGTGAAGATTCTTGAAACCCATCTCAGCAAGCTTGGCAACTACCATGTTAATAACCTTATCGCCGCCACGGAAGTGGTGGTGGAATGAAATGGTCATGCCGTCCTTGAGACCGCTCTTCTTGATAGCCTCCTCAAGTGTGACAACTTTACCTGCTTGTTTTTGAAGCTCAAAACGTGGGGTGCTATCCTTAACGAAGCCGTTACTGAACACCTCTTTACCCATTTTCTTTGCTGCAGCTGCGATTAAGTCTGCTCTATCTTTTATGCTGTTCATTGTATGTCCTCCTTTGTTAAAATGCCTGAAGCGATAGCCAGGTCGATTGTACGTTGTGCTCTGATAACCACTGGGCGGTCAACCATCTTGCCATTAACAGCAATAACGCCCGAACCTTTCTTCTCGGCTTCCTTGATGGCAGCCAGAATGGTGAGTGACTTCTGGATTTCTTTCTCTTTAGGAGCAAATACTTCGTTAACAACCTCAATTTGGCGTGGATTGATGATAGACTTGCCATCAAAACCAAGTTTCTTGATTGTTTCAACCTCTTTGCGGAATGTTTCCATGTCGTTGAGGTTAGAGTAAACAGTGTCGAGGGCATCAATACCAGCAGCACGAGCCGCAACAACGATTGTTTCACGTGCGAGAAGGAGCTCGCTACCTTCGGGAGTGCGCTGAGTCTTGAGGTTTGCGCTATAGTCTTCGGCACCGAGTGCAATACCCATCATGCGCTTAGAAGCGGTAGCGATGGCATAAGCATTAACAACACCCAGGGCGCTCTCAATAGCTGCCATGATTTGAGTGCGACCAAGGCAACCAATTTCTTTCTCAACTTTTTCAATTTCACGCTCTACCTCAATTACCTCCTCGGCAGTCTCGGTCTTGGGCATGCGAATTACATGAACACCGGCTTTAACCACGGCTTCAATGTCTTTCTTGCCATAAGGGGTGTTCAATGGGTTGATACGAACAACCATCTCAGTGTCGCCATAGTCAATGGTTTTTAGTGCATTGTGCACGAGCAGACGCGCCGTGTCTTTTTCGGCCATTGTCACGCTGTCTTCAAGGTCGAGCATGATAGAATCGGGACCATAGATATATGCATCAGCCATCATTCCAGGGTTGTTACCTGGAACGAACATCATTGTTCTTCTTAATCTTTGCATAGTTTCTTGTTGTTTTAAAAGATAATTACTGAAAGTTGTTGTTCATTTAAGCCCATACGTCAACGCCTGTCGAGCGCACAGCAGCAGCGGTAACGCGTGCCTTGATTGTGCAGTCGAGAGCACCCTTGTCGGTGGCTTTTACATTGGCATTGTTAATGCCCAGTTCTTTCAGTGTGTTAATGATCACGTTCTTGATTTGCTCGCCAAATTGATAGGCTACCGTGCTGTCGAGCTCAATGTGTAGTCCGTCAACGTCAGATGGCGCAATTTGGATAAGAATGTCGCCCGACTCTAGTGTGCCGGCCATTGCATTTTTTAGTTCCATCAGGTTCGTTTTTGGTTTAAATGTTGTTTAATAAATAATATTAATTTTGTTGTAGTTAATTACAAGTTTAATAGCAAGCAAAAGTAGGCATATTTTTGAAACTGACAAAGAATTTAAGAGGAAAAAACATCTGAAAAACATTTATTTAAGAGTAATTCACGATTGATTTTTTACCTCAGAAAAATCAACTTTTTACACATTTCGTTGAAAAAGTTTAACTTTATCGAAATAAGTGCGCTTTTGCTTAATTTGTGGAATGGTTGTGCTCTAAAAAGTTAAGTACTAAAACGTTCATGGGCAATATCCATTTAGTGTGTGACTGAAAAAATGGATACTGCCCATGTATAGTGAAAATAGCGCTAGCTGAGAGATTATGGCTCACGCCCCTCAACAATGGCCTCGGTGTCGCGGGCAATCATGTATTCCTCGTCGGTCATGACTACAACCACGCGCACTTTGCTCTCGGGAGTGCTGATTTCGCCCTCTTTGCCACGCCACAGCTTGTCATTGAGCTCCTCGTCTATCTTCACGCCCAGATACTCAAGGTTGCGGCAGATGTTGCGACGGGTGGGAGTTTGGTTCTCACCCACACCACCAGTGAAGGCAATGATGTCAACACCATTTAATTCAGCTACATAGGCTCCTATATATTTGAGAATGCGCAGTTCATACATGTCCATAGCAAGTTGTGCGATGGGGTTGCCCTTGTCAATCTCGTCGCAAATCTCTCGCATATCGCTAGAGATGCCACTGATGCCTAGCACACCACTTTCTTTGTTTACAATTCTCATCAAGTCCTTTGAGGTGAGGTTGTATTTTTCCATGAGGAAAATGAGTGCACCAGGGTCAACATCACCACTGCGTGTACCCATCATGAGACCCTCGGTAGGGGTGAGTCCCATTGATGTGTCAATGCTCTCGCCATTGCGGATGGCGGTAATGCTGGCGCCGTTGCCAATGTGACAGCAAATTATTTTCTTATCACGCCAGTCGGTGTCAAGCATTTCGCACACGCGACGTGACACAAAGCGGTGGCTGGTGCCGTGAAAGCCGTAGCGGCGCACATGATCTTGCTCATAGTACTTCATGGGCAGCGGATACAGGTAAGCATGCTTGGGCATGGTTTGGTGGAATGCGGTATCGAAAACTGCCACTTGTGGAACATTGGGTAAAACTTTAGTGATAGCGTCAATGCCTGCCATGTTCACTGGGTTGTGAAGTGGAGCAATACTATAGCACTCTTTAATCATGTCCTTAACCTCTTGGGTAATGAGCATGCTCTTGTTGAACTTCTCTCCACCATGTACAACACGGTGACCCACAGCATCTATTTCGTCAAGGCTCTTGATGCAACCGAATTCAGGGTTAGTGAGCACATCGAGAATTGCTTTTATTGCACCATCATGATTAATTTGTCCAAGGTCAATATTCTTTTTGCCATCAGCAAGCTTGAGCTTAATGAATCCATCGGGCAGACCGATTTTCTCCACACCGCCTTCGGCAAGGATAGTGTTGCTTTTAACTTCAATGAGTTTGTACTTGGCAGAGCTACTGCCGCAGTTGAGCACTAGAATGTTCATGATTAGTTAGTCGTTTATAGTTTATACATTATGTTTCTTACTAATTGCTTGATTGCATGTGAGAAGTATTGTCTTGTACACATCGTCGGGAGAGCAACCACGCGAGAGATCATTAACAGGAGCTCCTAAACCTTGAAGCACAGGACCCACAGCGGTTGCTCCCGCTAGGCGTTGAACGAGCTTGTAAGCGATATTGCCAACTTCCAGATTAGGAAATACTAGAACATTAGCTTTGCCGGCAATCTCACTGCCAGGGGCCTTTGATGCGCCTACGCTGGGAACTATTGCGGCATCGGCCTGTAGCTCACCGTCAATTTTCATGTTAGGATTCATCTCGCGAGCTAACTTGAGAGCTTCTACCACTTTGTCAACCTTCTCATGGCTGGCACTACCCTTGGTCGAGAAGCTAAGCATTGCCACCTTGGGGTCAATACCTGCAATGTCGCGGGCTGTCTTCTCGGTGAGGACTGCCGTTTGAGCAAGCTGGTTGGCATCGGGGTCGGGAATAACGGCGCAGTCGGCAAACACCATTGTGCCATTCTCACCATAGGGGCTACCCTCGGGCAAGAGCATGATAAAAGCTCCAGATACCGCACTCACGCCGGGAGCTGTTTTTAGCACCTGGAAAGCGGCACGCAACACATTACCGGTGGTGTTTTCGGCACCAGCCACTTGCGCGTCGGCATCACCATTCTTTATCATGAGGCATCCCAGGAACAATGGGTCGGTAGCTTTGACACGAGCTTCCTCAATAGTCATGCCTTTCTTTTTGCGCAACTCTTGCAGCAGGACAGCATATTTCTCAATAGCTTGCGAATCGGCTGGGTTTACAAATGTAGCCTGAGCAATGTTGTTCAAGCCCAGTTCTTGTGCTTTAGCAACAATCTCTTCTTTTGCGCCAATGAGAATTACTTGCGCAGCTTTGTTGGCAATAACTTTGTCGGCTGCTTCAAGGGTGCGTGGTTCAAAACTCTCGGGTAATACTAAGCGTTGTGGACATGCAACGGCTTTTTTCTCTAGGTCGATAAACAGTTGTTCCATTATTAATTTAAGTTTTCAAGTAGTTTTCTAAAACTGTTGCAAAGTTAAACCAATATGCGATAATCACAAAAATATAACCAAAGTTTTTTATATAAAATATTATAAATGCAATCGGTAATATAATAGGGAGGGGAGAGCGGTAATGATATAAAGCAAACATCCCCACCGCCACAAAGGCAATGGGGATTAGCAAGCTGTAAAAAAGGATTAAAATGATACACTTTCACTGGTTGTATCTCTTTCGATATCACATACAACCATTAGTGAAAGCTTTATTCTCCGCCTTGTTCGTAGTAAAGTGTACAAGAGGTTTGGTCGCACATCTCATCAGCTCCAAAGTATTGAATTGGACCAGGATAGATGTAGCTGGTTTCTTTTGCCCATAGTTCACGACTGTTAGCAAACACTTTGAATGGCTTGCCGTTAAGGTCGACCATCGCCTTCTTGATAACAGGCTTTTGCTCTCCGTTGCGATGCTCCATGTTCATCATCATTGTGATGGGTATACCTCCAGCTTCCCACTCAGCCGCGGGCTTTGCGAGGTGGCGAATTGAAGACATGTAGCCTGTTGCGCCCGAGTTGATGAGCATTGCTGCGTTAAAACCTAGTGCATAGCAATAGTCGGCATCAAAGTTTGATGGATCGGCACAGCGGCCTTCATATCCAAAGAAGTGGTGCAATCGCTTGAACTTGCCATTGTATTTTCCTTCTTCTTTCATCTGTTGCAGTTTCTTACCTACCATCTCGCTAAGCAATTTCTCGGTTTCAATGAGCGATAGCTGAACATTGCCATGAGGGTCACGGTCGAGAGTGAGTTGGCGTGCAACTGTGGGTGGCAGTGATTCAAATCGTGCACGATTTTTATCACTCAAGTGATTGATTACAAACTCACGTTGCTCGTCAAGGTGCAGTTTCGAGAAGTTAGGATTTGCGGCGAGAATGTCGTTTAGTTCGTCAATAAGTCGTTTCATTGCAGGCATGAACTCAATGAGTCCCTCAGGAATAAGCACGATGCCATAATTCTTGCCATCGGCAGCTCTTGCGGCAACCACGCGAGCAATATCGTTAACGACATCGTCGAGATACATTTCTTTCTCAGCTACCTCTTCGCCTATTACACAGTAGTTAGGTTGAGTTTGCAAAGCGCATTCCAGTGCAATGTGAGAAGCCGAGCGTCCCATGAGCTTGATGAAGTGCCAGTATTTCTTGGCACTATTGCAGTCGCGCTCAACATTACCAATGAGCTCGCTATAAAGTTTGGTAGCGGTGTCGAAACCAAATGAGATTTCAATTTTCTCATTCTTGAGGTCACCATCAATAGTCTTGGGGCAACCTATGATTTGAACAGGAACATTCTTTTGTTTGTAATATTCGGCAAGAACAGCAGCGTTAGTGTTGGAATCATCACCGCCAATTATAACCACGGCACGAATGCCAAGCTCGGTGATAATTTCAAGACCTTTCTCAAACTGCTCAGGTTTTTCTAGTTTAGTTCGTCCCGATCCTATCATGTCAAATCCACCGCAGTTGCGGTAGTCATCAATAATATCTTTAGTGAGCTCCATGTAATTGTGCTCAATAAGACCCTCGGGACCCATTAGGAAACCATATAGACGATTGTTCTCGTTGATGGCCTTGATTCCATCAAAAATACCACTAATAACATTGTGACCACCAGGAGCTTGACCGCCTGAGAGGATAACACCCACATTGAAAACCTCATTGCTATGCAAGGTTGCGTTCGCGCTAGTGTCACGAGTGAAAGTGAGTTCAGGAAGACCATAAGTGTTAGGGAATAATGCCTTTATTTCTTCCTGATTACCTGCCGACTGGGTGGGGGCACCCTTAACAGCTACAACTGGACCTTTCAAGGCCTCAGGCAGTTTGGGCTGATAAGAAGAACGCAACTGTTGAAGTATACTCTTCTTCTTGAATTTCAAAATATCCATATTATTACCTTTAAAACATTTTTTAACTATTAACCTATATTTTTTGCAAAGTTCGTAAAAAATGTCAGTATGTGCAATAATAAAATATTTAAAAAATCTTTATAGGGCTTTGATACCGATTGCATAAGGGTTTTTAACAGGATTGGAAGCCGCAAAATGATGAAATACTTTGATTATTCCAGATTTATTGACTAATTTTGCCACATTTCATTAACGACTAAACTACATCTCAGCATGGACGAGAATATTCAACCATTAAAGGAGCGAACTGGTCAAAGCCTGTTTTGGAGCATGCTCAACAACGGCACGCTTCAGCTTCTTAATATTCTCTTTGGTATTGTGCTGGCTCGCCTGCTCACCCCAGGCGACTACGGAATTGTGGGTGTGCTCACCATTTTCACTTTGTTGGCGGGCAACCTTCAAAGTAGTGGCTTCACTCAAGCGCTAATTAATTTAAAGAATCCTAGCGACAAAGATTACAACTCGGTATTCTGGTTCAATGTTATCGTGAGCTTTGCACTATATGCCATCCTGTGGCTGTGCGCGCCACTCATTGCTAATTTTTTTCACCAGCCTGTGCTTGTGGATGTGTCTAGATTTGTGTTTCTGGCATTTGTGATCTCATCATTTGGAATTGCTCATGGAGCTTACTTGGCTAAGAACATGATGAACCGTGAGATCGCGATAATAAATTTTGTTGCTTTGTTAAGTTCTGGAATTGTGGGAGTGATTCTGGCATTTAACGGCAAGGCTTACTGGAGTCTGGCATGGCAACAGCTGATTTACATTAGTGTTCTAAATGTGGGAAGATACTACTATGTATCATGGCATCCCACTTTTAAACTTGATTTCGGACCAGTCAAGCGCATGTTTGGCTTTGCTGTAAATATTCTTTTTACCAATATTATAAATACTTTGAGCGGGCAAATTTTAACGTTCATTTTCGGAAGACTTTTCACTATCTCACAAGTGGGAAATTTCTCACAAGCCAACAAATGGAACACTCAAGCTCACACATTTGTGAGTGGAACCCTGTCTCAAGTGGTACAAACCGTGCTCGTGAGCGTAAATGAAGATCAAGAGCGACAGAAACGAGTGTTTCGCAAGCTCATGCGATTTACCTCGCTCTTAGCTTTCCCAGTGATGCTGGGACTGGCGTTAGTGTCAAGAGAATTTATTTTAATTGCTTTAGGCGAAAAGTGGATAGATAGCATACCACTGCTGCAAGTGTTGTGCCTTGCTGGGGCTTTCATGCCATTCTACACTTGTTATCAAAATCTTGCTATTGGCTGCAAGCGTAGCGATATTTACTTGTGGTGTAATGTGGGGCAGATAGTTTTGCACATTGCAACTGTTCTGCTTGTATATTATTTCATATCACAATCAATGATTGTTGTTGTTGCGGTCTATTCCACATTAATGGTGGTGTGGCTCGCCGTGTGGCAACATGTCGCAAAACGTCTCATTGGTCTCACATGGAAAGAGACATTTGCCGATGTGGCTCCGTTCTTGCTTGTATCTATAGTAGCATTCGCAATAACTTATTTTGCTACCTCATGGCTAAGCAACGTTGTAATATTGCTTTGTGCTAAAGTGATTTTGGGCGCGGTCTTGTACTTTGTTGCCATGAAGGTAGCACACGTGAAAATTTTTGAAGAAGGGTTGCAGTTCCTCAAACAAAAAATCAGTTCTAAGTAACGTGAGTTCGATGAATTTATCATTTGAAAATCATTGCGTCAGCAACTCCCCCTCTAAGTTAGAGGGGGTCTTGATAGTTATCATACTCCTCAGTCGCTCCGCGACAGCTCCTCTATCTTAGAGGAGCAGCCTGATATACAGCTATTTATTTTCGTCGAACTCACGTTAAGTAAAAGTTCTCTATCTTAATTTAATGGCTTTAATTCCTTAGATTGGCATTCCTTATTCTTATTGCAGGTATCTTTAATTTTGCAACTGTCGCATGGATTGAGCGCTGATTTTTTGTGCTTAATCAATCTGTAAATACTACGTGCGGCAAGAGCAAAAGCACCAGCCACAACTATTCCCACAATAATATATTGCGCCAGTTCGCTCATTTGTTTTTGTAACTTTTCTTAATCATTGTGTTGAGCTTGGCTGGAGTGAGAGTGGTGGGATATTGTTCAAACGGTAGGCGTAAACCGCAGCCCTCGTTCCAACGGCTACAGCCATAGGCAGTGCGCCCTTTAATGAGATGCCCTGTGCCACACTCTGGACAGAGTATTTCCTCTACCGACTTAAGTCGAGGCTTGCGAGGTTTCTTTTCTTTACTATCTCCTCCATTAGTGTTTTTGTCCTTAGCTTTTTTATCTTCGGTGGCCACAATGATAGTAGTGCTGGAATTATCTCGAAACACGTTTAGAACAATCTCATTAACTAAGGTCTTTAGTTCGTCGATAAACTGCTGAGCACTAAACTCACCTCGCTCAATTTTGCGCAACTTGTTTTCCCACAAGCCTGTTAACTTGGCCGATTTGAGCAACTCCTCTTTGATAGTGTCAATGAGCTGAACTCCTGCAGGTGTAGCAACCAGACTCTTTCGCTGCTTGGCAATGTAATGGCGTTTGTGCAAGGTTTCGATAATAGCGGCACGAGTTGAAGGACGACCTATGCCGTTTTCTTTCATGGCATCGCGCAATTCGTCATCGTCAACTAGTTTTCCTGCCGTTTCCATAGCTCGCAGCAATGTACCCTCGGTGTAATTCTTGGGAGGTTGTGTAGTTTTCTTCAGTAATGATGGCTCGTGAGGACCACTTTCACCTTCTACAAATGTTGGCATCACGGCATTCACATCATCTTCCTTATCATTATCCTCTTCTTTGCTCGTGCTCTTGTCTTTATTGAAGATAACTCTCCACCCATCCTTCAATATTTCTTTACCAGTAGCTTTGAACTCATAGTCATTGACACGAGCCATCACAGTAGTGGTTGAGAACTCGCAATCAGGATAGAACGCCGCAATAAATCGCTTGGCAACAAGGTCATAGACGAGTTTTTCCTCGCGCGAGAGAAATACTGTGCTGGGATCAACATTTGTGGGGATGATGGCATGATGGTCTGTGACCTTGCTATTGTCAAATACTTTCTTTGATTTAGGAATCTTTGCTGCCAAAACGGGTTGTGTGAGAGGCGCATAGGGTTTCATGGCTTCCATGATTCCTGGAATCTTGGTATAAATATCGTCGCTCAGGAATGTGGTATCGACGCGTGGATAGGTAGTCACTTTTTTCTCATAAAGCGACTGGATGAGTTTTAAAGTCTCGTCGGCACTATATCCCCATTTTTTATTGCACTCAACTTGCAGGCTTGTCAAGTCAAATAGTCGGGGAGGGGCTTCCTTGCCTTTTTTCTTTGAAACCGAGGTTACAGTTAGCGGGAAGTTTTTGATATTTTCCACTATTTCACTTGCGGCGGCATCAGTTTTAAATTTACCCTTGGTAGAGTTAAAGACAGTGTCGCGATATTTAGTCTTTATTTCCCAATAATCTTCGGGGACAAAGTTTTCTATTTCACGCTGGCGTGCCACAATTAGGGCCAAAGTGGGAGTTTGCACGCGTCCTATTGATAGAACATTTCGCGATTGCGCATATTTTAACGTGTAAAGCCTGGTAGCATTCATGCCCAAAATCCAGTCGCCAATGGCACGCGATAACCCCGCATAATAAAGATTGTCAAAACTTGATGAGTCTTGAAGGGTGTTGAAACCATCGCGTATGCTCTCGTCGGTGAGCGATGAAATCCACAAGCGTTTTACGGGTTTGTCGCAACGTGCTTTCTGATATACCCACCGCTGGATAAGTTCACCCTCTTGCCCGGCATCACCACAGTTAATAACCTCGTCGGCACTAGCGATGAGTGTCTCTATAACCTTAAACTGCTTCTTTATGCCGTCGTCCTCAATGAGCTTAATGCCAAAGCGTTGCGGAATCATGGGTAATGATGCCATGCTCCATCGTTTCCACAGTGGAGTGTAGTCGTCGGGCTCTTTGAGGCAACACAAGTGTCCAAAGGTCCATGTCACTTGGTAGCCATTGCCCTCAAAGTATCCGTCATGGCGGTCGTTAGCGCCTAGAAGGCGAGCTATATCACGTGCCACGCTAGGTTTCTCTGTTACACAAACCCTCATTCTCCCAGCTTCAAGTGTTTTGCCTCATCCCACAACACGTCCATCTCTTCAAGTGTCATCTCGTTCAGGCGCTTGCCTTGAGTCTTAGCTTGGGCTTCCACATAGTTGAAGCGAGCAATGAATTTGAGGTTGGTCTTCTCAAGGGCATTATCAGGACGCACACCATAGAGTCTTGAGGCATTGACGAGTGCAAAAAACAAGTCCCCAAACTCCTTCTCTAAGTTGATCTCATTGCCTGCCTTCATTTCGGCTTCAACCTCGGCAATCTCTTCTTTAACCTTATCCCACACATCTTCACGCTTGTGCCAATCAAAACCCACATTAGCAGCTTTTTCTTGTACTCTTTCAGCTTTAATGAGTGAAGGTAGGGTAGAGGGAACACCTCCAAGAATGGTTTTATTGCCGTCTTTCTCTTTCATCTTGATTACTTCCCAGTGCTCTAGTAGTTCTTTAACACCGCTCACATGGTCGTTCCCATAGATGTGAGGATGACGGAAGATGAGTTTCTTGCGCAGTGAGTCGCACACGCTGGCAATGTCGTATGCATCTTTCTCCTCGCCAATTCTTGCATAGAGTAAGACATGCAGTAGCACGTCGCCCAGCTCTTTTTTAATTTTTTCGTTATCATCACCAAGCAGTGCCTCGGCAAGTTCCATAGTTTCCTCTATGGTATTGGGGCGCATGCTCTCATTGGTCTGTACCGAATCCCACGGGCATTTCTCCCGCAGATTATCAATAACATCAAGTAACTGGCCAAAGGCTTCTAGTTTTTGCTCTCTGCTATTTTTGCTTGTCATATTTTGTTTTTCCTCTATTTAAAAATGCCTTAAATGCTTCAATATCTTCTTTGTAAACAAATGGTCCTGACATCAGTTCGCCCTTATTGTTAAGGACAACATAGTAGGGCTGTGAGTTAGAATTAAATTTAACCTCTTGCAGATAACTCCACTTGTCACCAACAGTCTTTAGCACCCTCTTCTTGCCGTTACGCTCAACAGTAATGGGTTTGTCGAGTTTGGTCTTGTCATCAACCATGAGTGTTATTTTTGTGAAGTTTTCAGTTATGTCACGTTTCACTTCATCAACGTCCATCACTGCGCTTTCCATCTTGCGACAATTAACGCAACCAAACCCTGAGAAGTCAACGAAGACTGGCTTGCCCTCGCTCAATGCCGCTTTCATTCCCGCATCATAATCATCCCATTCTTGATACTGAGTGGGATTAGTGTTGTAGTCCTGGGTGTACATGGGCGGAACAAAAGCGCTAGTAACACGCAATGGTGCTCCCCACAAGCCTGGAACAAGATAAGCGGTAAACGCAAGTGTGATGATAGCAAGCATCAAGCGTACAACACCAATTGGTTTACTATCGCCATCGCCTTTGAGTCTTATCATGCCTAGCAAGTAAAGCCCTAGCAAGCCGAATATAGCAATCCATAATGCCAAGAAGGTTTCGCGGTCAAGGATATGCCAGCCGTAGGCTAAGTCGGCTACCGAGAGGAACTTGAGAGCAAGAGCAAGCTCTAGGAAACCAAGAACCACTTTCACAGTATTAAGCCAACTGCCCGACTTGGGTAGCTTCTTGAGTACCGATGGGAACAAAGCAAACAATGTGAATGGAATAGCCAGTGCCAGCGCGAAACCAAACATACCCACAATGGGTCCCATAGAGCTACCACTACTAGCCGTTTCCACAAGCAGTGTGCCAATAATTGGACCTGTACACGAGAAAGAGACGATAACTAGCGTAAATGCCATAAAGAAGATGCTTAGTAGTCCTGTCGTTTTTTCGGCGCGGCTATCCATCTTGCTTGACCAAGAGTCAGGTAGTTTTATCTCAAATGCACCCAGGAACGAGATAGCAAATAGAACCAGCAACAAGAAAAAAATGATGTTGCACACAGCATTTGTAGCCAGTGCATTCAAGCCATTGGGTCCCAAGATGGCTGTGACTATCAGTCCTAACGCAACATAAATGACTATAATTGAAATTCCGTAGGTTATTGCGCTTGATAAAGATTTGCTCTTGCTGTCGCTGCTCTTGAGAAAGAAGCTCACTGTCATGGGGATAATGGGCCACACGCATGGGGTGAGAAGTGCTAAAAATCCTCCCAGAAAGCAAGTGAAAAACAAGAACCACAACGAGCCATTGCTGCTACCTGTTTCCTCGGCTTGATTGTCGTTGAAGATAACTGGTGCCCACAAGTCGCTAATTTGTGAGTTCTTAAGGCTATCACCGCTTGCTATGTTGGCACTGTCGCCTGCGATACTATCATTATTTATGATAGGAGTGTCTTCAATAGTCTCATCTACGGTAGCGTCGCTCTGATCTTCTACAACCTCGGCTTCTTTGGCCTCGGCTACTTTACCGGTAAATTTGAAAGACTCGGCAGTGGGAGCGGTACAAGTCTGGTCATTGCAACACATGTAGCTAATATCGCCATCAATGTTGTAATCTTTACCCGTAGTAGTAAATTTTTGACTTAGTGTGACACTACCTTCCCACTGGTGTACTTTCATTTCAAATGTGGGGTCATCAATCACTTGTGGTGCTCGGCTTGGTTTTAAGCCACCCACAAGTTTCACTCCACTGGTTTTATTCCAGTTTACACTCAATGGCACGGGACCGCCATCGGGGGTGTCGGGTGAATACATGTGCCAGCCTTTGTCAATCTTGGCGGTAAAAGAAATTACACCATTGTGTTCATCGGTCATTTTCAAGCTCTTAGTCCAGGTTACTGGATTTAGCATTTGAGCCTGAGCTACTCCCCACAGCATCAATGTGGCAGTTAGCAATAGTATTAGTCTATGTTTCTTCATGTGTGTAATATAGATATTGTTTTCAACTTGCAAAGTTACGCACTTATTTTTCTTTTTGCAATTTTATAACTCTAAAAAAAACATAACGCAGTGCCATATTATGAAATTTATTTCTACCTTTGTAAATTAAAATGAAGTTTAAGCTATGATTGAAAGCATTATCGACCCTCAACAATTGGCAAAATTCAAGGAGCTTGTGGCTAGTGTTAATCGCATTGTGATTACATGTCACAAGAAGGCCGATGGCGATGCCATTGGCTCATCTTTGGCTTTGTGTCGAGTGTTACGGAACATGGGGAAGAATGCTATGGTCATTATTCCTGACCAACTGCCTGCTTCGCTTGAGTTTACTGTAATGGGAATTGACTATGTCACATTCTCCTTCAACGAAGTGAAGGCTTCTAACATAATAAAAAATACTCAGCTGATTCTATCGCTTGATTATAACACATTCTCGAGAGTGGAACGCATGCAACCTCTCTTGGAACAGGCTCAGGTGCCTAAAGTGCTCATCGATCATCATCTCAATCCCGACACTTGCTTTGATGTTACTATTTCTCATCCCGAAATGTCATCAACGAGCGAGCTGGTTTATCGTGTCGTATTGCAGGCACAGTGGGAGCGGTTTATTGATTTACATGCAGCGTCCGAGCTTTTTGTGGGTATAATGACCGACACCGGGAATTTGGCTTTCAGCTCATCTTATCCAGGGGTATATGAAGTGATGGCACAACTCATGCGTTATGGCATTGACAAGCCCTATCTTTACAAGATGGCTATTGACACGGTGCCAATAAACAGCTTGTTGCTCAATAGCTATGCATTACTCAACAAGATGACAATCATTGATAATTCCATAGCCCTAATAACACTCAACAAGACCGATCTCGACAAGTTTAATTACAAGACGGGTGACACCGAGCGACTCGTTAATCGTCCATTGTCGGTTGGGGAGATTTATTGGTCTACCTTCATGCGCGAGGACCCTCGATATATTAAGGTGTCGATGCGTAGTGAAGGAGACTTTGCTGTTGATGAATTGTGCGCACGCTATTTTAATGGTGGGGGCCACATGCATGCCGCAGCAGGCGAGTTTTATGGTACCATGGATGAGGCTGTCAAGCTTTTTTATGAAATAGTAGAAAACATTAAAAACAATAAATAGAATATGATTAAGTCAAGAAATCTTTTAATGCTCGTGGCATTGCTTTCAACGTTGTCGATGACGTCATGTAAAGATAGCGAAAGCTATGCCGACCTACTAAACAAAGAGCGCCAAGCAACTAATGCTTATCTAGCTAATTGCAGGGTAGTAAACGAGGTGCCTAAGGACACTGTTTTTGAGATAGGTAGCGACGCGCCTTATTATCGCATCGACCCCGAAGGAAATGTTTACATGCAAGTGCTTAAAGCTGGTGACCGCAAGACCGACAAGGCAAAGACATCGGAGAAAATCTACTTCCGCTACATGCGTTACAATCTTTACTACTGGTATACTTATAACGAGATGATAGGTTCTGGTAACGAGAACGACATGAATGCCGCTCCCACCTATTTTCAGTATAACAACTACACCTTAACAGTTTCGTCGCAGTGGGGATATGGCATTCAGCTACCTCTCACTTTCCTGGGCGTTGATAGTGAAGTAAATCTTATTATCAAGTCGCAATATGGGTGGGCAAGTGAAATATCTAATGTTCAGCCCTACTTGTATCATGTGCGTTACTTCCGCAATCAAATTTAATTTCTGAAACTTAAAATATTATAGTCTATGTCGCTAATAAAATCAATATCAGGCATACGTGGAACAATAGGTGGTAAAGCTGGCGATGGTTTATCACCACTTGATATCGTTAAGTTCACTAGTGCCTATGCCACTTTCATTCGTCGCAATTCATCATCTAATTCTAATGTGATAGTAGTAGGTCGCGATGCACGCCTGTCGGGGCGCATGGTGCTCAACCTGGTTGTTGGAACTCTCACTGGAATGGGATTTGATGTGGTAAACATTGGGTTAGCAACTACTCCCACCACCGAGCTTGCTGTAGTGTGGGAAAAAGCTTGTGGAGGCATTATCATCACTGCTTCTCACAACCCCAAGCAATGGAATGCGCTCAAGCTACTTAATGAAAAAGGTGAGTTCCTTACCGATGAGCAAGGAAAAGAGGTTCTTCGCATAGCCGATGCCGAAGATTTTGAATTCGCACAAGTCGACAGCTTGGGTCGAGAGCAAAAGAATTACACTTGCCTGCGGCGACACATTGAGGCTGTTAAGCAGCTCAAGCTTGTAGACATTGAGGCTATAAAGAATGCCAATTTCACCGTCGCCGTCGACGCCGTTAATTCGGTGGGCGGAGTGGCGATACCTCAGTTGCTTGAGGCTCTGGGTGTGAAGCGCGAGAACATTATTAAGCTTTTCTGTGACCCAACAGGAAACTTTGGACACACACCTGAACCAATCCCCGAAAATCTTACTGCCATCCAGGACTTCATGAAGCAGGGTAAGGCCCACGTGGGCTTTGTTGTTGACCCCGATGTGGATCGACTGGCCATTGTTATGGAAAATGGTGAGTTCTTTGTTGAGGAATATACACTTGTGGCTGTCGCCGACTATGTTCTGTCTCACACTCCTGGTTCTACAGTTTCTAATTTGTCGTCGTCGCGCGCTTTACGCGATGTTACTCAAGCTCATGGTTGCAACTATACAGCAGCCGCCGTTGGCGAAGTTAATGTCACAACCGAGATGCGTCGCACTGGAGCTGTGATAGGTGGCGAGGGAAATGGTGGAGTCATATATCCTGAGTTGCACTATGGTCGCGATGCTCTGGTGGGGGTTGCTTTGTTCCTTTCATTGCTTGCTCGCAGTGGCAAGAAGGTGAGCGAGCTCAAGGCTACTTATCCACAGTATAGCATAGCAAAAACCAAGCTTCAACTCACCCCTGCTATGGATGTCGACAAGATTCTTGATGCAGTTAAAGAGCATTATAAAGATGAGAACTTGACCACTATCGATGGCGTGAAGATTGACTTTGAGGATGGCTGGGCACACCTGCGCAAGAGTAACACTGAGCCCATTATCCGCATCTATAGCGAGGCCCACACCATGGAAATGGCTCAACAGCTTGGTGAGGATGTGAAAAAGATTGTTGAATCATTAATTTAAATCATATTACTAATATCCATTTACTTATCATGAAAAAAACTTTATCACTAGTTTGCTTGGTGGCAATGATTGTTGCGAGCATGCCATTGGTTAATGCGCGCACTATCAATTTCGAGCTGCCAGCAATGAAAGATGTGGTCATGTACCAGGTCAATCCTCGTGTTTTTGCTCCTGAAAATTCGTTGAAAGTTGTTGCTTGCCGTGTTTCGGCAATTAGCGACCTGGGAGCAAATGTTATGTGGGTGATGCCCATTTATCCCATTGGTAAAATAAAGAGCAAGAATTCTCCTTATTCTATCAGCGACTACAAGGCTGTAAATCCTGAGTTTGGCACAATCGATGACGTAAAAGCTCTTGCCGACTCGTGTCATAAGTACGGCATGGCTCTCATCGTCGACTGGGTGGCTAATCACACTGCATGGGACAACGTGTGGATGAAAGACCACAAGGACTGGTACACTCAAGACAAGGATGGCAACGTGATCTTCCCTCCAGGAACCGACTGGACCGATGTCGCCGACCTTAACTATGATAACCACGACATGCGTGAGGCAATGATTGATGCTATGATGTTCTGGATTAATGAAGTGGGACTTGACGGACTGCGTTGTGATGTTGCCGACCAAGTGCCTTCCGACTTCTGGAATGATGCTTTTTCTCGCTTGCGTAAGGCCGCTGCTCCACGCCGTCTTCTCATGCTTGCCGAAGGTGCAAACCCCGACAATCTCGTTAAGGGAGGATTCGACATGAACTATGCATGGAACTTCATGGGGGCACTCGATCGTGTCTTTGTTAAAGGCAAGCCCGCAAGTCATCTTCTTGATGTGGACAAGCAAGAATATGGCGAAATTCCCGCCGATAAAGTAAAGTTGCGCTTTACCACTAATCACGACGAGGCTACAAAATATTCTACTGTTCAGCAGTTTGGCAGCAAGAAAGGTGCTATTGCGGCATTTGTGGCTACCACTTTCCTGCATGGTGGCATGCTAGTCTATGGCGAGCAAGAAGTCGCTTATCCCGAAAAGATTAACTTCTTTAATTATGTTCCGGTTGACTGGAATTCTAACCCTGATGTTTACAAGACACACAAGCGATTGATTTCTATCTACAAAAAGAACTCAGCATTCCGCAGCGGTGATGTCGCATACTTCCCCGACGATAATGTGCTGGCATTTGAGCGTAGTGATAGCAAGGGTAAGTTTCTTGTGCTTGTTAATGTGCGCAACACACCACAAACCCTAAAGAACATCCCTGCCCAGTGGAAGAACGTGAAATTGACTAATGTCTACACTGGCAAACGCATGCGTCTGCGCAAATCCATCAAGCTTCAGCCTTTCCAATATCTCATTCTCAAGAAGAGATAAGCTATTGAAATTCAATAAGATTATACAAAAAAAGTATCGCCATTGGGATGAAACTCAATGGCGATACTTTTTTATCTGCAATCCATTCACCTTTTTAGGATGTTTTACAAAAGCTATAAACTACGCATTTTCTTGATTTTTTTACACTATATCCACTCAAAGCTTTCAATACCCGCTCCTATTTCAAAATGGTAGCGCACAATGCCCAAGTCCACCTTGGAGTAGGGCCCTAAGCCTGCTTTTACACTCACAGCATTGTCATTGTGGAGAGTGAACTTAAACTTCTGCTGGTTGATAGCTGTGGGAGCTAATAAAGCACATGCAATGCCACGCTGATACCAGTGAGGTGCTTGTCTAACATCGGTTGTGCTTACCTTGTTAGGTGACTTGTTGTTGTGATCTACACCAGGTTTTGCTCCATAGCCCACAGCTATCACACACACTAGTTTCTCTCCGGCGGCAATGTCGAGAACACTACCAATTTTCTTGTAGCTTAGACCCACCCAGCAGGTGTTTAGTCCCATTCGTTGTGCCTCAAGCACTAGTTTCTCGCCATAGTAGCCCACTATTTCATCAAGCTTGTCGCCCTTGTTACCAATCATGGCAAAATAGTTCTTTACACCGCTAAACTTGCCATATCGTGCCAGCAAGCTTTCGCCAAAGGAGCGGGGCTCATTAGTGATGAGCTGAATGTGTAGGCCACCTTGCTCATTGCACTCATCTACAAGTTTGTTGAGCGCATCAAGTTTCTCAGGCTCAATATCTTGCGTGGTGTAATGCCGCACCGAGTGGCGCTTGCGTATTGCTTCTATTAAATCCATTGTTATTATAATATTGTTTCGAGATAAGTCTTCAATGGCCGCATGCCACAACTGTCGTAGAACGCTCGGGCACCAGGGTTGCACTCCCACACGTTGAGCGTCACATTATAGAACCCGCTGGTGCGGGCATAGTTGAGAACATGCTCATAGAGTTGCTTGGCTATGTGCCTTCGGCGACAAGCCTCGTCGACGCAAAGGTCGTCGATATAGAGCGTTTTCACGTCGGTGCGATTGTTATCGTTGATAAACTGTTCCACTACTCCAAAGCAATATCCCAGCACGCGGTCATTATCGTCGGCGGCAATGAAGATGGGACGAGCGTCGGCATCGGCAATGATTTCTATCAACTGCTCGTCGGTGTACTTGCGATTACCGCTCTTAAACAAGTCGGGACGTCCATTGGCATGAACGTTATTCACTTGAGTCAATAACTCGTGAATGCGAGGAATATCCTCATTCTTTGCTCTGCGAATTTTCATCTTTGTCCAGTGTTTTTTGTTGCAAATTTACAATAAATACAAATGTGAATAAAAAAATTATGGATTGTAGTGTATTTTTAATATTTTTTCTTACTTTTGTCGTTGATAAAAATTAATATACACTATGAAAATAAATAGAAAGTTAATGGTCTCAGCATTAATGGCAATAGCTATGACGGCTGTGGCGCAAACCAATTGGGTCTCTAAAGTGGAGGACATGATGGACCGTGGTGAATTTCTTAAGGCCGAGCAGTTCATGAAGTCCTTGCCCAAGGGAGTAAGAGCAAGTGAGGAAGTGCGCATTGACTCGCTCAACACTATCATGGGGCGCATTCGCAAGGATTTCACAATGACTCCCGAGGAGGGGCTCAAGCAGATAAAAGCTAAGATGCCAAATGTGACTCAAGAACAAATTGCAAAGTGGAAACGCGACAGCAAGATTGAATACATGGTAATTGATGGCAAGGAATGGTGGTTTCGCAAGTCGGTTCGTAACTTGTGGTTGCTTGCCGACGAGCTAAAAGAAGATCATGACGCTGAGAAGTGGGATACCTATAACACTCGTCGCCGTTACTATCTTGAAGCAATGCACTCGCCTGCCGATGCCAATGGCTTGCGCGATTGGCGACATATCGTGGTGAGATTCTACCTTGATGTCAATGCCGATGCTATTCCCGCTGGCGAGACACTGCGAGTGTGGATGCCGTTTCCCTATCAGAACTTGCGTCAGCGTAACATAAAGCTCGAGTCGAGCAATTATCCTGTTACCTATAGCGAAGGTAGCAAGCATCACACGGTGTATATGGAAGCAAAAACCGAGAAAGGCAAGCCCACTCATTTTGAATACACGTTCAGCTACGATGTTGCCGAGCGCCACATTGCTCAAGACGACTTGCTGGCTATGCTTGAACCTTACGATAAAAATAGTGCGGAATATAAGGAATTTACTGGCAATTATCCTCCCCACATCGTTATAACCGACGACACTCGTGTCCTAGCTCGTGAGATAGTAGAGGGTGAAACTAATCCAGTATTACAGGCTTCTAAGATATTTAATTGGATATCATCTCGTTATCCCTGGGCTGGCGCTCGTGAATATAGTACAATCAAAAATATGCCTGAATATGTCATGGCCAACGGTCACGGCGACTGTGGACAAGTGGCACTGATGTATATCACACTGGTGCGGAGCTTAGGCATTCCTGCTCGATGGGAGAGTGGCTGGATGCTACACCCCGACGAGATTAACTGGCACGATTGGGCTGAGACCTACTTTGAGGGAATTGGCTGGGTGCCCACCGACCAGTCGTTTGGACGCAGTGCTGTGGGTACGCCCATGAACAACTACTACGCTACAGGTATTGATGTGTATCGCATGGCATCCAACGAGGCTATAGGTGACAAACTCAGTCCTGAAAAAAAATTCATTCGCAGTGAGACCGTCGATTTCCAGCCAGGAGAGGTGGAATGGCGCAAGGGAAACTTGTATTACGACACATGGAAATCGCATCTTGAAGTGAAATCAATAACAAAGATAAAGTGATGAACATGAAACGAAACATAATGAGCCTGTTGCTAGTAGCTATGGCTGCAATGGCAAGTGCAACAAGTGTGGATAGTGTGTTAAATGTGCTCAAAACACGCATTGCCCCCGACAAGCGCGTGGCAGTGTGGGATATTTCAACTACAATTAAAGATAGCATTGCCGTGCTTGAAGGCTCGGTGGGGTATCCTGAGCAGTTGCAAGCAATTAACGACGCATTAGTGGCAAATAATATAAAATGTGTCAATAATGTGAAGGTGCTTTCTACTGCCATCGCACTTAATAAGCAATGGGCACTTGTGAAACTCTCGGTAGCAACTCTGCGTTGTGAACCCAAGCACTCGGCCGAGGTAGCTACTCAAAGCACTATGGGCACTCCACTGCGTGTGCTGGAAGAAGTGGGAGAGTGGTTGAGAGTTCAATGCCCCGACGATTACATTGCTTATGTTCCTGAGAGTTCAGTAATGTTTGTCTCGCAAGAAGACCTCAAGGCTTGGAACAGAGGCTTCCGTTGCATTGTTACAGTCTACGATGACCGTCTTGTTACAGAGCCAGGTGGAGATGAGACAGTTAGCGACCTGGTGCTTGGCGACATCCTCATGGCTGAAGCATTTAAAGATGGATGGGCTCAACTTCGCACCCCCGACGGTCGCAAGGGATGGGTACCAAGAAGCAGTGTGGAATATTTCGACAAGTGGGCACAACAAGATATCAATCTGGAGAAAATTGAAAAGACCGCTAAGCGCATGATGGGATCTACCTACTTGTGGGGTGGTACAACAACCAAAATGACCGATTGCTCTGGACTGGTAAAGGTGAGTTATTTCTCTAACGGAATAATCTTGCAACGTGATGCGTCACAACAAGCACTTACAGGACTAAAGATTGATGATTGGCACAATGCACGCTTGTGCGACCTGTTATTCTTTGGCAACAGTACGACAAAGCGCGTTACTCATGTAGGGTTATATTTGCACGATGGCAAGTTTATCCACTGCTCAGGACAGGTAAAGATTAATGATCTTAACCCCGAAGCTCCTGATTATCTTTATTCTCCCCTTTCAATAAGCCGAATTGACGGGCAAATTGGCACCAAGGGCATTGTCTATGTGCGCGATCACAAGTGGTACTTTAATAATTAAGAGATTAGTAGTAATTTTTTTAATATTGTTTTCTAAACACGTTACTTATTAACTGAATAAATATAATAACATGATGAATCGAAGAAAATTTTTGGTAGGAACAGGATTGGGACTACTGGCTGCCTCGGCACCTATCTCAATCTCGGCCAAGGGTAAGGCAACAAAGAAAGTAGCAAAAACTGGTAGGCTTAACCTATCGTTTGCACCCTATGAACTCAAATTGCGCCATGCGTTCAACCTGGCGCGTTACAGTCGCACCACCACCCCCGATGTGCAAGTACAGCTTGAGTATGATGGTATCATTGGTTATGGCGAGGCGTCAATGCCTCCCTATCTTGGCGAAAGTGTTGAGAGCGTTACCAAGTTCTTGAGTAGCCTCGACTTAAGTCAGTTTAATGACCCATTCAAGGTTGAAGACATTCTTACCTATGTTGACAGTGTGGCTCCCAACAACCGCGCTGCCAAGGCCAGTGTAGACATCGCTCTGCATGACCTGCTAGGCAAAATCATGGGGCAACCATGGTATAAGATTTGGGGATATAATCCCGACAAGACTCCCGTCACCAGTTTTACCATTGGCATCGACACCGAGGAGGTTGTTCGCCAAAAAGTGAAAGAAGCTTCGCCCTATAAACTACTCAAAGTGAAAATGGGTCTTGATAACGACAAGGAGACAGTTGAAGTCATCAAGAGTATGACCAACGTGCCCATCTGCGTCGATGTCAATCAAGGCTGGAAAAACAAGGAAGAAGCCTTAGAGATGTGCTACTGGCTCAAGGACCGTGGTTGCATCTTTGTGGAACAGCCATTTGACAAGACAATGATTGACGAAACGGCATGGTTGCGTGAGCGCTCGCCACTGCCCATCATTGCCGACGAGGCCTTCCAGCGCCTGCCTGACATACTGCGCTTCAAAGGTGTATACGACGGTATCAA
This sequence comes from uncultured Prevotellaceae bacterium, assembly GCA_900316835.1. Taxonomy (GTDB): domain Bacteria; phylum Bacteroidota; class Bacteroidia; order Bacteroidales; family Muribaculaceae; genus Sodaliphilus. The sequence continues at coordinate 276,452 of ONEL01000001.1, read as the reverse complement.
CATCAAGCTCATGAAGAGCACAGGTCTGCATGAGGCTCACAAGATGGTAACCTTAGCTCGCGCTCTCGACATGAAGGTGATGATAGGCTGCATGACAGAGACTTCGTGTGCTGTGACAGCGGCAGCCAACTTATCGCCGGTTGTTGACTTTGCCGACCTCGATGGTAACCTGCTCATCGCTAACGACCGCTTCGATGGCATGACTGTTGAAAATGGCAAAATCACACTTCACGACATCCCAGGCATTGGCATCAAACCCATAAAAGGGAAATAATTGTATAGCCTAGAGAGTTGAATCAATATTAAAGCAAAGCAAGAACTTTAAGTCAAGAAAGTGCTGACTATAAAGTTCTTGCTCTGTTTATTTTGATATTGGTAGGTTTAATTAGAATAAGCTTCCTAACTGGAATACCAAAGCCGAGACAATCCATGCAACGGCTGTGGTGTAGAAGGCTGCAAAGAGTGCCCATCGCCAGCTCCCTGTCTCACCCTTTATCGCCGCAATGGTTGCTATGCATGGGAAGTAGAGCAGTACAAAGAGCAGGAAACTAAATGCCGCAAGAGGTGTAATGCCATCGGCTGTCATTTTTGCGTTGAGATTGCTGTATTTTTCCGAATCACTGCTCATTTGCTCATCATCGGCAAAACTTTCATCGTTGCTGTAGATTACACCGAGTGTTGATGCAACAATTTCCTTGGCGCCGACACCAGCCAGCAATCCCACGTCAAGTTTCCAGTCAAAGCCATTAGGCTTAAATACAGGCTCTATTGTCTTACCTATCATGCCAAGATAGCTGTGCTCTTGTTGTTCTTGGCTTGACTGGTAAGCGTCGTGATTAGGATAATACCCCAAGAACCACACTATTATTGAAGCCACAAGAATAATGCCTCCCATCTTCTTGAGATATTGCTTACCCTTTGACCAGGTGTGTCGCCAAATGGCTTTACCTGTAGGGAAACGGTAGGGTGGCAGCTCCATTACAAATGGAGTATCGTCGTTCTTGATAAGAAAGCGTTTGAGAACTCGACTCATCAGTATTGCCACAACAATGCCAATGGCATATAATGACAGCATGATAAGACTCTGATTAGTGGCAAAGAATGTACCAATTATCATAATATAGATGGGCAATCGTGCCGAGCAACTCATGAAGGGGAGAACTAGCATGGTTATCAAGCGGCTATTGCGACTCTCGATAGTACGTGTAGCCATGATTGCCGGCACATTACATCCAAATCCCATAATCATGGGAATAAACGACTTACCATGCAACCCCATGCCATGCATAAGCTTGTCCATGATAAACGCGGCACGGGCCATGTAGCCTGAATCTTCCATTATCGAGATAAAGAAATAAAGTATCAAGATTTGTGGCAGGAACACTATTACCGAGCCCACACCACCTATCACGCCATCGGCAATCATAGCCTTTAAAGGACCTGCTGGCATATTGGTCTCAACAACATTCTTGAGCCATCCCACACCCGCGTCAATCCAGTCCATGGGATATTGTCCTAAAGTGAATGTTACCCAAAACATAAACCAGAGGAAAAGGAAGAATAATGGAAATCCCAACAGGCGATGTGTGACAATATCATCAAGAATTTTTGTCACTTGGTGTGCATCGGGGTTATTACCCTCAAAGAACACTTCTTTCAATGCTCCATTTATAAAGCCATATTTAGCGTTCATAATAGCACTCTCGCTGTCCTCAAGTGTGTTTTCCTTAATGCGTTTGGCTTGCAGGTCACGCATTGCTATTATGTCGGCTCCATTGGGAAGTTTTTTAGCTGTGAGCTCGGCATCGGCATCGTTTTCTAGTAGCTTAATGGCAAGGTAACGAAGCGAGTAACGGTGCCTAATGTTAGTATTCTTTTCGAGTTCCATTTTCACTTTTGTAATAGCCTCTTCAAGGTCGTTACCATGATTGATGTGAATGTGGCGGAACACGTTGTTTTTAACCTTCCCGCCAGAGGCGAAATCTTCCTCGTGCTCTATCTCTTCTTTGCCATATTCCTTGTGCCAGTTTTGTATTTCTTGTGCCACCTCGGGGTTGATATTGCCATTCTCGTCAATATAGTCAACACCCTCATACAAATTTATGATGATGTGAAACAGCAGGTCAACTCCCTTACCGGTCTTGAACACGGTGGGTATCATGGGCACGCCTAGTAGCTGCCCCAGCTTGGCAGTGTCGAGCTTATCGCCCTTGCGCTCAAGGTCGTCATACATGTTGAGTGCGCACACCATGCGCAAGTCCATGTCGATGAGTTGTGTTGTGAGATAGAGGTTGCGTTCAAGGTTGCTGGCATCCACAACATTGATTATAACATCGGGGGTCTTTTCAATAATCTGCTTGCGCACATAGAGTTCCTCAGGGCTATAGGCGGTAAGAGAATAAGTTCCCGGCAAGTCCACAATATTAAATGTGTAACCTTCAAACTCGCACTTTCCTTCCTTGGCGTCGACGGTTACGCCACTGTAGTTCCCCACATGCTCGGTTGCGCCACTGGCAAAGTTGAAGAGCGAAGTCTTACCACTGTTGGGATTTCCCACAAGGGCTACATTTATTGTGCGTCGCTTGCGTGTCGCTACCTCCCTGAGGTGGTTACTAATAGCTTCCACTTCAACCACCTCACCGCCATTGCTGGGAATTGAAATAGGAACATCTTGCCCATACTCACGGGCAATTTCCTCTTCACTAACGACCTGGATCATTGCTGCCTCGTCGTGCCTGAGCGAGAGCTCATAGCCCATGATTTTATATTTAACAGGGTCCTGCAATGGTGCGTTGAGAACGGCCTCTACGGTCTTCCCTTTTATAAATCCCATTTCGATAATGCGCTTGCGGAAACCGCCATGTCCAAGCACTTTCACAACTATTGCACGTTCTCCTGTTTTAAGCTCTGATAATAACATCTTTTCTTGATTAATTTTTTACATTGCAAAAATACTACAATTTATGCTACCCAAAAATCACAACAAATGATTAATAATTGACGTTAATCTACCCACAAATGAGTAGATGCAATTCTTAATCAAGCAAGTTTTAAAATTTATTTGTGATTTATAATTAAACTATTTCAAATCTCAATCTATTTCATTTTAACATAGTTTATGATAGTTGTTTCGATGATAGTTAGTAATTTTGTAAAGAAAAAAATACACTTTTTTGAGGTATAACAATAATTGAACTTAATATGTACGATTACATTTCTGGAAAAATTGTAGAGCTGAATCCAGCATTTGTAGTGCTTGATAATGGTGGCGTGGGCTACATGATAAACATTTCGTTTACAACCTATAACGAGATTGCTAAAATGAGCGAGCAGTCGGTTAAACTGTTTGTTTATGAAGCAATTAGAGAGGATGCCCATGTGCTGTATGGCTTCATGTCGCGGCGTGAGAGGGAGTTATTCTTGATGCTAATTAGTGTGAGTGGTGTTGGTCCCAATACCGCGCGCATGATATTGTCATCACTCAGTGCCAACGAGCTTGAACAATGCATCGCAAGTGGAAATGTGGGTATGTTAAAGGGTGTAAAAGGAATTGGCGCAAAAACAGCACAAAGAATATTAGTTGACCTCAAGGATAAAATAAAAGTGGCAGGTGATACGTTATTAGATAATAATAGCGCTCCTAGTGCCGTCTATGACGAGGCGCTCGCGGCACTTGCCGCGCTTGGGTTTACTCAGCAAGTTTCTCAAAAAGCATTAAAGAAACTGCTCAAAGACGACCCCTCAATCACAGTAGAAGCAGCAATCAAGAATGCTTTAAAAATCATGTGATTATAGCGTGCTACTTTCAGCAACGATGAGTAAAGCCCAAGCGATGTAATAATTTTTTTTAGTTAACAATGAATTTATTTAATTCTCGAAATACTAATAATACTTTGACATCGCTACTGCTTAGTGTCATCTTCTATATGCTGGCAGTGGCTGGGGCTAATGCTCAATATTCTAAATCTACACTGAATCCTCCGCCACCGGTGCCCGATAAAGGTGCTGTGACAGGAGATAACACTAGTGGCAAAAAGAGAAGTGTGAAGATGCGCTACGGGGTGCATCCCACCGTACCCGAGAATTATGATGATCTCAAGGAAGGTGAATATGCTGCCGACCTGAAGACCCCTAGTAATATTACCACCGAGGCTGAATATGATTACGAGACCGGATGCTATATAATTCGCACCAAGGTGGGCGACTATGACGTGGTCACACCATTTATACTCACTGCCGATGAGTATAATAATCTCACTCTGCGTGAGTCGATGATGCAATATTATCGTCAAAAGAATGCTGAGACTGCCGAGGAGAAGAAAAAGAATCCTTTCAACTTCCTCGACATGCAGTTTGGACTAGGCCCACTTGAGAAAGTCTTTGGTCCTGGTGGTGTGCAACTCAAGACTCAAGGCTCGGTGCAAATTAAAATGGGTATTAAGACTAACAAGACCGATAACCCCGCTTTATCGGTCTCGGCTAAGCGTAAGACCTATTTCGACTTTGATCAGAAAATACAAGCCACAATATCGGCATCGGTAGGCGACAAGATGAAATTTAACATGACCTACAACACTGATGCCACCTTTGAGTTTGATAACAAAAACCTTAAGCTTGCCTACGAGGGCAAAGAGGATGAAATAATCAAGAATATAGAGGCTGGTAATGTTAGCATGACTACTGGTTCCACACTCATAAGAGGTGGCTCGGCATTGTTTGGTATTAAAACAAAATTGCAATTTGGGCGACTCACCGCAACAGCGCTTGTGTCTCAGCAGAACTCTGAGTCGCAAACTGTGAACACACGTGGTGGAGCACAGACTACCGACTTTTATATCACAGCCGACAAATATGACCAAAACCGACATTTCTTCCTCTCACATTATTTTCGTGACAATTATGACAACTGGACTTCAAAACTTCCATTAGTCTCAAGCGGAATTAATATCACACGCATTGAAGTGTGGGTGACTAACAAGCGCGGCAACTTCAATGAGTCGAGAAACATCATGGCATTTATGGACGCTGGTGAGAGCCAGCACATAAGCAATAGCCACTGGCAGGCAACGTCGCCAATGGCCAATCCCACCAACACCTCTAATTCTTTGCTCACCGAGATAAAAGAAAACTACCCCGACGCTCGATACATCAGCCAAGCCGCTACAGCACTTGAACCACTTAGCGCCTACGGCTTCGAGGGTGGAAAAGACTATGAGAAAATAGAGAGTGCCAGATTGCTTTCATCCAACGAATATAAAGTAAACAATTCTCTAGGTTATATTTCCCTTAATACCTCATTAGCAAGCGACGAAGTACTTGCCGTTGCTTACCAGTACACCTACATGGGTAACACCTACCAGGTGGGAGAATTTGCTAGCGATATAGCGTCAACCGAGCAGTCGCTCTACGTCAAGATGCTTAAAGCTACAACTATCAACACTCAAGTGCCCATGTGGGACTTGATGATGAAAAATGTTTATTCGCTGGGGGCTTATCAGTTGCAGCGGTCTAACTTCAAGCTCAATATCAAGTACCTGAACGACACCACTGGAACAGAGTTGTATTACATCAACGAAGGCAACATCTATGGTGTGCCATTGTTGAGGGTGATGAATCTTGATAGGCTGGATGCTAATAATGATTTCAACCCCGACGGACGTTTCGACTTCCTCGACGGATACACAATTACCACACAAGGCGGAAAGGTTATTTTCCCTGTTGTTGAACCCTTTGGCTCGCACTTGCGCAAGATGATTGGCAACGATGCTATTGCCGACAAATATGTTTATGAGGAACTCTATCGCATGCAACTCACCGAGGCTCAACAGGTTCAAGATAAAAACAAGTTTGTGCTTGCCGGTGAATATCAGGCGACTAATAAAAACACAATCAGTCTCAATGCCACTAATGTTCCACGCGGTTCAGTGATTGTTACCGCTGGCGGTGTAACACTTACTGAGAATAGTGACTATACCGTCGACTACACAATGGGTACTGTCACTATTACTAATCAAAGTATTATCGACGCGGGTACTAACATTAGTGTGTCGCTTGAGAATCAGTCCACATTCAGTACCCAGCGCAAGACATTGCTGGGACTTGATCTGGACTATGCTTTCAATGACAATTTCCACATTGGTGGAACTGTGATGCACTATGGCGAGAAAGCTTTAACCGAAAAGGTGTCGATAGGTAATGAGATTGTCAACAACACAATTTGGGGAGCACGCATTTCTTATAAGAGCAACTTCATGTGGCTTACTAATTTGCTCAACAAGATCCCCACAGTCAATGCCACAGCGCCATCGTCGGTAAACTTTAATGGTGAGTTTGCTCAACTGTTACCACATCAGTCACGTACGGGATCGAATGCGGGTAGTTCTTACATTGATGACTTTGAATCTACACAGACTGGTATCGACTTGCGTTCACCTTATTCATGGTTCCTTGCTTCAACCCCCTATGACACCAGCAGTGATGCTCTATTCCCCGAGGCATCTCTGTCGAATGATATTAACTATGGCAAGAACCGTTCGCTCTTGTCTTGGTATTATATCGACAGGTTGTTCACACAACGCAACTCTTCCTATGTTCCAGGCTACATAAAGAATGACCTTGACCAGCTCTCTAATCCCTATGTAAGGGAGATACCTTACACCGAGGTGTTCCCAGGGCGCGAGCTGAACTATGGTGAGTCGTCAACAATACAAACTCTAAACCTCTCATTCTATCCCAAGGAAAGAGGTCCCTACAACCTTGATACCGAGAACATCGACCCAAGTGGCAACTTGCTCAATCCCGAGAAACGTTGGGGCGGTATCATGCGCAAGATTGATAATACAGACTTTGTTACGAACAATGTTGAATATATTAAATTCTGGCTTCTTGACCCATTTCTCGATGATAATAATCCCAATCGTGAAGGTGGAGACTTTTATATCAACCTGGGAGAAATAAGCGAGGATATTCTCAAGGATGGACTCAAGAGCTATGAGAACGGATTGCCTTATCTTGATACCGATACTACTGCAGTGAAGGAAACCAACTGGGGTAGGGTATCAACCAAGTCGTCGCTCACCTATGCCTTTGATACAGCTGCCGGTTCACGTTCTAGGCAAGACGTGGGATTGAACGGACTCAGCACCGCTAATGAGCAAACATTCCCCACCTATCAAGAATATGTTACCCGTTTGCGCCAGCGCTTGCCAGCCGAGACTATAGCTCAAATGGAAACCGACCAGTTCTCACCAATCAACGACCCGGCGGGTGATAACTATCACTTCTATCGTGGTTACGACTACGACGAGCAGCGATTATCAATCTTGGAGCGCTACAAGCACTACAATGGCACCGAAGGCAACTCACTTTCTCAAGAGGATGCTGCCGATGGCATGTATCAAAGTTCTCGCAGTGTGCCTGATGTTGAGGATATTAACCAAGACAATACACTTAACGAATATGAGCGTTACTTCCAGTACAAAGTTTCAATCCGCCCCGAGGATTTGATGGTTGGCAAGAACTTTATCATTGATAAGCAGGAGTCGGTACAGCGCACCCGCAATGGCGAGGATCAGCACGTCACTTGGTATCAATTCTGTATCCCAATCAAGAGTTATGAAAAGGTGGTGGGATCTATCAATGATTTCTCGTCTATTCGCTTCATGCGCATGTTCTTGACTGGATTTAAGGAGACCACCCACTTGAGGTTTGCCACCCTTGAGCTTGTGAGGGGTGAATGGAGAAATTATGATTACAATCTTAACAATCGCAGTGATGCTCCAGGCAATGGAATTATCGATGTTAACACTGTTAACATTGAGGAGAACGCTAGTCGCGAGCCTGTGAACTATGTGCTTCCTCCTGGTGTTAATCGAATTGTCGACTCTGGTCAGTCGCAAATCACACAGCTCAACGAGCAGTCGATGCAGATGAGAGTTGAGGGGCTCGAAGCTGGCGATGCTCGTGGTGTGTATCGAAACACTAATCTTGACTTGAGAACCTACAAGCGCTTGCAAATGTTTGTTCACAGCGAAGCGTTTATCAATGATGCTACTAATCTCAAGAATGGTGATATCTCACTATTTGTACGACTGGGCTCGGATGTGAAGAACAACTACTATGAATATGAAATCCCACTCAATGTCACTCCTGCAGGACGATATAGCAACAATAGCTCTGCCGACCGACTGGCGGTGTGGCCAGCCGAGAACATGCTCGACCTTGACCTTGATGTGCTCACCGCGGTGAAAAAGAACCGCAATGCCGAGAAAATGGCGGGAAATCCTGATGTGGCTTACACACAACGATATCAAGAGCAAGACCCTAACAACACTCGTAATCATGTGTACGTGATGGGTAACCCGTCATTGAGCAAGGTGAGGGTGATGCTGATTGGTGTGAGAAACAACACAGCCGGCACAACTAAGAACTTTGTAGTTTGGGTTGATGAGATGCGCGTCACCGATTTTGATAGCGAGGGCGGTTGGGCTGCCAAGGCTAGTTTAGTTCTCAACATGAGTGATATTGCCACCGTCAATGTGGGATGGCACAAGGAAACACACGGATTCGGGTCGGTTGACCAGAGCATGACTAATCGTCGACTTGATAATTATGACCAGTATAATGTCGCCGTGCAAGCCGATTTAGGGCGTTTTGTTCCTGAAAAGGTCAAACTCCATGCGCCCATTTATTACTCTTATAGCAACGAGAAAACTACTCCAAAATACAATCCTCTTGATGAAGATATTCTCCTCAAAGACGCACTCGAGGCTTGTGCCACCGATGAGCAGAAGGATTCCATCAACAACTATGCGATATCAAAACAAGTTGTAAAAAACTTCTCTATCTCAGGACTCAAGTTTGATGTGAAGAGCAAGAATCCTATGCCTTGGGACCCCGCCAATTTCACATTCAATTACTCCTTCAATAAGCAGCACAAGAGCGACCCCGATAACATCTATGAAAACACTAACGATTATCGTGGTAGCATGCAATATTCCTGGACTCCTTACATCAAGCCCTTTAAGCCATTAGAAAAGGCTATTGATGCAAAAAATAAGCACATGAAGTTCTTCCGCGAGTGGGAATTCCGCTGGCTGCCTACTTCTATTGCTTTCAGCACTAATATCTCACGATATTACTATGAGCAACAAACTCGCAACGAGACCGATGTTGATATCGTCTTGCCCGTCTCGGTGAGCAAGAATTTCTTGTGGGATAGGCAGTTTGCACTTTCGTGGAATTTCACTAAATCATTGAACATGTCGTTTAATAGCCAGACCACTGCTCATATCATGGAGCCCATTGGTCAAGTGAACAAGCGACTGTTCCCCGACGAGTATCGTGACTGGCGCGACAGTGTGTGGCGCAGTATTAAAGACCTGGGTACTCCATGGGCCTATAACCAGACGTTCACTGCGTCCTACAAGGCTCCATTCAGTGGTATACCAATTTTAAGTTTTATTAATGCCAGCGCAACTTATAATGCCACTTATCGCTGGGATCGTGGTACTGTTATTGCCGACGTCTTCTCGGGTAACACCATTGCCAACCAGTCGTCAATCAACGTTGATGGTCGCTTCAATCTCGAAACACTCTATGGCAAGATTCCTTATCTGAAAGACGTCAACAAGCGCTTCTCAAGCAGTGGAGGTGGCGCCGGCAATCGAGGTAAGGACAAGAAAACTACTAAGAAAGCAAAGAAATTTGACCGCACCTTCCAGCTCAGTGCCGACACCACCACCATGGTTAAGCACAACATGAACGTGAAGAAAGTGAGGGTAACAGCAACAACTGTCGATGGTAAGAGATATCCTGTTAAGTTCGACATCAAGGATAATAATAATATTGAGATTCTTAATCGCGACAACACAAGCATTAAAGTCACTGTCACCGAAGTGATGGCTGGCGACAAGAAAAACTTTGGCACTGAGCTGGCGCAATATCTCACTAGGCTAGCGATGAGCGTACGCAGTGTGAATGTGAAGTGGAGAAATATTCAATCGCTCTCTATACCACAATTTATCCCAAACGTGGGTGACATCTTTGGTCAAAACAGTCACTACGACGTCATGGCTCCTGGCTTAGACTTCGCATTTGGCTTTGTGGGGCAGGACTATATTGATAAAGCCAAGAGCCGTGGATGGCTGTTAGGCGACTCTACTCAAACCTCGCCTGCACTATATTCTAAAACTCAAGAATTCAACCTTGAAGTTCAACTGGAACCCATTGCGGGTCTCAAGGTTACTCTAACAGGAAATCGCACCGACAACCGCACTAATCAAATTCAATTCATGTATGATGATGTGGGTGTCCTTTACTCAGGAAGTTACACCAAGACCCATGTGGCGATTGCCACCGCTCTGCGAGGGTTGAGTGCCAGCAATGAATATTATAGTAAAGCCTTCGACCAGTTCCTGCGCAATATCCCCATTGTGGCTAGTCGCATCGAGAGCAAATATATAGGTAAGAATTATCCCGAAAGGGGATTCTTGCGTGGCACTCCATTGGCCAACTCGCCTTTCAATCCAGCTAATGGTACAGTAAATCAAGCTGGCAGTGACGTGATGATACCAGCTTTCATGGCGGCATACTCGGGAAAAGATGCAAGCAAAGTTAATCTTGACCCATTCCCGGGCATTAAGAGCATCTTGCCCAACTGGCGTGTGACCTACGATGGCCTGTCGCGCATCCCCGCTGTGAAGAAGATATTCAAGAGCTTAACTCTAACTCACGCTTATCAGTGTACCTATTCGGTAGGATCCTTCTCTAGCTATACCGACTGGATTACCATTGGCGAAGGACTGGGATTTACTGCCGATGCCTTAACCGGCAATCCCATTCCTAATTCTCCTTATAACATATCGTCAGTATCGATTACCGAGAAGTTTGCGCCACTCATTGGCGTGAACGCAACGCTCAAGAACGACCTGACTTTCAACATGGAGTATCGCGATTCACGCACTCTTGCTCTCAACATTTCATCGTTGCAGCTGGTTGAGACTTTGCAAAAATCGCTCGTGATTGGGGCTAGTTACAAGATAGCCAATTTTAATTCAGTGCTTAAGATTAAGAAAAAACAACAAGGTGTGAACAACGACCTCACTCTTAACTTCAACCTGCAGTTAAACAACAACACCGCACTCATTCGCAAGATTGATGTTAATACCACTCAAGCAACAAGCGGAACAAGAACCCTGGGAATTAATTTCTCGGCAAACTATGTGATGAGTAAGCGCATCACCTTGGGAGCTTTCTTCGACCACCAGGTGAACACCCCGCTCGTGTCTACTACTTCTTATCCTACCACCAACACCAATTACGGCATCTCAGTCAACGTTTCGCTCGCCAAATAAAAAGAATGCGACAGCGTGACGGCATTCTTTGCATTCTTTTGGTGTCATAAGCTCAATTTTGTCGGTGAATTATTATGACAACTACGATTTTATAACTAACTTCGCGAGTAGTAATAGTGTATGGCACACAAGGAAATTCAAAGAAAAAACCATATGAATAAGATGTTAATTATATTATGTTTGTTTTTTAGTTTTTGTAGTTCTCTAGCTCAAAACACAAAAGAAAACATTGTTGGTGACTTGTTTTTTTCAAACCCCACGATTAAGTGTGAATCTATTAGATTCATAAATACTTGTAAGCAACTTAATTTGTTAGATAATCATAGTTTCTTTATTATTAAATTGACAAATTTGGATAGTTTGAATAATAATGATAAACTTTTATTCATAATAACTTTATATGATCACATGCATTTGCGACCATGGGATAATTTGATAGGTTATGTCATTCATGATGGCTATCCTATAGCTGTTATCGGTAATGCTGCCTCAAATTATTTTGAAAAATCGGGGGCTAAAGAAAATGCTGTCATAAAATATGAAAATACAGATAATTTTAAGTGGGAAAATCATTTGTATACAAGATGGTATTATTTTATAGATGATAATAAACTGTGCTTGAAGAATTATTTTCCCAAAAATATAACTAAAGATAAATATATAGCTGAACCTAAATTCATCAAGTATAATTCGGTTAAATATGTTGAGGAAAATACTTTTCCCATCTATTGGAGAACATCTCTAATGGATGTCGAAATTTCGTGTGATTCAGATTTTTTAATGTTACCAATTGCAGTAAAAACCAAGAAAGAAGATATAATAATTAATCCCAATGAGTTACCAGTGTTAACGATGGCCAATGGCTTGATTTATAATTTCTATAGAGAAATATTTGGCCTATATAGTTTTTCTTCAAATCTGTATTTTGGTAACACCCTAAAATCCTGCTTATTTAATGCAGAAACTAATTTTTGCAATATGGAAAATAATAGTTATTTTTCAATTTCAATGGATGAAGACGGCCTACTTGTCTTGCCTGATAGTTCAAGCGTTTATGTCAATAAAATACATACTCATATTGAATTCCCCGTGTTAGTTAAATCCCAAGATTCAACAAAAGGAACATTTAGTAATTCCACAGGAATTATGATTTATGATTGTTACAGCTGGTTCTCCCCAGATAAAAAATATCCTATTATGGAATCAATTAAAAAGAGAGTCGTAGATAAAGATTACAAAAACAATATCAAGGACATAGTTTCAGTTACATTTTTATATTCTTGGTAATTTAATAGATCACATGACAACAGAACACTGAGTGTCATCAAAGTGACGGCATTCTTTACTTTAATACTTTAAGTCAAATTCAAAGCCAATAAATAAATGAGAAAGCTATTGTATTCATTATTGTTTTTTTTGTGTTGTTTCTTCTGTAATTATAAATACAGATGCTAAGCAAAAAATTATAAAATCAAAAATAAAACTAACTCAATCGGAGATAGCTGATTCATCTTTTTTTAGTCAGTTATATTCTTATATAAAACACTATTCTAATTATAGCTTGAAAAATAGTTTTTATGCAATTGAGATAAGAGATTCAGACTTATATGAATTACCAGATTTTTATTATGAAAAAGGTATTGAAAAAAAGTTGGGACTAGAGATCCTAGTATCACATGAAAAATATCCATTTGCAAATAGTTTGGTTAGAAATAAGGATGCAAATTTTATTTCTCACGGTTGGGTTGAAGCTTATGAACTCGTGAAAAATACGAACAAAACAATTAGTTATAAATATAGGTTTAATCCTAAAACTCTACTTTATGAAACATTTGATGTTGATGAGTGCTGGAAACTATATTATTATCAAGGAGAGTTAATGATTATATATTATGCTAATCAACCAAATCATTATTATATAAACTGGAGAAATGACACTATTCGAACCTCGAACTTTGATGATATAAAGATTTTTGAATTTACAGAATAACGTTGTTTATGAGATATAACTGGGTAAATATCATGACTCGCGACTACTGCGGAGCTTACACCTAACGCAATGGCTCGATTGAACGCATAATGATGGGCAACGGCTTCATGCAAGACAGTGCCTACTACGTCCAGGTCAAGGACTATCAGGGCAACGTGCGTGCCGTCCTCGACCAGAACCACAACGTGGTAGAACGCAACGACTACTATCCCTACGGCGGCCTCATCAACGCCAGCGACACCCTGCTCCAGCCATACAAGTACAGTTCAAAAGAACTCGACCGCGAGAACGGCTTATACTGGTATGCTGGTATGACTTCTCCGCTAAGATGTTCTGAACTCAAAAACTAGCTATTAATCTTTATGGTATTATGAAACAAATAGTTATAATTATTATACATATATTGCTAATCTTTATATGTATTTGGTCCTTTTTTTGCATGATTTATATGTTTTTATGGCATTTCTTTACAATGAGTTCATTAGAAAGTTATCTAGTCATTTTTTTTACAGAAGATATGCCTTGGATTATATCATGCTTGTCTCTAATATTTACGATAATATACTTATTTAAGAGAATCGTAAAATTTATTAGTAAAATTTATGTAAGTGATAAGAATTAAAGGAATACATTTTTGAATCATTAAAAGAAACAATTGAAAATTTAAAGAGTAAATTAAGTACATGACAAAAAAATAAAGATGTCCGATTTGTTCTTACATCAACAGGGACGGTTCTTTTGATGTAAAAAGCTCAATTTTGTCGGTGAAATATTATGATAGCTTAGATTTTATAAGTAATTTTGCAAATGACCCGCGACTACTGCGGAGCTTATACCTACCGCAACGGTGCCATTGAGCGCAACCTCATGGCATCTCTATTGAGAATAAACCACATTTTTTAATTGCTGAGTTAAGGGGAAAAACTTACAATATTTGTTGCTCTAGCTATACTATCACCGTTGAAGGAGTCACAACTTCGGGAGATCTTATCCATGCTGTAAAGAAAATAGCAAAAGAATAATTGTTAATCGAAGGTGGTGTGTCCAAAATTATTTCTAATAAGGTTTCTCTAGCGTTATTGACAATAAAGTGATTGTAGGGCATGTATATCCCGCATGTTTTGCGATAGTCATTTCAGCGATAATGCTAGTAGTGGCAAGCTTGCCCACTAGCTTTATTCCATAAATGTTTTTTAATTGGGATTTTTTTTATATTTTTGTGGCGTAAAAATTGTGACCCCACTTTAGCTGGGTGAAAATAATATTAAAAAATATGGATGACCAATTAAAGAAAAGGCTAGAAAGCGACTCAACCGGGTTGTTAACCTATGAATATATTGCTAACAATATCAATAACATAGATGATGTTATTGATGAGCTGGTTAATAATATTATCAATGTCGACAAGAATGGACAGTTTGCAGTGAGCACAGCCCGCTACTTGAATGCTATAGATAATAAGAAATATTGGACTCAAATAGACAAACTCATCAAGGCAGCTATCACACTTGACCGTGAGCGCGCCTATCTCCCGGCTCTGGCAGCATCTATATGGGGGGATGACTACAAGCAAAGAGCTACTCAACTGGCACATGAAGATGATAATTTTCGCCGTATTTATAAGCGACTTTATCCAACGGGAATTTAAAAACAAAAACACAAGCTTGTGATGAAAATCAATAATAAATTGTGGATTGGAGTTATAACTTTAATGTTTTTAGCTATTGGAGGTTATTGTGCTGTAGCTATTAATGCGCAATCCACTACTAAAGATGCACCTGTGACAATGAAAAATGACTTTTCGGCCAATACTCATGTGATACTCGAAACCTCGTTAGGTAATATAGAAATTGCTCTATATAACGAAACTCCACAGCATCGCGACAATTTTATAAAACTTGTGAACAATGGTACCTATAATGGTGTACTTTTCCACAGGGTTATAAAAGATTTTATGATACAAACCGGTGATCCTGATTCAAAGAATGCTCTCGCCGACACATTCCTGGGAGCGGGAGGTCCAGGTTATGACTTGCCCGCCGAGATTGTATACCCTAAATACTTTCATAAGCGTGGCGCTTTAGCTGCAGCTCGTCAAGGTGATGAGGTGAATCCCGAGCGCAAAAGCTCGGGCTCACAATTTTATATTGTTACAGGGCGCCGTTTCTCGGAGTATCAGCTTAATGGCATGATTGAGCGACTCGCTAATCAGGCACAGTCTAAAATTTTCAACTCACTAGCTCAACAGCATGCTGGTGAAATAAGCCAATGGCAAGCGCTCGGCGACACTGTGTCATTGAACAACTTGCGCGACTCGTTAATCGCTAAGACACAACAAATATACGCTTCCAGTCCTGTTAAATTCACACCTGAGCAAATCGCCGCTTACAGCACAGTGGGCGGAACTCCACATCTCGATGGACAATACACGGTCTTTGGCGAAGTGATTGCTGGCATGGACATTGTTGATCGCATACAGAATGTGACTACAGGCACTCACGATCGTCCTGTTGACGACATCAAAATCATTTCGGCTAGAATTGTGAAATGATTTCTTTTCAAACTCACCGCTTTAAAAATGGCCTGCGTCTTGTCCATCATCACGATGCGACAACGCAAATGGTTGCCGTTAATCTGCTCTATGACGTAGGGTCTAGTGATGAAAACCCTGGTAAAACAGGCTTAGCTCACCTCATGGAGCATCTCATGTTTGCTGGTACCAAGCATGTGAAAAGTTATGACGACGCACTACAAGAAGCTGGTGGAGATAGCAATGCCTGGACTAACATTGATGTCACTAACTATTACGACATACTCCCTGCTCAAAATATCGAAACTGCGCTGTGGCTTGAGAGCGAGAGGCTTATAAACCTTGCTCTAACCGAAGAGAATATAGAAATTCAGAAAAGTGTAGTTATCGAGGAATTCAAGCAGCGTTATTTAAACCAACCCTATGGCGATATTTTGCACCTTCAACACGGCCAGGCCTACAAGGTTCATCCCTATCGCTGGCCCACCATTGGACTTGATGTTGAAACTATAAGAGGCTTCACCCGCGATGATGTGCTTAATTTTCACAAGCGTCATTATGCTGTCAATAACATTGTAATGTGCGTTTCGGGAAATATCGACTTCGACACAACACTAAGATTGGTTGAGAAATGGTTTGGAGATATTGAACCTCAGCAGTTGATTAATAGGAATCTGCCAGTTGAGCCACCACAACTTCAACACCGGTTTATTACTCACAAGTGTGATGTGCCCAGTAACATGATTTTTAGGGCTTATCACATGTGCGCGCGTGCCGATGAGCAATATCAAGCCACCGACCTTATTAGCGATGTCCTAGGCAATGGTATGTCATCAAGATTCTATAAAGAACTGATACTTGGCAGTAGCATGTTTGTTGATGTCGATGCGTCAGTGCTGGGCTCTCGTGACCCTGGACTCTTCTATGTTAGAGCACGCCTTGCCGAAGGCACAGAGTTTGATAAGGCTAATAATCTAATTGATGAGGTTATAGCCAAGCTACAAGATGGCATCTCACAACAGGAAATTGATAAGTGCGTGAATAAATACATCTCAAACAAACTGTTTGAGAATGTGGGCTATGCCGAGAAAGCCTATTCACTTGCCAGGCACGAACTGCAGTGGGGGGCTCACAACATTAATGACGAGAACGAAATATATCGCTCACTATCGCCAAGCAAATTGATTGATGTAGCAACCACTCTTTTCAATAGCGACAATTGTTCCACCATTTTTTATGGCCCCAACGCTTAAGCTATAAAATTAAATAGATATTTAATTAATTACAGCAACCCAAATTCAATAAAAAAGGGTTGCTTTTTCCGTAAAAAATAGCCTTTTGTAAAAAAAATGACCATTTTATTTCGCTATTTTGCAAAAAAGCATTATTTTTGGAGTTAAAATTTTAAGTAAGATAAATAAAGTTATATTAAATAAGAATATTATGACAACGCGTGAAATGTCAGAATCGAATGAAAATTTCGAGAAAGACCTTACCCTAAATGCTGAGGCGGCACAAGAGGCTGCAACTACGGCTCAAGAGAATACTCCCGCAGCAGAGACTGAGGAAGTGGTTGATAAACAAGTTGAGAACACGGCTATGGCTCAGGAAGAATCCTGCGCCGAACACCAGGAAGATGCTCAAGCTGAACAAGTGGAAGAATCGGAGGCTGTTCAAATGCCTGTTGAATCTCAAGCTGAATCAAAGCAGGAGGATAGCGATGTGATGGAGGAACTTCCTAATATCGACTATTCTACACTCGACAAAGGGCAGCTTGTGGAAGAACTTGAGAAACTGCTTCAGCAGCCAGTAGAGATTGTTAAAGACAAAGTAACTGCTATCAAGGGCGCTTTCTTTGCTTTACGAAAAGAGGAGATTGCTAAAGAGAAAGCCGAGTTCGTTGAAGCAGGAAACGAGGAAGATGCTTTTGTCGCTACTGCGTGTGAGCTTGAGACCAAGCTCAAGGAAATGCTTGGTCAATTTAAGGAAAAACGCGCTGAGTTTAATGCTGAGCAAGAAGCTATTAAACTTGCAAACCTTGAGAAAAAGAATAAGATTATTGAGGAAATTAAAACTATTTCCCAAGACCCCGATAACATTAATCGCCAATTCTTGCATGTGCAGCAGTTACAACAAGAGTTCAAAACAATAGGCGAAGTGCCTTCAACTAGCACTACCGAGATATGGAAATCTTATCAACAAGCTATTGAGAACTTCTATGACCTGCTAAAGATCAACAAGGAATTACGTGATTATGACTTCAAGAAGAATCTTGAAATCAAGCAGCAATTATGTGAAGAGGCTGAAGCTCTTGATGAAGAGAACGATGTTATAGCTGCATTCAAGAAACTGCAAGCACTACATGACAAGTGGCGTGAGACTGGTCCAGTGGCAAAGGATATTCGCGAGCAGTTGTGGGCTCGCTTCAAGAATGCGTCATCGGTTATTAACAAGAAACATCAAGCATTCTTTGAGGAGCGCAAAGCCAGCGAGAAAGAGAATGCCGACGCTAAAACCGCACTTTGTGAAGCTATTGAGAAGATTGAGACCGATGGCCTCAAGACTTATGCCGCTTGGGATGAGGTTACTAAACAAATCATAGGCCTACAAGAAGAGTGGAAGAAACTAGGTTTTGCTTCTAGAAAAGTTAACTCGGCATTGTTCTCAAGGTTCCGCAAGTCGTGTGACGACTTCTTCGCTAAAAAAGCAGCTTTCTTCAAGTCGATGAAGGAAGAACTGGCATCTAACTTGGCTAAGAAGACTGAGTTATGCGAGAAAGCTGAGGCTCTGAAAGACTCTACCGACTGGAAATCTACTACCGACGCTCTTATTGCACTCCAAAAGGAGTGGAAGACTATAGGACCAGTTGTAAAGAAGCATAGCGATGCCGTGTGGAAACGCTTCATTACAGCCTGCGATTATTTCTTCGAAGAAAAGAAGAAACAAACATCTAGCCAGCGTTCTATAGAGCATGATAATCTCAAGGCAAAGAAAGAAATCATTGCCGAGGTAAATAAAATACTTGAGAGCGAGGAAAATGCTGAAGAGGCACCACAAATGATTCGAGATCTCATGGCAAAATGGCAAACCATTGGTCATGTTCCTTACAAGGAGAAAGATAAGATTTATGCTGCCTATAAGGAGGCTATTGACAAGGCCTTTGAGAAATTTGACATGAAAGCGATTCGTGCACGTCTCACTAATTTTGAGAACACCATGAGCCAGTCAGGCAGTGATAAGGTTTATCATGAACGCGAACGCTTAGTTAGAGCTTTTGAGCAGAAGTGTAATGAACTAAAGACCTATGAGAACAACATGGGCTTCTTTACCGCAAGATCGCAAAGTGGCAACACCATCGTAAAAGAGATGGAACGCAAGATAGCCGCTCTTAAAGACGATATTGCTCTGCTTGAGCAAAAAATAAAAATTATTGACGAAAAACTTTAAACCATAGTTTTTTATATTTCTTGATTTCACTCTCTATTTCCTCTTTATTTTTAAAGGGAGGGAGAGTGAAATCAATGTATAAAATAATAAAGGATTGGCATTTTGAGAACTAAGGGTCGATACGGGCATCTAATCCGCTGGATTTTCATTTTTATAGACTTCATCATCATTAATGCATCTTATTTTTTTACTTGCGTGATTGATGATTTATGGCAAGACGCATTCTATGCCCGTTCAGTATGGCTGATGCTGAACATTTCATTTGCTGTCGTGATATATGCTCTTGGCACCTTTCATCACAAGCGTGTTGTCTACCTTGATCGAGTACTAATTCTTCTCGTCAAGTACATCCTGCTTCACTCAGTGATTTTCCTGGTGCTGGTATCGTTTATTCATGCAATGCCATCTTTTAGGTCGGCAATTATTTTCTATCTCCTATTCACTATCATGTTATCGCTGTGGTGGATAGTGTCGCGTAAATTATTGAAATGGTATCGCGGCAAGGGCTACAATTATAAGCGCATAGTGGTGATAGGTGGAGGAAAGTCGGGCGCTGGGCTACGATTAATAGAGGAATTGGAGAAAGACCAGGGATATGGATTTAATATCATGGGATACTTCGACTCCGATAATATCACAGAGAGTAGCTATTATAAAGGAGATATAGATAAGGTGGAGGATTTCCTGAATTCTAATATCATTGATGAAGTCTATTGCGCAATACCTGAAGATGATAGAAACCAGCTTAAGCACATTATAAATCTAGCCGAGCGCAACGCTATTGATTTTTACTACGTGCCTCAATTAGGTAGATATTTTTCCCGCAGGTTTGAGATAGAGAACTTGGGTGCGATTCCTGTGCTTTCCATTCGTCCACAACCTTTAAATAACCCTGTTAATAAAGCCATTAAACGGTTATTTGACATCGTCTCATCTTTATTATTTTTAATTTTATCTCCTGTTATTTTTATCCCTATAGCCATAGGCGTTAAATTATCCTCTCCAGGGCCAGTATTTTTTAGGCAAGTGCGCACAGGCTATCGCGGCAAATCGTTTACATGCTTAAAGTTCCGCTCTATGAGAGTTAATGACAAGAGTGATACTCAACAAGCAACAATCAACGATCCTCGAGAGACCAAATTTGGAAATTTTCTCAGGAAGACAAGCCTTGATGAGCTGCCACAATTTATTAATGTGCTTAAGGGCGACATGTCGATTGTAGGGCCCAGACCTCACATGGTGCAACAAACTCATGAATATAGCGAATTGATTGACAAGTACATGTTGCGCCACACAATTCGACCAGGTATCACAGGATGGGCTCAGGTAAACGGCTTTAGAGGTCCCACCGATGAATTGTGGAAAATGGAAAAGCGTGTAGAATATGATGTTTGGTATTCCGAGAACTGGAATTTTATGCTCGATATAAAAATAATTCTTTTAACAGTATTTCATGTTATTAGGGGCGATAGGAATGCATTGTGAAACACATTACAAGGATAAAAGAAATGGTTGACATAAAACATGATGCTCACGCTTTGTTAAAGCGATTCTTCGGATACGACACCTTTCACCCCATGCAGTTTCAGGTAATAGAGCATGTAATACATGGGAAAGATGCCGTGGTGCTCATGCCAACAGGTGGGGGAAAATCGATATGTTACCAGATTCCAGCACTATTAAAGCCTGGATGCGCCATTGTGGTATCTCCGTTGCTGGCATTGATGAAAGATCAGGTCGACTCTCTCGTGGCTAATGGTGTGCCCGCGGCAGCTATTAACAGCCAGCAAACCGAGTCCCAAAATCGAGAGATTATTGATAATGTTTACCTCGGGCATATAAAGCTATTATACATTTCTCCAGAAAGACTACTGGCCGATATGGACCTGTGGGCTCGCGACCTAAAGATAAACCTAATCGCTATTGACGAGGCACATTGTATTTCTCACTGGGGGCACGATTTTCGCCCTGAATATAGCCAGTTATCACTTGTTAGAAAGAGATTCCCTGGGGTGCCTGTTATGGCATTGACGGCAACTGCCGATCGCCTTACTCGTGACGACATAAAGATTCAGCTCAACATCCCCGACGCGAAGACTTTTATACAATCTTTTGACCGCCCCAACATTTCATTGAGTGTGATAAGTGGCATTAGTGGACGAGAGAAGTTGAGAAGGATTGTGGGATTTATTGAAAATCACAACGGGCAAAGTGGTATCATATATTGCCTTAGCAGGAAGTCGACCGAGACTCTTGCCACTAATCTGCAGGCACTAGGAATCAACGCGCAAGCTTTTCATGCGGCAATCCCAACAGCTCAAAAACTTGCTATTCAACAAGCCTTTATTAATGATGACATTCCGGTCATTTGTGCAACAATAGCCTTTGGCATGGGTATAGACAAGAGTAATGTGCGGTGGATAATTCATTACAATATGCCCAAAAACATTGAGAGCTACTATCAAGAAATAGGGCGTGCTGGACGCGATGGCATGAAAGCCGACGCTCTAATGTTCTATTCATTTGCCGATGTCAAGACACTCATGAACTTCGCCAATGACTCGGGGCAAGCGATAATCAACATTGAGAAACTAAATCGCATGCAACAATATGCCGAAGCGTCAGTGTGCAGGCGTCGTGTCCTTCTGAGCTATTTTAATGAACGATATGATCACGACTGTGGCAATTGCGACGTGTGCAACAATCCGCCCGATAGGGTAGAGGGCACTAAGCTTTGCCAGATGGCTTTAAGCGCATTGATGCGAACAAATCAAAACATAGGATTCAAAACTCTTATTGATATTTTGAGAGGTTCACGCAAGAGCGATATTGTAGCTAATGGATACGACAAGATAAAGACCTATGGAGTGGGTCGCGATCTCAAAGCCAGCCAGTGGAATGCCTACTTATTGCAGATGTTACAACTAGGCTTAATCTTTATTGCCTATGAAGAAGATTCTCATCTCAAGATTACAGAACTTGGGAAAGAAGTACTATACGGCAAGAGAAACATAATGTTATCCAAATTCTATTACGAAACAACGGCTCTATCTAAGAAGCCCAAGCAAGAACAAGCTATCTTTAATGAAGAAGAGGAGGATTTGGCGCTCTTTGAAAAGCTAAAAGCAACACGCAAGGCTATTGCCACTGCTCGAAAAGTTCCTCCCTACGTAGTGTTTACCGACAAGGTGCTACACATGATGGCGGTCGCTAAACCAACTACCAAGGCGCAGTTTGGCACTCTATATGGTGTCGCCGAAGCAAAAACCGAGCTCTACTGGATGCAATTCACTAGTGTTATAAAAGAATATCTTAGTAATAAAAAGTAATTATTATAAGTAGCTTTATTTCCTGATTCTTGCCTCTTCTAGTGCTCTTATTTTCATTTTTTTTATAAAAAATGTCACAAACTTTGTCCTAGTCGAGATTTTTTTTATACTTTTGTAAAATTTTGGAGAGCTATGGCAAATGAGTTGCAACAGACTTTGGCACGTATTATCAACAAGAGCAATATCTTGATTGAAAAATACCATGCGCTAGAACAAGCTAATCAAGCGCTTGCCACTCGCAATGAGCAACTCCTAGATGATATAGAGCAAATGAAGAAAAACAACGAGCTGATGCGTCAAGAAATTGAGTATCTTAAAATGGCACGTGTTATCGCTCCTGATATTGACAATCTAGATCACGCTAAAGCAACCATCTCCAAGATGGTGCGGGACATTGATAAATGCATCTCTCAACTAAACGGATGATGCAATATTATGGCAACTGACGATAAGACACTAAACATATTAATTAGAATAGCCGATGTTGAGCCTATTGCGCTCACAATACCACGCGACGAGGAAGCCAACTATCGTGAGGCTGAGAAACTTGTAAACACCTTGTGGAACAAGTGGGTGGGACGCTTTGAGGGGGAGAACTCCTCACAAAGCACTATGGCTATGGTCGCATTCCAGTTTGCTCGCCTTTATTCTAAGGCTTATAATCAAAATGTCGCTGTAAACAATTTCCTCACCACATTTGAGCAACAGCTCAACGATGTGGTTGTGAAGATATAAATTGTGCAAAGTGTCGATGTACCCTCAGTGCTATTGAAGTGGTACAAGACCAAGCACTTAACGGATTTTGAATTAACAGGTTCCTGCACTTCTTGCGCAAGTTTGCCTTGAATTTCAAGGATTAACTTGCTCATTTAGTGCTTTTTAATTTTTATATACTTTTTATTTAAAATGAATATTGTAATTTATATTGTAGTCGCAGTGGTGGCACTAGCAATAGGTGCTATCGCTGCTAACATGATTTCAAAGCGCAGTGCTAAATCACAAGCTAACACCATTGTAGAGAAAGCTAAACTAGAGGCCGAGGTGCTGAAGAACAAAGAGGTAATGAAGGGCAAGGAAGAAGGTCTGGCTATCAAAAGCGAAAGCGAGAAACAAGCCAATGCCCGTCTCGCTAAAGTTCAATCGAGTGAAGCTAAACTAAAGCAGCGCGAAATACAGGTTAATCAACAGCAACAAGAAGTTCAGCGCAAGAAAAACGAAACCGATGCGCTGAAGGTAAATCTCGACAACCAGCTTGCCGTGCTTGAAGACCGAAAGAAAGAAGTCGACAAGATGGAGATGAAAGTGCGTGACACACTTGAGCATGTGAGTGGACTTTCGGCCGAAGAAGCAAAAGAAAAACTCGTTGAATCGCTTAAAGATGAGGCTAAGACTGCCGCGGCGAGCTATATCAACGACATCATGGACGATGCCAAGCTCACAGCCAACAAGGAAGCTAAACGCATTATTGTCACCACCATTCAGCGTGTGGCAACCGAGACCGCCATTGAGAACGCTGTAACCGTATTCCACATCGACAACGATGAGATGAAAGGTCGCATCATTGGTCGCGAGGGTCGTAATATACGTGCACTGGAGGCAGCCACCGGCATTGAGATTATTGTTGATGACACTCCTGAGGCTATTGTTCTTTCAAGCTTTGATCCAGTGCGTCGCGAAATTGCTCGCCTGGCATTACACCAGCTTGTTGCCGATGGTCGCATCCATCCTGCTCGCATTGAGGAGGTTGTAGCAAAGGTCCGCAAGCAAGTTGAAGATGAAATCATTGAGACTGGCAAGCGCACTGCAATCGACCTTGGTATTCATGGTTTGCACCCTGAACTAATACGCCTCATCGGCAAGATGAAGTATCGTTCAAGCTATGGTCAAAACCTGCTCCAGCACTCACGCGAAACCGCTAATTTGTGTGCTGTAATGGCTAGTGAACTTGGTCTTAACCCCAAGAAGGCTCGTCGTGCAGGATTACTTCATGACATTGGCAAAGTGCCAGATGATGAGCCAGAGTTGCCACATGCTCAACTTGGCATGAAGCTTGCGGAGAAATATAAAGAAAAAGCCGACATTTGCAATGCCATTGGTGCTCACCATGACGAGGAAGAGGCAACAAGCCTTTATGCTCCCATTGTTCAAGTGTGTGATGCTATTTCAGGTGCTCGTCCAGGTGCTCGTCGCGAGGTTGTGGAAGCTTATATTAAGCGTCTTAATGATCTTGAGCGTCTTGCGATGTCTTATCCTGGTGTTGTC
This sequence comes from uncultured Prevotellaceae bacterium, assembly GCA_900316835.1. Lineage (GTDB taxonomy): Bacteria > Bacteroidota > Bacteroidia > Bacteroidales > Muribaculaceae > Sodaliphilus. Next base: position 251,540 of record ONEL01000001.1, on the reverse strand, counting down.
AAAACTTATGCTATCCAAGCAGGACGTGAGCTACGTGTTATTGTTGGCGCCGACAAGATTACTGACCAAGAAACCGAGAAACTATCAAGTGAAATCGCTCAAAAGATTCAAGACGAAATGACCTACCCAGGTCAAGTGCGCATTACTGTGATTCGTGAAACACGTGCGGTTAGCTTTGCGAAATAATGTGGTAAAATCATCATGGATGACGTTAAACAGATTATTAGTCAACAAGACGAGTCTAGCTTGGACAAGTGTGTAGGCTGTGCTGCTGGATGTGAAAAGGCTTGTGACTCACGTTGCAACCTCGACAGCTATAATTGGCTCGCCGATGTTCCTGGTGGAAAAAACGACTTCGACATTGTGGAAGTACACTTCAAGAACACAAGGCGCGGTTTTTATCGCAACAGTGCTAAACTTGACTTGAAACAAGGCGATGTGGTAGCGGTAGAAGCTAATCCCGGTCACGACATTGGCACAGTAGCATTGACAGGAAATCTTGTTAAATTGCAGATGAAACGCACTCGTTTGCGCCCTGATGCTGAAATCTTGCGAGTGTTCCGAAAAGCAAAACCTGCCGATCTTGTACGTTTTGAGCAAGCTAAAGCCAAAGAAGCCGACACCATGATTCGCTCTAGGCAGATAGCGAAAGACCTAGGCTTAGAGATGAAGATTGGCGATGTGGAGTATCAAGGCGATGGCAACAAAGCTATTTTCTACTACATAGCCGATGGACGTGTAGACTTCCGCCAGTTAATTAAGGTGCTCGCCGATGTTTTTAAAATTCGTGTCGAGATGAAACAGATTGGTGCACGTCAAGAGGCTGGTCGCATTGGAGGTATTGGACCATGTGGCAGAGCCTTGTGTTGTGCTAGCTGGATGAGCACTTTTGTCTCGGTAGCCACTAGCGCGGCTCGATATCAAGATGTATCACTCAATCCACAAAAACTTGCGGGGCAGTGTGCTAAACTAAAGTGCTGTATTAACTTTGAGGTCGACACTTATGTTGAAGCATCTAAATCACTGCCCAAACGGGATGTTGTGCTTGAGACAAAGGATAAGTCCTACTATCATTTCAAGACCGATATTCTCAAACGAGAAATAACTTATTCTTCAGAGAAAGGTGTACCTACCGACCTGGTTACTATCACTCCTGAGAGAGTTAGAGAAGTAATGATGCTCAATGGCGAAGGCATTAAGCCTGAGCACCTTGAACCTGACGGATTTGAGGCGAAAAATGAAATTAGCGCTTATGGTGACTTGGTGGGTCAAGATAGCATCAGCCGTTTCGACACCACAAAGAAAAAGAAGAAAAAGAAAAATCGCAACAAGTCGCAGGGTTCTGCTCCACAGGCAAGTAACTCTAGTAACACGCCAGAACGAAATCGCCAGGAACCCAAAGAGTCAAGGCGTGGAAATAGCGTGGAGAAACGTCGACCTGTTAGTAATAAAGAGCGCGAGCGCAGAGCAAAGAACATTCCCAGTAATCAGCCCACGGGTCTTAAAGAATTCCGACCCCGCAACCCTGAAGCCCGAGCAAGGAGAAATATCAACAACAATCGTTCAAAACGTTCTGAAAAAAACGTTGAAAAACAAAACTAACATACTGTTAACAAGACATTTTGTCGCTCTCGCGACAATCTTGATATGCGCATTGTCTTGCCTGAATGGATGTTCATTTGGGCAAGATTCAATGGCGCAGTTCAAAACTTTGCCCGATGAAGGCTGGCAAAAGTCGATGTCAATTTCATTTTTCCCGGAGTATGCTGATTCCACAATCACTTATGACGTGGAATTAGCCCTCAGGCACAACAATTCTTACCAATACAGCAACCTGAACCTAGTAGTTGATCTCATCGACAGTGTTAAAAACGTTAATCGTAGCAATATTGATTTTGTGCTCAGCGATGGCTATGGTAACTGGCTTGGCTCGGGCTTTGGCGCGCTTTACCAGTCAAGTATAGTTGTTGCACAAGGTGTTAAACCATCGCAAGTGAACTCGGTGGTTGTGTGGCAGGCGATGAAAAACTGCGATGTTGTCAAGAATGTAATCGACATTGGTATTATTGTAAAACCCAGCAAATAAGTAAATCCTCAATTTAGATATACCTTAGAACTAGAAAACAAACATTTGGCGATATGATTTCTAAGACCGAAACTAAGAAAACATTAATCCAGCTTATGAAGTATGGTGTAATAGGAGTGATGAACACTCTTATTACTGCAATATCTTTCTACTTGCTAAACACATGGGCTGGTGTGCCCTATGGCGCCGCTAACATCATAGGATATGTTCTTGGCGTAATCAACAGTTTCATTTGGAACCGGCAATGGGTATTTAAGACAGGATCAAATATCAAGCGAGAGGCACTGCTATTTGGATGCGGATTCTTTATCTGCTGGATTTTGCAGGGTGCTGTAAGTTTATTCCTTCTTGAGGGACTTGAGTGGAAAAACCTTAGCGATGACACAATCCCATTCTTGCCCATGAAGAATGCCGGCCAAAACATCGTTATGGTCATATCGATGGTTGTTTATACTATTGCTAATTATATTTACAACCGCACGATAACCTTCAAAGAGCAAGACGCAAATAAGTAAGTAGGCACAAGATTAACGTGAGTTCACTTTAGCGTACCCTCGAGCTTGAGTAAGAATTCTTTCTTGTCAACACCTGCCGAGTAGCCTCCCAGATCACCATTGCTAGCTATAATGCGGTGGCAAGGTATAATAATTGGTAATCGATTAGCCCCACATGCTTGCGCCACAGCTCGCACTGATTTCTCTTTTCCAATCATGAGCGCAATTTGCTTGTAGCTGGCAGTCTTACTATAAGTGACAGTTCTAATAGCTTCCCACACTGATTTTTGGAACTCGGTTCCCACAATGTGTAGAGGCAATGAGAACTCATGACGTTCTCGGGCAAAATACTCTTTAAGCTGTGTTATCGCATTTTCAAGTAGTGGGGTAGAGGTGCCTACTGGCACAAGACTCATCTTGCTTGCCAGGATAGATAAATCGTTTTCTCCAAATAAAATAGCCACAATTCCCACACTTGAGGCAACTACGGTTAAATTACCCATTGCACTTTCAACCACCTTATAGTTAAGTTGCCCTTCATTGCATGCTGTAATCCCTAACTCCTTAGCTTTATTCATCATAAAATGATGTGCTTGAGCATAGTCATTTCTTATCACGCCATCAAGTATGGCATCTTTTATGGCATCCTTAATATCTCCCACAGGACGTGATGGTGTGAGCCCAAAGGTGTCCATAATTTCCTCTCCGTCAACTGGCGGTTGGAAATTGCGAACACGATCTTTCTCTTCAATATCTATAATCTTTTGCTTAACTAATTCATAGTTTTGATGAATGCGCTTAACCTTTTCTTGATTTTTGCTAGTGATATCGGCATGGCACAAAGTCATTAAGTCATCAATATCATCGCCAGCCTCAAAAATCATGCGACGCACTGCCGAGTCGGTTACCTCGTCTTCAACTAGAGCGATGGGGCGCATGTGCAGTCCCACCAGTTTTTTTACATATTTCATGTGCTCGTTAAGTGGCAGTCGCATCTTTGCGAAGATGCGTGGAATCATCTTCTCGCCAATGAAATTGTGATTCCTGAATGTCCATCCCTGCTTGTCATCCCATCGCTTGGTGGCAGGCTTGCCAATGTCGTGGAACAACGCAGCCCAACGCAACCACTCATTATAGCTTTGCGCTGCCACATTGTCGAGCACTTGCATAGTGTGAAGAAAATTATCCTTGTGCCCACGTCCATTAACAATATCAACACCTTTCAGTTGATCTAACTCGGGACAAACCAGCGAAAGCAACCCGCACTTGTCAAGCAAGAAAAAACCACGTGAAGGCTTGGAAGATCGCATTATCTTCATCAACTCATCGGCGATGCGCTCACGAGTTATAATCTTTAAGCGTTGCGCATTACGCCTGATAGCCTTGAATGTTTCTTGCTCAATCTCAAAACCAAGCTGAGTGGCAAACCTGATGGCTCGCATCATGCGCAATGGGTCATCGCTAAAGGTGATATCGGGGTCTAGTGGTGTGCGAATAAGTTGGCGCTCCAGGTCTCCAATTCCATCAAATGGGTCAAGCAACTTGCCCCAAGATGCCTTATTGACCGAGATTGCCATTGCGTTAATAGTGAAGTCGCGACGGCACTGGTCATCATGCAAAGTACCATCTTCAACAATGGGGTTGCGGCTATTGCGATTATAAGACTCGCGACGAGCACCCACAAATTCCAGCTCAATCCCTTGCGTTTTTACCTGAGCCGTTCCATAGGTTTTGAAAACAGCCAGGTGTGACTTCTTTCGACCGATTGTGGTGGCTACATGCTTAGCGACCTCAATGCCACTGCCCACTGTCACGAAATCAATATCCTTAGATTTTCGTTCCAAAAAAATATCACGTACATATCCACCCACCACATAGCATTCACGGTTCAAGTCGTCGGCAACTGAGCCCACAATGCTAAATATTGGGGCTGAGATATGCGCTAATATGTTTTCTTGAGTTTTGTTCATTTCTTGATTTTTGAGTAATATTTACACCATTGCTGAATGCCACAGTCAAAGCATAATGGCCGAGTTGCTTTGCACACATAGCGGCCATGCAATAACAGCCAGTGATGAGCAGGGTAGCGATAGCGGGCTGGAATGTGACGAGTTAGAATCTTCTCTACCTCAAGCGGTGTTTTCCCCACCGCCAGTCCTGTGCGATTAGCCACACGAAACACATGAGTATCGACTGCAATAGCAGCCTTGTGGAATACAACACCTAGCATCACATTAGCAGTTTTGCGCCCCACGCCAGGAAGTCGAGTTAGCTCTTCCATTGAATCGGGTACCTTGCCGCCAAACTCGTCAACAAGCATTGTTGCCATTGCTTGCAAGTGGCGCGCTTTACTATTGGGATAGGAAACACTAGAGATAAAACGCAAAATATCCTCGGCTGTGGCTCGAGCCATTGCCTCGGCGGTGGGATAAGCTTCAAAGAGGGCTGGTGTGACGGTGTTTACCCGCTTGTCGGTACACTGTGCCGACAAAATTACTGCTACCAATATTTCAAACGGGTTGTGAAATACCAGCTCAGTAGTGGGATTGGGCATCTCTTTCTCAAAGTAGCTAATTACAGCCTCATATCGTTCTTTTATTGTCATAGGTGTGTGAATGAGTGAATGCTAAGTGTTAGAAAAAGAAAATGATGTGCCTCAATGAGATACATCATTTCCTCAGGTTTTTGACTGCTATTGTTAATGAACATGTTCAAATTCCTTGAGGAATCGCACGTCATTCTCGCTGAACATGCGCAAGTCTTTTACCATATATTTTAGGTTTGTAATGCGCTCAACGCCCACACCAAAGGCATAGCCAGTGTAAACCTTGCTGTCGATGCCACAAAGCTCAAGAACATTGGGGTCGACCATTCCACAGCCCAAGATTTCAACCCAACCGGTGTGCTTGCAGAAACCGCAACCTTCGCCACCGCACAGCATGCACGACACATCCATCTCGGCACTGGGCTCGGTGAATGGGAAATAGCTTGGGCGCAAACGAATCTTAGTCTCAGGACCAAAGAGCTCTTTGGCAAAATAGAGCAGCACTTGCTTGAGGTCGGCAAATGACACATTCTTGTCGATGTAGAGTCCTTCAATCTGGTGGAAGAAACAATGCGCACGTGCAGTAATGGCCTCGTTGCGATACACGCGACCCGGGCAAATGATGCGAATGGGAGGCTGTGTGGTTTTCATCACGCGCGACTGGACCGAGCTGGTGTGGCTGCGCAACACAATGTTACGAGTAACGTCGTTAGGGTCATTATTGATAAAGAATGTGTCTTGCATGTCGCGAGCGGGATGATCGGCGGCAAAGTTGAGCGAAGTGAACACGTGCAGGTCATCTTCCACCTCGGGACCATCGGCTAGGGTGAAGCCTAAACGAGAGAAAATGTCAATAATTTCCTTGCGCACGGTAGAGATGGGATGGCGTGTTCCAATCTCACTGGGGAATGCTGGGCGAGTAATATCTATCTTGTTTGCCTGTGCTTCACTGGCCTGGCTTTTCTCCTTTAGCGAGTTAATTTTCTCGGTGGCAAGAGTCTTTAGCTCATTGAGGCGCTGACCAAATTCGCGTTTTTGTTCATTTGGCACATTACGAAACTCGTTGAACAAGGCTGTAACCTCGCCTTTCTTGCTCAAATATTTTATGCGCAGTGCCTCAATAGCCTCGCTATTATCGGCCTTAAGCTCTTTGATTTGCGCCCTTAGGGCCTCTATTTTCTCTAGTAACATATTGTTTCTTGTTGCGTTGTGTGTATTTGCTAAAAATCATGCAAAGTTATAAATTCTTGCTTTATTTTCAAAATGCAATGCAAAATTTTCTCAGTTATAAGTTGGCGGTCATCAGCTATCAGTGTTTTTATTGAGAGCAAGCACCAATCTGGACAGTCTATTTAATTTGTGGTTTTCACATCAAAGCCTTGCGAGTGCAAGTGTGGTACTCAGTATTAAAAATCAGCAATTTTGGTAATTAATACCTTAAAATGTTTAAAACATGATTTCATAAAGCAGCGTAATTTTGCGTTGAAAAAAATTTAAAAAAATAATAGTTATGAGACTCATATCTACTACTTTTTATCGTTTACTGTTCTCAATTCTAGCAATGATGATTCTATCCTGCAATGGCCTTGAGGTGCTGGCTACAGCTCCTAGTGGCAGAACTCTGGTTGTGTACTATAGTTTCACCGGCAACGTACGCTCGATTGTCAACACCCTTGACGAGAAAATTAATGCCGACGTTGTAGAAATCCAGCCTGCCGAGGAGGGACTTGATTATGCGGCTAATAACTATGCCATTGGCAGTAGTCTGATTGCCGCCATTCGCAATAACCCTAATGATGCCAGCTCTTATCCCGCAATTAAAGATGCCGGTGTGGATGTTGAAGGTTATGATAACATCATTATAGCCACGCCCCTGTGGTGGAGCCAGATGGCAGCTCCCATGCAGACCTTCTTGTTTCACAACGGTCACAAGATGAGCGACAAGAATATAGCGCTCATCGTCTCAAGTGCCAGCAGTGGCATTGGTGGAGTTGTGAGTGACGCAAAACGACTCATACCTAACGGCAATTTTCTTGAGCCAAACCTGTGGATTAAATCATCTCAAGTTAGTAATGCATCGTCAATGACCAGCCAGTGGCTAGAACAAATCATTTTTCCTACTATTACAAACGATGACACTATCTCGGTGAAGGTGGGTGATAACACATTTTATGCTATACTTGAGGACAACGCTACAGCTCAAGCCTTTAAGGAGCTGTGTCCACTCACTATTAACATGAGTGAGCTCAATGGTAATGAGAAATACCATTATCTTGACACCACATTACCTACCCATGCGTCATGCCCTGGGACCATTAATGCTGGCGACATTATGCTTTATGGTTCATCGTGTGTGGTGGTATTCTACAAGACCTTCACCACCACCTACTCCTATACCAAGATTGGCCACATAGTTGATTCATCTCAAAGTTTACCTCAAGCGCTTGGTGATGGCGATGTGACAGTGTCGTTTGGGCATGATGAGACAGCAATATCTACCATTAGAGTGGATGAAATGAGCGATAACATTTACTATACAATAGATGGCCGTGTTGTCACCAATCCTGGTCCTGGAATTTATATTCACAAAGGTAAAAAAATTAAACTATAGCCCTTTGGGGCAACGGCTGGCAGCAAAAAAAGTTTTGATCATCCTTCGCGAGAAGGGGTAAATAAATGAATGTCATAATAATGCTATGAGTGGCATGACTTTAATCATCTTGGGCAAAGTCTTGCCACTCTTCTTTTTCAATGGCCTTAGCCACTGTGCACTCAAGAGTCGACTGTGGGTTCATTCCTGAATAAAACTTGAGCGTTTTGCTACCGCCGCTCAAGTGATTTTGATGTGGTGCCCACTCACCCTTGGTTATAGTGGGAGCGAGCATTATTTTTTTAGTTCCATAGCGCTTGTTGATTTCATCAATGGCATTCATTAGGCGACTGTGCTTTACATCATCTTGCCCATTAAAAATGTCGAGTTGATGTACAGATGCCGACTTTATTTCATTAACCATAACCCCGGCTTTGCGATATTGAAACCCCTCGCGAAAGATACTATTAAATGCAGTGAGTGCATGCTTGGCAATCTCCATTGCCGATGCGGTTGGTCTTGGCATCCTGATAGTACAGGAATTGTGATAGAATGGCAGGTCTTGTCTAAAGTGATCACCTCTCACGTAGACCATTACGCTTTGGGCTGTGGAGTTCTCTTGACGCAACTGTGTCGCACAAGCTTGCGCGAAATATATAATAGCATCGCTAATCTCACGTTTTTTACTTATTACATGACCGAAGGTTCGCGAGTTCATAATAGTCTTGTGATTGATGTCAACAGAGTTGATTGTTACGCTATCAATGCCCATGAGCTCCTGTTGAGTTCTAACCAGGTTAATGTTACCTATTCGCTGCACTAGTGAACGTGGAAGCTTAGTAAACATGTAAGCATCATGCACACCACGTGAGAGGAGTTTGATATTGAGACGACGACCTATTCCCCACACATCATCAATCTTGGTGTGTCGCAGCACGTCCTCTATTGAATCAGGTGTAGTGAGTCCCAGTACACGAGCTTTATTGTTAGGGTCCTTCTTTGCAACATGGCTCGCAATCTTGGCAAGTGTGCGAGTAGGGGCAAAGCCTATGCTCACCGGCACCCCTACGCAACGCTCAATGTTAGCCACTAGCTTGGTAAGCATCATGCGATTGTGCTCATCGCTATCATTGGGGACTTTGAAAAACGCTTCATCCACCGAGTATATTTCAAGTTCCTGAGCCACTTCGCCCAACAATGTCATTATGCGATTAGAGATATCGCGATAGAGGACATGCCTTGCCGATAGCATAATAACTTTATCGCCATGTGGGAAATCTTTTATTTTGAATGCGGGACACCCCATGGGAATTCCCAGAGCCTTTGCTTCGTTACTGCGCGCGATAGCACACCCATCGTTGTTAGAAAGCACAACTACAGGCAGTGAATTGAGAGAAGGGTTGAAGACCCGCTCACACGACACAAAAAAATTATTGCAATCGGCTAAGGCATACATTTCTTTAGTTGTCTTTTCTATATAGTCGCTTGAAGTCAGCGATTGAGTTTCTTGATTATGTGCGACACAACTCCCCAAATAATGAAATTACTCTCACTAGGGACTTTAATGACAGGATATTTGCGATTGGCGGGAACTAGCGATAGCCCGTTGTCATTTATCATAATGCGCTTGACTGTGAAATCTCCATCAATGAAGCACACTGCGATGTCGCCGTCATGAGGTTCAAGCGAGCGGTCAATAATGAGCATGTCGCCCTCGTTAATTCCCGAGTCGACCATCGAGTCACCAATGACACGTGCACAAAAAGTGGCTGCGGGATTGTTAATAAGCTCATGATTGAGGTCTACACTGTCGGCAAAAGCTCCCTGAGCAGGACTAGGAAATCCTGCCTGAATGCGACTCTCAAACAGTTGCAATTCAAGATCGCTATTATCTTCTATTTTAAAAAATTCGAGTGATGCCATTATACTGCAAAGTTAGTAAAAATTATTTTCAATCGCAAGCGGTAGTTGTGATAAAGAAATGGGTCTCTTGCTCGATGTGTAACAAGAAACCCATTTTGATATTGAGCTAAAATTAATTATTTGATACCCATTTTCTTAGCTATGTGAGCAGGAATGGCTTCTTTATTAACAATTATATTCATAGTTTTAGCTTTAAAGAAAGCTTCACTAACGTAGAAGAATCCATGATAGAGCTGATTGGTATCCCAACTGTTTTGTACCTTGAAATACTTGTTGCCCTCTTGGTCTACTGCAGTACCCACAATAACCATGCCATGGTCGTCGGTGGTCTCTTTGGTATCAAACATCACCTGGCGGCTCTCTTGAGTAACAGTCATCTCATTACCTGGACCCTTTATCTCCCAGCGCTGCTCGTCACGATCCTTGTCGCTAAGCTGATCCCAGCGAGCACGGTCGGTACCATTGAGGTCTTCCTCGGTTTTTTCTTTAACGAGAACCGCATATCCCTTACGCCATTGGAAGCCACGCTCGCTCACGTCGGCACCCCATGCGATGCTGTAACCCTTCTCAATCGCATAGTTTGCAATCTCCCACATTTCATCAAGGGGAACATTCTGCGATTGCTCCCAAGTCCAGTTGTCGGCAACTTCGAGAACGAATGGCTTATAGAATGGGTGATGAGTGAAAGATGTGATTGAGATATAATCGTTCATGTTCAGTGGCAGTGAAGCAGCATAGCTTTGTGGAGTGTAAGTCTTGCCCTGATAGGTGAAAGTTTCGGGGAGCTTACCCATGTAACCATCAAGCACACCCTTGAAGCCATCAATCCAAGATGGGGTGAGCTTCTTGAGCTTGCGCTGATTTACAACATTTACCATGCCCTGAAGCATACTGGTGAGCTCGGCAGTGTTGAACTTTTTGTCACCATAGGTCATGCCAGTGTAAACCTCGTTGGGCACCATTCCGTAGTTTTCCCAAACATAAGCTACATCCAGACCTGCACCACCTTCGGCAAAGTTGCTAGTACCGTCCATGCGAACGTTCTTAATAGCCTTGTCAAGATAGCAGTGATAAACCACAAATCCCTCACTCAAGTGAATCTCCTTACCGGTCTTGCGCAAAATCTCATTCTCAAAGAATGTATTGCTAGAGTAACACCAGCAAGTTCCCGACTTGTTTTGATCTTTAACGGGAGTAGACTTGACAACCTTGATGTCGGTGAATTTAAACCCAGTGCTGTCGGGGTTCACAACCTTGTCATCGGCAATACCGCCAAATGCGATAGAAGCCGCAATAAAAGCGAAAAATAGTTTCCTCATTTTGTGTTAATTATATTAGAGTTAATATTTATTTGTCATAATGATTTTGCAAAAGTAATGAAAAATTCGGTTTTTTTGTCTATTTTTGCCGAATAATATGTCAAAACTGTTTAAAAAGCAATGATAAATATTGAACTTGATCCACGAATAGTGGATTTTTGCCCACAAGTTCAGATTGGGTTAATCAATGCCATTGTGGTAAATTCTCCCACATGCGACGAGCTATGGCTTGAGATGGAAACTGAGGCTCAGATTATTAGACAGAGCTATGAACTGCTAGCGATAAACAAGCGGCCAGCCATTGCCGCCACCCGCAATCTCTACAAGAAGCTAGGGAAAGATCCCGGCAGGTATCGAGTGGCTAGTGAGGCGCTGTGCCGTCGCATTGTGCGAGGGCTGGGACTTTATCGCCTCACTGCTCTTATTGACATTGTTAACCTGGTTTCGGTAAAAAGTGGTTATCCAATTAGTGGCCTTGATGCCGACAAAATTGAGGGTGACACTCTCACAATGGGAGTAGGGGAGAAGGATGAGCAATACTACGGAATAGGACGAGGATTGCTTAATATCGAATGATTGCCCGTTTATCGAGACAAGTTGGGAGGAATTGCAACTCCCACTAGTGATGAGGAACGCACAAAGTTTACACTTTCTACTCGCAACGTTCAAATCAACATCAACGCTTTTGCACCTGAGATGCCTCTGCGGGAAACAATTGACTGGACAGTCTCATTGCTTGAAAAATATGCTCAAGCCACACATATTTCAACATCAATCATAAAATTTTAAGCTATCATGAGAGTTTTACCCATAATAGAAGACAACATCAACATGCGGCACATCGAAGACATTGTGTGTGTGCTACGCGATGGTGGCATTATTGTTTACCCTACCGACACGGTTTATGCCATAGGTTGTGATGCCCTTAATAATCAAGCCATTGAACGGATTTGCTCATTAAAGGCTATGAAGTCGGCAAAGACTAATTTATCAATTATTTGCAGTGATATATCGGAGGTTTCACAATATGCAAAATTCGACAACCTTCAGTTTCGTCTAATGAAGAACAACCTTCCTGGACCGTTTACTTTTATTCTCCCCGCCATGTCAAAGTTACCTAAAGCCTTCAAAGGGCGTCGCACTGTGGGCATCCGCATTCCTGAGAATAAAATTGCGACCGCCATTGAGCAAGAACTGGGACATCCCATTCTCACCACCTCAGTGCCGGCTCAAGACGATGATTATCGTTGCGAACCCGAGTTGATTGCCGAGTCATTAGGGAATTTTGTTGACATCGTTGTTGATTCAGGGCGTGGTGGTTTAGTTCCCTCGACAGTTATTGACTGCACGAGTGGGGAACCTGAGATTATTAGACAAGGGAAAGGTGAATTACAATAAAAAATTAAGATTATGAGAAAAGTATTATATCTAGTAAGCCTATGTTGCTTTTTAATGATCATGGCTTGTTCACCAAAACAAGGGAACTCGGCTTCTCAATCTGGCAACGTGTCAGTAACTAGTGAGGACGAGACTGCAAGTAACGCGAGCAAAGATGAAATAGTAGATTCATCAAGATCAAAGATTATTGTGATTGATTTCTTCGCCACATGGTGTGGTCCTTGCAAAGCAATGGCTCCAGCAATGGAACAAATGCAGGAAAAATATGGCGATAAGATTATAATTCGCAAGATTGATGTTGACGAGGAACAATCGCTAGCACAGCAATATCAAATTGAAAGCATTCCCACACTTGTTGTTATTTCGCCATCGGGCGAGGTTCTTGACAAAGTGGTGGGGGCTCAGCCTGTTGAAGTTCTCGACGAGATGTTTAGCAAACTTGCATCGATGCAGATTGAAGAGTAATTAATACCTCACTGGCTTTGCAATGCTAAGTTTTACCTTTTGCTTCTTTAACTTAAGGGGCAAAAGGTCTTTTATTATTGCTGAAGCAGCATCGCTTGGCACCGCCACTAGCGAGTAGTGATCAAAAATATCAATTTTACCTATCTCGCCTGGGGATATCGCATGTGTGCCCGCTAAGATAAAACCCACAATGTCACCACGAGAGATTTTCTCTTTCCTTCCGGCACTGATGAAAATTGTTGCTATCGAGGTTTTTTTAGTATTTCTATTTTCCTTGCATTCATAATCTTGTAATGATGGCATGAATGAGGGCAATGTTTCGTCGTGAGGTGTGCGCATAACATAGACGTTTCCGCACTCATTGACCCTTGCCGTGCGACCATTGCGATGTGTGAAAACTTCTTCTGACAGAGGAGGTTGATAATGAATGATGTGTTTCACATCGGTGATATCTAGACCACGAGATGCTAAATCGGTCGCAACCATTACTATTGCCGAGCCATTGTTGAATAATGCCACAGCTTTTTCTCTATCAATCTGATTTAAAGCTCCATGATAAAGCACTGCCGAGACATTATTTTTTAGGAGAAAAGTAAACACTTCGTGTGATGTATCTCTATAATTTGTAAAGATGATAGTTCGTTCGTCGGCTAGTGACATTAAGAGCCGGAGAAGTGCGTCGAGACGGCTATTTTCACTTTTCACTCTCACCTGCCACATTGCAAGACGAGTGCTTGTGGCGAGAGACCCGTTATTACAAAAATCAAGAAAGATTGGATTATTCAGTTTTACAAATGGTGGCATTTGCTCAATGTGAGTTGCCGAAGTGAGAATGTTTCTACACTCTTGAGGAACATGTTCAATTATACTAGCCATCTCACTGGCAAATCCTAGTTCAAGTGATTTATCAAACTCGTCAAGAACCATAATCCTTACATGAGCCAATGAAATCGTTCCACGCTTAATGTGGTCATGTAGGCGACCAGGAGTGACAATAACGATATGAGGCAATGCTTGCAACGCCCTTGCTTCATCTAGAAAATTGTGCCCTCCATAGCAACATGTGACATTAATACAGCTTGGTGATATTGCTCGCGTCACATCTTTTATTTGTATCGCCAGTTCTCTTGATGGCACTATAATTATAACTTGGATTTCCTCTTGAACCTCATTAATCATCTCAATACACGGCAACAGAAAAGCAAGAGTCTTTCCCGAACCAGTAGGAGAGTAGAGCATTATGTCACCGCTCTTACTGCGAGCAGTGGTCAATGTGACTTGTTGCATGTCATTGAGATTATTAACACCGATTGATGCCGAAAGATTTTCAAGAATTTTGTCGCTTGTCATAAACGTGTGTTTTAGTGCCATATTTAATTAAAGCCCAAATCGGTCATTTGGCCAACGATAGGTTAGTTTAGATGTCTTTTTATGCCATAACAGTTTTACTTTTACATTTTGTTACAAACTTTGCCTCGACATAGCCCGCTAGGTCTTCAACAAAATCTTTACAACAGGCTAAAAATAAATTCAGTTCTAACATAAATCCTAACGACCGATTTGGGTTAAAAAAAAGGAAACACATCCATTGTAGTGAGTGTTTCCCTTTTATTAGGTTATGGAGAAATGATTTATTTCTTCAGAGCGTCAGCAGCCTTGTTGGCAGCATCTTGGATAGCCTTGTTGGCAGCATCCTTGCCAGCGTCGATAGCCTTGTTGGCGGCATCCTTAGCGGCGTCTTTAGCCTTGTTGGCAACATCCTTAGCAGCATCTTTAGCGTCTTTTGCTACATCCTTAGCAGCATCCTTTGCCTCAGCAGCCTTGTCGGTAGCCTTGTCAGCAGCAGCGTCAACAGCCTCAGTAGCCTCGGTAGCAACCTCTTGAACCTCTTGATTAGCAGCATCAACAGCCTCGCCTACGCCAGGAGCTACAGCATTGGTGTCAACTTGCTCAGTAAGTGAGTCTCCGCTAACGGCGCTAGTTGCTGAAGTGTTCTCAGTGTTGCCATTGCAAGAAACGAGAGTAAGGGTAGCGGCAGCTACAGCAAACAAAAATAACTTTTTCATAACGTTACAAATAAAAATTAAGTTAGTAAATAAAACAATAAATAAATGTTAGAAATTCCTGTGAAAATTTTTTCATTTCAGAAATTCGGCGTAAATTTACATCAAAATTTTATAATGCAAAAAAATCAATGCTTTTTTTTGATAAAAATTGCATTTTTTGTTTTTTTAACAATCTCTTTATTTCTCTGAATAATATGAGTTTCGTTTACATTATTTTTATTGTAATAACAGTCGCCAGCTACATTGTGCAGAACTCACTTAAAAGCAAGTTCGCCAAGTATTCTAAAGAGCCACTTGATGTGCCTCTTACCGGGCGTGATGTAGCCGCCAGGATGCTTCATGACAATGGCGTGAATAACGTTAATATAACAAGTGTAAGAGGACAACTCACCGACCACTATAACCCTGCTAACAATACTGTGAACCTCAGCGATGTGGTTTTCTCAGTGAATAGTGTCGCATCGGCTGCGGTAGCAGCTCATGAATGTGGCCACGCCCTGCAGCATGCCAAGGGATATGCACCACTCAAACTTCGCTCGGCACTAGTGCCTGTTGTAAGCTTTGCGTCAAACTGGATAACGTGGATTTTACTTGCTGGCATCCTGCTTATTGAAACCTTCCCCATAGTGATGGAAATAGGTGTTGCGTTGTTTGCTCTAACAACTCTTTTTAGCTTGATAACATTGCCAGTAGAGGTCGATGCCAGCCGTCGTGCTGTGGCTTGGCTCCAAGCCTCGGGCATCACTCAAGGGGAGAAAACCAAGCATGCCAGCGATGCACTGCACGCTGCAGCCTACACCTATGTGGTGGCGGCTCTTAGCTCTCTTGCCACTCTTGTCTATTATGTTATGATACTAATGGGACGCAGAGATTAAAAAAAACAATCAACATTAAATATTCACAAATGAAAAATTACAACTATGCGTTAATGGTAATTGCTGTAATGACGATGACCATTATGATTCCGTCGTGCGATTTCAAGGCTTCGTTTTCGACCGCTTCTGAACAAAATGATTCCACATCTCAATCCGACACTTTGTGGAACGATAGTGTGCAAAGTGTTTTCTTCGACACTCCATTTGGAGCGTCGGCTCAAGAGGTGGTAGATAATTTTGCAAAATATGGATTTATTGTTCTTGACGAGTTCAGCGACAGTGACGAAATCGTATTTGGTCACAAGGGTGATGAATATTACAACTTTGAGGACATGAAATGGGTAAATCTCACAATAGACTTGACCAGTGGCAAGTTTAGTGGCATCTCATTCTATACACCACGCAGCACCAAGGATAGCGCGGAAGTCGATTTTAAGAATATAGTTGCCACTCTATCAAAGAAGTACAAGCTCACCAACGTTGAGCCAGAAGACAGCTCTATGTATATGATAAAACGGGCATACACTAAATCGCCATTTGTAGCTGGAGTTGGATGCTATAGCTACACCGATGAAGATAATAAGACATTCTACACAGCATCGCTCGACTATAATGCCCTTGATGTCGCAAATTAGGCACATTTAGATTAATAAGTCACTTTAATATCCTCTTTCAACTAGCATCACACACTATGTGAGTGTGGTGTTAGTTGTTTTTTTACTTTAACATTTTTCACTTAAAAAAAATATACGTAATTTTGCACATTATTTAATACAAGTAATTAGTAAATAGATTTTATAATGGCACAAAAACCATCAATTCCTAAAGGAACCCGAGATTTCTCGCCACAAGAGATGGCGAAACGCAACTATATTTTCGACACAATTAAAAGTGTTTTCCTCCTATATGGCTTTCAGCCCATTGAGACACCAGCAATGGAAAACCTCTCAACACTGATGGGAAAATATGGAGAAGAAGGTGATAAGCTTCTTTTCAAAATCCTCAATAGTGGTGACTACCTTAAAAATGCCCCCGATGAGCTGCTTGCCAACAAAGACTATATTCATCTCATCACAAAGTTGAGCGAAAAAGGGTTAAGATACGACCTCACCGTGCCCTTCGCACGCTATGTGGTTCAGCATCGCAATGACTTGCAGATGCCATTTAAGCGCTATCAAATTCAACCCGTGTGGCGTGCCGATCGTCCGCAGCGTGGACGTTATCGCGAGTTCTATCAGTGTGATGCCGACGTTGTGGGTAGCGATTCCCTATTCAACGAGGTTGAGCTGATATCGATAATTGATGAAGTGTTCAAGCGATTTGGCATCAACATTGTCATCAAACTTAATAATCGCAAGGTTCTCACAGGAATTGCCGAGGTTATTGGGGCTCCTGAGAAAATTGTCGACATCACAGTCGCCATTGACAAGATGGACAAGATAGGTCTTGACAATGTCAATGCCGAGCTTGCCGAAAAAGGACTCTCGCAACAGGCTATTGACACATTGCGCCCACTGCTCACCCTTAGTGGTACTAATCAGGAAAAAATTGCCACGCTAGAGCAGTTGCTTGCAACCTCACAAGTGGGGTTGAAGGGCATCGAAGAGATTAAGTTTGTACTTGACACAGCTAGTAGTCTCAACCTCACCGCAAAGCTCGAGCTTGACGTATCCCTTGCCCGTGGATTGAATTACTACACCGGTACAATTCTTGAAGTAAAAGCGCTAGATGTGGAAATGGGAAGCATTTGCGGTGGTGGCCGTTACGATAACCTCACTGGGGTATTTGGCATGGATGGTCTATCGGGCGTTGGCTTTAGTTTTGGCGCCGATCGCATTTTCGACGTTCTCAACACCCTCAATCTCTATCCTGCCGAGACCAGTGCCACAACACGTGTCATTTTTATGAACTTTGGACACAATGAGGCCGTGGCAAGCCTGCGCCACATGAGATCATTGCGCCATGCTGGTATCTCTTGCGAGCTCTACCCAGAGTCTACAAAGATGAAGAAGCAGATGAACTATGCCAACTCTAAGGGCATTCCATTTGTAGCCATGGTTGGTGAGAGCGAGATGCAAAGTAACACTATCGCAATCAAGAATATGGGCACAGGTGAGCAGAACAATTACACTATTGAGCAAGCTATCGAGTTGCTGAAATAATCTAGTAAAAAAGACACACACACTTGCTGCGCTATGGATAACATGTTTGACAAACTTCTTCACTTGCCACTATTTCAAGGCATTAGCCATGAACGGCTGGAAGAAACCATTGAGAAGATACCGTTCCATTTCCTAAAATTCAAGAAAGGCGAGCGAATCATCGACGCTGGCGACCCGTGCACACATGTGAGATTTGTAGTGTCGGGCAGGATACTCATGGAGTATGAGAGTCTTAACTTGAAATTTAAAATAACGCATGAGCTTACGTCGCCCGAGGTCATTGCACCCGACTATCTTTTTGGGCTCGACACGTGTTACCCATTTAGCACTTATGCCCTTGAAGAATGTGGCATCCTGCAGCTTGCCAAGCAAGACTATGTGACAATGTTGCAGAGTGATAAAATATTCCTTTATAATATTCTCAATTATCTCTCACGTAATTCTCAGTCACGCAAGTCGCAGCTACTCAACATGACCAATGCGAGTGTGGTTGACCGCATCGCCATGCTTGTGAGTGCTTTCACTACCCAGCAGTCAAGTAATATAACCCTCAGCTTCAGGCAACGCGATTTGTGTCGACTTTTAGGCACCCGCAGGCCGGCTCTTGTTAGCGCTTTCAACTATCTCGAAGATAAAAAATTGATAATAGTTCCCAATAGCTACACTGCTGTTGTTAACGATCGCAAGGCGTTAATTGACGAGCTCCAAAACGGGAACACATTTTAATAAGTTTACATTTTATTTTTTATGAAATATACCTATAACACTTGGGGCACATGTTCACGCCTCATTGACTTTGAAATTCAAGACGGAGTAATCAAGAATGTCGTTTTCACTGGCGGATGCAACGGCAACCTCCAGGGCATAGCACGACTCGTCGAGGGCATGACACCCACTCAGGCAATATCTAAGCTAGAGGGAATACATTGTGGTAACAAACCCACATCTTGCCCCGACCAACTGGCTCAAGCTCTGAAACAAGCACTGGGCTCTTAATTTTTAAACGATAATTGTTGACGAGTAGTAGCGATAGTCCTCAAGCACAGTGCGCAAGAATTGCTCGTTATTATTGCTAAACAGTGGTGGAATATTTAATGTTTCCATCACTTTCTTACTTAATAAATCAATGTAATAACGGCGATTATCATTGTGCAACGCAAGGGTATCACTAATCACATCTATCTGTTTAAGCGACAATGAAGCCACCTCGGGGTAAACAGGACGATAATCAGGACGAATATAACCCAGGTTACCTAGCGAGACATAATTGTTCATGTAAGCATTGTTTTTTACCACCACAGTCCCTGCCATCATGTCGCCCAAGCGCTGACCGTTCTTGTTGAAAAGGATGCACAAGATACCCAGTCCAGGCAACATCATGCATTCCAGTAGCGACATCATCCATCTCATTAAATAGGCTCCCAAAGTGGGAGATGAGCCATCTTTCATAATGACTCTCAATTTCATGATTTTCTTGCCAGGACTTGCCCCGTTAAGGATAAATTCAAAAATAGGATGATAAAAAATTATCGGCAATATTAGCACTATGAAAATTGCGGTAATAATATTTTCGTTATAAGAGGCACTTAGCGATAACATTACAGCAACCATGACAATGCCAAAATAGAAACTTATGAACACATAGTCAAGCATTTGAGCATATATGCGCTCAATCACACTCGACACCTGCTGCTCTACACTAACAAATTGACCTGTTGTGATTTTGACGTTAGCCATGTTTTTAGAGTGAAAATATTTTTGCAAATATAATGAAAATATTATTTTTGCAGTAAAATATCATTTATTTTTCTCCAAAAGATGCGTGAGGCTGTTTTTATCAAGCAAAATATCGACAAGTGGCATCACTATGAATATCTAATCACTCATGACAGCTATGAGTCGCCAGTTGTTAAATCGCAATTATACATGGATTTAACATCCGATCTTTCTTTTGCACAAACTCATTATCCCAAAGCCGAAATAACCCAATATCTCAATGAGCTCACCATCAAGGTCCACAACGACATTTATAAGGAAAAACATGAGCAATGGAGCAGAATAGTGACATTCTGGACACAAGAAGTACCAGCGGTGCTGTGGCGCGAGCGCAAGTATATATTGATTTCACTTGCAATATTCCTTGTTTCTATAGCAGTGGGAATACTATCAACAATGCACGATGAGAGTTTTGCCAGGCTAGTTTTGGGAGACGAATACATTAAGATGACGCTAGCCAACATTGAGGATGGCAAGCCCATGAATGTGTATGCCATGGGAAGCGAGTCAACATCTTTCATGAATATTATGTTCAATAATGTGCAAGTGTCGTTCTTGGCTTTTATCATGGGCATCTTCACAAGCATTGCTGTGGGATATTTCTTGTTCACTAATGGTCTCATGGTTGGCACCTTTTTCACATTCTTGTTTCAGCAAGGTGTACTTGCCCAGTCGTGGACTGCCGTAATGCTTCATGGCACGCTTGAGCTCACCGCCATTGTCATTGCTGGTGGTGCAGGCATAGCCTTTGGCAACGGGTGGTTGTTTCCTGGCACCTACAAGCGCACCACAGCATTAATGCGCAGCGCCAAGCGTGGACTGAAGATAATCGTAGGCACAGTGCCAGTCTTTGTTGTAGCAGCATTCATTGAGGGATTTTTTACTCGGCATTTTGAATGGCCATTCAGTACAAAACTAGGATTTATACTGTTATCGGCAGCTTTTGTTGTGTTCTATTATTTAATCTATCCCTACTGGGTTACTCATTATGGAAGCAAGAAGAAACAGCAATAACAAAATACCGCTTTATGCTAGGCGCAAGCTGGGCGAGAAAGTTAATGCAGCCCTCGACTTCTTGCGCCAAAACTGGCAAATCACGTTGCGCTTCACGCTCTACGTACTACTGCCAGTGGCTTTGCTTCACAGCATGGGGGTTTACACTATTTTCAGGGCAACATTCTCTAACATAGTAAATTCGGTAGATTTAAGCGTAATCATGTCGGCATTGTTCTTCATGATAAGCATTTGCCTTATATACTCGCTAATCTTGACTTTATTCCAATATTACATGGGGAGTGAAGACGGCGACTTGTCGATGCTCACATTTAGCGATGTAAAAGGACAACTATGGCACAATCTCAAGCGAGTGTTTTTGCTTGCAATCCCTATTTTAATTGCTTTTGTAGTCTTGGCTATTGTGGCAATGATTATAATATTCATGCCATTCTTCTCTATATTTGCCATAGCGGCACTTGCAACTCTGTTTTTCATATTGATGATGGTTCCCATTTTTTATATTCTTGAAAACATTGATGCATCAACAGCTGTAAAACGTGCATTTAGCCATGCTAAGAACTCCTGGGGAAACCTCCTGGGGTTGATGATAGCAATGACACTGCTTGTTGCTATCATTCAGGGAGTTATTGCCACTCCAATGATTATTTTCTCCTTTGCCTACGAGCAATTAACAACAGTAGCTCAACAAACTCAATCGGCTTCAAAAATAATGTATGACGCAATATTGTATGTGTTTGTTGTACTACATGTTTTCTTCTCTTATTTGTCGCTCATGGTTGTGGTTACAACACTCGTGTTTCACTATGGTAGCGATGCCAGCGAGCATGACGACATCGCTATTGCTAATGATATAGAGAATTTCGCAAATCTATAGTAAATTGAATTATTATGGCAACACATCTTTCACACGACACTATAGTTTGCGATACAACCCGCCTGCAAGAGTTCATTAATAGTGGTAACTATAATTACAACTCTGAGCTTGATAGTAGTGAGCGGCCATCATTGCTGGGAAAAGCAATCGATGCTTTTAAGTCATGGCTTGACAAAACAATGAATGACATCATGAATGGTGTTGATCAAACATTGTTTTCAAGTAATATAATGAAATATGTGTGGATTGCTCTAGCAATAATTATACTGCTTGTAATCATTTATGTGATGTACAAAAAACGCATTTTTATCTTTAAGCCCAAAGCTAGCTCAACTGGCGACTATGAAGTGGTTGAAGATAATATCTATGGCATTGACTTTGAAGATGAAATAGAAAGGGCTCTTACCGCGGGTAATTTCAAGGAAGCGGTGAGGTTGCGTTACCTGCATTGCTTGCGGATTTTAAGCGATACACAAGCCATTGTGTGGATGCCACACAAAACTCCATTACAGTACACACAAGAATTTAACCACAACGACTTCAAGCAATTAACAAGGCGATATGTGCTGGTGCGATATGGTGACTATGAAGCCACTCGCAACACTTACGACACAATAACACAGCTGTCAAAAAATGTTGAGTCTTTTTTAAACGACAATCAACCCACGACGGAAGGAGGTGATGAACCATGAAAATCAGCAAGTACTTTATTGTTGCAATAATATTGCTATTTGTTGTGTTGCTGCTGGTGGAGATTAAACTACCCAGCAAGTTTGTGTGGGAGAAGACTTATCGCCACAGCGACCCTAATCCCTATGGAGCTCAGCTTGTCGACAGCCTACTTTCTTCGAGCGTTAAACAAGGTTATGACGTAAAATTTGGTGATTATGAAGATGCCTTCAACGATTCGTCATCGCTCGACAAATCGGTTATACTGGTTGACATGGATTTTTCGCCAAAGATTCTAGAAATGCTCAAGCGTGGTCAAAACGTGCTCTGGATTAACAACTGCTATCTTAGTGACAGCCTTGCTAAAGTACTCGATTTTGATATTTATGACTTTAATTTAAGCCCTGGGTATTATGGCTTTAACAAGCAATCTGGTATCGAGATTATTGGCAAGCTGCACCTAAAGTGGAAGAAGGACTCAATATTTGATACAAACAAATATGACTTGCCCGACTTGGGTAATGATAATGTAACAATAGTTGCCGATATATATAACGACACATGCAAGGTGAAACCACTGCTCATAAGCCGCATGAGCGACAACAAGATATATGCAGCTACAAGAAATTATGGCAAAGGCAAGCTTGTGGTTGTTTGTTACCCAGTACTATTTACTAACTACTATGCACTCGAGCCCGGCGGAGCCGAATTGATAATGCGGCTTGTGAGCGAACTGGGCAATGCACCCATCGTGCGTTATGACAACAGCGAGCCTGAAATATATCTAGATG
Organism: uncultured Prevotellaceae bacterium; assembly: GCA_900316835.1. GTDB lineage: Bacteria > Bacteroidota > Bacteroidia > Bacteroidales > Muribaculaceae > Sodaliphilus. The sequence goes on along the minus strand of ONEL01000001.1, from coordinate 228,490 downwards.
AAGAAGTTGAGTCTAAATCGGTCTTGAGGTTTTTCTTGCAAAATAGGTCACTCAGGTGGGCTGTTTATCTCACGTTACTCACAATAGTTCTTTCACTCATTTTTACTGCACGTCGCAAGCAAAGAGTGATTCCTGAGATAAAAGAACCCGAAAACCAGACTCTTAACATGGTCAAACACATCGGCTTGATGTATTATCGCTATCATGATAACGCAAGCCTAGTTCGCAATAAATTTAACTCCATGACTAATGAATTGCGACGCGTCATGCTCATCGACTATGACAACCAAATGAATGATGATGAGAATTTCAAATTCTTATCGCAACACACGGCTATTGACTTTGACACTATTAGAAACACATTCTATAGGGCAAGGGAGATTGTTGATAATGAGGATGTTAAACCAAGCGATAATGAAACAAAAGAGCTTGTTGATATTATGAACAAAATTTTAAGCAATATATAAAAATGGAAACTTACAGTAGATTAGACCTGACAGAGTTTCAGGAAAAGATTGAGCTCATGCGTAGCCAAGTGTCGCAAGTGATAGTGGGACAGCAAAGGGCTATAGACTTGATATTGACAGCCATTCTAGCCAATGGTCATGTGCTGCTTGAAGGTGTCCCCGGTGTAGCCAAGACGCTGATGGCAAGACTCATCTCAAAACTGATTGACGCTGATTTCAAACGCATTCAGTTCACCCCCGACTTGATGCCAAGCGATGTGCTTGGAACAAATGTTTTCAATGTCAAAACTCAGGAATTTGAGTTCCACAAGGGTCCTGTTTTTGCTCAAATAATCTTGGTAGATGAGATAAACCGAGCTCCAGCCAAGACGCAGGCAGCGATGTTTGAGGTAATGGAAGAGCGACAGAGCACCGTCGATGGCGTGACTCGCGCAATGTCGCCCCTTTACACAGTGCTTGCCACTCAAAACCCCGTTGAGCAAGAAGGAACTTACCGTCTGCCCGAAGCACAGCTCGACCGCTTCATGATGAAGGTTAACATGGGTTACCCAGCTTATAACGAAGAGGTGCTTATTCTACAAAGGCATCAAGCTAACGTTGATCTAATAAAACTAGATAATATAAAACCTGTTATAACGGTTAATCAGCTCCTTGAATTGAGAGAATTAATGAATAGGGTGGTAGTGGATCCAACTCTCATTCAATACATTGCTCAAATCACGCAACAAACCCGCTTGAGTCAAGCAATACAGCTTGGAGCGTCACCTCGTGCTTCAATATGCATTTTGCAAGGATCTAAAGCCTACGCACTGCTACAGGGCCGTGATTTTGTCACCCCCGACGATATAAAGACTATTGTTCCTGCTGTGCTCGACCATCGACTCATATTGACAGCCGATGCTGAAATGCAAGGTTTCACAGTTGAGAAAATCGCTCAAACTTTACTGGATAAAATAGAAGTACCTAAGTAAAAAATCTTTAATCACAATGTTTCTCACTCGGCGTTTCTATATTGCAATAAGTGTTGTAATCCTGCTATTTGTGGCGGGATTCTGGTGGCAGTGGAGCTACTGGACAGCTTTCGCTGCACTTGTCTTAATTGCCATTCTATTTATTCTTGAAATTGTGCTACTTTATTACAAGAATGGAATTGACGCAAGCCGAGTGTGTGCTCACAGGTTCTCAAATGGCGATGACAACAAGATTGAAGTAAGGGTTGAAAGTAGTTATCACATTGCGCTAAAATTGAGTGTAATAGATGAAGCTCCAGTTGCTTTTCAGAGGCGAGATATATCTTTCTCGCTAAAACTCAAGCCACTTGAGGGAAAGACGATTGTCTACAACCTAAAGCCTGTGAAACGAGGTGTTTATGGATTTGGCAAAATAAGGGTCTTTGTATCATCAATCATTGGCTTGCTCCAGCGTCGTTTTACCTGTGGCGAAGAGCAGGAAATCGAGGTTTATCCCAGCTTTCTCATGCTCAATAATTATGAGTTGCTAGCAATAAGTGATCGCCTCAACGAGCAAGGGATAAAGAAAATTAGGCGCATTGGCAACAACACAGAGTTTGAGCAAATAAAAGACTATGTCAATGGTGATGACTATCGCACAATAAACTGGAAAGCTACAGCACGGCGCAACAAACTCATGGTCAATGTTTATAGTGAGGAGAAATCACAGCAAGTGATCAATGTCATTGACAAGGGTAGAGTTATGCAACAAGCCTTTGATGGAATGACGCTTCTAGATTATGCCATCAATGCATCACTGGTGTTGAGCTACATAGCCATGCGCAAGGAAGACAAGGCAGCAGTAGTGACATTTGAGAAACAATTTGATAGTTTTGTCAAGCCCAATAGAGGTAAGAAACACATGACCAATATTTTAGAAAACCTTTATGGGCAGGAAACCACATTTGGTGAGAGTGATTTTTCATCACTATGTGTGAACATGAGGCGTTTCGTCACCAAGCGAAGTCTGTTAATTGTTTACACCAATTTCTTTGGCGAAAATGCACTCTTTCGTCAGTTGTCTTACCTCAAGCAGCTAAGCAAGCATCATGTTGTTCTTGTGGTGTTCTTTAAAGACCAAGAACTTGAAAACTACAGTCACCAGCCCAAGCGCGACATGCAGGACTATTATTGCCATGCTGTGGCTGAACAAGTTGCCATTGACAAGCAAAAGATTATCACAATCCTGCGCAGTAACGGGATATACGCTCTGCTCACAAGCCCACAGCAGCTAACAGTTGATGTCATTAATCGCTATATCGAAATGAAGGCAAAGCACGCCTTTTGAGCTAAATCAATGATTTTTTATCACACGAGACTCATTGAACTCACATTGAAATTAGGTTGCGCTTCGGCAATAAAAATGAAAATCTTTGCTTTTCATTTTGTATTTCACTCGGTTTGCACTAATTTTGCAGTAAAATTAATGTAAAAACAGCCGTTAATGATATGAAGAAAAAAGTCATGCTGGTGTTCGGCACCCGTCCCGAAGCCATTAAAATGGCTCCGTTGGTAAAGCATTTGCAACAACGACAAGATGAATTTGAAGCTATTGTGTGTGTCACAGGACAGCATCGAGAGATGCTTGATCAAGTTCTCAATATTTTTGACATAAAACCTCACTACGACTTGAATATCATGAAAGCAGGTCAAGACCTCTATGATGTCACGTCGCGCGTAATTTTGGGCATGAGAGATATTCTCAAAGAAGTTAAGCCCGACATTGTTCTCGTTCATGGCGACACCACCACCAGCACTGCAGCAGCTCTAGCAGCCTTCTATCAGCAAATACCCGTAGGGCATGTTGAGGCAGGTCTCAGGACTCACAATATCTACAGCCCTTGGCCCGAGGAGATGAACCGGCAACTCACGGGGCGCATAGCTACTCTAAATTTTGCTCCCACTCCATTGAGCCAGCAAAATCTACTCAATGAAAATGTGCCACAGCAACACATCTATGTCACTGGCAACACAGTTATTGATGCACTGCACATGGTGGTTGGCAAGATAAAGGGTGACGAAGAATTGCGACAACAACTGGCACACAATCTGTTTAAGAATGGTTATGACGTTTCGCGCTTAAACAATGAGCGCAAGCTGGTGCTAATCACTGGTCACAGGCGTGAAAACTTTGGTGATGGTTTCATGAACATTTGCAATGCCATCAAGCACCTGAGCGAGAAATATAGCGATGTCGACTTTGTGTACCCAATGCATCTGAACCCTAATGTGCGACGTCCCATTCACAAAATCTTTGGAGAAAACCTTGATAACCTAGGTAATTTATTCTTCATTGAGCCACTTGAGTATCTCGACTTTGTGTTCCTCATGGAAAAGTCGACCATCGTTCTGACCGATAGTGGTGGCATCCAGGAAGAAGCTCCTGGCCTGGGCAAGCCTGTGCTCGTGATGCGCGACACCACCGAGCGCCCCGAGGCCCTTGACGCTGGTACAGTGAAGCTTGTTGGGACCGACTATAACAAGATTGTTGATGGAGTTTCAACACTTCTTGACGACGAGAAGCAATACTCTATCATGAGCCGCGCCAATAATCCCTATGGCGACGGAAAGGCTTGTCCACGCATTGCCGATGCGCTAATGAAATTTTAATATTAACAAAAAACACACAGGAATAATGAAAGGTAAAATATTAGTGGCTGGTGGAACTGGTTTCATTGGCTCTCACACAACAGTAGAACTGCAAAATGCAGGCTACGAAGTTGTTATAATCGACAATTTGTCGAACAGTAATGTCGAGGTGCTTGACGGAATTGAGAAAATTACCGGAATTCGCCCCAAGTTTGTGGAAGGCGATTGTGCCGATATAAATGTCCTGCGCAATCTTTTTCATGAGAATCCTGGTATTAATGGCATCATTGATTTTGCGGCAAGTAAAGCTGTGGGAGAATCGGTTCATAAGCCCATCATGTATTATCGCAACAATTTAAATATTCTCCTAAATCTTCTAGACCTTATGCCAGAGTTTGGTGTGAAGGGGTTTGTTTTCTCTTCATCATGTACTGTATATGGAGAGCCCGATAGCAATCCCATCACCGAGGATGCTCCCACCAAGAAAGCTACATCTCCCTATGGAGCTACTAAACAGGTGAGCGAAGATATCATTGCCGATGTTATTAAAAGTGGCAGTCCCATTAAGGCTGTGTTGTTGCGATATTTCAACCCAATAGGTGCTCACCCTAGCGCTGAGATAGGAGAGTTGCCTAATGGCGTTCCCGCCAATCTAGTGCCTTACTTAACGCAGACCGCCATTGGTGTGCGCAAGGAATTGAGTATCTTTGGCGATGATTACGACACTCCCGATGGATCTTGCATACGCGACTTTATCAATGTCGTAGACCTTGCCAAGGCTCATGTTAAAGCACTTGAGCGTATGCTTGAGGACAAAAGCGATGAGCAACTAGAGGTCTTCAACATTGGCACTGGCGAGGGCGCCTCGGTGCTACAATTACTTGCAGCCTTCGAAAAGGCCACCGGCGTGAAAGTTCCTCACAAGATTGTTGGCCGTCGCGAGGGTGATATCGTCAAAATTTGGGCCGACCCCAAGAAAGCTAACGAGGTTTTGGGCTGGAAAGCTCAGGAATCACTCGAAGATACCATGCTCAGCGCATGGAAATGGCAACTTAAGCTAAGAGAAAAGGGTATTATGTGATGAACATCCCTTTTATAATTCATCTCTTATTCATCAATTGATTTAACACCTATAATTTTTCTATAAACAAGTAAGTGAAGAATATTAGAAACTTCTGTATAATAGCTCACATCGATCATGGCAAGAGTACTCTTGCCGACCGCTTGCTGGAATTTACCAAAACCGTTGGTGCCAAGGAAATGCAAAACCAGGTGCTTGACGACATGGACCTGGAGCGTGAGCGTGGTATCACTATCAAGAGCCATGCCATACAAATGGATTACACTCTCAATGGTGAGAACTATACACTCAATCTTATCGACACACCTGGACACGTCGATTTTTCGTATGAGGTATCACGCTCTATTGCAGCATGTGAAGGGGCTTTGCTTGTAGTTGATGCTACTCAAGGTGTGCAAGCACAGACCATCAGTAACCTGTACATGGCCATCGACAATGGACTGGAAATTATTCCCGTCATCAACAAGATTGACATGGATAGCGCTCACCCCGACGAGGTGGAAGATGAGATAGTAGACCTGCTAGGCTGTGACCCAAGCGAGATTATTCGCGTGAGTGCACGCACTGGTGTAGGCGTTCCACTCGTTCTTGATGCTATCGTTAATCGCATCCCCGCTCCAACAGGTGACCCAGAGGCTCCACTCCAAGCGCTCATTTTCGACTCAGTGTTTAATCCATTCCGTGGCATTATCGTCTATTTCAAGATAGTGAACGGGTGCATTCATAAGGGTGACCTGGTAAAATTTGTAAACACTGGTAAGCAATATAATGCCGATGAGATTGGAGTTCTCAAGCTCCAAATGGATCCTCGCAACGAGCTCAACACTGGCACTGTGGGCTACATTATCTCTGGCATCAAAACTTCGGCTGAGGTGCGAGTGGGAGATACTATTACTCATGTGGCTAATCCATGCACCAAGGCCATTGAGGGTTTTCAAGAGGTAAAACCCATGGTTTTCGCCGGTGTATATCCCATTGACCCTGAGGACTTTGAAAACCTGCGCACTTCGCTCGAGAAATTACAACTTAACGATGCTTCATTGACCTTTACACCCGAGTCTTCGGTAGCATTGGGCTTTGGCTTCCGTTGTGGTTTCTTGGGGCTACTTCACATGGAAATTGTGCAGGAACGCCTCAGTCGAGAGTTCAATATGGAGGTTATCACCACTGTACCTAACGTTTCTTACAAAGTATACGACAAGAAAGGTGTTATGACCGAGGTGCACAATCCTGCCGGATTGCCCGACCCAACACTCATTGAGCACATTGAGGAACCATATATTCGTGCTTCAATCATTACTCAGAGCGAGTTTATGGGACCTATCATCACGTTGTGCCTTGGCAAGAGAGGAGAACTTGTGAAGCAAGACTACATTTCGGGCAACCGCATGGAACTAACGTTCGACATTCCACTGGGCGAGATAGTTATTGACTTCTACGACAAGCTCAAGAGCATCAGCAAGGGATATGCCTCGTTTGACTACTATATCCACGATTTCCGCGATTCAAAGCTTATCAAGATGGACATCTTGCTCAATGGGCAGCCAGTTGATGCCCTCAGTTCACTCATTCATGTCGACAATGCCGTCTCGCTTGGACGTCGCATGTGTGAGAAACTCAAGGAGCTGATTCCGCGCCAGCAGTACGACATCGCCATCCAGGCGGCTATTGGAGCCAAGATTATAGCACGAGAAACTGTAAAGCAAGTACGTAAAGACGTGACAGCCAAGTGCTACGGTGGTGACGTGAGTCGCAAGCGTAAATTGCTTGAGAAACAAAAAGCCGGTAAGAAACGCATGAAACAAATTGGTACTGTACAAGTACCACAAAAAGCTTTCTTAGCTGTGCTCAAACTTGACTAAAACAAACAATTAAAGGTAAAGAGAGTGGGGGAGTCATATTTTTTGAACCTCGCTCTCTTTCTTTATCTATTCAAACCTCATTGTTGATGTGGGCTTGATGGATGAAATGATGTAGGATGGACCAATAAGTGTGATATAGGATATAACGATAATGGCGACATTAAGGAATATAAGCATTGGCACATTGATGTCGATGGGGACATAGTTCATGTAGTAAGCGTCGGGGTTGAGCTTGATAATGTGAAAATGCTGTTGCAATAGTGCTAGTCCAATTCCTATCACATTGCCAATGATAATTGACTTGAAAATAATCTTGTGTGTGAGATAGATAAAAATGCGCCTAATGCTATGGTTGCTGGCTCCAAGTGCTTTGAAGAGTCCTATCATCTTAATGCGCTCTAGAATAATCATTAGTAATGCTGAAATAAGAGTGAAAGTCGACACAATTATCATCAGTACCAGTATTATGACCACATTCATGTCGAGCATGCTAAGCCAGGTGAAATAAGAAATATTATTCTGATGAGTGCTTGTTACATTATAGACAGTGGAGTTATCGTTGTCGCTTATTGAATAAGTGGCGAGAGTGCCAAAGGTGCTATAGGCTACATCGTCAATATTGTCAATGTTCTTGAGTTTGACACCCACATAGTTACCTGTGTGAGCCTTCCAGTCATTCACACTTTGTAATAGAGCAATATTTCCCACGATATAATTCTTGTCAAACGATTCAAAATCAGTGTTGAAGATTCCCACAATGTGGCAGTTGCGCACCTTAACTTTCTCGTCAATAAAATAAGTGAGTATTTTGTCATTAACATTTAGTTGCAACTGGTTAGCTATGGTGCTAGAAATAATTATTTCCTGCGTGCTATCGCTATTATCATAGGTCGGGACTCGACCTTCAAGCAGGTGAGACTTAAGGAATGAAAAATCAAAATTAGCATCCACACCACGAAATTGAAGACCTTTGAAATCGCTATCGGTTTTTAGAATAGCTGGTTTCTCGGCTATAAGCGACACATCTTCAATGTTTTGCAACATAGCCGAATCTTGATTGAGGGCATTGGCAATCTCGCGCATATCAACCGTGGCAATATTGTCATCAATTCCTATAGCGCCATTGCTAATTTTAATGTGGGAATCGAGATTATTAATCTTAGTGGTGATTTCGTTTTTAAACCCCAACACAATCACTACCGAGAGAATCATAATAACAATAGCGAGAATTATGCCCACCAGCGCAACATTAAGGCTAGGAGAACCAGCTTTCTCATTGTTGCCCAGTTTCAGTCTTGACGCTATAAAAAATTCAAATCCCATTATTATACCACCACTAAGATGAGTTATTTTTGTGCAAATTTACTTATTTTTTCTTCCACACAGCTATTTTTGTTTTATTTTATTGCTCTTTATTATTAATTTTGCACTCGCAAAACATATAAAACGAGATGTTAAGAAATATATTAGTTGTAATAATTAATCCTAAGGTAGGATGGCAGTACATCGACGATAGTGCTAATTCAACACAACGAGTGCTATCAAGTGTATTTTTCCCTTTACTGGCTATTCTTGCACTGGCATGCTTTGTGCCAATGATTTATGATAGTGCAACTAACACTCTATCACACACCCTAATGGAAGCTATTGTGTGGTTCTCTAAGTTTATGCTCACGTTCTACCTGTGTAGCTACTTGTTGCTAGGGTTTTACCCGCAATTCAATCGTAGCCAGATTACGCAAGCTAAGTTAAATAACTATATTATCTACAATCTCTCGTTTTTGATAATTCTCTCTATCCTCATCAAGTTGCTAAATGGTGAGTTCTCCCCGCTATATTTCTTGTTCCTATACATGCCTTATATAGCTTTTAGAGGCAGCGAATATCTTTTTCTCGAGAAAGGGAAAAAGATAAAATTTGTCACCATCTCATCAATTATGATGCTAGCTTTTCCTTTTATTATTGAGTATATACTAGACTCGCTGATTATGCGATAAAAAGTGAATAATTTGTGTTATGGCTACAACTAATGTAAATATAAAGAATCGTCGTGCGACTTTTGATTACGAGATAATTGAAACTTTCACGGCAGGAATTGTATTGACTGGTACTGAGATTAAATCGGTCAGGCTGGGCAAAGCTGGGCTCACCGATACTTATTGCATGGTAGAGAATAATGAAATGTGGATGAAAGGTATGTATATCGCTGAATACTCCTATGGTTCCTACAATAACCATGTTACACATCGCGATCGCAAGCTTTTGCTGAATCGTAAGGAAATTAGCAAAATAGCTAAAGCTAGTCAGCAACCGGGTTACTCAATTATACCATTGCGTCTATTCATCAACGAACGTGGGCTCGCTAAAGTTGTCATTGCTATTGCTCGAGGTAAAAAACAATATGATAAACGTCAGTCTATTAAGGAGCGTGAAGACAAACGAGCCATCGACCGAATGTTCAAAAAATAAAATTGAGTAGGGGAGAGGTAACAATTCTTTAAAAGACAGCATTCACCGACACCATGAACGCGCGATCGTTTATATTGTAAAATGGTGTTGCACTAATCATTGAAGTCCTGGTGTGTTTTGTGCTAATTTTCAATAATTTACACTCAAAAGGAAGTAGCCATTGCCCAATTCTCGCACTCAATATTCCAATTCCAGCTCCCATGATCACATCATTAAACCAATGCTTATTATTGTATAGGCGAAGAAAAGCCACACTTGCAGCCACAGCATAACCAGCTATACCATAGTCAGTTCCATATTCCATACGCATCAATTCAGCACCAGTAAAAGCTAGTGCCACATGACCACTTGGAAATGAATGTCGATCACTCAGGTCGGGACGTTGCTCATTTACAACGTATTTTGTGCCATAACCTAAAATCAGCATTGAAGCATGAGCTGTTGCCGATATTAAGAATCTTTCCTTGAAATTATGTTTAGTTTTAACTCTGGCAAACCCCAGTAGCAAGTGTGTTGCCGAAGGTAAAAACCTTATATAATCATCTATTTTGCATTGCTTCCCTTTACTTAAACCAACCATAGCATCACGCACCGACTTGTTGAGGTTATTATCGCTATCAATAGCGCCGATAGCACCTGTTACCATAAATAAGCCTGGCACAATTAACTGTTTAGCATCGAATTTTTCAATAGATTCATCAGGCGTAATAGAAAAATCAAATTCTCGCGAGGTTATTTGTAGAGTATCGAGAGCTAGTTCAACGCCACACGCCGAATTAGGAAACAATAAGATTAATAATATGAATGATAGTATGAAGCGGGAATAATTGAACATTTGGTATTGCATTTGGTATTGCATTTTGTTTTACAAAATTAGTCTGTTTTTATTTTTTCTCAAAATTATTCTTATGTATTCTTCATTATAATTAAATATTGATTTATTGGTAATATTTGCTGGGGGAGGTACAAATAAGCCCTATTCTTTTAATATTGTTTTGTTTCATAATCACTATTATGTTAAATAGGATTGGTTTAAACCAATATTGAAAAATAAACCACTCCCACTTATGCCAATGAGAGCGCACAGAATTGCTTAAATTTGAAAAAATTCCTACTTTTGCAAAAAAATAATTAAGAATGCTTGAAAACCAGTTAAACAATCTAGAGCAAATACCATTTGCCGAAGGCTATTCCTCACCACATTATCACAATGTGATTGCGGGGCCGTGCAGTGCCGAGACTGAGAAACAAGTTCGTGATACAGCCATCGCTTTGTGTAATATTGGAATAAAAGTATTTAGAGCTGGACTGTGGAAACCCCGTTCTAGTCCTTCAACATTTGAAGGCGTAGGTGCTAAAGGACTCAAATGGTTAATACGTGCTAAAGAAGAAACTGGAATGCTAATTGCTACCGAAGTAGCAACAAGCGAGCATGTTAAGCTAGCACTTGATGCGGGAGTTGATGTCCTATGGATAGGGGCACGCACCACTACCAACCCCTTTGTTACACAAGAAATTGCCGATGCCTTAAATGGCGAGAAAGATACTATTGTCCTTGTCAAGAATCCAGTAACCCCTGATATAGAATTGTGGATAGGCGCTCTACAGCGCATCAATAACGCAGGCATTAAGAAGCTTGGCGCTATTCATCGAGGCTTCAGTGCCTATGGAAATCACCTCTATCGCAACATGCCGCAATGGCGCATCGCTATTGAATTGAAACGCCGATTCCCAACATTGCCTATTTTCAGCGATCCATCTCACATGGGTGGCAAACGTGAACTCGTCCCTACCCTATCGCAACAGGCTCTCGACATGGGATTTGACGGACTATTTATAGAATCTCACTGCAATCCATGCACTGCACTTAGTGACGCACGGCAACAACTTTCTCCAAGCGAACTCAAAACAATGCTTAAGTCTCTGATTATTAGACGAACAACACGCTCAACCGACAATATTGACAATCTGCGTCAAGAAATTGACCGTTGTGATGATGAACTGGTAGAGGTCCTTAATAAGCGCATGACCATAAGCCGCGAGATTGGTATTTATAAAAAAGAACACGACATTAAGGTAGTTCAAACCAATCGCTTCGATGAGATATTAAGAAAACGCGTCAATCAAGCCTCACAATTAGGAATGTCAGCAAAATTCATGGAGGCCATCATGAGTGTCATCCACGAGGAGTCGGTACGGCAACAAGTGGATATCCTCAGTCGTTCTAAAGATATCGACCAACAATAAGATGTAGAGCTTCTAGATGGTGATTTATTCCATTACTTCATGTTTTTAATCACCACATTAATTTTAGTGTCTTTGAGTAATTTCTCTACCTCATAGATTGGTGTGTCGCTATAATGGTAGGGATAAACCACTTTGGGTTGGAACATTCTGGCAGCTTTCGATAATTGTTGCGGAGTCATTGTATAAGGCTGATTGCAAGGCAAAAATGCTATATCAATATCTTTGAGATTAGCCATCTCAGGAATGTCTTCGGTGTCGCCTGCTATAAATATGCGCACCCCATCAAGGTTAAGTACATAACCATTGTCACGTCCCTTGGGATGAAACTGAGTGCGATCGGCTGTGATGTTGTAGGCAGGAACAGCTTCCACGGTGATATCATCACGCAGTTTCAACTTGTCTCCATTTTTCATAGCAGTTCCATGCCCCAGCATGTCGGCACATCGCTGATTGAGAATAACTCTCGTATTGTCGCCTGTCAAAGCCGCTATTGCATCTTTGTCGAAGTGGTCAAAATGCTCATGAGTAACAAAGATAAAATCGGCCTTTTCAAAGTCACGATAATCAGTCTCAGGCGGTAATTTTGTCACAGGATCAACTTGTATTGAAACGTCGTCATACTTTATCTCAAAACTCGCGTGCTTGATAAAAGTGAATGACACATATTTTCCCGACTGTGTCTTATACACATCGCCCACAATCTCGCCAGCTTGGCTCTGGTTAGCTTTTTGTGCTGAGCATGAAGCACAAGTTAATATTGTAAGTGCCACGGTTAAAATTTTATTAAACATGTTAGTAAAGTTAATTATTGAATGGGTTGAATATTCTTAAAATCTTTCCAGGGCTTCGCCTGTTTGTATGCATCTATAGCACCGGCTGGAACAAACAAAGGTGCTTTTTTATCGCTAATCTTGCCCAGCACAGGAGGTTGTGAGGCATGACAAATGATACTGGTAATTTTGCATTTCTCTAAAATTTTATCACCTATCTTTTGTACCGATGCGGGTAATGTCAGTTCAGTGAGCGCTGTACCACGAAAAGCATTATTGTAGATTGTGGTAACATTCATGGGCAACTCAATGTGTGAAAGCAACTTGCAGTCACGAAACAAATTCTCCCCTATCGTTTCCAGCTTAGCGGGTAACACCACATCAACAAGCTTGTCACAACCACGAAATATTTCTTTTTCAAGTGTCATAATACCGCTAGGCAAAGCTATCGATATCAAGCTCTTGCAGTCGCGAAACGCATTTTCTTGGACAACCTTAACGCCTGATGGTAGCTCAACCTTCTCAAAGCCACATTTCTTGAAGGCATTTTTCATAATTGTAGTTAATGCACTCCCCCACTCCATGCTTTGCAATAATTTGCAATTTTCAAAGGAACTCTCACCTATTGTCACAAGATTGTCGGGAAGTACAACCGATTGGAGAGAACCACAATCAACAAACATCTCGGCTGGGAGGACTGAAACCGACGCATCTATAGTTGCTGTTGTCATGTGCGAGCAATTGGCAAATGCAGCCTCTCCCATTGTGGTAACGCCCTCTGGGACATAGATAGTACGCAATGAGGTGCAATTTTTAAAAGCCTTTTTCCCTATGCTTCGGAGCGAATTGGGGAAAGTAACAGAATTAAGATGTGAATTACCACTAAAAGCTTCTTCACGAATTGCGACAACGCCTTGTGGGACAGCACATTCTCCACCTTTTGCCATAGGATAATACAATAGCGTTGTGCCATCAATATCATATAGAGCCCCATCTTCGGTAGTAAACTGGTTGTTCCCACGTTCAACCTGGAACTCCCGCAAGCGTGGCAGTTGGCCTATCATGCCATCCTCCACTTCAACTTGTTGAGGAATATAAAACAATGTTAGCTGTGTCTCATTAAAAGCATTACGTCCCACATAAGTCAGGCTTGGTGGGAAATTAATGGATGTGATGGGCACGTTATAGAACGCTTCCTTGCCTATTGCACGCAAAGAATAAGGCAGTTCAATGCGTTGTAAACTGGTGCATTCATAGAAGCACTTATCACCAAGCGTTTCCACCGCGTCAGGCAGATTTATGCGAGAGAGTTTACTACACCCTCTAAAGGCTTCATCACCAATACTACGAGTTTCAGTACCACGCATGAAACGAACTTCCTCAAGCTTGTAACAGCCATAGAATGCTTCCTTGTCAATGCGCTTTATCATGCGAGGTAGAAATATAGATCTCAAGCAGCTAAAATGGCTAAACATTCCATTACTTATCACATCATGCTCAGTGCGTGTGGAGTAATTACTGCCTCCACCCACTATTCTTACTTTCTCTATCTCTAAGTCTATATAGTTAGATACGCTGCGACCATTCTCATCAATGGCCGAGCTGCGATTAAAAATAGATTTCATTGTCTTGATGTCATCACCATTGATAGTACCGCTAAGCCTAATGCAACGCACACGCTTCTCGTCGCCTGGAGTAATAAAATTAGCTAGGGTACCAGGGCTTCTCAATTCCACGTCGAGCACATCACCCTTGAGTAATGAGTGACGAGTGTTTTCAGTATCTTGAGACGATGGCGTCGCATTGGCTAAAATTGCCACATTCAACATCATCAAGCTGAGAAAAATGAATGATAATGATTTCTTCATAGTCATTTAAATATATCTTTTAAAATGATTATTTAGCAAAATTGCAAATAATTATTGAGAAAAACAATCAAAAACAAATTTATTTAAAAAAAATGATTATATTTGCGACATAAAATTTTGTATAAAAATGAAAATAGGAGTATATCTGTTTCTACTATTTTTATTTAATCGCTAATAGAATCTATTATTAACTTTTAAAACACAATCAAAAAAATGAAAAGATTATTTAAATTTGCTCTTAGTGTAGCGGTTTTTGCAGGTTTAGCATCATGTAGTGGTGTCAGTGACAAGTATCCCCCTACTGGCGACATGGAGAAAGATGCCACTGCTCTTGTACAAGAATTGCTTAAAGACAATCACGACCAAGCTGTTGTAGAAGAAATGGCAAGTTCTTATGAGGCCTATTACAAAGGTGAAGGTAAATATGAAGAATTTGAGAAAGCTGTGACCGAGGCTACAACTAAGGAGATGACCAAGCAGTTCAATAAGATTGCCGATGACGCTGTCAAGGATGCTAACGAGAAGCTTGACGAGGCGGTTGATGACGCTAACAAAGAGTTGGACAAGGCAGTAAAAGATTTAGAAAAGTAGAAAAGCTCAGATGATTAATGACAATCACGAGGCACCAAATGTTGTCTCGTGATTGTTTTTTTATAGCAGAGGAAACATTTTTTAATATATATTGTGCAAAGCCTCTTAAACTAATTCACTAATTTCGCATCCAAATGTTAAAAAGCAGTTATTATGAAAAGATGTTTATTAATTGCAATCATCAGCTTTGTGAGCATTGCTACTACGCTAGCGGCCGACAAAGTGAGAGTCTCTATTGTAAAACAATACACCCAAGACTCCGAATTTATATTGCCCGAGAAAGTTGTGGAGAAAAAAATGTCTTGTTTGATTATGGCTAACCCTAAATATATTTTTACACAACAACTAGCAAAGGTCGCTCATAATATTCAAGAAGAATCTTTTGACCACAAAGTTTATGTTGTGTCACTAAAATATGCCGGGGCCGGAATTTCAATCAATATAGAAGGTAAAGATGTCCTCGACTCTGTTGACACCAAGTTTTATGGAGATTTAATGATTGATAGGGGGCACTTCCTTTTACTTGAAAATGAAGATAACAAAGACTTACTAAAAACTTTCTTTAAAAAAGATCGCTCGCATAATGCCATCTTCCAGCGTGCCTACGAAATGGTTGACACAATTATAGCACCAGAGCCCACCATCTACCAGGCCACCTATGATGAACGGCAGCGCAAAATCAACGTTAAAACACATGTCGTTGACGGAATTGACAAGCTAAAACCACACGAACCATCTATTACACCAACTGTAGCCACTAAAAACGAAAATGATAGCGATGCATTTGACATTGATGTTGAGCTATTTGAAGAATGACTTTTTAATTGTTTTTTCTTGCATTTCACTATATTTATCTATATCTTTGCTGGAAATCATTTATTCTGTTAAATTATAATTCTCAATAGCATGGAGACTTCAAGAAATTTTGTCATAACACTCGGAAGGCAATTTGGATGCGGTGCACGTGAGATAGGGCAATTAGTAGCTCAAGAACTAGGTATCGAATACTATGATAAGGAGCTGCTACTCGAGGCTGCGAAATCCAGTGGAGTGTCACCTCACATCTTTGAAGCTTCCGACGAACGAACACCTAAGTTTTTCACATCACTGTGGTCATTTAATCTGGGGTATTATAGTGGAGCACTTTTTGCTAGCGATGCACCCATCAAGGAAGACAATATCTACCAAGCTCAAAGCGATGTGATGATACAGCTCGCCCAAAAAGGACCATGCGTGATAGTGGGACGTAGTGCCGACTATATCCTCCGCGATGACTTCAATGTTATTAGTATATTCCTCCACTCCTCTATTGAAGATCGAATTCACAGAATTATCAAGCGAGGAGATTGCGACAATGAGAAGGACGCACGAGAAATGGCAATTAAGCAAAACAAATTACGCGCTAACTACTACAACTTCTACACCGACAAGACATGGGGCAATAGTGAGAGCTACGACCTTTCAATAGACTGCTCAAAGCTAGGTACACAAGCCACAGTTCAATTCATTGTTGAATATGTGAAAAAACGTCTCAGCACCGGAAATGATTGATTTAATGCTGCGGATTTACTGTAGCCGTCATTGTAATTGTTAATTTTGCTTAATATTATTTCTTTGTTTTTGCTCATACTATTGAAAAGCTCTAAATTTGCGACCGCTTTCACCTAAAAACATGGGGCTGACATGGCTTTGACAGCGTGTTGAGGTGGTAAGTAAGCATGCAGAGTGACGATGCCTGTGCTCTTTAAATTCATGACATCCTAAATTTTAAATGGCGAAAACAATTACGCTCTTGCTGCTTGATTGAAGTATAGTAGATCAGCTTAATCTTTACCCAAGGAGGTAGAGACAAGACATCACCCAGCTGCCCTTGCTCCGAGGCTTGTTGAAATGGTGGTGCTAGTAAATCGGAGATAGAGAAAGACCTGTCTCGTGTTTTTCTTGAGATTTAGAGACTAAGCTACAAGTTGGTAGTCTTGAGCCTGCTTGCAGTCGAAAATCAAGTCAAAGACTAAGCATGTAGAAAGCTTATTAGTTCCACGTTTGGACGAGGGTTCAACCCCCTCCAGCTCCACAACAACAGCAAATGCTAATGACTCATATACATTCAGTCATTAGCATTTTTAATAATTATATTGTCAACTATATGCCACGAGAAAAAATATTCCGTTTCAAGCAGTTCTGTGTTATTAACGACAAGACAGCGATGAAAGTGGGAACTGATGGTGTCCTGCTTGGGGCTTGGTGCGATGTTGACATGGCTCAGCATGTACTGGATGTGGGAACGGGATGTGGTGTGATAGCGCTGATGATTGCTCAACGCAATGCTCAAGCTATCATCGATGGCATTGATATTGACGATGACGCCGTGAATGAAGCCAGAAGTAACTTTCGCAACTCGCCATGGAGTGACCGAATGACGGCAATCACCGCCAATTTTAACGATTTCCTGAACGATAAGAAATATGACCTGATTGTTTCTAATCCCCCATTCTTCACTAACGGCATCCTACCTCCCAACCCACAGCGCAACAATGCCCGCCATACCACTACCCTCTCTTTATCACAACTCATCATGAAATCGGCGACGTTACTTTCATCTCACGGTTCAATAGCCATGATTACTCCCGTGGAAGCCGAGACTATAGTTAAGAGGTGCATTGTTGAGAGCAACTTGTGGATAAAGCGTCTGACACAAGTAATACTCATTGAAGGCTCCACAGCAAAACGCTTGCTTTGGCAAATCACAGTCGATGAGTCCACACCAAGTTATGACCAACTCATCATTGAGACAACCAACCGGAATTACACTAGTGAATACATTGCTCTGACACGGAATTTCTACCTAAAAATGTGATATTCCTGAACAAAAAAGCACTAAAATCGCTGAAATCATAGTAAATAACAAAAAAATGCGCTATAAAAGGTTGTATATTTGGACAAAAAGCACTACCTTTGCACCGCTTTTTGCGTAAAAAAGCAATTATTTATTTATTAATCTTTTATTCAAAACAAGTTTTTATGTACAACTACGAAACCGTTTTCATTTTAACTCCCGTTTTGTCTGAACCACAGATGAAGGAAGCGGTAGAGAAATTCAAGAAAGTGCTCACCGACAATGGTGCCACTATCGAGAATGAAGAGCTGTGGGGCATGCGCAAGCTTGCCTATCCCATCCAAAAGAAGTCAACTGGCTTCTATGCGTTCCTTGAGTTCGCTGGCGAACCTACAATCGTGAACAAGCTTGAGACTGCCTATCGTCGCGACGAGAAGGTTATCCGTTTCTTGACATTCCGTCAGGAGAAATATGCTCACGAGTATGCACTTAAGAGAAGAAGCTTGAAGAAAAACGCTGCCACTCAGGCACCCGCCGAGGCTGTTGCCGAAGCTCCTCAAGCCGAAGAAAAAGAAGAAACTAACGAATAATGCAAGGAGGAAATAATATTATGGCACAAGCTCAATCTGAAATCCGTTATCTTACTCCACTGTCGGTCGACACTAAGAAGAAAAAATATTGCCGTTTCAAGAGAAGTGGCATCAAGTACATTGACTACAAGGACCCCGAGTTCTTGAAGAAGTTCCTCAACGAGCAAGGTAAAATCCTGCCTCGTCGCATCACTGGCACATCGCTCAAGTTCCAGCGTCGCGTCGCTCGCGCCGTTAAGCGTGCACGCCACCTGGCTCTGCTGCCCTACGTAACCGATTTGATGAAATAATTTTAAAACTGGAGGTAACACACTATGAAGATTATATTGAAAGAAGACGTTATCAACCTTGGATACAAGGACGACGTTGTTGAAGTTAAGAACGGCTATGCCCGCAACTATCTCATTCCACAAGGAAAAGCTATCATGGCTTCACCTTCAGCTTTAAAAGTTCTGGCCGAGAACCTGCGCCAGCGCGCTCACAAGATTGCCAAGATCAAAGCCGACGCTGAAGCAGTTGCCGAGACTATGAAGGGTATTTCCCTCACTATCGCCACCAAGACTGGTAACAATGGAACTATCTACGGTTCAGTAGGTAGCATCCAAATTGCCGAGGAGCTTGCAAAGCTTGGTCACGAGGTTGATCGCAAGATCATCAAGGTTGAGAATGTTAAGGAACTTGGTCACTACACTGCCACTGTTCAACTGCACAAGGAAGTTGCTGTTGAGATTCCATTTGAGGTAATCTCTGAGAACGCTCCCAAGCAGGAAGAGGCTGTAGCTGAAGCAACTGAAGTTCCAGCACAAGAGGAAACTCCTGCAGCTGAATAATTTTCACACTTGACAATATCGAAGCTCATTAGAGCATATTGATATATCATTTAAGAGGATGTGCCCTTTTCACTTTTGGCACATCCTCTTTTTAAATAAGCCACCTGAGGAAATATATATCAGGTGGCTTATTTTTGAATTCTAGCTGGCATCTCATCAGAGATATGCGTTAAAACCAATTACTTAATCAATATTTTCTTGCCACAATTGATATAAATGCCTGGTTCGGATGGCTTGGTAGTAAACTTACGACCTTGCATGTCATACCATTCAGCGTTGTCTTGCACAGCTGATCTATCCACGATGATAGCGGGTGCATCGGTCGCTGCTACTATATCGAAAGTAATATCGGTGGGAAAGAAACCACCAATACATGCGCAAATGAGCTCATATTTACCAACATCCAAGTTTGACGCCGAAAATGCCACCTCTATGGTCACCTCTTCGCCTGCTTTAGCATTAACCACAGTGGGAGGCATTCCCACACATTCTGCACGAGAATTATCAGTCACGTAATAACCATCCTCATTTTCCTTGACGGGTAATGCTGCCTAATGCTAATTGGAAAAGTAATTCATCACTCTCGCTGTGTTTCTTGCTCGATATTGTTGAGGAGAACAAACTGTTTATCGCACGAAAATGACTGTTTTTTTATAAAAAAAGCGAGATAGTGTTGCACAATTCGCAAAACTTGATTATCTTTGCACCCGCAAAATAAGAGAAACGGTCGCTTGGATGAGTGGTTTAGTCATCGGTCTGCAAAACCGGGCACAGCGGTTCGAATCCGCTAGCGACCTCATCGAGAGTTAAAGAATGCGTCAATATATTAATTGACGCATTCTTTTTATATCTACAGAGGTTCTTGCAGTTTATTTACCCCAAACAAAAATAGTGATTCAACACTAAATCCAGGGAATGTATATCAATTTGTAACAGAAAATGCATTTTCTATAATAAAATATCTCAAATTTATTTTATTTTTAGATTTATTTTGATTAATTTTGCATCATCATTACTATGAATGTTAATCAAAACCATATTATAACCTGTAAGAACTCGCTTTTACTCTATGACTAAAACTGCTTTAGCATAATCACCATTAATCTAGCCTATTGCTGTTGTAGCAGTGTTGGGCACATACTCCCCCATCCCACTGAGGGCGTCGATGGGCTACTCCTCACCAATAGCAAAACAAATTTTGTTGCTGGTTTCGGCTTGCTATACACACAGGTCTAACTTGGAGATAGGGAGTTGCTAAGGCAATGGTTTTCAGTTAAACTCACGTTAAAATAGATATAAATACCAAATAATCCAATTCATTAACTCTATCCAAAAAGATGAACAATGAGAAATCTTAAACTACTTAAGTCATTGCGACCGATAGTTTTGCTAACAATGATAACCATGTGGATATCACTGAGCGCGCAAGGTATTGCGCAAGGCAAAACTATCGCACCATCCACCAGCAATAGCGGTGGAGGCATTGTTGCTCCGGCGCAGCAGTCGGGGAGCAAAATAGTTGTGACAGGACGCATCACCGACAAGAATGGAGAGCCACTCCCTGGCGCGTCAATTACCACTGGCACCCAAGGCACCGTTACCGACATCGACGGTAACTACTCCATCTCAATCAATGGACCTGCCACTTTAACCTACAAGTATGTGGGCTACACTTCACAAAATGTGAAGATAACCCATAGTGGCACTCGCGACATTATCCTTGATGAGGATGAAGTCTTGCTCAACGAGCTTGTTGTCGTGGGATATGGAACACAAAAACGTATAAACCTCACGGGCGCCGTTAGCACTGTTGACGTTGCCAAGCAACTTGAGGCCCGCCCCATTACCGACATTGCCCGTGGCTTGCAAGGTGCTGCTCCAGGTCTTACAGTTCGCACCGCTACAGGTGAGCTAGGAACCGACCCAAGCATGAAAATACGTGGTATCATTGGTTCGATAAATGGAGATTCATCACCACTAATCTTGGTTGATAACGTTGAGTGTAATAGTCTTCAAAATATCAACCCCGAGGATGTGGAGAACATCTCGGTGCTGAAAGATGCCGCATCGGCCTCTATCTATGGTGTAAAGGCAGCCTTTGGCGTTGTACTTATCACTACCAAGCAGGCAAAGAAAGGCGATAAACTGAAGATAACCTATAGCGACAACTTCTCGTGGCGTCGTCCCACCGTAACTCCCGAAGTGGTGAAAACCTATGAGGGTGCCGAAATGTCGTGGGCTGCCGGACTACGTCAAAATGCCAACCTCTCAGAGCAAGTCAACGCCTGCTACCTAGCTTGGAACCTTGAGTCGATAGAACGTATGAAAGAATGGGATCGAGTGTATGGTGGCATGAACTTGAGCGACGAGCTGGTTTTGGGTCGCGACTTTGAAATCATGGATGGCAAACTTTACTTCTACCGTTCCTTTGACGGAGCCGACATGTTCATGAAGAAAAACGCTTTCCAGCAAACTCACAACCTAAATATTAGTGGCTCGGCAGGTAACACATCTTATAATATAGGTTTAGGTTATCTGGGACAAGACGGCATCATGAAAGTAAACACCGATAGCTACAAGCGCTATAATGTCTCGGCTGGCATCAACTCCTCGCTCAGCAAGTATTTTGATATACGTGCTAAATTCCTCTATACCCATTATAAACTAGAGGACCCCTACTACTTTGGTCCATCAAGCTACTACGATGAGTGGTACTACCTTTATCGCTGGCCCAAGATTATGCCTTATGGCACTTATCAAGGAATCCCCTTCCGCAATGCTGTCACTGAAATTGAACAAGCCAACCGCAACATGAAGAGTAACAACTACATGCGAGTTTCGCTTGGAACAACGGTTCACATCATAAAAGGTCTTGACCTTGAAGCCGACTACACTTTCACTCATGTTAACCGCTACATCCGCACTAATGGTGGTTATGCGCAAGGCTGGAACTTCTGGGGTGGCTCGGGATTGAGAAACGAGGTTTGGACTTTATCTTCGCACAATAAAGTTGTTAACCAATCACAAAATAGTGATTTCCATGTGTTTAATGGAATCTTGCGCTATAAGAACACATTTAATGAGGCACACGAGTTTGGCGCTATGGGAGGTGTGAATGTTGAGTACTACACATCCTATGGCAACACTGCCGACCGTCGTGACCTTCTTCTCATTGACCACACTGAGCTTCCACTAGCTAATGGAGAGCAATATTCTAATAGCTATCACACACATGAGGCACGACTCGGTTTCTTCGCTCGACTCAATTATGCCTATAAAAATCGCTATTTGCTTGAGCTTAACGGACGCTATGATGGCTCATCAAGATTTCCAAGCGACAAGCTTTGGGGCTTCTTCCCTTCTTTCTCGGCTGGTTGGGTAATTAGTGAAGAAAGTTTCATGGAAAGCCTAAAGCCCACACTCAGCATGTGGAAAATTAGAGGTTCGTGGGGACGCATTGGTAACCAAGATGTGGGCAACAATGGCGACGATTACAAATTCCTTCCTCTACTCACATCAAGTACCTACAACTGGATCATCAATGACACTAAGGTCATGTCGTTCGGTCTTCCCACCGCAATAAAGAATGGTTTCACATGGGAAACTATTACTACTATCGACATTGGTACCGACATTCGTTTGTTCAATAACCGCTTGGGTATCACTTTCGACTGGTTTAAGCGTGTAAACAGCGATATGATTACCAACGGCGAGGCTCTTCCATCAACATTTGGACAAACAGCTCCACAAGAGAACTTTGGTGAACTCACCACTAATGGTTGGGAAATATCGGTTGACTTCCATCACCACTTCAACTTTGGTCTGGGACTTAATATCACAGCTTACCTGAGCGATGCGAAAACAAAATATACTAAGATTCCTTCGGCCAATCGCAATATCAACTATGTTTATGAAGGCAAAGAATATGGTGAGATTTGGGGTTATGAAACCGACCGATTGTTCCAGATTGAAGACTTCGACGTTGATCCGTCAGGAAAATATATTCTCAAGGAAGGCATTCCTTCTCAAGCTTATTTTGAGACCGATGGCTGGTTCTTCTTTGGTCCTGGCGACGTGAAATATAAAGATCTCAATGGCGATGGTGTTATTACTCCTGGTAATAGCACTGTGGAAAATCATGGCGACTTGAAGCGAATTGGCAACACTTGTCCTCGCTACGAGTATGGAATTCGCCTTGATATGGACTACAAAGGTATTGATTTGGGAATCTTTTTGCAAGGCGTAGGCAAACGCGACTACTGGGGCAGTGGCTCTATTGTAATCCCTGGCTTTAACTACCTTGAGGCATGGTACACTCACCAGCTCGATTACTGGACCCCCGAGAACACTAATGCTTTCTACCCCCGCTTGACCAACAATGGTCAGTCAAATAATGCTCGCAACTTCCTGCGTCAGTCACGCTACCTGCTCGACATGTCCTATTGTCGCGTAAAGAATGTAACCCTAGGTTACTCTTTCCCCGCTAAATGGATGCGCAAGATTCACCTCTCAAAGCTACGTGTTTATCTCTCGCTTGAGAACCTCTTTGAGTTTGACCACATGGGCGATGTACCCATCGATCCTGAGACCCAGTACAAGACTGGCGATGGTGACTACCTGGGACGTTCTTATCCTTACTCGAGGACAACTTCATTTGGTGTTCAAGTAACTTTCTAACCACATTAAAAAGATAGATAATCATGAAACGATATAAATTCTTAACCATATTTTCGTTAGTTCTGTTATTGCTATCTTCGTGCAACGACTTTATTGAGCGCTCTCCCTACGACCAGATACAAGACACCGAGTACTGGCAAAACGAAGAACAAATCAGAATTTACAGCTATAGTTTCTATCCAGCCTATTTTGTAGGTTATGGAGCGACAGGATTAATTGGAGGCAGCAGGTTTGGCAACGGAGACACCTTCAACGACGACATCGCTTGGCGCACACAAGGTGAGTTCACACCCATTCGCGTTCCCGACACCGATAGTGGATGGGACTTCAGTTACGTGCGCAAGGCTAACTACATGCTTGAGAAAGTTCAAACTGTTCCAGGCTTGACCGAGGAGGCATTGAATCACTGGACTGGAGTATCTCGACTTCTTCGTGGCATGGAGTATAGCGACCTCACATTCCTCTATGGCGACGTGCCGTTTTTTGACCACAGGCTTGAATCGACCGAGTATGATGAACTCTATAAGGATCGCGATGCTCGCACCTATGTGGACAAGAAGATTATGGAAGACTTTGAGTACGCACTTACTAACATTCGCACCAATGACGGCGAGATGATGATCAACCGCTATGTTGCCGCAGCACTTGTTTCGCGGTTAGCTCTGCGTGAAGGCACCTTTTTGAAATATCATGAAATTGATGCCGATTTAGGTAATCAAATGATAGATCTCTCGCGACGTGCTTCTCTCATCGTAATGGAAAGCGGGAAGTACAGCATCAGTAGCGACTATGGTAAATTGTTTACAAGCGACGACCTTGCAGGCAACTCCGAGGTGATTATGTACCGCAAGTATGTTGATGGAGTTTTGACCCATTGCACCCTCACCTATAATAATGCCGAGGCACAAACTGGTGCTAATAAAGCTCTTCTCGAAAGCTATGTCATGAGTGACGGGAAACCTGTCTATGTCGATAACCCATCATTCTGCCCCAAGACAGCTGAGGACTTTTTTAAGAATCGCGACAAGCGCTTGAGCTTCACTTTCCGCAACAAATATTACATACGTGGCGAGGACTGCTCACCGTTTAACTACTCAACATCGGGTTACTCGATGCACAAGTTCATGAACGATGCCGATACCGCAAGCACCGATCTCAAGTTCCGCAACGCTAACAATGTCACCGACGCCCCATGCTTGCGATATGCCGAAGTATTGCTCAACTATGCCGAGGCATGCTATGAACTTGGGAAATTGACACAAGCCGACCTTGACAAGTCAATTAATCTGTTGCGCGCTCGTGCCGGGATTCCCGCATTGCAAACTCTAGGAGGGCAGCCAGGCGTTAATGGCACAGTATATGACGACCCGCATCGCGACCCCGATGTGCCATCGTTGTTATGGGAAATTCGTCGTGAGCGCCGTGTGGAGATGGCATTTGAAGGCTTGCGCTATAACGACTTGAAACGCTGGAAGAAATTTGAGTACATGTACAACGAGAAGAATCCCGACATCAAGTTAGGCGCTTACATTTCCTACGACGATTATCCTAAGGCCAACAAGACCGAAGTGCCGTTTGAGAGCTCAGGCGCTACCGAGGGCTACATCTTGTGCAACACTGGAGCAGCCCGACAGGCACCTAAAGATTACAACTACGTTCGTCCAGTACCCAAAGATCAAATCACGCTCTACGAGAACAATGGTTACAAATTGCACCAAACCAAGGAATGGATTGGGACAGGACTTGAGTAATCTCATTAAATATAATTTAAGACAATAATAACTACACTATACATTAGATTATTATGAAACACAAGTTATTATATGGACTTCTCATGATTGCAGGACTTTTTGCGCTGGCTGGATGTAGCGACGAGGCAATTGTTGAGAATCCTTCGGGCGAAACTTTTATCTATCGCCTGATAATTGCCAATGGTGGCTTGACAGGAACCGATGCGATACCTGGTACTATTAATGAAGAAGCCAAGACTATCACATTTGATATTCCTGCCGAAACCAACATTGAGGCTATCAAGTTTAATTCTAAGATTTCGCTTGGAGCACACCTTGACAAGGATAGCTATGACTTTAGCCAAAGCAACACCGTGCCTGTCACTGTAGTTAATGGTGAAAACACTGCTACCTATCAGGTTACTATCAACATGGCAGCCCCCAAGGATGAACCCATGATCACTGCTGTGAGAGTGAGAACCCCCGACGGAACAGAAAAAAATGCTTATGTCAGCGAGATTGACAAGAGCATCTATATGGGTGCCGAGGAATTTGAGAGTGTAGAAATTCTCTCTATATCATGTCTTCCACACCGCACTGTTACCACATTGACTATGGCTACTAACAATGTAGTGCAAAAGAGTGACCCGGGCTCTATTAAGCTTGATTTCATGGGAATCACCGGAGAATACCGACTGCTATTTGCCGCAATACCAGTCTTTGGGGCCGACTTCACCAAGGGTACACCCTATGCCTTCTGTAATGCTTTGGGCAACACCTTTGGAGATTTTGCCGCCGAGAACACACGCAGTGCCGACTTTGATGGCGAGAACCTGCTGATTGTCTCGCGCGAGGGTGGTACTAACGTGAGAGTAATTCCTTTCAACGAAATCAAGGCTGGTAATCCCGGTGGTACAACGCTCAATGTTGATGGAATAGAAAAAGGCACATTCTTAGTGAGTGCCGGTCGCATTAGTCATGGGCACTACTATGTGAGCAATCTTTCAACCAGTGTTGGAGAGGAACAACCTCTCAAGCTCTACTACTGGGACAACATTAATTCTCAACCTCAAGTATTGCTAGAATTCCTTGGTGCCGCTACCGGTCCTGAAGGTGAGACAGACCTGGCTAACATGAGATTTGGAGACAATCTCAACGTTTGTCTCGACGAGAGTGGAAATGGCTACATCTATTTCGTCACTCAAGACGGAACTGCAGTTTTACGCTATAATGTAACAGGCTTTACCACTCTTGAGAATCCCACCTACATTGTTCCGCCCACCACATTGAGCTACTATGCATCGATAAACCAAGTGGCTGGAAAGGATAATGAGTTTATAGTCACAAGCATCCAAGCAGGTATTTACCTTACCGATGCCAATCTCACTCCTATCACATTCATTGACCAAGATAACATTCCTATTCGTTGCACCGATGCTCGAGTTATCTCGTTTGATAGCGAACGTTATCTCATTACCACATCAGGAAGATGGGGAGCATGGTCGGGCGATAACCCGCAATCGCTTTATATCTATAACCTTAGCGACGGCGCCACTACTGCCCTGGCTATAATGAACCTTGTGGGAGGAGAAGAGGCTCCTGAACCATTATTCACATTCACAATAGGTGGCGACTCACCTGCTACTAACTGTTCAGCACCTTCGGGAAGTACCGGCTGGGGCATAGGAGATGGTAAGCTTCGCGTCTTAACCGCTGCTCCTAGGGCTGGATTTGCAATAATTGAATTCCCCGAGAGAGAATAAAATATAATTATATTAACCGGTTTTGAGCAGGGAGGGGAACCACTCCCCTCCTCTGTCTCAAACCCACAAAAACCAAAATCACTATGAGACTAAAAACATTACTTTTTGTTATGATGGCTTGCGTTGCCACTATAGCTGGCGCTCGCGAAGCTAACGTGTTTGCTTCGGGACTGAGAGTAGTAAGTACTGAGGGCGACATTTATTATGTCGCTTACACTCTTAATGCCACAGCTCAGGAGATTGAAATCAACCTTTATAAGGATGGCGAGTTGGCAAGAACTATAGATGTTGTCGGTCCTCTCGAAAAAGGAGAAATAGTCTCTTCAATTGACGTAAGCGGACTATCGGGCGAATTCACCTGGAGTGTAAAAGTCACAGGCGAGGCCTGGGGGGAAAGCGAGACGGCAACTCTTGTAGTTGACAAGAACAACACCCCCACGCTCGAAGGCTATATGAGCCCCCGAGGCATTGCTATTGACCAAGATACCGAGAGTGAGTTCTATGGTCGCATCTATGTTACCGAAACCCGCAACAGTGCTCGGAATGTGGGCATCTACGTCTATGACGCGGCATTCAACGATGTTACAGGACAAGGCACAACAGCCTATGGCGGCAACGTAGCATGGGGAGCATCGAGTGGTTGCACACGCATTTTCCTTAACAAGGACGGAAAGATTTACTTGTGCGACTGGAGCGACGCCCATCCTGGAGTGTGGCGTGCCGATGCTAACGACCTCACTGGCGACTTTGTTCCCGTCTTTGGTGGTACACCCGATGAGAATGGTCTGCGCTTCAATGCCGATGGCATTGCTATCGCAGGCTCTATCCCAGCTTGCTGGGTAGAGGGCACTGGCGAAAACACTGTTCTTTACACCTTCGACGAGGATTATATCAACGAGAATGGCAATACTCAAGGTTTGTACCAATACAACATTGGCAATCTTGAGCAGCCTTGGGAGCAGGCTCCTAGTGCTATCCTTTTTGACAACCCCGACAAAACTCACCAGAACGGTAATAGCATGATCATCCCACAAAATGGTGGCTGGTGGATTTCTCAAACTCGCTGGACCGATGGCGCCGCTATTCCCTCACTCGTTTATGTAAAAAACAATGAGATACTGTTCAACTCGGGAGCTATTGATCCCGAGATGCTGTTGCGCAGCTATTCTTCAGCTATCTGCCTCTTTGATGAGGGTACAAAACTAGCTGTTTCCTGCTACGACAATATTAAGATTTTTGATGTCACATTCGACGAAGCTGGTGTTCCTTCGCTCAGCGAGGTAATGAACATTACTCCCGCACTGGGGCAAAATTGCTATAGCATGGCTGTAGATGCCGCCCACAACTTGTATCTTGCTGTTGACCGCTTGAATGCAAATAGCACAGGCAACGTGGGAGTATTTGCACTTCCTGTAGCTGAGAATGTGTGCGAGACCATGGCTCCAAGCACACAAAATATTACAGTGGGTGGAGCTGCTCCGGTCGCTGGCGATGTTAATGGTGACGGCGAAGTTACCGGTAGCGATGTTACAGCACTCTACAATCACATTCTCTTTGGACAAGATACTGAAATATTTAACGGAGACCAAAATGGTGATGGTGAAGTTACCGGTAGCGATGTTACAGCTGTTTATAACATCATCCTGGGTCTATAAATAAAAGTCGAAATATGAGATTAAAAAACTTATTTCTAATCGCGATGTTGTGTGCCACACTTAGCGCTGGAGCACAACAGGTTAGGCTGGGAGAAATGACGCGCGTCAAAACCGACGGTCCTGCTTATCATCCATCTTTCACTAACGATGGCATGAGCATTCTCACCAGCTCTGAAGACTACATTGGACTAAAAGAAACTAATCTTGCTACTGGTGAGACTCGTGTTCTCTCTACCGAGCGTCGCGCCGGATTGAAAACCTTCAGGCAAGATGCTTCTAAGGGCAAAACGGTTAATGGTGTTGACTTGAAAATCAACATCGTTGATGGCTCTACAGTTACTACACTCACACCCAACGGCGACAACGAGCGCTATTTGTGGCCAGCACTATCGCCCGATGCCACTAAAGTTGCCTACACCGTTTCGGGCAAGGGTAGCTATGTGTATGACATTAGCACCGGTGCTGTGTCATTCATTGGTAAATATCGTGCTCCACAATGGATTGACAATGACTATGTGGTGGTCATGAACGACCGCGACGATGGATATCAAATCACAGGTTCTACGGTGCTTGTGTGTGCCGCAAGTGGCTCATTTGCTCAGGAAGTTACTCCTGGCGACATGATAGCTATGTTCCCAAGTGCCATGCCTGGCAAGATAGCGTTCCACACCCTGGAGGGAGAGATTTACATTTTAGACATTACAATAACCAAATAACATTGCACTAGCATGAAAAAGTTTATATTCCTTCTCACTGCCTTTGCAATGATTGCTGGCAGTAATGCTCTTGCTACCGACTTGACAGGCAAGAAAATATATGTGAACCCCGGGCATGGCGGATATGACCCGACCAACGACCGAAACATTCCCACCATTCCCTTTGCGGCTGGTGACCACAATGGATTCTATGAGTCGTCATGCAATCTTGTAAAAGGACTTGAGTTAGCTCGACTTCTTCAAGAATCGGGTGCTACGGTAATGCTTTCGAGAACCCAAAACCGTGATGAGGACGACAAGGTGCTTACCGAGATTTCGGCCGAGGCCGATGCCTTTGGAGCCAACGCATTTATCTCAGTGCATAGCAATGCGCTAGGAGCAAATGCCGGCACCAATTATCTTCTCACTCTCTACAAGGGTAATGAGAATGCCGCAGCTGGAGTACCATGGAAAGCCGAGGATAAAGAAATGGCAACTAAGTCGTGGCCTTTCCTCTATGAGAACAACACATCAATATGGACTTCGGGATCATTATCCAATCCCATCGTGCGCGACGACTATCATTTCCTGGGCTTCTACCTGGGTGTGATGCGCACTCTCACATCTCCAGGCTTCTTAGTGGAAGGCTCGTTCCACGACTACGAACCCGAGACTCACCGTCTGCTCAATGAAGACTATGCCAAGATGACGGCCGTAAACCTGCACCGCTTCTATCTTGACTATTACGGTGCCGATGCACCAACTACCGGTGAAATTCTTGGCTCGGTAAAGGATAGCCAGCGCGTGATGGACAATACTTATTTCAACAACTTTGTTAAGAGGTCACACGACCAGTATCAGCCCATCAACGGAGCCACTGTGACTTTAATGAATAGTAGCGGTAGCACATTGAGCACCTACACTACCGACAACTATTACAATGGCATTTACGTCTTCCGTGATTTGGCACCTGGCACCTACAAGGTGCGCATGGAGGCTCCTGGCTATATCACACAGGAAAAAGAAGTTACCGTTGAGGCCGCAAAGACAACCAGTTTCTACACATTGCTTGAGGACCCGACCTATGAGCCACCAGTTAAAATAACCGCAGTTCCTAACATTTATGCCTCCGAGCTTTCGGCAGGTGAGAATGGCGAGGGACAATACACACTCTCGTTCACCCTCAATGCCGACGCCACTGCGGTACAAGTTAAAGTTTATAATGAGACTGGCGATCCCATCATCATTGATGCGGGAGCTCTACCACGTGGACGAAATAATGTGCTCGTGAACATGGCAAATGTGAAAGGAAGCAGTGTGAAATGGGAAGTGATAGCAACCGGTGAGGACAACACACTCACTGAACCAGCCATCAGCAGTGACCCTGAGACACAACCTCTAAGTTTCAAGCAAACTCGAGGCATAGCGGTCGACAACAGCATGGAAAGTGAATACTTTGGACGTGTATATATCACCGAAGGTAGTGGTGGTTCCACGGGCTATCGCACCACAAAGAATGGTCTCTACGTGCTTGACGCAACCTTGAGCGATGTCACAGGACAAGGCGCCAACAGCTATGCCGGCAATGTGGCTTGGGCATCTTCATCCAGCCCAATGCGTCCCGCGGTAGGAGAAGATGGTTCAATCTATCTCGCCGACTGGAGCGATGGACACTCGGGTGTGTGGAAAGCCAATCCCGCCAACCTTGGCGGTGACTTCACACCCATCTTTGGCGGCACACGAGATAGTGATGGCCTCATGTGGAATGGCGACACAAAGATTGCCGGTTCAATATCTTCTTGCTATGCTGTAGGCTCAGGTGAGAACACTATCCTCTACACCGTAGATGAAGACTATTTGGGCACTTATGGAGCAAGTAATCTTCCTCAAGTGGCATTGTTGCAATATAACATTGGCAATGCCGAGACTCCATGGGTTAATGCTCCATCTGCTTTACTATTTGATAACCCTGTTGTGGGTGATTACGCTATTCTTAGTAATGCCAACTGTGTGATTATTCCGCAAAATGGCGGTTTCTGGGTATCACAATATCGCTGGAGCGATGGTGCCGCACTGCCTTCACTATCTTACATTAAAAATAATGAGGCTTTGTTCAAGTCTGGAACAGTTGACGCGTCACTCATTAGCACATCGCAACGTGGAGCACTCGCCTTGAACTATGACGGCACTATGATTGCCGTAGGCGCGGGCGATGAGACACGAGTCTTCAATGTAACCTTTAACGGCGATGTACCATCCATCTCTCCTCTTTATGTCATCGACCATGGCCTGGGAGGAAACAGCTTTGGATTAGCGTTTGACTATGCCAACAATCTCTATCTAGCCAACGATGCTAGCGGTGTTGCCGAGTTCACTTTACCCACAACAGTCAACAGTCGCACTACCGTTGCGCCCAAGTCGCAATACCTAAAAGGTGTAGCCGCTAAAAATGGCGATGTCAATGGTGATGGAGAATGTACCGGTAGTGACGTTACAGCACTCTACAACTTCATCCTTTACAATGACACGTCGGCAATCGTTAACGGCGATCAAAATGGTGATGGAGAAATTACCGGTAGCGATGTTACAGCAGTTTACAATATTATTTTAGGACTTTAATTACTTTATCTCAAACTGAAAATTAAGGGGCATTGTTCTCATTTTTTAGTCACGTCACGAGACGATGCCCCTTTTTTTCAATGAAAAAGATTTTCTAAGATGATAAAACGTTTTTTACTCATTTATGCCATGGCAATGGCACTTGTTGCTTGTGGAGGCGATGAGCCATCGCCTACTCCATCCCCTAACCCAACCCCTAACCCAGATTCAGGAACCGAGGTCGTTCTCAAGCCCGAGGACGTTTCCATGCCACGCAAGGAGATTAGGGCTGTGTGGTTGTGTACAGTGCGAGATATTGACTGGCCACGCAACAAGACCAATCCCGAAGTTCAAAAGCAAGAATTTATTGAGTATCTTGACTTGTTCAAGCAATATAATGTAAATACCGTCATCATGCAAGTGCGCCCCTGTGCCGACGCCTTCTACAACTCATCGCTCGAGCCTTGGAGCCAGTATCTAACTGGCGTTCAAGGACAAGACCCAGGATGGGATGTAATGAACTTCATGATCAATGAGACTCACAAGCGTGGCATGGAGTTTCACGCTTGGATGAATCCCTATCGCATTTGCGAGGATTATACTAAGTTCAATCCGGCGGCTAATGCCATCTCTAAAACTCACCCCGAGTGGGTAATGCAGTATGGGAAGCTATGGATACTAAACCCGGCGTTACCCGAAGTGCGCCAGCACTTGTGCAATGTAGTCGCCGACTTGCTTGATAAATACGATGTTGACGGCATTCACTTCGACGACTACTTCTACCCTTACAAGAACGGCGAGTTGCCCGACCTGCAGGATTATCAGAAATATGGAGTTCCCGCAGGTTTTACCAATCGTGAGGACTGGCGACGCGATAACGTGAACAAAGCCATTGAGGCTGTTCACAACACCATCATTGCCCACAAGCCTGGTGCTATATTCTCTATCAGCCCCTTCTGCGTGTGGCGCAACTCAAGTGTTGATCCTCGAGGCTCTAACACTAGCACCTACGATAGTAATTACGACACACTCTATGCCGACATCTTGAAATGGTGCGAGGAGAACTGGATCGACCTCGTGGTGCCACAACTCTACTACAGCACTCAAAACAAGAATGCCAACTTTAATGTGCTTGTTAACTGGTGGCCCGAACATGTGGGTAATTGCCCCATCGCTATAGGACTTGAACTTGACCTTTACAGTCCCAATCACTCACAGGCTGTTTATCAAACGACAACCGAAATTGAGCAAGAATTCTTCTATGCACGCCGGCAAACGAAAGTACAAGGCACGTTCTTATTCTGCGCCAAGGTGTTCAAGGAGAATAAAATCAACCTGCTTGGCAAACTTGCCGAGATGTATCCCGAGCCATCAGTGATACCATTCTTTGGGCGTAGCACTGCCTCAGCTCCCACTGCTCTAACATCGCTAAAGGCCGAAGGACAGAAGCTCTCATGGGAAAATAAGGGCAATGGAATGCGTTATGTTATTTATCGCATCGACGCCAAAGTGGCACACACCATTGATATCATCAGTTCTAATAGCTATGATGTCACAGGAACGGGCTACTTTGCCGTCTCGGTTCTCAATCAGGATAACACCGAGAGCCAAATTGCTATTGTTAATGTGAAATAGAGTTTTCTCAACACATTCTATATATTATAAGGTTGCCATTGAATTAAAATTCTAAATGGCAACCTTATATTTTGTGTAATAACCAGATGTCCTAATTTTCTTACATAGTGAGAACAATGTTGTTTTCCACTGCAAGGCGACGCATGTTGAGGATTGCATAGCGCATGCGCCCTAATGCGGTGTTGATGCTCACATTGGTGTGGTCGGCAATTTCTTTAAAACTCATGTTCTTGTAGTAACGCATGAGCAACACTTCGCGCTGATTGGCGGGTAGAGCTGTTACAAGCCTACGCACATCATCGTGTATTTGATCCACAATGATATCATCTTCGATAGTTGATTCGCTCAGCTCCTTGCGATTGAGGATATCCACCTCACTCGAGTCGCTTGACTGAACATTTTCCGACTTCTCCTGTCGATAAAAGTCAATAATTAAGTTGTGAGCGATGCGTGTTATCCATGCGGCAAAGTGACCATTCTCGACATATCGTCCTTGCTTGATGGTCATGATTGCCTTGACAAATGTTTCCTGGAAGATATCGTTAGCCAGGTCATTGTCTTTTACTGAGTGATAGATATAATTAAAGATGCGGTTTTTGTGGCGCTCAATCAGAGCATCAAAAGCCTCATTACTTCCTTCGACATACTTAGCGATTAATTTATCATCGCTCACGTCAGCTAATTTAGTCATTACTTCTTATGTGTTGGTTAATAAAGTAATGGTCTTGTCAATAGGCGTCGTGTTTTAGTATTACTATATTAGCGTTATTAATCTCATACATTTCACCCTCTTAGTGGTGAAGCATGGCAAAATTATATTTTTTTTGCTAAACCACAAAATTTTTTTTCAAGAAAATGCAATTTTACCTTTAAAACGTCGTTAGCTGTGACCATGGAGTAGCGCCTGAAATCGCAAGCTATTATTCAAAACTCATATAGAATTTTATCTCCTGCGACGTGTATAGAACTTGAAAAGCAACTTTAATGCTCTGACCCCGAGCACAGCATAGTCGGCCTTCTTAAGACCAGCCACGGTTTTATTGCTGAAGAGTAACCCACGCACTCCATTTTGCGACACATCGTTGCGCATGTTAGCAAACTGATAGGAAATGCTGGCACGATTTACCTCACGCATTACTAGAGCTTTGGCACGTCGCATTTTTAACTCATCAATAGTAAGCCCCTTCCATTCTTGTTGTGGCTGAGTTGTAGTAGCTGCTGTGGCCTGAGCAGTGGCTGCAGGAGGAGTTGCTGGCTGTGTATTGGTCATCGTCGGTAAATTTTAATCTTCGGGTTTTAACAAGAGTTTTGTGATAAATCGTGTAACAGGGTTGATAACTAATTGCTTGCGATAACCATAGAGCACAAGCAACAGCAACAACAGCAAAGCCAATGAAATAAGCACGCCAAGCCACATGCTGCCGGTGAGTTGCACCATCCAGTGGGTAAATCCCCACTCAATGAGAAATAGCGCGCACGCGGCAAAGATAATAAGCACCAGCACAATGATTCCCCGCGATAAAAGTATCGACAACTTTTCGCTAAGGGTTAGCTTGGAATATTCCAGTTCAACTTTAGCGCTCTGCTTTAGACTATCAATAATCTGTTTATATTTCTCGTCCATTAAACCCGGCATTTAGAATCATCCATAACTTGATGCGCACACGATTGCCCACCTGTGCTGGAGCAATCGTGCGGCACTAAGCTAAATCTTTAGTAACTAGTTATTGCTTACTGCTCGATTTGAGCGCTGATTTGGTTAACCAGTTGCTCCACCTCGTCGTCGCTGAAGTCAATACCTTTCTTCTTAAGCAACTCTTTGATGCGAGTGCGCAGGTCCTTGCCACTCTCGGGGGCATATAGCAAAGCGAGTCCACATCCCAATATTGCTCCACCCAGGAAAGCATACAGCAAGCTAAGCGATTTAATATCTCTCATAATTTATAAATATATAATGTGTTATACAATCAATTTAATAAGTCACGGCAAGTTGATTATTCTTCCTTAATCTCCTTGGTAATGTCGTCGATGAGCTCATCCATCTCCGAATCCTTAAGGTTGATGCCATTCTTCTTGAGAATATCTGCTATCTTGCTACGAGTGTCAGCACCCTTAGCAGGAGCAAAAAGAAGACCCACTGCAGCGCCTGCAATAGCGCCACCCAATACTGCTAGAATAATGTGAACTGGTTTCATATTTTAAAGAATATTTTGGTGGTTAATAAAAATTTTTCTCGATTATCGATTACAAATATAGTGCATTTCATTTAATATTCATCGTTTTTTAGCATTTTTTTAAAAATCACATTGAAATAAAGAAGCGAAATATCATTCATTGCCCCCTGATTATTCTTGAAAAAAATGCTTTTTTTAATTTTTTTCTAAAAATATTTGGTTTATAAAATAAACTACTTTATCTTTGCAACAGATTTATAAATCTACAGGAAAATATAATCACTCTTATTTATTCACCATTTAAAGTTATGTAAGGAAAATATGGAAGAAAAGAAGTTAAACAGTCAAGAGAGCCTGGAACTAATAACCAGGATGATTAATCAAACCAAGCGTCAGTTGCACATTGGCGAGGGCAACTTGCTACTCATTTGGGGCTACACGAGTGCTATTGTAGCACTGCTTGTGGGAATATTGCTATATGCCACCGGTGGCAATCCCGCCGTCAACTGGCTGTGGTTCTTGATTTGGATTGTGGGTGGCACTGCCACCGCTGTCATAAGCCGTCGCGACAAGTCACGAATTGAGAAAATGCCTAGCACCTACGTTGATCGCCTCACCTCGAGCTTGTGGACTACCATTGGCATGCTCTTCACCGTTGCCACATTTATGGCTTTGGGATTTTCACTCTTTGCTGGTAAGGATGCTTGGACTGTGATGCTAATATTAGCCTTTGTGATGTGTGGCTTTGGCGTGACGATGCAGGGCTTCATTATCCGTGAGAAGAGCATGGTCGCCGGCGGAGTCGTGAGCCTGCTTTCCGGAATATTCGTGGCATGTTGTGTTGTGAGCTCTACCCCACTGGGCGTGTGGTGGATAATTCCTGTGTTCATCATTTGTTTCACTTGCGCTATGATTGTGCCAGGCCACATTCTTAACGCTAAAGCCAAGCGTCAAAATGCTTAAAGAACTAAACCCACTGCTACACTCACAGCTGCGACTGGCAGTGATGTCAATCTTGATGAACTGCGAGAAGGCAAGCTTTGTCTACATCAAGCAGCACACTCAAGCCACCGCAGGCAACTTGAGCGTTCAACTCGACAAACTGCAAGCAGCCGGCTACATCACAATCGAAAAAGGTTTTGAAGGCAAGAAACCACTCACCACTTGTGCTGTAACCGACAATGGCAAGGCGGCATTTGAAGAATATGTCAACGCCTTGCGCGACTATCTTGATGTGAAATAGTACCTCACATCAGCACAAAATAACCGGCTCAAATCCAATAATATGGTTCCTGAGCCGGTTGTTTTTTTATTGTCGTCGTTAATCCTCTCTATTCAAGTGTTTTCCCCATGGGCTGCAACGGCTTTTTGGGCAACTTGCTCCACGCGTCTTTTGTTTTCTTGCTTGAAATGTTGCCGGTGGTGACGCATCGCTTGCCTGTGAGATAGTTCTCACTCGTTTCCACTGTTCTGCCTGTGTTGCGCTCAAGTTCGGTAACATCTTTCCCTATAAGGAAGAAATCGCCATTCTGATAACGGTAGGTGTAAGAAGTGGTTGGCTGAGACCAACTTCCTGCCGAAATAAAATATTCCAAATTTATTTCAAGCGTACCATTCTTGGTAATATCGAGTGACGGAGTTATGCTCACAAACTCGTCTTCACGTGCGGGAATCACTTTTGCATATTGCTTGAAGAGCTTGAAACCACCACCCTTCACACCCCAGTAAACAGCAAGCACAGGCTGGTTGAAGTTATAGACATAGCCATCGTCGCGTTTTTTCATCTTCGCCTCATAATTAGGAGTTGCGATTACTACCAAGTCTTTCACGCCATCCTTGTTAAGGTCGCCAGTGTCTTCAATCATCTCCCATCCTGCGGGAACAAGTTGCTTAACATCAGTTCCACTATTCTTAAGACTTTGAGCTAGAGAATGCAACGGTAACAAAGCTACTGCTAGCATGATAATGCCTAATATTTTTCTCTTCATAATAACTAAATTGTAGGGTTCATAAATGCATGTACAAAAGTAAGGTAAAAATTTCACAACTCAACATGCTTCAACCCATTTTTTTCAGGGGAAAAATTTCATTGACACAAAATCATCCTTACCATGTAGTAGCATAGTATAAGCAAAAAAGCTTGGTCTCGCGACGTGACTATAATGCGAAACCAAGCTATTATTATAATTAATGTGAGTCCGACTAATTTTTCAATTTATAGCCCAAGAATAATATTGTAGACAGCTGTCACATCGCTACCGGTCACCTCGCCATCACCATTTTGGTCACCGTTAAATATTTCAGTATCTTGACCAAAGAGAATGTGATTGTAAAGCGCCGTGACATCACTACCGGTAACCTCGCCGTCGCCATTCACATCGCCAGGGATTGAGCTGCCGCCCCCGGTTAGGTCACCCACGATGTTTTTGAATCGTGCCCAACTCCAGGCGTTGGCGAAGCTCTCCTCCTTGCCCGGTAGCACGTGGAGCACGCAATCGTCCATCTCATGGCCGAAATAGTTGGTCATCCAAAAACAAATGCTGGTACCGATTTTTTCATAATAATTTTCCACACGTGGCATACCCAGAATGAGGGCATCATCACCAATCGCCACATTAGCCGGGTTCACGTATGCGTCAATCCTATCCAGGGAGCGCATGCCGCCAAATGCACTTAAACCTATGCCGGTTACTGACTCTGGAATATTAATCTCTTTTAGATAGCTGTCATAAAAGGCATACATCCCCAATGTCGTGACGCTGTTTGGAAGAATTACTTTTTCGGCATATTTTCCCACTCCATAACCCGCTATGGCCTTTGTGCCTTCTTTCACGATAACTGTTTTGTCGTCGGGTAAGGAACCTTTATAGCCAATTGCCACCGGGCCGGCATAAATGACGCCATCGGGTTGATCGGTGTACCACTGTGTGCCAGAGAACACGCTGATGCCGGAGTTATAACTACTACCGCCACCCCCCACCGAAATAAGGGAATTGGGGAAGGAAATTTCGGTCAAGTTGGTGCAACCACTGAACGCAACATGACCTATGGCCTTCACATTACCGGGAAGGTTCAAGTAGGTCAAGCTCGTGCAGTTGTAGAACGCCTCTTCCCCGATATACAGCAGCGAGGCGGGAAGGCGCAACACGGTGATGCCGGAACATCCGGAGAAGGCCTTGTTTGCTATGGCGGTGGTGCCGTCTTTAATGGTGAGAATGCCCGAGGGCGTGCCCTTATAGGTATATGCCACATTGCCGATATACACAATGCCGTCGGGCTGATTGTTGAGCCAAGCGGTATTTGTCAACGCATCGTTAGCGATATATCTCACCGAAGCGGGAATGGTAATATCGGTCAAATTGGTGCAGCCATTAAAAGCGCGTTCGCCTATTGCTTTCACTTTGGCGGGAATGGTTACACTTGTCAAACTCTTGCAGTTGTAGAACGCATTACCAAAGATCGTCTCGACAGTGCTGGGGATGGTAATGCTTTGCAATGCAGTACAACCGTAGAAAAGTTGGGCAGGGATAGATGTGATTGTGTTGGGAAGGATCACACTGGTCAAGCCGGTGCAGGCATAGAACAAGCTGTTGGCGAGATTCTTTGCCGAGTTGGGCAAGGTCACGCTTGTCAGGCCGGTGCAATGATTGAAGGCGCGATCACCAATGCTGGTGACACTGTTGGGAATGTGAATACTTGATAGATTAGCGCAGTTCGCAAAGGCACGACTCGCTATATGGGTTGTGCCGTCTTTAATCACGATGTTAGTGCCGGCGGGCATGGAGTTGGGGTTTTTATAGACATAGAACGTATTGCCGAAATACACTGGACCGTCAGGTATGGCGTTGAACCACGGCGTATTGTCAAATACTTGATCGCCGAGAAATTCCATGGTGTTTGGAATAGTAACATTGGTCAAACTGGTGCAGCCATAGAATGCTGAGCGATGGATGTATTTGACGGTATTAGGAATGTAAACACTCGTTAATCCCGTCTGTTTGTAAAATGCATTCGGCGAAATCGCCACAACGGTATATTCTTTATCACCGTCGCTCACTATTTGGGGAATATAGAGGTCGCCCGATACAGTCTGACCATCCACCACTTTTTGAAGATACACCGACTTGCCGTCGTCGCAAACCCAGAATTGCAGTTTGCCCACAGTAAAACTAACATTTGCAGTTACATTCATGGCGAACATCGCCACGGTTGCTATAAAAAATAAAAATCGTTTCATAATAACAAAGTTTAGAATTCTAATTAAAGTCCAAGAATAATATTGTAGACCGCAGTCACATCGCTACCTGTCACCTCGCCATCACCATTTTGGTCACCGTTAAATATCTCAGTATCTTGACCAAAGAGAATGTGATTGTAAAGCGCCGTGACGTCACTACCGGTAACCTCACCGTCGCCGTTAACGTCGCCAGGGATAACGTCGCCTGCAGTGACCCCCGTTGAAACAAGTTCGCAGTCGAAATAAGCGCCACCCCAGTTTTGCTGGATATAGACAGCTAAGACATTCTTACCACGGCGAAATGCCGAAGCCGGGATAGTATAGCTTTCGTGCGTGTTGGCAAACGTGCTCCCGTAGGGCGTTTCGCACCAACCATCTTTGTTAATCACTTCTTGTCCATTAACATAGACCACCATGTTGTCGTCGTGAACGCAGTTGAAAGTAAAGGTTGCATCGTTAGCGATTTCGGTCAATATTATAGGGAATCGCATCCAGTAGCAGTTATACTCGTCAAACCAAAATGAATTGTATCGCAACGAGTATCGTGGGCCATTGGTGTGTCCCGGATTTGCTGTTCCCATGGGAAGGTCGAGCCACTCTTGGTCATTGAACCCGGGAGTGTTCCACCCTTGAGGAGCACTGGGCCAAGTTCCGTCGGAATTGCGATAATCATGTTTTGCTTTCACATAGTGAGCCACTCGTTGGCTATTATAAATCAATCGTTTTTCTCCCTGATGAATGCCACATTGGGTACAAACGCCATCGTAGAACGAGTGCGTTTCATCCGACGGTATCAATTCGGTCTTTTTGGCATTACATTCGCTACATTTGTAGTATCTCTCACCTTCGGCACCGCAGGTCGAAACCTTAGAGTCAAATTGAGTCCATTGACCATGGTTTTGCTCGTTAATCCAAATTTCACTAAGTCTCACGTTGCTATACACCCCTTCTGTGCATGTAAACTTGAAGAAACGGAACTTGCGGTTGTCGTTAACTGGAATAACGACTTCGGTAAGGTCAACAAGGGGCATTGGGTAATCCTTTTTAGTGTCGATAAGGGTCCAGTTCTGGAAGTCGTTTGAGCCTTCGAGCTTCCAACTGCGTATCATCCATTCATACACATACAAAGCATCGATAGCAGTAACAAGGCTGTATTGTTTAACAGCCACTGGTTCGCTGGCCTGCATCACCACATAGCATTGCTGTGGTTCGCCTTGGTAGTAAGTATTGGCATCAGCGTCAAGCATATATGAGGCCTCACAGCCATATTGCCCGACACCACCATACTCAAAGGCATAGCCCACACCGTTGGCATCATAACGTGTGAATGTGGGATTAGGGTTGGGACCAGAGCTTTCCAGCTTGGGAACAGTAAAATCGTAGGTAACTGACACCAATTCTTTGCCAGGTTCTTTGTTTGTGGCCATGGCGGTGAAATATTGATCTTCATTAGTTCGCATGATGGAGTAAGGATTCTCCACTTCGCCATCACCGACATAAAGATGGACCTCACCCGTTCCCTCAGCACTCACGAGACAATGGTCGTCAAAGGTTTCCACATTGATATCTGGGTAATTACTATATTGCGGCACATCTTCTACAAAAGCCTCAGTTACTGTGAAGTAGGAATCCTTTCCCATAGTTGTATAAAACCCTTGGTCGCTCCTGTAACACAAGTAATTCTTTAATGTTCCTTCATTAAACAACGCATAGATATAGAAGCTGTTGTTATCTCGCTGTTCCACTTTGTCTACATAGGAATCATAGAAATCTCCAAAAAACTCGCCTGATGACAAATACATTTTAGTAGCACGGTTGTAGATCCGGTAACCACTACTAGCATTGCCAACAAAACACCAATAGTATGCATCATTATTTTGCGAAGTGGTGCTTGCGGCAATATCGGCCTCATCGCTTTGTGAGGCATAGACGAAACGGCCACCAGTTTTTAAGAAATACCAATGAACTGGCCTCACATCAGAATTAGCAATTGGAACAAAGGGAAATGACCATGCTGCTAACGTTCCAATCAACAAGAATAATAATATAAAAAATTTTTTCATAATTATTGTATATTAAAGGCTAATAATCAAAGTCCAAGAATAATATTGTAGACCGCAGTCACATCGCTACCGGTCACCTCGCCATCACCATTTTGGTCACCGTTAAATATTTCAGTATCTTGACCAAAGAGAATGTGATTATAGAGCGCCGTGACGTCACTACCGGTAACCTCTCCGTCGCCGTTCACGTCGCCTTGTTCATTTGAAGCTGTTTTCATCCTCAACTCACAGTCGAAATAGGCTCCACCCCAGTTTTGCTGTATATAGACCGAAACAATGTTTTTCCCTTTACAAAAAGCTGACGCCGGGATGTTAAATGATTCGTGCGAACTTTCCCAGTTGTCTTGTGTGGGAGTCCATCCTTCTATATTTATCACTTCTTGTTCATTGACATAGACCACCATGTTGTCGTCGTGAACGCAGTTGAACGTAAATATGTCATTCGGATTTAGCTCATTTAAGACAAACAGACGTATAAAGTAGTTGCAGTTGTACTCACCATACCAGTGACTGTTGTAAACAAGATTGTTGAAAGCACCATTACTGTGCCCCGGACAGGCAGTAGGCATTAGCACTTCATGCCACTTAGTGAGGTCTAGCTCAAAATAACCTGGCCAACC
The DNA here is from genome assembly GCA_900316835.1 of uncultured Prevotellaceae bacterium. Taxonomy (GTDB): domain Bacteria; phylum Bacteroidota; class Bacteroidia; order Bacteroidales; family Muribaculaceae; genus Sodaliphilus. Next base: position 185,433 of record ONEL01000001.1, on the reverse strand, counting down.
AGTGGGTGGATCGGGCCACACCTCACTACCTGCAGATCCAGTGCGATAATCATGAACGCCCCACATGAAATAAGGTACTCGTTGTCCGTTGTGCAATAATATTGTCTCGTTCTCGTGAATGTGGCACACAGTGCACGTCCCGTCAACAAAGTTGTGGTTGCCCGTTGGATTCTTGATTATCAAATCTTTAGCACCGCAGTCGCCACACACACTAATGCTATTTCCAGGCTCCCCGCAGGTGGGTAGAATATTTGCTATTTCATCACCCCAGTTGTGAAGTTGCCTGTTAATCCACACTTCACTAATTTGCACAGTCTCCGATGCTTTGCCACTACCATTTGCCTCAAACCTAAAGAAACGAAACTTGCGTGAGTCGTTAACATAGAAGATTACCTCTTTTTGGTCGGCAAAAGGCATTGGATAGTCGGTCTTTACATCAATATCAACCCAAGTATTATAGTCATTGGAGCCTTGCAATTTCCAGCTGCGTAACGTACGGTCATAATACTGGCGTGAGTCATTGGCAGTAACAATTGAATACCATTCTACAGCAACATCGGTCGAGGCTTTCATCGTGAACCAACAGTTTGAGACTAATCCAAAATACTTGGTCGCCGCATTGTTATCGCACAGGTTATTAGAAGTCTCGGTAGCGTTGAGCGCATTACCACCTTCAATGAAGCCATATCCCACGCCCTTCATGTCGTGCCGAGTCCAGACGGGGTCGGCTGGCACTGGAGCACCTTCTTTAGCGATTTCTACCGAGAAGATGCCTTTTGTTTCAGGGTCAGTATCCATATATCTCATGAATCCATATTGGTCCTGATAGATGTTCATAAACAAGTAGTAATATACATTCCATCCGGGAATATAGAACTTGAGATAAAAATTGCTTCCATCCTTATCTTCATAATAGGTGTAGGTGTAACTGTCATTAAAAACTAACCCTTCCTGCTGAAGATACCGACCGGTTCCCTTATTATAAAGCCTGTATCCTGAATCGGAATTACCCACAAAGCACCACAGGTAATTATCATTATTGGCATCGCCGGAATTTTTAAAAACAATCTCAAAACTACTACTGCCCGCGCAATAAAAACCTTCGGTCTTCAAGAAATACCAATAGTTGGTAGTGAGATCGGGGTCACTTGTAGGCACAAAAGGCAATGCTTGTGCTACTGCGCCACCTAGTGTGGCAATCAATAAAAAAGCTAACAATTTCTTCATAATAAAACTAGATTTATTGTTATTTGTGTAATTTTCTTACAAATTTATTTAAAGTCATTGCCTTATTAAAACATATTGAGCCAAAGTTGGTTGCAGTTTTGCAAAGTGTAACCAGTTTGACAAAAGTGCAACCTGAATTTAACAAAAATGCAACCTCAAAGATGCTTTTTAGTTGCAAACACAAGGTAAAACTGCTAATTTTGCAACATGGAACAACTATATCATATTATTGATGCGTTTTTTGCTCCCGGCATCTTGATTGGGCTGTCGGTGTGTCTTTTCTTTTTATACATCCCGCCCCGAGTGGCGTTGCGTAGCTATCGCGTGGCTCGCTATGTGATGGGAGCCGCCTACCTGGTGTACGCGTTGTGCATCTATCTTGAGCACAACATCTTGAGCGATGCCGAGGGCAAAGCCCTTGCCAGGCCCATAATCCTCTCGGTGGCATGCTTTCAGGCCTACCTATTCACCTACACACTTATCAACCTTATCAGTCTTAACTACCTAAAGTTGCGCAACTTGCTTATTGAGTTGGCAATAATTATTGCCATCACAGTGACATTCTTTTCCATTCACATTATTTACCCCGGCACTGGTTCCATGTGGGCATTCGTGACATTTGCACTCGTCTATATTGCGCTACTTGCGCGCTATGTGCTACTATTCAACCGGGAATACAAGCACTACACCTCGTTGATGGACAACTACTACAGCGACGATGAAACACGCCGGTTGCAATGGGTGAAACGCTCATTCTACGTTTCGCTTGCCGTGGGTGTGATGGCATTGCTCTATGCATTAATGCCGACCGACGCAGTGGGACTTGTTTTCATCTCAATAGTAATAGTCTTTTATGTTGTGTTTGGTGTCAGATTTATCAACTATGCCCTTCATTTCGACTTCATTGAGAGCGCTATCACCACCGATGATGACGACCATGAAGAATCAACAGAAGTTGACAACGAGCTGATGCGACGCATCGACGAGCTAATGGAGAGTAAAAAGCTATTCCGCAAGAGCGACCTCTCGGTGAACGATATCGCACGTAAACTCAATGAGCGTCCTCGTGCCGTGTCGGCAGCCATCAACGCTTGCCGTGGCACAAATTTCAAGACCTACATCAATGAGTTCCGTGTTGAAGAGTCAAAGCGCCTTATTAATGAAGACAAGAGCAACAACCGCACTATAGATGCCATCGCGAGCGAAGCCGGTTTTACCAATCGTAGCTCGTTCTATCGTGTATTCAAGCGCTCACAAGGAGTGTCACCTACAGATTATCGAATGGGAGTGACAAGAAAAGACTAAGAGTCCTTTATAAATAGATTGTACGGGAAAAATATGTAATATTGGATAAATTATCCAACACCTCAGAAAAATGCGATTAAGCGAGACAAAGCCCCGGCTCTGCACTAATTTTTAATAAATTAGGCTGCATCTCGTAAATAAAAATGAAAATCTTCGCTTTTCATTTTATATTTCTCTCGGTTTGCACTAATTTTGCACCCTAATTCCAATATAAAGAGCAATGAAGGGTAACGACATTATCGTTAAGGGTGCGAGAGTTAATAACCTCAAGAATATTGACGTAACCATCCCGCGCAACAAGCTTGTGGTGATTACCGGGCTCTCGGGGTCGGGTAAATCGTCATTGGCATTCGACACGCTATATGCCGAGGGGCAGCGCAGATATGTCGAGAGCCTGTCATCCTATGCCCGTCAGTTCCTTGGTCGCATGTCAAAGCCCGAGTGTGACTTCATCAAAGGGTTACCACCAGCGATAGCCATTGAGCAGAAGGTCAATAATCGCAACTCACGAAGCACCGTGGGTACCTCGACCGAGATTTATGACTACTTGCGCCTTCTCTTCGCGCGCATTGGCAAGACCTACTCACCCGTGAGTGGAGAGCAAGTAAAGAAGCACACCACCAGCGATGTGATCGACGCCATCAAGGCACTACCCGATGGCACTAGGTTTGCGTTGCTAGCTCCCATCCACGTACCCAGTGGGCGAAGTCGTGGCGACCAGCTCGACGTTTTGCTAAAAGGAGGGTACTCACGAGTTGAAGAAAACGGCAAGTTCATGAGTATCACCGATGCAATCATGATTGCCGATGAGCCTAACCATAGTTTTCGCCTGCTGGTTGATCGTTTGGCAGCCCCTATCAGCTACGACGATGAACTTAGGTTGCGCGACTCAATTACCACCGCTTTCTATGAGGGACAAGAAGAGTGTATAATTCTCGCATTTAATGCCGACGGTAGCACAAGTGAATTACAGTTCAGCAAGCGTTTTGAGGCCGACGGAATCACTTTTAAGGAGCCAAGTGACCTGATGTTCAACTTCAACAACCCCATTGGCGCTTGCGACACATGCGAGGGTTTTGGCAACATAGTTGGTGTTGACGAGAATCTCGTTGTACCCAACAAGACACTCTCGGTCTACGATGATGCCGTGATGTGCTGGCGAGGGCAAGTAATGAGTGAGTGGAAAAACGCATTTATCCGTCTCGCTTCAAAATATGACTTTCCCATACACAAGCCATATTACCAGCTCACGAAAGAACAACATGACTTGTTATGGCATGGATGTCCCGAGTTTCCAGGGATTGACGGTTTCTTTGAGTGGATTAAAAGTAAATCTTATTCCATTCAATATCGGGTTCTCATGGCACGATATCGTGGCAAGACCATTTGTCCCACTTGTCATGGCAGCAGGCTTAAGGCCGACGCTTCTTACGTGAAGATAAACAATAAAAGCATTGGCGACCTTGTCCACATGCCCATCGACGAGCTAGCCCAGTGGTTCAAGGACCTGAAACTTGAGAGCGAAGATGCCGTTATTGCCAAGCGTTTACTGACTGAGATTAATAACCGTCTCTCATTCTTGATGGAAGTGGGACTACCCTACCTTACCCTCGACCGTCTCTCGGGAACACTCTCGGGAGGAGAGAGCCAGCGCATTAACCTGGCCACATCGCTCGGCAGCACACTGGTGGGATCAATCTACATCCTCGATGAGCCAAGCATAGGGCTACACCCTCGCGACAACGATCGCCTTATCCATGTGCTCAGAATGTTGCAGGAACTAGGCAATACTGTTGTGGTTGTAGAGCATGATGAGGAAATTATGCGTGCCGCCGATTATATTATTGACATGGGACCAGAAGCTGGACGACTGGGAGGAGAAGTTGTATATCAGGGTACTATAGGCAACCTTAAAAACATCGACAACAGCTTCACGCTCAAGTATCTCACTGGTGAGATGAAGATTGCTCTACCCTCTCATCGCCGTCACTGGAACAATTACATTGAAGTGAAAGGCGCTGCGCAAAACAACCTCAAGGGCATTGATGTGAAGTTTCCACTGGGTGTAATGACTGTGGTAACAGGAGTGAGTGGCTCGGGAAAATCAACATTAGTCAACGACATCCTCTTTAAAGCTCTAGCGAGACAATTAGGCGAGAGTGCCGACGCGCCAGGGACCTATTCCTCATTGGGGGGAGATATCGACTTGGTGAAAGCTGTCGAGTTTGTCGACCAGGATCCTATTGGCAAGTCATCACGCAGCAATCCTGCCATTTACCTAAAGGCGTTTGATGAAATACGCCATCTATTTGCACAGCAACAACTCTCGAAGCAAATGGGTTATAACGCAGGTTTCTTCTCATTCAACTCTCCTGGCGGACGTTGCGAGGAATGCAAGGGTGACGGCAAGATTACTATCGAGATGCAATTTATGGCTAATATCACTCTCACTTGCGACACATGCCATGGCAGGCGCTTTAGCAATAACGCACTTGAAGTAACATATCGTGACAAGAGCATTTACGACGTGCTTGAAATGACAGTTAATCAAGCTATTGAGTTCTTCTCGCAAGCCAACACCTTCAATGAGAAAAAGATTGTTGCTCGACTCAAACCCTTGCAGGATGTGGGACTGGGATACATCAAACTTGGGCAGTCGTCTTCCACCCTCTCGGGAGGTGAAAACCAGCGCGTTAAGCTGGCAAGCTTCTTGAGTGGAGAAAAGAAAGAGCACACTTTATTTATTTTTGACGAGCCCACCACGGGCTTGCACTTCCACGACATAAACACTCTCATGAAGTCGTTTAATCAACTCATTGACCGCGGTCACACCATCATTATCATTGAGCACAACCTGGATGTTATCAAGTGTGCCGACCACATTATCGACCTCGGTCCCGAGGGTGGTGTTGCTGGAGGTAGCGTTGTAGTCACAGGCACCCCTGAGGATGTCGCGAAGCATGGCACGAGCCACACCGCCCAGTGGCTGCGCAAAATATTGAATTAATAATAACAACTTGATAAAATGCTACAATATATTATAAAAAGCAACAATACCTTTAGCCTTAAAGATAATGTGAAGTGCGCATTAGAGGGCGGATGCAAATGGATTAGGCTGGATGTGAGCCTAATGGAAAGTGATGATACCGAGCAATGTGTTAAGGATATATTAGCAATGTGCAAGAAGCATGATTGCATCCTCACCATTGAGGACGATGTGGAGATAGCCAAGCAAACCCAAGTTGATGGTGTTCACCTCACTAAGATAGCAAGTATCTCTCCTGTCGAGGCACGCAAGCAACTGGGTGAAGAACCAATATTGGGAATGACTATCAGCGAAGCGAACGAGGTTCCTTTTCTTCCACGCACCGCTGTAGACTACATAGAAGTTTCCGATTGCAATGAAATTCAAGAATATACCAAGATAGTTGCACAAATGAAGCAAACCGGCCTTGAAGAACCTGTTGTGGCAAGGCTTAATGACATTACAGCTGTTAATGAAGTGATGGCAGCAGGAATTAACGGTATCGCGCTCATGAATAACTTATCTCACATGGCTATACTCAATGACTTAATATCACAACTAGAAAATATTGTAGAACAGCATCTGCAAGAACTCGATTAAATTGACGGTGGCATTGCCTTGCAAAACTCCATAAAACTCCATAAAACAAAATTTCGGGATATACTCACTAATAGTAATAGTGAAATATATCCCGAAATTATTTTAATGATTGATTGACTATCCGCAACGAGATGTACCGCAGTTGGTACAAATGAGGCAGCCTTCTTGATACACAAGACTCTCCTGACCACAGTTAGGACAAGTCTGTCCATTTAGCTTTGTGCCGTTAGGCAAATACTTCTTGAGAGCACGCTCCACACCCATCTTCCAGGTGTTGATACTCTTGTTGTCGAGCTCAAGACTGCTAACGAGCTTAAGAACTTGCTCAATAGGCATACCATAACGCAGCACGCCCGAAATAAGCTTGGCGTAGTTCCAGAATTCAGGATTGAATTTCTCACTCAAGCCCTCAATCGTGGTCTTGAAACCTCGCTTGTTAATGAACTGGAAGTCATAGCGTTTTTCTCCATTCTCATTGACAGCTTTGATAATCTTACCCTTAGTCACCGACTTGGGACAGAAAATACCCTCGTCATCATCGGCAATACCAGTAAAGATTTCATAAGGTCGATTATCAATCAAGCCAATGAATGCGATCCACTTCTCCTTGTTGTTCTGGAAACGAACCACATCGGCCTCAAGCTCGATGGGGCGTTTGAGAATGTGCTCTTCCTCGGCCATATATAGCGGTTTCTTTTCCTCTTTCTTTTTATTCTTGCCATCTCCTGCTAGAGAAATGAGAACGCCACTGCGCGAGCCATCACGATACACTGTGCAACCCTTGCACCCTGAACGCCAAGCCTCGACATAGAGCTTGCCCACCATTTCCTCACTGATGTCGTTAGGCAAGTTAATGGTAACGCTAATGCTGTGATCAACCCACTTTTGCACAGCACCCTGCATGCGCACCTTGTTGAGCCAGTCCACATCGTTGCTTGTTGCCTTATAGTAAGGAGAGCGCTTAACAAGGTCCTCGATTTGCTCTTGTGTATAGTCGTGACGCACTTCAATGCCATTGGTCTGCATCCATGTAATGAACTTGTGGTGATAAACGATGTATTCCTCGAACGAATCGCCATTCTCGTCTACATAGTCGACACGCACGTCCTTGTCGCTAGGATTAACCTTGCGACGACGCTTGTATACAGGCAAGAATACAGGCTCAATGCCCGAGGTAGTTTGGGTCAAAATACTTGTTGTTCCAGTGGGGGCAATGGTCAAGCAAGCAATATTGCGACGACCATATTTCACCATTTGCTCATAAAGCTCAGGATCAGCCTCGCGGATGCGGCCAATGAATGGATTATTCTCCTCGCGCTTGGCATCATAAATCTCAAATGCGCCACGCTCACGAGCCATATTAACCGACGAGCCATAAGCAGCAAGTGCCAGAGCGCGATGAACCTTAACCGAGAACTCTGTAGCCTCATCAGTACCATAGGTTAATCCCATAGCAGCTATCATGTCACCCTCGGCAGTAGTTCCCACGCCAGTGCGACGGCCCTTAAGCGTTTTGTTTCTAATCTTTGTCCACAAGTTAAGCTCTGTTTGCTTCACCTCTTCAGTTTCAGGATCCGACTTGATTTTTTTGAGTATAGCCTCAATCTTCTCCATTTCAAGGTCGATAATATCATCCATCATGCGCTGGGTGTATCCAATATGCTCCTTGAAAAGGTCGAAGTCGAAGTAAGCATCCTTAGTGAATGGATTTACTACATAGCTATAAAGGTTCACAGCTATCAGGCGGCAGCTATCATAAGGACAAAGTGGTATCTCTCCACAGGGATTGGTAGAAATGGTTTGGAATCCAAGGTCGGCATAGCAATCGGGGACTGCTTCACGTGTTATGGTATCCCAAAAGAGAACGCCAGGCTCAGCACTCTTCCATGCATTGTGAACAATTTTATTCCACAATTTGCTGGCATCGATTTTCTTAGTGTAGAGTGGTTCCTTAGAATTGATGGGATACTGTTGAATATATTCAGTACCATCAACAGCAGCCTGCATAAACGCATCGTCGATGCGAACCGACACATTGGCTCCAGTAACCTTACCCTCGGTCATCTTTGCATCAATAAATGACTCGCTGTCGGGATGCTTGATGCTAACAGTAAGCATCAATGCGCCACGTCTACCATCTTGAGCAACCTCGCGAGTGGAATTGCTGTAACGTTCCATGAATGGCACCAAACCAGTAGAAGTCAATGCCGAGTTCTTAACAGGCGAACCCTGTGGGCGAATGTGGGACAAGTCATGTCCAACGCCTCCACGACGTTTCATGAGTTGAACCTGCTCCTCATCAATCTTGATAATGCCGCCATAGGAATCGGGCTGTCCATCAAGACCAATCACAAAACAGTTGCTCAACGATCCCACTTGGAAATTATTGCCAATTCCAGCCATTGGGCTACCTTGTGGAACAATGTAGCGGAAGTTCTTGAGAAGACTAAAAATCTTCTCTTCACTCATGGGATTGGGATACTTCTTCTCTATTCTAGCAATCTCACTGGCGATGCGGTGGTGCATGTCGTCGGGGGTCAGCTCATAGAGGTGACCGAACGAGTCTTTCAGAGCGTACTTTGTAGCCCACACACGAGCAGCAAGCTCATCGCCTTTAAAATACTCTAGTGAGGCATGATAAGCCTCATCATAGGTGTAAGTTTTCTTTTCCACTGTATTTCAATATATTAACTTGTTAATGATTTCCTGTTTACGCACGGAATTGCAAATTTAAATACAAAAAGAATAAAATAAAATAGATGTTAATAAGTTTTGGTCATAAACTTATTAACAACCCCTTTCAGGGGGATTGACACAAGAGATATTAACACAGATTAATAGCATTACCACTTCTCAGTAAAACTGCGACGACCCTGATAATCAATAGCTTTAACTTTCTCTAAGTGGTTTATAATAATATCGCTTGTGGTGATACTAGAGCGTACTCCCTGGTCTTGACGAGGTGAGTCGGCGATTGATGCTACATAGTTGTTGGCCATCACTTTATAACGCTTCTTCATGTCAAGTATTTTGCCATTATCTCCATATAACTCTAGCTTCTTTATCTCTTGCTTGCTAGAGTTGGTATAAGTAACAACTGCTGTGCAACCACTGGTTATGGGGAAACGGTTACGGTCGGCCTTAAAGCATGCTATAAGCATATCGCTCAATTCTTTACCAGTAAGAGTCATTACAACCGCTGTGTTCATAAATGGATCAAGATTGAGAATATCTTCAACCTTAATGTCGCCTGCGGGAAAGTAGTCATAACGCACGCCACCATAGTTTTCAATAGCAATGTCGCAATCTAGTTCAGAGGCCCAGGCATCACACATCATGCAACCTAGAGCATCGTAGCTTGTAAATGGAGTTAGTGCCCTACCCACCACTCTCAGCATTTCAGGACTATTTTGAAAATGCTTGAGAAGAGCATCGGCCGCATCACTCCTGTGACCGAAGGTGGGAACAACAATATTCTCAGCTTTCTTGCTAACCACTTTTTCGTCTTCAATCTCGAGTGTAGTGAGGGTTACACGCGGCAACTGATACCCGTTTTGGGTGATTAGAACTCCATTATGAATTTCACCTCCCTCAAGCTGAGTGTGAGTGTGCCCACCCAATATCACATCATAGTAAGGAAATTGAGAAGCTAGTTTAACATCTTCTTCATATCCAATGTGAGTGAGTAAGATGTTCACATCACATTCATCACACAACCATTTATATTGTGGGATAACTTCTTGTGGCAACTTAAATTTCAGTCCCTTAACGTTATCGGGGTGAGTGTCGGGGATGCCAAGAGAACCCACCTGAGTGATACCAAGCACACCTATCTTAACACCTTTAACGTCAAAGACCTTATAAGGTAAGACATTAATACCTAAATCATCAGGACAATCAATATTAGCGGCGAGATAATCAAAATTAGATAACGCTGTCATCTTTGCAAGACCATCAAGCCTGGAATCATATTCATGATTTCCTATAGCCGAAGCGTCAAAACCAACAAGGTTCATTAATTGAATCATGGGATAAGACACTGGCGCATAGCGATCGTTGAAAGGACTTCCGGTGCGATTATCGCCCGCCGAAAAAACAAGAACCGTGGGATCAATAGCCCGGATGCTATCAACGATAGCAGCAAATTGTGGAAACTTATCAAGGGCGGCATGCATGTCGTTAGTAGAAATTATGCGAACTGTAATAGCTTGCGATACAACAGTTAACGACAACAACAGGAAGGATAGAATTGATAATAATTTCTTTTTCATATTATTATAGGTTTAATATTTTAATAACTTGTTTATCTCGCAAGGGAGCAGCATGATCAAGAATGTGACCTAATGAATCAGCAGCAATCAATTTATTTACCCCGCTGATTTCAAGCGCATTACGGACCGAATAACGCAACAGCACATCACCCACTGTTGCACCATCAAAAATTCTAATTCGTGTATCATTCACTCTCACTATCATTGCACAAATAAATAAAAAGTGACAACAATTTAAAAAAAAGACTGAGGCAAATTTACACATTTTTTATCACACTTTGTATATTAAGACCCAAAAAATGTCTAACTTTGCCAAAAAAAGAGAACAACAATGGACCTAAAATATTTTTTTAACAGAGCGACAGTAAGAGAGTATTCTAATCGTGATATTCAGTCAAGTGATTTAAATGAAATGATTGAAGCGGCCAGTCATGCCCCAACAACCGGTGGCATGCAGCTATATAGCGTGGTTATAACTCGCGACAAGGCAATGAAAGAAAAGCTTTCACCTTGTCACTTTGGGCAGCCTATGATAACGACAGCACCCGTTGTACTCACTTTCTGCGCCGACTTCAATCGCTTTGTCAACTGGTGCAAGGCGTCGAACGCCCAACCAGGATATGACAACCTGCAGTCACTCATGAGCGCAATACTCGATGTTACAATATTTGCCCAGCAATTCAATACCATTGCCGAGATGAACGGGATGGGATGTTGCTACATTGGCACAACCACTTACAATCCAGCCGAGATAGCTGCTGTTCTGAACTTGCCCAAGCGTGTAATCCCTATTATAACCCTCACGGTGGGATACCCTAAACAAGATGAACAATTTAAAACCGATCGCTTGCCACTGCAAGGCATAGTGCACAATGAGCAGTATCATGAATTGAACGCTAATGAGATAAAAGATGTGTATAGCCACAAGGAATCTTTGGAGGTAAACAAGGGGTTTGTTAAAGAAAACAACAAAGAGACCCTGGCTCAAGTCTTCACCGATGTGCGCTACCCTAAAGATACCAATGAGCTATTTAGCGACAAACTAATAAAATTCTTGAAAGAACAAGACTACCTATAAGTTGAGGTAGATATAATTAAATGATGAGGATGTGTCATAATTCGATAAATGACGCAACTCCCCCTCTAAGATAGAGGGGGCAGGGGGGAGTATGAGAACCACCACATCTGTTTATGATGTTGATTATCAGCTTATTCTGCAAAATCATACTCCTCCGTCCTTCGGGCACCTCCTCTATCTTAGAGGAGGAGTTTTCATTAGAATTCGCATTTTGCCCCCCCCTTCTATTTCAGTGGTATTGGATTCTTGTAGGTATCATCGCTGAGATGACGCAAAAATCCCTCATCAACTAGGAATGAGACTGTTGCTATTACCTCATCCTTGGGAAACGACAATGTTGAGACAAGTTCCTTTAGAGTGCGAGGTTTTACTTGGGTCATATACAATATACCTTCTTGCACATCTTGTGGAGTATGGTCTGAGCGTTTGCGACGTTCTATGCATGTATCGCAATGGCCACACGGTTTGTTGACATGCTCACCAAAATATTGCACTAGATAATTCTCGCGACAAATGCTCTCATCAAAGCAATAAGTTAATACAGCATCGATTCTTTGCTCCATCCGTTGCCTGAGTACTTCATAAACAGCTTTAGGAATTAATATCTGTTGAGGTTCCTCACGCGATGTGGAATAGATAATATAAGGTGTGCGTTTGCGAGGTATATAGTGCAAAATGTGCATTCTGGTCAACTCCAGCAAGGTGTCATAGATAGTTTGTGGCTCCAAGTTATACCTGAATGCCAGAACATCTTCGTTAATAAAAACATAGTCGGCAAAGAGGCCTGTGTAGGTTCGCAGGATTGCTTGTAAAACCTCATCGGCGCGAGGGGTTGTCGTGGGCAAGTTGTAAAGCTCATCCTTATTGGCGAGAATCATAACTCTTGACTGGGTCTCTATCTCCTCAACAAACTGAATATAACCAGCCTGAGTTAGGATGCGCAACGCTGAGTGGGTAGGCAGTACCGGAACATTAAAAGTGCGACAAAAAAGATTGAAATTAAAGTCGTACATGCGGTCGTACCCCTCTCCCACCGCGACTTCAAGGAAATTACCCACGCGCTCATAAGTTTTTCTGATAAAATCTTTCTCAGGAAATTGCTCACTCAAGTGGCGACGCAACACACCTTTATCGGTATCTTTAACAAGCATTACTGCCCATGAACGCTTCCCGTCACGACCTGCGCGGCCTGCCTCTTGAAAATATTCCTCAAGAGAATTGGGCAAGTCGATATGCACAACTAGACGCACGTCGGGCTTGTCAATTCCCATTCCAAAAGCATTGGTCGCCACAATTACCCGTATCTCATCGTTTTTCCATTTATTTTGCTTATCTTCCTTTTCCTCAATGTTGATACCGGCGTGATAGTAGTCGGCACTGATGCCGTTGCGCTTCAACTCATCGGCGATTAATTTGGTGCGCTTACGGCTCCTAACATAGACAATCGCCGAGCCTGGCACCGATTTCATGATGTGAACCAGCTCACCCAGCTTCTCGGTAGTGTGCCTAACCACATAAGAAATATTTTCACGTATAAAACTCTTTCTTAATATATTACGACATCTAAATTGAAGCTTTTCTTGAATATCATCAACCACCAGTGGTGTTGCGGTTGCTGTAAGCGCTAATACAGGTGTTGAAGGAAAAACCTTTCGTAGTAGAGCTATATTCAGGAACGATGGTCTGAAATCATATCCCCATTGCGATATGCAATGAGCCTCATCAACAACAATAAGGCACACATCAAGCGTCTTGATTTGAGCCAAGAAATTATCATTCTCAAGCCGTTCGGGAGACACATAAAGGAATTTACACTTGCCATTGCGGCATTTTTCTATCGCTTTGCGATGTTCCGATGCGGTTAAGCCAGCATGAAGATAAACAGCCTTGATGTGACGAGAAATGAGGTTGTCCACCTGGTCTTTCATAAGCGACACAATGGGAGTGACAACTATCGCCAAGCCGTCCATTGCTAATGTTGGAACCTGGAAAGTAATAGACTTTCCTCCACCAGTTGGCATGAGGCCAAGTGTATCGCGCCCATCAAGAACCGACTTGATAATGTCTTCTTGTAACGGACGGAACTCTTTGTATCCCCAGTATTTCTCTAGGATGTGGTGAATATCACTCTTCGGGGGCATCGTTGCTCATTCTAATGCCTTTAATCAACAACTGTATAGAAACTGTGTTGCGATGACGATTCTCCTCCACTGTGTAGATAATGTCGAATGGCTCTTTATTTTTTATGCGCTCGTAATATTCACTCATACCAAAGGCTATGCCATTCATCATTTTGCCACAACTTGGGTCAATGACATCAAGCTTGATGTGCTCCATCTTCTTTCCTACCAGCTTGCTAGTACCTGAATCCACACAGTGTTTTGTAATGAACACTGGCTTTGGATTTTCAGGACCAAACGGATTGAAAAGCTTCATGTAGCGCATAAAAGAGTCATTTATCTCGTTGAAACAAAGCTCACTATCAATATCAATCGAGGGGGTTACTTGCTCATCCTCAATGTGTGCTTCAACATAGTCCTCAAGACGACGCTTGAACTCAGGAATATTTTCTTCCTTGAGGGTAAGACCAACAGCATTAGTGTGACCTCCAAAGTTCTCAAGCAGGTCACGATTATTCTTAATAGCTGTGTAGATATCAAACCCACGCACCGAGCGCGATGATCCAGTAACTAGACCATCATTACTATAAGTAAGCACTACCGATGGACGGAAATACAGCTCAGCTAGTCGTGAAGCCACGATGCCGATAATACCTTTGTGCCAGTCGTGATTATAAATAACAATGGGTTTTTTGGACCCCATTTCCTCACGATGGTTCTCAATAATAGCATTGGCCTCTTCGGTGATATTGCGATCTAACTCCTTGCGGCTCTGGTTATAGCGGTCGATCTTCTTGGTAATCTCATAAGCAGCTGTCGAACTGCGAGTCACTAACAACTCAACCGACTCTTGCCCTGACTGCATGCGACCCGAGGCATTGATTAGAGGACCAATCTTGAAAATAATATCACTAATGGTAATCTCCTTCTTGTGAAGGCGACACAAGCGCAAAATACTACGCAAACCCACACATGGATTATTATTCAAGCGCTTGATTCCATAATGAGCCAAAATGCGATTCTCACCGGTGAGCGGGACTAAGTCAGCCGCAATGCTCACAGCAAGCAGGTCGAGTGAATTCTCAAGGTCAAACATGTCATCAATGCCATTACTCTTGGCAAAGCCCTGCATGAACTTGTAGCCAACACCACACCCCGACAAGTCTTTATAGGGATACTTGTCGTCGGCGAGCTTAGGATTAAGGATTGCAGCCGCATCAGGCAATTCATCATCAGGAACATGATGGTCGCAAATGATAAAATCAATGCCCTTGCTTTTGGCATAGGCAATCTCTTCAACTGCCTTAATGCCACAATCAAGCACGATGATTAGCTTAACGCCAATGCTTGCAGCATAATCTATTCCCTGTACCGAGATACCATATCCCTCGTCGTCACGCGTTGGGATATAGTACTCAACATTTGAATAGAAATGCCTCAAATAGCGGTATACTAACGCTACCGCTGTAGTACCGTCTACGTCATAGTCGCCATAGACCATTACTTTTTCTTTTGCCCCCAAGGCTTGATTTAGCCTTTCCACAGCCTTTTTCATATCCCTCATGAGGAATGGGTCGGGTAACTGGCTGAGCGATGGGTAGAAGAAGTCGCGGACCTCCTCCGCTGTCTTCAAGCCACGCAACACCAGTAGCCGAGCTATAGAAGGGCACTCGGGGAACTGTACCGCAAGTTGCTCCTCTATCTTCTTTTGCTGGGATGTAAGGGGTAAATAAATCCATTTACTTGTCATTTATGTTGTTCTTTAATTGGCTGTGGGAAAGGGCAATTTAGGCTCTCTTGCCGTCTATCACCCCGCATATATGGAGTAGATGCGAAAATAACAAGCTGGATAAGATAGTCATTTTTTCAACGGCACGCAACTTTATTTTGCGAACATCCATGTAGCATGCGATTTAACAATATTTGACAAACGCATACAACAACACAAGCCTTATCATGAAAACTAACTGCACTCTACAAACATGAATGTAGAACACATTGTCTCAAATGGCTTGACATTCTAATTGTCAGGTTATTACATCATTTCACAGGACCTAAAAACAAGAATCCTAAACGATAAAAACATCCAACAATAGACCAAACTTGATATTTTCATTACAAAATTAATGCAAATTACATGCAAATCAAAATAAAAATGGACTTTTTTTCCAATTTATTTCATTCCAAGCAATCGAATGTTACAAAAATTAACATTCATATTCACAAAACGTTTCTTTTATGACAATCTATAATCCCAATATCATGTTATAAATCTTTGTGACATCTGACCCACTTGTGGCTCCATCGACATTTATATCCGAACGATGGATATTCTTATAATCAAAACCCAAGATAATGTTATATAGGTTGGTAATATCCGATGCACTAACCACACCATCTCCATTCACGTCGCCATCAATGTGTAGCAGTAATTGCTTTATGCATGAATCTATGTCAAGCTTGCCATACCCCCACCTCTCAACATCGGTCTCAACCCACGCGTCACGAGTCGATGTTGACTCTAGAATTGATGAGATTTCACTAGGCGACAACAACGGGTTTATCTCAAGCATTAAGGCTATTGCTCCAGTAACAACAGGGGTTGACATTGAGGTGCCAGTTCCCACACCATAGGGATATTGCTCTCCATCTACTTCCACCACATCAACCTGGTACTTGGGTCGGCTATAAACACTATAGTAACGGTTTTGCGAAGAAACTAGCGCACAACCTGGCGCGACTACCATTGGGCGAGGTTTTCCTCTATTATCAGGACCATAGCTTGAATAAGAGGCAATGGCTCCTGGGCCGTCACCCTGATTGTAATTACTCACACTACCATCTTTCATCCTAAAGCTCATTGTAGAACAATAAGCACCCACCGAGATGGTACTGTCACCAGTAGCTAAGTCGCTGATGCTACCACGCGCAGTTCCACTAAGCCAAGAGCTGGAGGACAATGAGCTGTCATCGTAGTAGAGTGAATTTCCAGCCCAGCCACTAAGCACCTCACCCACAGTGGCTTTGTAAATAATCCCAAGCCTATAACGCTGAGCATCAAGGCACTTGTAATCGGGAGCCACAATTGAATGAAAACGGTCATTATCTTCCAGAGCACTAGCAAAGGCGACTTCTCCATCAAAATATTTACCAAAAACCGTATCGGCATCGCTTGTGACCACATACACACTATCGAGCACCGCATCGTGAGGAAAATCAAGCCTGTGCACTAGACTATCAGCAACCACATCCCATATCACTAAATCAACACTATGAGGCAAGGCTCCACTTGACCACATGCTGGAATATCCCGAAATAACATTACTTGAACTCTTATTGAGCAGGAAAGTGCACAAAGAATCATTCGCGCTCATTTCTTTTTCAATATGCATAGCCTTTTCCCCATCGTTACCAGCCGACACCACACAGATGCGCCCCGGTCCAGAAACGTCATCAAAGAGGCGGCACAAGAATGAGCTGCCATCATGCGAGCCTTCTTGACTACCGATACTCATGTTTATGACTGCTGGAAGACCCACTTGATTGGCATAGTTGAAAATGTATTTTACCGAGTTTGCGATATTCACATCGGTTAAGCTATCTTCGGGCATAGAGCACGCAACTATTTGCGCTCTTGTCGCTACACCATTAAAACCGTTTGCCATGTAGCTTCCTGCCGCAGTACCTGTGGTGTGTGTGCCATGCCCTGAATGAGTGTCATCGGTTGTTAATAATCTTATTTGCTCGGGGGTTACATATTCACTACCCGGCAATTCCATGCCATCGATTACCGGATGTGAGCCTGTTGAGTCGGCTGGCATATACACCCTTAAGATGCGAGTGTTTCCTTGCTCGTCAAGAAAGTTGATGTGATTGAAATCAGTCCCCACATCAATTACACCCACTACCACACCATTCCCCGAGTATACATTTCTCGCAATGCCATCGCTCATGTAGGAGGAATAAGGAAAATGTGACATTCTTAATGCTGAATCATTACATAATGTGCAACGCTGCTCTAGTGAGATGTGCTTCACGCCAGCGACATTGCGAGCTATGGCATCAATATCATTTAAAGCCAAGGTGACTGTGAGTACATTTCCAAAGCGTGAATGCAGCTCTACCCCATTGTCTCTGAGATGATTAATAGCATCTTCATTGTCAATAGTAATAAAAGCGTTTACCCTTGATGGTAATGACTGTTTATGTAATCTTAACATCGCACCAGTAGGATTCAGCCATCGTGATAGTTGCAGCTGGCTATTGGCCGAGAAAACACCCGCCATGGCTGCGACGCTTATCACTCCCGATATAATAAAAATTAGAAAGGATCTTTTCATGATGTTAAATAATGATAGTTTATGCAAAATTAAGCATTAACAACCAAAAGCACAAAAAAATCCCAGCGAAGTGTTTAGGTTTCTTCGCTGGGATAGTAAAAATTTAACTAATCAGTATTACTTGAGCTGCTCAACAAACTTGCGCAGATTCTCATTTTCAGGGTCATACTGCAACCATTTGATGTAATAATCTTTTGCTACAGGCATTTGACCTTGTTTAGAATAGTAAGTAGCAAGGTAACGATAACCCATCATGTAGTAGTAGTTGGCATTCTCGTCGCCAGGATTTTTATTCACAGCGTCAATCAGGTTTTTGTAAGCATTTAGAGCTCCACCTGTGTACTCATTATTCTCGGCCGAGAGCTCTACCTGGGCAAGCATGTTCAAGTTGCTCAAGTCGTTTGGCTCTTTCTCTATGGCACCATTAATGGCACTGCGCGCTTTGCTTATTGCATTTTGTTTTACCGCATCGTCGGTTGTATTATCAGCAACTTTGCGATAAGCGTTGGCAAGGCGATAGAGGTCGGCTGCATCATAGTTGCCACTATCAACAATTCCTTGAAGCACCTCGGCAGCCTTTACGTAGTCCTTGCTTGCGTTATACACATTAGCTAGCTGAGAACGCAGGTCGGCATTGTCGGGGTATTGCTGGATAGCCTTTTCGAACGTAGCCACAGCTTCAGCACCACGGTTAGTGCGATTAAGAGCAGTTGCATAGTAGCTGTAGTCAGTAACCGAATAGGGAGTTCTTTCATTTGCTGGAAGGGCAAAGAACTTTGCACCAGTTTCAGCAGCATCTTCCCAATCTTGTTCACCACACTGGCTGTAGAATTTGAGGCGATAACCAAAGAATTTGTTAGATGGATCAGTGGCATTGGCAATCAGTCCGTCGCAAACTTCTTCGGCCTTATCAAAGTCCTTGCTCATCCACAGTAGTTGGGCATAGCGAATCTCATCTTTAGCAAAGTGGTTAGGGTTGTTATAGTAGGTGCCATAGTGCTCAACAGCCTTGGCCACATTACCTTTGATAGAAGATGCCTCGTAGTATTTCTCGGCGAGCTCGCGTTGAACAAGAGCACTATTTGGAACAAGATCCAAGAGTTCCTCAAGGGCTTCTACAGCGCGATTCTCATTGAGGAAGAAGTCCACATTCGAGAATTTAACACGGCTCTCAATGTTAGCTGGTTCGCGTTGGAATGCAAGCTCATATTGTCCTGCTGCTTGTCCCCACTCTTGCTTGTGAGCCAGGTCGTCACCCACAAAGATATAGTAGTCAGGGTCATTGGCATTCCATTTGAACGCATTCTTCTTCTGCTTGTCGATTTGTTTAGCGTAAGCATTAGCATCAGCCATGTAGTAAGCATTAGCGATAGCGATTGCCAGTTTGGGTTCTTTCTTGGCCAGCTTCTCGGCTTGCTTAAACAAGTTCTCGGCCTCCTTTGCGTTACCGTTCTTTAGGGCTACTGCACCTTGACCCACATAGTTGAGTGCAAAGTTTGGATTGGCCTGAACCCCCTTGTCATAATAGGACTTTGCGGTTCCGGTATCACCCTTCTTCAGGGCAACTTGTCCCAGATAGTAGTAAGCCTCGGCTTTGTTAGTCTCGGCCTTGTCAAGATTTCTCTCAAGAAGCTCTTGCGCATCGTCAAGCTTTCCAATCTTGTAGAAATCAATACCATCTTTGTAGCCTTGTGCGTTCACCACAAGCGCTGCACCTGCGATAAGCATGGTTGCGAAAAAGAATTTAGTTTTCATTTCAGTAAGTATTAATAGTTATTGTAAATTATTTCTTAACTCTATGTTCTAGTGATGAATTTTAATTTTGCAAATTAACAACTCTTACCGGCACAGCAGCTGGTGAAATGCCTGTTTGGAGTATTATTTTTTGCCCAATGCTCCCCGTGAGGAACACAAAGAAGTCGTGGTCATGAGTGCCAAGTGGTGAAGCATCAATCGCAAAAATCTCACGGGTTAAAGGATAAGAGCCATCAAAGATATAGGCCTGATAAGGTTTATAGTCTTTAAGTTTATCCTCATTTCTAATCCCAAGCACTTTTATCTTGTCGGTGAAGTTATTAACCTCTTGCCTATTAGTACCATTCTGAAGCTCATTATAGCGTTCCTCAATGGTTGTGGCAGTCGACTTCATGTCGGAGGTTATCCAGCTTACACCTATAACACCTATAGCGTTGCGAGTCTTTTGAACGGCGTCAAATACTGCTTGAGAACTACCTTGTGCAAAGAACTCAATAGGTAAATCCTGGCCATTATTAAACTTGTCCTTCATGTAGTGCAAAACTCCCGAACGGTTTTGATCAAAAATCACCTTTATGCGCTCGTTCTTAAGTTTAGTGGGATAAACCTGCCCCCATGTGGTTGACTTGCCAGTCATTATGTCCTTAATGTCGTTCATTGACAGGAAGTCAATATCATTTTCATTATTGACAATCAAGGCTATACCATCAACAGCTATACGGCGCGAACGAAATGCTCTACCCTGCCCCTTGAGGATGCTCTTTTGATTACTTGTCAAGTCGCGATAGGTGATAATAACATTAACTTTCTCATTAAGCAATGAATCAAGAGCCGAAGATTCATCCATATAGCGTGGAAGAACATTAGCATCTTTATAGCTGTACTCAAACACCTGAATCTCATCATCAAGGATATTCTTGAACGACTCATCGCAAATCACCTTGCACAATCCACCCACAGCGCTAGCGGGCTTCTTGTCTTTATTGCAAGAAGTGAAAATTGATGTGGCCAATGCCACAACTATCATGCTCAATATTACTTTTCTCAATTTCATAGTGCCTGTTTCTTTAAAAAAGTTATTGCTCTGTCCGTTCTTCTAAATCTCTCAATCGATAATAATCGATGCCTTTAATCTGCCTGTAGCAGCGGTAGACTCCATATAGTCCCAACACAGCAGCGAAAACATAACGGAGTGTTAACCAGGGTTCGCTAACCCAATCAAAGAAATTGATATACAGCAGATAAGCCATGCCAAAATATACTATTATCATGAAGATGCCAAAAAATATTCTAATGGCTTTCAAAATAACCGATGCTCCTGTTTTCATATATCAATATTCTTCAAATTTTAACATTAGACGTTACACTAATTAAATGGTTTATTACCCTAGAGCGAGAAAAACGCATCATCAGTGCTTTTATTAGCTTGTAAAATTAATAAAAAATTAAATATGCGATTACACATCTAATAATATATTATAAAATCTTAACTTATAAACAAGCAAATAATGTGCCAAAAACCTTATTGCTCCTTAATCTTATCCATTTCCAATGACTTAAAACGAAAGTAATTGTCAACAACAGCCTCACCCCTAAGCAATGCCATGGTGCCGTTTTGTGTATTCTCGCGACGGAAATTGCGAGTAACAGTAAAGCTGGCGTTATATTGAACATCGCCACCCTCTTGTAATTGTTTTTTAACATCAACTGCTAGTGAGGAGAAGCCTATGGAGTCGATATCGCTTTCGCGGTAAGCATTAAAATAATCGCGCACATCATTATGTGTTGCCGGACGCTTACCCATGAAATTATCCATTTCAACATTGCACACACTCATCATTGCCACGATGTCCCATTGCGACATTCCGTTCAAAAACTGGCTTATGCACTGATTAACACGCTGACGCTCATCAAGGGTTAATTCAGCACGTTGCAGCTCATTGAAGTGACTGCGAGCTTCACCCACATGCTTGCCTGTGGGAAACTCAGTAATATAACGTTGAAAACTATCTTTAGTGTTTCGCTCTAGAGCATTGTTCCACACCACATCATCAAGCACGTCGCGGGCTTGAGCGAGATAGCTGCTTGATGGATGGTTATTGATAAATGCACGCAATACATCTTCTTCACCACTCGCCATGGCTTGTTCCCAAGAAGTTTTTTCACCAATCAATTGAGAGTAAAGTGATTTAGCTTCGGCAATATGCTCACCATTGGGATAATCATCGATATATTGCTTGATATCATTAAGATCTTTACTCTGCTGGCACAACGTCCATAGTGTCTCCTCATCTTGGTGGGCAAAGCCCATATACAAGGCGCCACCTACTAGCGAACATGCTACAAGTAATGCAATTATAATAATGAGCGGACCTTTGTTTTTCTTGTTCGCCACATTGTGTGACTTATAATCTCCATGCGACGAATGTTGAGTGGACAATCGCTGTCCATCGCCGTTATTAGTTGCGTTATTTTGCATCACCCTTGCGCCACATGTCGCACAAAATGTGTCGCCAGGCTTCACTTCATTGCCACAATTCAAGCATTTCATTTTTATTAATATATTTCTCACTGCAAATGTAATAAAAATACTACCAACAACGCAAGTAACATATTGTAAAAAAAATAAAAAGCCACAGAACCCGAAAGTTCTATGGCTTTTATTGCTATATTTCAATTAGTGTTATTGAAATAATCAAGAATTAGTTAGCACCTTGCAACTTGAACTGTACTGGAAGGGTATACCACACAGCCACAGGATCACCAGTTGCATTACGGCCAGGTGAGAACGCGGGAAGCATCTTGCACACGCGAACAGCCTCACGGTCAAGGTCCTTGTCGACACCACGAACAACCTTTACTTCACCCACTTTACCGGTCTTTGTTACAACGAATTGAACAACTACCTTACCCTGGATATTGTTATCCTGAGCAGCTTGTGGGTAACGGATGTTCTTGTTAATGAAGCTCATCAGAGCACCATCACCACCAGGGAACGATGGCATGTGGGCTGCCGAACGGAACACCTCTTCCTTCTCAGGTTTGGGCTCAGGTTTTACCTCAACCTTTTCCTCTTTAGGCTTGGGTGGTTCAACTTCCTTAACAACGGTTTGGTCAACTTTTACCACATCCTTGGTGATATCATCTGAACCTTCCTGGTCCTTACCACCAATCACGTCCTTGTTCTCAATTACTTGCTCTACAGTCTTGGGAGGCTCTTTAACGAGTTCGTCGGCAACAATATTGAGCTCAGTAACCTTTTGTGAAGCTTGAACTTCTTCTTCAAGAATCTGTTCTTTCTCCTCAGGAATCTCAATTTGTTGTTCTTCCTCTTCTTCAATCTCCTCTTCAAGTGCTGCTTGTGCGGCAAGTTGCTCTTGCTTGATGCGCTCTTCTTCAAGGCGCTTCTCAGTAAGATACTTGTTCACAGCAGTGTAACCATAAGCAAGCAAAGCGCAAATCGCAATACCAATGATTGTATAAATCACTGATTTATTGTGACGCTTGGGCGACTCTTGTCTAATCTCATAGGCTCCAAAGTCCTTATTCTTACCTTCAAAAATAAGGTCTAGCCATTCCCTCGATGAAAGATCTACATCTTTTGCCATAGTGTTTCTTCTTTTAAAAAGTTAAACAATATTATTGTGCACCAAGAGCGTGACCAACTTTGTGCTCATAGAGCGTAGAGTCTTGCTTGTTCAGAGTTTCCAGCTGGTAGGTAGAGATTTGATTAATTTGCATCTCATCCAGCATGTGTACCACGTCGGCATAGCAGGCGTTTGCAGTTGGCTTAATCACAATGATAGGACGTTTAGCATTCAGGTCTTCGGCTTGTTTAGCACGAGCCTCTTTTACCTTAGCGTTATAAATCGAGTCATTGATTTTACCAGTCTTCCACTCTTCTTTAAATTTATTAACCTGGTCAAGGAGTTCCTTGTTACGCTTTTGCAGCATACCACGAATCGCATCCTTATCGTTACCAAATTTAATTTCATTGAGTGTGAAGTTCTCCATATCGGGCTGACCTTCATAATAGTAGATCTTGCCGTTAGTTGCTCTTTGACCATCCTTGTCAAGAGTACCATCAAGGATGAAAGTGATAGCATCACTCTCCTTAATCTTAGTCTCTTCCTCCTTGTTTATGTTGTCATTGGTAGGCAACACGAGGTCGAGGGTCTGAGATTTCAACATTGTGGTACACAACATGAAGAATGTGATCAACAACATGTTCATATCAACCATTGGAGTAAAGTCGATACGGGTGTCGAATTTCTTCTGACGACTTTTATCTTTCTTTGCCATATCTCTTATTCCTCCTCCGATTTTAATGAAGTCATCAAGGTGAACTTGTTCAACTTCTCTGTCTGTAAATTATCCATTACTACCTGAACAAGGCTATAAGGAGAGTCTTGTCCAGCCTTGATTGCGACACCGCGACCACCAACCAGGTCTTTACCAAGGTCATGACGTTGCATCACTACCTTAACGGCATTCAACCAAGTTTGAAACTCATTACGTGGACCGTCTTTAACCGATATAGCAATCGGTATTCCACCTTCATTCTTCAGGAAGTCATCGCGTTTCTCCATTTTCATTCCAAGCCATGAAGTTAAATCTTTCATGGGCACTCCAAAGGTACCAATCTTGGAGAACTCAAGAGCCTGCTGCATTGTCAGTTTAGGAGCACTGGGATGAGTCTCACTATAGCTGCCATAAGCTTCTTGCAGAACCTCCGAGCGGAATGTTTCAGTCGAAAGCTGAGTCGAATCCTTCGCACCAGTCAAGTTCAAGTAAACTTTTCCATCAGGACCAATGAGAACTTGCACGAGTTTTTCATCGGGCACCTTCTCTTCACTAACCGATGGAGGTGTGATTACCTGCACTGGTTCCTTCTGAAGGAATGTTGAAGTCAACATGAAGAAAGTCAACAGAAGAACAGTCACGTCACTCATCGCCGTCATGTCGATGTGTGTACTTTTTTTCTTAATTTTGACTTTTCCCATTGTTACACTTTATTACTATTATTATTAAATGTGTGAATTAATAATTGTGAGTTGTTACTCTAAAAATTAGTGAGTAGCAGCAAAAGTAGAAACAATAGAGAAGCCAAGCTCGTCGATAGCATAGGTCATGTTATCAATCTTGCTGGTGTAGAAGTTATAAGAAATAAGTGCGAGAGCAGCGGTAGCAATACCAGTAGCGGTATTAACAAGTGCCTCAGAAATACCAGTTGACAGCTCAGTAGAGTCGGGAGCACCCGATTGTGACAGAGCTTGGAACGACTTGATCATACCAAGCACAGTACCGAACAGACCGAGCAGAGTACCCAGAGTGGTAAGAGTAGCCACAATAGGAAGGTTCTGCTGCAGAGCTGGCATCTCAAGTGCGGTAGCCTCTTCAAGGGTTTGCTGGATAGAAGTAAGTTTCTGCTCCTTTTGGAGAGTGTTGTCTTGATCCATCTCTTTGTACTTTTGAAGAGTTGCGTAAACAACAGCACCTACAGTACCCTTTTGCTCACGGCACAAGTTCTCAGCCTTTGCGATGTCCTTCTTTTGGAGAGCATCCTTCACGTTAGCAACAAACTTGGTGATGTTGCCTTTACCCTTAGCTTTGCCAATAGCGAACCAGCGCTCAACCGAAAGAACGATAACGGTGAACAAGCAGGTAAGCAGGATAGGAACCACGAAACCGCCTTTGTAAACGGTACCAGCAAGGTTAGATGGAGCGAGCTTAACTTCGTCACCTACCTGGAATGCAAATGCTGCGCCAGTGCCTTCACCACCAGTGAAGTTGCTGATCATACCCATAACGAAGAGGTAGAGGCAAACTGCAACTGCGAGGCAAACGAGGATAACGAGGAATGCACTCTTAATACCACCTACATTACTATTAACTGCCTTGTTGTCAGCCTTTTTGGGCTGTGGCTTAGCAGCTTGAGGTTGTGGTTTTACAGCTGGCTTTGGAGCCTGGGGCTGTGGATTGTTTGGCTTTGTAGCTTCCATAATCTAAAAATAAAAAAATTGATTGTTAATAAAAATGATTAATTATAAAATGTTTTTTATCAGTTTTAGCGTTTATATTAAATAAGTAACGTAGTTAAGCAAGCAATAGTGTGTCATTGTTAATAAAAAACACAAAACTTAAAGCTTAGAGTGTTAATTTCCACAAACTTAGATTGCTTTTTCTATAAAAAAACAATAAAAAGTCTGCAAAATCACTCGCAAATTTATTACATTTATTTTAATAAAGCAAAGGGAATTTGTCTTTTTTTGCGAAAAAATTGTTCACAACTCTTTAAATAAGCACTTAGCAAAGCACCACTTAAACTACATTGCATTTTTTGTTTATTGACTTTTCGCTTTTTTATTTAAAATATGAAATATATTATGTAACTTTGCAGGTTGTAATAACTATTGTTCTCAATTAAACACCTTTTATGGCATTAATAAAAATAAAAAGAGGATTTGATTTAAACCTCAAAGGCAAAATCACTCAAGAAGAAGTGACCATGGCTCATCTTAGCCAAGACTATGCCGTTGTTCCCGACGATTTCACGGGCATTATTCCACGCATGGAAAAGAAGGAAGGCGACACAGTGGCGGCTGGCGAAGCTATATATCACGACAAGAACGATGAAAAAATCAAGGTAACATCGCCAGTGAGCGGTATAGTGAAGAATGTTGTCAGGGGAGACCGACGCAAGATTATGGCAATAGTCATTGAGCCCGATGGCAATCATGACAATTACAAGACCTTCGATACTAAAGAGAATCCCAAGGTTCTCCTGCTTGAGAGTGGTCTCTGGCCCATGTTGCGCCAGCGTCCTTACGACATTGTGCCTAATTCCGCTGTTCGTCCTCGCGATATCTTCATCACGGCTTTCGACTCAGCGCCTCTTGCTCCGTCGCTGCAGCTTGTATTAGGAGAAGACAAAAAATATATAACCAAGGCAATCGAGGTGCTTTCCACGATGACCGATGGTAAAGTGTATTTAGGCTTCCCTACACATTATATTATAGATAACACTGGAGCAGAGGTCAACATTTTCGATGGCCCACATCCCGCAGGTAACGCGGGAGTGCAAGTTGCCCAAATCAAGCCAGTCAACAAAGGCGAGGTGGTATGGACACTCGATATCGTCACAGCGGCACGCATTGGCAAGCTTTTTGAGACCGGAAAGGTTGATTATTCAACCACCATTGCAGTCACAGGAAGTGGAGTTAAGGTTCCCCGCTACCTTAAAGCGACGATGGGCTGTCGCCTTCAAGCATTGCTCCAAGACAATTTAATTGACGATGACAACAAGCCCAAGCGCATCATTAGTGGAAATGTGCTCACTGGTGTGAAAGAAAATATTGATGGATATCTTCATTCGCCCTATCGACATGTAACCGTCATTAACGAGGTGAACAAAAAGGACGAGTTCATGGGTTGGGCTTCACTTAGCCCCAAGAAGTACAGTATCTATCGCGACTTCACAAGCTGGATATTGGGTGGACGCCACAAGGAAGTTGA
This sequence comes from uncultured Prevotellaceae bacterium, assembly GCA_900316835.1. Lineage (GTDB taxonomy): Bacteria > Bacteroidota > Bacteroidia > Bacteroidales > Muribaculaceae > Sodaliphilus. The sequence goes on along the minus strand of ONEL01000001.1, from coordinate 158,197 downwards.
CCTTGACGCAAAACTCAATGGTGGTGAGAGAGCTATTGTGATGAGTGGTGAGTATGACCAAATGTTGCCCATGGATATCTATGCCGAGTTCCTTATCAAGGCTATTATTGCTTTCGATATCGACAAGATGGAGCAACTGGGAATATATGAGGTTGCCCCCGAGGACTTTGCCCTTGCCGAATATGCCGACACATCCAAGCTTGAGTTGCAACGCATTGTGCGTGAAGGCCTCGACAAGATGAGAGCCGAAATGGCATAATATTCTACTCTGATTTACAATTTAATAAGTAATAACATTTAAATTAAAGATATAAGTGAAAGCATTAAGAAATTTCATGAACAAGATTAAGCCGCACTTCCAGCAAGGCGGAAAATTCAGCAAGCTGGAATCGGTTTTCGACGGAATGGAAACTTTCTTGTTTACGCCCAACACTACTTCACGTTCAGGCGTTCACATTCACGACAGCAACGACATGAAGCGAACCATGATTACAGTGGTTGTAGCCCTGTTGCCGTGCCTGCTGTTTGCGATGTATAACATTGGTTATCAACATTTTCGAGCTATTGGAATGCCCGATGCATCTTTTGTGCAGATGTTCATCTTCGGACTGCTTGCAATGCTCCCGGTCATTGTGGTTTCCTATGTTGTGGGACTTGGTATTGAGTTTATAGGTGCTCAAATCCACCACAAGGAAATACAAGAAGGATTTCTTGTAACAGGAATCCTGATTCCTCTAATTGTTCCCATCAACACTCCACTGTGGATGACAGCTGTCGCTACAGCATTTGCAGTAATCTTCGCAAAAGAAATCTTCGGTGGCACAGGAATGAACATCTTTAATGTAGCTCTCATCACGCGCGCGTTCCTATTTTTCTCTTATCCTGCCGAGATGAGTGGCGACAAGGCATTTGTCATGACCGACAGCGCTTTTGGCTATGGCGCTGGAACTGTTGCCGATGGTTTCTCGGGTGCCACACCACTGGGTGAAGTGGCAACCAACGTTGGTGACACACTAAATCTCAGCACATCAACCCTTGATGCATTTATAGGTCTCATTCCCGGCTCGCCCGGCGAGACCTCGATGATAGCCATCCTTATTGGAGCAGCCATATTGCTCATTACTGGCATCGCATCATGGAGAGTAATGCTCAGTGTCTTCGCTGGAGGTCTAGCAATGGGAGCCATTGCCAATGTCTTTGCCACACCCACCTACCCTGCCTCGATGCTTGACCCGTTGGCGCAATTATGCTATGGTGGTTTTGCTTTTGCGGCAGTGTTCATGGCAACCGATCCTGTCACTGGAGCACGAACTAAGATTGGACAATATATCTATGGTTTCCTTATTGGCGTTTTTGCCATTCTCATCAGGGTGTACAATGGTGGATACCCCGAGGGAGCTATGCTTGCAGTACTGCTAATGAATGCTTTTGCACCACTCATTGATTACTGCGTGGTTCAAGTCAATATAAACCGTCGCTTAAAACGAGCTAAAGCCAAGTGAGAAAGGAGGAAAAGATAATAATGAATAAAAATAGCAATCTATATCAAATCATTTATGCTGCGGTGATGGTGCTCATTGTGGGCACGGTGTTGGCATTCATCTACATGGCGCTCAAGCCCAAGCAAGACGAGAACATCGCCAACGACAAGCGCAAGCAAATTCTTAGCGCAGTGCATGTCACCCCAGCTAGCGATAATGCCATTGAAGAGACCTTTAACAAATACATCGTAGCGGGGTACCTGCTCAATAAAGATGGCAGTATTGCCGACTCAGCCAAGAATGTGGCGTTTGAAATTGATATGAAAAATAATATCAAACTTGAAGAACGCAAACTCCCCATGTTCAAGTGCAAACTTGACGATGGCAGTTTCAAATATATTGTACCAGTATATGGAGCTGGATTGTGGGGACCCATTTGGGGATATATCGCTGTTAATGACAATGGTTCCGACATTTATGGAGCATATTTCTCTCATGAAGGAGAGACACCAGGATTGGGTGCCGAAATCGCTAATTCCAAGTTTCAAGAGCAATTTCAAGGTAAGAGTATTTACCCCGATGGTGAATTCAAATCTATCAGTGTAATGAAGAAAGGTCAAAAACCCATCGACGGCTCTGAATATGTTGATGCAATATCGGGTGGTACAATTACTAGCCGTGGTGTTCAAGCAATGCTTAATGATTGCATGACACCCTACGACCCATTCTTCAAGAAACTTCAATGTGGAACCATTAAATGACAATAGACTATGTTATCAAAACGTAATAAAGAAGCACTATTTAATCCGCTTTCAAAGGACAACCCTGTATTGGTGCAAATATTGGGTATTTGCTCCACACTTGCTGTTACAGCCAAGCTTGAACCCGCTATTGTCATGGGAATATCAGTAATAGCTGTTTTGGCAATATCTAATGTGGTTATTTCATTACTGAGAAAGACAATACCCACAACCATTCGCATTATCGTTCAACTAGTGGTTGTGGCAGCTCTTGTTATAATTGTTCAGCAAATTTTGCGCGCTTATGCCTATGATGTGAGTTTGCAACTCTCGGTATTCATTGGACTCATTATTACCAACTGCATTCTCATGGGACGACTTGAGGCTTTTGCCTTGAGCAACAAGCCTTGGCCAGCTTTTCTCGATGGTATTGGCAACGGATTGGGATACATGATAATACTTGTTATCGTGGCATTCTTCCGCGAACTGCTAGGAAGCGGAACACTATTAGGATTTCCTGTTATTCCACAGTGGTGCTACGATCATGGATACATGAACAATGGTCTTATGATTTTGCCCCCCATGGCACTCATTACCGTGGGATGCATAATCTGGGCTCACCGCTCCCACAACAAGGACCTTCAAGAGAAATAGAAAACAAGTAGTAACGCATTAAATATCATCTTAGTAAAATGGAAGAATTAAACCTTTTCGTTAAGTCGATTTTCATCGACAATATGGTATTTGCCTACTTCCTGGGAATGTGCTCTTATCTTGCCGTTTCCAAGAATGTTAAGACAGCCTTTGGACTGGGGCTAGCAGTTACATTCATGCTTGTTGTCACCATTCCATTGAATTATTTATTAAATGAGTATATACTCAAGCCTGGAGCTTTATCATGGCTCGATGATAGCTATAAAGATGTAGACCTCAGTTTCTTAGGACTTATTATGTTTATTGCGGTAATTGCTTCGGCAACACAGTTGGTTGAGATGGCAGTAGAAAAATTTGCTCCCGCGCTCTACAATTCATTGGGTATTTTCTTGCCTCTAATTGCCGTAAACTGCGCCATACTGGGTGGAGCACTCTTCATGCAACAACGCGATTTCCCATCGTGCTGGACAGCAACTGTTTATGGAGCCGGTAGTGGTATAGGTTGGTTACTTGCTATCGTGGGTCTTGCCGCGATTCGCGAGAAAATCGCTTATAGCAACATTCCACCAGCACTGCGAGGAGTGGGAATAACATTCATCATCACTGGTCTCATGGGCATTGCTTTCATGAGCTTCATGGGTATTAAACTTTAAAACTTGCACAATACACATTATTATGATACTACTGGTAAATCAATCTTTAACCGTTTTGGCGAGCGCTGTGATTTTCCTCGTGCTCACCCTGTTGCTTGTGATTATACTTCTACTGGCAAGGCACTATCTTGTGGCTTCAGGAAAAGTGAAGATAACCATCAATGGCGGAAAAAAAGAAATAGAAATTGAGAGTGGCAAGTCGTTGCTTAATAGCCTTCACGAGGGCGGTGTTATGCTCTCAAGCGCATGCGGTGGCAAGGGTAGTTGTGGACAGTGCAAAGTACAAGTGCTTGAAGGAGGTGGCGACATCCTCCCTACCGAGACCGTTCACTTCTCGCGCAAGGAACAGCAAGACCATTGGCGCTTGGGTTGCCAGGTGAAAGTTAAAGACAACATGGCAATTCAAGTTCCCGACTCGGTTCTAGAAGTCAAGGAATATGAATGTACTGTGGTAAGCAACAAGCTAGTCTCGTCATTCATCAAGGAGTTTATCGTGGCTCTGCCCGAGGGGGAACACATGGACTTCATTCCAGGTTCTTACGCACAAATCAAGATTCCCACTTTCGAGATGGACTACGACAAGGACATTGACAAGGAATCTCTGGGTGAATACTTACCCACCTGGGAAAAATATGACATGTTCTCGCTCAAGTGTAAAAACACTGAGGAGACAGTGAGAGCTTACTCAATGGCTAATTATCCCGCCGAGGGCGACCGTTTCATGCTCACGGTGCGCATCGCGACTCCACCATTTAAACCCAAACCACAAACAGGCTTCATGGATGTAAGTCCTGGTATCGCTTCGTCCTATATATTCACCCTAAAACCAGGTGACAAAGTGATAATGAGCGGACCTTACGGTGACTTCCACCCCATCTTCGATAGCAAGAAGGAGATGATTTGGGTAGGCGGTGGCGCGGGAATGGCTCCACTGCGTGCACAAATCATGCACATGACCAAGACCCTCCACACTCGCGATCGTGAGATGCACTATTTCTACGGAGCGCGCTCGCTAAGCGAAGTGTTCTACCTTGAGGATTTCTTAGAGATTGAGAAAGAATATCCCAATTTCCATTTCCACTTGGCGCTTGACCGTCCCGATCCTGTTGCCGATGAGGCTGGGGTTAAATACACAGCAGGATTTATTGCTCCTGTTATGTATGAAACTTATCTCAAGGACCATGAAGCCCCTGAGGATTGTGAGTACTACATGTGCGGTCCAGCCATGATGAGCAAGACCGTGAACGAAGTTCTTGACAAGTGTGGTGTGGATCCAAGTTCCATCCACTACGACAACTTCGGATAAGCCATTGGCTATAAACTATTACAATAACAACGACCGCAACTTTTTTTCTAATTGCGGTCGTTGTTTTATATTTTGACAAATACTTGCTCAATAAAGCGCAATTTATTATTTTTGCGATAAATTATTATTTCTAACGATATTATGAAAAAGGCAGTTATCACTTTGTTTATGGTATCAATGGCTTGGTTTTTATCACAAGCCAGTGGTAATGACGTGCAACAAGCACGCGAACTAGCGCACCGATTGTCTACGGTGCTTGCAAGCAAGGTCGATTTCAAGCATATTGAGAGCAATACCGACATTTTTTCTCTCGAGACTGTTGGCGACAAGGTTATCATTAGTGGCAATAATGCCAATTCAATGGCCGTGGGGCTGAACAGATACCTAAATCGCTACTGTAAAACCACTGTATCGTGGTATGCTGATATTTCCTTGGACCTGCCATTACTACTTCCTGATGTGCCAACAAAAGAAATCATTAAAGCTCGTGTGCCTCAACGCTTTTTCTTGAATTACTGCACTTTTGGGTATACCATGCCATTTTGGGACTGGAACGACTGGGAGAGATTTATCGACTGGATGGCACTCAACGGAATCAACATGCCACTTGCCATTACCGGACAAGAAGCAGTGTGGTATAATGTGTGGACACGCTTGGGAATGACCGACGAGCAAGTACGCAACTATTTCACTGGTCCAGTCTATCTGCCCTGGCATCGCATGGCTAACATTGATGCTTGGTGCGGACCATTGCCCAAGGAGTGGCTCACTGGTCAAGCCGAACTACAAAAGAAAATACTGGCTCGAGAGCGAGCCTTGAACATGAGACCAGTCTTGCCGGCATTCGCAGGACATGTGCCACGACAGCTCATGGACATGTATCCCAACGCCGACATTAAACCCATGAGCACTTGGGACGATTTTGACGCTCCCTATCGCACCTATTTCCTCAATAGCGAAGACCCGCTATATAGTGAAATCCAAAAGATGTTTCTTGAGGAACAAACTCGCATGTTTGGCACTAATCACATTTATGGTATCGACCCATTTAACGAAATGGACCCACCCAGTTTTGAGCCTGATTATCTGAACAAAATAAGCAAGCACATCTACCGTAGTCTTACTGCCGTTGACCCACAAGCCGAGTGGCTACAAATGGGATGGTTCCTCTACTATCAGCGCAAAGACTATACCCCACAGCGTGCACGTGCCATGCTCACTGGTGTACCACAAGGCAAGATGACAATGCTCGACTATTATTGTGAGTACAAGGAAATGTGGCGTGACCTTGACGGTTTCTTTGGCCAGCCCTACATCTGGTGTTACCTAGGCAACTTTGGCGGCAATAGTAATATTCAAGGAAATGTCAAAGATGCCGGAGAGAGGCTAGAAAAAGCTCTAAAGGAAGGAGGTAAGAACCTTGTGGGAATAGGTTCTACACTCGAGGGGCTCGATGTGCAACAATTCCCTTATGAGTACATCTTTGAGAAAGCATGGACCTTCAACAAGAGCGATGAACAAGTGATAAACGAGCTCGCCGACCGACACGCCGGACAACTATCACAACCCGCGCGACAAGCTTGGGATATTCTATACAACAACGTGCTCAACATTCGTCCCACATCTTTCAGTGGTCCACTACCCTGCCAGTATCCTGAACTAGACAAGACGCACGGACGCTGCCAGGTGAGATACAACCCTCAACAACTGCTTGCAGTGTGGGATCTTCTCTTAAAGCAAGACACTATCATGACCGATGCCATGAGAGTCGACATCATTTGGGTGGGTCGACAACTGCTGGGTGACTTATTCCTGGCAAAGAAAAATGAGCTTGACAAGGCTTTCCATGAGCACGACGAGAACAAAATGAGAGAAACGTTTGAAACAATGGCTTACATAATCTACTACATGGATGGGCTAAACGCCGAGCATCCATTCTGCACCATGGACAAGTGGCTTGAACAGGCACGAGACTTGGGCGTAGCCTCCGACGTCAAGGACTATTACGAGATGAACGCACGCCGCCTCGTTACCACGTGGGGAGGTGACCTCAACGATTACTCATGTCGCAACTGGGCCGGGTTGCTGGCAGGATACTACATGAACCGATGGCTCACTTATTATAACTACCTTATTAGCATATCACAGTTGCAACAGCCCTATAACCATTCCGTACTTCAGCAAGAAATAGCAACTATACAAGATACCTACCCCTTGCAACTCGGGACCACAGCGGCTTCTTTCACCAAAGGGACTGACCTATTGACAACTTGCAAAATTATCAACGCCATTTTTCATAATGAGTTTAATAAAATGAAATTCAAGGAATAACATTTTCACACCACTTTGATAAAAATCGTTCCAAATCGACCGTGTCAATAAAATTACCCGCGCGATAAATCTCACGCCCCTTTAAAAAAATGAGCACTGTGGGAGCTGTCGCAACCAGATACTCGCCAGCCAGCTCGGGCACAACTTGAATTTCAGCCCTGAGCGAACGAGCCTGGGGATAGCGCTCAGCCACCTGCTCAATCTTGCTAAGCATTATTGAGCACAAGCCGCAATCGGGAGCCTGTACATAGAGCAAGCATAACTCACTCTCACTCACCACGACCTTAAGGTGTTTTATATCATTAATCAGTTCCATACCGCAAAGATAATGACTTTTACTTTAATTTATACTTAATCAAAGAATATTATATTCATCACTATTCACTCACGGAACACTCAAATGAGATAATAAATCATCGCTTTCACTTATAAATTAATGGATAATCCATTTTGTATAATCTCTAGTAATCAACTTCATAACCCAAATAGTCAAAAAATGTTTCAAAAAAAATGGAAAAGTTGTTGCACAAAATAAAAAATAGTTGTACCTTTGCAGTCGCAAAAGAGATGGCGGGATAGCTCAGATGGTTAGAGCGTCGGATTCATAACCCGGAGGTCCTGAGTTCAATTCTCAGTCCCGCTACTTTTCAAGAGACTCAAAGAAGGTTTTGGGTCTCTTTTTTTGATAAAGAACACTTTTAACGAGCTTACGAGTAAACAAGCAGGCGAGTAACGCGGCTATTTTATCTCAACTCTCGGAACTGTGGACTGGCTACTGACAACTTAACTCCATCTCTGTTTTGGGAAATCACTACCGAAATATTGAACTGCTTGCTCCTGCCAAGAACGCTGAAATTGGTATGGAAGCCATAAAGCATGGCGCCGATGCTGTATACATTGGTGCGAGCGCTTTTGGCGCACGTGCCCAAGCAGGCAACTCTATCGACTCAATAAAGCAATTAGTGAGCTTCGCCCATCAGTTCGACGCTCGCATTTATTGCACAGTCAATACCATCGTCTATGACAACGAATTGAGCGATGTGGAGAGAATGATTCACAATCTTTATCATGCCGGTGTTGATGCACTCATTGTGCAGGACATGGCATTGCTGCGACTTGACCTGCCACCTATTGCCTTACATGCCAGCACACAATGTGACATCCGAACTCCCGAGAAAGCCGCTTTCTTGGAACAGGTGGGATTCTCGCAACTGGTACTCGCGCGTGAATTATCACTTGAGGAGATAGCGGCAATAAATAATAAAGTAAAGGTTCCTCTTGAGGGATTTTGCCATGGTGCGTTGTGCGTGAGTTACAGCGGACGTTGCCAAATTAGCCAAGCCCTGCGTGGTCGCAGCGCCAACCGCGGCGAGTGCGCACAGATCTGTCGCTTGAGTTACGATTTGGAAGACGAGCAAGGCAACGTTCTAATGAAGTCAAAACACTTGCTCTCGTTGTGCGACTTCAATGCCAGCGATTGCCTGGGTAACATGATTAATGCCGGCATCTCATCGTTCAAGATTGAGGGTCGCCTAAAAGATGTGGATTATGTAAAGAATGTGGTGGCTTACTATCGTCAAGAGCTTGACAAGATTATCGCTACCGACGATAGCCTCAAGCGCAGCTCATGCGGCACATCAAGATACACTTTCACGCCATCGCTCGAGAAGAGTTTCAATCGCTCGTTCACACATTATTTTATCGATGGTCGTAAGCCTGCTAATGGTAGCCCAATGGCATCGCTCAACACCCCCAAGTCGCAAGGTGAATATCTAGGACGAGTGACCAGCGCTAACGGTAACGTTATCACAATCGACACCACCATGCCTCTAGCCAATGGCGATGGTCTGGCCTTTATTAACGCAAGTGGTGACTACGACGGCTTTCGCGTGAACCGCATCGCCGGCAACAAGATATTCCTAAAGGAGGCGATTGCCATCAAGCGTGGCGACAAGGTTTTCAGGACCCATGACAAGGCATTTAACGATATTTTGAACAAGCCAAGCGCTACCCGCCGCATAGCACTTGACTTCAAGATGTGGTGCGCCGACAACTTGTTGTGCCTCAAAGCCACCGATGAGCGCGGCTGCATGGCAACTCACTCACTTGCTCTCGACACGGCCCCCGAGCCCGCAAAGACTCCACAAGCCGACCGCCAGCGACAAGTGCTATCGAAACTTGGCGACACCATCTTTGCCATGCGAGATTGCGAGATTGAAGGCGACTATTTTGTGCCAGCATCAATATTAACTCAACTGCGTCGTGACACTGTAGCTCTGCTGGAACGCACTCATGCGGCGTCCTATTCGCGTGACCTGCGCCGAAGTGAGAATAAGGAGGCTACGTTTCCTTACCGGTCGCTTGTGAGCGCCGATAATGTCGCTAACCACATCGCCCGGCAGTTCTACCAAGAGCATGGAGTCACATCAATTGAGCCAGCGCTAGAAGTTAGCGGCAAGCCCAGTGAGAATCAGCCACTGATGCATACCCGCTATTGCCTGCGCCGCGAGCTTGGAGCCTGCCTCAAGGACAAAAATCGCAAGCACAATCTCCCCACTCCCCTACTGCTGCGCAACGGGCGCACACTGCTAAGGGTTGACTGCGACTGCTCTCGTTGCGAGATGCGCATTTTTCATTTAACATGATTGGGTATTAAATATCCAGTTTAAACGCGTCGGCGTCGCGCCAAGCGGGGAACTTGGTGCGGAAGCGTTCCAGGTCTGCCGGTGAGAGGTCGGCTTCGATGATGGGGGATATTCCCCGCTCCCCTATTGTTTTACCTTTAAAGTCGATGATAAGTGATGCCCCCTGTGCATATTCCAGCCCCTTGGGGTCGGTGCCACAGCGGTTCACACCGCACACGTAGCACTCGTTCTCAATAGCACGAGCTTGCAACAGCGTTTTCCATGCGTTGAGGCGAACTTTGGGCCAGTTGGCGACCACAAGCAGCACGTCGTAGTTGTTGTTCACGTTGCGACAAAAGACCGGAAATCGCAGGTCGTAGCACACAATGAGCTTGATATTCATACCGCGGAATCGCACGATGGGTGCAGCTGTAACGCCCTGATTGTAGACATTTTGCTCGCCCGACATGGTGAACAGGTGGCGCTTGTCGTAGTAGTGCTCATCGTCGTTGGGCTCAAGAAAGAAAGCGCGATTGTAGAGCTGACTGGCAGTGCTGGCAAGGAAACTGCCGGCGATAGCCACATTGTAATATTGCGAAAGTTGCTTAAGATAATGGATGGTGTCACCGGTGTTGCGCTCGGCAAGCTCTCTAACCTGCTCGTCGACAATGAAGCCTGTGGTAAAGAGTTCGGGCAGCACCACGAGGTCGGTTTCCTCGCTCACATTCTTGATGTTGCGACCCAGTTGCTCAAGGTTGGCATACTTGTCGCCCCAGGCGACGTTGTCTTCGATAAGCGCTACGCGCAAGTTTCTTGAGATCATAGTATAGTAGATGTTAATAAGCAGCCTTGTAGACAAGCCACCTAGAATAATAGTGGATGAGTGGGTTAGCTTGAAGAGCTGGTAGCTTCATCAAGTCCTGTTGTGAATTTCTCGGGGAACTTTCCGCAACAGTCGCAGTTGTCGTAATATCGCTTTATCGCCAGCATATCGGCATCTACATCGCCTGTTGGGTCAAAGATGCGGTCAAGGCACACAATCTTTTTCTTGTAATTGAAATATCCCAGCACAATGGGCACTTGCGCTTCTTGGGCGATGTATAGAAAGCCTCGGTGCCAATGTGGGTTAAGGCTTCGGGTACCCTCGGGCGTGACAGCAACCACAAGTTTCTCACGCTTGCTAAACAGGTCAATTACACCTCCAGTCACGTTGGTGCTGTGCTTGCGCGAGACAGGAACTCCTCCCAGGGCCTTCAACAAATATTTCAGTGGGAAGAAAAACCAAGCATCCTTCATCAGGAACTTAGCTTTCATTCCCACTGAGCGACTTGCGAGCTCGCCCATGATAAAGTCCCAGTTGCTAGTGTGAGGAGCCACACAAATCACACACTTGGGTGTGGGAGGAATGTTCACAACGAACTTCCACCCATGATTTCTCATGATGCGTTCTAGCAATTTACTTATCACTTCAAGAAAAATTTAATATTCTCCTAACGAAATTTGTTACTTCTTAATGAGGGCATTCATGTCGGCGACAATCTTCTCGCTTTCCTCTTTCAGGTAACTTGAAAGCCCTTTCTCAACAGCTTTAAAATAGGCCCGGCGAGCTTTATTGTATTCCTTGCCGTTTTCAAAATCCTTAGGAATCTTGTCAAAGTCGACCGACACACGGTTTACAGCTTCGGCTTGAAGAAGTGCGATATTCAAGACAATGCGGTCCCAATCCTCGGGGTTAGTACCTTCAAAAGCCTCTTGTGCAAAGAAGCACTCACCAGCCATCTCGCCACATGCGTAGCGTATAGCTTTCTTTAATTGACGTTTGTTTGCCATTCTTAAATAATAGTTTTTAGTGTTTATAATATTCAGCATCACTGCTGGTGATAATGCCAGCAGTGATGTGAAAGACAAATTAATATCATGCTATGCCCAGGTCTTGACAAATCTTGTCGATCTTGGCTTCGGCCCAGTCGTTCTTGGCATCATACTGCTCAGCGCTCTCCAGCTTGTCGTGAACCTCGATATAGAACTTAATCTTGGGCTCAGTGCCCGATGGGCGAATAGAAACCTTGGTGCCATCCTGAGTGTAGTACTGCAACACATTGCTGGTGGCAGGCATGTCGATCTTGGTAATCTTTCCGGTCTTGACATCAAGCTCTTCAAGCTTGAGGAAGTCCTTGATGAGCACTACTGGTGAGCCTGCAATCTCCTGCTGGGGGTTCTCGCGGAAATTCTTCATCATTGCCACGATTTCCTCGGCACCACTCTTGCCCTTGCGCACAACCGAGATACCGCGCTCCTTAGAGTAGCCATAGTTGAGGTATAGGTCAATGAGCATCTCGTTCATTGTCATGCCTTTTTCTTTGGCCCATGCCGCAATCTCACACATCATTGGAATAGAAGAAACAGCATCCTTGTCGCGGGCGAATGTCTCGGGCAGGAAGCCGTAGCTTTCCTCACCGCCACCCAGGTAGCGTCCCTTGCCTTCCATTTCGCGCATCACAGTAGCAATCCACTTGAAGCCTGTGTAGCAGTCAAACATCTTGACGCCCAGCTTATCGGCCATACGCTTGATAGTCTCGCTTGTGACGATAGTCTTCACGATATACTCGTCGCCCTTGAGGTTTCCAAGCTCGCGATTGCGGGTAAGAAGGTAGTAATGGAAAATAATTTGAATTTGATTACCATTGACAAGCTCATATTTCCCCTTATTGTTCTTGAATACAACACTGATGCGGTCGGCATCGGGGTCGCTTGCCAGAGCGATATCGGCCTGAGTTTCCTCGGCCTTATCAATAGCCATCTGCATAGTGGGAGCGTTCTCGGGATTGGGCGATTCAACCGTGGGGAACTCGCCGCTCATCACATCTTGCTCAGGCACATGAATGATGTTCTTAAATCCCCAACGCTCAATGCTGCGAGGAATGATGTAGCGGCCCACACCATGGATTGGAGTATAAACAATCTTCAGGTCGCTGTGTTTGGCATCAACCTCAGGACTGAGCGAGAGCTCATGAATCTGCTCAATATATTTGGCATCGATGTCCTCACCAATAATTTCGATGAGGTCGGGGTTGCCTTCAAACTTGATTTCGCTCACGTCCTTAATGTTGTTAACATAGTTGATGATATTAACATCGTGAGGCGAAACCACCTGTGCGCCGTCATCCCAGTAGGCTTTGTAGCCGTTATATTCCTTTGGGTTATGCGATGCGGTGATATTAACACCACTCTGGCATCCCAGCAAGCGAATGGCGTAAGAGACCTCGGGTGTGGGACGTGGTCCTTCAAAGAGGTAAACCTTTATGCCATTGGCGCTAAAGATATTAGCTACAGTCTCGGCAAAGAGGCGACTATTGTTGCGCACATCATGCCCCACAATCACTTTGCGCTGGGGCAGGTCCTTGAACGCCTCGTTGATATAGTTGGCAAGTCCTTGAGTAGCCGCTCCCACAGTGTAGATATTCATGCGGTTGCTACCTGGTCCCATAATGCCACGAAGTCCACCTGTACCAAATTCCAGGTCCTTGTAGAAAGCCTCGATGAGCTCAGTCTTATCGTCGGCATCAATCATTGCCTGAACCTGAGCTTTAGTTTCCTCATCATATCCCTCGCCAAGCCACTGCTGTGCTTTAACAGTTAATTCTTGAATAAGTTTATCGTCATTCATAGCGTTAAAATATTTATTGGTATTATTATTTTCCACAAAGATAGTGATTTTTCTTCAACTGAAAAAAGTCTTGAACACTTTTATCATGTTGATGTGGTCGTCGACCGATGCAGTTTCTCGCACCGAGTGCATTGCCAGTAGAGGATTACCCACGTCAACCCCCTCAATGTCGATTTGACCTGTGAGGATATTACCAAGTGTAGACCCTCCAGCCACGTCGCTATGATTGATGAAATACTGGCAAGGTGAGCCAGCCTCATCGCATAGGTTCTTGAATATCGCTGCCGAGTGGGCATCACTCATGTACTTGCAATTAGCATTAATCTTGATGCATGGACCACCACCCATAGTGGGATGATTAGTGGGGTCGTACTTCTCATTATAGTTGGGATGATGAGCATGGGCATTGTCGGCACTAATCATGAAAGTCTTCTGCAATGCCACACAATAGTCATCATAGTTACAGCCTTGACTCTCGGCCATGCGCTGGAGCGCATTGGCAAGCACTGGCGAACCGGCTCCCTGCTTGGTTCCACTACCAGTCTCTTCATTGTCGAAGATGGCAGCGATGCAAGTATTCTCTTCATCGGTTGACTCGCAAATAGCTGTAATTGCGGCGTGAGCCATGCTCAAATCGTCAAGTCGTCCCGACGAGATAAACTCATTGTTTAGACCAAATGTACAAGCTGGAGTTGTATCATAGAGCAGCAAGTCAAAATCGAGGATATCACTTGCCACAACGCCCAGCTCTTGAGCAACGAGATTGATAAGCATGTTTCCGGTCTCGAACTCGCTATTCACCTTTGCGATGATGGGCAGCATATCTTTTTGCTTCGACAATGGATTACCCTCGTTCACGGCGCGGTTAAAGTGAATTGCCAAGTGTGAGATCTGCATCAATGGGCGTTTAATCATGATAGTTCTTGAAACTACATGCAGCGCATCATCACCTTTAATAATAACTCGACCAGCTATGGAAAGTGGACGGTCGAACCAGGTGTAGAGAATGGGACCACCATACACTTCGGTGTTAAGCTTGACGATGCCACCATCACACTTAATGGGCGCATTGGGCTTGATGCGGAAACAAGGCGAGTCGCTGTGAGCGGCAACAATCTTAAAGCCAGTTTCCTTGATGGGTTTCTGCCCCACAGTCACAGCAAAGATTGCCGAGTCGTTCTTGGTGAAAAAGAACTTCTCACCTGCTTGAGCACTGAGTTTCTCACTAAGTTTTTTCTCAACAAAACCATTGTCGAGCAACATTTTCTTCATTGTTTCAACCGCTAAGAAATTGCATGGGCTATTGTCCATGAACCGTAGCAGAGAATCGATGTAGGTTGTAGCCATTTTATTATTATTTAAAAATTTTCAAAGAAATCATTATCTTTTACTCTCACTGAGTGCAAAGCGCGAAGCACGTTACACAATATCTGTCCCCAATATTCAATGAAATTCTCTCGACACAAGCCCAACAACTGGCGCTGTTCCTCAGTGTCGAGATCACGCAACGAAGCCACCAGGTTGTAGAACTCCTGATACAAGTCGGCAAGATTTTCGGAGATAGATGTAGCGATAGGTGTATCGCTATATTTCATATCCTCAATGAAAACTTCGAGATAAACATCTTCTTCGGCCATAACAGAGCTTATATTGGCGCGCACAACTTCATAGGTAGTTTCGTCAAGCGCCTGACCGATGATAGCATCAAACATGTCAAGACTAGGCTCAAGGTCAAAGATAGTAATGTAGATGCGTGGCAACAATTTTAACAACGCATCCACTAGGCCGTCGCGACCATAGTCACCACAGTTTTCAATAAGCTGGCAATATTCATTGGTCAATGCGATGAATGCCAAGCCTGTAGGAGATAATTTATCATTTTCCATTATTGTTTTATTCCATATAAAGCTTATTTTCAACAATATATCTTTCAACTGCCTCAGGCACATAGAAACTGATACTTTGCATCTGCGACAGCATTTCTCTAATTTGGGTCGACGACAGTTCCACAAGTGGGGCATCAACCACCTCTACCCTATCTTTATACTGGGCGGGGATTTTAATTTCATAGCCACGGCGAGGATATATCAAGATGTGAAAATTATTAATAATCCCCTCACCATCTTTCCACTGGTCAAACACGCACCAGTTATCGGCTCCAATCACCAGGTAGAACTCATCGTCGGGAAATTTCTCTTTAAGGGCTTTGAGGGTGTCGATAGTGTAGGAAGGTCTGGGCAGTTGAAACTCAAAGGCCGAGGTCGTCACGCCCTCAATGCGTCGCGTCACCAGCTCAGCCATGCGCAGGCGATGATAGTCGCTTGCCATTGTAGTTCCTTGCTTGAGTGGGTTTTGTGGTGACACCAATAACCACAGTGAGTCGAGACAGCTATTGCGCATGACATAGCTGGCTATAATCGCATGCCCTGTGTGAATGGGATTGAACGAGCCTCCAAAGATACCTATCTTACTCATTATTTTTCAATAAAGTCCTTGATAATTCGCTCGGTGTGATCGATGGCAGTCGCCAGCACATCATTGACCACACGATGGTCGAACTGTTGTGCAAAGGAAATCTCATAAGCGGCCTTGTCGATGCGCTTGTTGATGTCGTCAATGCTATCGGTGTTGCGCGATAGCAATCGCTGGCGCAGTGTCTCGATTGAGGGTGGCATAATAAATATCGCCAGCGCGTCGTCACCATAAATCTTCTTCACGTTCAGGCCTCCCAGCACGTCAACGTCCATTATAACATTGTTGCCATGGCTGGTGATGCGCTCAATCTCGCTTTTTAAAGTGCCATATAGACGCCCCTCATACACCTCTTGATACTCAGCAAACTCGTCACGCTCAATGCGTTGTCTGAAGTCGTCGACGGTTAAAAAGTAGTAGTTCACACCATCTTTTTCCTCACCACGCGGAGGGCGAGTTGTAGCCGATATTGAGAATTCAAGTTTTAACTCCTCGTTTTTCATCAACTCATTTATTATCGTTGACTTACCAGTCCCCGATGGAGCAGAAATAACTATTAACTTGCCTTTATTCATAATTCTTTAAATAATTACAAGACATTAAGCACCTGTTCCTTGATTTGCTCAAGGTTATCCTTCATCTCAACCACGATCTTTTGCAGCTCGGCTTGATTAGCTTTAGAGCCCGTTGTGTTAATTTCACGCCCCATTTCCTGAGCGATAAAGCCCAGTTTCTTTCCTTGCCTCTCAGCATTGTCAAGCGTCTCAATGAAATAGTTCAAGTGATTCTGCAACCGGATTTTTTCCTCGGTTATATCGAGCTTTTCAATATAAAAAATCAACTCTTGTTCCAAGCGATTCTTGTCGTAATCGACATTCTCAAGTTGCTCCAGTTGCTCAACAATGCGAGACTTTATTTTCTCGGTTCGTGAGGTTTCGTAGGGTTCTATCGAAAGTAGCAGTTGCTGAATGGCATTTATTTTCTCTTTAAAGAAGTGATACAATTTCTCGCCTTCCTGACTGCGGAATTCGTTCAACCCGTCAAGAGCCTGCTGAACAGCACTTTTCACTGCATTTAGCTCTTCCTGTTCAACTTCAACTTGGCTAACATCCAGCTTGAACACATCGGGCATTCTAAATAATGTTGCATACCAGTCGCATGGCTCAGGAATCGCCAGGTCCCGAGACAGTTGCTCAACTTGGCTCTTATAAGCCTTAATGAGTTGCTCATTGACAACTGCCACAGCGCCAGTTTCAATCGACTCACTTGAGATAAAAACATCCACTTTTCCACGCCCCAATTCTTGAGCGATGAGATTGCGGAGTTCCAGCTCAATGTCACGATAAGGAAGAGGAAGCTTTACCGACAAGTCCATCTGCTTACTATTAAGCGACTTAATCTCGACTGTAATTTTCTTGTTGTTTGCGACAAGGGTTGCCTTGCCATAACCTGTCATTGACTTTATCATAATGCTTGTTGAAAATTTTAATTGCAAATATACCATTTTTACTTTTAGCAACGGCAACAATAAGGAGATTTTTTTATAATTTTGCACCAAGAATTTATTAACAATGGCAAATATTCTAAACATAGAGACCTCAACGAGTGTTTGCTCGGTAGCGCTAACAAGTGATGGTCAGGTAATTGAACATCACGAGAACTATGACGGGCAAACCCATGCCACGCTGCTGAGCCAGTTTATTAAAGACGCGCTTGATAGCGCAGCTCGAAAAGAAATAGCTATCAACGCTATTGCCGTGAGTATAGGACCCGGTTCCTACACAGGATTGCGAATAGGCTTATCACAAGCCAAGGGATTAGCTTTTGGCATGGATATACCCTTGATAGGCATCAACACCTTGCAACTGCTCACCGTCTCGGCCATGTTTCGTGATTTTTATGACGACGATGTGCTTTTCGCTCCCATGATTGACGCCCGTCGCATGGAAGTTTATACTGCTGTCTATAATAGTGCACTCCAGCCCATCGTTGAGCCACAACCCATGATAATAGATGAAAACTCATTTGAGGAGATTCTTTCTAATCACAAGATTGTCTTTATGGGTAACGGTTCCAACAAAGTAAAGAGCGTTATCAATCACTCAAACGCTATCTTTGTTGATGGCATTTGCCCCGAAGCTGTAAACATGACCGCATTATCGGAGAAAGCTTTCCGCGAGGGACACTTCATTGATGTGGCCTATTCCACACCACTCTATCTCAAAGAATTTCAAGCCACTATACCTAAGAATAAAGTGATATCCACAACCGACAACTGAAAACTGATAAGTGATAACTTTCCGTTGAAAAAACTATGGCAATTACGATAAAGGAAAACTACTCTCTCATTGGTCATAACACTTTCAAAATAGATGTAAAAGCCACACAATTCATCAATTATGAGAACATTGATGAGCTCTTGAAAGTGCTTGATGATTTAAGAAAGAGCAATAAACGCATTTTGCACATTGGATGCGGTAGCAACTTACTGTTTTTAAACGACTTCGATGGAACAATCCTTCACTCGGACATTAAGGATATTAATTACATCTCGCATGACAAACATGAGATTGTTGTTAAAGTGGGAGCTGGGGTAATATGGGACAACTTTTGCCACGAGATGGCTCACAACAATTACTATGGTTGTGAGAACTTGTCGCACATCCCCGGCGAAGTAGGAGCCGCGGCGGTTCAAAACATTGGTGCCTACGGAGTGGAAGTAGAATCTATCATTCGAGAAGTGGAAACAATAGAGACTGCAACCGGCAAGCCTCGAGTGTTTTCTAGAGCCGAGTGCGAATACGGATATCGGGATAGTATCTTTAAAAACAAATTGAAAGGGCAATATATCGTAACGGCTGTAACATTCACCCTTTCAACAACGCCTGTGGCGCATCTAGACTACGGACAACTACAAGAACTTAAAACGTTGCCTACCACACCCTCGGCGATGGAAATACGCAATGCTGTCATTAACATTCGCAAGTCCAAACTGCCCGAGCCTGATGAGCTGGGCAGTGCCGGTAGTTTCTTTAAGAACCCTGTTGTAGACATCGACGTTTTTCGCAATATCGCGAAAAACTATAACAATGTGCCACACTACATGTTGAACGACTGTCAAGTCAAAATTCCAGCGGCTTGGCTCATTGACATGTGTGGCATGAAAGGGAAAAGCATGGGAGGAGCAGCCGTCTATGACAAGCAACCATTAATTATAGTAAACAAGAACCATGCCACACCAGCCCACATCGCGGCACTGGCAAGCCTAATTCAACAAAACGTTTACAAAAAATTTAACATTCACATTGAGCCTGAAGTTAATTATATTTATTGAATTGAAAAAACTCAAACAACAACTAAAAACAAACAAGCAACATGGCATCTTTTCTTGTAGAAGGTAATCACCACCTGCACGGTGAGATTACCCCTCAAGGCGCAAAGAACGAAGCTTTACAAGTGATTTGTGCTACTATATTAACCGACCAAGAGGTCATAATTGATAATGTCCCCGACATTCTTGACGTGAACAATCTCATTGCTATGCTAGAAGCCATGGGAGTGACAGTAAAGCACTTGAGTCAAAACCGCTATAGTTTTAAAGCCCAAACCATCAACGCCGATTTCATCCAGAGCCAAGCATTCATGGAGCAATGCACCAAGCTCAGGGGGTCGGTAATGATAATAGCGCCACTGCTCAGCCGCCTGGGCAGTGTGTATTACTCTAACCCTGGTGGGGACAAAATAGGGAGGCGACGTCTCGACACTCATTTTAATGGTATAAAAAATCTAGGGGCGTCAATCACATTTGAGCAGGACAAAATGGCTTACCACTTTCAAGCCAAGGGGCGCCTTCAGGGAACATATATGCTGCTTGATGAAGCCTCATTGACTGGCACTGCTAATATCATTATGGCTGCCGTCATGGCAAAGGGAACCACAACCATCTATAACGCCGCATGCGAACCTTACATCCAGCAACTGTGCCTGATGCTCAACAACATGGGCGCACGCATCACGGGCATAGCGTCCAACTTACTAACAATAGAAGGCGTAGATGCCCTGCATGGGACTCACCATCGCATTTTACCCGACATGATTGAAGTGGGCAGCTTCGTGGGCATAGCTGCAATGACTCGTAGTGAATTAACCATCAAGAATGTGTCGTGGAAAGACCTAGGCATTATCCCTTCGAGTTTCCGTAGGCTGGGATTACAGCTAGAGAGACGAGGCGATGACATGTTCATTCCCAGGCAGGAGCACTATGAGATTGAGCGCTTCATGGATGGTTCGATACTCACACTAGCCGATGCTATATGGCCCGGGCTCACCCCCGACCTTCTCAGCGTAATTCTCGTCGTCGCCACTCAAGCCAAAGGAAGCCTACTAATTCACCAAAAGATGTTTGAAAGCCGCCTGTTCTTTGTTGACAAGCTCATTAATATGGGCGCTCAAATCATCCTTTGCGATCCTCATCGTGCGGTAGTCATTGGGCACGATCATAATATTCAACTCCGCGCCAACAATATGGTCTCGCCCGACATTCGAGCCGGCATTGCTATGCTCATTGCGGCAATGAGTGCCGATGGAATAAGTCGCATAGGGCACATTGAGCAAATCGACCGTGGATACTCACACATCGACCAGCGACTGAACGCACTGGGAGCGAAAATAACACGCATTGAGTAATCACATCAACACTAGGTTCTAAATAAATATCCGTTGTGTAGAGAGTTTTAACGATGAGTTTTAACTGATTTTTAGTTGTGGATTGTGGGCATATCAATATATTTTTATAACTTTGCAAATTAAATCAACACACGAACATGTTAACCTACAACTCACAACTCAAGAAACTCGCACTACCCGAATATGGGCGCAACATACAGCAGATGGTGGATTATTGCTGCACTATTGAAGACCGTGAAGAACGGAACAAATGCGCTTATTCCATTATCAACACCATGAGTAATCTATTTCCTCAACTTAACGAGGAGACTGATTATAAGCACAAACTATGGGATCACTTGGCAATAATGAGTGACTTCAAGCTTGATGTGGATTTTCCTTATGAAATCATTAAGCCTGAAAATCTTGACACAAAGCCAGAGCCCCTCAAGTATAAGCTTGATGGTATCAAGATGCGCCACTATGGCAAAATAGTAGACCAAATGATTCAGCGCGCCTGCGAGTATCCCGATGGAGAAGAGAAAGAAGCCCTCGTGATGCTGATTGCCAACCACATGAAGAAACTCATTTACCAAATCAATAATGAGGATGTGGAAGACGCTAAGATTTTCAAGGATTTGGAGTTCTTCTCTCAAGGACGCATAAAACTTGACCCAGCCACACATTCACTGCATGAGTTTAAGGTTGCGCCAGTGCAACAAGCAACACAGTCAAAGAAGAAAAAGAAGAAATAAAGCCATCACGCATGATCACAAGCGACCAAATAACAACTATCGGCAAGTTTAACAAGCCACACGGCATTAATGGCGAGGTATCGGCAACAATACTTGCTCCCCGCGCTGTGCTTGAGGGTTGCTCGTGCATCATTTGCGACATCGACGGCATCTTTGTGCCTTTCTTTATCAATTCTATTCGCAACAAGTCGCAAGAAACTGTCCTTCTTACTATAGATGGCATAGGCAACGAGACTGAGGCCGCAATGATTGTGAACAAGGACATTTATGTGTTGCGTAGCGAGTACTCACACATCGCCCACGACCAGGAAGAGCTACCTGTTGATTTCTTTACAGGATTTGATGTGATAATCAATGACAAGCTAAGAGGAAAAATTAGCGATATTGACGACTCAACCGCAAATGTGCTTTTCGTTATTGAAATTAGCGATGGCTCACAAACGTTAATCCCAGCTGTTGAAGATTTCATAATTGGTATTGATATTGACAACAGGCTCATTGAGCTCGAAGTTCCCGACGAATTGTTATCACTGTAATTAAGATGAAGAAAAATACAATAACAACATGAAACATAACTACTTGAAAATAATTTTAACAACATTAATCGCGGTGGTTGCCTCGATGGTGGCCATGGCGCAAGACGATGTCAAGCCACAGTCGCTCGACGAGGCTATTAACACACCTTACATCAAGGATAACAAGAGTCGCAATGCCATCGCTTCTTATCAGTCCCAGCAGGCACTCATTCTTTCCGAAGACCGCAACCTAAATGTGTTTCAAACCCGTAACCAAGAAGTTATTATCATCACCATCACCGCCGACCAGCTTTTTGAGACCAACTCAAATATTCTGAGTCACGATGGCGAAAGACTTCTCAAGCCTTATGCCTCGCTCTTGAGAACCCCCGATTACTACCGCATGGCTCTAGCCATGTATCATGACAATAATGGTTCTCCAAGCTATTGCAAGAAAGTTACCGACGAACGCATGCAAAGCGTCTACGACTGGTTTGTACTGAATGCCAACACCGAGCATCTCACGGCATTCTCATTTGGCAGTTCCGACCCCGTTAAACCCAACAACTCCATTCGCAACCGTCGTCTTAATCGACGCCTGGAGATTTATCTCATCCCTGGAACTACCATGATTGAGCAAGCTAAAAAACATTTATTAAGATAAAAGAACTCACACAAATTCACTATATATTTTTATAAAATGGCAATTGAAATTAAAGAATTAACTAAGAGAAGCGTTAACTACTCGCAGTGGTATAACGACCTAGTGATAAAAGCCGACCTCGCCGAGCAATCGGCAGTGCGCGGATGCATGGTAATCAAGCCCTACGGATATGCTATTTGGGAAAAAATGCAACGTCAGCTTGACGATATGTTCAAGGCTACTGGTGTGCAAAATGCTTACTTCCCACTTCTCATTCCAAAATCGTTCCTGAGCCGTGAGGCCGAACATGTTGAAGGATTTGCTAAAGAGTGTGCAGTGGTAACACACCACCGACTGATGAATGCCCCCGACGGAAGTGGCGTTGTGGTAGATCCCGATGCACGCCTCGAGGAAGAACTCATTATTCGCCCCACTAGCGAGACGATTATATGGAACACTTATCGCAACTGGATTAGCTCCTATCGCGACCTGCCACTGCTCATCAACCAGTGGGCAAACGTGATGCGCTGGGAAATGCGCACCCGCATGTTCTTGCGCACCGCCGAGTTCCTGTGGCAAGAGGGTCACACTGCCCATGCCACCAAGGAAGAAGCACAAGCCGAAGCAATCCAGATGCTAAACGTCTATGCCAACTTTGCCGAGAAATACATGGCAGTGCCTGTTATCAAAGGTGTCAAGAGTGCCAACGAGCGTTTTGCCGGTGCTATCGAGACCTACACTATTGAGGCAATGATGCAAGACGGCAAAGCACTCCAGTCAGGTACAAGTCACTTCCTGGGTCAAAACTTTGCTAAGGCCTTCGATGTTAAGTTTGTCAACAATGAGAACAAGCTTGAATATGTTTGGGCAACATCATGGGGCGTTTCCACTCGCCTGATGGGAGCACTTATCATGACCCACAGCGACGACAATGGTCTGGTCCTCCCACCCCACTTGGCTCCAATACAAGTAGTTATTGTTCCAATCTACAAGAATCAAGAGCAACTAGACCAAATTAACGAGAAGGTTAATCCTATTGTTGAGAAACTGCGCGCGATGGGTATCTCGGTAAAATATGACAATGCCGACAACAAACGCCCAGGATTCAAGTTTGCCGACTACGAGCTCAAGGGTGTTCCCGTTCGCCTTGTGCTTGGAGCACGCGACATTGCTGGCGGAACCATCGAGGTCATGCGCCGTGACACTCTTGAGAAATCAAGTGCCTCACTCGAAGGAATTGAACAAACTGTTAAGAACCTGCTAGAGGATATTCAGAACAACATTTTCCAAAAGGCTCTCACCTTCCGCGAGAAAATGACAACTAAGGTCGACACCTACGATGAGTTTAAGCAGCAACTCGAAAAAGGTGGTTTCATCCTTGCGCACTGGGACGGCACTCCCGAGACCGAAGACCGCATTAAGGAAGAGACCAAGGCAACAATTCGTTGCATCCCTCTCGATGCCCCCGAAGAAGATGGAGTAGACATGCTCACCGGCAAGCCATCAAAACGCCGTGTAATCTTCGCCCGCAACTATTAAACACATAAACGCATAAACAAAAAAAGAGATTCTCAACGAATCTCTTTTTTTATTGCGGAAAGACAGGGATTCGAACCCTGGAACCCCGTAAGGGGTTAACGGTTTTCGAGACCGCCCCGATCGACCACTCCAGCATCTTTCCAATGGTCGTTATTCGTTTTGCAGGTGCCAAGATAGCACTTTTTTCTTAAACTGCGCAAACTTTATCGCAAAAAACTTCACAAATTGCAAAGAGTTTCGATTGCTTTGAGCGGGTCGGTGTCCTTAAACACATAGTTTCCAGCCACTAGCACATCGGCACCTGCCGCAGCGAGCTGCATTCCCGTGACATCGTTAACGCCGCCATCAACCTCTATCACAGCTCTTGAGCCGGTCTCGGCGATGAGAGCGCGCAGCTCACGCACCTTGTTGAGGGTGTTGGGGATGAACTTTTGTCCGCCAAAACCTGGGTTGACCGACATGAGTAGCACCAAGTCGAGCTGCGCCACGATGTCGCGCAGCAGGCACACCGGTGTGTCAGGGTTGATGGTGGCCCCAGCCTTCGTGTCAGCATCATGAATCTGCTGCACCACGCTAGGCTTGATGAGTTCATCTATCACGCCCTCACAAAAACTGTGCTTCTTGCGAGTGATTTTCACACGAGCAATGTCGCCTGGCGCTCCGTAAGGCACAAACACCACCATGTCGTTCCAGCGCCCCAAGCTCTTGCCTTCGGCAGCAACTCCAGTTATCTCAAAATCCTCTAGCAGAGGCAAATTCTTTTTCTTTCCCACGTAAATAAATGCTTTATTGTTGATTTTTGCTACAAAGTTACACATTTTTCTAACTAAAAAAGATGACATACACCACATAACATTACCAGCACTTATTAATCGTAATAAGAAAATTTTGATGTGTAAATATTGGATAAAAATTTGTATAATTGGAATAAAGACTCTAATTTTGGCAAAATTTTAACCTTCACCCACATAGTATTAAACATTTGGAAGAGTTTATTGTCTAATCAAAATAATAAATATTATGAGAAGATTCAGTTTTTTATTAATTATCATTTGCAGTTTGACATTGGTAGGATGTGGCGAAAAGCCTATCAGTCCAACCGAGCTGCCACAAGAGGTTCAAACTTTTGTTAAACAAAACTTTGCAAATAGCACCATCACTTTTGCCCAAAAAGAATGGGGACTATTTGGCTCTGAGTATGACGTGACCCTTAACGATGGCACCATGATCAGTTTTAATAGGAACAAAGAATGGGATAAGGTGTCGAGCACCACTGCTCCCATCCCAACCGCGATTGTGCCTGCCCCAATTGCTAGCCACATTAACACCTCGTTTCCTGGCGTATCAATCACTAAAATTGATAAGGATGACAATGGATATGAGGTTGAACTTATCAATGGTTTAGAACTTAAGTTCAACCAGCAAGGTGCGCTCATGGAAATGGACGATTAAGATGAAAAATTATTGTAAGTAATCCATTTTAATAATATTTTTAATTACACAGTACACTATGAAGAAAATTAAAGCAATCATTGCATTAGTTGCCTTGCTGACAATAAGTTTCAGCGCCAAGGCTGACCACGACAAAGTTATCACTTATGACCAACTACCTCAGACAGCTCAAGTGATGCTTAAACAGTATTTTGCTAATAAGGTTCCATTGGTTATTACTATGGACTGGGATGACTATACCATCAGGTATGAGTCTGGTGAGAAAATCGAGTTTGACAAGGAAGGCAACTGGAAGGACATTGAGAGCTACTCTTCAACCGTTCCTTCGGCGTTGATTCCAGAGCAAATTAAGAAAAGCGTTAAAACCTCGTTCCCTGGCACATCCATCATAAAAATTGACCGCAACCGCCGTGGATATGAGGTGAAGCTCAACAATGGACTTGAGATCGAGTTTAATCGTGAATTTCAAGTTATTGACATTGATGACTAAAAAGATTTGAAAAACATGAAATTCAAGCTATTATCTCTTGCAGTGGTTGTTACCGCCATGCTGGTGGCTTGCAATGGCAACAATAACACCCAGCAACCTCAGCCCGTCTCTAACGGACAGCAGCAACAAGTAACACCAGCCGCGACACCCGAAAACAACGCGGATGCTGCTCAACCCCAACCCGCAGCAAATGCTCAACAAGCATTGCCCGAGGCTATCAACACATTCGTGCAACAATCATTCCCTGGTGCTAAGATCACTTACACTGAAACAGATCAGGAGTACGGAGGCCTTGAGTATGATGTGACGCTCGACAACGGAACAAAGATTGACTTCGACAGGAACAATCAATGGAAAAAAGTTGAGTGTTACAAAGGGGTTCCAGCAGCTCTGGTGCCACAGGCCATCTCAGCTTATGTCAAGAACAACTTCCAGTCAGCGCCAATTATCAAGATTGACAAAAACGGTATAGGATATGACATCGAGTTGGCCAACGACATAGAATTAAGGTTCGACCAGTCGGGCAACTTTATTGGGACAGACGACTAACTCGCCACCCTTAAAATTTCAACAAACAACAGAGCCACTTCACATTATGTTGTGAAGTGGCTCTGCAATTATCCCTTGCACACAAGCTAACTTTGCGCAGCACAAACAAAAAACTGGTTGAGAAAACTCAACCAGCCTTAATGCTTTGCGGAAAGACAGGGATTCGAACCCTGGAACCCCGTAAGGGGTTAACGGTTTTCGAGACCGCCCCGTTCGACCACTCCGGCATCTTTCCAATGGTCTTGTGAAACATTTTTTGTTTTGCGGGTGCAAAGATAGTGATTTTTTCTGAAACACCCCAAACTTTCTCGCAAAATATTTTACAAATTAACCAAAGTGTCGATAGCTGCAATCGGATCTTGTGCTTTGAACACATAATTACCTGCGACCAAAATGTCGGCTCCAGCCTCGGCAAGTAATTTTCCTGTCTCGGCATTGACACCTCCGTCCACCTCAATTACAGCGTGCGAGTTCTTTTCACTGAGTAAAGCTTTGAGCTCACGCACCTTATTTAGAGTGTTAGGAATAAACTGTTGACCACCAAATCCAGGATTGACCGACATGAGTAGCACCAAGTCGAGCTGCGCCACGATGTCACGCAATAAGCAAACCGGAGTGGCAGGATTGATGGTCACACCAGCCTTCATGCCCGCGTCGTGAATTTGCTGCACCACTCTATCGAGATGGTTGCATGCCTCGAGGTGGACGTTCATAATCTCGGCACCGCAGTCACGCACTTGGCTTACAAACTTTTGCGGTTCCACAATCATCAGGTGCACATCAAGAGGTTTCTTGCACAACTGTTGCACATATTTCATGACAGGAAACCCAAATGAGATATTGGGCACAAACACCCCGTCCATCACGTCGAGGTGGAGCATCTGCGCCTTGCTATGGTTAATCATCTCTATGTCACGTGCCAAGTTACCGAAGTCGGCACTCAAAAGTGAGGGTGAAACTATCATAATTCTTGAGATTTATTATTCTTTTTCTTATACATTTTATAAATAATGTACAGGATTACAGCACCCAGCAAGACAAAGCCAGCAATCTTCAGGTAATGATTGTAATGCTCAAGTTGAGCAAAGAACTGGCTGTCGTCGGGGACGACACGATATAAGAGGTAGCCCAGTCCGGCAAGAATCACATTCCATATTCCTGCTCCAATTATTGTGTACAAGCTGAAGGTGCCAAAGTTCATGCGTGACAGTCCGGCGGGTATTGATATCAAGTGACGAACAGCTGGCAATAGTCGTCCGAAGAAGATTGAGATAGAACCTTTCTTTTGGAAATACAGCTCGGCCTTCTCCATTTTCTCTTTAGAAAGATGCAAGAAATGCCCCACTTTACTGTCGGCAAACGCATAGATTATGGGGCGACCTATTATCATCGATAACCCATAATTAATTACCGAACCCAAGTAGGCTCCCGCAGTAGCAACCAGTATAACCACCCAGAAGTCAAGGCTAGAGTTTGCTTGCAATGAGAAGTAGGCGGCAGGAGGCACAACCACCTCGCTAGGCAATGGTATTACCGAACTCTCGATTGCCATCAGCACAAACACTGTCCAGTAGTTCATGTGATCTTTGAACCAATAATACAACTTCTCAGCCCAAGATGGCTCGGCGGCAACTGCTTGTGTGGCGTCTTGCGCAAAACAAGCATCGCTCATCAGCATTACAGCCATCACAGCAAATGATATAAAAAGTATAGTTCTTTTGTTCATTTCGTTCTTTTAAAAAATTGCGACCGCAAAGTTACAAATTATTTGTTACACTTCATAGCCCAACCGCAAGAACATGTCACGATAGGCCTCGGCTTTTTTTACCAAGGGCAATGGATAGGCACGAGATGACGATGGCATCCTGTAAAGCACAAAGCGGTGACTGCCAACTGTGCAGCTCACTTCAGTTCCAGTCTTGGGCACCACAACCCCAGCCTTCTCGGCAATCACGCCAGTAGCCTTCTCGCCTGCGGTGACAACAGCTTCAATAGTGGGATTCTCCTCCAGTATTTTTTCAAGATTAATGGTTTCAACAATCTCCAGAAACTTGTCACTGGCATTGTCCTTGAGGCGACGCACCTTCATGGCAGTGTCCCACAGTGCTATGCGCTTGTGAGTCAAGAAATCCTTGAGCATGGGCAAGTTGAAGCGTTTCTCTTTCTCAATCCAAAAGCGATTTTTATCATTATAAAAGACTAAACCCATGATCCTCCACATGTCATTGATAGGATTCGGGAAGAAAAAATCCATTGACCACCGCTCAGGCTTGGGCGGGAAGGTGCCAAGCATCAAAACCCGCGCGCCATCGGGGACAAACGCAGGCCATGGATGCTCCTCGACTGGAATAATTTTATCGTTCATATTACCGGTTTCTAAATAACACGACAAAGATAATATTTTTTCAGACAAAAATGCGATTAAGCGAGTCAAAGTTTTAGCCCCAGCTAAAAAACCTTGCGAGCGTTTTTTTAAGACAATTACGGACTAATGATTTGTGCATTAGAGAGGATACATTAAAGACAATTGCTCCACTCAGCTACGATTGATTCTATCAGACAATTACTAACAATTCAAAACAATTTTAATTTTAGCGAAGCTTTAATTTTCGCCCCCAGGGCGGCATTTCAAGCCCCGCGCCAACTAGATGATTAGTGTCAATTCGTGAAAATTAGTGGTTTTAAACCCGTTGCGCCATACTGCGCACCCCCTTGTTCAGCAGTAACGGGCGCTTCGCTTAAAATTCATTAAAAAATTAATTTAAAAATTTTCATTTTCTATAGTAGCTAATTTTAATTTAATTTTAAGTGCGAAGCACGCCACCTCTTTTTTTTATTGCTCGGGCACGCAATAAAAAAGGGGGGGATAATAAAAAAAAGTTCCACTTATTCCCCCTTTCATCATCTAAGGCTTTCCCCACGCATTACAAAAAAAACACATCTTAAATATCAGTATAAAGAAAATATTAGTAATTTTGCATTTACAAATATATTGTGGCATTTTCATGAAGCATCTTGTTGACACATTGCGACGCTGTCACCACTTACCCTCAAGCGGTTACGTGACCTTGTTATCGTGCGACGACGAGCAGGCGCTTTATCTTCACCAGCAAGCTCAGCAGGTGGCCATTGAGCGTTTTGGTCACGGCATCTACGTGCGTGGACTTATTGAGCTCACCAACGTGTGCCGCAACGATTGCCTGTACTGTGGCATCAGGCGCAGCAACACCGAGCTTGAGCGCTACATGCTCACGAGCGAGCAGGTGCTAGAATGTTGCCGTCAAGGCTATGAACTGGGGTTCAGGACCTTTGTGCTGCAAGGAGGAGAGCTGCCACGTGAGCGTGCACAGTGGATCGCCAACATTGTGTCTCTTATAAGAAAAAGGTGGCAAGACTGTGCCATCACACTCTCGCTGGGAGAATGGAGTCGAGAGAATTATGAGCTTTTCAAGAAAGCTGGTGCCGACCGCTATTTGCTCAGGCATGAGACCCACAACGCCGAACACTATGCACGGCTCCACCCTGCCGAGATGTCGCTTGACAACCGTTTGCAATGCCTGCAGTGGCTCAAGGAGCTTGGCTTCCAGGTGGGGACCGGCATCATGGTGGGCAGCCCTGGACAATCGCTCAATAACATTGTTGAGGATATTGAGTTCATTGAGCAATTCCAGCCCGAGATGATAGGCCTTGGACCATTTGTGCCACAGCATGCCACACCACTGCGCGACTACCCTACTGGCAGCGCTGAGCTCACTTGCCGGCTTTATAGCATCTTCAGGTTGATGTTCCCAAACGCTTTGATACCGAGCACCACCGCGCTTAACAGCATTGATGCTAATGGAAGAATAAAAGGTATCATGGCGGGTGCCAATGTGGTGATGCCCAACCTCTCACCCGCCACTGTGCGCGACAGCTACACCCTCTACGACGGAAAAGCCACAGGCAATGCCGAGGCCGCCGAGGGGATAGCTCAACTCCAAGCTCAACTGGCATCAATTGGCTACCACATTGACTGGGGTCGCGGTGACTTTAACAAATGCATAATGCACAATGCACAATGCTCAATCAATGCACAATGCATAATGCACAATGCATAATTCATAATTTTCAACTGACAACTGATAACGACAACTGATGACTGACAACTGATAACTGTCAACTGACAACTGATAACTGATAACTGACAACTGATAACTAACAACTAATAACTAAAAACTATAATATGTACAACCCAAAATCAGCTCATGCCGAGGAGTTTATCGACCACGGCGAGATAATGGAGACGCTCGATTATGCTGCCCGCAACCGTAGCAATCGTGCCCTTATTGAAGATATAATAAACAAAGCCGCTACCTGCAAGGGATTGACTCATCGCGAGGCCGCGGTGCTACTGGAGTGTGACCAGCCCGACTTGACAGAACGATTTGAAAACCTTGCCCGAGAGGTAAAGCAAAAACTCTACGGCAACCGCATCGTGCTCTTTGCTCCGCTATACCTGTCGAACTATTGCATAAACGGCTGCGTATATTGCCCCTACCATGGCAAGAACCGCACTATTCCCCGCAAGAAGCTCTCACAAGACGAAATACGCCAAGAGGTGATAGCGCTGGAGCAGATGGGACACAAGCGCCTGGCTCTGGAGGCAGGAGAACACCCAATCATAAACCCTATTGAGTATATACTTGAGTCAATCAAGACGATATATGACACCAAGGTGGGCAACGGCGCCATCAGGCGCGTGAACGTGAACATTGCCGCCACAACAGTCGAGAACTATGCCAAGTTAAAGGCTGCCGGCATAGGAACTTATATTCTCTTCCAGGAGACTTATAACAAAGAAAACTATGAGAAATTGCACCCAACAGGTCCCAAGAGTGACTACTGCTACCATACCGAGGCCATGGATCGTGCTATGGAAGGTGGTTGCGATGATGTGGGCATTGGCGTGCTCTATGGCTTGACAACTTATCGCTACGACCTAGTGGGTCTGCTCATGCATGCCGAGCACCTTGAGGCACGCATGGGTGTTGGTCCTCACACCATTAGCGTGCCACGCATCTGTCCTGCCGACGATATCTCACTCGACCAGTTCCCCGACACTCTCCCCGACGACATCTTCTGCAAGATTGTGGCTATCATTCGCCTTGCAGCGCCTTACACAGGCATGATAATCTCCACTCGCGAATCGCAAAAAGTTAGAGAGAAAGTGCTTGACTTGGGAATCTCGCAGATTAGTGGCGGTTCGCGCACTAGCGTGGGAGGTTACACTACTAAGGAGCGTCATGACGACACGGCGCAGTTTGACGTTAGCGACCAGCGCTCGCTCGACGAGGTTATTTCCTGGCTTCTTGACATCGACTACCTGCCCAGTTTTTGCACCGCTTGTTACCGCGAGGGTCGCACCGGCGACCGCTTTATGAGTCTTGTGAAGCGTGGCAAGATTAGCTACTGCTGCACGCCCAACGCTATGATTACTCTCAAGGAGTATCTTGAGGACTATGCCAGTGCCACCACTCGAGAGAAAGGCGAGGCTCTCGTTCGTCGTGAGCTAGAACGTCTGCCCGACGACCGCATTCGCAATCTTGTTTCAAAACGTCTCACCGACATTGCTGGCGGTGCCCGCGACTTCAGGTTCTAAACACACGATTAATCCCTAGTATTTCATGAATAGCTCTCCTCAATCGGTAAGGCGACACATTGCCATCTTTGGACGTCGCAACGTGGGCAAATCGTCACTGCTAAATGCTATCACCGCCCAAGATGTAGCAATAGTGTCGCACCAAGCCGGTACAACTACCGATCCCGTCAAGCATGCCATGGAGATAAACCCCTTGGGGCCATGTATTCTTATCGACACTGCCGGCTTCGACGATGAGGGGACGGTGGGGACACTTCGCAATGAACGCACTCACAGAGTGCTTGATCAAGCCGACATGGCATTGCTAGTTGTGGACCAATCGCAAGACTTGACATTAGAAAAACAATGGTCCGATGAACTTCGCAGGCTTGAAATTCCCACTATTATAGTGCTTAACAAGATTGACACCATAAGTAATCTTGACGAGGTGGTTGAGCTGATAAACCACACTTTAGGCACCAAACCTGTAGCTATCAGCGCTATGCGAAATATTGGGATCAACAGGCTACGCAAAGCCCTTGCCAGCGCCACCGAAGAAGATGAGCCAGAGAGTTTAACTGGCAATCTGGCAAAACCTGGCGACACAATACTGCTAGTTATGCCACAAGACCCACAAGCCCCCAGGGGTCGTCTAATTTTGCCACAGGTGCAAACAATTCGTGACTTGCTCGACAAGCAGTGCAATGTGATGTGCTGCACACTTGAAAACCTTGAGAGTAGTCTCAACCAGCTCAAGCTAGCGCCCGCACTCATCATCACCGATTCACAAGTGTTCAAGCAAGTCTACGAGAAAAAACCAGCCTCTAGCATGCTAACCTCATTCTCGGTGCTGATGGCTGCGACCAAGGGAAACCTTGAAGTGCTGCTTGAAGGCGCGCTCGCCATAGATCGCCTCACCCCACTATCGCGTGTACTGATAGCCGAGGCATGCACCCACGCTCCCATGAGTGAGGATATAGGCCGCGAGAAAATTCCACGCATCATCCGCAAGCGCTTCGGCGAGAGTGTCACCTTCGACATCCATGCAGGAAAAGACTATACTGCCGACCTCTCGAGCTACGACCTCATCATTCATTGTGGTGCATGCATGTTCAACCGTCGCCTCATGCTATCACGCATAAGGCGAGCGCAAGAACAAGGCGTTCCTATCACCAACTATGGCCTAGCCATAGCTCATCTGCAGGGAATTCTCAACAAAGTGTCGCTCCCTAAGTGAGAGTGCTTAATCGGACAGAATCGACTTGTCGCGGAAGTGAGTGTGCAGAAGCTTGTGAGCCTTCTTGCCAAGGGGCTTACCAAGGAATTCGTCATACACTTGTTGCACAGCCGCACTCTCGTGACTCTTGCGAACAATCTTTGTCACATCGGTAGCATACATGGCACGTTGCCTTGCCTCAAGCACGCTGATATCGCCATGGTGATAGGGCTGACCTGTGCCACCAATGCAACCACCAGGGCACGACATCACCTCTACCAAGTGGTATTCAAGCTCACCAGCACGCAACTTGTCCATAACGACACGCGCGTTGTTGAGAGTGTGAACCACACACACCTTTAGCTCAAAGCCATCCATGTTTATTGTCGCCTCACGAATTCCGTCCATCCCTCGCACCTCGGTAAACTCAATGCGAGGCAATGTCTTACCAGTAAAATGCTCATAGGTAGTTCGCAGCACAGCCTCGGTCACACCACCTGTAGTTCCAAATATTGTTCCAGCACCAGTGGCGTCGCCTAGTGGCGAATCGAAATGTCCATCGGGCAGGTTCACAAAGTCGATGTCGTGACTCCTGATCATCTCGGCAAGCTCTAGCGTGGTGATACTGCAGTCAACGTCGGGGATGCCATCATAGATAAATTCATCACGCGCGCATTCATATTTCTTCGCAACGCACGGCATTACCGAAATCACCGCAATATTCTCGCGTGGAATACCAATTTTTTCAGCCCAGTAGCTCTTAGCTAGCGTGCCAAACATCTGTGCCGGCGACTTGCAAGTGGAAGGGTACTGACGCAAATCGGGGTAATCATTCTCAAAGAAGTTCACCCAAGCCGGGCAACACGAGGTGGTCATGGGTAACTTAACATCGGGGTCACCAGCCATGTGACGCTTCAAGCGGTCGATGAGCTCAGCGCTCTCTTCCATTATAGTGAAGTCGGCACCAAAATTGGTATCAAACACATAGTCAAAGCCCAACTCGCGCAATGCCGTGATCATCTTTCCTGTCACCACCGAACCTGGCGCTAGACCAAATTCCTCGCCCAAAGCAAACCTCACAGCGGGAGCAGTTTGCGCGACAACTAGTTTATCGGTGTTCTCAATATCGGCAAGCACATCATTGACTGAGTTGCGCTCATCAAGCACACCAATTGGACCATCAATAGCGTCAAATTTGCATTTCGTTTTGCACTTTCCACAACAGGTGCATTTATAGGGGTTGATAGTGTGCGGTTGCTTTACCACACCACTGATAGCATTCACCGGGCAGTTGCGCTTGCAAGCTGTGCAACCGCGACACTTCTCGGGGTCGATAGCATAAGAGAGCACATTCAAGAATGGCTTGCCACCAATCTCGTAGATGTAATTGTTAAGCATCGAGTCGAGCGACACAGGTCTCTTGAACGAGCTCCAGTGTTGCGATTCCACTTCGATGTGGTGAGCAGCCACCTCAACATATCTCAGTTCATCAACCAGCTCGCCTCGCACCACATGCTTCTCAACTATCACATTCACATCCTCGGGCCGAACGTGAGTATAAGTGATATTGTCGGGCAAGATGCGCACAATGGGTCCCTTAGCACAAAATCCAAAGCATCCCGATGTCACCACATCCACCATATCATCCACGCCATGAGCATGAAGCATCACCTTAAAGAGGTTTATGATGCGCTCACTATCATTCTTGCGGCACTTCTTTCCTGAGCAGCACTGCACTTGCACATAGTCGTGAGCTTTCAAGCCATAATGTTGTACAGTTTGAGAAGATTCATTGTCATTAGGCATTTGCTGTGACTGATTTTGGGGCATTTCGTTTTCAGGCATATATTGAACTATTAATTACATTAAATGTGACTAAATCTCTGCTTATCAACAAACTTGCGACATTAATTCTCACTGCGCCACAACTTGTCACCACAAAGATAGCACTTTTTCTTGACTCCAGCCCAAATCACAGCACTAAAAATGATACGACATCACGTTCACGAGTAATTCATTGGAAATTGCACTAAGGCCTGGAAAAAGCGGCCATGAGCCTTTTATCTCATGACCGCTTAATAAGATTAATATAAGATGAGTTAGTAACGAAAATCAGTCGCCAACCTCTTCGAGTATCTTCTGTACATCTTTGGGCTGAAGTCTTCCGTATACTTTCTCGCCTATGGTAACCACGGGAGCAAGTCCGCAAGCACCCACACAACGCAAGCAATCGAGCGAGAACTTGCCGTCGGGGGTTGTTTCGCCAACCTCAATGTTGAGTGTGCGCTTGATTTCATCAAGCAACTTCTCAGAGCCACGCACGTAGCAAGCTGTACCCAGACACACTGAAATGGGATGCTTGCCCTTGGGGGTCATGGTGAAGAACGAGTAGAACGTTACCACGCCATAGACCTTAGAGGCAGGAATGTTAAGCTTGCGTGCGATAATGCGCTGCATATCCTCGGGGAGATATCCGTGCATGTTTTGCGCCTCGTGAAGGATATTAATCAATTCGCCTGGTTTGTTTCCATGCTTGTCGCAGATGGCTTCCACCTGCTCAATGACATTACATGCCAGTTTCATTTCTTTTGCCATATTTCAATATAGGTTTTAGCCAATGTGTTACTTAATTGATCTATCAAAATAATGAGTGTGGAGCAGGTGATGAGACTTCTCACTCAAGGGCTCACCCAGGAATTCCTTGTAGAGCTTCTGGATGTCGGGGTTCTCGTGGCTCTTGCGGATGGGTTTACCCTCGTCCTCGGCATAAAGTGCCTCGCAGCGCTTCTTGAGCACCTCGATATTGCCATGGTGGTAAGGCTGACCAGCCCCACCAATGCAACCACTGGGACATGCCATTACCTCAACCACATGGTAATCAAGCTCGCCGGCGCGTAGCTTGTCCATGATGATGCGCGCATTGCTCAGAGTGTGAGCTACACACACCTTAAGCTCAAAGCCGTTAAGGTCGATAGTAGCCTCACGAATACCTTCGAAGCCGCGTACCTCGTCGAAGTTGATGCGAGGCAGAGTCTTGCCGGTGTAAACCTCATAGACAGTGCGCAAAGCAGCTTCCATCACACCACCAGTAACGCCAAATATAGCGGCAGCACCAGTCGATTCACCCAGTGGGCTATCGAAGTTACTCTCAGGTAGATTAGCGAAGTTGATATTCGCACGCTTGATGAGTCGAGCCAGCTCGCGTGTGCTGATACTGTAATCGACATCTGGGTTACCATTAACCTTGAACTCCTCGCGGGTGCACTCAAATTTCTTAGCCAAGCATGGCATGATAGAAACAACCACCAGTTTCTCGCGTGGAATGCCCATCTTCTCGGCCCAATAAGTCTTAGCTATAGCGCCAAACATTTGAGCTGGCGACTTAGCGCTAGATGGGTAATCAAGCAAGTCGGGGTAATTGTGCTCGTAGAAGTTTACCCAAGCAGGGCAGCACGAAGTCATGATGGGTAGCTTAACACTCTTGTCGCCGGCAAGGAATTTCTTGAGACGATCAAGAATCTCGGCACCTTCTTCCATAATAGTAAGGTCGGCACCAAAGTCGGTGTCAAAGACGTAATCAAAGCCCAAGTCTCGCAAAGCGGTAGCGAGCTTGCCGGTTACGATTGTGCCAGGCTTGAGTCCAAACTCCTCACCCAGACCAAAGCGAACCGCAGGTGCAGGCTGTGCGATAACAATCTTGTCGGGGTCGGTGATGTCGGCCATTAGCTGATCGGTATAATCTCGCTCGGTGAGAGCTCCCACTGGGCAAACAGCCACGCACTGTCCACAATAGGTGCAGTCAGTGTCCTTGAACATGCGGTCGAATGTGGGAGCGATAGTAGTGTCGAAACCACGACGCACAGCACCAAGCACGCCCACGCTCTGTACATTGTTACAAACACTCTCGCAACGGCGGCAATAGATACACTTCTCCATGTTGCGAGTGATAGCGGCAGTAACTTCGTTCTTGCGCTCACTCTTCTCACCATCATTATATGGCATCTGGCGAATGTTCAAGCGCATCACTAAGCGTTGAAGCTCGCAGTCGCTACACTTGGGGCAAGTGAGGCAATCGTTGGGGTGATCACTCAGGATGAGCTCAGCAACGGTCTTGCGAGCGCGGATAACGCGAGCCGAATTGGTGTGCACCACCATGTCGGGCATGCAGTTAGTGGCACAAGCAGGAGCCAGGTTGCGGCGTCCTTCAACCTCAACGACACACAGACGGCACGAAGCGGGTTTGTTCTTCACGCAAGTGCCCTTGAGGTCGATGTGGCACAAGGTGGGGATTTCGATGCCGACGAGCTTGCCGGCCTCCAGCAGTGTAGTTCCCTTGGGCACTTCCACTACATGATTATCTATTGTGAGTTTTATCAATTTCTCTTCCATGATGAATGATGTGTGAGATTAGAAAACATGAATAGCATCGAAGCGACAACGCGACTGGCACATGCCGCAACGGATACACTTGAATGGATTAATAACATGTGGCTTGCGCACGTCGCCCATGATGGCGTCGGCAGGACAGTTGCGGGCACAAGCGCCACAACCCTTACACTTCTCGGGATTAACAGTGTAAGTAAGCAAAGCTTTACACTGCTTAGCGCGACAAGTGTGTTTCTTCACATGCTCAACATATTCATCGTAGAAATTGTCGATTGTCGACAACACAGGGTTTGGAGAAGTTTGACCAAGTCCACACAGCGCGGTATCCTTGATTGTAGCAGCGAGCGACTTCAGATGCTCAATGTCATCCATGGTGCCTTTACCCTCGGTGATGCGAGTTAAGATCTCAAGCATACGCTTGTTACCAATGCGACATGGAGTACACTTGCCACATGACTCTCCCACGGTGAACTCAAGGTAGAATTTAGCAACCGATACCATGCAATCATCCTCATCCATGACAATCATACCACCAGAGCCCATCATTGAGCCAGCAGCTCCCAGGCTCTCGTAATCGATGGGGATATCGAGATGTTTCTCGGTCAAGCAACCACCCGAAGGTCCACCAGTTTGAACAGCCTTAAATTTCTTGCCGTTCTTCACGCCACCGCCAATGTCGTAAATAATCTCGCGCAGAGTGGTGCCCATGGGAACCTCGATGAGGCCCACGTTGTTAATCTTACCAGCTAGCGCAAACACCTTAGTACCCTTGGATTTCTCAGTACCAATAGACGCAAACCAATCAGCCCCCTTTGTGAGAATGATGGGTACATTGGCAAGAGTCTCAACGTTATTTACATTAGTTGGATATCCATTATAACCACTCTCGGCAGGGAATGGGGGCTTGAGGGTGGGCTCACCACGCTTACCCTCCATTGAGTGGATAAGAGCAGTCTCCTCACCGCACACGAATGCACCAGCACCATAACGTATCTCGATGTCGAAGTCAAAATCACTTCCCATGATGCGCTTGCCCAGCATGCCATATTCACGAGCTTGGTCAATAGCAATCTTCAAGCGATGCACAGCAAGAGGATACTCGGCACGGATGTAGATAAGACCTTCACTTGCTCCAATGCAGTAGCCGCACAGTGCCATTGCCTCAATTACTGAATGTGGGTCGCCCTCCATGATAGAGCGGTCCATGAAAGCTCCAGGGTCGCCCTCATCGGCATTACAAACCACATACTTGTGCTCAGCTTGATAGCCACGCGCAAATCCCCACTTCATGCCAGTAGGGAAACCAGCACCACCACGACCACGCAGTCCCGACTTCTTGATGATGTCAATTACATCCTCGGGAGTTTGGTTTTGAAGTGCATTAGAGAGTGCCATGTAGCCGTCGCGAGCGATGTACTCAGCAATGTTCTCTGGATTGATAAAACCGCAATTACGCAAAGCCACACGCTTCTGCTTGCGGTAGAAATCCATGTGCTTAGAGTCACTAACATGCTCTGATGTCTTAGGGTCAACATAGAGCAATCGCACTACACGATGCCCGCCAATGACATGTTCCTTAACGATTTCTTCGGCATCTTCGGGTTTAACTTGTGTGTAAAAAGTGTTGTCGGGGATAACCTTAACAATAGGGCCTTTCTCACAGAAGCCAAAGCATCCGGTCACGATTACTTCTACCTTATTTGCAATGCCATTAGCTTCAATAGCAGCCTTAAGGTTGTCGACAATTTTTGCGCTGTTAGAAGCTTTACAGCCTGTACCCCCACAGCAAAGCAACTGAATGTGTTCAGTACCCACTGCCAGTCCACAAGCTTTTTCACTCACAGCGTCATAGCTCAACTCGCGAACGTTCAAGTCCGCTTGAGCTTTTTTCCTGAATTGAATCAAGTCTTCAAAGTTCAAGGTTTTCACTGAGTAAAATTGTTGTTTTAGTTATTAGTTGAATAATTATTATGTGTATTAACTTTTTTTCAAAATCCGTTTTTGGAAAAGCCGACACAAAAATACATATATTTATTTAAATGAATATAATTGATAGTAGCTATTTAACAACTTTTTACGGTTTATTTAAGATAAAAGCAAAAACTTGCCATTATTTTTTTGAGATTTATTAAAGTTGATGTAAATTTGCAAAAAATTAACTATAGTAAATCCATAAATTTCAAAACAGAATATGAAATCAAAACTATTACTTCTCATTGCCACCGCAACTATGATTCTTTCTAGTTGTAATACTCAAAAGGACATTCCTTACATGATTGGCGCAAACCAGTTGCCCCAAGAAGTACTGCAATCGGCCGCTAAGGCTACCGATCCTGTTGTGATGCCTGGCGACATGTTGCAAATCAATGTCATCAGTCGCAACACCGAGGCCGTGAAACCATTTAACAAGAGTGATTACATTACCAACTTGGGTGGAAACACAAACATGAACAATAACACCGAGAACTCAATGTACTACTACCTAGTGGATGCCAACGGCAACATCGAGTTCCCCTACTTGGGCACCCTGCACGTGGGTGGCATGAGCAAGAGCGCTACTGAGAATTACATCGCTTCTCAAATATATCCTCGCTATCTTACCGAGCGCCCTGGCGTGGAGGTTCGATTCCAGAATTTTAAGGTTTACATTCTGGGCGAAGTAAAAAGCCCTGGAGAGATTAAGGCAGTGAACGGAAGATTAAATATCCTTGAGGCTATAGCTAAAGCTGGCGACTTGACTATTCAGGGTCGTCGCGATAATGTGATGATAGTGCGCACCAATAGCGACGGTAGCCGCTCAATCCAAACTGTGAACCTCAACGACAAGAACTTTCTTGTTTCTCCCAATTTTAACCTGCAACAGAACGACATCATCTACGTTGAGCCCAATAGCTCACGTGCTCGCTCGTCATGGCAAATTCCACCAGCATTGACACTGGGAATGTCGTCGGTGGGAACTCTTATTTCCATTGCCACACTAATCATAACAATTACTAAATAATTATTTTGTTTTCATAATTAATTTTTGTGCCGCCACTCGTAATTGGGTGACGGCACTTTTTTATAGAAATTAGCGCAAAACCGTGATTATGCACAATATGAAAAGCGAAGATTTACATTTTATTTTGTTAGGTAACGCCTAATTATATATCCAAAATCAATTACAATATTTTTTCTAAATCCTTAGTGTATTGAGCAATCTCCTCGTCGGTGACAGTGTAATTAGTGAGGTCGTTAGCAAAGTAGCGATCATAGGCTGTCATATCGATAAGTCCATGCCCTGAAAGGTTAAAGAGAATTGTCTTTTTCTCGCCGCTCACTTTGCACTTGAGCGCCTCGTTGATGGTGGCGGCAATAGCATGCGACGACTCAGGAGCAGGAATAATTCCCTCACTGCGAGCGAAGAGAGTGGCAGCCTTAAAGGTATCAAGTTGGTCAATATCAACAGCCTCAATCAGCCCATCATGCTTGAGCTGGCTAATAATCGCCCCGCCACCATGGTAACGCAAGCCTCCCGCATGAATGTTAGCTGGACGGAAGTTGTGCCCCAAAGTATACATTGGAATGAGCGGAGTGTATCCAGCCTCATCGCCAAAATCATATTCAAAAATGCCTCGCGTGAGCTTCGGGCACGAAGATGGTTCGGCGGCAACAAACCGGGTATCAACTCGTTCACCTATAAGCTTATGCCTCAAGAAAGGGAACGCAAGTCCTGAGAAATTACTGCCACCTCCAAAGCATGCAATCACCACATCGGGGTACTCACCTGCCATTTCCATCTGTTTCTCGGCTTCAAGGCCAATAACCGTTTGATGAAGAGCCACATGGTTTAACACCGACCCGAGCACGTACTTACAATTATCAGTACTCATTGCCAGTTCCACGGCCTCGCTAATAGCTGTGCCCAGCGACCCTTGATAATTGGGATTATCGGTAATAATTTTGCGTCCAGCCTTGGTCGACATGCTTGGCGAAGAAATCACCT
The DNA here is from genome assembly GCA_900316835.1 of uncultured Prevotellaceae bacterium. GTDB lineage: Bacteria > Bacteroidota > Bacteroidia > Bacteroidales > Muribaculaceae > Sodaliphilus. The sequence goes on along the minus strand of ONEL01000001.1, from coordinate 116,457 downwards.
CAGCGCCATAGGTTTGCATGATAGAACGCCTGTAAGGTTTCTGTTCATAAGAAATCTTCACCATATAAACAGCCAGTTCAAGACCAAAATGCTTAGCGGCAAGCGACAATGCCGCTCCCCACTGTCCAGCGCCGGTTTCGGTTGTTATGTTAGTGACACCTTGTTGCTTGCAGTAGTAAGCTTGCGCTATAGCCGAATTGAGCTTGTGTGAGCCAACAGGGCTAACGCTCTCATTCTTGAAATATATGTGTGCTGGTGTGTCAAGCAATTTTTCTAGCCCCCTGGCTCTCACGAGCGGTGTTGGTCGCCATATACGGTACATGTCCCTCACCTCGTCGGGAATTTCAATCCATCGGTCGGTGGTATTAAGTTCTTGATCGGCGGCAGCCTTCGAGAACAGTGGGTACAAATCCTGTGCTTTTAGAGGTTCCTTGGTGCCAGGATTAATCAACGGCGCTGGCTTAACAGCCATGTCGGGGATTACGTTATACCATGCACGTGGTATATCCGCTTCTTGCAATAAATACTTCTTTGATTTCATAACAGTATTTTTATTCGTTATTCTTGAATATCGATGCAGATATATACAGCTTTTGTGTATATTTAATCATTAATATGCTTAAAAAATCTTAAATAGCTAAAAAATATAATCAACACGATTATAATTTGTAACATTTCACATTATTATTTATAGCAAACATGCTGAACAAAAAAAAGAAAGATAATTAGTGATAAATCATTTATTTTCTATAATTTTGCATGTTAAAGAACTAACATAAACTTATTATTATATCATTAACAACTATTTTATGAATTTAGCAAAATCAACATTTATGGCTTCATTAGCAGCATTGATGACACTCGCATCCTGCAACACAGCCTCTAACGGAGGTACTAATGGAGGCAGTGACGCTGCTGGTGGACAAGCTATTGAGATTAAAGATGGGAAATTCACTCCTGAGGTTCTGTTATCGCTAGGCCGCGTGGGCGACCCACAAGTTTCGCCCGACGGCACTCGCATCCTCTACAGTGTCAATTATCAAGATGTTAAAGAGAACAAAGGAAATGCCGACCTGTGGTTAATTGACATTGAAGGCAAGACTCCAGCAGTTAACATCACCAACACACCCAGCAGCGAGAGCAACGCAGTGTGGATCAACGATGGTTCACAAATCGCATTCCTCTATCGTGACCCAGCCAAGGAAGATTCTAAAACACAGGTTTGGGTTATGGACGCTAAGGGTGGCAACCGCAAGCCCGTGAGCGAGATGGAGAATGGTGTGGATGGATTTGTTATCTCACCCGATGGTACTAAAATCATCCTTGTTAGCCAAGTGAAGTATGGCAAAACTCAACCAACCGATCACTATGCCGACCTTGATAAGGCCAACGCACGCATCATCGACGACATGATGTACAAGCACTGGGACCAGTGGGTAACCGAGGTTCCACATCCTTTTGTCGCCGACTTTACCGGCAATGTGGTTAAAGACCCGAAAGATATCCTTGAAGGCACCGACTATGAGTCGCCCATGCTCCCATGGGGAGGCATTGAATCGCTGGCATGGACAGCCGACAGCAAACAAGTCATTTACACCTGTCGCAAGAAAACCGGTAAGGAATATGCCTTCTCTACCAACAGCGATCTCTATCTCTTTGACGTAGCAAGCGGAAAGACCATCAAAAACCTCACCGAGGGCATGATGGGCTATGACACTAATCCCCGCGTCTTTAAGGACAAGGTTGCTTTCCTATCGATGGAGCATGACGGCTATGAGGCCGACAAGAACCGCATTTTTGTTCTTGACCTCAAGAGTGGCGAGAAAAAAGACCTCACCGAGAACTGGGACTACAGTGCCGATGACCTGCAATGGTCGCCCGACGGCAAGTTTATCTACTTCCTCGCTCCCTATCAAGGAACAATTCCAATGTTCCGTGTGAACGTTGAGACTCAACAAGTTGATACTGTCACACCAGGTATCAACGACTGGCACGACTATGCCGCAATCGTTCCTTTAAAGGACAACAAGCTTCTCACACTGCGCCACAGCTATGCCGAGCCCAACGAAATTTTCAGTGTTGAGATGGGTAAAGAGCCCGTGAAACTCACTACCACCAACGACGCTTTGCTTGCAAAAGTCGACTCTATCTCTATGCGCAAGGAAATCGTTAAAACCACCGATGGCAAGGACATGACAGTGTGGGTAGTGTTGCCCCCCAACTTTGACCCCAACAAGAAGTATCCTTCTATCTTCTTCTGCGAGGGTGGTCCACAATCGCCCGTGAGCCAATTCTTCTCCTATCGCTGGAACTTCCGCCTGATGGCAAGTCAAGGATATGTGGTAATCGCTCCTAACCGTCGTGGCCTGCCAGGTTTTGGCACCGAGTGGAACGCGCAAATCAGTGGAGACTATGGTGGTCAAAACATGAAAGACTACATGAGTGCCGCTACCTACATGAAGCAACAGCCCTACATTGATGGTGACCGCATGGGTGCCGTAGGTGCAAGCTATGGTGGCTACTCGGTTTACTGGCTAGCCGGCAACCACAACAATATGTTTGCTTGCTTCCTAGCTCACGCAGGCATTTTCAACCTTGAGGCACAATATCTTGAGACCGAGGAGATGTGGTTCACTCAGTGGGACCTGGGCGGTCCAGTTTGGGAGAAAGACAATGCAAAGGCCCAAAAGACCTATCGCGAAGCCAACCCTATCAACTTTGTCAACAACTGGAACACTCCTATCATGATTACAGCTGGCGAACTTGACTACCGCATCGTCTTCACTCAAGCAACTCAAGCATTTAACGCGGCTAAGATACGTGGCATTCCTGCACGCATGGTGCTATTCCCCGAGGAAAATCACTGGATTTTGCGTCCACAAAACTCACTGCTGTGGCAACGTGAGTTCTTCCGCTGGCTCGACACATGGCTGAAGCCAGGCAGCGAAGCTGCTAAGGCCTACAAACTTGAGCAAGACTCTATTGCTAAGGTTAAAGAAATTGAGAATAAAGGTCAAGAGACTCCCATGCCCAAGACTTTAGAGCCCGAGAAATTAAATATCAAGTAACACATAATTGATTATTAACAAAAGAAATGCGCCACTCACCACTGTGTGATGTGACGCATTTCTTTTATTTAAACTTTTTTTAAAAAATTGTCCTATAATATTTCTAGAGCTATCGCGGCACAGGCCTCGGCATCGGCAAGAGCATGATGATGATGAGTGATGTGATAGCCACAGGCCGCCGCCACGGTGGGCAATTGATGATTGGGGAGATTGCGCATCTTGCGACGCGACGCCTGCAGTGTGCACAAGAATGGCACATCGTTTGGAAAATCCATGTTATAACATCGCATTACAGCTTGCAAACAAGCTTGATCAAAAGCCTTGTTATGAGCAACCAAAGGTAACCCCTGGATGCGTGGTTCAATCATTGCCCACACATCGGGGAAGATGGGTGCGTCGTCGGTATCGGCGCGTGATAGACCATGCACTCGCGAGCACCAGTAGTTATAGTAGTTAGGTTCTGGCTTGATAAGCGAGTAGAAAGAGTCTACCACTTCTCCCCCACGCACAACTACCACACCCACGGCGCAAACACTAGTGCGCTCTCCATTAGCTGTCTCAAAATCAATCGCCGCAAAATCTTCCATTATTCAGTACTTTCAGACAATTTTTTAAGACAATTATTGACAAAAAACTTTGTGCACTTGAGGGGACTTATTACAGACAATTAACATTAGTGTATATTCGTGGTTAGCTATAAACAATTTTTTTTATTAATTTTAGCGAAGCTTTAATATTAAGCGACGCCAGGAGCGTCCCCCTTCACTAATTGTATTTAAGAATTGTCTGAAAGAATTTTTTTTCTAATAATTGAAGTGCATCATTTAAAACCAAGGATAATGTTATAAATAGCTGTCACATCGCTACCGGTGATTACGTTGTCACCATTTTGGTCTCCGTTCACAATCTTACTATAGTCATTGTAGAGGATAGCATTGTAGAGTGCTGTAACATCGCTACCGGTGCACACGCCGTCGCCATTAACATCGCCAGGTTTTGCCACCGAAGCTGCTCCACACACAAATTTCACCCTGTACATAATGCCACCATTATCGTAGCGCAAACGATCCCCTACTTCATCAACATAACCAGAGATAAAATCAAAATTCAGGACATAGTTTTTTCCAACCTCTAAGCCTTGAAGGATGTTAAGATTAATGTTGTCGGCAACCCATTTACCATCTTCGGTTTTAGTGGCATGAATTGATGTCCAACCGCCAGGTGATTGTCCCTCTTGAGTTATTGCATAATCCATAAAAATTTCATCCACTTCAACATTGACGTCAACCTCAAAACTGTTGAGATAAAAATTTGAGATTGGCGCTTCTATCTCCACTTCAGGAAATCCCGTAGCAGGAAGTTGTTCAGTAAAAGACTCATCTTCCACACTGACATTTACTTTAACACCAGTTATAGCAGCCTGTGTGCTACCGTTATCATAATTGATAATATAATCACAATTATATGACATCTTGTAATTGTTCCACTCATCATATACTTGCTGAGTGTATACGTTCACAGTGAAAGCCTTGTTGGCTGGCAATGAATTGGGGCTCAGAGTCATAGTCCCGTCACATTTAACGTCTATCTCTTCCAAATGTTGTCCGGCATATTGCAGACAGCCCGAGGGTAGCGTGTAGTCCTTCTTCAAGTCGAAGCCAATAATGTGAAGATTGTTATAATCTATAAACTGGCTAGGAAGCAATTGAACATCGCCCAGATATAATCGTTTAACATTATCTTGCACAGTCATCGCTTGGCCTGCCATTTGCTCTGTCACACTCATAAACATAGGCTCCCAATAGTTTGGGTCATTAAGGTCGTCGGCCGAAAAAGCTGCATCTTTAGAATCATCGATAGGTTCCACAGTGAGTTGGAACTGAGGTCCATGATCAGAAGGCCACTCGTAAGTGTTAAGGATAAATTTATAGTTACCATCTGTGTTAAAACCAGTAAACTCAATGTATCCATTTTCAAAGTCTACAACAGGCTCTTGCAGTTGTATCGCCGCACGAGTTGAGAAGGCAAACAATACCGCAAAAAATGAGAGTAAAACACCTTTTTTCATACATTATGATTTTATCGTTAAACATTTATTAATCACAAATATATGCCAAGGTATTCAGACACACAAATAATTTATTGAAATTTAAAACAAAAACTATATATTATCATAGGTAAAGGATAATGTATTATCACTATTCTATAGAGTCAAGAGCAATATTTAGTTGCACGAGTTGCTCACGAATGGCTTTAAGGCGTTCCACAACCTCAAATTGCTTAGACACCCCGTCGCGGTTGCGCTTTATCATGGCTTGCGCCGCATCGAGCTTGAGTCCTTTCTCCTTCACAAGATAGTAAATCATCTTGATGGTCTCAATGTCTTTAACCGTATATACCCTGATGTTCTTAGCATTACGCTTGGGCTTGATAACAGTAAACTCCTTTTCCCAATAGCGCAGAGTGGATGTGGGGATATTTAGAATTTCGGCCACATCGCCTATTCTGTAAAACTTTTTGCTAAGATTATCTTCCATTATAAAATGAGTTTTTCAGTTTTTTTGACTATTGTAATAATAAAAATACAGGTAAAATTATTAACTTTGCCCAAATTTTTGTGCTAAGTTACAACTTTTTGGATAACCTAGCAAGAAAAAAATGAGTAAATAATCAAATCTAACATAATTGCAATCTATGTTGACAGCAAAAGAAATTAGGAATTCGTTCAAGAAATTCTTTGAGGAACGCAACCATCACATCGTGCCCTCAGCTCCCATGGTAATAAAAGATGACCCAACCTTGATGTTCACAAATGCTGGTATGAACCAGTTTAAGGACATCATTTTAGGAAACAAAGATGCCCAATGGCCTCGCGTAGCCGACTCACAAAAGTGTCTACGCGTGAGTGGTAAGCACAACGACCTGGAGGAAGTGGGACATGACACTTATCATCACACCATGTTTGAAATGCTTGGCAACTGGTCGTTTGGCGACTATTTCAAGAAAGAGGCCATCGACTATTGCTGGGAATATCTAGTAGATGTTCTAAAGCTTGACCCGAGCATGATGTATGCGACAGTGTTTGAGGGTTCACCCGCCGAAGGTCTTGACCGCGACAACGAAGCTGCGAGCTACTGGGAAAAACATTTGCCCAAAGACCATATCATCAACGGTAATCGCCATGACAACTTCTGGGAGATGGGCGATACCGGTCCATGTGGTCCTTGCTCCGAGCTTCACATCGACCTGCGCAGCGACGAGGAAAAAGCCGCCATTCCAGGCGCACAACTTGTCAACAAGGATAATCCACAAGTGATTGAAATATGGAATCTAGTGTTCATGCAGTACAATCGCAAGGCCGACGGCTCACTTGAGCCACTTCCCGCTAAGGTTATTGACACAGGCATGGGATTTGAGCGCTTGTGCATGGCACTACAAGGCAAGAAGTCGAACTACGACACCGATGTATTCCAGCCACTCATTAAGAAGATTGGTTTACTTGCCGGCAAGGAATATGGAAAAGAGCACGATACTGATGTAGCGATGCGCGTTATCGCCGACCATGTGCGCACCATAGCATTCTCCATTGCCGATGGTCAGCTGCCAAGCAATGCCAAGGCTGGTTATGTAATTCGTCGCATCTTGCGTCGCGCGGTGCGCTACGGCTACACCTTCCTGGGCTTTAAGGAGGCGTTCATGCACTTGCTCGTCGACACATTGATTGAGTCGATGGGCGAAGCCTATCCTGAGCTACCAGCTCAAGCCGACCTCATCAAGCATGTGATAAAGGAAGAAGAAGACGCTTTCCTTCGCACTCTAGAGACTGGCATGAAAATGATAGACGATGTGATCAAGAAAGCCAAGGCTTCGGGCTCAAAGGAAATCAACGGCACTGTAGCATTCACCCTCTATGACACCTATGGTTTCCCCCTCGACTTGACCGAGCTCATCCTTAAAGAGAATGAGATGACAGTCAACAAAGAGCAGTTTGACGCTGAGATGTCAAAGCAAAAGCAACGCGCCCGCAATGCCGCTGCCGTTGAAGCCAGCGACTGGGTAGAGCTACAAGATGGCCACACCGAGTTTGTGGGCTATGACCTTACTGAGTGTGAGACCAAAATTTTGCGCTATCGCCATGTTGTGCAAAAGAAGAATGAGTTCTATCAGGTGGTGCTTGCCAAGACACCATTCTATGCCGAGATGGGCGGTCAAGTGGGCGACAAGGGTTTACTAATCAATGGTGACGAGAAGATAGAGGTTATTGATACTAAACGCGAGAACAACCTTCCCGTTCACATCGTGAAGAAAATGCCCGCCGACGTTAATGCTACATTCATTGCAAAAATCGACTCCCGCAACCGTGAGGCGATAGCTTGCAACCACACTGCCACTCACCTACTCCACTATGCATTGCGGCAAGTGCTCGGCAACCATGTGGAGCAGAAAGGTTCCTACGTTGACGCCAACATGCTTCGCTTTGATTTCTCTCACTTCAAGAAAGTTACTCCCGAGGAAATAAGGCAAGTGGAGCACATCGCTAATGCGCTAGTGCGCCAAACTATTGTTCGCGAGGAGCATCGCGAGATGCCCATAGCCGAGGCACGCGAGATGGGCGCAATGGCACTCTTTGGTGAGAAATATGGCGATAAGGTGCGTGTGATTAAGTATGGCGACTCGGTTGAGTTGTGTGGCGGTACCCACGTGAACAACAGTGGAAACATAGGCATGATTAAGATTATTAGCGAGAGTTCGATTGCGGCAGGAATTCGCCGCATTGAGGCTATCACAGGCGAGAATGTTGAGAATGCCATTGACGAGATTGAAGACACTCTCAAGGGCATAAAAGAGTTGTTCAACAATGCCCCTGACATTATGACAGCCATCACTAAGTCGATAAGCGAAAACGCATCGCTTCACAAGCAAGTTGATGAGTTTATCAAGGACCGAGTGAAAATGATAAAAGAGCAACTCTACACTACAGCCACTAATGTTAATGGAATTAGTGTATTGAACTTGCACGGAGAATTTGACGCCGACATCGTTAAGAGTCTCGCTCTTTCAATCAAGAGTGACAAGAAAGAGAGTGTGGCATTTGTTGCCGCCACTCACAATAATGGCAAACCCATGCTCACCATAGCCTTGAGCGACGACCTTGCCAAGGAAGGCAAGAATGCCGGCCAAATTATTCGTGAGGCCGCCAAGCTCATTAACGGTGGCGGTGGTGGCCAACCAGGCTTTGCACAGGCAGGAGGCAAGAACGTGGATGGCCTTCAAGCCGCGCTTGACAAGATTATTGAGCTTCTTAGCTAATTAATTTGATATTTTTACAACAAACATATTTATAATAACTCATAACAAAACTATGTTAAAAGAAATTTTGGCAATTTCGGGTCGTCCCGGATTATACAAGCTAGTAACTTACGGCAAGAACGTAATTATCGTAGAAAACATAAGTGACAAGAAACGTAGCACAGCTCACCAGCGCGACAAAGTGATTTCGCTTGGCGACATTTCAATGTACACCCTGAGTGGCGACAAGCCACTAGGCGAGGTGCTTGAGGCTATCAAGACAAAATATGACGCAAAGCCCCTCAACACCGCCGACTATAAGGCACCCGAGGCTTTACAGGAGTTTTTCAAGGGTGTAGTGCCCGACTTTGATGTAGACCGTGTGTATAATACCGACATCAAAAAACTCATCAACTGGTATAACATTCTCATCAATAGTGGCATGACCGATTTCTTGCCCCAAGAGGAAGAAACACAAGAAGAGGCCAAAGCCGAAGAATAAAAGCAATATAAATAAAGGAGGTGTGGCTTCTATTGTCTCTCACACCTCCTTATCATTTCATAAAATCTATGCAATCCTCAAGACACTATAGTAAAATCATGATATGTGCCGCGGCGGTGATGCTTGGCGCAAGCAGTGTGTCGTGTGGATTATTGAAAAAGGAAAGTGAAGACCTGAGCGAGTATCCCACCCGACAAACTCGCACTCCCGGCGCCGTGTGGCGCAATGGTGGCAACCACAACCGCGACTGGGCAAGGACCAAACCAAATGACGATGATTATTATGACGACCGTGGCATTGATGACCCGTCGGCCAACGCTACCGACGCACAATGGAAACTACTGGACATTAAGCTTGGACGCCATGATAACAAAGCATTATATAATGAAGTAAAAACTTGGCTAGGGACGCCTTACCGTGGCGGTGGGCACACAAAGCAAGTGGGTGCCGACTGCTCGGGATTTGTAATGGAAGTATACTTGAGTGTTTATAATATTGCGCTTGAACGTCGCGGTAGCCTACAATATTCCAAGAACTGTACTCCCATCGACAAGAGTGAACTGCGTGAGGGTGACCTCGTCTTCTTCCATGGCGGCAGTGGCGACCGCATTACTCATGTGGGCTTATACCTTAAAAACAACAAGTTTGTTCACGCCTCCTCTTCACGTGGTGTGATTGTGAGTGACCTCACTCAAAAGTATTACGTAGAGCACTACTACGGAGCAGGTCGTGTTTCAATCAGGTGATTTTGAAAGAACACGACCAACTCTAATATCAACTAATGTTTTATTTAAGCTATAGCGATGGCAAGAGAATATTCTCTAGCCAAATAATTGCTATACCTGCCAAGTAGCCAAGGAATGCGATGAATGAAATCCTCTTGAGGTACCAGAAGAAAGGTATTTTCTCAATACCCATAGCCACAACACCCGCAGCCGAACCAATGATAAGCAAGCTACCACCCACTCCGGCAGTGAATGTCAGCAGGTGCCAGAAGAGCCCGTCCTCAACAAAATATTCCAGATAGGCAGGGTCGGCTCCAGTCATTCCTGTGAACATCTTAATACAAGCAGCTACCAGTGGCACGTTATCGACAATCGACGATAGCACACCTATCAAACCGGCTATTGAAACTGGTTCGTGAATGCTATCATTCAGGGCTCCTGCCACATGATGCAGAATGCCCGCCTGCTGCAATGCCGACACACTCATGAGGATTCCTAAGAAGAACAAGATTGATGACATGTCGATGCGACGCATAGCTTGCGACACGCGCCCGCCCAGCTTGGGGTCGATCTTGTAGCGAGTAATCAACACTTCGGTTACAAGCCAAATAATTCCCAGCGACAACATCATGCCCATGTAAGGAGGTAGATGAGTAACCGTCTTGAAAATAGGCACAAAGAGCAGTCCTGCAACACCCAGAATGAGAATTGCCTTGCTGATGTGAGGATGCTCTTGCGACATCTGTATAGCCTCCTCGCGTCGTGCCATGGGCTTGGGCATAGGCTCTTTTTTTATCCAATGCGTCGCAATAGCAAGTGGTACTATTACCGATACGAAAGATGGCAAGAGCAGATTGTCAATAAGGCTCATGGCAGTCACTTTGTCGGCCATCCACAGCATGATTGTGGTAACGTCGCCAATAGGTGACCACGCTCCACCACTATTTGCAGCAAGCACAAGCACCCCCGCGAAAAGCCATCTTTCCTTCTGGTCGGGCAATAGACGACGCAGCATCATGATCATGATGATAGTGGTAGTCATGTTGTCGAGCACAGCCGACATGAAGAATGTGGTCAATGACAATATCCACAACATGCGCCGTTTATTCTTGGCATGGATGTGCTCAGTGATAAAACTAAAGCCACCATAGCGGTCGATGTGCTCCACAATTGTCATTGCGGCAATAAGAAACATCAATATCTCGCATGTCTCACCTAGATATTTCAATAATTCCTCCGACATTGAAGAGTCGTGAGAGCAAAGCGAGTAAACCGACCAAATCGCAGCACACATGATCAGTGCGAATGTCGATTTGTTAACCTTTAAAGAATGTTCAAGTGCAATAAGCAGATACCCAATCACAAAAATTGTGATCATTGCAGTTATCATAACTAAAATAGATTTTTAATGTGGTCTCTAAAATCCGTATTTTTCCCTAAAAATTATCTAATGCGCGAACTACCACTTAGCAGTTTTTGATCATGCGAAATGCCTTTGTGTGCCAGTAGCAAGAAAATAATCGCAATTACCGGAAGCACATTATAATAAGTAATGCTATCCATGATGTCGCAATTCTTAACAAATAGTGCAATGAGGCATATCGTTGCCAACGATGCGACAACAAGTAACACTCCCACCACAGTGAGTGGCTTTTGCAATTTTAAGTTCTTGAACTTAAATATTGTAATAAAAGCCAGCAATGACACTAGGCAGTTGAGCATGAAAGGAATTAAATCAATCCCTTGACCAAAACCTCCCAAAATCACTTTTCCATTGGCGTCCATCAACGTGGGCATGAATGCGAAAATTCCCATCAGTATTGCCACAATGAGAAGATATAACGACTGTTTGCGCTGGATAACCATGATATAGTTTATCTTTGAATGTTAATATTTGTATTTATTTGTTTCAAACTTTTGTGCAAAATTAGTGCAAGTTGAGTGAATTACAAAATTAAAAAGGAATATTTTCATTTAGAACTACGAATTTTAAATAAAATGCTCACGCTCGCAAAGCTTTGAGCAAGCTCAGATTTGACTCGCTTAATCGCATTTTTTAATAAAATGCTCACGCTCGCAAAGCTTTGAGCAAGCTCAGATTTGACTCGTTTAATCGCATTTTTAAATAAAATGCTCACGCTCGCAAGGCTTTGAGCTGGGGCTCAGCTTTGACTCGCTTAATCGCATTTTTGTGAAAAATCAGCGTTGTTTTTAATATAGCGCTAATGCTCAAAGATGTTATTTGAGAGTGATATTTTGGCAGATTTTAGTTACTTTATTATTTTTGCACAGAATTTGCAAAACAATAATTCTATAAACACAGTTGTCACTATTTTTATGGAAATTGCCGATATCACAAAAACAAGAAACGAAATACACGTCAATCTTGCCAATCGACACTTGACGATGGCATTATCACTATTGCAAAAGCTAGTGGGGGAATCGGGGCTGTGGATACTTGACGACGAGCTGAAACGCATCAACACCGCCTATGGTTTCATGCTTCAGTATCTGTCAAACGGGGTTCTGGATCCTCAACGCAATGCCATCTTGTCGCAACTGATTGACGACACCTACACCTTGACCGATAAAGCTTCTATCTCACTTCTTGACACCAGGTCGTCTCACATCTTCTATGTGCGCCACAAGGCCAGCAAGACAACGAGCCTGCAATCGCTCATTGAAGAGTATAATGTGGAGCGCAACAAGCTAAACCTCATCAATAGTGTGGAAGAAAGCAGTCGCGACACAGTAGCCGCCAGGAGCATCACTGTGCAATGCGAGCGACTGGAGAGTGATATTTTCAACCAGGTGTGGAGCACGTTCCCCACCCCCGCTAGTGATGTCGACCTCATGACAGGGCTCATGGGTAACGAGACTATACCGGCGCACCTCAAGAGCCTGATTATCTCGGCCCTGCTGCTGGGATTGACAACTTTCTATGACGAGCCCAAGCTGGCACTACTACTGCGGTGTTATGCTACTGGTGGTGGCAACGACGACCTCAAGTTGCGAGCCCTCATCAATGCTGTGATAGCCACATTCTTGCACCGCAAACGCTTGGCATGCAGTGAATTTATCAAAAAAGAGTTATCAAAACTAGAAGAAGTTCCAAGCTTTAAACAAGACCTCCGGCTCATCTTTACTCGCCTCATCCACAGCCGCAACACCGACAACATATCACGCAAGATGCGTGAAGGGCTAATGCCTGAGATCAACAAGATGAGTCCTGATTTATTCAACAAAATCAAGGGGAAAACTCCTGGTACAATCGACATCAGTGAGATTGAAGAAAACCCTCAATGGCAAGAGTGGCTCGACAAGAGCGGTATAAGCCGCAAACTCGAGGAGTTTAACGAGATACAGCTTGAAGGCGGTGATGTGTTTATCTCCACATTTGCCAAGTTAAAATCTTATCCATTTTTCAACACCCTCTCTAACTGGTTCTTGCCCTATCATGACAAGAGCTCGGTGGTTAGCGATGCCTTTGGCTCAAGTCGCAGTGCCCTAACGTCGTTGTTCAAGATGATGCCCATCTTGTGCGACAGCGACAAGTACTCGATGCTCCTCTCGATGGCGAGCGCACCACAGGCTCAGCGCGACATGATGTTCCAGCAGTTTGACGCCCAGCGCGAGCAGTTTGAAGAGCTTCAGAGCGACGCTGGTCAGTCATTAATCAAGATGCGCGACATTATTGTGAACCGCTATATCCAGGACCTGTATCGCTTTTTCAAGCTATACTCCCGTCGTCGCGAATTCATCTCAATTTTCGACACCGACATCAACCTGATGGAAGTGGAGAGCTTGCGGTGCTACATTGGTGATACCGAGACCCTCTCGATATTAGCAGAGTTCTACTTCAAGAATGGATTCTATAATGACGCCATAAAATATTTTAATTACATGCTCAAGAACCATGATGCTAACCCACATGTTTACCAAAAAATAGGGTATGCTTACCAGGCACTTGGGAAGTATCGCGAGGCACTCAAGAGCTACTCACGCTATGAACTGGCTGATGACACCGACTCGTGGAACTTGAAGCAAATGGCTCAGTGCTACCGTAGCTTACACAATCATGACAAAGCCATCGAATATTTCGGCAGGGCTTTAGAGCTATCGCCACAGAGCGTGCAACTGTGCCTCAATCTGGGTCACTGCTACCTGGACCGCGCCGACTATGACAACGCTCTGCAACAATATTATAAAGCCGACTTCATGAGTGGCGCAAAGCATCGAGCCTGGCGCCCTATCGCCTGGTGCTGCTTCATGCTTGGGAAAAACGAGGAAGCGTTGAACTATTATGAAAAAATAGTGACCGAAGACTCTCCTACCTCTCAAGATTATCTCAACTATGGTCACTTGCGCCAGGCAATGGGTGAAATGGGCAAGGCTATAGAGCTTTACCGCAAGTCGCTAGAACTTGAGAATAAAAATATTGACTCGTTCTCAAAGCTTTATGTAGCCGACTCAAAATATCTCCTAGCCAAGGGCATCACTGCCGAGGATTACGCACTTGTGCTCGATGCTGTGATATCTTAAGTAATCAACACATAATAATTATAACACTAATGAAAAAAATTATTTTATCAATATCATTATTTCTTACTATTGCAACTATGATCAGTGCCGACAATGTATTTTTTCAACCATTCAAGACAACGAATGGAGCTATCCCCTTCGACCGCATCACAACTGCCGACTATGAGCCGGCTATTATCGAGGGAATGAAACGACACAGTAAAGAAATCGATTCGATTGCCAACCAAGAAGCGACACCCACCTTTGAGAACACCATCGTGGCAATGGAACGCTCGGGCGAGATGCTCAACCGCGTGCTTGGCGTGTTCTACCCCATGCTCTCGGCCAATGCCGACGACTCGCTGATGGCAATTTCGGAACGTATGTCTCCACTCATTACCGAGCACGGCAATAGCATAACGCTCAATGAAAAACTGTGGCAACGTGTCGACTACGTCTATAAGCACTTCGACAAGAGCAAATATGACCAAGAGGACTGGATGCTCTTGCACAAGACACACGAGTCGTTTGTGCGCAGTGGAGCGGCACTCAAGGGAACCGACCGTGACAAGTATAAAGAACTTTCCACTCGATTAACCCAGCTCACACTCAAGTTTGACCAGAACGCACTCAAGGAGACTTCAAAATATGAAATGTGGCTCAAAGAGAGTGACTTGGCAGGATTGCCCGAGAGCGCTATTGAGGCAGCCGCAGCCGCCGCTAAGGCCAAGGAACGCAAAGGTGAGTACCTTATCACTCTTCAAGCCCCCAGCTACATGGCGTTCATGAAGTACAGCTCACGCCGTGACCTGCGCGAGAAACTATACAAGATGTATAACTCGCAGTGCACAAGTGGAGAGTATAACAACATAGAAGTAATGCAGCAGATTGCCAATACTCGTCTCGAAATTGCAAACTTGCTTGGCTACAAAACCTTTGCCGATTATCAGCTTGAAGACAAAATGGCGGCAAATCCCACCAATGTCTACAACATGCTTAACCAGCTCAAAGATGCTTACAGCAAGGCCCAAAAGAGCGACATGGACAATTTAAACAAATATGCCAGCAAGCTTGAGGGCAAGAAGTTTACAATCATGCCCTGGGACTATTCTTACTATTCCAACAAGCTAAAAGAGGAAAAATACTCAATCAACGATGAGCTTCTTCGCCCCTATTTCAAACTAGAGAATGTTATAGACGGAGTTTTTGGTCTAGCAACTAGGCTTTATGGACTACACTTCACCGAGAACTATGACGCGCAAGTGTTTAACCCCGAGATGAAGGTATATGACGTCACCGACGGCAATGGCAACTTTGTAGCATTGCTCTATACTGATTTCTTCCCTCGTGAGACCAAGCAGAGCGGTGCATGGATGACCAACTTCCGCGAGCAGTATCGCGATGCCGATGGCAATGACGTGCGCCCCATCGTCACCCTCACGATGAACTTCACGCGCCCCACCGACACCAAGCCATCACTACTCACCTACTACGAAGTAGAAACCTTCATGCATGAGTTTGGGCACGGCTTGCATGGCATGCTGTCGAAGTGTAAATACACATCCACCTCGGGCACCAATGTGTATCGTGACTTTGTTGAGCTACCCTCACAGTTCAACGAGAACTTCCTCAGCGAGCGTGAGTATCTCGACAGTTTCGCACGTCACTATCTCACTGGCGAGAGCATCCCCCAAGACTTGGTTGAGAAGATTAAGGCTTCACAACAATATGGTGCAGCCTATGCCTGCTTGCGTCAGCTTAGTTTTGGCTACCTCGACATGGCCTATCACACTATTACTCACCCTGTTTCGGGCGACGCCTTTAAGTTTGAGTATGAAGCTATGAAACCTGTTGAAGTGTTCAAACCGGTTGCCGGATGCATGATGTCGCCACAGTTCACACACATTTTCTCTGGAGGATATGCGGCTGGATATTATGGCTACAAGTGGGCCGAGATACTCGATGCCGACGCTTTCAGCAAGTTCCAGGAAGACGGCATCTTCAACCCCGCCACAGCGACCTCATTTAAGGAGAATATTCTCGAACGCGGTGGTACCGAGGACCCAATGACCCTCTATAAGCGCTTCCGTGGCCGAGAGCCCAAAATCGATGCGCTCCTCAAGCGTGACGGGATTAAGAAGTAAACATCATTAGTGGACATCTAAACTAACCTATCGTCGGCGTAATGACCGATTTGTGTTAAAAAGCCTCACCAGCAGGATTATACAAATTCCTAGCTCGTGAGGCTTTTGGATTTTATTTGAAGACAATTATAAGAAATACTGGAAGCTAGCTCATGCGTGACTTGTAGTCCTGATAGGTGAACTGGCGCAAGGTTTCTTGTGTGCCGTCGAGGTGCTGGAGAACTATTGCCGGATGAGTGATGCCGTTGAACATGTTGGTTTTCACTGTTGTGTAGTGATTCATATCCTCAAATGTTAATCGGTCACCAGCTTTGAGTGGAGCATCAAAGCTCCAGTCACCCACATAATCACCGCTGAGGCATGAATTGCCTCCAATGCGATAGGTGGGCTTGCTGAAATCCACATCTTGAAGAGCCTGAGTAATGACTGGCTTGTAAGGCATTTCAAGGCAGTCGGGCATGTGGCAAGCAAACGAGACGTCGACAATAGCAGTCTTGATACCACTGTTTTCCACCACATCAACTACCGATGCCTCGAGGTCGCCCGTTTGCCAACACCAAGCACTCCCCGGCTCGAGGATTACCTCTAGATTGGGATGACGGCGCTTAAAGTCTTGCAAGAGGTAAATCAAATGCTTCACGTCATATCCCTTGCGGGTCATCAAGTGCCCCCCACCCATGTTAATCCACTTGAGTTGCGGTAGCCAGTGCCCAAACTGCTCTTCCATGGCATTAAGCACCTTGGCAAGGTCGTAGGAAGTAGACTCACACAAGGCATGAAAATGAAATCCTTCAAGCCCCTGTGGAAGTAACGTTAGCTCCTGGGCAAGAGTTCCAAATCGCGACCCAGGGCAGCAAGGGTTATAGATGTCGGTCTCAATGACCGAGCACATGGGATTGATGCGCAATCCACAACTGATACGCTCGTCGGGGCACTCGGTGTTATGACGATCGATAACCGGCTTGAACCTCTCAAACTGGGCTACCGAGTTGAAGGTGATGTGGCTACTGCCGGTAATGTATTGCTCTATGGTCTCAAGTGTGTAGGCAGGGCAATAAGTGTGAGCCTTGCAATGTAGCTCATCGTTAGCCAGCAACATCTCGTTTACCGAGCTTGCGGTAGAACAAATGCCATATTCACGAAAGATGTGGAACGTGCGCCACAGAGCATTGGCCTTAAAAGCCATTATTATCTTGGCGCCACTCTCGCGACTCACTCGAGTGATAAGGTCGATATTATGCCTTAGTTTTTCTTCATAGACTATATAATAAGGTGTGTTCATAGCAATATTATTTTAACAAATTTCAAATTTAGCAAATTTCAGGAGCAATGTGCGCTGCCCCATAACGTCAAATTCCACAACAATCTTGGGCTCACTGCCACTGGTGTCGACTTTAGTTATCACTCCCCTACCAAACTTATTGTGCTTGATAGAAACACCCTCGCTAATCTCACTGAGCTGATGAAGAGTGAAGTTGCCACCGCCAACAGTAGGGGCCGGAGCGCTAAATGGCCTAGATGCAACCGAGTTAGACGGTCTTGACACAGAAGCGTGATAGTCGCTGGTAAAGACTGGATCGACACGACTAGATGTACTAGATGAGCGTTGATTTTTCCAGCCTGAACTTGAGATATCATCGTCTACATTCTTGATCTTAAAATTGCTGGTGGCTGCAACCGACAGGTACTGAGGATCGATATCCCGCAAGAACCTGCTAGGCTGGCAGTTTATGTTATTGCCGTTGCGAAATCGCGAGTTAGCATAGGTTATGACACAATTTTTCTCGGCTCGAGTGATAGCGACATATAGCAATCGCCGTTCTTCCTCGATGGCTGCAAGACTGTCTTGGCTCATAGCCGATGGAAACAAGTCCTCCTCCACACCCACTATTATCACATTCTTGTATTCCAACCCCTTGGCTGCATGCACTGTCATGAGAGTAACGCAGTCGCCAGTAGAGTTGTCGGTATCCTGATCGGTAGCGAGCGAAGCTTGAGCCAGGAAGTCGGTCATCATAGTCTCGGTAGAGCCTTGTTCCTCCTGATTATTTACAAAGTCGTGAATAGCGGCAAGTAGCTCATTTATATTCTCTTGCTTGCTGATGTTCTCGACAGTTTTCTCCTTCATCAAATCCGCCATAATGCCACTATCTTCGATAATGACTCGTCCCATTTCGTAAGCGTTGGTACCCGCCTGGTCTTGAGCCGCAAACCTGCTAATCAACTCGGCAAATGACTGAAGCTTGCGCAAAGTGCCGTTGTTAACGTCCAGCCGATAGCTGGTGGGATTAGTAATCACCTCCCACAAGCTCACCCCACCATCGATAGCGCAGTGCTGCACTTTAGCCAGCGAAGTATCGCCAATGCCTCGCTTGGGATAATTAACAACTCGTCTTAGCGCCTCATCATCATTGGGATTGATAGTAAGCCTGAAATAAGCCAACGCGTCTTTAATCTCCTTGCGCTGGTAGAACGAGAGGCCTCCATAAATGCGGTAAGGAATGGGCCTGCGCTTCTCGCCATGCTTGTTCTTTAGTCCTCCACTGCTCAGTGCCTCTTCCAGCACACGCGACTGGGCATTGGTGCGGTAAAGCACAGCAAAATCCTCGTAAGCGCATCCTTCCCTCGCCTTGAGCGAGGAAATAGTGCTCGAAACGACATAGGCTTCCTCGTAGTCGTTGAAACACGCCACGACATTAATTTTTGAGCCCACAGGGTTTTCGCTGTAGATATTTTTCTTGATTTGCTGCTTGTTCTTGTCAATTAATGTGTTGGCCGCTCCAATTATGTTTTGCGTAGAACGATAGTTTCGCTCCAGCTTGAAAGTTTGTAACTTAGGGAAGGATTGCTTGAGATTTAGAATGTTAGATATGTTCGCCCCACGAAAAGAGTAAATACTTTGAGCGTCATCACCAACGACACACACGTGGCTATGTTTCTTGGCAAGCTGTGTGATGATGAGGTGCTGCGCGAAGTTAGTGTCCTGATACTCATCAACAAGGATATACTCAAAGTAGTTTTGATATTTCTCAAGCAGGTCGGGATTGTCGCGCAGTAGTATATTAGTGTAAACAAGCAGGTCATCAAAGTCCATCGCTCCTGATATTTTACAGCGATGACAATAGGTTTTATAAATCTCGCTCGTTAATGGCCGCTTGTGCCGCTCATCCTCCTCACGAAGTGCCTTGTTTTTCTCATAATAAGAAGGCGTGATGAGAGCATTCTTCATTGTTGAGATGCGCGCCTGCAACGTTGATGGCTTGTAAACCTTATCATCAAGTTGCAAATCCTTGATGATGAGCTTGATGAGCGACCTACTGTCGGCAGTGTCATAGATGGTAAAATCGTGCTTAAAGCCAATGCGCTCGGCATTAATGCGAAGTAGTTTGGAGAAAATAGAATGGAAGGTCCCCATCCATAGCCTAGATGATTGTTGTTCTCCCACCAGCGGTGTAATGCGGTCGCGCATCTCCCCCGCCGCCTTGTTAGTAAAAGTAAGCGCCATGATGTGCGAAGGCTTATATCCCAGCTGCAGCAAATGCACAATCTTATAGGTAAGCACCCGAGTCTTGCCTGAACCCGCTCCAGCAATCACTAGTTGAGGTCCATCGCAATATACCACGGCATCACGTTGCTGTTCATTTAGTTTATTTAAATAATCTTCCACGATTGCGTTTTTAATCTTGCTTTAGTTGTTCATAGCATGGTATGTCATGCAAATAAATGTAAGACCCTGTTTTATAGTCAATCTTGCAACAGTAGTGGTTAAGACCGTTAGAGACGATGAGAAAATTGGCTTTTAACACCATGTTGTATCGCACCACCTGGTCAAAGGTCTTTTGAGTTATTTCAACAGATGGCGCTTTATACTCCACTATCACGAGAGGGTTCCCATTGCGGTCGGCCACAAGAGTGTCGCAACGTCGCTTGATACCATTCTGCACAAGCGAAATCTCATTGTTCATTAATGCCGCGGGAAATTGCCTATCATGAATGAGGAAACGCACAAAGTTTTGTCGCACCCACTCCTCGGGTGTGAGCGTTACCCATCGCTTCCTAAGCTGATCGAGGATGACAAAAGAGTCACCATCGCTTTTTATATTAAACTGATACTGAGGCAAGTTGAGCCGCTGCATGTAAATTATATTTGTGAGATTGAGAAATAATGTGTAAATTTACAAAAAAATTTCGAATCCATCATTTTGCAACGTGCAAAAACTTGAAATATGGCAGCAAAAAAAGACTCCAACACCTATCTTAGCCTCTTGAGCGATATAAAGTCGAAGAAGTTCGCCCCCATCTATGTCTTGCATGGTGAGGAAGGTTACTACATCGACAAGCTGGAGCAAGCGATAGTGGAAAATGCGTTGCAGCCCCATGAGGTGGATTTTAACTTGAACGTGGTATATGGCATTGACATTAGCGACATGCGCAATGTGATTAGCATGTGTCGCCAATATCCCGCCATGGCAAAGTATCAGGTTGTTGTGATTAGAGAGGCACAGAACGTTGGCAAGATGAACAACAAAGGTAATGCCAACGAGTTGAACGTTCTCAAGCACTATGCCGAGCAGCCCATGATGAGCACCATACTGGTGGTATGCAACAAGAATGGAGCCATCGCAGGCAAGGAATTGGTTGACGCCGTTAAGAAAAATAAAACGGGAATTATCTTTCGTAGCGACAAGTTGCGCGAAGGTCGCCCTATGGAAATGGCAGCGATGGAGTATATAAAGTCGCTAGGATGCAGCATTGATGACAAGTCGCTGTCGATGCTAGCGTCAAACGTGGGCAATGACATATCTCGCCTTTATACCGAGATAGACAAACTGACAATCCTAGTAGATGCCAACAAGCGTATTACGCCCGAGCTCATAGAGCGGAACATTGGCATCAGTAAGGATTACAACAATTTTGAGCTTCAAGAAGCCCTAGCCCACCGCAATGCTAAGAAGGCATTTGAAATTATTAATTACTATGAGAAAAATCCCAAGAATAATCCAACCATAGTGACGGTGAGCATGATATTTTCATTCTTCTCAAAACTGCTACTCTTCCGTGCCACCAAAGACCGCTCGCAAGAAGGTCTGATGGCTGCTGTGGGAACGACATCAACTTTTAGGGTAAAGAAATTTGCCGAAGCGGCACAATTCTACAGCACAGCCTCATGCGTAAATATCATTACTTATATTAGACAATGTGACTCGAGAAGCAAGGGTATAAAGTCGCGCCAGGATGCTAACGCATTGCTCCGAGAACTTATCTATAAGATTCTTCACTCTTGAAAATACTCTACCACAAAGTTATTGACCGCGCAGCCTTGTAAAGAAAATTTGCTACGGGATAAGGAGTGCGTGACCGCATTATTGATGAGATTAATCGTGTGAGAACGTGAGATGGCTCATGAGTGAAATGTTCTCGTACTAATTGATGCTCAACACCAAATCTTCTTGCAAATCGCCACACATTCACCCAGCCCACTTCGGCAGCCATGCGGTATTTTCTCCATTGGTCCCCCGAGGTGATAAAATCGGCAACAATCTGCTGTGACTTGAGAAATGAGATGGCATTGCGAGAAGTGATATTGTTAGTGTAAGAGCTAGGGTTGTTTTCGCGATAATAATAGAGTGTGTCATCAACCCACCCACGACGCGCAAATGCCAGTAGCCGTGGCAACACCGAGAAGTCCTCGCCATAGTCGACTCCCTGTGTAAACGCAATGTTGTTCTCCTCAAAGAGCGAGCGCTTGATGAGCCGTCCCCAGATGCGATTGGGCTCAATGCTTTGGCAAAGAATTGTCTTGAGATATTTTTCGTTTGACAGGTGCGGAGGTGTTACAACTTTAATCCTATTATTTTCACCGACGATAGCATAACCTCCATCGATAACATCAACATCTTGCCGGGTCATAGTCTCAACCATCACTTCCACCGCTCGGGGCGAGACATAGTCATCACTGTCGACGATTAACACCGCATCGCCAGTGGCGGCTTTTAGCGCTGTTAATCGCGCGCCAGCCAATCCCTTGTTGTGCTCGTGGTTGAAGATGCGAACTTGCGATGTTCGATTAGGGAATTGCTCCAATACCTCTTGCAAAACCTGAATGGAATTATCGCGAGTGCAGTCGTTGACAAAGATGTACTCAAGGTCGTCATAAGTCTGCTCCATCAGCGACTTCACGCATTGAGCAATATAATGCTCCACGCCATAAACCGGGATGAGTATTGATACTTTCATCTTAATGCTTTTAAATCCAGAACTTTGAGGTTTCCTTATCTTGTTCAAAAGAGGAAATTCCCTCATTGTTGCTCAACATATCGTAGATGCGACTGGCAAAAACAGCATCATGGAGTCCAAGTCCAATGTTGTAGCAAATAATTCGCTCATCATCGCTCTCACGACCTGGATTTTCGCTGAGCAGAACATGGCTCAATTCATCATATTGCTTAAACCTAGAAAAATACTTAAACCCCTGCACATGGCCAGTGTCATCACCAAATATTTTATCGAAGAATAAGTCACAATTTTGGAAACCGCGAGTGTGAACCGGAATAAGCAACATTCCTGGCTGGTAGAGTGAGTTATCATCGCAAATCAACCCCCGAGCGGCCGTGATGCACGAAATTAGAATTTCAGCACCAGCCACAAAGTCATTAATTTCATCAATAACCTTAAATTTTACATTATCATAGCATTTAAAACGCTCGATAAATGACTGTGCTTGATCTTTATATTTCATCACGCGGAATGTGAGCTGCTTGCCGGGATTGTCGGCAATGATGCACAAAGCTGCTGCACGCGCAGTATTTCCTAGTCCAATGAAAGAATAAGTGTTAGTACCACTCTTTTTGAACAATCTTGCTGATAGAGCCGCAACAGCACCAGTGCGCATGTTGGTAATCCAGTCACCATCGAGAATTGCCAATAAGTTGCCATTCTTTGAGTCATAAAGAAAGATGTCGCTTCCAAGTGCAGGTTCCCGCCCCTCGATGCGGTACACCTCTTTCATAGCAAAACGCCCATAGCACTCGGGAAGCAAGCATGGCATAGTGTTGAAGAAATCATCGCCTTGGGGGTGTAGGCTGATTTTGGGAGGAAGTGTTGCATTATATTTCATGCTAAAAGAGTCAACAACCCAATCCACACATTGCCCGGGAGTAATACCAGCACCTGCTATATCATGGTGTTGCAACAACAATACTCGGTTTCCTGTCATTGTTCTAATTCTTTTAATGCGGTGATTAATGTATCGTTGTCCTCGCTATTGCGTATTGCGACACGAATGTAGTTCTTGCCTGCTAGTCCGGTCTTGTTATTGCAGTCCTTGATTAGAATATCGAAGCGATTGAGCAAAATCTCGGTCAGTTCATGAGCCGAGAAACGTCGCGTCACTTCACACAGGAAATAGTTGGCTTGAGATGGTATCACACGCAAATATGAAATCTGCTTCAGATTACTCTCAAATCGTCGCCTCTCATCAAGAAACTTAGCGCATGCAGCTTTGTAAATGTGTTCATATTTATTGAAAATCTGCATGTAGAACTCGGCGAAGGAGTTAATATTCCAAATTGCGACATCCTTCTTGACATAAGCAATAAGTTCGACATTAGAACTCGCCATTATTCCCAGCCTAAGACCCGGCACTCCATAGCTCTTGCTAATGCTCTTGATAACCACCAAGTTGTTATGCGCTAAGAGGATCTCATTTTTGAGAAGGGAACTAGTGGCATAATCGTCGGTAAAATCTACAAACGACTCGTCAACGACTAATTGAATATTGCGTTCGTTACACCAGCCAGCCAGCGCGAGCACATCATCTTTAGGAATGAAGTTGCCTGAGGGGTTGTCGGGGTTGATGAGCAAGAGTGTATTAATCTCTTGTTTAGCAAAGAATTGCTTTAGGTCGTCGGCAGTATATCTCAAGTCGGAATTATCAGGCACAAAAGTTACAATACGCGAGCGGTTGATGCGATTGGGATACTCCTCGAAGGTTGGGAATACAACACCTATTTTTCCTTGAATTTGTGCCATCAGGCTCTTAATGAGCTCGGCAGCGCCATTGCCCACAACAACAAACTCTTGCCTAATACCAAAATACTTGCCGGCAAGCAGTGAGTTAACCGCCATGCCCGAAGGATACTCGGTGAGAAGCACGTCGAAGTTGGCACGCAGTTCGTCTTTCATGCGTTTTGGCGGGAAATAAGGGTTGACAAGATAACAAAAGTCGAGCATCTTAGGGAAACGCCAGTATCCGCCATAGCGCTTGTTGTACTTGCCTAGCCTCTCATGCTCATGTGCAAAGAGGTTCTCGGCAATGTCCAGGTCCTGCACATCATCAATCTCGTACCACCGCTCCTTACCAATGGGTAGCGCTTTGAGGTCGGCTTTATCGAGAAGGGTAATAACACGAAGCACCTGCTCATAGTACTCATTATTACCCATCACGCGACAGTAAGCATCGAGAAACGGGACATATACCTGCTCGCTAAACTCACGACTGAATTTATATATATTGACAGTTTTATAGTAGGTGTCAACTTCGTCGTAATTAAAAGCCTTCTTTGGCACGAAGTTGACGATGTTGTTGTCGGCATCAATGCGCACCATTGTTCCATCCATCCAGGTCTCGTACTTCGCCACAAGTGCAAGGTTAGGATAAGGATTAGAAAGAATCATCCTGAACATCGCATCGTCAAAAATCAAGTCGCTCTCAATGAGCAATGTGTCATCCTCTTGTAATTGTTGCTTGACTATAGACAAGGAATAAATATTATTAGTCTTGTCGTAGACAGGGTTCCAGGCATACTCAATCTTGAGCTGGTCGTCGTAGCGGTGCCCAATGTAGTCAACTAGCTCCTGGCCTTTATAGCCCACAACAATCACCACACGGTTTAGATTAAGAGCCGCCAGCTGGCTGAGCATGCGGTCGATGAGCCTAACTCCATTGACCGAAATCATGCACTTGGTGTTGCCCTGCGTCAACTCTCCCAAGCGTCGCCCCATTCCCGCGGCTAAGATAATAGCTTGCATATATTATATATGAAAAATTGAATTATTTACTACAATGCAAAATTAACAATAAAAATGATAAGTAGGTGTCTTTAGTTTGTTTTTTTGACAAAGCTATATTAATTTTGTAATGAAATTCACACATCTATGAAACAGATAACCGACAATAAGGAACTGCGACAGATACAGATTGATATTCTTGACCGCGTGGTAGAGTTTTGCAATAGTCATGAACTGCAATATTTCTTGTCGAGTGGTACACTACTGGGAGCCGTGCGTCACAAGGGTTATATTCCATGGGATGATGACATCGATCTCTACATGCCTCGCAAGGATTACAATGAGCTAGTTAAGATATTTCAAGATGACCGCGGAGTGCTTGAACTCAAGAGTCAAGGATCGCATAATTACCTATACACTTTCGCTAAAGTGTGTAATACTCGCACCCTACTCCTCGAGGATGAGGTGCCAGGGTTTGAGCTAGGTATCAACATTGACATTTTCCCTGTTGATTTCGTTAACGACGACATTGCAAAGAGAAAAAAACTGTGGAAATGGAAAAAAATACTTTATCGCATCAGACGCGCAAAGCTACAAAACACCTGCTTCCTTGACTCACGCTTCAACTACTGGTGCTACCGGCATGCGCCTGTGCCACTTGCCATAATTGACAAACTTATTCACAAGCTATTTCAGGACAATGAGCCCACAGGCACGATGTGCAACCTCACCGAGAGCGGTGGACGCTACGATGGCTGTTTTTCTCGCGAGTGCATTGAGGGAGAGCCTGTGTTAGTAGAATTTGAGGGCAAGAAATACAAAGCCATGCATGGCTGGGAAGAATATCTCACGGCAACTTACGGCAAGGACTACATGCAGCTACCTCCTGTAGACCAGCGTGTTACACATCATTTTCTGGCTTATCACCTCAACTGAAAACAATTTTAAATATTGTTTTATTGCAAAATTCTTTCTACTTTTGCACCCACATCTAGTAAAATTTAATGGCAGAACAAGAACAAAATAGTCGTGGCAAGAAGTTTTTGAAGGACTTCGGAATCTATGCGATAGGAAACTTGGGGTCGAAGCTCATTACTTTCTTAATGATTCCACTTTACACCTATTTTGTAGAAAAGCCAAGTGATTATGGCTATTTTGACCTTTGCCTTGAGTTCTGCCTCCTGCTGGTACCTGTAGTAACACTACAACTTCGCGATGGCGCCTTCCGTTTCCTTCTTGAGACAAAAGATGTGCACATGCGCACTAAGATAGTGACATTTGTGTATCGCACAATGTTCCAAAGTGCCTTAGTAACCATCTTGATAGCATTTGTATTATTGATGTTTTATCCCATTCGTCACCTATGGCTAACAGTGACCTTGCTCATCACAATGTCATTCTATGAGGTTCTTGCCCAAGTGACACGTGGCTTAGGAAACAACAAGGCATTTATCTCGGTGGGCCTCATAGCATCCTTTGGTATAGGGCTGTTCAGTTTAATCTTTGTTGCTTGGCTAAAGATGGGCATTGTTGGTATTTTCCTGGCAAATATATTAGCGCGCCTAGTATCGATTGTTGTTGTAGAGTCATGGATGAGGACCTTCAGTCAGTTTTTCAGTTTAAAGGCAGGAGTAAAAGCAGTATCGCGTGAGATAATAGGATATAGCCTACCGTTGATACCCGTCATCATGTGCAGCCTTCTCCCTCCCTTGAGCGATCGCTTGTTTCTATCGCATTTCATGGGTTTTGAGTATTCAGGAATATATGCCATAACCGTTCGCTTGTGTGGCGTTATTTATACGCTATCATCAATTTTTTACTTAACCTGGCAAGAAAATGCTATCCAGCAATACAACAGCCCTGATCGAGATAGTTTCTTCTCAAAAGTTTTTAATGCTTATATTTATGTTTTATCAATATTGTTGATTGGATATATTTTCATTATAAAGATTTGTTTTTCCTGGCTCATCGCCCCCAACTATCAATCAAGCCTTACTTATCTCTACCCAATGGGAATAAACTGGGTTCTAATTGCAATATCCAATTATTTTTATCTCCCTTATCAGTGCGCCAAAGACACAAAGTCGGTTGTTCCAGCAGTCATAATACTCGCGATAATAAATGTGACGCTTAACTTTATATTAGTTCCACGACTAGGAATCTTTGGTGTTATTACAACCAGCATCATAGGTTATGTAACTATCACCTGCTATTTACTAATCGACACCAAAAAATATTTCACTTTGAAGTTCTATAAAAATACAATTTTTCCAATATCCCTACTTCTATTAGGTTCAATCCCCTTTTATTTGAATCATTCTCACGTAATTGATTTTCTATATATCTTGTTGGCTTATTCCATAATATACATCTCATCGCCGAAAAAGAATCGTGATGCTCTAGTCAATAATATCAAAAAAAGAATAGCCCTATTAAAAAACAGGGCTATCCATCACTAAAAGTATTTTTTTACAACTGCCTACAAAAGGCTATTTATCAGGTCGTAGTTTTGCTGAATGTGCGAACGCGACGAAGCACCAAAAAGAACCGACTCAACTTTCTTGAATTGGCACACATACTCAAAAGCCTCTTGTGGTTTAAGTGCTCCCGCTGCAAGACACTGCATAGCAATGGGGCGGAATTTTTTATCACTACGTAAATACTCTTCATACAATTCAACCGATCCACTCATGCGGAAACCAATTTTGTTGATTGAAGAACAAATAACAGGATTATCAATTCCATTCTCCTCACAGAAATCAACCATTTGAGGTAAATTCATTGTAATAAATCCAGGCTCAGCGTTGTATTTTTCACGTATATACTCGGCAAAATGAACAAGAATATCTTTCATTCCTAATCCATAGAGCAAGTCGGTTATCACATTTTGCAAGAAGATCACTGGTGTATTAAGCCCCCGGAACATTTTCATCTCGGCATCAACAAGCAACTCCATTAAAGCTGGAAAATCCTTACGGGCATAAGCGATGCCCGACTTTGACACTACCGACAATAAATTTCCCGGCAAGTAAGCTTTTAGAGTGCCAAGTATACCAAGTTCAGTTACCGCATTAGCATACTTGTGAGCATAAGGCATGCAAGGATAGAACTTAAAGTCGGCATATTTATCGGGATTTTGTCTCATGTGCTCGCAAATGTTAGCAATGCGATCATGAGTTGTGCACATGAAAGTGTTAACCCCACACTCCATTGCCGTATCAAGAACAGAGATTATCGCCTTATCATCTTTAAAGCGCACAGCTTGCTGTCGACTGCGCTCATCACTGAGATGATTAACAGCAAAAAACTGGTTGTCACCAAGTATAACTTTATCCATTTTCATTATAAACAAGTTTTATTGATATTATGATTTATTGTACATTAGCATCATCCATTAGTTTGTGGATGATATAATCGGTTTTGAGTGCCGATTCAAATGAGTTGCGGTTGTCAACGCTTGGGTCCTTAATGCACTGAATAAAATTATCGTTTTCCATTGAGAATTCTTCTCCACGCAGGTTAAAGAACACTTGAGGAGTCAAATCAGTTATATATTTCACATTCCATCCTTTTGCAAGATTATGCTCGGGGATATCCTGTTTAACATAAATTTTTAATGTGGTTGTATCAGCTTCAAGTTTGCCTCCATCTCCCTCAATTTTGAGTGATGTGGTAGCCTTGCGATGAGTGTCGTCGCTCCAGTTAACCGCAAGCTGTCCATGTAGTCCACTCTTCATTATTAAGGTAGAGTAAACAGCATCATCAACGTCGGTTGAGAAAATAGAAGGCATGAATGTACCTTTAGCGTCAACAGCCTCATCATCGAGAATATAATTAATCAAGTCAAGCACATGAGCAGCATAGTCAAAGAGGCAACCACCGCCATTGCTTTTAGTGGACCTCCATGTGCCACCTTTTTTCTTGAGAACAACTGGTCCATAGTTCTCTCCCATGAAATGGAATGGCTTACCAATTACTCCAGCCTTAAGCAGACGTCTCATTTCGTTAAAAGTGCCAACATATCGATTGCAGTATCCCACTTGATTCACAAGATTCCGAGCCTTGGCGACAGCCACCATTGTCTTGCCTTCATCATAATTGAGGCTAAATGGCTTTTCACAAAAAACATGGCAGTTATGTTCAAGTGCAAACATCACCATCTCATAATGCAATTTAGTTGGAGTGACAACATAAACAGCATCGGGTTTCTCAACCTCAATCATTTTTTTATAATCGGTGTAGCATCTTATCGAGGTTAATTTCTTAAAAGCACTTTGCAAAAGCGAATCGGTGTCACACATAGCGACAAGCTCAACGTCGGGGTGAGCGCCTAAGATAGAGCAATGGCTCATTCCCATTTTGCCTAAGCCTATTATAACAACTTTAATCATGAGTATCTATAATTTAAAATAATATTATATCAATTTTTCTTTAAGTTCACCAATGATGTCTTAATAAGATTGTAAGCTTCTTTGCCCTTGGTCAATAATGAGACATCGGCGGTTTTTACTTTTATATTATTTATTACCTCTCTTATTTGAGATGCATTTAGTTCAGGGTTATGTGTCATCAGCCCTTGAGCTATTAAGAACTTGTCAACATCAAGCAATTCATCTTGATAGATAGAGATTGTGGGTACACCAATTACAGCCATTTCTCTTGTCATAGTGCCACCGGCTCCAATAAACAAAGAACAGTCGGCAGCAATCTCATCGAATGTCAGAGGTTTTTGACACACCTTGATACCATTAAATTTAGGATCAGCAAAATGCTTGCGTTGATTATCGTCGCGAGGCAAAATAATTATTTCAAAGTCGTTCTTAAGCTCAACCAAAGCATCATCAAGAACATTAGTTTTGCCTTTATAGTATTGAGCGAAATAGGGTTCGGGACGATAATAAATTTTTATTGACGCATGTTGCTTAGTGGCAAAGTCACTGTATTTCTTCCATAAATAAATACCCTCCTTAACCCCTGGATATTGTGAAACTTTCTTAGGAGTTACTAGCCAATTAGTGATTTTACTAACCGGTATAAATTCAGGAATAAAAATCTTGTGCGCGCAAATAAAGCTTATCTTATTGCCCATAGCATGCTCATTATCATTGGTATAGATAGTTGGTATCCCCGCCAGTCGTCCGGCGATAGCACTCGTGAATGAGCTTTGTGATATTGCCACATCAACATCACGTTTCTTGACAAATTTGACCAGGTCCCTAACCCTCAAGATATTGCCAAAAATTTTATTTCTTAATTTCTTGCCATAGGATTTACCCACAATCGTGTATTCCAATCCGTACAAGTCTAGCAACTCGGTAGTATTGGCAGCATTACGACTTGTTATAATGATATGGTGTCCTTCGTCACGTAACTCTCCAATCATTTGCCTAAAAAACTGGACATGTGGAGAATTAGTTAAGTCAAACCAAATATTCATATTACTCTTGACTATGTTATATAACTTTTTTATTACTCAACTTTGCAAGTAGCAAATAAGACAACGCATTGAGCATGAAGGCATTGCTCCATCTCATATAGGAGATTTTAGAACTAATTCCTTGTTTTAACTGATAATAGAAATAACCTTGTGGTGATTGCATATTCTTTATTGTCCAATCAAGCACTTTAGTAGCTAACTCCTCATGTTGTGAGAAACGTCCTAATCTTGCCAATGTGACAAATAACTGTCCCGGGCAATGAATGTCGATGGGATATTTCTTGTCATTATAATACTTGGGAGTGCCATCCTGTTCGAAGAAGTTTTTTATATAGTAATCAAAACCTCGTTCGATATACTTATTGAATGTGCTATCACCAGTACAATCTTGATAAGCAATCATCGCATCAAGGTTATACCCGGTGTGGAAGCTATCAACCCACTGCTGGACATTGAGCATTCCATAAAGCCAAGCCCCATTATCTTGCTGAGCCGACGCACAAGCAACTATTGATTGTTGCGCGGCATTCTTAAATTCCTCATTACCTGTGTATTTATAACACATGGCAAGAAGTTTACTACCCAATAAAGATGCATTAAACACTTTGTCATTACCTTCTACCGGGCTATAAGAAAAAAGATATCCACCATTAAATGGAGTGCGACGCAAGTCATGGAGTACAAAATTGGCCGATGATAGTGCAGTCTCAAGATAGGTCTTATCTTTCGTCACCTCATAGGCCGCAAAAAGTGCCGAAGCACAAAAACTAGTAGCCACAACCGTAGGGGTGTATTTTGGGAAATAAAACACCCTTCTTGCCTGCCAGCCAAAGTTATATCCCCAACATGCCCCGTGCCAACTGCCCGGAGACTTAAGGTCGAGCAATAAGTTGGCAAGTTTGGTTATCCATTTCTTAAGCTCCTCGCATGTTCCCAGTTGCTGAGAAAGTTCATTCTCCCTGTCAACAGCCCAGTACATATTACAATAAGCTTGCAAAAGCAATCCTATCCCTTTGGCGTTGTAATCCTTCTTTATTAATGCTATGGGGCGTAAATTAATAGGGCAACGCTTAAAGCCTTGAATAACAACGAGTCGGCAAAGAGCAGATTTATTCAAGCCAGGGATAGCATTAAAAATCTTTGAGTTAAGTCCGTCGTATGGATCCCAACCTTTAAATTTCTCTTGCTCGCAATAATGCTTAAGTTTATATAGTGTTTCTGTAATCAAAGTTAAATATTTATTACTTTAGAATTAAGACTAATAGAATCCAATGCCGCAAAAGTGGCCTTGGTTACTTTGAAAACACTGTCCATGCTAATGGGTAAATTCCCGTCTTTCATTTGCGAGAAAAATTCGGCCATCATTGTGGACTGACCCTTATCTTGAGCTGAAAGTTTCTTACTATCAACCTTACGCCCAAAAACTTTGCAAGTCTTATAGTCATTAATAATACCCGTCATCCCACCTGAATAAATTTCAACATATTCTTTAGGCAGTTTCTTCGAGCCATTGGAGTAATAAGCCACCACACCAGTCGAGCCGTTCTCAAAACTTATCATGATATTTACCGTGTCGTTCAAACCTTGTGGGTCGGGCAATACCGATGCCGAAACGGCACATGGTGTGCTATCGCACATGAAAGACAAGAGGTCGATAAAATGACATGCCTCGCCAATGATTCTACCACCTCCAATCTGCTTGTCCTGTATCCATGATGAAGCAGGAATTTGTCCCGCATTAACTCTATAAATCATAGACATGGGTCCTTGAGGCAGCTTAGCCTTGAGATATTTTGCTAGAGGAGAGAAGCGACGGTTAAATCCAATCATCACTCCCACTTTGTTTTGAATGCACAACTGCTCAATCTCATCAAGCTCATCTTGGTTCATGCACAAGGGTTTCTCAACATATACGTTTTTCCCTGCCTTGAGCGCCTCAATCACATAGCGAGCGTGAGTATCATGCCGTGTAGCTATAAACACAGTTTTGATACTATCGTCGTTAAGTATATCATCCTCGGCCGATGAGCATCGCTCAAAGCCATATTTCTCAGCCACCCTTTTAGCTGTTGTTCCCGAATTGGTCATAACAGCCACTCGTCTCACATCGGCTGGTAGATTGGGCAACAAATTACCTTGCGCATAACTACCCGCTCCAATGAAAGCTATTCCATCACCAGTGTTGTGAAGTGACGACTGAGCAGGATTTATAATAAGAGGCTGCTGTGAATGTGTTTTATTAAAGTCATATTCAAGAACAATACCCTTAAATGGCTCGGTGTGATTAAGGACGATGTCATAAGCTTTAGGGGCATCTTCAAACTTGAACCTATGAGTAGTGAGATAAGATATATCAATACTGCCTGAATGAATTAGATATTGAAACGCTTCCATGTTTCGCTTCTCGGTCCAGCGAACATAGGCAGCGGGATAGTCTTGACCTTTCTCCTCATAGTTCAGGTCATATCGACCTGGCCCATAAGAGCATGACATTTTCACCTCCAGCTCTTTTTTATAGAAATGTGGCTCGCGGTCGAAGCCAGTGGGCACCGCACCCAGCACAACGATGGTTCCTTTGCGCCTGCACAAAGCCCCAGCAAAGTTAATGGGATCAAGGCTTGATGTTGCGGCTGTGATAATTACACAGTCAACCCCCATGCCATTAGTGAAACGCTCAACTTGTTGCTCAATACCTGGCGTGTTTCTAGCAATAGCAAGGTCGGCACAATGCTCACGTGCCAAATCCACAGCGGTGGCGTCCACATCAATTCCAACAACCTTAACTCCCGAAGCTTTAAGTTCCAGGCAAGCCAGTTGTCCTATGAGCCCCAGCCCAATAACCGCACAAGTCTCACCTAGTCGCATATTAGCTTGTCTAACACCCTGCAAGGCTATAGCACCAAGCGTATTATAGCAAGCAAGCGATAGGTCGGCATCAGAATCCAATTTCACACAAAGATTAACAGGCACAGTCACCACCTCGGCATGGCTAGCATAACCAACTCCAGCACAGGCAACTCTATCACCGACACAGAATTCAGAAACGCCTGGCGCAACAGCAATTACTTCACCGGCGCAGCTGTAACCCAAAGGAGAATAGGCGTCAAGCTTTTTCATTACGGCCCTATAAGTTTGCTTTATTCCCTGCGCTTTAAGTGTATCGATAACTTGCTTTACTTGCTGTGGTCTTTCTTTAGCTTTACCTATTAACGATTTTCTCGCTGCTTTAACTGTCGACCCCTCGGTTCCCGCCGAGATTAATGAATAATGGTTTTTCACCATTACCATGCCTTCACCGAGTTGTGGCAATGGCAGTTCTTGCACCACCATTTCACCGCTTCCCAGTTTTTGTGTTAATTGTTGCATATATATTAATTATTAAAGATTTCCAGATAAAATTTTTTGTAATAATCCAAAGTGTGATCATCACTAATTAGATGATTGTTACAATTAGCAGCTACTTCAATGGCATTAGCCAAACTGCTCGAATCACGATTCTTGAACAGAAAGGTATTTGTCGGCCTTGGGATAACATCAGACGCAACAACCTTTTTGTTAAAACAAAAGGCTTCTCTAATAGTTAAAGCTTCACCATCGGTGTTAGTCGCCCTCAAAACAATATCGCATTTCTGAATTAGCCTAACAAATGATAATGGAGATTCCCAGATAAGTATATTCTCCTCCAGGTTATTATTCTTTATGAAACGTTTGTATCCAGCCATCATATCTTGATTAGAAGTGTTAGAAGCCACAACAAAAACAAGATAAAAATTCTTCTTTCCTTTATCTAGGAGTAATTTTATGGCTTCAATACACAAGTCTAATCCATATAGGTCATAACCATTATGTGTAACTAAATTCCAAGCATTAGAAACCATTAATACAGCGTCATCATTGTTTCTACACTTCATGCACCAGTCAATAACCTCTTGAGGCAGCTCTGGTTCCTGCTCAATGTTGGGGGGAATAAATGCCGATAAATAGATGAGATTTTTAACACAGTTTTTAAATATCTTCTCGGTTGTTTGATTAACAACCAGCAATGTGTCACATTTTTTCACAAAAAACTTTGTCAATGGAATCATCCTCTCCCTTGTGACATCATGATGAATAGCAACAATTGTTTTCTTGCGGAGTAAAATTTTGCATACTATAATATGGAATATCCTCAAGAAAAACAACCCACTGTTGATATAAACATCATCGGCTTTTATTATGAAATTTAGATATTTAAATAAATTTAATGACCTCAGATTAAAAAAACCTTCAAATCTTTCTCGCCCTTCATCTATATAGCTAATATCAAATTCGTCCTGCATCAAAATAGCCAACCTGCGAATGTGGATAGCCACACCTCCAAATGACTTAGGAGATGGTCCAATAATCAACAATTTTCTTTTATTGCTACTGGTGCCAGACATTGTTAAACTCTTAATTATTAAGTAAATAGTCCTTTAAAGTAAGAACAATATTATCTCATTTGTTTCCTAATCTGTCGTAACAAGAAAACCACAGGTAATAAATGATGAGAATAGGCCCACACGATTAAGCGATAATGAATGGGGAGATGCTTATGCTTCATTATTAGCCGATTCTCAAAGGAAAAAACTTCCCTATTTCTCTTCACCTCGTCAAGATCACAATCTAAAAGAGTGCGCCCTAAACGTCCAATTTTGAACATTTGAAAAGATTCCAATAATTGTGGATTGTCAATTTTGTTTCTTTTCAAGAAACTGTCAAATAGATTGATGATGCTAATATCATTAGCCATGGGATATGCACTTCGTGAAAAACTACCAGGAATAATCCGGTTATAGTGATATAGAGGATCGTCAATAAATGATATTTTGTTAAAAAAAATGAGTCCACGGAACAAAATGGTCATGTCATCACTCATATTCAGACCAGGAACCGGATAGATATCATGATCTTCAAGAATAGAACGACGCATCATCTTATTCCAAACCCCTGCATGAATATATCCACGCAAAACTTTAGAAGCAAACTCTATATTGTCATGTGTTTTATCTATTTTGATTATATCAACACCTTTATGTGTAATGTTATAATAGTTGCACACTACCATGTCGGCATCATCTTCAATGGCTTTTTTAGCCATCTTCTCCACCATTGATAATTCCACATAGTCATCACTATCAATTTGCAATATATATTCTCCTGTAGCAACGCTCATCCCATTTTTTCGAGAAGCAGCGCTACCACTATTAACACGGTTTCTCAATATCTTTACATTAGGAGCCACGTCGGGAAAATCCACCAGCACCTTTTTTATGATATCAATACTATTGTCATTACCACAATCATCGACTATTATGATTTCTAAGTCTTTGTAAGTTTGGTTGAAAACCGATCTTACACATTTTTCAATATAATCTTGACTTCGGTAAACAGGTATTATTATAGAAACCGTCATAAAGGTGTTTTTCTTAACGTATTAGCTTACAATACTAAGCCTTCTTGTACCATAGAAATAAATGATCACAAGAATCATTGCAATAAATCCCCAGTCCCAGAGTGTTTTCTTCTTAAGATAAGGTATCGCAATAAGGAAAAAGAATGGAAGATAGGTCATGTGATAGCGGATGTCGAGTGTAACTCCGGCAAATATCATCATAAATAAATTAAGCACAATGTATATAATCAGAGGCAAAAAGTTTATATCAAGACGATTAATCTTGTCATACACGCCCAAGTAGAAACTTAAGCCCAAAACATCCTTAACAAAAACCGCCTGTGAGAACTCAATAGAATAAATGGCAGCACGGTCAAATATTGGAAATGGTCCTAAAACAGCAGCCAAAACCGGTAAATATCCCGCATAGGAAGCTTGTCCAGCCGCACTTCTCTCAATTCTCCAAGCAGTGGCTTTTACAATTATTTCAAGAGAAAGCCCCATGACATCCTCAATTATAAAAGGTGTAATAATCTGGAAAGTAGCCAACACAGAAATTATGATTATGAAATAAAGCTTTTTATTCCTTTGTGTCATTGTGAGAATAACAATAAAAGTTGCAATGAGCATGTAGAAAACAGCGGTACGAAAGAAAAGACAAAATGTAGCAAACACAAATGCCCCCGCCAGATTAAAGAGGTTTTTAGTAGCTTTATACTTATATATATTATAAACCGCAACTATAATAATAGAGGTAAAGAATACCTCTTTCATTCCATTGCAAATAACGAGCATCAAGTAGGGAGAAGCACACCACAATATAACAATTAGTTTTGACGCATTATCACTACCACATAATTGCCTAGATAACTTATAGAAATAGAAAGATGACACATAGAGGAAAACCAGGTTCAATAAGACAATACTATAAACAATGAAGTTATTGTCGGGATAAATATTATAGAATATATAGAAAAGAGAAAAATATCCTAAATCATCAACATGAAAAGACTGATTATAAATCGCATTTACGAAATCAGGGTAGGATCTATCACAGTATTTCATGCCAAATCTTAAATAAGTATAAGCATCCTTTGATAGCCCAAAAATATCAACATCTACGTAATTATATGTTATCTTGATAAGTACAATTACAGAAAATAGAGTTAATACTGTTATCTTTAATAAGGACTTAATATTAATGTCGGTCAGAGATAGAAAAATAAGCAAAAAATACTCAATAGTCCCAAAGAGCCTAATATTCTCCATATAGGGTTCTACTGGCTCTTTATATCCTATCAAAGCATAAATATAAGTGAGAGCAAGAAGAAGCACAAGCGTTACAAGCATGAAAAAGCTAGCATGACGCTTATCAAACTCGGGTTGCCCATACAAATATGTACTTTTAGTTTTCTTCAAAGGTGTAACTAATAATCTAAATTAAAAATTAAAAATTCGGTGCGAAAAAGAAATGGTACAGGAATGGTAAGGTTACATCTTTAGGGATGAACACCGCTTTATATACACTTATAATAAAATGAGTATAAAACAACATGAAAAAGACAATGGCAAGAGCTATTTTCTTGGTCTTTATGAAATATACCATCAGATAGGCTGCCATGATTAAGTAAAACAGCACAAAGTAGTCGAGCGGGCGCAAAATGAAATGCGAAGTGTTCATCACCAAGTTGCTCAAGCACATGCCAACGTAGGCTAGCACAAAACACAATGGCAAGAGTTTGTCATCCTTGAAATGTGTTTTTAGTTCAGGGTAGAACCAAATCATGAACACATTGCTAAAGAAAATTGATAACCTCCCTGGTCCCCAGCTCATAGTGCGGAATGTACCTCCCACATTGGGATCATTAATGTTTCCATAATTCTCGTAACCGGTAATATTAAGAAACCACTGATAATTGGTAAACCAGTCAAGCCAAAATGGTTTCGCACCAAGTAGAACGAAGATAGCAAAAATAGCCAGCATCCACCAGCGGTTAAGCTTCCAATTCTCAATATTAAGGAAAGCCAGGAGGAAAACCGGCAATAACAATAATGCTGACTTGTGAATAAATGCCGAGGCTATAACAATAGCGGCATAAGGTAGGAATTTCTTGTTATTAATGAGTGGTAAAATCGCCACAAAGAGGCAAACCACTACTCCCTGACGCATGGAGTTCATCCATCCCAGGAAATAGGTTCCACACATTATTCCTAGCCCTACCCAGCACAACAGATGCTTGTGATAGCGCAAGCCGTAATATAAGAAGCCTATTTGCAACAATGCCCAGAAGGCAAAATAGAAGAAATAATGAGCCTTTATCAACGCAAAAAACTGAGAAATCCACTCAAAACCATATTCAAAATTGGTTCGAGAGAATTCCCCCGTTTTTAGCAGGTGCTGATATTGTTCAAGGTACATAGCATGGTCATAGCCAGTGTGGTAACGCGCACCAGCCACACACGCGAAAAGCAATAGCGACAACACTATCTCCCAACTGTAGAATGGCAAGTGCTTGCCACCATTAAGCAGCAGTTGTTGCTCTCGCTTATTGACATGCCAGCCCAAGTAAAAGAGGCTGGCTCCCGTCAAGCTATATACCAGCAGACTCAGTAACATCTATTTCCTAAAGATGCCACAAAAGTCCAGAATCACTTTGTCGTCTCTCCACTCAAGTGTCTTAAACTCGTTGTGAGCCGTCAAGAACACCACAATATCGGCTCGGTCATAAGCTTCGTTATAGGGTGTGAGCTTGAACACATTGTGCTCGGTGATATTGGGCTCAACAACTAGTATGTCGGCATTGCTCTTGCTCTGAAGCACCTCGGTGGTGATGCGTTTAGCCGGCGACTCACGCAAGTCGTCGATATTGGGCTTGAAAGCCAGTCCCATCATCGCCACCACAGGTTTCCGGCGATTATCAAGTTCAAACTTGAGCATCGCGTTTTTCACCTTCTCGGCGCACCATTGAGCTTTGTAATTATTAATTTCTCGTGCTTGGGCAATAATTTTTGCTTGCTCGGGATAGGCAGCAGTTATGAAATAAGGATCAACAGCAATGCAATGTCCTCCCACTCCACAACCCGGCTGGAGAATATTAACGCGAGGATGTTTATTTGCAAGATTAATGAGGTCCCAAACATTAATTCCCGCTTGCTCGCAAATCATTGATAACTCGTTGGCGAAAGCGATTTGCACATCGCGGCTAGAGTTCTCGGTGAGTTTGCACAGCTCGGCAGTGCGCGCGTTAGTGCGATGAAGTTGTCCTTTTACAAACTGCGAATAGAACTCGATGGCATGAGTGGTAGAGTCCTCGTCAATACCACCTATCACCCTATCGTTATTCACAAGTTCATAGATTACATTACCCGGCAGCACCCGCTCAGGACAATAGGCAATGTGTATATTCCCCTTGAGCTCGGGTCGCTCAGTGTAGATAAGCTCCGCCATCTGCTCGGTAGTTCCCACAGGAGATGTAGACTCAATGACAAAGAGGTTGCCTGGCTTGAGCAAAGGAAGCACCATTCGAGTGGCATTCTCCACATAAGAAATGTCGGGCTGATGATTGCCCTTGAATGGAGTGGGAACAACAATAAAGTAGGCATCACATTCTTGTGGAGTTGTGGCGGCAATGAGTTTACCGCTTTTCACCACTTCCTGTAATAGCTTCTCAAGCCCTGGCTCCACAATGTGCAGATGCCCGGCATTAGTTTGTTCCACTACTTTAGAGTTAATATCAACGCCAATAATGTCAATTCCACTTTTGGCTGCTATGATAGCTGTAGGCAGGCCTATATAGCCAAGCCCCATAAAACACGCTTTCATTATTTATAATTTTCTTTTATATCTTTTACGACTTTTTTTATTAGGCTTAACATCGTAGGTGTAGCCATATCGACCATAACCGCTATTCTCCTTGTTAGTGCCATTGAGAATTACCGACATGTTCTTAAAGCGCTTATCGGTGTAATACTTCTCAACTTCAGGAAGCATAGAGCGTTCCATCACACCCGAGCGGATAACATAGACTGTCATGTCGCATAATTTATTAACAATGGTGGCATCGGCAACAATCTCAACTGGAGGACAATCAATAACCACAAGGTCATAAATACCGCGAAGTTTAGTGATTAATTCCTCGAAGCGTGACGAGAAGAGCAACTCGGTGGGGTTTGGAGGAATAGTTCCTACTGGCAAGAAATCAAGATTGGGAGAGATTTTACCCTTGAGAATTAAACGATCCAGATCATCGACACGCTCACTCAAATAGTCGGCGACACCTTGGCTAGGAGACCCTACCAATGTCGAAGACGAAGCTTTACGCAAGTCAAGATCAATGATAATAACATGCTTACCCTTGATAGCGAAACTTGTGGCAAGATTAGCCGACACAAAAGTCTTACCAGACCCAGGATTAGACGAAGTGAACATCATAACCTTGTTCTTGCCCTCTCGTCCAGAGATAAATTCAAGGTTAGTTCTAACAACTCGGAACGCCTCATTGATAACATCACTTCCCTGCTCACTGACAACAATCTCACGGACCTCATCATGCCGGTTGAATATAGACAACAAGCCTTTCCATTTCTTGTAGGACAATGGAATTTCGCCAACAAATGGAATAGTAAGAACATCCAAATCGCTACGTCCGCGCACTGTAGTCTGCAAGCTATTAATGAGGAAGAGAATAGCAATAGGGATAAGCATTCCCAAAACCATTGCAATAACAAAGACATTCATCTTCACAGGCTTGGTAGGATAGCTTTTACCCATGGGTTTAGCCAGCATTCGTGAATTGAGTGTTGTAAACGCCTTTGATAACTGGTTTTCCTCTTTCTTTTGCAGGAGGAACATGTATTGCTGTTCCATAACCTTCTGGTTGCGAGTAACACCAAGCAAGTTTTTCTCAAGCGTTGGACTTGACGACAGCTTATTCTCGGTGCGCGCGGCACTTCCCTGCAACGAGTTTATTTGCCCATCTAATGTGACAATAACATTATCAAGAGCAGCCCCTATTGCTTGACGCATCGCGCTAATTTCCTTATCTAAATCTTGTACATAAGGATTGGCGGCACTACTGTTTGACACCAGGTTATTGCGTTGTATAACCTTCTCATTGTAGGCAAGAATTTGCTGTGAAACCATTGGATTATCAATACCTGAATTGGCTGGCAAAATCTTAGTTCCGTCACCACCAAGCTGGCTTTTTATGTACTTGGCCATGTGCAACTGATTTTTCAGGTTCAGCAGCTCACTGCTGGTAGTCTCGGCTTTATTTAAGTAGATTTGTGAGGCAGCTTGCACATCGGGGATTTGATGCTCACTCTTATAGTTAGAGATATTAGCATCCACATCACCTAGCTGTCCTTCAATCTTGCTCAACTCACCTTCAATAAACTCAATTGTCTTAGTGGCCTGCTCATTGTTTTGGCTAACGAATTTCTCGTTATACACTTGATATAAAGTGTTAAGCACATCCTCGGCTCGTTCAATCGACTGGTCGCTATAGGTAATATCCACAACAGTCGATTTATCGTCGGTGAGGTCAATCTTGATAGCGTTAGCATAAGACAAAGTAGCGGCATCAAGACTATTGTGATAAACGTTAATTATCATGTCGTGCTGCCCCATATAAAACTCGCTAGGTGTTATAACCACCTTACCAATGGGTGTACTGGTAAAAGAGTCAAGCTTTGATTTTACAACTTTTTTGACCGATTTTTCGTCAAAATTATTATCGTTACTCCAGAAATTGGTTAGCTCAAGAGCTCCGTCTTTTAGCAGCGTTACCGACATGCCAGCCTTCAACGAAGGGTCGGCATCGGGCAACTTCACCTGGATGGGAAGTTCCTTACCATAAAGCACCTTGTCATAGAACCCACCTTTTACGCTATAGTTCATCTCGAGGTTAAGTTTGTTAACGACATCAATCACGTACTCAGGTGAATTGATAGTTAGCATCTCGTTATGAACATTAGCACGCCTTAAACCGGGGCCAAAAGTAGAGAACGTACTAAACTCACTAGCTAGTGATGAGTTATCCATGTCCTTTATCAACACCGACATTTTGCGAGTGTAGGACGGTGGTGTAACCTTCAAGTAAAGGATTGCCAAACCCAAGCAAACCGCAATAGATATCAGGAACCAATACCACTTCTTAACGATCAATGATAAGAGCTCCTGAAAACTAAAACCGCCACTATCGCTAGTCTCTACTTTATTACTATAGTATTCAGTTGGATTATTCTTAGTCTTCTCGTCCATAGGATTAATTATTATTTAAAGATAAGGACTGCAACCGAAGTCAATAACGACGCAAGCGAAATCCACAACGTGGGTTGCAAGAACGCATTACCGGCAGCGGTTGATTCACGAGCTTTCTTTTCATTAGGTTCAACATAAACCAAGTCGCCTTGCTTAAGGTAATAAACAGGAGAAGCATAAAGACTTTCGAGATTAGTCAAGTCGATGCGGTAAGCTTTCTCTTGTCCATTTTCTTCACGCATCACCAGCACGTTGTCGCGCCTACCCATAATTGACAAATCGCCAGCACGGCTCAACGCGTCAATGAGCGTGGTCTTGTCATGATCCATCAAGAAACGACCCGGACTATTAACCTCACCCAGTACGGAATAAGTCATATCCAAGAAATCGACAGTGACAACGGGGTCCTTGAGCAACGAGCGAGAAATGAGCTGATTTTTAATATAATCAGATACCTCACGACGTGTCATTCCCTTAATCATCAACTTACCCATCACCGGGAAATCAATCTCGCCCATTTCATCAACCGTATAACTTGCCACCTGATTAGTAGTGAGGTTTGCCTCACTTTGTGAGGTGCGATATCGTCCCACAATGTTCAAGTTAAACAGATAGGCCAGTCCCGGGTCTTTACTACCCACAAGAATTGACAATTTGTCACCTGGTTGTACTGTCACGAGCTTGGGTGGCTGAAGCTGTTGCACTTGCCCCGACTGCACATCTTGGAAATATCCCAATCTTGGTGCTTGGCATGATGCCATGAGCAATGCAAG
The DNA here is from genome assembly GCA_900316835.1 of uncultured Prevotellaceae bacterium. GTDB lineage: Bacteria > Bacteroidota > Bacteroidia > Bacteroidales > Muribaculaceae > Sodaliphilus. The sequence goes on along the minus strand of ONEL01000001.1, from coordinate 73,314 downwards.
TAAAGAAATAAAATAGAATTGTTTTAATTTCATATGCTTAATTATTTATTATTTTCTTTTTTTTATGAATACCAACAAGGTTTGGTTGATAGCAAGCCAAATCAACAATGAACATCCAATGATGATGTTCAAATTGATATAATTTGATAAGAAGAGAGTTGACACACAAATGACAACAAACACAATTAACTCAACAATAAGAGTTGAGTGTTGCGATAGTCCAAGCCGTAAAAGCTTGTGATGAAAATGATTATCATCGGCCTTAAAAGGATTCTTACCCTTTAAGAGGCGATAAAAGACAACGCTAATAGTATCATAGAAAGGTAACAAAAGTGGCGTAAATCCTAAGATAAAGGCGTTTTCATGTAAATAAACTGTGTTAATATCTTCGTTTACAGCCACGGCAAGCAGAAACAAAACGAGTCCTAAAACTGTTGAACCCGTATCTCCCATAAAGGTCTTAGTCCTGCTGACCTCTTTACCAAACACATTGAAAAAGAAAAATGGCAATACCGCGCACAAGAAAAATATTGCCATCACAAAGAACTTGTTGTCAAGGAGGTAGAGTACAACCGAGAAATAGCTGAGTGAAAGAATTGCAATACCCGATGACAATCCATCAATACCATCGATGAAGTTGAATGAGTTAATCGAAAAAATCAGCAAGAAAATGGTAATAACGAAGCCAAATGTCATGGGAATGGTATAGAGAGCTAGAATTCCATGAAGTTCCCATAGGAATATACCTAAAAAGCATATCATCAGTCCTGTTAGAATTTGATATCCGAACTTCACCCTATATCGCAAACCAATTACGTCATCGAAAATGCCAAAGACATAAATTATCGCGATAGCACCCACCATTACAAACGCATCGTGAATGAATGTATCATGAACTCCTAGTGCATAAGTGTCATTATTGAAAATCAAAATAAGAAGAAAAGCCAAGAACGAACAAATTGCCGCTGGCACAAATGCTATTCCACCCACGCGAGGAATATTACCATGATGTATCTTGCGTCCTCCTTGCGAATCGAACACTTTCATTTTGTAAGACCACGCAACTATAATCTTCAATAAAACAATAGAAGTGATAATACTTAATAATGATAATAGATAAATCATTTATTCTTATTAATTCTGATGTAGGAACAATAATTTGGGACGCCAAATGACACGCAAGTCGCTATCATTTAGCAAATTAAATAAAAATCCCAACAAAAACATCAAATTATCGCATAAGAAAAGTCATTTTTCTTATGACCAAATTTGATGCAAAATTACTACTTTGTATTTTATTTTGCAACTTTTTTCTTGTTTTATTACCACATTCCTATTAAAAACAACTGATAGCAAAATCAATTATAAAAAGAGGGCTTGTGGATGCCACAAGCCCTCGTAATGTCAAAAAATCTGTAACGATTTATTTGGGATATTTATGAATTAGAAATTTTACATCATTCCACCCATTCCTCCCATGCCGGGATTAGCGGCTGGAACTGGTGTTTCCTCCTTCTTTTCGGCGATAACGCACTCGGTTGTGAGGAACATGCCAGCAATAGAAGCAGCATTTTGCAAAGCCACACGAGCGACCTTAGCTGGGTCAATCACACCAGTCTCAAACAGGTGCTCATAGTTGTCGCTATAGGCATTATAGCCAAAGTCACCCTTGCCTTCACGAACCTTTTGAACAACGACAGCACCCTCAAGGCCGGCATTGTCAACAATCTGACGAAGTGGCTCCTCAATAGCACGACGAATGATGTGAATACCTGTTGTCTCATCAGCATTAGCACCTTCCATCTTGTCAAGAGCATCAAGACAGCGAATGTAGGCAACGCCACCACCAGGAACAATACCCTCGGCAACAGCGGCGCGAGTAGCGCTGAGCGCGTCATCAACACGGTCCTTCTTCTCCTTCATCTCAACCTCGCTTGGAGCACCGATGTAAAGCACCGCTACCCCACCAGCTAGCTTAGCCAGGCGTTCTTGGAGTTTCTCCTTATCGTAAGTCGACTTAGTAGTCTCAATTTGAGCTTTAATTTGAGCCACACGGTCGGCAATAGCTTGCTTATCACCAGCTCCGTTTACAATCACTGTATTCTCTTTATTTACAGTAACCTTCTCGGCAGTGCCAAGCATGTCGATTGTAGTACCCTCAAGTTTAAGACCCTTCTCCTCGCTGATAACAACACCACCAGTAAGTGTAGCGATATCCTCAAGCATCTCCTTGCGACGATCGCCAAATCCAGGAGCTTTAACGGCGCAAACCTTGAGTGAGCCACGCAGGCGGTTAACTACCAGAGCAGCAAGCGCTTCGCTGTCAACATCCTCGCTAATAATCAAGAGAGGACGTCCACTCTGAGCTGTAGCCTCAAGCACGGGAAGCATATCCTTGAGAACAGAGATCTTCTTGTCGAAAATCAAGATGTAAGGACGCTCCATCTCGCATTCCATCTTCTCAGTGTTAGTAACAAAGTAAGGAGAAATGTAACCACGGTCGAATTGCATACCCTCAACCACATCAACGTGAGTATCGGTACCCTTTGCTTCCTCAACAGTGATAACACCGTCCTTATTAACCTTCTTCATTGCCTCGGCAATAAGTTCGCCAATTTCCTGGTCGTTGTTGGCGCTAACGCGTGCAACATTTTCGATCTTGCTGAAATCATCGCCCACTTCTTGAGCTTGCTCTTTAATTTGCTCAACAACGGCGGCAACAGCCTTGTCGATACCACGCTTAACCGCCATGGGGTTAGCACCTGCGGCAACATTCTTTAGGCCCTCGTTGATAATAGATTGAGCGAGAACAGTAGCAGTTGTTGTTCCATCACCAGCGTCGTCGCCAGTCTTTTGAGCGACCTCTTTAACGAGTTGTGCACCAATATTTTGGAACTCGTCTTCAAGCTCCACTTCACGTGCGACACTCACACCATCCTTAGTGATGTGTGGAGCACCAAACTTCTTATCAAGAATCACATTGCGCCCCTTAGGCCCAAGTGTTACCTTAACGGCATTGCTCAACTGGTCAACACCCTTCTTTAACTCTTCGCGTGCTTTGATGTCAAATTTTATTATTTTTGCCATGATTAAAATCTCCTATTAATTATTCAACAATTGCCAAAATGTCACTCTGGCGCATCATAAGCAATTTAGCGCCATCCACTTCAATCTCAGTACCCGCATATTTACCGTAGAGAACGGTATCACCCTCTTTCACTACCATTTCCTCGTCCTTGGTACCATGTCCAACGGCTTTAACGATGCCCTTTAAGGGTTTTTCTTTAGCACTATCAGGAATAATAATTCCACCAGCTGTAACTTCTTCGGCTTTAGCAGGTTCGATAAGAACTCTGTCACTTAATGGTTTAATAGTCATTTTATTATGTTTTTAATATTAAATAAATTATTTCAATAAATTAGTGCCATTTAACGACACTAATTTCTATGCACAATTTGTGCCAAAGCAATTATTAATTAATGCTTGCGACATTTTGTCATATAAATTATTGCAGAATTATAACACCTTATTTAAATAAAAAGTGTAACTTTGCACTTTGAATTTCGGAATACAATAACATAAACAAAATAACAATAATAAACTATTAAAGTATGACACAAACAATTCAAAAGACATTGCGCGATTCGGCTGCTATGCGCTGGACCGCATTGTTGCTGCTGGCTCTTGCCATGTTCTGCAGCTACATTTTCATGGACATTTTGTCCCCTATCAAAGACTTGATGGAAACCACACGTGGTTGGGATTCAACAGCCTTTGGCACAATGCAAGGTTCTGAAGTATTCCTCAATGTGTTTGTTTTCTTCTTGATTTTTGCAGGTATCATTCTTGACAAGATGGGTGTGAGATTCACAGCCGTTCTTTCAGGTGCCGTGATGCTGATAGGAGCTTTAATCAAGTGGTATGCTGTTAGCGACATGTTCATTGGCAGCGGTGTTGAGACTTGGTTTACAAACAACCTCAACTACATTCCAGGCTTTCAAGAGCTAGGAGTAGCCCCATTCTACGAAGGCATGCCAGCAAGCGCAAAGGTTGCCGCTTGCGGTTTCATGATTTTCGGTTGCGGTTGCGAGATGGCAGGTATCACCGTGTCGCGTGGTATTGTTAAGTGGTTTAAGGGTCGCGAAATGGCCCTTGCGATGGGTAGTGAGATGGCTCTGGCTCGCCTTGGTGTTGCCACTTGCATGATCTTCTCGCCCTACTTTGCCAAACTAGGAGGCGAAATTAGCGTCAGTCGTTCGGTAGCCTTCGGTGTAGTATTGCTTTGTATAGCTTTGATAATGTTTATTGTATACTTCTTTATGGACAAGAAGCTTGATTCACAGACAGGTGAAGCCGAGGAGAAGGATGATCCATTCAAGATTAGCGACATTGGCAAGATTCTCTCAGACAGTGGTTTCTGGATTGTTGCCCTTCTGTGCGTGCTCTACTACTCAGCTATCTTCCCATTCCAGAAGTACGCAGTGAACATGCTACAATGTAATCTCACATTAACAGAACCAGCCGCCGATTCGTTCTGGGCCAGCTCATCGGTAACCATAGTACAATATATTATCATGCTAGTAGTAGCCGCCGCAGGCTTTGCCAGCAACTTTATGAAAGCTAAGGGTCCAAAATATGGAATGCTGGCATTATCGATTATTTCATTAATCGCTTATTGCTACATGGGCTACATGCGTCAATCGGCCGAATCAATCTTTGCCGTCTTCCCACTACTTGCCGTTCTTATTACCCCAATTCTTGGTAGCTATGTTGACCACAAGGGTAAAGCCGCATCAATGCTTGTGCTTGGTTCACTACTTCTCATCGCATGCCACTTGACATTTGCCTTTGTCCTTCCCATGTTCAAAGAGAATGCAGTGGGTGGTATTGCCATTGCTTATATTACCATACTTGTGCTTGGAGCTTCGTTCTCACTTGTTCCCGCATCGTTATGGCCTAGCGTGCCCAAGCTTGTTGACTCAAAGGTTATAGGTTCGGCTTATGCACTTATTTTCTGGATTCAGAACATTGGTTTGTGGCTATTCCCACTTCTCATTGGTAAAGTTCTTGACCAAACCAATCCAGGCGTTGATGATCCCACCAAGCTCAATTACACATGGCCACTGATTATGCTTGCCAGCCTAGGTGTTGCAGCCCTATTGCTTGGCCTGTTGCTCAAAGTTGTTGACAAGAAAAAGCATCTAGGTCTTGAAGAGCCAAACATCAAGCCTGAAGAAACAAAATAATACTATCATCAACTAAGAACTATTATAAAAGGGCGTGAACTGCTCCCCGTGAGCTCGCGCCCTTTTTATTATCACCGGATAATGACAAACGTTAGTACAAAAATCAACAAATCGCCGTGGTTGCGATGGGCAGTTCTCGCACTGGTTTCAGTCACCATGATGATGGGCTATATTGTAGCTAAGCAGATGTCGCCATTGCAATATTTCTTTGAATTGTCGGCAAGTGAAGGAGGACTTGGCTGGACAAGTGGTGAATTTGGTGTGTTGGCAGGCTCACGCGGCTTTTTCAACGTGTTTCTACTCATGCTTTTTGTGGGTGGTATCATTCTTGACAAGACTGGAGTTCGCTTTGCTGGAATGCTCTCTTGCGTGCTCATGTTAGGTGGTACAGCAATAGATTATTACGCATTCGCATTCATGGACCCCACCCAGCTAGTAAACGTCAACCTCACTTGGATAGGTTATACAGCTCCTACCATCAAGCTTCAAGTGATTGTCGCCGCCCTAGGCTTCGCTACATTCGGCATAGGTTATGAGCTGTGTGGTATCACAGTATCAAAGGTTGTGGTTAAGTGGTTCACCGGTAAAGAAATGGCACTTGCCATGGGTATTCAAGTTGCCCTCGCCAGACTCGGCACAGGATTAGCCCTATCGGGAGCTCCCAAGCTAGCCACAGCATTTTCCTTGAGCACGCCCATACTCTTTGGACTATTTGCATTAGGCGTGGGACTCATCGTGTACCTCATATATTGCTCAATGGACCGTAAAGCACTCGTCGAAGACACGGCAAGTGATGAGGACGAAAAGTTCCACTTTCGCGACATGGGTGCGACGATGAAAAATCCCGGTTTTTGGCTCATCACCATGTTGTGCATGCTCTACTACTCGGCACTCTACCCATTCCTTGATTTTGCTACAAAGATGATGATCGCCAAGTATGGTGTCGAGCCCTCTATTGCCGGCAACATTCCTGCCATCTTGCCCTACACATCAATCGTCTTGACCCCACTCTTTGGTGGCATGTATGACAAGGTGGGAAAGGGAGCGACAATTATGATTATAGGCACAGTGATGCTCACACTAGTGCTCATGGTGTTTGCAATGCCATTAAATAGTAGTGTGCTCGCTATATGCCTAATGTTGATCCTAGGCATTGCATTTTCACTACTGCCCAGCGTGTTGTGGCCCGCCGTGCCCAAGATAGTTCCCATGAAGCAACTTGGCACCGCCTATTCCATAATCTATTATATTCAAAACATAGGACTCATGATTATTCCAATCGTGATTGGCGGAGTTCTCCAGCGCAACACCACAGGCGACACAGTTGACTATACCGAGGCCATGTGGATATTCACAGGCATTGGTATAGCAGCTATAGTGGTATCGGTAATGTTACTATGGATAGACCGTCGCAAGCATTACGGGCTTCAGGAAGCTAACATAAGCAAGTAAAAACTCCTCCTCTAAGATAGAGGAGGTGCCCGAAGGGCGGAGGAGTATGATTTTGCAGAATAAGCTGATAATCAATATCATAAACAGATGTGGTGGTTCTCATACTCCCCCCTGCCCCCTCTATCTTAGAGGGGGAGTTGCGTCATTTATCGAATTATGACACCTCCCCCTCTTTGTTTTAAATGACCGAATTGGGTTAAAACATCTTGTTCACTTGCTCGTTGGTGAGAATATTCACAACTTGTTTACCAGTGGGTGTGTACTTATTGTTTTTTATTGAAGACCAGTCGGTATAAAGAGTCCTCATTTCCTCATCACTGAGCTGTCGTCCGTAGGGTATGGCGGCTTTGTTAGCGATAGTTAAAGCAATGTTCTCAAAAACCTTATCTTTCACGCTAGTCCCCACATTATTTACTTGCTCAATAACCTCTTGCAGTAACTCAATAACATCTACCCCATCGAGCCCTGGAGGAACCGAATTGATTGACCAGTCGTCGCCACTGAGACGTGAGAGTCCAAATCCAGCTTTTTCCAGCTCGCCCTCAATCTCGCAGAACACAGCATTTTGTGCTGGAGTGAGATGAATAATTTCGGGGAAAAGTACACGTTGCGAGACAACATTCATGCCATGAATTTGCGACATTAGCTGGTTATAAATCACAAGCAAGTGTGCCCGGTGCTGATCAAGTATCATCAAGCCATCGCCTGAAATTGTCAACAAATACCTATTATTCAGTTGCATCACCGCAGCCACCTCATCACTATCAAGTAACAGTGGCATTTGTTGATTTTCCTCGCTATCAGGTATTGAGGTCTCAAATGTGTCAAGACCCTCTTTCTTTGCTTGCTCAAAGTTTTTATAAAGTTCCTCCCAGTTAGGCAAAGTTCCCGAGCTATAATGCGACTTCTCATACCCCACATTTTTATCAACAGAAGAATTTCTTTTAGCATCATCTGTTTTAAAAGGATTGTAGGACTTATCAATGCTTATGTCAGGTGCCTTATTGACATGTGGCAGAGTAAAAGCAGGAATTTCGGGTGCATCATCACGGTCGAAGTCTATTGAAGGCACTACACTAAATCGTCCTAGCGTCTCCTTGACCGCTGCCGATATTATCTGCCAAATGGGCTGCTCATTTTCAAATTTAATCTCTGTCTTAGTGGGGTGAATATTTACATCTATTGTCTCGGGGTCGACATCAAAGATTAAGAAATAGTTAGGTTGAGACTCATCGGGTATCAGCTCATTGTAGCACATTATCACCGCTTTGTGGAAATAAGGATGACGCATGTAACGCCCATTCACAAAGAAATATTGCTGAACATTTCGCTTGCGTGCATTCTCCGGCTTGCTAATGAAACCTGATAATTTGACAAGACTAGTTTCTATATTTAGCGGTATGAGCTGCTGATCAAGATTATGCCCCATGAGTGCAACAATGCGCTGCTTGAATGTTCCGGCGGCAAGCTTGTAGAGCACATTCCCATTGTGAGTGAGTGTGAACTCCACGGTATAGTTCACAAGTGCAAGCTTTTCAAACTCCTTGATTATATTGCTCAATTCCACCTGATTACTTTTCAAGAACTTGCGACGAGCCGGGACATTGAAGAAGAGGTCTTTAATCATGAAATTACACCCCTGTGGGCACACATCGGGTTCCTGTGACTCGCAATGTGAAGCGTTAATCACAAGCTTTGAGCCAAGCTGTGCTCCCCGTGCACACGTCCTCAATTCGATGTGTGAAATAGCCGCAATCGATGCCAGCGCCTCACCACGAAACCCCATTGTGTGGAGTGCAAAGAGGTCGGCCGCCTCACGAATCTTTGACGTGCTGTGTCGCTCAAAAGCCAAGCGCGCGTCGGTATCAGTCATCCCCACGCCGTTGTCAATGACTTGAATTAGAGTGCGTCCAGCATCCTTGAGTATTATTTGTACACTCGTTGCCTGAGCATCAATGGCATTCTCAACCAGCTCCTTAATTACCGAAGCAGGTCTCTGAATAACCTCACCGGCAGCTATCTGGTTGGCTACCGAATCGGGCAAAAGTTTTATAACATCACTCATTTAAAAGTCTTCTCAGTTTTAAATATAAAACGGCTCTAGTCATCTACGTTCAATAGTCCGGCGTGAGCCCACCGATTCTCCAAACACTTGCCGCATCTCATTGCTCACTTCAAGCACATCCATGGGCTTCTTAGGCCTAATGGCATCATACCAGCGGAACTTGTCGATGCGTAGCTGGCTTCTCTTAGCTAAGAACAGCGGCACAACGGTTCCCGATACATCGGGCCACATTTTGATGCGGTCAACCTTTTGTTTCGGAAGCATGTCGATGGTGAGATAAGCACTTGAAGCAGTAACCAGTTTATTATAAGTAGAATCGTTCTCCATGGGATAAAAAAGTGCATCCACATCGCCCGCTACATCAAGCCGTTTCAGTTCCTGGTTCTCAAAGGTTGCATACATTGTCCTGCCACTAAGCTGATTGAAATAATCCTCACCAAGATGCTCAATCAGTAATCCATTGCGTGGCAACTTAGCCCAATCAACAACCGAATCTCTCATGTGCACGTTTATCTCATCGCCACTAATTTGCCGTCCTTCGCTCCAGATAATAGCATGACGATACATGTTAAGTATTGAATCTCCCTCACTAACAGCCGCCGAATCACACACTCCCTGAATGTCCTTCCGATAAAAACGTACATACTTGTTAGCAATAAGAATTCTCACGTCATTATCAACAGTGATAGTGCGCAAGGTATCGGCATGAATATAGATGGTATCTTTTTGTGAGAACTCACGTGCCAGTGCATTTTCAGTAACAAACGACTCTTTAGTCTTCTCATTGTGATATCCTACCTCACCTTCAAGAATCACTTTATTTTTCATGTCGGTGAGAATTACATGCCCACGTGCTATACCCTCTCCAGTGCGACGGTCATAGTCCATCATGTCACCTTTCAGCACCCGCTGAGTTTTATTGTCGGTCATCACCACATTACCTTCAGCCTGACCTCGGTCGTTCTTGCGGTCATAGTAAACCACATCTCCCACAATGGTTTGTCCATCCTTGGCAGTGATGATTGACCTGTCATAGAGAGTACCTTCCTCGGTTGAGAGGTTATACCATCCACTAGTTGTAGTAATCGTGTGCCCGTCGGCAATAGAGTAAATCTCGGTTTCATCTTCGATGGTAGCGATGTGTGTGCGCATGTCATAGTCAAGGACATCGGTTTTCATGCGCATCTTGCTATTTTTTAATCGCACATTAGAGGTGAATTGCACTTTTTTAGTGTCATATTCATATCTAGCGACCGTCGACGAGATAGTAGTTCCTGATTTATCAACAACAGTACCGCCATTGAAATATCGTGCCACATTGTTGAACATGTCATAGTCAAGACTATCGGTTGTCACCGTCATTGAGCGATTTACGACCCTAACATTTCGCCGCAATTTAGCCACCTCCACATCACCATAGTAGTGCATGCGATCGCAATACACATGCATAGTGTCGGCCTGATTCATTACCACATGCCCAAAAGCGTCGAGCGACCCCGACGCCTCGTAGAAATAAGCACTATCGCAAGCTAAAGTCATGTTCCCCCTACGGAAACGAACATTACCCCTTAAGACACGATACTCGGTGCTGCGTTGCTCGTTAGCGAACAACACATCGGCATTCTCTAGAAACACTTTTCCCGGGTCAAAGCGGTTAGCGTCGGGAATCATGGGAGTAATGCGCCTGAGATGCTGAGTGGTCGCACCATTCCTTGCCGCTACAGCTTGATGCTGCTGTTGCGCAAAGCTCATTCCCATGGTCATCGACAAGCAAAAGAGCAACAACAATCGTATGGAAAAGAATCTTCTCCTCCACCATTTAGCAATGTTGTTGACGATGAACATGGTTGCGTTATCTTACTTGATATTTAACCATTTATATTTAAACTCGCAGTTGCGCCAACCTTCCTCAATGAAGACATAGGTAGACTTCTGTTTTTCTTCGATCCACTTCTTGAGTGTTTCCTCGCGCTTGTAGCCTTCATAGAGTTCCTTAAGCACTTGATAATCGTCGGCAAAGTCGGCCCTGTGAGCCTCGTTGCGCTTTGAAAGTTTCACGATAGCCACTTGCTGGCGGTTGGTCTTTGGGTTCATCATAACAAAAGGTTTTGAGATTTCTCCTTCTTTCATGGTTGCCACAACCTTACCCACCTCGGAGGGAAGATCGGCCATTTCAAAGAGATTGCTATGAGTTTTCTCATTGAGCATCACACCATTATTGTTTTTAGAATCCTTGTCCTGTGATACATATAGCGCGGCTTGTTCAAAGGTAAGGTTATTCTTTGCCGCCAAGATGTCGGTACGCAGCGAGTCAAGTTTAAGTTGCGCATCATCAATATCCTTTTGTGCCACCTTGGGACGTAGCAAGATGTGGCGTGTGTTGATGCGGTCGCCACGTTTCTCTATGAGCTGGATGATGTGGAAACCAGCCTCGGTCTCAACAATTTTAGACACTCGCTTGGTATCATTGAGATTAAAAGCGGCTGCCGCATACTCAGGCAAAAGCTCAGCTTTTCCTCTAAATCCCACTTCACCACCATAGGTTGATGAACCGTCCTCGCTATAAAGAATTGCCAGTGTTGAGAATTCACTCTCACCATTATTCACCTTTTGGCTATAGTCTCTCAACCTTGCTTTGACGTCGTCGATTTCCTGTTGTGGAATAACGGGGTTAATAGTAATGATTTTCACCTCCACTTGCTGCGGAATCATGGGCAGTGAGTCCTTAGGCAAGGTGTTAAAGTATCTTCTCACATCGGCGGGGGTGGCTTTAATATTCTTTGTGAGCTTGCGTTGCACCTCTTGAATAGTGTACTGGTCACGCACCACATCGATGAGTTGCTCCCTTAGCTCGGGCAACGGTTTTCTAAAATATTCCTCAACTTTTTCCTTCGAGCCTAAGTTAGCAATAAAATAGTTGATGCGTGATTCCACGCTTTGCATCACCGTGGAGTTAGACACTTCCACAGTATCAATCTTAGCTTGATGCAGGAATAGTTTCTCCACAGCCATTCTCTCGGGTATGACACAATAAGGATTTCCGTCGATAGGAATTCTCTCATAAAGAGCCTGCTGATACTGTTCCTCAATATCAGACTTGAAGATAGGCTCATCGCCCACTACCCATGCCACTTCCTCAGCGACATTGTTTTGCGCACTCATGCTCAATGCCACAGTTGACAATAAGCACCAAAGCAAGGTTTTAAATTTCATATTTATATTTTTCTTAATGAGTTATCATTTAATAACGTGTCATGTCTCAAACATCAAAGTTACAAGAAATGACACAATCAATTTGCAAAGTTCTTCATTTTTTGCGATTTCTCAAAATCATTTTTATTTAATTATACTTAATAATCTAGTATATGTTAAAAAAACACCCCGTTGCGAGAGTCATTACTCGCAACGGGGGTATTCTTGTACCCTTGATGTCAATCAAGTGCAGCCATCAATATTTAGCTTTAACTTGCTTAAGGACTTTTTTATCGATTACCACTTTATATTTCTTGTGAAGGCCATCAATCCAGCGTTTTTCAAGCTCATCCTGATAGTCGCTAGATACCATACCTCGCACATCGCTCATTTCCTCAGGCTGAGAAATAATTTTGCCTGTCAGTTTAGCATAGACAGGATATCCATTAAATGAAGATACCCCCTTCACTTCTCCAAAAGCGATATTGTCGACCATGGCGTCATCGCCCTTCTTGGAGATGACACGTAGCATCTTAATGTTGCGACCAAACTTGTTGTTAAGGTTACTAGTTAGAGTATCGACTGGGACATCGCTCCACTGTGCGGCTGTGGTTAGCGCCTCTTTCAAGATAGAGTCGTTCTTGGCACAAATCATGATGCCCTTGAAGTGAGGAGCATCCCAGCTATACTTGCCAGAGTTGGCTTTATAGTAAGCCTCAAGTCCGTCCTCATCGGTCTTGGCTTTAGACCACACTTCCTTATTCATTACCTCAAATAGTAGAGTACCGTCTCTATATTCATTAAGCAGGTTGCGATAGTCGGGATTGAGGTCGACCAAATTATCTCCATAGTGCTTGCGCAGAACATTCTTGGCATAATTCTCTACAAGTCCCACAATTTCGGCACTTGCGATATCATTATTGGCATACTTCGACTTGGCGTTGATGCGACTTGCGAGCTCCTTTAAGGGCACTTTAATACCTTTACCATAAGTGAAAATAGGTTCCTGGCTCTTTGCCACAACATCAGTAACAAATGTAGAGTCAAACCCACCGTGCTTAGCGAGCTCTTTCTTTAAGTATTCGCCCAGTTTCTCGTTAGGCTTATAGTTCAGCTCCTTCATGATTTGTTGCGTCTTGCTCTCAATGGGCATGATGCTTCGCTCATCGTTTTGCATTTGTTGAATGATGAGAGGACGCATTTCCTCATAGGTTCCAAGAGCCTTGTGAGAATATTTTTTCACAATGTGGTAGCCATAAGGAGTCTCAACGGGTGCTGAAATTTGTCCATCGGGAAGGTCGAACGCCACGTTCTCAAATGCTTTTACCATGCGTCCGCGACCAAAGAAAGGCAATTTTCCACCATTCCGTGCTGAGCCCGGGTCTTGTGAGCACTTGCGCGCCAGTTCCTCAAAGTCCTCGCCAGCGAGAACACGTTGATATATAGAATCAATTTGCTGTTTAACAGCTTGCTTGGCACTATCGGTGGCATTGCGAGGGAAGAGCTTTAGAATGTGTCCCACTTGCACCTCACCCTCGTCGGGACGCACGCCGTTAACGCGCACCATGTGCACACCATATTGAGTAACGAATGGTTCCGAAATAGTTCCAACGGGAGTATTGAAAGCCACTTTCTCAAAATCGTAGGGCAACACCCCACTTCGCTGGAATCCATATTCGCCATGATTGTTAACCTTGGACCGGTCGATGGAGTATTTCTCCACAATGTCACTAAAGTTCTCTCCGTTTAGGATGCATGTGCGCAGGCTATCCATGAGAGCTATTTGCTTTTGTGTTTCTTCCTTGTTTTTTCCAAGAGCGAGCATCATGTGGCTCATGTTAACATTCTTGGTTTTGCGCTCATAGTCCTCACGCGCTAGCTTTTCTTGCAGCACAGTGTCGGTCATGAAAGGCGCTATTAAGTCATTTTTATAACCATCGAGTTCACGATTGATGCGAGGCAGTGTGTCATAGCCCAAACTCTCGGCCTCAACCACCTTGAGCTTGTAATCCACAAACCTGTTTACATATTCATCAATACTCTCTTTGTTTACTTGCTGCTGCAGGTTCTTATTATAAAGATACTCAAACTCAGAGAGTTTCACTTCCTTACCGTTGATTTTCATCAACACAGGGTCTTTAGCAGCATGAGCAATGCATGCTATACCAGCGATTGCCAATGCGAATACAAGAAATTTAAATTTCATAACTATATATAAAAAAATGGTTTTCTCTATCTTTTTATAACGTAGAGAGTAACATTAAATTATATGCAATAGTTTAAAATAAGTTAATCAATAAAAGGAGGATGTCGCAAAAGTCGGAATTATGGGTGCTAAATAGAAAGATGATTAAAATATTAAATTCCGCACTTTTGCGACACCCCAGATGTAAGAAATGATGAAAATAGAACTAATTTCCCATTTCACTCAAGAACTTGATGCGCACCAGGCGTATCTCCTCCTCGGTGTAATCATCACCGAGTTCCTCTTGAGCTATACTGAGCCTGTCGCTCTCACTCTCCTTGAAATATTCGAAAATATCCTCCATGTGGTCCTCGTCCATTATCTCATTGATGTAGTAGTCAATGTTAATGCGAGTTCCTGAATAAACAATTGCTTCAATCTCGTCGAGCATTTTGTCAAAATCGAGTCCCCGCGAAGCAGCAAGATCGTCGAGGGGTACCTTACGGTCGATGCTCTGGATGAGCGATATTTTTAGTTTACTCTTATTAGCCACAGTGCGCACGCGCAAATCCTCGGGTCGAATTATCTCGTTTTCTTCGACATGTCTTTTTATAATTTCCAAAAATTCAGCGCCATATCTCTTAGCCTTACCTGCTCCCACACCTGGGATATTTTGCAATTCTTCCATGGTGATGGGATAGGTTGTAGCCATAGCTTCGAGCGATGGGTCCTGGAAGATGACATAGGGAGGAAGAGACAAAGACGACGCTATTTTCTTTCTCAATCCCTTGAGAATGCTGAACAACTCGTTATCAATGGCACCTGTTCCCCCTCTCACCTCTTGCTCTCCAGCAAGTGAGAAATCGCGGTCTTCCACCACCATAAAAGAAGATGGTGATTTGAGAAATTCCTTGCCTCGCTTTGTGACTTTGAGCAAGCCATAATTTTCAATATCCCTATCAATATATCCAGCAATAATACCTTGTGTAATCACCGCGCTCAAGAACTTAGCGGTCTTGTCTTTTTGACATCCAAACATCTCGAGCTTGTCATGCAAATAGGACTGAATCTCGGTAGTAACCTCGCCAAGCATCACATTCACTACATGGTCGACCTTGAATTTTTCCTTGAGCATGATGATAGTTTCAAGAGCATCACACAGCTCGTCGCGTGCCTCAATGCGATTGCGCGGATGCAAGCAGTTGTCACAATTATGGCAGTTATCTTGCGTGTACTCTTCACCAAAATAGTGCAATAACGTCTTGCGTCGGCACACCGAGGTCTCGGCATAGGAAGCCGTCTCGGCAAGCAGTTGTTTTCCTATCTCTTGCTCGGCAACAGGTTTACCTTGCATGAACTTGCGCAACTTATCCAGGTCCTTCTGCGCATAGAAAGTGATGCATTGGCCTTCACCGCCATCACGTCCCGCACGTCCCGTCTCCTGATAGTAACCTTCGAGACTCTTGGGGATATCGTAGTGAATAACGAAGCGCACATCAGGCTTGTCGATACCCATACCAAAAGCTATAGTAGCCACAATCACATCCACTTTCTCAAGCAAAAAAGCATCTTGATTGGCCGAGCGCGTGGCACTATCCATTCCAGCATGATAAGCCAGCGCCTTAATGTCATTAACGCGCAGTGTGGTTGCCAGCTCCTCCACTTTCTTGCGGCTCAAGCAGTAAATAATACCCGACTTTCCTGGCATTGACTTGATATACTTAATTATTTCCTTGTCAACGTCTTTAGTCTTGGGTCGAACCTCATAGTAAAGATTGGTGCGGTTGAAAGAGGACTTGAACACATTAGCGTCCATTATTCCCAGGTTCTTCTGAATATCATGCTGCACTTTAGAAGTGGCTGTTGCGGTAAGGGCAATAATGGGCCTGACGCCAATCTCATTTATAAAATGCCGTATTCGCCTGTATTCAGGTCTAAAGTCGTGTCCCCACTCCGAGATACAATGGGCCTCATCAATGGCATAGAAAGAGATTTTTGCACTCTTAAAGAACTCTAGATTCTCTTCCTTAGTCAATGACTCGGGGGCGACATAGAGCAACTTGGTTTTACCATTCAATATATCCTCCTTAACCTGATCGATGGCTTGCTTGTTGAGCGAAGAGTTCAAGAAATGTGCAATACCATCGTCTTCGCCAAAGTTTCTCATTGCATCCACTTGATTTTTCATCAGCGAGATGAGTGGCGAAATGACGATAGCTGTGCCTTCCATCAGCAACGAAGGCAACTGGTAGCACAATGATTTACCGCCTCCCGTGGGCATCAACACAAAAGTGTTGTGCTCGTCGATGAGACTTTCCATGATTTTTTCTTGATCACCTTTAAAAGTGTCAAAACCAAAATATTTTTTTAAAGTCGCTACCAGTTTATTCTTGTCGGCCATTGTGTGTTAAGGTTTAAGAGAGAGAGGATTAATAATATTTTTAAGAAATGTTTTGTTTTGTCTACAAATATACAATTTTTCTTTAAAACAAAAAAGTTTTTTAAACAAATTACTGCATTGTAGATGCGATAGCAGCGAAATTAGAAGCCTCAAGTTGCTGTGCAGCATAATCTTTAGTAAGCTCAAATTTTTTCTTTCGCGATGAAGGAATGGTGTACATGGCATCCATCATGATAGTCTCAAAGATAGACCTCAACCCACGAGCTCCAAGTTTATACTCAATGGCTTTATCCACGATGTAATCAAGAGCCTCGTCGGTAATAGAAAGCGTTACACCATCCATGAGCATTAGTTTTTCATATTGCTTAACAATCGCATTCTTGGGCTCAACAAGGATGCGTCGCAGAGCGTCGCGGTCGAGTGGCTCAAGATTAGTAACCACCGGCAAGCGCCCTATAATCTCGGGTATCAAGCCATAGGAGCGCAAGTCCTGAGGAGCCACAAAGTGCAAGAGTTTTTCCCTGTCGGCTCGGCTCACATGATTAGCCGCTCCATATCCCACCACCTGAGTATTGAGACGCAATGCAATCTTGCGTTCAATTCCCTCGAATGCTCCACCACAAATGAACAAGATATTCTTGGTGTCGACAGGAATCATTTTCTGCTCCGGATGCTTGCGTCCACCTTGAGGTGGCACATTCACTACCGAGCCTTCGAGAAGCTTCAGCAAGCCTTGTTGCACACCTTCTCCACTCACATCACGAGTAATAGAAGGATTGTCGCTTTTGCGCGCAATCTTATCAATCTCGTCGATGAATACAATACCTCGCTCGGCTTCCTTCACATTGTAGTCGCAAGCTTGCAGTAATCGCACGAGAAGGCTCTCGATGTCTTCACCCACATATCCAGCCTCGGTAAGAACAGTGGCATCAACAATAGCAAATGGCACCTTAAGCAACTTAGCGATAGTCTTAGCGAGTAACGTTTTTCCTGTTCCTGTTGGTCCCACAATGATGATGTTGCTTTTCTCAATGTCGACATCATCTTTGCTCTGTGTCAAGCGCTTGTAATGATTATAGACAGCGACCGAGAGATATTTTTTAGCACTCTCCTGCCCTATCACATACTGGTCGAGATACTCCTTAATCTGCACTGGTTTGGGCAAGTTGTCCAAGTCAATATCACTGAGTGTTGCTTCCTTCATTTTGCCCAGGTACTCATGGCTAATTTCATTAGCTTTCTCAGCGCACTCGTTGCAGATGAAGCCGTTCAGCCCAGGGATGAGCAGCTCCACCTCATTTTGACTGCGACCACAGAAGTCGCATCTCATTGTTTCACGTTTTGCCATATCTCTTTATCAATGCTTGAGGTAAATTTATTTAGATTTCTCAAGCACCTTGTCAATCATTCCATATTCAAGCGCCTCGGCCGAAGTCATCCAGTAGTCACGGTCACTGTCGGCATACACCTTATCGTAGGGCTGACCCGAATGGTTGGATATGATAGTGTATAGTTCTTCTTTAAGTTTCTGGATTTCGCGCGCGGTAATCTCGATGTCGGAAGCTTGTCCCTGTATTCCTCCCATGGGTTGATGAATCATTACCCGCGAGTGTTTTAGGGCATAGCGTTTACCCTTCTCTCCCGCGACAAGCAGCACGGCAGCCATCGAAGCCGCCATACCGGTGCAGATGGTGGTAACATCACTCTGGATATACTGCATGGTGTCGTAAATGCCCAGTCCCGCATATACCGATCCACCTGGAGAGTTAATGTAGATAGAAACGTCCTTGCCAGGGTCGGCACTATCGAGATATAACAACTGCGCCTGAATCACATTGGCGGTGTAGTCATCAATCTGCGTGCCCAAGAAAATAATGCGATCCATCATCAGGCGTGAGAACACATCCATTTGCGCCACATTAAGCTTGCGTTCCTCGATGATAGTGGGTGATATATAACTACTCTCAATGGTAGATTGGGCATACTGATCAAGCGCTAAGCCATTCATTCCCAAATGGTTTACAGCAAAATTTCTAAAATCGTTTTTCATATTTCCAAATGTCTTTAAATAATTTATGTTCAAAGTTAGTAATTTTTCCCCAATTAATAAAATATGTGATACATTTTAAATGTAATTTTACTAAAAAAGACGGCTTCGAAAAAACGAGCCGTCTTTTTATATGCTTAATTAAGTAAAGCCTCTTTATTTCTTGTCCTTCTCAAAGAGCTTATTGAACTCCTCGACAGTGACAGTTTTCTCATTGAGCGACACATTGTCACGAATAGTGGCAAACACTTTATCCTCAAAGGCGCGACGAGAGATTTCACGAGAATAATCCTTATTCTCAAGAAGTTCTCCAGCATAGCGGTCGAGCATATCGTCGGGCAAGTTGCCCATGCCATATTGCGCAAACTGCTGTGAAGCATAGATGCGAGCCAGGCGCATGAGATCGTCTTGCTCAATCTTAACATCGTAAGTGCGAGCCACTTTCTCCTTAATGAGCTGCCAAACGATTTCTTCGCGAGTGCGAGGATACTCTTCCTCAATCTTAGCCTGATCGGCGTCTTTATTGATTGAAACCAGATATCTCTTCAAGAAATCATCGGGCATCTCAAGGTCACCCACTTTCTTCTTGAGAACTTGCTCAGCATCGAGAGTAAAACGATAGTTACTATCGTTCTTGAGCTGGCCAGCAAGCATCTCTTTTACTTTCTCGAAATACTCTTCCTCGGTTTTCACAACGCCCTTACCAAGCACGCTATCAAAGAGCTCTTGTCCCATTTCGGCATCCTTGTTAACAAGAATCTCTTCCACCTTAAAGTTGAAGTCGCTCTTGACGTCGGTAGCTTGGTCCTTGTCGATATTGAGCATAGCGGCAAGCTCAGTAACGTTGCCACCGGCACCCTTACCGGGATTGAACACGAGTTCATCACCCACCTTCTTACCTACAAACTTAGCCTTCTCGTCATCGTCCTTGAGATACTTGGGCGACACGATAGTGCGCTCCACCTTGATACCATCCTCCTTAGCAGTGCCATCCTCGGCAAGTTCTACCATAGAGCCACGCAGCAAGGCATCCTCGTCGGCAACCTCGCCAGCCACCTGAGTACCAAAGCGCTTCTTGAACGCATCGTTCTGGTTATCGATCATTTCCTGGCTAACCTCAATGTTGTAGTAAGGCACCTTAACTCGCTTGTCGAGCTTGAGTTCAAACTCAGGAGCAAAGCCCAGGTCAAACTTGAACGAGAAGTCCTTCTCGTTAACCATGTCGACCTTTGTGTCGGGCGACAACATGGGCTCGCCAAGCAAATCAATATTGTTCTCGCGAATATAATTGGTCAGCTCACGGCTCACAACCTGGTCAACGACCTCGGCAGTAACTTGGCCTCCATAATATTTCTTCAGCAACCCGGCAGGCACATGTCCCGGGCGAAATCCCTTAATGGGACGACGACGGCCCAGCTCGGCAAGTTGCTTCTTAACTTCGGCTTGATAATCCTCCTCAACCAGCGATATTGTGAGAACTCCGCTCACGTTACCGTTCTTGTCTAATGTTACGTTCATTTCTCTGTTTAAAATCTAGTATATATATTCTTAATGATTTGATAGTTTTCGCTTTGAGCGTGCAAAATTACAAAAAATGTGCCACTTGACAAAATTAATTCAATTAAATTATCTAAGCCACACAAAGATAAAGTCTCGCCAGCGAGACAAAAGTCGCTAGCGAGACCGTTATTTTTAATTTCCAACGAAAATCAGTTATTCGGTGTACTTGGGCGAGGGACCATACTGGTTGGGCTGTGGATTGCCATCGGGGATGCATAGAATAAGGCAGATGGGATAACCAATACCACAAAGCAAGAATAGCCACATGAGCTTACCGCTCTTGCCCACATCGTGCAAGCGACGACACATCACAGCCAGCGATGGGATGAGCAAAATAAGGCTTACGATACCCAGCAACACACAGAAGCAGATGAGCATTGTGGTTGGGTCTTGAGCCTCAATAGCACTAAGGTCGCCACCTTGAAGAGCAACGTTCATGCCTTCGTTGATGAGAGCTTGTTTTTTAGCAAACAACATTTGCACCGGGATGTAGAGAACGCAGTTTACAATATAAGTAAATAGCATCCACCACCAGAACTCGCTGCGACGAGCGCGCCCCTTGAAGTTAGCATAATTAGCGAAGCACTTTTTTACTGCTTCCATAAATGACAAAGAAGGAGTTTGATTCATAATTCAATGTGTTTTTAAAGTTATTAATTAATTCAAAGAAAACATTTCTAAATAGACTTTTTTCAAAAAATCAATGCAAATATAAATATTTATTATCAATTATCCAACTTTTAGTAAGAAATATTAAAAAAAAGTTCAATATTTTAAAAAAGTTCAAGAGTTGCAACGCTACCGTCACAACTCTTGAACAATATTTTTTCAAAAAGAACCGGGTATCTCTCCCCTAAGCCACTACAGGTTTACACTTCCTCGTAGGGAACATCCTGTGCGCTGTCGCCTCCTTGGTTACCACCTTGTTGTGGACCGGCACCCGGGTTACCACCCTGGAAGCCCGCACCTGGCTGAGGACCACCTTGAGCGCCACCAGCCTGGTTGTACATCTGCTGCGATGCCTCGTGGAAGATAGCCTCCAGTTCCTTAGAAGCGGTGTCAATAGCATCGATATCCTGATTCTTGTGAGCTTCCTTGAGCTTGCCAAGTGCAGTCTCAATCTGGCTCTTCTTGTCGGCAGGCAACTTGTCGCCCAGGTCCTTCAGGCTCTTCTCGGTTTGGAAAATCATAGCGTCGGCTTGATTAATCTTGTCGATGCGTTCTTTCTCCTTAGCATCGGCTGCGGCATTAGCGCTAGCCTCATCCTTCATGCGTTGAATCTCGTCATCGCTCAAACCGCTAGAAGCCTCAATGCGGATGCTTTGTTCCTTGCCCGTTGCCTTATCCTTAGCGCTCACGTTCATGATACCATTAGCATCAACCTCAAATGTAACTTCAATCTGTGGAACACCACGGGGAGCTGGAGCAATGCCGTCGAGGTGGAACATTCCCAGAGTCTTGCAGTCGCGCGCCATGGGACGTTCACCTTGCAACACATGAATCTCAACGCTAGGCTGATTGTCGGCAGCAGTCGAGAACACTTGGCTCTTGCGAGTTGGGATTGTAGTGTTAGCATCGATGAGCTTGGTCATCACGCCACCCAGGGTCTCAATACCCACGCTCAAAGGAACCACATCAAGCAGCAACACGTCCTTCACGTCTCCACTTAGCACACCACCTTGTATCGCGGCACCCACGGCAACCACCTCATCGGGGTTCACGCCCTTAGAAGGAGCCTTACCGAAGAAGCGTTCAACGATTTGCTGGATTGCAGGAATACGAGTAGAACCTCCCACGAGGATAACCTCGTTAATATCGCTTGGGCTCAAGTTAGCATCGCGAAGCGCTTGCTCGCAAGGCTTAATAGTGCTCTGAATCAAATCATCGCACAGTTGCTCAAACTTAGCACGGCTCAAGGTCTTAACCAGGTGCTTGGGAATTCCGTTAACTGGCATGATGTAAGGCAAGTTAATCTCGGTAGTCATTGAGCTAGATAGTTCAATCTTAGCCTTCTCGGCAGCCTCTTTCAAGCGCTGCAGAGCCATTGGGTCCTTGCGCAGGTCGACACCCTCGTCATTGATGAATTCCTCGGCCAGCCAGTTAATGATGCGCTGGTCAAAGTCGTCACCACCCAGGTGAGTATCACCATTGGTCGACTTAACCTCAAACACGCCATCGCCAAGTTCCAGGATTGAGATATCAAAAGTACCACCACCCAAGTCAAACACAGCAATGCGCTTGTCGCTCTGATCCTTGTCAAGACCGTAGGCAAGAGCCGCAGCGGTTGGCTCATTCACAATGCGCTGCACGTTCAATCCAGCGATTTCGCCCGCTTCCTTTGTGGCCTTGCGTTGAGCATCGTTAAAATAGGCAGGAACAGTAATCACAGCATCGGTAACTGTTGTTCCCAGGTAATCCTCGGCAGTCTTCTTCATCTTTTGGAGAATCATTGCCGAAATTTCTTGTGGAGTGTACTGGCGTCCATCAATCTCTACACGTGGCTGATTGTTGCCATTGTTAACCACCTTGTAAGGCACACGCTCAGTCTCTTTCAACGTTTGGTCATAAGTCTCACCCATGAAACGCTTGATTGAGTAAACTGTGCGGGTTGGATTGGTGATAGCCTGACGTTTAGCCGGATCACCCACTTTACGCTCACCGCCGTCAACAAAAGCCACCACGCTTGGAGTGGTGTTGCGGCCTTCACTGTTAGGAATCACAACTGGGTTCTTGCCTTCAAGAACCGAAACACATGAGTTGGTTGTTCCCAGATCAATACCAATAATTTTTCCCATAATTTATATATCTTTTTTTGTTAATAATTCAAGTCTCACAACTGACTGTTGCAGTTGTCACCTTGCTATTTTACAAATTCCGTGCCAAAAAAAATACTGACACTTATGGGAAGCCAAAATGCAAAATAGTGACAAAAACTGCCACCGTGTCACGTTTGATGAATTTGAGCCACGTCAAAAAACACTCAATAAATTTCTATAATAATAAAAAAATTAACCCGTTGGCGGAATTAATATAACATCACATTATGATGGAAAATATTGGTAATGAAGAAGTTCCTCTTCGAGGCACTTAGCGTTAGATTCAGCAAGGACCAAGCTGCGAACCCCTGCGGGGTTCTTGCATGGTCTTACGAACAAAGTCGGGTCTTCGACCCGCCCAGCGTCTTCGACGCTAATGCCTGGGAACCAATATGTTTTATCATAATTCATAGTCAACTTAATTTCGCCAACGGGTAATAATTAGTAATTTTGCAAAAAAGAAACATGAAAACGGATTAGAAATGGCAAATACGACAACAATTCCAACCGAGAGCCAACTGGTGGTAGAAATTGATGATAAATCTCTTTTGAAAGATATAAAGAAAGCAATAAAAATGCTCAAAGGCGTTAAAAGTGTGAAGTCTTCATGACGCAAACGCATGACTGCATACGAAGAGTCAATGCTTGATGTGAAGGAAGGTCGCATAAATGAATACGCATCTGTTGATAACTTTTTTAAAGCTATGGGAGTGTAATGGCTTATCGATTAAGAACAACACATCGTTTTGAGAAAGACGTTAAACGATGCATAAAGCGAGGTCTTGATATAGGCAAATTGCGAACTGCAATGGAGATATTAAAAGACGAAGGCAAGTAGCCGCCAACGTATCGTCCTCACCTACTTCGTGGTAACAGAGCCGGGCAGTGGGAATGTCACATTGAACCCGACTGGTTATTAATATGGGAGCAGAATGATGAAGAATTAATTTTGCTAATGATGAACACAGGCTCTCATTCTGATTTGTTTTAAACCTACGGAGTTTTGGAGTAAAAGAATGAACTCCTTAGACTCCAAAACTCCGTTGAGTGAAAAAGAAAATGATATATTGGTTGTAGAAGCGTTCAACGCACTCACTTGCTCGACTTGAGGGCGGCGACTTCAAGCCGCCTGTTCCTGCCCCCAAGCCTCACTGCGCGAGTGCGCTGACAGCTTAAGGGTTTCGTGTTCTGGGGAAAAGTGCCTAATTCTATGGCACACGAACCGCTCGCACGCTGCAACCGATGTAACGATCGACGAAGTTCCAGTACAACTCGCCCGAGCTGTAGAGCATGTTGTAATAGCCAGTCAAACTACCGTGGCGGTCAGTGGTGCGCGACCAGTAGAATCCGTTTTTGCCAGCGTAGGAGAAAGCGCTGATACAGTCAGCTGCTGGTAAAAAAAGAGTATTGTTATTCTTCTTGCTGGTAAACAAGTGGCCACGACCATTCCACTGCCAGGTACATTCAGCACGCAGCTCTTCAAACTGTGCATTACTGGGCATGCGCCAGTTCTTACCCCAATTGACGTAAGCGGCATCGTCGGCAAGTTCCAACTCGGTCTTATTGTCAACTACCCCTTTGTAGCCATCGGTACAATATTTGGTGTATTTTCCCTCTGTGTTATACCACTTATAGTTATTCCTGCTATAGTTTTGCTTGGGTGTTGTCTCACCCCAGGCGAAATAGTCACCATATTCCTCTGGCTTGGTTGCTCCCACGTTCATCGTCGCCCATAGCGTGCCGCTAGTCAAGCCCAGGTCAACATACTCATGATTGTCGGTTTTACCACTTGTACCGCCACCCAAAGATCCGTTTTCAGCTCCTGAGGGTTCATCATCACCGCCACATGAAACAAACAAAAGTGGTACACATAATGCTGCTAAAATAAAGAACACTTTTCTCATAGTTAGTTGTAGTTTATTGCCTCTAAAGTCTCCCGAATCCGTGGCTGGTTTATAATTAATTGGGTATTAAAAAGATAGCGTGGAGACTTGTCTGATTTATCTAACTTGAGGCATCGCCAAACGCCCTAATCCAAATAAACAGTCATCCCCCACGCGATGCCATATACTGTTTCCCGCCAATGGGGATGATGTACTGGCTCACGAAAGGCGTCATGTAACTGCTTATCCTTGGATTATAAAATTTTGGCGAATTTCAAGTTAAGGATAACGCAAAAACGCTTTCTTTCTGTATGTCATCAAGCGGCTGTTGCAACCTCTGTTGCGCCCTTGAATATCAGGCTGCGGCTCGGCAATGTCAAAATTAGTACCTTGCTTTGCCGCTGCTCTTGCCTTGCACTGATTTTGCCACAAAGTTACAAAAAATTTTGGAACGATTTATAGAAAAGCACAGTATTTTGAAAAAAAAGAAAATTATCCGCTTTAATTAATAATATTCAACTGATTAGGTGATTATTTAGCGTTCGGTGTGTTATTTTCGCATTTAATGTTTGATTATTATAGAATTAAGTAGTACTTTTGTAAATCAATTGAACATTTAAAATCCTATCATTATGAAACGTTTTTTTATTTTTACAATGTTAGTGTCAATATTGTTGCCACTAATGGCGCAGAGCTCGGCCAAATCGCGCACTGAAGAGAGCATTTACTATGCAGCATTTGCCGATGTGCTTAGAGATGCAAACGACCTAACATCGGGTGCCGAAATGGCCTATTATTATGCCATCGAAGACCTTGACAAAGATGGAGTTAAAGAACTGGTATTTGCCGACATCAACAAGTTGAAGACCGTGTTCAAAGTAGTGAACGGGAAAGTGCAAATCATCAGTCCCGATTACACAATCGACAATGACAAAGTAAACTGGAAGCGCGTTGATGATCTCTACGTCAACATAGATGCCGACAAGAGCAAAGACGTGACACTGCGCCACCACCCGATGTTTGCCTACGACATCAACATCGCCAAGAACCAATTCACTGTTCCTGGCGATGCCACAAGCGAAGAGGCAGTGATGAAGAGGACAAAATATGACCGCATGGTGTTCAAGCCTCATGTGGGCAACATCCACTTTGTGAAAGCCAAGAATGGCAGTTACGACAGTGATGGCAACAAGATAGACCTTGGCAAGTGCTACACCTACGCCCTTGACGATGCCACAATGACCAAGAAAATGTTTCGTGGTTACAACAACGGCCAGGCGGTTCCCATCATAGTGCCCTCGGCATGGCTCAAAGACCACACTCCACTGCAATTCTCACGATATCTGCAAGGCGAGAAAAAGCCCGCTGTGGGGCAAAAAGAACGCAAATTAATTGAGGAATACTATGGCAACGGCAGCAATTACAAGATTCGCAAGATTGAATGGGTTGCTACATGCCAGGATAAAGGACGCACGTTCTACAATGTGATGTTCCAACCATACAAAGGTCAAGTGCTTGTGGCATTTGTCTGCATAGAGAAAGGTCAAGTAAAGTCAATTCACAACAACTGGTGGGAGCAAGACAAAGACTATCCTAAAGCTACTACTATAGGTCCTGACATAGATGAACTATTTTATTTCATGCCAGATATCATGGTAATGGCCGACACCAAGGCCGGCTTTGAGCTTTATGTGTGCTACCCATCGCTTGAGGGAGTTCACTACGACATTTGGCGAGAAGTTGCCGGTGAGTGGTTGACCATCCAAGGCGCCTACCATTACATCATGGCCTATTAGTCATTTATTGAAACCCTACACCATCACGCGCTATACCCCACAAGAGCTTTGGGTTATAGCGCGTGTTTCTTTTTGCATTAAAGTTCAACGTTATTTTTCACAAACATTATAACTTTGACACACATTATTTAAAAGAAAATTTTGTACCTTTGCACGTCTTTTAAGAAGAATTTTTATTCACTTATTACATAAACATTTTACAAACAATTAGTTATGAACATTTCACACATCGAACATGTTGGTATAGCAGTTACAAGTCTTGACGAGGCTATACCTTTCTACGAGAAATTCCTGGGTTTCAAATGCTATGCAATTGAGGAGGTTGAGGATCAGCACGTGCGCACAGCCTTCTTCAAGGTGGGCGAGACTAAGATTGAGCTTCTTGAGGCCACAAGCCCTGAGAGTGCTATTGCCAAGTTCATTGAGAAGAACGGCGGTCGTGGCGGTATCCAGCACATCGCATTCTGCGTTGAAGATGGTGTTGCTAACGCATTGCAAGAGATTCAAGACAAAGAAGGTCGAGTTCTCGACAAGGCTCCCCGCAAGGGCGCTGAGGGCTTGAACATCGCTTTCGTTCACCCCAAGACATCGGCCGGCGCGCTGGTTGAGTTGTGCGAGCACCCCGAATAAAACAGTTAATAGTTAATAGCTCAAAGTTCACAGTTATTTATTGTTTGAACTCCAGCGAGACTATATAAGTCGAAACAATCATTACAACACAAATAAAAATGAGTAAACAACTCGAGAAAATCCAACAGCTGATAGACATGCGCGCCGAGGCTCGCATGGGTGGTGGCGAGAAAGCCATTGCCAAGCAGCACGAGAAGGGCAAATACACAGCCCGCGAGAGAATAAACATGCTCCTTGATCCAGGTAGCTTTGAGGAACTTGACATGTTTGTACGTCACCGCTGCACCAATTTTGGTCAGGAGAAGAAGTCCTTCCCTGGCGATGGCGTAGTAACTGGCTACGGAACCGTAGACGGACGCCTTGTTTATGTTTTTGCTCAAGACTTCACCGTGATAGGTGGCTCACTGGGCGAGGCTATGGCAATGAAGATGTGCAAGGTCATGGACCTGGCGATGAAGCAGGGTGCTCCCATCATTGGTCTTAACGACTCGGGTGGCGCTCGCATTCCCGAGGGCATCAACGCCCTTGCCGGCTATGCCGAGATCTTCCAGCGCAACATTGACGCCAGTGGCGTAGTTCCCCAGATTTCAGCAATCCTGGGTCCCTGTGCCGGTGGTGCCGTTTATTCTCCAGCCCTCACCGACTTCACCTTGATGGCTAAGGGCACTTCATTCATGTTCCTTACAGGTCCCGCAGTTGTTAAGACTGTCACTGGCGAAAACGTAACCCAAGAACAACTGGGTGGTGCTCAAGTTCATGCTTCGAAGAGTGGTGTTACCCACTTTGCATGTGACACTGAGGAAGACGTGATCAACACCATCAAGCAGCTATTGAGCTACATGCCTAGCAACAACATGGAAGAGGCTCCCCGTCGCGAGTGTAACGACCCCGTTGACCGCGTAGAAGATGCCCTCAACAATATTATCCCAGAGAGCGCCAACGACCCCTACGACATGTATGAGGTGATAGGTGCTATCGTCGACAACGGAGAGTTCCTTGAAGTACACAAAGACTTTGCCAAGAACATCATCGTGGGCTTTGCACGCTTCAACGGTCAAGCAGTGGGAGTTGTAGCCAACCAACCCCAGTACATGGCAGGTGTGCTCGACGTTAACGCATCGAAGAAGGGTGGTCGCTTCGTTCGCTTCTGCGACGCCTTCAACATTCCACTTGTAACATTAGTTGACGTGCCAGGATTCCTTCCCGGTACAGGCCAAGAGTATAACGCCGTTATTCTCAATGGCGCTAAGTTGCTCTACGCCTATGGCGAAGCTACAGTGCCCAAGGTTACCGTTACCCTGCGCAAGAGCTACGGTGGTAGCCACATCGTGATGAGCTGCAAGCAGCTGCGTGGCGACATGAACTACGCATGGCCCAGCGCTGAGATTGCTGTAATGGGTGCTGCTGGTGCCGCCGGCATTCTCTATGCTAAGGACATGAAGGCAGCCAAGACTGCCGCTGCCGAGGCTAAAGAGGCTGGTGACGAGGCTAAGGCCAAGGCTATCATGGAAGAGAACAAGAAATTCATCGAGGAGAAAGAGCAAGAATACAACGACTTGTTCTGCACTCCATTCAATGCC
Source organism: uncultured Prevotellaceae bacterium (assembly GCA_900316835.1). GTDB lineage: Bacteria > Bacteroidota > Bacteroidia > Bacteroidales > Muribaculaceae > Sodaliphilus. Next base: position 44,460 of record ONEL01000001.1, on the reverse strand, counting down.
GCCAAGTATGGCTACATCGATGACGTTATCGAGCCACGAAATACTCGCTTCCGCGTGATTCGCGCTCTGGAGCAGCTCCGCACCAAGAAGTACACCAATCCCGCCAAGAAGCATGGCAATATTCCATTGTAATTTCTCTATTCAACTTAGTTTACAAAACATGAATAAGAAAATAATATTGACACTTATTGCTGTAGTTGCAGCACTCACCTCAATGGCACAAGGCCGCATGGACATGTGCATAAACGAGGTGATGGTGCAAGGTGACAGCATCAGTGCTAACCAGAATGGCAAGTGCTCGGCATGGATTGAGCTTTTCAATTCATCCTACGGCACTAATGCCATTGAGAAGATGTTCCTCACCACATTCAAGCAAGACTATATTCAGAACTACTTCAAGGAGCAGGAGTCAAAGAGCAACAAGAAGCGCAACGTTCTTCTTGAAGAACTCCGCGACCAGAACCCTGATAAGGTCTATGAAATTCCACGTGGTGATGTCGACACCAAGATCAAGCCCCGCACTCACGTGGTGTTCTATGCCGACGGCAACACCACAGCAGGGACCATGCACCTGTCGTTCACTCTCACTGCTGGCAGCGAGAACTACGTTGCCCTGTATGACGTGAATGGCGACTTGGTTGACGAGGTAATAGTTCCCGCCAGCCTGCAAGCAGGTCAGTCGTTCGCACGCATCAGCGAGGGTCTGCCCAGCGACATGCATCCTGATGGAAATCACAGTTTCGCTCCCACACAGTGGGAAGTGCGTGATGGTTCATCGGTAGAGAAAGCTATTACCCCCGGCAAGTTCAACGTACGTCCTGTGAACGAGAACATCGAGAAGTTCCACAACGAGGATCCTACTGGTGTCTTGCTAACAATCATGTCGATGGGTGTAGTATTCCTGGCGCTGTTATTACTTTACATCCTGTTCAAGCTCTTTGGCAAAGCCTTCTCGGCAAGTGGCAAGGAAAAGAAAGAGGATGAGCCAGCTCAGATTGCAGCCCCCAGCGATGAGACAAGCAATGGTGACAACGATGAGGCTATTGCCGCCCTGTGCATGGCACTGTATCAGCACCTGAATGTTCATGATGAGGAAAGTGGCGTTCTTACCTTCGACCACAGCCATGAGGCTCATAGCGCATGGGGCTCAAAGGGCAACCTGTTACTTCCCAAGCCTGAGCATCACGAGAATCACTAAATTCACTAACATTTAATTTGTTAATCAATGAAAGAATATAAATATAAAATCAATGGTCACGAATACAAAGTAAATGTTGGTGACATTGAAAACAACATTGCTAACATCGAGGTGAATGGTGTTCCTTACACCGTTGAGCTCGAGGAGGAGAAGGCTGCCAAGCCTGTTATCAAGAGAGTTGCTGTGAGCAACGATGCCCCTGTAGCAGCTAAACCCGCAGCCGCCAAGCCCGCAGCCGCAGCCGCCGGCGAGTATGTAATCACATCACCCCTGCCTGGCGTAATCAAGGAATTCTTTGTAAAAGAAGGTCAGCAAGTAAAGGCCACCGATGTGGTTTGCATCCTTGAAGCCATGAAGATGGGTAACGAAATCCACGCAGGCAAAGACGGCGTAGTGAAGTCGATTAATGTAGCAAAAGACGAGTCGGTGCTTGAGGGTACCACAATCATGATTATCGCTTAAAACTATGGTACTATTAAATATTGCTGAAAACCTCGAACAATTCTGGCACTTCACCGGCTTCTACAACGTTTCGTTGTCGCCCGAGAGCTTGATCATGCTCTGTGTGGGTTTGTTCTTTATCTATCTTGCGATAAAGCACGACTTCGAGCCCATGTTGCTAGTGCCAATTGGTTTCGGTATCCTGATTGGAAATATTCCTTTCCAGCCAGGCAATGAGATAGGTATCTATGAGGAGGGCTCGGTGCTCAACATCCTCTATCAAGGTGTACGCCAGGGCTGGTATCCCCCGCTCATCTTCTTGGGCATTGGTGCGATGACCGACTTCTCGGCGTTGCTTGCTAACCCCAAGCTTATGCTTGTGGGAGCTGCCGCGCAGTTTGGTATCTTTGGTGCCTACATGGTGGCTCTTGCCATGGGCTTCATGCCCGACCAAGCCGGTGCCATCGCCATCATTGGCGGAGCCGATGGTCCTACCGCTATCTTCCTGTCGTCGAAACTTGCCCCCAACTTGATGGGTGCAATCGCCGTGAGTGCTTATAGTTACATGGCTCTTGTTCCTGTAATTCAGCCACCCATCATGCGACTGCTCACCACCAAGAAAGAGCGTCTCATTCGCATGAAGCCAGCTCGCAAAGTGTCGCAGACCGAGAAGATTATCTTCCCCATTGTGGGCTTAATTCTCACTTGCATGTTCGTGCCCAGTGGTCTGCCACTGCTCGGAATGTTGTTCTTCGGCAACTTGCTTCGCGAGAGTGGCGTGACCACCCGCCTTGCCAAGACCGCAAGCAACGCCATGACCGACATGGTTACCATCATCCTGGGTATGACCGTTGGCGCATCGACTCAGGCTTCGGAGTTCCTCACTGCCGACACTGTCAAGATTTTCGCTCTTGGCTTCATGGCGTTCATCATCGCCACCACATCGGGTGTCCTCTTTGTGAAGATCTTCAACCTCATCCTGCCCAAGCACAAGAAGTTGAATCCATTGATTGGTAACGCCGGTGTGAGCGCTGTGCCAATGGCAGCCCGCATCAGCAACGACCAGGGTCTCAAGGCCGACCCAAGCAACTACCTTCTCATGCACGCCATGGGTCCCAACGTTGCAGGTGTTATCGGTTCGGCAGTTGCCGCCGGTGTATTGCTCGGCTTCCTCGGATAATAAAACGCTATACCTATATTTTAAATAATGTGTGCCCCCACAAGCGGCACACATTATTTATTGACTATTCTTTTTTCAACAAGCGCAACGCACTGACCCCCAATTTACTTCCAGCCACATAAACTTTCTCGAGACGGTCACCACGCAACACATCGGTGGCCACAAAAGGCTGTCCCACACACACTACCTTGCAGCATAGTGTGTCACCCTCGGCAAGTTTGGAATTAATGCTCAAAAGCACCTTAAAGCGACCATAACCCAAGCACAATAGCCTACACATGCGAGCTGGAGCCCACTCAAGCTCCACGATATCACCAGCGTTGAGTTGGTCACACCTAATCAATTTCTCGTTAACAAACTGCGACTGAGCATCAGAGCCTTCATCGTGAGCAATAAAATCGCGCCAACCTCGATAACCCACATAGCGACTCAAAATGTCTAAAGTGCCGATTGATGGCTCATGATCACTATCCACCATGCCCAACAGACGCCGCAAGGTAGAGACACTGAGCTTCTCGCCAGTGCTTTTTTTAATCTCAGCCACAAGACAGTTGAGATTGGTTATCGTACTTAATGGATGCTCCGACTTTTGCGCCACAAGAGCTAACAGGCTTTCTATTTTTCGTTTTTCGTCTGTCATAATGAAATTCTTTATGCAAATATAGTGACAAATACTATATTTCAAGCACGTCGTCACAAACTTTAACCATCGTGAACACGAATGAACATTTGCTATTCTCAACAATTATATTTAGCTTTGCAGCCATGAAAAAGAAAGTTTGCTTCACACTTCTTCTAATTTGCTTTGCATTAGCAGGGAGTGCAAAAAAAGATAGACCCTCTGGTCTTAAGAACATCGTGTTGCGTGACGGTGACATGGAATACTTCATGCAAGGATTGGTAATTGACGTTCCTGTACCCCAAAACCATAATAACGATTACCTATCGATAGCTATAGACAACGACTATTATGACGAAATCAACAAAAAAAATCTTCCTCAGACAGAATCAAAAATCATCTACTACCCCACCCTTTATGTCCGCAACAAACTGCTAAATAACGAAACCCCAATCGACTTGGATGAAATCATTTATAATGGAAAACACCTTAAAGTTAACCGACCAGTTTTAGATGACTGTTACATCTGGGATGTCGCGATCTATGAAGAATTCATCTTCTTTATTGCCAAAACATGCGGACAATGGTTCACTCTTTTTTTTGACACCACAACCTATGAAACCGACTGCATATCTCAGTCATTGATGAGAAAGGGACTTTCAAGCGACAGCATGTGGATTATCACCTATAACAACGAGGACATGAGTAATACAGATGAACTCTCTAGAGAATCGGTGGGCGAGCTATATGATCTAATTAAAAATGCGAGAGAAAGAGAAAATGTCAATTCTCAACCTCAATAGCCTTCTTTATTGCTAAGCGAGCGGCAGATAAAGCCCTTGCCTCTAGCCTTTTACACTCTTCAGCATCTTCAATATGGGCTTTTTCAATTATTTTGTGTACCCTCATTTCAAGTTCTAGACTAAACTGTCGGCTTGCTTTTGCTTTCTCTATATCACTCAGGCTTTTGTCTTCAATCGTGTTTTTGTATTCGGCATACAGCTTTAATGCCATTGACTTTGTGCGGTCTATCAGCTCCCACTCATTAATGTGATTTTGATTGACAATATTTGATGATTGCCTGTCAGTCAATTCATCGGCGACGATAATCTTCTCATTTATTGGGGTATGGACAGGCTCTTCTAAAGTTTGGGGGACTAACTCTTTGTTTGTTTCAAGGATGTCTTTATTACTTTTCTCATACACACTAACGGAGTCGGCTGGTGACAAAACCGCAGTCTCTTTTTTCTCGCTGGTTCTTGGAAACAACAGCAACATCACTATTGCAATCACTGTGAGCGACAATGCCACACCCCACCACCACTGGCCTTTTCGGTCAGTCAACGCCTTGCGCACCTGCGACACTCTCTGGTAGCGGTCATCAGCACTTGCCGCCATACATCGACGAGCCACCTTTGCCAATGACGGATGCAACTCACTAAGCATCACGCCAAGCGAGTAGATATCGCTGCGCACGTCGCCATTGCTCGTGCCCGAAAGTAACTCTGGGGCGACATAACCAGGTGTGCCGGCAGGCTGTTTGAATGATGTGAAACGCGAAGAATCACTCAGTCCAAAGTCAAGCACCTTCACCTGTTCCCCAACAGCACTAATCATCACATTCAACGGTTTCAGATCACGATGTATCACCTGATGACTGTGAAGAAACTCAACAGCGTCACATAGCTGAAGGGCAATACTTTTCGCTTTGTTTTTGCTCAGTTCGTGATTTTGAAGGTAGTCTTTTAGCGTTTCTCCGTCAATCCATTCCATCACGACACATTTGCCGAGTGTCGCGACATGGGTGAAGTCGAGCGTCAAGGCAATATTCTTGTGGCGAAGATTGAAGCCTAAGTCAAACTCCTTTTCAAGCAACGCAATGGCATTGATGTCATCACAATATTCTTTTTTTAGACATTTGAGGGCAAAGAGCTTTCCATAATGTTGAGCCTTATACACAAGAGTCATGCCATGATTTGAGCGGTGAACCTCCTCAATGTGGCGCCACTCGCCATCGCCCACGCCACTCTCGTCAAGACTCACAAAGAACCCCGACTGAGACTCTTCATTCTCAAGATTGTCATTTTCGCCACTCATAACATTTGTTATTTATCACTTGGCAACAAATCTTGAGCCCAAGGACACACTTCGGCAACATAAGTCTTGATTACCACTCCTTTATTCATGCGAAATTGTAACGATGCGTCAACGCCATCAACAGAGTTGTCATAAACATACAGCCTATCAACCAAATAGGATAAGATCTTACAATTGGCTATCGATTTATAATAGCGTTTCACAATCTTGCTAATGGGTACGTCATGACCGCCTTGCATCACTCGCTTTGCGATGCGTGATGCATTAATTGAAGGGTGATTTGTGGATATATAGAAAATACGGATAAAAAAACCAGCCTTTTTAGCTCGAATAATAAAATCAACTTTTTCAGGCGAAGACATTACCGTCTCAAAAACGAAACTAGTCTTTTCTCTAAGGCAGTTCTCACGCAATTGTTCACTATACTTAGCCGCTTTTAACACCGCTTCTTGCGAATTCCAGTCACCAAATTTTTCTTGAGCTATTTCATCGGGGTTAATATACAACGTCCCTTCAGTCCATTCATGATGAAGTAATTTTTTTGTCACAGATGTCTTACCTGAACCATTAGGCCCAGCTATCACTATCATCTCTGGCTGGTGGTTTTTAATTGACATTGCAGGCATCTTTAATCATCGCTCCCCATTGCAACTGTTTATGCTCAATATCACGACGCATTTGAGCTAAATAAGCCTCAGTGGCAAGTTTGTCCTTCTCACGAGCTTCTTCTGCTACTTCCCTCATCAGTTGAGCGAGCATCTCGTCGCTAGGTTCTTCACCAGAACTGAACCTATAAGAATTCATTTCTCTTTCTGACATAGCTACACGGCTTTTTAAATTTCTTTGCAAAGTTACATAAAATGTTTATGAAATTGCTATCAACCAGCTAAAAAAATCTTTTTTAACTATCGTGAACACACTTGAACAGGCAACGACATTGCACATTTTGCACTGCCAAACTAATTTTGCACTCATAGCAAAAATGGTGCGAAAACAGCTCACCAAGTGTTGTATATTTAAACTATTGTGCTTAAATTTGCAACGCATTATGGCAGGCTAGAGAGCCAATTTGCCAGTTATGCTACATTTTGCGGAAGCGTAATGCGGCCAGTACCTGTGAATCTGGACAATTCACCTATCGTAACAGAGGCCAGCAGCAACGCAACCACTTCATGCTATCGACAAGAGGAAGCCCTCGGGATTCACTTGCTCCGATACATCAAGAGGTGTGAGCTGTTTTCTTTCTGTTACTAGGCCAGTCCAGAGCCACACAGGTACAAAAGAAAATAAAGCGCGCACCTTTTCTTTTTATACTTATATAAACTATATTATTAACTTAAAATACAAACTACTATGGCAAAATTCTATTGTGAATACTGCGGACAACAGTTCGCATCGGTTCAATCACTAACCGGTATGAGATGCCAACGACATCCCGACGGTACTAACAAATGTCCCCACAAACTCTATGAAGGCAGCGAGAAAAAACGCTACACCTGCAAGTGGTGCGGATAACAATTCACCTCAATCATGTCAATGACTGGAATGTGGTGCCATCGCCACCCTGACGGACAAAACAAAGGCAAGCACGCTCCAGCATTATAATTTAAAAAAATCAATCAATAAAACATCGAGCAATATGGAAAAATATCTTATTAGACCCTGGGTCGGTAAAGACTACCTCAATGGTGGAGTGTTTGGTAAAAAAGTACTTGTTTTAGGTGAAAGCCATTACTGCCATGAAGTGGAACAAGGCAAGTGTACCGGTTGCTGCGTTGAAAATATGAAAGAAGATTGTCACAGCCAGACCGAAGATGTGATTGAAGAATATCTTGAGAACTATAGCGGCGAACCATACCAGCAGACTTTTCTCTGTTTCGAACGCGCTTTAGCAGGCAAGGAACTTTCTGAACAAGAACGCAATAAGTTGTGGAATAGTGTAATCTTTTATAACTACTTCCAGCTCAATACTACAGGACCGAGGAAAGAACCTAACGAGAATGCATTAAAACTAAGCGAAGAAGCATTCCTCAATCTTCTCAATGAGTTTTTGCCCGATGTCATTATCGTTTGGGGGGCACGTCTTTATGACAAATTGCCATCATGGGATGGGCATTCTTCCTCTCTCAAAGTTGAAGACACTACCGACGTTTGGCACTACAACATCAATGGCAAGGACATACCAGCCATGCTTGTGCATCACCCAAGTTCACCAAGCGGAAAGAGTTGGCCTTACTGGCATCAATTCCATAGAGCATTTATTGGTGAACCCATTTTTGGTGAGAAATATTAATCTATCAGGCAAAAAGTTCCACTCATCTTATAGGGTGAACTGACGTACAACGCTTCAAGTGTATTCAATATCACAATTGAAACGTAAGTTATTAACATAAAATATCCTTTTAACTATGGAAATCAAAGAAACAAAACCTAAAATTAATATTAAGGAGATTAAAAACAAGACCAATTTATTTGGTTCAATAATCAAATGGTTTTCTAAAGGAGATGAAGACAGAGAGGCTTTCTGGTGGGACATATTCCGCCGCTATGAAGTGACAATAGGAATATGCGTTGGAGCCATAATAGCCTTAATTGTATCGATAATTATCTACCCCATTATCGGTAGTGACATTCTAAAGACTTTGGCTAAAGACAGCGCAATAGCAAAGTCGGGGTTAGTGGGGCTAGTAATAAGTATTCTTATTTCCGGTGTTATCGTATCTTTATTTCTTGCATGGTTAATGGTCATTCCTTTTTATCACCTGACCAAAGGCGATAAAGGCGATACATTCACATTCAGTCCGCACAGACGTTATGATATAAGCTCGGCAAGAATGGTATTCACCAACATTTTTAGTGTAGGTGGAATCATATTCACTGTCTATGCAATAACGCGGTTGCTATACAAGAGCCACTATATATCAAGTGCGCAAGGCGTAACAATCGCGATAATTTTAACAATACCCTTTCTCATTGCCGCGATAAATGCTCTGAGCTATTGCAATTGGCGCTTTGATTGGGCGATAGACAATCAGGATCTAATATATAATAGATATGACAAATACAGAACCTCAAATGTGTATTTCGCATCCGAAAGAATGCAATGGAAACATTTGAGATGGTATAAAATGATGGTGGCCATTGTACTTCTCGCAGGGCCGTCTATCTTAGGAACTTCATATATTTTGACAACAAGCCACCACTCTCAAAAGAAACACCACTCTCAAAAGAAAGAAATAATAGAAAGAAAAGAAGCAAAACCAATAGAAGAGACAAAACCAATAGAAGAGACAAAACCAATATCAGATAATTCAAAACCAGCAAAATCGGTTCGGCAGTTGCCGCCGGTGTATTGCTCGGCTTCCTCGGATAATATTATATCCTTATAATATAAATAAGGTGTGTTCACAACTTGGTGAATGCACCTTATTTTATTGTCGCAGAATGACCTTATATGGTTAAAAAAAGCGACATCTATTTGCACAAAATTAGATTTATTATTAATTTCGTGGCAAATAACTAATTAATTATTATACAGATGAAGAATATTATTGTAACACTTTGTGCAATTTGCCTGCCATTATGCGCAACCGCAGCAATCAATCTATTATCTATAATACATGAGCCGGGGCCTATTAAGAGCGCTTTTGCCGACGACCTGCTAAGGTGTTGCTACATGCATAACCCCAGCCTGCTAAGGCAAGCAAATGTTAATGTCGATGATATAAAGCAAATTAACGACAACACAGTATACTTGTGTTCAGTAAAACACGAGTCACTTGCCACTGAGTATTACCTTGTCACTATCAACAACAGGCATGGTCTGGTGGTTGACGGTGCAATGCTCGGTCACGACGGTGACTCAAGAATACTTGCCATTGAACACCCCCGTGGTGAGATGCAATATGTGCCCAATATGGAACTTAAAATCGACATCAAGGACGACACAGTGAGGGTGTTAAGGACCTATGATTTCTTCTCTACAATGCGTGGTGGCAAAACATTTGAGAAACATGGAACAATATGCAACCCTCTAGTTGTCAATGCCGATGGTAAACTATCTACAGCCCCCATTACAACCACCGCGACCGAGAGAACCGGCGATGCCAACTACCTGAGCAAGGATCGCAAGCCCACTGTTGTTAAACAAACCACAGGCGAGTTTTTCCCACTTGGAATGCAAGTGCTGAATGTGGTGCAACAGCCGTCGAGTCAAGCGATGAACATGGAAACACTAAATTCTCTAGCCACTTGCATGATGAACATTATTGAGAAGCAAGGAGAGAATGCTAAAGAAAACTCCGAGACGTTGAGCGTTATGGAGTTCGCACGCTGGAGTTTCAACCTGGGCATGCGCCACAGCAATGTTTTTCTAACATGGATTGCAAGAAATCCTAAGGATGAGAATTTTACCCACTTCATCGAAGCTTGCGTTGAGGACAACACTAATGGTGAACGTGAATGGCTCAAGAGCAGTGTCAAGAATTTAAAAGATAATAAAGCTCGCAAGTGGTGGGAGAAATGGATTAAAGAAAACCTAGAATGACCGAAGTAAAACAATACAACACAGGCATAGCGCTGAGCGGTGGTGGGGTGCGTGGCTTTGCTCACATAGGCGCCCTGCGCGCACTTGAAGATGTGGGCATCAAGCCCGATATCATAGCCGGAGTGAGTGCGGGAAGCATTGTCGCCTCATACTATGCCGCAGGAATGACCGCCGATGAAATCTTTAATTTACTAGGCAACATCGACATGGGTAAGTTCCTACAAGTGGATATTTCCAAAAGTGGCCTGCTAAAACTTGACAAGTTCAAGAAATTCTTGACCAAGACTGTTCCTGTCCAGAACATTGAGGACCTAAAAATCCCCACAATCATTGCAGCCACCGATATTGACAATCAGCACGAGATAGCGTTCAAAAGCGGTAGCATTGCTGAACGAGTGGTGGCATCGTGCAGCATTCCGCTGGTGTTCAAACCCGTGAAAATAGACGACACCTATTGCGTGGATGGCGGAGTGTTACATAATCTGCCCTCCTACTACCTGCGCCCCATGTGCAAAACGGTGATTGGCATTAATGTTAGTCCCTCAAAACTGGGCCCCATCAAGATGGACGTTAAATCGCTGGCTTATCGCACCTATAAAATTATGACTATGCGCAATGTGATTGCCGACAAGCAGTTGTGCGACTTGCTAGTCGACATTGTCTCAATCCAGAATCATAGCACATTCGACACTAAAGCCGCTAACAAAATAGCTCAAAAGGGCTACTTCGAGACAATGAAAATTCTTCAGAACTCCCCTATTGTTAAACAATTAACCTCATGACATCAAAACCCATTATCTACCAACTATTCCCACGTCTCTTCACTAACAGCACCGCCACCTGTGTGCCCAATGGCACCATTAAAGAGAACGGCTCGGGAAAGATGAACGACATCGACAACAATGTTCTTAAGAAATTAAAGGATCTGGGGACCACTCACGTGTGGTATACCGGAGTTATTAGACATGCCACCAAAACAAAATACCGCGGAATACCCTCTTGCAACCCTCACATCGTAAAGGGAAATGCCGGGTCGCCCTACGCCATTACCGACTACTATGACATTGACCCCGACATAGCCACTCAGGTGCCAAAACGCATGAAGGAGTTTGAGCAACTTGTAGCAAGGACCCATGAAAATGGACTAAAGGTGATTATTGATTTTGTCCCCAACCATGTAGCCCGCGAGTATCACAGTATCGCCATGCCACAAGGCATTAGCAACCTGGGTGAAGGCGATGACATCAACACACATTTTAGTCCCAACAATAATTTCTATTACTTGCCGGGAGAGCAGTTTGCGCCAAGTATAGACCTAGGGCAAGGAAAAGATTTCTACTATGAGAAACCCGCTCGTGCCACAGGTAATGATTGCTTTCACCCCTATCCCACTGCCAACGACTGGTATGAGACCATCAAGCTCAACTACGGCATTGACTACCGCAATGGCTCCAAGCACTTCATTCCCATTCCCTCTACTTGGCACAAAATGGTGGACATTCTCAAGTTTTGGGCTGCGAAAGGAGTTGATGGTTTCCGTTGCGACATGGCTCACATGGTACCTGTTGAGTTCTGGCACCGGGCAATCCCTCAAGTCAAGGATCTTAATCCTGAAATTATTTTCATCGCCGAGCTCTATGACGTGGGGCTATACCATGACTATATTTATAATGGTCACTTTGACTACCTCTATGACAAAGTGTCGCTCTACGATACCCTGCGAGCCATCACCTGTGGTAACGCCAGCGCTACAGCTATTACAGGTTGCTGGCAAGCTGTTGAGGGCATAAGCGACCACATGCTCAACTTCCTGGAGAACCATGACGAGCAACGCATTGCCTCGGCACACTATGCCGGCGATGCCTTCAGGGGCCTTCCTGCCCTCGTGGTGTCGGCAACCATGTCGAGAGCGCCATTTATGATATATCAAGGTCAAGAACTTGGTGAGCCCGCCATTGAGAGTGAGGGCTATAGCGGCAAAGATGGCAGAACCACAATTTTTGATTACTGGAGCGTGGACACACTGCGACGATGGTACAACAATGGCAAGTGCGACACTTCCAGGCTCACGAAACAAGAAAAGACCTTGCGAGGCTATTATAAGAAAGTTCTCAGGCTATGCAATAAAGAGCAGGCAATATCGCAAGGCGGTTTCTTCGACTTGATGTACGTCAATCATGAGTCGATGAATAGTAACAAGGTGTACGCTTATTACCGCTATCATGGAGAAGATAGACTATTGATCATCGCCAACTTTAATAACCGAGACGAGCACATCGCCCTTCACACTCCACAACATGCACTAGATGTGATGAAGATGCAAGCCGGCAATTATATAGCCACCCACTTGCTCACCGGTCAAGAACATGACTGCCTGATAAGTGCCGACATCCCCCTTGAGCTCACAATCTCAAGTCACAACGCTATGATTATCAAACTAGTGAAAAGAAAGTAATCTTTTTCATCACTTTTCATTGAAAAATATTCTCATTTCGCTATAGGAATAAATAAATTTATATACTAACTTTGCAGTAGGATTTTAATACCGTTCTATATTATGAGTAACCAACCATTCAAGATCTTTTCAGGAACAAAGTCGAAATACATGGCTTTGGAGATTGCTAAAAACTTAGGTGTTGAACTCGGACAGATGAACATCCAGAGATTTGCCGATGGAGAGTTTCAAGTGTCCTACGAAGAATCGGTGCGTGGAGATGAAGTGTATCTTGTGCAGTCCACATTCCCCAACAGCGATAACCTCATGGAGCTATTGCTAATGGTTGATGCCGCTAAGCGAGCCTCGGCAAAGTCGGTAACAGCCGTAATACCCTACTTTGGTTGGGCGCGTCAAGATCGCAAGGATAAGCCACGCGTGTCGATAGCCGCAAAGCTAGTGGCGTCAATGCTCACAGCGGCAGGAGTCGACAGCATTATCACCATGGACCTTCATGCCGACCAGATTCAGGGCTTCTTTGACTTGCCTCTTAATCACTTGCTCGCATCATCGGTATTCATTCCTTACATTAAGAAGCTGAAACTCAAAGACATGGTGATAGCCTCGCCCGACGTGGGTGGCGTGAAACGCGTAAATTCCTACGCAAAATATTTCAACGTGCCCCTAGTGATGTGCCACAAGCAGCGCGCAAGAGCCAATGTGGTTGAGAAAATGACAATTATTGGTGATGTTCAAGACAAGAACGTTATTCTCATTGATGACATGATTGACACCGCAGGCACCATTTGCACCGCAGCACAGGTGATGATGGATAATGGCGCCAAATCGGTAAGGGCCATCGCATCGCATGCAATCATGAGCGACCCCGCCACCGAGCGCATTAACAAGAGTGCCCTTGAGGAGGTTGTATTTACTAATTCAATTCCTTACGACACATCGCGAAGCGACAAAGTTAAGATCATCTCGGTAGCAGGCCTGATAGCCGACACCATTGAACGCATCCACCAGCATGAATCGATAAGTTCGCAATATCTGGTGTGATAGCGCTACAGCATGATATAAAAAACAAGGGGAAGCGACATTGCCTCCCCTTTTCTCATTTCTTGAAAAACCTCTTGATGCGAGCTATCAGTCCTTGCTTAATTTCGGCTTGCTGCTTCACGACATCTTCTCTAACAGTTGTCGCCTGCGTTACCGGTGGCCGAAACCATAGCTTTCCAAAGCAGTCGGGGCGATGGAAATTGGGCTTTTCGCTATCAATTGGACTCCATGACACGTAGTGAGGGTGCGCACTCTTGGCGCTGCACTTGTAGAAATTTCCCAGTATATAGTCGGGCACTCGCGCGTTATTTATACCCACTAACTCAAATGGAATCGAAACTGTCAAATCCCAGCAGTAAAGACCGTCCTGCTCATTGATGGGCTCAGTGCCACAACTAGCATACCGCTTGACCATAGCAAGTTGTTGAGCAGTGAGACGTGTGGGATTATTTCTTTCCACACGATGGCTTGCATTAAGAGTTCCAATGCAGTTGAACTCAAAGTTCCAGTATTCGTCATTTCCCGGCACTTGCATGAAAAACTCCACACAGCTATCGTCGGCAACCGGACTGAGGTCTTGAGTGTTGACAGCAATTAAATCCTTACTGATAACCGAGAAAAAAATATATAGCCTGGTAGCCGATGCCGCAACCACAAATGCCGTGAACGGCTTGTAAGGAAACTTCCCTTCCCAGTTCACACAATCAATCACCTCATGCTCCACTTTAGCATCAAGGCTTGCACCCACTTGCCGCAACGACATCTTGTCAAGCTCGGGGAAGATGATTATCTTTAGTTCTTTAGCATTCATTTTTAGATGACCTTAAAATAATAAAGTAGCCCGGCAATCAAGCCATAAACGCCAACCAGCACAATGACGCTACCCATTATCTTATTTATCAACCACATGCTATTAACATTGAATTTAGCCCGCAGCTTGTCAACAAGGAAGGTGATAATCCACCACCATAGTAAAGCCCCTAGCACAATGAACACATATCCAATGATGATGTGATAGAAACGAAACTCAGCAGAGGGAAATCCAAAACGCGCGAACAACGGGAAAATCAAGAAAATAATGAGCGGGTTGGAAAGAGTGAAAGCGAAGCCCGTCACAGCGTCGTTAGTAAAATTAGTCTTCTTGGCATCATCATGCTTGAGATGAGTGACAGGAGTGCGCAATATCATGAAAATACCAAAGATAATGAGAATCAAACTACCACCTATCTGGAACAGGTCTTGGTACTCAGTGATAAAATCGGTAACGAACGATAGTCCCAGTCCTGCCAGCAAGCAGTAAAACAGGTCGCTCAAAGCAGCCCCCACACCAGTATATAGGCCACACTTGCGTCCCTTCTCCATGGTGCGTTGCACAACAAGAATTCCTATCGGTCCCATTGGTGCCGATAGTACTATTCCCACTGATAAACAACCTATTATTATGGATAATATTGTTCCCATTTTTTTAAAACAGCGACAAAGTTACTAAAAATAATCAAAATTTAAGTCTTTTTGACCAAAAATTAACAATTATATTTCTCTATTAGAACCAAAAGCATTAATTTTGGTGAAAAATATTTCACTTATTAGATGAAGCTAGTATTTCTAATTCTTGCTACCATTACCACAGCTTTAGGGTGTTATGCGCAATCTACAACATCCTATGCTACAGCCTATAACAACTTCGCGCAACTCAACCATGATGAGCGAGCTAAAATAAATGGCAAGTATCTTGAGCTCAAAAATGGTCGCACATCCCCGACCATTGTCCTCGACACAACACGCATCGACCCTTATCGCAATTACAAATACTATCTACACTTTGCCAACCTTCACAATAAAGAGGGCCACAGTTACAAAGCCCTTGACGACAACGGCAAGTCGCATTCCTATTCCTCGACATCATGCGGAATTGTGTTCAACTATCACGACGATAGCTACTGGAGTGTTATGGCACAGTGTGACAACAGCAGCTTGTTTAATGAAAGCGTTGACGAGCGCTCCATGACTATAACACTATCAAAGGTTACAAAAGGTAAAACTCAAGTAATAAAAAGCGACAGGCTAACTGACGCTATAGACTTGACAACAGGATTTAACTATGTGGGAGTGCAAGTAGCCGATGGTAATATAAGTGTAATGGCAGGAGAGAACATGCTCAACGAAGTGCTCACCTACTCCATGCCAAATGAGGAACTAGAAGGCACCAACAATGTGAGAGTGGGATATATAGTGGGTCCAGCGGCAGCCATCGCCATTGAGCGTGCGGTGCTCTCGCAAAGCACAGTAGAACCCAACCCGGCCTCACTCCTAGAGACACAATGGACTCGTGAAGCTCTTGACCGGCATTTCGCGCAATCAAAGAACCCCTACGAGGGCTATTGGACCTATCTTGACCGCGACATGGAAGACACCTGGCTAAAGCTTGGCGGGCGCTATACTATAGCACTAGTAGAAACCACAAGCGGTTACGACTTAATCTACATTGACGGCGCGCAGGTGAAGAAATCGCTATGGCATCAAGGGATGAAAAAGGGAGAGATGAAAAATACCATCTTTACCGATAACTTCACGGGCACATGGATAGACGCCACACTCGAACCAATATCGCAAGATGTTTATGCCACCTTTGAAAGCGGAGTTATCCTTACCATCAAATTTCCTGTCTACAAGAGCCAAATCAGGTTCTCAAAAGTATTAGAGCGAGATTAAAAAGGCTTGCCAAAAGAAAATTGCAAGAAAAAAACTTATTTTATGCATTTTTTTATGAAATATAATGATATAAATTAACTACCTTTGTAGTTGATTAGCTGGCGCCAATAGAGTGGAAGATGCTAATCGCACTAATTTTCAAGAAATTAACAATTATCTGCAATGGATAAGCAAGAACTGTTAGATTCGAGATACTTGCGCATGGCTCAAATATGGGCCGAGAATTCCTACTGCCAGCGTCGCAAGGTGGGGGCACTGCTTGTGAAAGACAAGATGATTATTAGCGATGGCTATAACGGCACACCGGTGGGATTTGAGAACGTGTGTGAAGATGACAACGATCACACCAAGCCCTATGTGCTGCATGCCGAGGCAAACGCAATTACCAAGGTCGCCCAGAGCAACAACAGCAGTAATGGCGCCACCCTCTATGTAACCTCATCGCCATGCATAGAATGTGCCAAGCTCATCATTCAGGCAGGCATCAAGCGTGTGGTCTTCAATGAGATTTATCGTCTCACCGATGGCATTGAGCTAATGCGCCGCGCTGGCATAGAGTGCGTTCAAATGGAAAATATCGAAATTTGAAGGAAGGAGACTGACAAAACATAATGAATCAAAAACGCGACTATAGTGCTTGGCTCCCACTGGCTATCGCCCTCTCGGTGATAGTGGGAATTGTTGTGGGAATATTCATGGGCAATCCCTTCTCAAGCAAGGATTACTCCTCTCAGAGCGATCGCAAGCTCAACACAATCTTGAATCTTATC
The DNA here is from genome assembly GCA_900316835.1 of uncultured Prevotellaceae bacterium. Taxonomy (GTDB): domain Bacteria; phylum Bacteroidota; class Bacteroidia; order Bacteroidales; family Muribaculaceae; genus Sodaliphilus. The sequence continues at coordinate 27,401 of ONEL01000001.1, read as the reverse complement.
TCGCAAGAGTATGTCGATGATAGTGTCAACACTAACGACCTGATTGAGATGTCGATACCCGCCATTCTCGCAAACCTCGACCCTCACAGTTCTTATTTAAGCGCCAGCGAGCTTGTTGCGGCGCAAGAAGAGCTCAACGGCAGTTTTTCGGGCATAGGAGTGTCGTTCCAGCTAATGAACGACACCATAGTTGTGATAGAGGTAATCCCTGGTGGTCCATCGGATCGTGCCGGCTTGCTAGCGGGCGATAAGATTATCACAGTAGAAGACAGCACCTTTGTAGGGTCACAAGTAGATGCCAACAAGGTTCGCGAGAGGTTGCGTGGTCCCAAGGGGACAAAAGTGAAAGTGGGTATTTCTCGGAATGGGAGCTCTAAATTGCTAAATTTTGTCATCACTCGTGGCGATATACCCATGAACTCGGTCGACGCAAGTTACATGATCGACAAGACCACGGGCTATGTGAAGGTGTCGCAATTTGGTCGCAACACCTACAATGAGTTTGTCAACGCGCTCAACTCCCTCAAGAGTCAGGGCGCCAAGCGATTCATGATAGACTTGCGTGGCAATGGTGGTGGCTACCTTGAGATAGCGATTGTGATGATAAACGAGTTCTTGCCAAGCAACAGGCTCATTGTCAGCACCAAAGGTCGCTATCGCCGTGACGAGACCACTGCCTATAGCGATGGCCGTGGACAGTTTCAGAACGAGGAACTAGTAGTCCTCATTGATGAGTTCTCGGCAAGTGCCAGTGAGATATTTGCAGGCGCCATTCAAGACAATGACCGTGGCTTAATAATAGGCTGCCGGTCGTTTGGCAAGGGTTTAGTTCAAAAGCAGTTTGACTTGCCCGACAAGAGTGCGGTGCGCCTAACAATCGCCAAATACTACACCCCCTCGGGGCGTTGCATCCAGAAGCCTTATAACAATGGTGAGAGCGCTTACCAGAAAGACCTTCTTGACCGCTACAGCAATGGTGAGCTCTATAGCCGCGACAGTATAAAAATTGACAAGAGTAAGATATTTGAAACCACAACCGGTCGCAAGGTTTATGGTGGTGGCGGTATCATCCCCGACATTTTTGTGCCCCGTGACACCGCCGGTTTCTCATCTTATTATGCCGAAGTGGCTGGTGCCGGGCTATTCCAAGAATACGCATTGCGCTATGTGACCAGTCACCGCGCATCGCTGGGCAAGATGAATGACTACAAGCAACTGATGCGCAACCTGCCAGGCAACGACATGCTGCTTAACGACTTTGTGAAATTTGCCGCCGACAAGGGTGTACCAGCCCGCTGGTACTATATTCACCAGTCGCAAGACATCATCACAAGCATTATAAAAGCTCTTATTGCCCGCGACATCCTAGGGCAGGGTGCCTACTACCCCATTATCAACCGTAGCGACAAGACCATTGATGCCGCCCTTAAAGCCCTTAACAAGCACAAAGCGGCATTCCCCATTACTGATTATTAGACTTTTTTCCAGAAATGGACAAGAAACAACTAAGAAAAAGCATTAAAGCCCAAGTTGCCTTAATGAGCGCCGAGTTAAAACTGGAGCAATCTAATAATGTGTTCCAGTATATTGAGAATAGCCCATTGTTTGCCCAAAGCAAGCGAGTGATGATATTCTCTTCGTTGCCCGATGAAATTCCCACCCACCATGTAATAGAGCGCTGGTCAAAAATAAAAGAGCTCTATTTACCGCGCGTCAATGGTGACGACCTTGAGGTGGTGAGATATTCGCCTAGCGAAATAACGACAGGTAGTTTCAATATCATGGAGCCCACTAGCAAAGACTTGCTATCGCCCCTCATGCTTGACTTGATAATAGTTCCCGGTGTTGCCTTTGACCGCAAGGGCAATCGTTGCGGTCGCGGCAAGGGCTTCTACGACCGTTTCTTGTCACAAACTCATGCGGCAACCATCGCTGTGTGCTTCGACTGCCAGCTTGTGGAGCAGCTCCCCACCGAGCCCCACGACATTCCAGCGCAATATATAGTAACCAACTCGTTTAAAACATTATAACCAACCAAACGCTCAATGACTCTAATCAACCATGATTCAAAACTGAGCGAGATAATCGTTCATGACCCGTCGACTATTACTGTGCTCGACCGCTTTGGCATCACGCTTGGTGTGGGCGACGCCAGGGTTATTGACACTTGTCATGAAAAAGATATTGATGTAGACTTTTTCATTACCATCCTCAACACATATATTAATGAAGACTATTTCCCTCAAGAGATCTTAGCATCGTTCAATGTAGCAAAGCTAGTGGACTACTTGAGCAAGACTAATAGTTACTATGAGCGCAACGTGTTACCCAACATAGAGCGACACTTCGCTTTCCTGCTAAGCAAATCGCCGTTGGCAAACAACAACCTGGTTCTTATGCGCCAGTTCTTTGACGAGGTTAAGGGCGAGTTGCTGCAACGCATCAAAAATGATTGTGACAGTTGGTTCCCTGAAATCATGAGCAACGAGCAGCAAACTAGCTTGAGCGTCAAAACCGTAATAAGAGATATAGAGAATGACTGCACCGATCCTATTGAGGACAAGATTGACGACCTCATCAACATGCTCATCATGCATTTGAAAGGAGATTATGATCACAACCTGGGCTATGCGGTAATAGTTGCCATTTTCTCACTCAAGAAAGACATCAAGCAAAACAATCGCATCCGCAACCGCATTTTGCGTCCCATTTCACAAGCACTCTCGCACACTAATGCCTAGCATCAAGGTTATCATATTGACCCTCGACACCCTTAAAGCGGTGGGCCTTCGCTGCATCTTAGAACGCTCGTTTGGCATCGAAGCCATGGTTGGTGACAATAACTATTTTGCCACACTTATAACCAATGGTGAGCCCAACCTGTTTTTTGTTGACACGCACTTACTCATGAGCCATCTTAATTTCTTTCTTCCACGCAAGTCAAAGACTATTGTGTTGAGCGGTGGCTTTAATCAGATAGAAGACTTTGATTTAATTGATATCACATCAAGCGAACAAGAGATAACTTCGCGATTAAACAAGTTACTCAAGCAAGAAGAGAAAAAAGAGGAAAAAAGCATGACCACTACCCTATCGCAACGCGAGATAGAAGTTCTAAAGCTCGTTGCCATGGGACACATTAACAAGGAAATAGCTCAAGAGTTAAACATAAGCATCAACACAGTGCTAAGCCACCGCAAGAATCTCACATCGAAACTAGGCATCAAGAGCGTGTCGGGACTCACGTTCTATGCTATGATGAATGGCATTGTTTAATAATAATCTCATCACAATCCCATTAAAACAAAAATGCTTAAGGGAGTTAAAGCCTTAAGCATTTTGGGCGTCATGTTCACGTTTCCCAACGTTGAACGCCCCATTGATGAAAAAAATAGTGATTACTTTTATTGATTTGCCTTATGTGTTATTATTACATTGCAAAGATAAAATAAGAAAACATATTTCGCAAGCCCATTTCAATTAACAGGCAAGTAAAATCGGTCAAAATGGGATATTCTTCAATCAGCTAATAAATATACAGTATCATTTTACTTATCAGTACCACTGCACACCATTGCTGTAGCTAGAATGCTTGTCATACTTGAAGTCGCTCAAGATACTCGACTTGACGGCAATGTGGAAATTATAGGACTTATAAGGTCCCACAGGCACGAAGTTGGCACTCATAACAAAGCAGTGCATCTCGCGGCTCACCGAGCAGTTCATGTAAGCAATCTTGTGAGTATCAAAATTATAGCTAGCCGAGACGCTGATATTCCAGTTCTTAGTGGGCCTGATATTACCATTGAAGCTTAAATTTTGAGTCCACTTGCCTTTATATTCCATCTTGTCATAGTCGAACGCTCCGTAACCATAGTTGAGCGAATAATTGACAGTGAGACTCCACGGGCAGTCCCATTTCATGTATCCATCGGGTTTGAGAACGACATCCGAGCCATTTACTTTTCCCCCACCCGTTTCCTCGTCATCGTTGTTACTACCTGTTCTTGCCTTAGGCTTGTCTTTATCCTTATTCTTATCACCACGTCTAAAGAGTTTCTTGAAAGTATCGTTGTTGAACGTGTAAGAGAACGATGTACCGGTGCTTGCGAGTCTTCCCCAGCCCCCGCCATGGAACAGTCGCAGCTTGTTAATGCGCACCGGGTTGCCATACTCGTTGAGACCATATTTATACACATCCCAAGTGGCACTGAGGTTGAGATTGAAACTCTTAGTGAGTCGCAACAGGATGGAAGTGTTGAGGTTGCTCCATCGCAGCGAGTCGGCGGCAAAGTTATAGGACTGGCTGAGAGTTAGATTTTCAATAATAGAGATTTTCTTGTAGCCTGTGCTGTCCTCATCACTCTTAATTTTAGCCTCTAGATTATTGGCAAGGCTAAAGGATATCATACCATTTCTTCCGCTGCCAGGCTGCCCGTACACTCCGTGCTGGAAATAGGGGTAATGCACGGTGCGTTGAGCTCCTTGCGCATCGGTATAGGAGTAGTTGCCATAGTATCCCCAGAACTTACTTCCAAAGTCGGGAGCCATAGTGAGAGAAATGGTGGGAGTGAGCACGTGACGCACCATCTGCAACTTGTCGCCCATAAACTTGAGAGGCTTGTAGAAACCATAGATTTTAGTGTTCAACGAAACCGATGCCGAGAAGTCGAAGAGGTTATAGAACCCATAGGTAGTATCACGCACCACAGCACTGGCGTTGGGGTCCCATTGCTGTTTAATCTTGCTAGTGTACATGCGGTCGTTGAGAGTGATGGACGGTGTGACATTTATGTACTTGAACACGTTGAACGTAGCCGAGATGGGCACCAAGTGCGATAATCCATTGCGCCAGTCTTTAACCAGATTCTTGTGGAAGAACTGATTTTCCTTGGCTGTGAGAGAGTTTTGAAATCTTCCTGTGTAGGATATCTTAATTTTCTCATACCACCGTTCACTACCCACAGCACGCTTGCGCTTGAAAGGAGTGGTTTGAGCCATTGTGAGCGTGAAGTTGGGGAAGGAGACGGTGAGTGTTGAGTCGGACGAGCGCTGCGAGACACTGGCGTTAGCCGATATGCTCCACTTCGAGTTAGGGAAATTATAGGACCAGTTGACAGTGGAACTCTTAGTGTTCTCGGTAAAGGACTTGCTATAGTAGTCGGTGAGGTTGTTGCGCGAGTATCCGCTAGTAGCGAAGTTCACACTTGCCGAGAACTGCATGTTGGGGTTAGCCTTGGAGTCCTGAGAGTGATTCCACTGAATTGAGAAGTTGTGCATCTTATTGTAGTCGGGGTCGCCTTTGTCGCCAGTGATGGTGGTCAAGTAGCTGGCGCTGAAACGTCCCGAGAACTTATAGCGCTTGGCATAGTTAGACTGCGCGGTCACTCCCCAAGAGCCACGAGTGTAAATCTCGCCTGTGAGAGCCAAGTCGAGATACTGCCCGAGGGCAAAATAGTACCCACCATTGCGCAGGTAGAAACCACGATTATAGTCCTCGCCAAAGGTTGGAACCAGGATACCACTAGAATACTTGTTGGTAAACGGGAAGAAAGCAAATGGCACAGCTAGCGGCAACGGCAGGTCCTCGAGCACGAAATAGGCAGGACCAGTGATAACGTTCTTCTTGGGGCGCATCTTTGCCTTGGTGATTTGGAAATAGAAGTGCGGATGCTCATGATTGTCGCAGGTGGTGTAGCGCCCGTTCATGATGTGATATTCATCGTCCTCATGTTTCTTTGTCACACCACCGGTGAGGTAACCTTCGCCCTGCTCGGTAATGATGTCGGAAATCAAGCCTTTCTTGGTCTTGAAATTGAAGGCCATCTTCTTTGACTTATACTCACCACTGGGGTCGGTAAACTCGGGCGTACCCACCAGCTCGCCCACAGTGTCGACCACTCCAACAGCATGCACCACATTACTATCCATGTCCATGTGGATTGATGAAGCCTTGAGCGACATGTCGTCATAGGTCACATTGCTCTCGCCATAGAAGCGCAAGTCGTTGCGACCGAAGAGGATTATTGAGTCCTTAGCGGTAAATTTCACTGTGTTCTCAAGGTCTACAGCCCGTGTTTTCTTGAAACGTGCCGTGTCGAGTGGGGCACGCAGTGAGTCTTGCACAGTAGTATGGGCAAGTGCTGAGTCGCCCCTGGTCACCCTGGGCCTTAGGTCAGGAGTCAAGGCGCGGTGTTGCACTTGAGGATAGGCCCAAGCCTGCAAGGCACTGGCAAAGACCAGCGCCATCACGCACCAAAGCAATATTTCGAGCCGTCGAGTTCTCAACTTCTTCTTTGTTTCTTATAGAAATAACCTGCAAAATTAATCAATTCTGCCAATATTATCGCAACATTGACATTAATTAAATGTTGAAGTAGCTAAAATGCGCTAAGTTTTTTATTTTTTAACCCGAAATATTGTGTTGGCTGGCGATGTCATAAAAAAAACAACACTGCTTAAAAGCTATCTCTATTATAATACCACATCGCCAGCGAGGCAATCCCCGCTGGCGATGCGAAACTATATTAATCAAAAAATATGACTAAAAGTGAATACTGAGATCTGATTACTGCAAACTATCTAACAACCTTCTCGCTGTGGCGGGAACCATCGGAATAGGTGGTGACACGGATGTTTATACCGTTAAACGGTTCGCGACTCTCAACTCCGGCAAGGTTGTAGTAGCGCACGCTCGCAACTTGCTTGCTTGCATCGAAATGAGTGGCAACAATTGATGTGTTCAGCCCTTTTGCCTTTTCGTAGAAGCCTCCTTTATATATTATCTCACCGTTTTCTTCGACCCATGCTAGGCCAAAAATCAAGCCATTTGTTGGATACATGGGCGTTGGGTTGATGAAAGCTTCATGTAATGTTCCAATGCTTTCTCTAATAATGAAATCTGTTGCAACACCATCACTATCTGTCAAGGTATATTCATTAACAAGATTTCCGCCACACTCTACAGCAGTCACAATTGGCTCTCCAGTATAATCTAGTTTATAGGGACTACTAATATCATTAAAGTCATAAATCAAATATTCTTCCCACTCGTCTTCTGTTCCTTCGTCAATCAACGTACACAGGTCATAGGATGGTCCATAACCTGCAGGGAAACTTGCGTAAGGATAATCAGGATTTAAAGTCACATAAACTTTCTTGTCTTCTTCACGAACAAATGCAAAAGGTTGTTCATTAACATTCAGTTCATCAGTGTCGAATGTTGTGTATAATTTGTTGTAGTTTTTCCCAGCAAATGAAGTCGCACCACTAAATTGATAAGTGATAATCCCAGTCACAGAAGGATACATTAAATTCTCGTAGTATTCAACCCATTTCACACCCTCGCGAACAAGGGGAACATATTGATATTCGGCTGCGCTGGCGCTGGTTATCATCAGCATGCCCAGCAAGAAAAACAATGACTTCTTCATAACATATATGTTTTTTATTGTTACTTTTTTATGTTTTGTTTTATTCGCAAAGTTAGTTATAAAATCGTAGTTGTCATAATATTTCACCGTCAAAATTGAACTTTTTACATCAAAAGAACCGTCCCTTTGATGTACTTTTTGTCATATTGTTAGTTTTAACATGTTCCTGAAAAATAATTGGTAAAATTAGTTGTCTGCGCCTGTTAAGAAACTGAGAAGTTTCCTGTATAGGTGTAGCCGTAGATGCTGTGTATTGTGATGGTGTAGTAGCCGGCTGGCAGACTTGAGTAGTTTGCTATGGTGTATCCGACCATCGAGGTACTCGAGTGTAATGTTACCGGTGCTACCAAAGTAGACTGTGAGCTGGTTGAGCTCATCGTCGTAGGTCACTTGAGGCGGATCAACATGGATTTGGTCATGGCCTTGATTACTTTTGGGATCATGCATGATGACTTCATGCGAACTCACCAACATGCTTGTGCATGAACACAAAAGAATAATGAGAGTTGAAATAGTTCTTCTTTGCATAGTTTATTCGGCTAATAGTTTGTTATAAAGTTTAGATTTGCAAAATTACAACACAAAAACTACCAACAACAAATAATTCGAGTCCTAAAAATCGTGTTAATTAAAATCATAAATCATTAATCAACAACGAGATGAGTTATAAAAAATTTTTACATTCCTTCATTTTTTTGTGATTTTGCCAGTCCACACCGGCCTAAAGTGAGTTTAGTGATGTACCTTTTCTCCTTTCTTTTTTTAACCTATTGATGTGTTTTGCTAGAGACTCACTGGCTCCAATTTTTCTTGCGATTCTTGTGAACTTGGTTGACATTGCATTAGGCTTTTTATCGAAAAGCACAGCAACATCAATATAGGAAAAACCAAGTGCCACAAGTTTGATTATTTTAATCTCCTCGTCATTTAGGCTTGGATATTTTTTACAAAGGTCGGCTATTAGATTTCCATAATGATCATTAATGTACCGTGAAATATTATTATAAAGATTATCATTATTCTTGTAGGCTTTAACAGTTGCTATAAAAGTTTTATAAAAAACATCTTTGGTCTGAGTTTGGCTAGCATCAGTTAGTATTTGCATTACATTGATGTGTGCAGAAAGTAGTCCTGTCAATGAGGCATACTGCTTGTTGGTTTCCTTTAAGTTTTCTTTGGTGCTTTTAAGTTGACAGTATGACTCTTTTAACTCAGATAATATTTCGTTAATTTGATACTTCTCCTTCTCTCTCTGAGAACGTAATAAAAGTTGAAGCTCATCAGTCTTGGAATAGAGTGATTTAGTTTTAGTGCGATGTCGATAAAGTAACAAGATGAATGCCACGAGTGCAAGTGCAAAGATAACAATAATGATAAATGCACTCTGTCTTTTGGCTAGAGTTACATCTTTCTTATTCTGGTTGATATATAATTGTCGATGCTCGTTATCGGCGTCAGCTAACTTTGCTATATTGCGATTGGACTCAAGCGAGTCGCTCAGTGTCAAGTATAAAGCATTAAATTTCTTGAACTGCTCATGATTGCCTATGGCACTATAATAATCGCGCAACGCCAAATATCGGTTATCCTGTAATTGCTGATTATGGGTATCGCTAGTCTTGCTTAAGTAAAACATTGCCGAATCGGTCATGCCTAAACCACTATAAGCACGTGCCAAGTTGTAAAAACACAAGTCTTTTGTCGCGCTATTGCTACAGTTGTTCATACCCTTTTTGGCATAAAGTAAAGCCTTCTTAAAATCATTGTCTTGAAGGTAACTCTTGGAGAAAGAAGTATAAATTTCACTAGCCTCACAACTGTCGCCTATCTCTTGTGCGATAATTAAAGCTTGGGTTAGGTGATATCGGGCACTGTCTTGATTAGTGAAACGATAAATATTTCCTATATAACTATGGCACAACATTATACTGGAGGGGTTATTTAATAGGGAATAATAATGCAATGATTTTTTAAACCTCAACAGGTCAAAATTTTTACCAACGTAATTGTTGTAATAAATCACACCCATGCGCATGTTGAGTTGTGCGAGGTTGCGGTAGTCTGTGGAGTCAGCATTATCTTCTGCTTGTTTATACCACTTTATTCCTCAACTGGTTCCCCCATGTCCTCATAGGCTCCACCTTTATATAATAGCGCGCGGGTGTAGTGCTCACGGTTGTGGTTGTCACTGTAATAATCGACAGCTTTGCTGATTAGAGTGTCGCTTGTGAGAGGAATATTGCAACGGAATTGCGCTTGTGTGAGCAGGAGGGCATGGTAGGCTCGGTCTTCGTCGCTGGTTAGGGAATCGTTGTTGATGTGGCTGAGTATAGCAAGTGAGCTGTCGGGGGCAGTCCACATGAGTGTGTCGGCAAGCACCAGCCGCCTGTGGGCATGATGGGTGCAGCTTGCCACAGTTGTGGTCAGTAAAAGGAAAATAAGTTCTATGTAAATGATGTGCCTCATAGTTACTTGCATGTGATGCGCTTGTGTGTGTGAGCGAAAATCACATGGAAACTTGCGTTAAGGTTCTCCAAAGAGTGTAGCCATCATGTCGAAGCGAGCAATAGTGTCGTCACCAAATTTAAGTAGTTTACTACGCGCGACACTCAAGGTACGTGCCTGGTCGTCGGGGTGTGATTTGCTAAAGAACTTGTCGGCATAGCACACGATTTTTTCTTCCAGGCTTAGTGGCAGCAGGTCGCGATGAGGGAGTGGCAGGTTTTGCTTCTCGATATCGGTAATAGAGAGCCCAGCTCCAGTGTGTCGCTCGCACACCAGCGCATGTCGGTATAGTCCCATCTCATCGAGCATAGCTCGCCCTATGATGCCGTGGCGGATGTAGGGCTCGGTTCCATTGCAATAAATGCCAGGTGCATCGGTCGCGATGATGCCTATGTCGTGAAGCATTGCCGCCTCGCTCACAAATTCCACATCTACTGGCTGATGTTTTTCTTCAAGTAGTCTCAGGGCAAGCCGTTGAGCGAGCTTTGCTACCTGCGTGCTGTGCTTGATGAGTAGATTGTAGAGGGGTGTGTTTTTCTCGTAGAATCGTTCTATTATCCCTATTGTGTTGATCATTTCTTTATTTAAACTGAAAAAAACATTGGTGCGAAGCATGCTCCGCACCAATACATATTTAGAACTTGTTGTTAGTCGAGAACTGTCACCCAGTTATGAGTGTCGGGCAAGTCTCCCTTTTGGATGCCTTGCAAGCGCTTGTAGAGCTCGGTAACAACAGGTCCAGCTTGTCCATCTTTAGAGATGAGGTAGTCCTTGTCGTTGTCGAAGTCGTAGATGTGGCTCAATGGTGTGCAAACGGCAGCGGTACCACACTCGGCAGCCTCGTCAACCTCGGCTAGTTCCTCAACGGGAATTGGGCGGCGCTCAACGTTGAGACCCATGTCTTTAGCAATTTGCTGCAGGCTCATGTTAGTGATAGATGGGAGGATTGATTCGCTCTTGGGTGTGATATAGGTGTTGCCCTTGATTGCGAAGAAGTTGGCAGGTCCGCACTCATCAAGATAAAGTTTCTCTTTTGGGTCGAGGAATAGCACAGCCGAGAAGCCATTCTCGTGGGCACGCTCGGTGGCACGCATACCGCAGGCGTAGTTACCGCCCACTTTCCACTTACCGGTGCCAAGAGGTGCCGCACGGTCATACTCGCGATAGATAGCCACCTTGGTGGGCTTGAAACCATCGGGGAAGTAAGGTCCAACTGGAGTAACAAACATGATCACGGTGTATTCTTGAGCAGGCTTAACACCTACTTGAGCCGAGGTACCAATCTCGACGGGGCGAATGTAGAGTGAGCTACCACTCTCGTAAGGTGGGATGAAGCGCTCGTTGAGCTTAACGACCTTCTTTACCATCTCAACAAACAATTCCTGAGGCATTGGCGCCATCTTGATACCGTTGGCGCTATTGATAAGACGCTGTGCGTTGGCCTCGGGTCGGAAGATGCGAATTTTGCCGTCTTTTCCACGAAAAGCCTTTAGTCCTTCAAAAATTTCTTGTCCATAGTGCAGGCAAGTAGCAGCGATGTGGATATTGATATACTCCGACTCGCTCACTTCAATCTCGCCCCATTTTCCATCCTTGTAGGTGCAACGCACGTTATAGTCGGCCTTCATGTAACCAAAAGGCAGACTACTCCAATTAATGTTTTCTAAGTTAGTCATAGATAAATGTGTATTAAAAAGTTTATTGTTTATAAGCTGTAGTTTTATTTAGTAAAATTGTCATTTTTAGCTTGGTAGTGACTATCTATAGAGCCACCTTTTGAGTGATGTTGCCCACTTTAACCATGTAGATGCCTCGTGAGAGCTTGAGCTCGGCGGTTCCCGGCGAGAGATTAGCCTGCGACACCAGTTGCCCTAATATTGTAAACACCTTGACGTGCACGGTGCGCTGTGTGCGAATGATGATTGTCCCGTTGCGCTGGAATATTTCCACGCCCTCGGTGAGCTTAGGGTCAGTAAGGCTCTTTCCTTGCACCTCGCCTGAGGTTTCTCGCCATTGCACTTTAGCGCTTGCGATGACCGAAGTTGCCATCGCCAGCATCATAGTGAATATAAGCAACAGTCTCCTCATCACATAGTCCAAGTTTTATTTGCAAAAATACAATAATATTTGGATATCAAAAAAAGTTACAGGGTATTTTTTCTAATAAATGCTTAAAAATTGTCAATAACACCATTTTAAAGAGAGAAAGGCGCTAAAATGAGTGTTATTAAAGTCACATTTCGGGGGTGCTAATTACAATTTGTAAGCGGTAATTTTTACAGGTAGGGATTGTAGACTTTCTCGTCGGCTACAGTGGTAGTGTCGCCATGGCCTGGCGCGATGACGGTGTCGGGTGGAAGTGAGAGAATTTGCTCTTTGATGCTGTTAATTAACTGCGTGTAGGAGCCTCCCAGCAAGTCAGTGCGCCCAATACTGCTCTGGAACACCGCATCGCCAGTGATGACCAGTGAGCTCTCAGGGCAATAGAAGGATAAGGACCCTGGAGAATGCCCTGGTGTTTCGAGCACATGAATAGTCTCGTCGGCAAAGTTGATTACATCATCTTGAGCCAAGTGCCGGTCGATAACGAGTGGTGTTGAGTCAATTTTCAGTCCAAAACGAGCCGCTTGTGCCGGCAGTTGCTGTGCGATGACTTCTTCATTGGCACCCGCCTCGACGGGGACGCCATACTTAGTTGCAAGCCAACGTGCCGCACAAGCATGGTCGACGTGGCAGTGAGTGAGCAGTATGTGCTCGAGAGTGAGGTTATTGCCATCGATAAATCCCGTTATCATGTCTTTCTCGCTCTGCATCATCATGCCCGGGTCGATTATAATACATTTCCCCCCTGGTGCTGTCCACAGGATGTAACAGTTCATGCCGAAGGGGTTCATAGTGAAACGTGATATTTTCATAATTTTAATAGATTGGCAAATAAACTATCTTCTTGGTTTTGAAGAAGTCTTCATTGAAATAATTACTAATATCCTCAACGAGGACATCGTTCTTGAAAGGTTTCAGCTCGTCTTCGAGCTCGCCACCCTTGAGGCAAAGCAGCCCATTGGGAATGGCGTTGATGCTGTCGTGTGAGATGAAGCGTCGCACCAGCTTGACCATGCCAGGCAACGGCATGACAGCCCTGCTCACCACAAAGTCGAACTTACCTTTCACTTCAAGCACATCACCATGCCGGAAGCTAACATTATTTACTCCCGCTTGCCGTGCAATATCTTGCGCAACCTTGAGTTTCTTGGCAATGCGGTCGACAAGGAGGAATTTCACCTCAGGGAAAAGTACAGCCAGCGGCAATCCGGGAAAGCCACCACCTGTTCCCAAATCCATAACAGTAGTGCCCGGTTTAAAGTCGATGAAGCGTGCCACTGCCATTGAGTGCAGGATGTGATTTAGCTCAAGATTGTCGATGTCCTTGCGAGAGATGACATTAATTTTCTCGTTCCACTGCGGATAGAGTTGCATCATCACATTGAACTGATGCGACTGTTGGGGTGAAAGATCAGGAAAATAGTTTTGTATAAAGTTCATTTCACACATTTAGTTGCTCAAAAACGGTCGAGAAGAGAGTTGTCGCCCTTGAATTGCATGAGGTCGTCGTAGTCGATATTGATAGTAGGTTCCCCTACCGATGCCACAGCAATCACGCCAGGGTCAAAGCTCCAGGTAATGCCATCGGGCGTGAAGAAGAAATTACCTGAAACTGTGAGGTTCGGCAAATTGAAATACCCGAAGTCGTTGAGCTCGTCCTCATTTCCGGCTCCCTTGTCGCTCATTAGTTGTTTTTTCAGGCTATTAGTCACCTGGTCGATGCAATCGTCGCGGAACAAGTCGCTAAGTGTTATGCGCTTCAATGAGTCGAGATCCAGACTCACATAGTGGTGAGTTACCGATGTAGTGTAATTATTTTTTTTGATAGTCTCCTCTTTGCAAAAAGAGATAATATTGTGGGCGTTATATACCACACTAATAATCACGCTCAACTCAAAGTGGTCAATATCTATCTCGTCGATTTCACCAGTAATGGTGTCGTTGCTGGCCCGTGTAGCGCCCGCCTGCGATGGGGTGTTATTGTTAACAAGAGACTGCGCATAGAATTTTATAGCATCCTTCACTTGAGAGATGCCTTTAGGAGCGTGCAGAACCTCTCGATTGAATACTTGCTGTAGTTCTCGCACTGCCATAGAGTCCTTGTAGGCAACGGGATAGGCAACCACAACATTCACCTTCATTTGGCACATCTCGCCATTACTTTTCTTAAACGCCCCCAGTTGCACGACCGAGTCGGTAGCAAAGTCAACCTTACTCTCTTGCTTGCCAGCATCAGAGCATCCTCCTAGCACACAGAATGCCAAAGCCAAAATGAGAGGAAATACTAAAAATCGGTTCATATAAATGATATTCACTTAGTTCAAAATATAATGCTCACGCTCGCAAAGTTTTTGTGCAAGCTCAGCTTTGACTCGCTTAATCGCATTATTTAGTGCGCTAAAGTATAAAAAAAATTGTTAATTGCGAAATAATAAGGTCTTTAAACACCTTTTTTGTCAAAAAATCCACTACTTTTGCGATGAAAAACGCTTTTATTAACTCAAAATACAGAATAAAAAATGATGAACCGACTGAAATTAATATTTCTCGTTAGCATCCTTGCTGTGGTGAACCTTGGAGTTCATGCCCAATCAAGTCCTATTGATAAGGTTGCCGAGCTTGACGATGTGTATTCTTACTACATGCCAGCATTTATGATTAAGGGTATGGTGAACATGGGTGGCATGGATATCCTCAAGGCTACCCCAATTCCCACCGGAATGCTCAAGAAAGTGACTAGCATGCAGTTTATCATGGCGAGCAAGAAAAAAGTGGTAAAAAAAGCGCAAAAGATTCTTAAGGACCTAGATGATACCAGAAAATACTCAGTGCTATTCCGCTCAAGCGCAAACAAAGAGGAGAAAATAGTTATCTACTCCTACCCTGCCAATCGCGACACCTTCAGCGAAGCAATCCTTGTTGTTAACGAGCATGACCGCCAGCTCATTGTACTGCAATTGCTGGGAGAATTCAGCATGGAAGACGTTGAGGACATAAAAGATGAACTGCGTGACGATGAGCCAGAAACCACTGTCACATCAATCGAGTAGCTATTAATCACTAGACAACAAAACATGTGGCACACATCACTAAAAAAATGTATGCCACATGTTATTTTTATTAAAAGGAATTTACTCGAGGCCACGCAGGCGCAGGAGGGCCTTGGCATCGGGTTCCTTGCCACGGAACTTCTTGTAGAGAGTCATGGCATCGTCGGTGTCGCCGGCTTCAAGGATGTAGCGACGATAATCGTTGGCAACGTTGAGATTCATGGCGCCTTCTTGCTGGAAGCGCTCCCAACCGTCGGCCTCAAGCACTTGCGACCACAGGTAGGTGTAGTAGCCACAAGCATATTGCTCATCATTGAAGATGTGCTTGAAATAGGGACTGCGATAGCGATACTCAATGATCTTGGGCATGTGCAGTCGCTTGGCAACCGAGCGCTCAAAAGCTTTGACATCGATATTATCACACCAGTTGATTTTGTGCCATTCAATGTCGAGCAGAGCCGCACCCACGAGCTCGGTTGTCATAAAGCCTTGATTGAACTTAGATGATTCAATGAGCTTGTCGACATATCGTTGTGGCAACACTTCACCAGTCTTGTAGTGCTTAGCATAGTTTTTGAGGACCTCAGGAACGAGCATCCAGTGCTCATTTATTTGTGATGGCATTTCCACCAGGTCACGGTCAACATTAGTTCCCGCCAGCCCTCTATAAGCCACTTGAGTCATCATGCCGTGAAGCGCGTGACCAAACTCATGGAACACAGTCTCTACCTGGTCGATAGAAAGAAGCGAAGGAGTATCTTTGGTGGGTGGATTAAAGCTGCCCACATTGTAGACGATGGGACGCTCCACAACGCCGTTATAGTTGTAGGCACTCTGCATTTCATTCATCCATGCGCCCTGAGCTTTAGTAGCACGAGGGAAATAGTCGGTCATGAAAACAGCCAGATGCTTACCATTGGCATCCTTAACGTCATAGACAGTGACCTCAGGATTATATTTGGGAGCATCTTTCATCTCGGTGAAAGTGATACCGTAGAGCTTGTTTGCGACATAGAAAATGCCATTCTTTACCACGCTGTTCAGCTCAAAATAAGGACGAATCTCATCCTCGCTGAAGCTGTAACGCTCGGCCTTCACCTTCCCGGCATAGTAGTAGTAATCCCATGGTTCGAGCTGGAAATTGGCACCATGCGCATTAGCATATTGCTGCATGTCGGCAACCTCTTTATCAACCTTCTTAATGGCAGGTCTCCAAATTTGCATAAGCAAGTCTTCGGCGTTTTCGACAGTTTTAGCCATGACTGGGTCGCAGGCATAGTCGGCATAGGTTTCAAATCCTAGCAAACGAGCCTTGCGCTGACGCAGCTTCAAGATTTCGTTGATATTCTTGCTATTGTCCCACTCGTCGCCATGACTAGCTGTGGTGGTGTAGAGTTTGTACATCTTCTCACGCAGGTCGCGATTATCGGCATCATTGAGCACAGCCAGTCGTGTTGCCGCCGATGCTGTGAATGCCCATCCCTGGTGTCCACGCTTCTTGGCGAGCTCGGCCGCTCCATCAATGACCTCTTGTGAGAGTCCTGAAAGTTGAGCCTTGTCGGTAACATAAATCACATTCTCGCTCATTTCTCGCATTACATTCTTTCCGAATGCGAGTTCCAGTTCCGACTCACGCTGGTTAATCTTCTTGAGTTCTTCCTTTTGCTCTTTATTAAGCAAAGCTCCCTTGCGGACAAAACGCTTGTAATATTTCTCAACCAGTCGTTTCTGCACTGGGTCGAGCCCAAGCTTCTGGGCATTGTTATGTACATCTTTAATGCGCGCGAAGAGTGCGTCATTCATGTAAATCTCATCACCATGAGCAGTCATTAATGGGATGAACTTCTCGGCAATCACCTGCATTTCGGGGGTAGCATCACTCTCGTTCAGAGCGCCAAACACTGCAACCACTTTGTTGAACAGCCTGCCACTGTTGTCGAGAGCGAGCACGGTGTTGTCGAAGTTTGCTGGCTGAGTGGCATTAGCAATATCGTCAATCTCCTTGTTGTGCTGCTTGATACCTTCCTCAAGAGCAGGCATGTAATGTTCATACTTGATTTTTTCAAATGGCGGAATCTTGTACTTGGTAGTATACTCCGTCATGAATGGGTTTCCGCTTGATTCAGTTTTCACTTTTTTAGGATTTTTGCCCACTGCCGGTATTGCCAGGCAAGCTAGGGCCAGTAATGAAACAAAATACTTTCTCATAATTTCAAAAATGTATTAACGCATATAGAATAAATTATTTCCAAACAAAAGTCGCAACCTGCGGATAATGGTCGCTATCGCCACTCTTATCACGCTTCCAAGCCACAGCGTCGAGGCTACCACGATACATAATGTGATCGATTTTGAAATAGAACCGGTTATCATGATAGGTGTGGGCAAATCCGTTTCCACACTCGGTAAAGGTGTCGCGCATGTCATTGCCCATGATAGTGCGATAAGTGTAGGATGCGGGCGTGTCGTTAAAGTCGCCACACAATATCACATTTTGGGGACTCTGATCAAGAAGATTGCGAACTTGAACAGCTTCGGCCGAGCGATTACGATAAGATGCCATGAGCTTGTCGAGAAGTGAGTTTTTTATAGTTTTCAGCTCACTCTTGGTTCCTTGCATTTCGTTCTCAGTTATCTTCATGTACAAGTCCTTGTCGCTCTGGTCGAGTCCCACCGAGTGCAGGTGCACATTAATAATCCTGAGTTGCTTATCACCGGGTAACTCAATATCAAAAGCTCTGGCAAACACTTGATAACTACCTGCAACAGCATGAGGAGAATTATTAGTTCGCTTCAACATGCTATCGCTAAGCACCTTGTAAGGATATTTAGAGAGAATCATCACATCATGGTAGCCATCGCTGTGATAAGGATATTTAGCCACAAGCTCGTCACGCATCATGACCACATTTGACAATTTCAAGTAATCCCGCTCCTGCGAGCCTTCTTGCAAGAGCACAAAGTCAGCATCTTGATCTAAGATATACCTCATTGATAGCGATGGTGAGTGATTGCTCGGGTCATAAGGACCAAAGTTCATGGTGTTGAATGTCATCACCTTAAATGAGCTTGCTCCTTGTGGTATATCGCCGGCAAAAAGGTTGATAGGGAACACCGAGCGCACCGGTAGCCAAGCCAAAACAATGGCGGCGAAGCTGATAAGGGCATACCGCCATCGCATAGCCGCAAGCCACGCTACCATCACCACCACATTTGCCACAAGAATGATAGGTAAGGCGAGAGTGAGCAAGGGCAACACATGGGTGTTGTGAGGGTTCACCATGCCACCCCATGCCGATGCTACTAGAAGCACAGCCACAAGCACAGTGATGCTCAGCAACAAAGCTTTTAATGTTTTTTCCCCTATCTTTCTTTTTTTCATGCTCCTTGCTCTATTTGAGTTAAGAATAAATTAAGTAAACCCGTTGGCAGAATTAATAGAACATTACAATATGATAGAAAATATTGATAATGAAGAAGTTCCTCTTCGAGGCACTTAGCGTTAGATTCAGCAAGGACCAAGCTGCGAACCCCGATGGGGTTCTTGCATGGTCTTACGCACAAAGTCGGGTCTTCGACCCGCCCAGCGTCTTCGACGCTAATACCTGAAAGCCAATATGTTTTATTATAATTCATTGTCAACTTAATTCCGCCAACAGGTTAAGTAAACCTCTTGCGTGAGGCATTAAATAGGAAATCTTTTTCTTCATCGGTCAGCGCATCGTAACCTGAGCGTTTTAACTTGGCTAGAATTTCATCCAGTCGCTCTTCGTCGGGACTAGAAGAAGTTGACTTCTTCTTGCTGGTTTTATTCTCATTTTGAGCTTTGTGATAATTATAGGTGCGTCCAGCACGCTTGCGCTGCCCCACTCCACTCTTTTTCTTGCCCGAGAAAAGTAACACTACAGCATCTATGGCACGGTTAATCCATGCAGTCAAGTCATGGCCACGCTTGATAGCAAGAGCAAACCACAATCCCATGAGCATGCCACCAATGTGGGCTATGTGCCCACCCATGTTGGCACCCTCAACACTGATGAGGTCGATAAACACAGTGGCTATAGCTATCCATTTCAAAGAAATGTCACCAACGAATAATAGTCCTATGGGGTAATTGGGGCGATAAACTGCAATGGCAATAACAATCGCCATTACCGATGCTGATGCCCCGATGAGCATAGCTTGCGACATCGCCAAGTGTGGTAACAAATTGTAGGCCAGCACAAACAATGCTGCACCCGCAAGACCACCAAGCACATATAGTCCTCCCATTTGCCGTGGTGTGAAGCACTCAAGGAAAATGCGTCCAAGCCAGTATAGCCACAACATGTTGAACAAGATGTGGAACAGGCCATAGTGAGAAAACATGTAGGTCACTACGGTCCATGGGCGTTGTAACAATAGAGGCAGACTTGAAGGTAGCTCCACCCATTGCACAAGATTATCACTAGAACCAGTTACAAAGAACGATATGAGTCCAGCAATTCTCAACACCACAAACACCGCGATGTTGATATAAATAAAGCGCATTAGTAGCGAAGCGCTACTATAGCGTTGCCTAATATTGTCAATAAAGCCCATGAATGTTATTGAAAACGCCTTTTTTTCTCCAATACATTAAGATAATAAACGCAAAGAGCATACCACCCAGATGAGCGAAGTGGGCAACGTGATCCATGTGTCCTGTGATGCCAAAGAATAACTCTATAGCCCCATACCCTATCACCATCCACTTAGCCTTGATGGGGATGGGAATGAAGAAAATATACATGGGCATGTTAGGAAATATCATACCAAAAGCCAACAGGATACCAAACACAGCGCCCGATGCCCCCACTGTCACAAGGTTGTTATAGAACTCATTCAGGAAATTAGCATTGATAGCTCCAACCTTGATGGCATTTTCAATCTCCACTGTGGGTACATTATTAATTGTAGCCAGAACGCTCTCCCATGACATGTGCCACACAAGCTCTTGAACAAGTCCAGCGCCAATGCCGCAAGTGAGATAAAAGAACAAATATCGTTTTGCCCCCATCACGCGCTCAAGCAACATGCCAAACATCCACAACGAGAACATATTGAAGAACAAGTGCGACACGCTCATTGACATGGCACCCAAGATTCCATCTTGAAGCGGATTACCCGAGTCGTGCATGAACATGTAGGTCAAAATTTGATAACCATGAAAATCGCTACCTAGCCAAAAATGCAATCCCAAGATTTGCGTCAAGTCCACAATATTGCGACTCATGAGCAGTATAGTAGCCACCCACATAATCACATTTATGATTATTATATTTTTTGTTACCGGAGGCATGATAGCCCCCCATCGATTAGAATTAGACATAACTGACTAATAAAAGATTACTAAAAAAACTAGAACTATCGGGGCTTATAGAGACAATTTACTTACATTACCACAATAAGCATTTTCGATGGCAAATTTAAAGTAAAATGCTGAGAAAACACCATCAAAAGCCATAAAAATGACCTTTTTTAATAAAAAATATAAAAATTATTCCATTTTTTTTTGTTATAAAAATTTGATTTTCTATATTTGCGACAAATAAAGCTCTAACAACTATTTTATTAAATCTAAAATTAACTTTTTATTATGAACAAAACAGAATTAGTAAACGCTATTGCTAACGAAGCAAAATTAACTAAAGTTCAAGCTAAGGCTGCCCTCGAGGCTACTCTTGGTGCTGTTGCTGATGCTCTTGTAAAGGGTGACAAAGTTGCTCTCATCGGTTTTGGCACATTTGGTGTTGTTGAGAAGGGTGAGCGTCAGGGTGTTAACCCCGCTACTGGCAAGAAGATCACTATCCCCGCTAAGAAAGTGGTTAAGTTCAAAGCTGGTGCTGAACTCGCTGACAAAGTTAAATAAGCTTCATTTAGCGATTTAACGAAATAAAGGTCTCTTGCCCATGGCACGAGGCCTTTATTTTTTACCTAGAGCGCCAAAATAAACTATTAGTTGCTTGGTGTAGAAGCTGCCTCGTCATTGCCTTGCGGCGCTGAGGCTTGTTTCTCTCGCAGTAATTGAATGTATTGCAACTCACCTTGAGCATAATCGCTACTAAGTGGGTCATCAAGCAGCTCTTTGAACTCTTTTTCGGCCTGGTCGAGCATTCCCGCATTAATCAAGCAATAAGCATGTCTCCGTTTCAAGAACGACATGAATTTCTTCACATTCTCAGGGATCTCGTCAGCATCGGTAAAGTTCTCATCAATAGTCTTCATGTAAGCCCTTAAATAGTGGAAGGCCCTGAGGTCGCCACTATTAGCGAGCACATTGATAAGCTCAGAGCAATGGCTTATTTCACCTGAATTGCGATTTAACTCCAGGTAGTAATAAGCGCGGTCATACATCCCCATCTCACTGTAGCAGAAGCCAATGTAATAGCACAATTGCTCCATTGCATCGGTAACCTTGGCCGTTAATGTCTTTTCTTTGTTATAAGCATTCAGGAAATGCTTTAGGGCTTGAGCAAAAAGCCCAGCCGCAAAGCATCGCTTACCCCAATAGAACGAAAGTCCCACAGCCGGGCTAGTAATTTGACACAAGAGCATTTCGTCGCTAGTGATAGATGGATCGTTATCACGGTCCTTGATAAGGGCATCTTTCCACATGTAGTCAAACTCTTGTTGTTTTTGCTTTATATCTCGCCGGTCGTAGGCCAGCAATATCGAAGTAAAACCACTGGTCGCTTGTGTGGCTTGCGTCGCAGCTATCGATTGGTCACGCGCCAAGTCAAGTGGTTCAAGCATCGCATAGGCCTTGTAATAAAGAGTGTCATCATTCTCACCCTTGGCATGAAGATTAATTGTGATACTATGGCACTCATTAGATAAATCACAAAACTCCACAATCATTATAGCCTCTTGCTCAACAAAGCAGTCTTTTCCAGCCGTTTCACCTTTTTGTATGAGTGGATGGCTCAACGGCATTGAGGCAATCTCATCATGCTTGCTGCAAGTGATCACGCTATCGCCAGTTACAACGCGCAATTTCTTGTATTCCCTCACTGGGCAACGAGTGTAGGCGATATCGATGAAATCGGCAATAGTAAAGGTAAACTCGCTACTAGTGCGAGGGACATTAAGAGTCTCACTTTGATGCGCCAACTCAAGCTCTTTAGCTAAAGTATTCTCACGGTCAGTTAGAGCGCGCTGGTACTCAAAATCGCGGAAGAACCCTCCTCGATTTTCCTCCATTTCTTTCTCAATGCGCAACGTGAAACTATGCTGGATTTGGAAAAAGACGTCGAGCCACTGATGAAGTGATTGTGGCGAACAGTTGTTAATCACCACCTCGGCATGAACGTAAACATCGCCCTTTGAGCCATCAACGCCATAGGTAATTTTAGGTATCAACAAACTGTCGTTGAAATGATTACAAAAGTACCTGACAACGTTCAAGTCGTCAATATTGGCTGCATAGAAACATGGATAGCACAGGTTGACCACATCGGAAGCTACCACATAGCGTGCCCTAAACGTCTTGCTCTGATAGTTAAACTGATAGCATGAGTCTTGTTCATCCTCATCCTGGACAATCTTCTCATAGTCGCATTGTAATTGTTTAAGACTATTCACAAAAGCTTGCTCCAAAGAGATTTCAGCGACAGTTTCACCCGTAGAGGCTGGCGTTTGAGACACATCTTGCGAAGTGCCAATAGCTCCGCCAGTTAGCCCACGTTTTACCTTGTCGCTAAAGTCGGCAACGTTCTCGTCAACACTCTTTCTAGTGTCATAGCCTGGGATTAAAGACAATATTTCATTTATTATCGACATAAGTTACTTTTTAATAAACTCTGAACTAGCAAAAAACATGCCAAATATATATCACTGACAGTTTGCCATAGCAGGCTTCTCAAATAATCAAAGGTTTGCATAATTTTTTATTTCTATATTTTATTTAAATATTATAATATATCCAAGATTTTCACTACCTTTGCACTCGGAAAAATTCAGCCAATGGCAAATAACCTTTTAGAAGTTTATACATCAGCCACTTAACCTATTTGCAAAATATTTTCATTATATATCTTTTTTTAATAATTACTGAATAAATATGAAGACAATCTACACTTTCGGCAACGGGAAAGCTGAAGGAAGCGCTGAGATGAGAGACCTCCTAGGTGGAAAGGGCGCTAACCTGGCCGAGATGAACCTGATTGGGGTTCCTGTACCTCCTGGTTTCACCATCACTACCGACATGTGCCGTCTTTACAATGAGAAAGGCCGTGACGAAGTTATTAAACTCATCAAAGGCGACGTTGAGAAAGCCATCGCTCACATTGAGAGCCTTACAGGTAATAAGTTCAACGACCCCAGCAACCCACAGTTAGTATCAGTTCGCTCGGGTGCTCCAGTATCCATGCCTGGCATGATGGACACCGTGCTCAACCTGGGTATTAACGACGAGGTAGCCGAGACACTTGCCGAGAAGAGTGGTAATCCCCGCTTTGCATGGGACAGCTATCGCCGATTTGTTCAAATGTATGGTGATGTTGTTCTAGGCATGAAGCCTGAGAATAAGACCGACATTGATCCCTTTGAGGAAATCATAGAGAACGTCAAAGCCGAGAAAGGCGTAAAATTTGACACCGACCTTGAAGTCGAGGACCTCAAGAAGCTAGTTGCCTTGTTTAAAGAAGCTGTGAAGAAAAATACAGGCAAGGACTTCCCTGTTAGTGCCTGGGATCAGCTTTGGGGAGCAATCTGCGCTGTCTTTGACAGCTGGAACAACGAGCGTGCAATCCTGTATCGCCAAATGAACCGTATCCCCGAGGAGTATGGCACTGCTGTGAACGTGCAAGCAATGGTTTATGGAAACATGGGTAACAACTCCGCAACAGGTGTTTGTTTTTCACGCGACGCTGCCACAGGTGAGAACTTGTTTAATGGCGAATACTTGATTAACGCTCAAGGTGAGGACGTTGTGGCTGGTGTTCGCACCCCTCAACAAATCATGACCGAGGGTAGCCGCCGCTGGGCCGAGTTACAAGGCATTAGCGAGCAAGAGCGTGCCTCAAAATATCCATCGCTTGAGGAATCAATGCCCGAATGCGCCAAGGAACTCGTTGAGATTCAGCACCGCCTCGAGGAGCACTATCGTGACATGCAAGACATGGAGTTCACTATCCAGAACGGCAAGTTGTGGCTACTCCAAACCCGCAATGGCAAGCGCACAGGTGCTGCTATGGTAAAGATTGCCATGGACCTGTTGCGTGAAGGAAAGATTGATGAGAAGACCGTCCTTAAACGCATGGAGCCCGAAAAGCTCGATGAGCTGCTGCACCCCGTCTTTGACAAGAGTGCCGCTAAGAACGCAAAGGTTATTGCTAAGGGACTTCCCGCAAGTCCTGGTGCGGCAACCGGTCACATTGTGTTCTTTGCCGATGATGCCGAGGCTTGGGCAAAGAAGAACAAGCGCGTCATCCTGGTTCGTCTTGAGACTTCGCCCGAGGACCTGCGCGGTATGAGCGTTGCACAAGGTATCCTCACAGCTCGTGGTGGAATGACCAGCCATGCAGCCGTTGTTGCTCGCGGTATGGGTCGTTGCTGCGTGAGTGGCGCGGGAGAAATTAAGGTTGACTACAAGGCTAAGACCGTTGAGATGGATGGCAAGGTATATCACGAGGGCGACTGGATTTCGCTGAATGGTAGCACTGGTGAGGTGTACGAGGGTCTTGTATCGACCGTAGACGCCGACATGAGTGGCGACTTTGCCGCAATCATGAATCTTGCCGAGAAATATAGCAAGATGTACGTTCGCACCAATGCCGACTCACCACGTGATGCTAGTGTAGCACGCAAGTTTGGCGCCAAAGGTATTGGTTTGTGCCGCACCGAGCACATGTTCTTTGAGGGCAACCGCATCAAAGCAATGCGCGAGATGATTATCGCAAGCGATGAGGAGAGCCGCCGCATAGCTCTCGCCAAGTTGCTTCCACTGCAGCGTGGCGACTTTGAAGGCATCTTTGAGGCAATGGACGGCTATGGTGTTACAATCCGTCTGCTTGATCCACCATTGCATGAGTTTGTTCCCCACCAGCTGGCTACTCAAAAGGAACTCGCCGAGGAACTTGGCATCACTCTTGAGGACGTGAAGAACGTTTGCGCCGCCCTTGAGGAGTTCAACCCAATGCTTGGTCACCGTGGTTGCCGCCTCGGTTGCACCTATCCCGAGATTACCGAGATGCAAGCACGCGCTATCATTGAGGCTGCCCTCAACGTGAAGGCTCGTGGCATTGATGTTCATCCCGAGATTATGGTACCCCTCGTTGGTGTACTGCCCGAGATTGAGATGCAAGCACGCATAATTAACGAGACTGCTCAAAAGGTATTTGCCGAGCGCGGACAGACTGTTGCCTACAAGGTGGGTACCATGATTGAGATTCCACGCGCAGCTCTCGTTGCCGACCAAATCGCAAAGGTTGCCGACTTCTTCTCGTTTGGTACTAACGACCTCACTCAGATGACCTTCGGTTACTCTCGCGACGACGCACCCAAGTTCTTGGGTAAATACAAGGAACTTGGCATCCTCAAGGTTGATCCATTTGCAGTTCTTGATCAGGAAGGCGTTGGTCAACTCGTTGAGATGGGTACCAAGAGAGGCCGTGCCACCAAGCCCGACCTCAAAGTGGGTATCTGTGGCGAGCATGGTGGTGAGCCATCGAGCGTGAAGTTCTGCGCTAGCCTCGGCATGGACTACGTTTCTTGCAGTCCTTACCGTGTGCCCATCGCACGCCTCGCCGCCGCGCAGGCTGCTGTTGAGGAGTAATCATACTCAGATATAATTTGCAAAGGGACTTGTCCAAAAATGGACAGGTCCCTTTTTTGCTAACAAAAAGAATTCATGATTGCCTTGCAGCATTGCGATACTCACCTGGCGACATTCCCGTCTCGCGCTTGAAGAACTTTGAGAAGAACGAGGGATTGGGAAAGTTCAGCGATTCAGCGATTTGCCAGACAGGCAGGTCGCTGTATTTCAGTTGTAGTTTGGCCTGCTGGATGATGTGGCGGTGAATCCACTGCATGACTGTCTGTCCGCTGACTTCCCTGATGACGGATCCAAGATGGTTGGGTGTCAGGCAGAGACGGTCGGCATAGAAGGCGATGGCATGTTCACGAGCGGCATGCTCGTTGATGAGAGCGGTAAAGCGATGAAAAATATCCTCCTGACGGCTGATGGGACGACGCTTCCTTTCTGCGTTTTCCTTATTACGTATAAGGTGGAGTTCGGAGAGAAGCGCCGTTTGCAAGGCCCGGACAGAGGAAAGTGACAGGGGGTGGCGGTTGACAGTATGCCAGAGCAGACGGAAATACTCGTCGATAAGCAGCCAGTCGTCATCATCAAGGTGGAATGTCGTACATTCCTTGAAAAGTGTCTCTTTTGGTAACTCCCGATAGGAGAAGGTCTGGATATCGAACTCATCGTCCATCTCTTCAATTTCGAATACGGAGTCGACTGGCACAACAAGCAGCATACCTGTCTGTAAGTCGTGCGGTTCCATATTGATAATGCTGTGAGCATGACCTGAAAGGACGCGCATCACGCGACCGTCATCCACCCGATAGGGCTGGCCTGTCTGGAGAAACTGCTTGCCAAACTTGCGGGCGCTCATGGCCATGAATAAATCATCGCCTACATACTCACCGTGGTCATCACCAGCCAAGTGTTCTACCTCCCTCAAAGTAAGATTTTCTATCTTTTTTGCCATTTTCGTTGAATTAGAACATTTCTGCCTTTTATATGATAACGAAAAGGTGGGAAAAACATTGTAATTTTGCAGCAGAAAACTTCAAAATATTAAAAATTATGGCAAACGTAAAAGAAATGATGATTCGCAAGGAGTCGCTGAAGTATCGCGACGTGCGTGAGTATGAAGGAAAGTTCTATGACTGGAAGGCTGGCGAACACCTGTTGCAGAAAGGTATGGTGGTTGATGAGATATTCCACCCTCTGGAGCACGACATCGTATTCAAAAAGGACCTGCAGGTGACGCTGCGCGACGGGGTGAAGATTCTGACGGATGTGTATCTGCCAGCCGACACTGACGAGCCGCTGCCCGCCATCATCGCCTGGAGCCCCTACGGCAAGAATTCGGGCAATGCCGACCGCTTTAAGAACCTCTTCGGGATGCTGGGACTCGATCAGAAGCGCATGAGTGGCTTGCAGAAGTTTGAGGGACCAGACCCCGACTTCTGGTGCGCCAACGGCTATGCCATTGTCTATCCCGATCCGCGCGGCATCGGCCGTTCGGAGGGCGACAGCACCATGCTGGGCACACAGGAG
>ONEL01000031.1 GCA_900316835.1 uncultured Prevotellaceae bacterium | reverse complement strand
ATAAATGAATTCTCAATGATGGCAATAGCTCATGATAGTTATCAAAAAGTTGCGAACAAAGTTCGCCAAAAAGCCTGCTGGCGCAGGAAATTAATGGCGTTTCGCGCTAAAATATAAATTGTTTGTAATTGGATAAAATGCTCACGCTCGCAAGGTTTTTAGCAAGCTAAAACTTTGACTCACTTAATCGCATTTTTGGATAAAATGCTCACGCTCGCAACGCTTTGAGCTGGAGCTCAGCTTTGACTCGCTTAATCGCATTTTTGTTAGTAATTGTTTGAGGAAGAGGCAAGCATTGCGATTAATCTGTTTGATTTGTGGTTGTTAGTCAACAACTTGCGCCGAAGCTAGATAATTAGTGTAAATTGGTGAGAATTAGTGGTTAAAAGGAATTAGTGGTTGTATTTTCAGGCTGTGTCATAAAACGTTTTGCAATGTTGATTTTTTTTGTTTAACTTTGCATTATTGATTTTTAATACCACATTATATCATGGCAAAACGTGACCGATTAAATTCTCTTAACATAGAACGCCGAGAGTTTCACGACAAGGTTATTAACTTCTTCAACACTCAAGATGAGGCACCCTTCAACTACAAGCAGGTGAGCGCTCAAGTGGGAGCCAAGACCCCCAAGCAACGTGCTCTCATTGTTGAGATACTGGAGCAACTCTCGGTCGACGGGTTTATCAATGAGATAGCTCCCGGCAAGTTTCGCGCCGCCCAGCGCAATAATGTTGCGGCAGGTATCTTTGTGCGCCGCAGCAACGGCAAGAACAGCGTGATACTGGAAGGTGACGATAGCGCACCCATCATGGTGGCCGAGCGCAACTCGATGCATGCCCTCAACGGCGACAAGGTGATGGTACACATTAGCGCCGCCCGCAGTGGTTTTGAGCCCGAGGCCGAGGTTATAAAGATTGTGGAGCGCAAGGAGCAAGTGTTCATTGGCACACTTGACATAAGAAAATATTTCGCCCACTTGGCAACCGACAGCAAGTTTCTTGCCACCGACATTTTTATCCCGCTCGACAAACTTGCTGGCGGCAAGACCGGCGACAAGGTGGTGGTGCGCATCATCGAGTGGCCCGAGGGCTCTAACAGCCCCATTGGCGAGGTGATAGACGTGCTGGGCAAGGCTGGCGAGAATAATGCTGAGATTCATGCTATCCTGGCTGAGTTTGGACTGCCTTATCGCTATCCCGAGAGTGTGGAGCGCGTCGCCAACAAGCTAGAGCCAGGCATTACCGCCGAGGAAATTGCGCGTCGCCGCGACATGCGTGGTGTCACCACCTTCACCATCGACCCCGCCGACGCCAAGGACTTTGACGACGCTCTCTCGATTGAGAAGCTGCCCAATGGACGCTGGGAGATTGGTGTTCACATTGCCGATGTTACCCACTACGTAAAACCAGGCTCGGTTATTGACAAGGAAGCCTACGAGCGCGCCACATCGGTCTATCTGGTTGACCGCACCGTGCCCATGCTTCCTGAGCGACTGTGCAACTACATTTGCTCATTGCGTCCCGGCGAGGACAAGTTGTGCCACTCGGTGGTGTTTGAGATGGATGATAACGCCAAGGTGTACAAGTACAAGATTTGCCACACGGTGATAAACAGCGACCGCCGCTTCTGCTACGAGGAAGCTCAAGAGATAATAGAAAAAGGCGAGGGCGAACTGGCACAGGAAATTCTCACATTCCATGCTCTAGCCCAAAAGTTGCGCAAGCAACGATTTGAAGAAGGTGCCGTGGAATTTAACCGCGAGGAGAAATACTTCGACATCGACGAGACAGGCACACCCACCGCTGTGCACCTGCACGTGTCGCGTGAAGCTAACCAGCTAATCGAGGAATTTATGCTCCTGGCTAACCGCACCGTGGCAGCTCACATAGGCAAAGTGCCAGCGAGCAAGAAGGCGAAAGCCTTTGTTTACCGCATCCATGAGGAGCCCGACAGCGAGAAACTGAGCAACGTGGCACACATAGCGTTGCACTTTGGCCACAAACTCAAGACCAGTGGTACCGCTAAGGAGGTAAATCGCTCCATTAACAAACTACTTAAGGAAATAAAAGGCAAGCCCGAGGAAGAGCTAATCTCATTGCTTGCCATCAAGGCACAGGCTAAGGCTGTCTACTCGACCGAGAACGTGGGGCACTACGGACTAGCGTTTGAATACTACACACATTTCACGTCGCCCATTCGTCGCTACCCCGACGTGATGGTGCACCGCCTGCTCGACAAGTATGCGCAAAAAGGGGCTCGCACCGTCAATCCCGAGAAACTTGAGGAAGAATGCAAGCACGTTAGTAGTCAAGAGCAACTAGCCGCCAATGCCGAACGTGCCTCTATAAAATATAAAGAGGTGGAATTCATGGGAGCCCGCCTGGGCGAGGTCTACGATGGTAAAATCTCGGGCGTGACCGAGTGGGGCGTGTACGTAGAGCTCAACGAGACCCACTGCGAGGGCATGATTGCCGTGCGCGACCTCGACGACGACTTCTACGAGTTTGACGAGAAAAACTATCTCATTTATGGTCGCCGCCGTGGTAAGAAATATCAGCTAGGTGACCCTGTAACCATTCAGGTGGCACGCGCCGACCTGGTGAAGAAACAGCTCGACTTTGTTCTTGTGGATCGCGACAATCCAGCAGGAAGCCACCGCATTGACAAGGCACCCATCACCTACGAGTCGCGCATGTCGCGCGAGAGCGCTACCGATAAGATGCGGGCACAATATGAAGGCGGTAGCGCATCGCGTCGCTCAAAACGTGGCCAGCGTGGCAACAGCACCCGCCGCGAGGTTACTAGGGGGCGTTCAGCCAAGAATGGTAGAGGCAAGAACCCCAAGAGCCGTCGCCGCCGTTGAACCCAAATCGGCAACTATTAACCACCACTAATAAATATTAAGGACAATTACTAGGCTAAGAAAAGCCAAAGTAATTGTCCTTAATGAGTATTAGTAGTTTATATTCTCGATGCGATTACATCATTGTGGCTGGGTCGAGGTGCTGGCTCTCAATGTCCTTGAAGTAGCGATAAGTTCCCACCTTCAGCTCCATGGTGGCGTCCTCGTCGCAGACGATGATTGCCTTGCGGTGCATTTGCAGCGCGCTCAAGGTGCACATGTGCGACACTCCACCTTCCACAGCCTGTTGCAATGCCCTAGCCTTCTTGTAACCATTAACTATAATCATCACCTCGCGAGCAGCCATTACTGTGCCAACGCCCACGGTGAGCGCAGTCTTGGGCACCTTGTTGATGTCGTTGTCGAAGAAGCGGCTGTTGGCGATGATAGTATCTTGAGTAAGAGTCTTCATGCGTGTGAGCGACGTTAGCGACGAGCCAGGCTCGTTGAATGCTATGTGCCCGTCGGGGCCCACGCCTCCCATGAAGAGGTCGATACCTCCCGCAGCCTTGATGCGTTGCTCATATTGCGCACATTCCTGTTCCAAATCCTGCGCGTTGCCATTGAGGATGTTCACATTCTCGGGCTTGATGTCGATGTGTGAGAAAAAGTTGTTCCACATGAAGCTGTGGTAGCTCTCAGGATGGTCTTCGGGCAATCCCACATACTCATCCATATTGAATGTCACCACATTCTGGAACGACACTTTGCCAGCCTTGTTCAGTTCAATGAGCTTGCGATACATGCCCAGCGGTGAGCTACCAGTGGGACATCCCAGCACAAAAGGCTTCTGAGCCGTGGGTTTAGCCACATTGATGCGCGAAGCTACATAGGCTGCAGCCCATGCCGATACTTTCTCATAATCAGGTTCGATGATTAGTCTCATTTGTCAAAATATTTAGAGGTTATTGCTTTAATATTAAATTATACTTCTTTTGAATCCCACTTCTTAACTACTCACGGCCTAATGGCGGCGAGCGGGCTTATAAACCTTGACGCGATAGTCGCAGTCCACTTTACCCTTAATCATGTTGTTAAGTTTGTTGCGAATCATCTGCTTGCGAATCGCCGAAATGTGATCAATAAAGACGTGACCCTCCAAGTGGTCGCACTCATGCTGAATGACACGTGCCAAGTATCCCTCTATATCCTCGTCATGCTCTTGCCAGTTCTCGTCGAAGTAGTGGATGTGCAACTTAGTGTGACGAGTCACATTCTCGTGAATGCCGGGCACGCTCAAGCATCCCTCCTCGCGCACCTCGGTGGGGCTATCTTCATCAATGGTAATCTCGGGGTTGATAAGCACCAGCCGCTTGTCCTTGAGCTCAGGAAACTTGTCTTTGAGCACATCAACGTCGATGTAAACAATGCGTGCGCTCACCCCCACTTGTGGAGCCGCGATGCCAATTCCGTCACTGTCGTACATAGTATCCTTCATGTTCTGGATAAGCTCGTCAAGGCCAGGATAGTCCTTGTCGATGGGTTCTGCCACTTTGCGTAGCACGGGTTGTCCATAAATATAAATAGGTAGAATCATAATGGTTGATTAAATTGTTTGCTTTGTAGATAGTCGTTAAGGATGATGCTAGCCGCAATGCTATCCACGCGAGCCTTGTCGCGGCGGTCACTCTTCTTCATGCCACCATCAATCATGGCTTGATGGGCAATGGTGGAGGTGAAGCGTTCGTCCCACATCACCACCGGCAACTGTGGCAACTCCTTCTTGAGTCGGTTGAGAAAGGGCTTGATGTAGCGCATGCTCTCGCTGGGCTCACCATTGAGCTGAGTGGGCTTGCCCATAACAATGAGCTCCACCTGCTCGTGGCTCACATAAGCCTTGAGGAAATCCATGAGCTGGTGAGTGGGCACAGTCTCAAGAGCGTTAGCAATAATCTTGAGAGTGTCGGTCACCGCAATGCCACACCGCTTGCGGCCATAGTCAATAGCTAATATTCGTCCCATATTTTCTAAACATGCAAAATTAGTGCAAGTTGAGAGAAATACAAAATGAAAAACGAAGTTTTTTATTTTTATTTCCGAAGCGCAGCCTAATTTATCTAAAATTAGTGCAAGTTGAGAGAAATACAAAATGAAAAACGAAGTTTTTTATTTTTATTTAGGAAGCACTAGCTAATTTATCTAAAATATATTCAAAAAAATAACTAACTTTGCATTTGTCTTTTAAAATAGCGTTTATCAAAATGGGAACAACCGACTACATCTTCAGCCTAGAAATAGCTGTGCGAGATTACGAGCTCGACAGCGAGGGTATCGTGAACAACGCTAACTATCTTCACTACCTGGAGCTCACACGCCACGAGTTTTGCCGCTGGGCGGGCTACTCGTTTAAGGAGATGAGCGCCGACGGCATAGTGCCAGTGTTGAGCCGTGTTGAGATTGATTACAAGACCCCTCTGCGCTCGGGCGACGTCATGCTCAGCAGCTTGTGGGTGGAGAAAAAAGGCGTGAGGTTTGTTTTCCATCAAGATATTTACAACAAGCACACCGGTGAAATGGCAATTCATGCCGTGGTGAGCGTGGTGAGCCTAGAGAATGGTAAGCTCTCACGTGGCGATAGCCTGTTTAACGCATTCAGCAAATTGCTATGACACATGCTCATCCCGACATAGTGTTTCGCATGGCCTTTGCCGGCATTCGCGGCATGGGCTACGAACTGGCACAACGCATTCTAGATGTCATTCCAAGTGAGAAAGACTTCTTTTCCATGCCTGAGCGTGAGCTAAAAGCCTTGACCGGAAGCCGAAGCAAGGTCCATGAACGCAAGTATCGCGACGAGATGCTTCGCAAGGCCGAGAAAGAACTACAGTTTGTGCAAGAAAAGAACATCAAGGTAGTGTATTATACCGACGATGACTACCCTCGCCGTTTAGCCAATGCCAGCGATGCTCCCATTTTGCTCTACACCATAGGGCAGTGCAATCTCAATGCCAAGCATGTGATTAGTGTTGTGGGCACTAGGCGAAGCACTCACTACGGCGCACAGTTTTGCGACCGTCTAGTGAGCGACCTCTCAACGATGCTGGCAGGCGAAGTGATAATAGTGAGTGGCCTCGCTTATGGCACCGACATCAATGCTCACCGTGCGGCACTAAAATATAACGTTCCCACCGTTGGTGTTCAAGCATGTGGCTTGAACAAGATTTATCCAGCCGAGCATCGCAACGATGCCGCCCACATTGTGCAGACGGGTGGAGCAATAGTTAGTGATTACACTAGTCAGGACGAGATTCATCGTGGCAATTTCCTTGCTCGCAATCGCATCATTGCGGCACTGAGCGATTGCACCGTGGTGGTGGAGAGTGCCGACAAGGGCGGTTCGCTTGTCACCGCCAATATCGCCGCTAGCTACAGCCGCGATGTGTTTGCATTACCCGGACGTGTTACTGACGAGTTTTCCAAGGGTTGCAATCGCCTGATTTTGAACAATCAGGCAGCAGCTATCACTTGCGCCGAGGACCTAATTAGAGCCATGCGCTGGGAGTCGAAAGAAATACCCGTTCAAGGCAAGGAGCTAGAACTATTCCCTCAACTCACCGCCGAGCAACAAAGCATTGTGGATTTTTTGCGCAAGCAAGGCGACCTTCACATCAATGACCTTGCCAGCTCTCTTAATGTTCCCATCTACCGCCTCATGGCAAGCCTGGTAGAGCTCGACACAAAGGGGATAATCTCCACCCTGCCAGGATGCCGTTACACGCTCAACCGATAAGAGTTGTCAGTTGTCAGTCGTCAGTTGTCAGTTGACAGTCAGTCGTCAGTTGACAGTTGTCAGTCGTCAGTTGTCAGTCGTCAGTTGTCAGTTGTCAGTTGTCAGTCGTCAGTTGTCAGTTGTCAGTCGTCAGTTGTCAGTCGTCAGTTGTCAGTCGTCAGTTGACAGGAGCGTCCCATGTTCCTAGCCTGGAGCTTTTGCTATTTATTTTTTCTTGCGAACAAATCGCTGTGCTAAGCTTGCCACAGCAATGCACATTAATAAAAGGATGAAAGCTATAAATACTATCTTGTGAATATTGATAGACATTGCACTTTGTTCTGATTTTCCATCCATGTGGAAGGCTATGGTTTGCGACTTGCTTGTCATTTCGTTTTCAGTGAGATTAATGGTGCTATTGCTAAAATCAATTACCATGGTGAGGGCACTATACCAGTCGACAAAATGATATTGCATCACAAGCTTGTTGTCGCTACTCCAAGCGTAATTGCCTGCCACACTAAAACCTCTTGTCATGCCACTAAACCTGCCTTGAGCACCCACATTATAAATGGGTTTTCCATTAAACCTGCTATAAATCCACTTGTTGTAGCCTAGAGCAATCGTGTCATTCTCACCATCATTGAATTTCAGGTAAAGTGCCACATTGCCAGCTTTATTGCAAACCGTTACATGCTTGATATTATAGCTGTTTTCGTTAAGCGAAAAATGTATTTCCTGTGGCCACGACGACCACTGTTTCCCTTGTATCAATGGCACATCAACATTGCCGCTCACAGCATCGAGTTGTTGCGGTGTCGTTGATGACGAACTAGCGTTTCGCACCATTTTAGCAGCCTGTTGCTGAACGATGTTCAAGAGTTGCATTTGATGTGGTGTGGAACAATTAATTGCTATCACAAGGTTTCCCTGCGGATAGACAAATAGTAGTTGTCCATAGTTGCCCTGAGCTCTATAAGCCCCATCTAATCCACATCGCCACACTTGAAAACCATAACCATCGTCCAGCCTGTTGTAACTTAATCCACTAGCACACCCCATGGCTTTTAGCTGATCACTTGTCATCATGTCGACCCACTTGCCGCTGATGAGTTGCTTGCCGTTCCATTGTCCCCGCTGTAGCAGCAGTTGCCCTATCATTGCCATTGACTCGGTGCTAATGCGCAATCCCCAGCCACCGGTGTTAATACCGCTGGGGCTTAGTTCCCACTCGGCATCGTTGATGCCCATTGGCGTGAAGATGCGCTCTTGCAGGTAACTGAGCATTGTTTTACCTGTCACATGCTGAATGATTGCCGAGAGCATAAACGAGCTCATGCTATCGTAAGCAAATCGCTTTCCAGCGCTACCGCCGGGCAACGATAGCCAGTTATCTACCCAGTTGCTTGTGGTGTCGCGAATTGCGGTGCGCACCTCTTTTCCGCTTGTCATGGTGAGAAGGTGACGCACCGTTATTGTATTCCTCTCGGCTGTAGAGAGAAGAGTAGCTTTATTGGCAAAAATGTCCGCAACCTTGTCGTCGAGCGACAACTTTCCATCCTCAATCGCCAGTCCCACAGCCAGCGCGGTGATGGTCTTGCATGCCGAGAACTGGTTGTGCACATCTCCTTCGCGATAGGGCGAAGCATGCAAGCTCGCGACCATGTACCCATTCTTGAGGATTACCATGTGATGCAGCTGGGTGTAAGCCAGCTTGTTAATTGAGTTTATTAACTGAGCCAGCGCATCGGTATTCACTCCCTGAGCTTGAGGTGTGGAGCGATGTAGCGCAGCATGAATGGGGGTTGCACACATTATAGCAAATGCTATAACGAAAACCGCACGCAGTAGAAGCGTTGCGCTGAATGTTTTTTTATCTATACTACTGTTTATTGTGTGTAGTTGCATCTATTTCACAATTTTATAATATGCAAATTTCGTGAAATACTTCTAAATATGCAATACTAAAGCACAAAAACAAGGCAAGCAGCGAAAAATCCGTTGCGGAAATTCGCTGCTTGTAATGAGAAAAAAATATGTCATTAATTTATTTTCTTTCCCAAGTGTCGCCGTCAAGAATCATGTCGCGCAGGTTCTTGTAGTGGTGCTTAGCCTGAATCTTGCGCATCTGCACGGTGACATCGGTCTCATAGGTGGGAGCATCCACGTCGCGAATCACTCCCAGTGCCACTGGCAGGTTAGTGCCATCCATCATGGCAAGTTGCTGGTGCAGGAAGTTGTCCTGGCAGTGAGCGTCGTGCACGAGCACGTCGTCGATGGTGTAATCACCGTCGTCAAGTCGCACAGCCTTCAGTCCAAATCCTTCTTGCACGATTCCCATGTCGCGATTCTTGCCAAAGAGCATTTTCTCGCCATGCACCAAGTGGATGGTGCGATTAGCCCGCACCGCCTTGTCGGTAATGCGGTTGTGGATGCCGTTGTTGAAAATCATGCAGTTTTGAAGAATTTCCACCACCGAGCATCCCTTGTGGCGTGCTGCCTCAACCATTATCTCCTGGTTAATCTTTAGCTCCACATCGATGCCACGGGCAAAGAAGGTGCCTCGGGCGCCAAACACGAGCTCGGCGGGGATGAATGGGTCCTCGGTAGTGCCATAGGGCGAAGATTTAGAAATGCAGCCACGGTCGCTAGTGGGGCTAAACTGTCCCTTGGTGAGGCCATAAATCTTGTTGTTGAGCAACAGCAGGTTGAGGTCCACATTGCGGCGCACTTCATGAATGAAATGGTTACCGCCTATAGCCAGGCAATCGCCATCGCCCGAGATTTGCCACACTGTGAGCTGCGGGTTAGCAACCTTCACGCCAGTGGCAATAGCGCCACCACGGCCATGGATGGTGTGGAAACCATAGGTGTTCATGTAATAAGGCAATCTTGAGCTACAACCAATGCCCGACACCACAGCAATCATGTGAGGAGGCACACCCAGCTCGGCCATTGCCTTGTGTAGCACGTTAAGGATAGCGTGGTCGCCACAGCCTGGGCACCATCGCACTGCTATATCGTTCTTATAGTCTTTAGGTTCGTATTGATTGGTTGTCATGATTTCTTGCCCTCCATAATTTTAATTACACCTTCTTCAATCTCGTTAACAAGGAAAGGTTGTCCCTGAACCTTGTTAATGCGCTTGATGTTAAGCTCAGGAATTTGGCTTTGCAAGTAGGTAGCAAACTGGCCATTGTTAAGCTCGGCAACAATCACAGTCTTGTATTTAGTGAGCACCTCACGAGTGTTGCGAGGCAGTGGGTTGATGTACTGGAACTGGGCAAAGTCGAGCTTATGTCCAGCCTTGTTAAGATGCTCAAAGGCCGTGTAGATGTGTCCATAGGTTCCACCCCAGCCCACGATGATGGTGTCACACCCGTCGTGCTCGCTCTTCACTTCCAGTTCAGGGATGTGATTAGCCACATTAGCAATCTTAGTGGCGCGAGTCTTAACCATGCGTTCATGATTCTCGGGGCTATTAGAGATAACGCCTGTGTCGTAGTCACGCTCCAGTCCTCCCACGCGATGCATCTTTCCTGGCACACCAGGGAACGACCAGTAGCGCACCATCTCCTTGTTGCGGCTGTAGGCATGCCATGTTTTCTCTTCCTCCTCGGGAACAAAATTAGGCTTAATCTCGGGGTAATCCCCTACCTCGGGCACACGCCAAGCACTAGAGCCGTTAGCAATGAAGGCGTCGGTGAGCAAAATAACAGGAGTCATGTGCTCAATGGCGATGCGTGCAGCCTCAAATGCCATGTGAAAACAGTCGGTGGGAGATATAGCTGCAAGCACTACTAGTGGGCACTCGCCACTGCGCCCATACAGAGCCTGAAGCAAGTCGGTTTGCTCAGTCTTTGTGGGCATACCGGTCGATGGTCCTCCACGCTGCACATCAATAATTACCAGTGGCAACTCCGACATCACCGCCAGTCCCATAGCCTCGCTCTTTAGCGAAAGTCCAGGACCGCTAGTGCTAGTCACTGCCAGGTTGCCGGCATAGGCGGCACCAATAGCTGAGCAAATGCCAGCTATCTCGTCCTCCATTTGGCAAGCTTTCACACCCAGGTCGCGGCGCTTGGCAAGCTCATGCAGGATATCGGTTGCCGGGGTAATGGGGTAGCTTCCCAGGTAAAGTGGGCGTCCGCTCTTTTCGCTAGCAAGAATCAAGCCCCATGCGGTGGCTTTGTTACCATTCACGTCCACATAGATGCCGGGGCGCATATCCTCGGTCTCGATGCGATATTTCGACACCGATGCGTGAATGTTGTGTCCATAGTCATAACCTCCTTGCAGGACCTTGCAGTTAGCATCATATACCGCTGGCTTGTTACCAAACTTGTGCTGCAAGAATCGCCGTGCACTCGACAAGGGCATGTTAAATAGCCAGCAAATCAAGCCTAGCGCAAACATGTTGCGACACTTCATCTGCGACTTGAAGTCCATGCCGCTATCATTGAGGGCGGCTTTCACCATTGAGGTCATGGGCACTTCCACAACTTGGGTCTTAAGACCTATCTCCTTGTAGGGGTCGCTAGTTGTGAACTCCGCCTTCTTGAGGTCGATGGCTTGGAATGAATCAATGTCGACAATGGCGACACCATTCTTGTTCAAGAACTTCACATTTTGCTTGAGTGCCGCTGGGTTCATTGCCACCAGCACGTCGCATTCGTCGCCAGGGGTGTGAACGCCATGACCAATGTGCACTTGAAAACCACTCACGCCACTGAGCGAGCCTTGCGGAGCTCGCACCTCGGCTGGATAGTCGGGGAACGTGGAAATGATCTCTCCCATCTCGGCCGACACGCTCGAGAAAATGTTGCCGGCCAGCTGCATACCGTCGCCAGAGTCGCCCGAGAAACGGACAACAATGCTCTGACGGAACTTTACGTTAGTTTTTCCTAACATGTTGTTTTGTTACTTTTTATAAATATTTGCAACAATAATAGATTTAACCCAAATCGGTCATTCGGGCGCGAAACAGTTTTTAAATTGCTATTTATGTCATAGCAGCTTTATTCTTGCATTTTGTTTCACATTTTGTCTTGACAAAGCGGGCTACGTCCTCATCAAAATCCTTACAATCTGCTAAAAATAAATTCAGTTCTAACATAAATCCTAATGACCGAATTGGGGTTTAAACTTGTCTCTTTTTTCAAAAATCGGTGCAAAATTACACATAATAAATTACAAAATACCCTTTTGCACCAATTATTTCCTAGCTTTTAAAGACTTTTCAATATTTTAACCCAAATTTATTTTTCCTGCCCATAGCATTGTGCTATTTATTTAACGTGAGTTCGATGAATTTATCATTTGATAATCATTGCGTTAGCAACTCCCCCCTCATTTGATAGTTATCATACTCCTCAGTCGCTCCGCGACAGCTCCTCTATCTTAGAGGAGCAGCCTGATATACAGCTATTTATTTTCGTCGAACTCACATTATTTAGCTAGCCTTGCGAGTTTGTAATGTTAAGCACAGCGGTAACAAAATCGGCATCAGGCAGGTCGTAAGGAAGCCAGTGAATGTGTGTGCCTCGGCGCTCCATGCCACGAAACCAAGTCATCTGACGCTTGGCAAACTGGTGAATAGCAGTCTCTAGCTGAGTGAACATTTCATCAAAACTGAGACGCCCCATCACATGCAGGGTAATAAACTTGTATTCAAGGCCATAATAAATCAAGTCGGCGGGAGCCACCCCACTCTCAATTAAGTGGCGCACCTCATCAACCATTCCAGCCTCGAGGCGTGCCTTGAGGCGCCATGTGATGCGCTGGCGCCTAGCATCACGGTCGATGTTGATGCCAATAACCACTGCATCGGCAAGTGGATGTGGCTCGGTTTGAGCCTTGAGATGAGGGTTGTTGTGGTAATACATCGCAATCTCAATGGCTCGAATAGCACGCTTGGGGGTGTCGATGTCGCTATTGTTGCGTAGCGTCTTGTAACGCTTGAGAATGTGAGTGAGCTCGTCAAGGCTCTTGGTTTCAAGCTCGGCGCGAAGCTCACGATTCTCGGGCACTGGAGGTAGCTGAATGCCCTTTACAACGCTTTCCACATAGAGCCCTGTGCCACCACACATTACAACCGGCTTTCCACGACTAGTGATGTTATCATAGCAAGCCTGATAATCACGCAGATACTCATAGAGGTTGTATTTATAACCCGCCGGGCAAATGTCAATCATGTGATAAGGCACGTTGCCATACTCGTCGAGGTCTTTTCCTGTGCCCAGGTCCATGCCCCGATAGAGCTGGCGCGAGTCGGCACTGATAATTTCAGCGCCTATCGCTCTTGCAAGAGCTACCGCCTTGCCTGTTTTACCCGATGCCGTGGGACCTGTTATAATTATCATTTCTTGAGATGCTGGTCAAAGAAATTGAGCACTCGCTGATAGAGAGGAAGTCGCACGTTGCAGCCATTGATGCTGTGGTTCATATTAGGGAATACCATCATGTCGAACTGCTGGTTCTCGCTGTGCAATTTGGCAATGTACTGCATGGAGTTGACGATGCGAACGTTGTCGTCGGCACTGCCAAACATGAGCAAGAGCTTTCCGCCCAGCTGGTGAGTGAGGTCGAGGGGAGCGTAACTGTATCCTGCTTCATTCTC
This sequence comes from uncultured Prevotellaceae bacterium, assembly GCA_900316835.1. Lineage (GTDB taxonomy): Bacteria > Bacteroidota > Bacteroidia > Bacteroidales > Muribaculaceae > Sodaliphilus. The sequence goes on along the minus strand of ONEL01000031.1, from coordinate 23,212 downwards.
CTGGGGAGTGAGCATGTATCGCTCGGTGTAGATGCTGTCATAGAATCGCCACGAGGTAACGGGAGCTATTGCTACGCCACAGTTGTAGACGTCGGTTCCTTGCGAGAGAGCCATGAGCGTCTCAAACCCTCCGAAGCTCCATCCCCAGATGCCTATGCGCGAGGCATCGATCCAGGGTTGCGACGCCATGTAACGCGCAGCGGCGAGTTGATCTTCGGTTTCATACTTTCCAAGATTAAGATAAACCGCTTTGAGAAACTCCTTGCCACGGCCACCTGTGCCACGTCCATCAACGCAAGCGATAACGTAGCCTTGCATAGCAAAGTAATCTTCCCAATCTCGAGTCCAGCTGTTGAGCACCTCTTGCGAACCCGGCCCGCTATACTGCGACATGATGCAAGGATATTTCTTGCTAGGGTCAAAGTCAACGGGTTTAATCATGTAGCCATTGAGGGTCTGTCCCACCTCATTAACCATTGTGAAGAATTCACGCTTAGGCACCTCGGGGGCAGTGTACTTGGCGGCATATTCCTCATTGAGCTGGAGGTTGCGCACCAGCTTGCCGTCGGCTTGATAGATGGCATATTGAGGCGGTGTGCCAGTGTCGCTAAAGCGACGGATATAATAGGTGAAATCACTGTTGAAGGTAGCGCTATAGGTGCCACGTCCCGGCGTGAGTACCTGCACCTCACCATTAACGTCGCTTGCGCAACGTATAGTGCGGTCCAGTGCTCCTTCACGTCCCTCGCGTGTGCTCTGGAAATAGAACAAACGCCTTGCCTCGTCATATCCATAATAGCGTGTCACCTCATAGTCTCCGCTTGAGATTTGCTTTATCAACTTGCCTTGGTAGTCATACTTGTAGATGTGCATGTGCCCGTCGCGATTACTCTGCACCACAAAGAACGTGTTGTAGTATTTCACGCCAGTTACCACATCGCTTTCAATCCACATGTCGGAAACCTCGTCGTAGACCTCGGTAGAGTTACCCGTAGCCGGGTCGACGGCATAGATGTTCATGTGATTTTGTGCCCTATTGAGCTTCACCACCATCAGTTGTGATGATTGCTCCTTGCTAAAGCGGATGTCGGGGATGTAATCATCGTCTTTTAGTGGCAGTTCAATCTTGCTTAGCTTGCCATCGTGGATGTCGTAGAGCATTACACTGACAACCGAGTTTTTCTCACCGGCGGCAGGATACTTGTAGTCGAAGCGACCCGGGTGTAGAGCATAGGCGGGATTAGGGTTACACTCCCCCTGATACAGTTCCATGGAGCACATGGGCACTTGCGACTCGTCAAATCGAACGAACGCCAGCCAGCGACCGCATGGCGACCAGGCAAAAGTGTTGAGAACCCCAAACTCTTCCTGGTACACCCAGTCGGGGACGGCATTAATAATCTCGTTCTTCTTGCCATCGGTGGTAACAGTGAGCTCTGCCCCACTCTGCACATGCTTGATGTATACATTATTGTCGTGCACATAGGCCACCTGGGCACCACTGGGCGACAACGTGGCAATCTCCTCGGCACCTTGCTGTGAGAGTGGCGTGAGCTTATTCTGCTTGATATTATAAATGTAATGGTCGGCCGTGAAAGAATATCGATAGATGGGTTTTGTCTCGTTCCACAGCAGGATGCTCTGCTCATCGGCGGCCATGGTGTAGCCATCCCACGAAGCTATCTTGTTGTCCTTGATTTTTGAATTATCGAAGAAAGTGGTGATATCCTTTTCCTTCTTATAGCTGTGCTTTGAGATGGTGGTACCATCTTGATTAAACTGATAATAATACCTACCATCAAGGGCTGGCTGGCTGGCGGGTATACCCTTGGGACGTACCTGCGAGAGCACAAAATCTTCTATCTCTAGAGCACTGGCAGCCGAGCTGCACATTGCCACTGCGGCAATTGTAAATAAGGCTTTTTTTAAGTTCATGATCAATCTGAGTGTTGAATTTAGTTTTATTTATGGCACAAAATTAATTAAAACTTTTTGAACATTCAATATTAATAAACCACAAATTAATCAGATTGTTTGAATAAAGAAGTGCCGCCCTGCGGGCGAAATAGAGCGCACTCGTTTGTTTCACAATACTTTAAAAACTAAAATATTACATTGCATTGATTATCAGGCATCTAGCAAAGTTGAAATAAAAAAATTTTACTAGTAATGTTTTAACCAGTAAAAACAAACAAGATATATATAGTAATATATCCTCCTCCTCTTCTAATAATATATATAATAGACCCTGAGAAAATTTTGAAAAAAATGCTCGAGAGCGGTGCCATTGTGGAGCAGTTTTGCATCAATGAGCACATCACAGTGGAGCAGTTCGAGAGCAACTCACAAATTTTAGAGCGCAGCTCTTTAATTTAACGTGAGTTCGATGAATTTATCTTTTGAAAATCACTGCGTTTTGTTTTGCTATTGGCAAGGCGTAGCCCATTGACGCTGAAAGAGCGGGTCGGGGGGAGTATGTCACCTCATTTGATAGTTATCATACTCCTCAGTCGCTTCGCGACAGCTCCTCTATCTTAGAGGAGCAGCCTGATATACAGCCATTTATTTTCGTCGAACTCACGTTAATTTCCATGCGCATCATGGCTTAATGCACTCTTACGGAAAAATTAAAATTGTTTGTAATTAAATAAAATACTCACGCTCTCAACGTTTTTAGCAAGCTAAAACTTTGTCTCGCTTAATCGCATTTTTGTTAGTAATTGTCTGATAAAATTCGTTACACCAGCAATTGTCCTTAATAAATCCACTCTAATGCACAAATCATTAGTCCGTAATTGTCTTTTTAAAAAACATCAAGCATCCTCCCTGCGACTAAATTGTTTTTTTAATTTTGCTCACTTGAAATTCATTTCTTAACTTTGCAACTCACAATATGATAAATAAACTAAATAAGAACAATATGAAATCACGAGTTTTATCACTGCTCTCACTTGTTGCCACCTGCTTGAGCCTCAATGCTGGTGTTACACAAGTGCTGGAGCTCAGCGACAACTGGCAATTTTCACGCGACAAGCACAACTGGCAAGAAGTGACCATTCCTCACGACTGGGCCATTAGCGGTCCCTTCGACAAGAAATGGGACCTGCAAGTGGTGGCTATCAAGGAAAATGGCGAGGAAACAGCCACCGAGCACAGCGGTCGCTCGGGAGCCCTGCCCTGGATAGGCGAGGGATATTACCGCACCAGTCTAAGCATTCCCACCGGCACCGAGCGAGCCGAGCTACTCTTCGACGGCGCTATGAGTGAGCCCATCGTATATGTCAATGGCGTGGAAGCTGGTCGCTGGGCCTACGGCTACAATGCCTTTCGTGTAAACATTATGCCCTTCATCACCAATGACGGCAAATGTGACATTGAAGTGCACTTGAAAAACGTGGAAGAGAGTAGTCGCTGGTATCCCGGCGCCGGGTTGTACAGACCGGTAAAACTCATTACGAGCGGTCGCGTGGCAATCGACACCTGGGGCACCTGGCTTAGAACCACCAAGATTGAGAATGACACCGCCTTTGTCGCTATGGACACACGGCTTAACGGATGTGTGATTGGCGAAAATCCTGTAGTTACCGTGGCTATTACCGACCACAATGGCAGCATCGTTGCCGAAACTCAGCGACGCATCGCCAGCGATGGCAATTTCCGCGCTGAGTTCAAACTTGCCAACGCCCACCTGTGGTCGCCCGAGACTCCCTATCTATATAAAGTTCACACCACCGTCGAGCTCAAGGGAGAAGTGGTAGACTCGCGCACCGACAAGCTGGGCGTGCGCACCATCGCCTTCAGCAAGGAGCACGGCTTCCAGCTCAATGGCGTGACGCGCAAGTTCAAGGGAGTGTGTCTGCATCACGACTTGGGTCCCCTGGGAGCTGCCCTTAACAAAGCTGCCCTAGCCCGCCAGCTAAAAATAATGAAAGACATGGGTGCCGACGCCATTCGCACCTCTCACAACATGCCCTCGACATGGCAAATGGAACTGTGCGACAGCTTGGGACTGATGGTGATGGCCGAGAGTTTTGACTGCTGGAAAGACCCCAAGGTAAAAAACGGCTACAATCGTTTTTGGGACGAGTGGTGGAAAAAAGACATCTACAACCTCATCATGAACCACCGCAACCACCCCAGCATCGTGCTGTGGAGTGTGGGCAATGAAATTCCCGAGCAATGGAAAGAAGAAGGCGCCGAGCGCTATGCCGCACTGGTGCAGTGGTGTCACACCCTCGACCCCACCCGCATGGTGACCTGTGGCATGGACAACCCCGACGCCGACATCAAGAGTGGCTTTGCACTGCAAGCCGACGTGCCAGGTTTCAACTATCGAGTGCATCGCTACGAGGACTGCGTGAAACTGTTGCCACAAGGCTTTGTGCTAGGTAGCGAGACCGCATCGACGGTGAGCAGCCGTGGCGAGTACATGTTCCCCGACACGATTGCCGTGGGAGCTTCCTATCCCAATGGACAGTGCAGCAGTTACGACCTGGAACATCCCTGGTGGAGTAATCTGCCCGATGACGACTGGCGCCTGCAAGATGACTTTGACTGGACTCTGGGAGAATTTGTGTGGACAGGATTTGACTATCTGGGCGAGCCCTCACCCTACGATGCTTACTGGCCCTCACGCAGCAGCTACTATGGCATCGTAGACCTCGCCGGCATTCCCAAGGACCGCTACTACTTGTACCGTAGTCACTGGAACAAAAACAGTCACACAATCCACTTGCTTCCACACTGGACATGGCCCGAACGCAAGGGACAGGTGACCCCTGTGTATTGCTACACCGACTACCCCACTGCCGAGCTCTTTGTCAACGGCAAGAGCCAAGGCAGAATCACCAAGGACCCGAAGTCGCACCTCGACCGATATCGCCTGCGCTGGCAAGATGTGGTGTATGAGCCGGGTGAACTAAAGGTGGTTGTCTATGACGAGAATGGGAAAAAGGCTGGTGAGAAACGTGTAAAGACAGCCGGCAAGCCTAGTAAACTTCAACTCGACGCCGACCGCACCACTCTCCAAGCCGATGGCAACGACCTGGCCTTCATCACCGTGAGCTTAATCGACAAGAACGGCACCCTGTTGCCCAATGCCGATGAAGATTTGCAATTCAGTGTGGAAGGCGCCGGACTATTCCGTGGCGCATGCAATGGCGACGCCACCTCGCTGCAAGTGTTCACCCAGCCACGCATGAAGCTTTTCCATGGCCAGCTGGTGGTTGTAGTTCAAGCCACCAAGCAGGCAGGCGACATCACCCTGCGCGTGAAAGGCAACAAGAGCTACCTGAATAGCACTATAAAACTTCGTTCAAAATAAGCCCACCTTATGATAAAAAGCCTAAAATTAAGCGCATTGCTCGTGGCGCTGAGTATCTCGCTTGTGGCTAACGCACAAGACAAATTTGAGCAACACTTTTGCGACTCCACATTGCGCATCGACTACATCTTGAGCGGAAACCTGCTTAGCCAGTCGATAGCTCTCGACGGCTTGAGCCGCATGCCTGGATGGTGGGGAAAACGACAAAACCTCACCCAAATTCCCGTGCATGGCGCCGCCACCATCACCATGCGCCTTGCCGCCACCGGAGAAGTGATTTATCACCACACCTTCAGCACGCTGTTCCAGGAGTGGCTCGACCTGGATGACGCCAAGCTTTCACCCAAAGCCTTTGAGTGTGTGGAACTAGTTCCCATGCCACGCGACTCGGTGACTATAGAGGTGAAATTATTTAACAATCGCCAGCAAGTAACCACGTCAATCAAGCACAGCGTGTCGCCACGCGACTGCACCATTCGTCGCATTGGAGAAAACGATGTAGCCCCCTACGTTGTTCTCAACGAGCCCGACGACCCTGCGCGAGCTATAAACGTGGCATTTGTCGCCGAGGGCTATACCCAAGAGCAGATGCAAGACTACCTCGCCGATTGCCGTAAGGGTGTGGAAGGCCTTTTCAGCTATGAGCCCTACAAGAGCATGCGAGGACGGTTTCGCGTCACTGCCGTGTGCACCCCCTCGCGACATTGCGGACCGTCAATTCCATCGGAAGTTGTGTGGCACAACACCGCTATAGGGTCAAGTTTCGACACCTTCGGCATGGCACGCTACCTCACCACCCTGCGCATCAAGCAAATGCACGATGTCATGGCGGGAACGCCCTATGAGCACATCATTGCCATGGTAAACACCGACCGCTATGGTGGCGGAGGCATTTATAACACCCTTAACCTTCTTATGACCAAGCACAAGCTATTCATTGAGGTGCTGGTGCATGAGTTTGGACACTCCTTTGCCGGACTTGCCGACGAGTATGCCTACGAAGGCGAGGAACCCAACGACTACCCTCTCGATGTGGAACCATGGGCCCCTAATATCACTACGCTCGTTGATTTTGGTTCTAAATGGAAATCAATGCTACCCAAGGACAAAAAAATTGTTGCCCGGCACACGAGCGATGACAACCTCGACACAAGCACAATGGGGCTCTACGAGGGAGCCGGCTGTGTGCTCAAGGGAGTGTACCGCCCTTGTCCTAACTGCATGATGCGCACACTCAAGGTTCCCGTCTTCTGCCCGGTGTGCACACGCACAATTCAAGAAATCATTGACTTTTACACAAAAAAATAAAAAACTATTTATCACTATGACACAGCGCATGAACTGGGAGCAACTAATTTGCGACACTCGCTTGGGGCAAGAACACTACAAGGACAAGAAAGCTGGAGTGCGTAGCGACTTTGAGCGTGACTACGACCGCATGATTTTTTCGTCGCCATTCCGTCGCTTGCAAAACAAAACACAAGTGTTTCCACTACCAGGAAGCATCTTTGTGCACAATCGCCTTACTCACAGCCTTGAAGTGTCATGCGTGGGGCGTTCACTCGCCAATGAGATTGCCATTCGCCTGCACGAGAAGCACCTTAGCGAGCCCTGGCGCGACAAGTTGTGGGGAATCAGTGAGATTGTAGCTGCCGCATGCTTGGCTCACGACCTGGGAAATCCGCCCTTCGGCCACTCGGGCGAAAAGACCATTGGTGAATTTTTCTCAAACGGCAGCGGCCAGATGTTTAAGGACCACCTAACCCCACAGCAATGGGCCGATTTAACCCACTTTGAGGGAAACGCCAACTCGTTCCGCACCCTGGTTCACCAGTTCAAGGGACGCCGGCCTGGCGGTTTTGCCATGACCTATTCCATGCTTGCATCGATAGTGAAATACCCCTACTCCTCAAGCCATGCCGGGAAAAAAGGTAAATTTGGATTCTTCACCACCGAGAAAGAGACTTTTGAGCGCATTGCCGGCGAACTAGGCATGCTCAAGCTGGAAGAAGAGCGCTATTGCCGTCATCCGTTGGTCTACATGGTTGAAGCCGCCGATGACATTTGCTACCAAGTGATGGACATTGAGGACGGACACAAGCTAAGAATTATCTCTACTCAGGAGACCATCAACTTGCTCACAAGCCTCTTTGACGAGGAGCGCAAAGAGCACATGCGTGAGGTGATGGCTACTGTCGCCGACCCCAATGAGAAGATAGTGTACTTGCGCTCGTGCGTGGTGGGACTGCTAGTACAGGAATGTGCCAAGACATTTGTGCTCCACGAGGATGAAATCATGGAAGGACGATTTCAAGGGTCGCTCATCGACCACATTTCTCCACTTCCACGGCAAGGCTACAAGCGTTGCAGCGAGTTGGCTTTCAAGAAACTGTACCGTGCGAGCTACGTTGTTGATGTGGATCTTGCCGGTAGTCGCATCATCAACCTGTTGCTCGACAAGCTCACACAGGCAGTTGTCAATCCCGAGAGTTACTATTCACAGCTGTTGCTCAACAAGTTTCCGCAACAATACGACGTGCACGCCGCTAGCCTGTTTGAAAAATTGCAAGGTGTCCTCGACCACATCAGCGCCATGACCGACGTCTATGCCCTCAACCTCTACCGCCAGCTCGACGGCATCAGCCTGCCCACGGTTTAAACACAAGCAATGGCGAAGGAAACGAAAAATAAGATTTTATAACTTTTTTGCATTTTTTTAGAGTAAGATAAAAGGAATGTTATGTTTTTTGTGTAAATTTGTGAGGTGAATATTTATTTACCTTAACCATATTATGTAAATAGATACTTATAACCTCTTGAATTGCACCATATTAAAACTTATATATATTAACCACTAAAGAATCAATAACTATGAGCATGAAAATTACTCGTTTATCATGGCTTCGAGGTTCGCTGTTGATGATGGCACTTGCTATAGCGATGCTATCAAATGCCGCCAAACTCACCGATGTGATTGGCTACAACTGGACCACCAGTGGCACTAACGCGACCTTAACAAAGTACACCATCAACAAAGTGGATGGTGTGAGTGACTCTCTATTCTACACTGGCGATGAAAACAACATCGTGAACATTCCTGAGACCTTTGAACATGAAGGCATCACCTACACCGTTGTGGCAATCGACGCCAACGCCTTTGTAAACTGCCGCGACATCAAGGAGATACATCTTCCTGAAACTTGTGTAAAGTTTGGTAACAACTGTTTTCGTGGATGCACGAGCCTTACCAACTATCCTGTTACCATTACAGCCAACAAGATGGGTAGCGGTATCATTTGGGATTGCAAAAACATTACCGAGGCATTCATCCCACCCGCTGTTACCGACGCCTTGATTTCAAATCAATTTGCAGGTAGTGGTGTAAAGAAATTCACTATTATGGCAAGTGAAACACCCTTCAAGTTTAACAGGAACGCGTTCGGAGCTACCGCCGACGTGCTTCCACCTCTTGACACACTGATTATAGAACGTGAACTCAACACTGGAGACTATGCCTATAACCTCCAACCCTTCCACAACTATACTACCATCAAGAAAATCATCATTGGCGGTGAGTTCACAACTATTCCCAACGACTACTTCATTGGTTGCAATGGAGTTGAGGAGATTGTGTTTGAAGAAGGCAACAAGATGGCGTCGATTGGCACCGGAGCTTTCCAGAGTTGCACAAGTCTCAAGAGCATTGTGTTGCCAGCATGCGTAACCAGTGTGCCCAACAGCTTGTTCTACAACTGCTCACAGCTTGAGAACGTGAGCTTCATGAGCGACATCACCGCTATCAACCAAAGCGCATTTAACGGCACCTCCTCGTTGAAAAACTTCACTTTCCCCGCTTCACTAACCGCAATAGGGACCACAGCATTCCTTAATAGTGGACTGACTGGAGTAGTTCAGTTGCCCGAGGGCTTGACATCAATCGGCGCTAGTGCCTTTAGCGGGGCTAACGCCATCACCGGCATCAAGCTGCCGTCGACCATTGCCACCATTGGCAACGCCGCCTTTGGTCCTATTGAGAACCTTGCAAGCATTGAGCTTGGCGAGGGCAATAGTGCCTTCAAGATTACAAACGGTGTACTAACCAACGCTGCCGGCACTCGACTTCTGGTAACAGCTCACGAAAGTGAACTAGGCACATCGCTCAATGACGCTACTATTGAGACCATCGACAACTATGGCTTGGCATTCTCGCCTTACACCGACTTCACCCTTCCCGCATTGACCGAGATTGGCAACTATGGTTTCTTTCGCGCAGCCATCAAGGAGTTTACTTACAAGAAAGGCATGACAGTTAATGCCAACGCGTTCCTTGAGAGCGACCTGGAAATCCTCAACACCGAGGAGGGCGCTCGCGAGATTCCCCAAAACTTGTGCTCTAACTGCACCAAGCTCACTACCGTGAACATTTCGAGCACTGTGACCAACATCTTCCAAGATGCCTTTGCAGGTTGTACAGCCTTGAAACACATGGAGCTGGGTTCACACATCAACTACATGGAGAAGGGCGCTATACCATCCACTATCGAGAGTCTGCGAGTTCTCAATGTTACCCCTCCGGTACTAGGCGCCGGTGTGTTTGAGCCCACACAAAGCGAGGTTTTGTGCCAGGTTGCCGCAAGTGCTGTCAATGACTATGAAGCAGCCAACCAGTGGCAATATCTCAACATCCAGGGCGATCCCACCATCACAGGCGAAGGCACCACACTGGGTTGCCCCGATGGCCTTTATTTCGCCACCAAAGATGGCAGGCTGATGTACAAAAACACCGATGGAGAAATTATTGACACCGAGTTCAAAACCGGCGAGCACGCTTTCAACATACAGCTTTACAAGAACCGCGTTTACGTGGCAAGCGCAGGGCACAACTTCCGTTATGAAGATGCCGACGCTCAGGCCAATGGTGGCGACGGAGAGCTCTTCTACGTGAATAACACCGATGGCATGTGGTATCGCGTTACCGTGCTGAACAACGTGGGCTACAAGGCATTTGAGGATCCATTCTCAATGTATATCAGTGAGATTGATAACAAGATTTACATTGCCGACCGCAACGTGGGCATCCATGAGATGAGCGCCGACACCGTGGGGCTCTATGGCACACAGCCATTCTTCATGCAGAACAACTGGTTGCCCTACTACGACGACAAGATAACTTATGGTGCCATTGGCGCTGGCATGACAATGCGCGCTACCGATGTGATAGCGGCCGACGGCACCACTCGCAACAACGTGTACTGGGTTGCCAAGAAGTTTAACGGTCAAGGCATTTTCCGCTTCGACAAGAGCATGCTCTATGGCGACGGCACTGGCGCCCAGCACACCGACAAGCAGTTACCTGTTTACCTGAACTATGTGCAGATGACCAGCTTCTACCTCGATGAGAAGAACGGCTATGTATATGTCTTTGTACAAAAGGACAACGTGGACAACTGCACTCCGGGACTCTATCGCATCCCACTGGCGACACTTGAAGCAAAGCAGGATGCCGCAACAATCAAGAACGACGCGGTACTCGTTGATGACTCACCCATCCTTCAAGAAGGTGGTGGCGATGAGGTAACAGGTATCACTCAAATTACCGGTGATGGAGAGCACATCTACTGGGCTTATATTTCGAGCGAAGGCGGAACTTCATTACCTAACATGGTTGAATACAATGCTGAGAACCCGTTGCACAAGACCGGCATCAAGATGATTGACGCATCGCCCGAAGACCCCGCTGTAGCTCCAGTTATCACCTACGCTGTGGAGGGTATCGCAGCCTATGGTGTAGCGGCTTCAAGTGCTGACAATGTGGTTCCACAGCCCGTTCCCGGCGATGTAAACGGCGATGGAGAGGTGACCGGTAGCGATGTAACAGCACTTTACAATCACATCCTCTTCGGTCAAGATACAGCTATCTTCAACGGTGACCAGAATGGTGATGGTGAAGTTACCGGTAGCGACGTCACCGCAGTTTACAATATCATCTTGGGACTATGATTAATGCTTAATTCTTAATGCATAATGCACAATGCTTAATTCTTAATGCATAATGCACAATGCACAATGCTTAATTTTTAATGCATAATGCGAAATTAAGGATGTGCATTTAATCTAGTGGGTTAAATAAATTTCAAAGCTGTGCGATTCTTTAATTAATGAGGTCGCACAGCTTTTTTATTAACAATTTTGATTATTTTATCAAAAAAAATTGATAATTTGTTTTTATTTGCCTATATTTGCGAAATAATATTATGCAAATCAACCTTTATTGTTTAACCATTTAATTATTTAATTAATCTCAAAACATTTATGAAAAAGTTATTTTTAATGATGATGGCACTAGGTGTCATGACTCTCGTTTCGTGCAATGGCAATGGTAACACCAGCGGTAGCGCGGCTGCCAGTGGTGACAAGGAGCAAGCTGCCGAGGTTAAGGGAACTGTGTTTGAGGGCGACCACTTCACTTTCACCTATCCCGAAGGCTTCAAAGAGACCTACAAGAGCGGCGACAACATCAATGTCGCTAGCGAAGACAATCAGGTAAGAATTGACGCTACCTTCAGCGGGAATCCCTGCAAACCCGAGGACTTCAAGAAGTACTACGACGCAATGGTGGGCATGGAGATGTTTAAAGACTACAAGTGGGAAGATGCCAAGATTGAGGACAATATCATGACCTATAAGGGCGTGAATGGCGACAACGTTGAGAACAAGTACGTTGTTTTCCTTGATGAAACTGGTGGCATCGCCGGCACTGTAAAGTATCCTGTAGCTAAAGCAGCCGAGGTTGAGGCTCTGATCATGCCTATGCTCAAGAGCATGAAGAAGAAATAATTTTTTCTCTCTGACCAAGAAAAAGGCGGAGTCGTCAAGTTTGGTTTAACCAACTTCAGGCTTCGCCATTTTTTTAGACTCACCATGCACGATTTTGCAAGGTTTTGTATTAATTTTTTGACTACTTTTGTATAAAAATTTTCAGTACCAGTATGCGAAAATTCATCATTTTTATCGCTATAGCATTTTGTACCAGCACGCTAGCGCTTGCCAGCGAGCAGTTTGACAAGTTATTGACGCAGTTTGAAGCATCAAGTGGCTCACAGCAGGTTGCCATTGCTAACCAGCTAATGAAGACCTTGAACGATGAACAGTTTACCGACGAGCTTTATCAGTTTAGCACCACCACTACCCCGGTCGACTCGATTAAGCAACAAGTGTGGTACTGGAGCACCGAGTACTACTACGACAAGCAAGACTATTCCCGCGCCTTGCAGATGGGAAAGAAAGCGTTACCCCTGTGCCGCGGCAAGGAGATTGAAGCCGACTGCCTCAACGTGCTTGCCCTGTCATGCTTCAGGATGTCGCGATTTCAGGAGGCTGCCACATTTGCCAAGCAGTGCTACGCTCTTGACGAAAAGAGTGGCGACCCCGATGTAATGAGTTCGTCGCTCAACACGCTTGCCGGCATCTACTTGGGAGCTAACCAGCCCCTCGAGGCCGAGAAATATATACTCAAGGCTATTAATCTTGCCAAGAAAGTTGATAATCCAGCACGCATGTCGGTGTTGCAAGGCAAGGCCTCAGAAGTGTATCATGCCCTTGTCAACGACGAGAAAGCACTAGAACACATAAACATAGCATGCGATATAGAAAAGAAATTAGGTCGCGACGACATGCTCATGGTGCGCAATGCCCAAAAGGCGTCGGTGCTGATAGGATTAAAGCGCTACAAGGAAGCCGAAGCTTTATTGAAAAATGTTATCCCCTTCATGCGCAAGGTGGGCGACAAGCTCTCGCTGGGCATCTCGTGCAACAAGATGGGAAAGGCGCTGCTGGCACAAGGGCGCAACCGTGAGGCGATTCCCTACTATCGCGAAGCCGCCAAGATTTTTGTTGAGAGTGGTGACATCTCTAATGAGATGCACTCGAGGCGTGGTCTCTACGAGAGCCTGTGGACTTTGAACCCCGATAGCGCAAAAATGGAGCTCGACCGCTTCGACTTGTTGAAAGACTCGCTCTACAGCAATGCCAATGCCGAGACGCTAGCTCGCTATAATGCCGAGTTTGGCATTGATGAGTTACAAAAGGAAAATGAACATCGCAAGCACATCACCTCTTATGTTGTATTAGGAGCTGTTGCGGTAGCCCTACTGCTCGCCTTGCTGGTGTGGTGGCTCATGCGCCGACGCATGCGCGTGCGTGAAGAAGCGTTGCTGGCCACAATCAACGCCCTGCGCAACGAGAAACCAGAGTCCACCCCTTCTACTGTCACTGAGCTCACCGAGCAAGACGAGCAGTTGCTACAGCAAGTGGTGGCAAGTGTGAAAAAAGGTATGGAGAATAGCAATGTTAATATTGAAACTATAGCTAGCGAGGTGTGCTTGTCGCGAAGCCAGCTCAACCGTCGCATCAAGAGTATAACTGGCGTCACCACACAGCAATATGTGAACCGGGTGCGCCTTGAGCAAGCTCGCGAACTACTTGCCAACGAGTCGCTACAAGTTAGTGAGGTTGCCTACCATTGTGGCTTTGACGATGTGGCAAGTTTCTCACGTGCGTTCCGCCGCACCTTTGGAGTATCGCCATCACAACACAGGAACAGCTCAAAATAGTTGGCAAAAAGGTGCAAATGCACGATTTTGCCAACACGATGCACCATTTTGCATAGTAAATGAGGAGATAGATTGCGAACTTTGCAATATCATTAACCATTATTGATAATGCAATGCACACAAGCGATCTATCTAGCCCTTTCATTTCTCAATACATCAACGCAGTGACCTGCCACATGGCTCAAGGTCACGTGTCGCTTGTGCTCATTGCGCAAGAGTTCCACATTACTCGTGGCCAGCTCAACCGCCGCGTGAAAGCCGAGCTAGGCATCACAGCTCAGCAACTGGCACTCAACATCCGCATCAATCACGCAAAACAACTACTGCTAGCCCAGCGCAATCTCCCCATTGGCGACATTGCTTACCAGTGTGGCTTTGACGACGCCACCAGCTTCACGCGCGCTTTCCACCGCGCCACAGATTGTTCTCCATCTCATTATAGAAACATTAACAAAAAAACATAGCTCTATGAAAAAAATTTTATCCTTATTGTTTTGCTTTGCAGTATTTACCACTATAAATGCTGCCACATATCTTGGCTTTAAAGTTGCTGGTATTAAAATCACAAGCGATAACTACAATCAGCCCATCACAAGTGAATACATTACCGCCAACGACGATTCAAAGCCTTTTTCGGTAACCTACGACCATAGCACTGCAACTCTCACCTTAAAGAATGTGAAGATTAAACGCACTGGCAGCTACAACCGTGCTATCTACAACGAGAGTTGCACCAATCTGATAATTGTGTTTGAAGACTACAATTATCTTGAGGCCATCAACTCATCCCCTGTGCGATTAGACGCCAACACTACCATCAAGAGTCCTAATGGCCATGTTACAATCATGGGAGGTTATGAAGATGGGCTCACCGTAGGGAATGGAGCGACACTCACAATTGATAATGCCGACATTTCATGCTACACTTCAAACCAATCTTTTAGTAATCGTCAATCAGCCCACGGAACAGTAGGTGACACAGGCAACGAGAAACTGATTATCAAGAATTCAATATTTAATTCTAGTGGCTATTTTGGATATGCACTAAAAGATTTTGCTTCGGTCAACGTGCAGTCTTCTTATTTTGAGCTTGGCGGAAGCGGTGCTGGTATTGACAACTCAGATGGAGCACCAGCCAACAACATCAAGGCTTTTACCTATTCAGGCGACAAGTTCCTCATGCTAGGTGCACCTAATTATCGCGACTCTTTTGAAGAAGAAGGAGGCGGATTTGACATTGTCTATAGCTCATCAAAAAAGACTTTTGTTGAGAATATACATGGAAATGAGTTCACTAATGGCGTTATCATTTGCAAAGCCATTGACTTTGAAAAAAACCGTTCAGTTGTTCCCGACGAGAGATTTGCATTTGAACTGCAACAGCAGACTAAATATTGGTACAGTTATTGGTCTGTTTGGACCGACCACCGTTACTTCAAGTATCCTTTCAAGAGCTATAACGGCAATGCCGATGAATGGGAAGAACTGGCTCTCGATGACAAAGGTTTAACATCACTAAAAGGCATTGAATTCCTTACCGAGCTTAAAAAATTAAGCGTAAATCGCAATAACATTGGAACCGTAGATTTGTCTAATAACACTAAACTCAAGGAATTATACTGCACCAATTGCGGACTCAACGAGTTGAACTTGGACCAGCTATCAGCTCTGGTTAAGTTCAATTGCGACAGCAATAGCCTCACATCGCTTAATCTGTCACACAACAATTACATTACAAACCTCAGTTGCAACAACAATCAAATTGCAGACATCACATTTGGCACGTATTCAAGGGTCTATCTCGAAAAGTTCTGGTGTAAAAACAACAAACTAACATCGCTCTCACTTTCCGACTGTTACAATCTTCAACTTTTTAATTGCAGCAATAACCTTATTGAGGGCAACATGAGTTTATATTGCCAACACTTAAAATATTATTATTGCGACAACAATAAAATCTCTTCATTGAGCGGACTGACTAATTGCCCCGCTCTTGAGATTTTAGACTGCTCCTATAATCAAATCGCATCACTCGATTTGACCAAAAATACCCAGCTTATTGATTTAAGGTGCAATAACAACAAACTCTACACTCTCAACCTTAAGTGGAACAACAATCTAGCTGGACACACAGTGTATTGCCAGAACAATAAAATCTCAAAAGTTGGGCTCGACAACCTTATCGCAAACCTCCCAGCAGTTAATGCTAACTTGTATTTCATGGACCACAAAAGCAGTGTGGAAGAAAACGAATGTACCGACGCCCAAGTTACTGCTGCACAACAAAATGGATGGACCACTTACCACTACTGGCAACCATCGGCCAATGGTGAGTGGGATTGGTCCCCAACAAGTAAAGGCTGCTTGAACTATGGCATTTGGATTGCGGGCGAGAGATTGTGTTCGCACATGGCAAGCAATACCGACCGCTTGATTCCCAATGTGACAGGAACGTGGCGTTATAGCAAAGATGATAAATGGCTGCTACTCTTGGATGTTAACATCAACAATAAAGGCATAAAGGTAACCGACCCAGAAGCTTTGTTAATCTACATTGATGGCACCAACAATATCACAAACAATACTGGTGAAGGATTAAACCTCAATAGCGTTGTGACAAGAATAACCAAAGGCCCCAATCAGGACACACACAATCTCAATATTTCTTCAATCTCGACTGGTATTAAAACTTCAGGAAACTATCTCAACATTGATGGTGTGAATTTAAGTTCCGAAAGCCGCTCAATTGGTTTGGCAGGAAAGCAAGACCTGACCGAGGTAAACATTAGTGGCCCCACAACTGTGGTGAGGCTTAAAGGTAATATAGGAAATGGCATTAGAAATGTGAATGTTCTTAATCTTAGCGACGGTCTTGCTATCACCGAGCCCGAGGGGGTGACTTTTGTTCCCAATGTAGGCTTTGTGCAAAACGGCAACGAAGTGGCAGGAACATGGGTCACTATTTCAAAAGCAAGTTCAATCCCTGGCGATGTAAATGGTGATGGCGAGTGCACCGGTAGCGATGTTACGGCACTCTACAATTACATCCTTTACAACGACTCCAGCGCCATTGTAAACGGCGACCAGAATGGTGATGGTGAAGTCACCGGCAGCGACGTGACAGCGGTTTACAATATTATTCTAGGACTTTGATTGGAAATGTCTCACAAGCAACAATAACAACACCCCCTTCACTCCACCTCACTATGAAGAAAATATTTTTTACATTATTTCTTTTACTGGCTTTAACCGTCCATGCCTCGACCTACTATGGTTTCAAAATAGGTGGTGTATCGGTCAACAGCGACAATTATACTAATGTGAAAGGCTCAAACATTAAAGCCAACGATACAAGCCAGCCTTACTCGGTGGTCTATAACCCATCGACTAAGACGGTAACGCTCAACAATGTGAAAATCGAGCGCACAGGCAGTGGAAATCGTTGCATCTTAAATGAGAGTTGCGACGGGCTCACAGTGATGTTTGAGGGCAACAACACCTATTTCAGCTCCACAACATGTGCTCCCATCAGGGCTGAAGCCAACACCACCTTCACCTGCTCGGAGCTGATACAAGTAAGCGTTTACGGCAAAGATGGCGACGCCAATTGCCTCTATGTCACCGATGGTGCCACTGTCACCTTCGACCACGCCACCTTTTTCATGAGCCTTACCGGCAACAGCAACCCGGCAATCTCGGCAAGTTCCACCACCAACGAGACAATTATTTTTCATCACTCACGCATCTCGGCAAAAAGCGAAAATAGCAGCACGCTCACGCGATTCGCAAAGGTGAAAAGCGAAGGCTCAGTTGTGGTGCTGCGCACGGGCAGCGAAACGGCAACTGCAGTAAGCAACGTGAAGGATTTTTACATCATGAGTTATCCCAATCTCATCGTTGGCTACAGCAACTCCATTACCAGTTTCACTAATTTTACCTATAGTGGCACGGCTACTTTCAGCACAAGCAAGCAAACTTTTGTCAACTCGGCCAACAACACTTTGCCTGGCAAGGGCATCATCATCTCGCAGCGCATTCCCATCAATGAGACTAACTTCCCCGACGCAAACTTCAGAACTTGGTTAACAAACAAATACGGCACAAACCTGGAAACCTATGAAATTTTCGAAATGCGCACTTTCAATGTTGAGCGCTCGGCCAATGCGAGCTTGAAGAATGTGGAAGACTGGACAGGGATTAAATTTTTCCACTGCTTTCGCCGGTTTTGGAATCAAGGCGGAAGAACACGAGTGCTGCGAATGGCTTCCTCAGAGTTCTATCACCTGAGATGTTATGACAACCCAGTGGGCATCATTTGGAACAATGTGATTAGCACACTGCCCCTGCTAGCACCAAGTGGCAAGGAGGCAATCATTGAGGGCTTCAATGCTGTGGCAACCGAACGCAACCCCATTCCCAGGCGTGATCAAATGGGTTACCTGAAAAGCAAAAAATTTGATTTTATAGTGAAGAATGGCGACCAAACATTCTCGCTCAACGCGCTGCAGGACTACTGGCCCATCGATTACGACCATTTCCCCGACGATGCTTTCCGCACCCACCTTTACAGCACAGCCGAGGGCTTAGATGCCGTCATTTATGAAAGCGAGAATGCCAAGATTTACAGCTTCGACCTTAAAAACAAGAAAATCGCCGACCTCACAGGCATTGAGGGTTTCACTAATATCACTAAGCTTTATTGCAACCAAAATAAGCTCTCAACCCTGAATCTCTCTAAAAACACTAAATTGACATTGCTCTATTGCTACTGGAACAAGATAAAGAGCACGGGGTGGGATGAGTTTATTGACACCGCGCCATCATTCAGCACCCGGCTTGATGTGTATTGCTACTATCCATCGAGCATGGAGCAAAACGACCCTCCCACCTACGAGCAAGTGGCGCGAGCCAAGGCAAAGAAAATTCATTTCTTTCAATTCATCAACTATGTTTGGGAGGAGATGAGCGATACACCTCCAGTTGTCCCCGGCGACGTAAACGGCGATGGCGAGTGCACCGGTAGCGATGTTACGGCACTCTACAATTACATCCTTTACAACGACACCAGCGCCATTGTAAACGGCGACCAGAATGGTGACAGCCAAATCACCGGTAGCGACGTGACAGCGGTTTACAATATCATTCTGGGACTATGATTAATGCTTAATTGTAATGTTTAGAAATGATTTAACTATTAACTATATTTATTAACCTATTAAACAAACAAATTTATGAAAAAGTTTTTATTCTTAGTAGCAGCAGTTGCCATGATGACTGCTTGCAATGGTAACAGCAACACAAGTGCTAACGCTAGTGGCGAGAAGACCGACTCGGCTAGCGTTGCTCAAAACAACGAGGCTGCCAGCGAGGCTACCGCAGGCGAGGCTGTTGAGAACGACTTCTTCAAAATCACCAATATCCCCAATGGGTGGGAGAAGGACGCTGAACTGGAGAGTGAGCGCAGAATCGACATTAAGCTCAAGCCTGGTACCGACCTGGGCGAGTGGCAGTATGTTGAAGTTGAGCATGAGGACTTCCAGGATGTAAAAGAATGGCTCGACCAAGTGCTTGTGGGCAGCGAGGCTACTCGCAAGCTTGCCGAGGACGTGACCATTGGCGACAAGACCTACAAGCAGGTACAGTGGATTAACAGTGCCGACGTGAGCTGCGCTCTGATTGGCAAGACCCCCAAGGGCGTGATCCAAATCAAGCTCACTGAGAAGCTCACTCTCGACAATCCCGACGTGAAAGCCATCATCGAGGGCATAGAGTATAAATAAAACTAACTTTTCTCAATAAAACTGAGGGTGCTTCTACTTTAAGCACCCTCAGTTTTATTTATTTAGAAAATGTGATTGAGCCGTCATTGTGCAGCCTGGGGCTTGGAATTAAGGTCAAATATTTCTTGTATAGCCATGCCAGCAAGAGTGTGAGCACGATGTAGGCCAACAGCCACAGATAGTAAGACGTCATGAGTGCCGGTTGCTTCCACAGCCAGAACTTGAACATGGGGATGCGTGGAATAGAGTGCACAACAAAGATGAACGACGACATCATTCCCATCCATGCCATGGGCTTGAGGATAGCGGCACCCGAGGGGAGACTCTTGACAAAAGCTACAGCTCCCACAATCACCACCAGCGGTGACCACAGCCACAGCACATAATCCATGCTGAAAACAGCAAGCAAGCCAAGGCCCAAGAAGGCTATTAGCGCCCAGCACCATCGTGGCACTTGAGGCAAGCCATAGCGCGCTAGCATGATTCCCACCGACAGAGGCATCAAAGCTACCACCACGTTGTAGCGGAAATAATTGAGCACAGTGGAGTGCTGCTGCAAGGGTAGCTGGAGAGAGAACGCTAAAACAATGAGCAGCACCGGCACGAGCCATCGCCAGCAGCCCTTGTTGCGTGTGGGATAGAGAAACACGATATAGAGGATATAAACCTCAAACATTAGTCCGAAAAACCAGTAAGGCCCTGGCGACAAAGCTGAACCGGAGTTAATGAACACAGCATTTACCACCATTGCCAACTGCGCTAGTATCTCATTCCATGGATGAAAACCAAAGCCACACAAGGCATACACCAAAATAGATAGTAAATACCCTAAAATCATGAGACGGAACAGCTTGAGCCAGTGATAGCCCACAAACGACAATGCCTTTAGATGACCACCACTCGCTTTCTCATATTTCATCACCAGTCCAAATCCACTTAGGAATAAAAATAGAGGTACCCCATAGTGTCCAAAGAACGAGAAGAACTGAATTGGGAAGAACTGGTCAATATTGCCTGATGTCCAGTAGTTCCACATGTTATCGGCACGCTCTTGGTTGAATAGATACTCATTCTCTTCATTGGCGCCTTTTAACCAGTGGCAGAAGTTGTGCAAAAAAATGCCTGTGATGGCAATCCCGCGCAGCACATCACATTGCACGCGTGAGAGGATATTGTTACCTTTAAGTAGTTCCATTTAAACTAAGATCTTTTTTATCGGCCCGAATATACAATGCCAAACCCCACAAAGTGGTCATAGCGCTCTCCGAACGGACGGTCGTAGACCTTGACAAGATACTCGTTGGCAGTTTGATACTTGTCGCCCTCAATCATAGCCGTCTGCCCTACTCCTGTTCCGTCAGGCACCCACAGGAACTGATAATTGTAGGCACCCTGCTTGAGCAGGATATCGCAGTTGTAGGTACCATTATTAGGGTCCCACCGCATGAGGCATTGCTCGGGTGGCATTCCCAGTGTGAACTCTCCCTGCACAAAGATGTTTCCGCCTTCCAGGCGCTCCCCGGTGTAGAGAGTGAAATGAGTGACAATGTAGTCGCTCTCCACAGCCGAGTCGTAGGCTCCCGACGTGCGAATGGTAAAACGCCCAAACTGCGTTTTGTCATAGAGATATTGCCCGTCGACACGTGGCAGAGCCGTGTAGAGCGTGGCATGATAGTAAGGCTCAAAATACTGTATTTTCTCGACTCCCATGTTCATGGAATTGACGTTCACCATGTCGATGCGCCTATATTCATTTCCCGCAGGGAAAATAAGTCCCTTGATGTGCTCAAAAATCACCTTGTTACCACTCACCATCATGGGCTTAGTTACCGTAACTTCGCGGTCGGGACGAGAGTTCTGGCTCACAATGGCAGTGAGCTCGTTGTAGGGGTCGCTGATGCGATCGCCCCCCTTAGTAGTCACCACAAAATTCACCTGCTGATTGTGGGCATTGTAATCCACGTCGGTGTTAGTCATGACCTCGGCATAGACTCCCATAGTGTTCTCGCACACCGAGAAACGAGTTTGCAATAGCACATTATCGGGGTCGTCCTGACGGTAAATCTTGAGCAGATAGTTACCACTCTTGGTAATCACCATGTCGGGGTTAGGTATAACGAAGTCGTAGTTGAAATAGTGCACAAATGTTGCCTCGCTGGGCTTAAAGTCGGTTATATCAGCTTGGTTAAATCCATCCACATATTCGCTCTCGACCAGTTGCGACGGTTGCCAGTTGGCATCGCAGTGCACCACGCTGTATCGCAAATACTGCGCGTCAAGGTCGATATAATCAAAGTTTACATTCAATACATCATCGCTTCCCAGCACATAGATGGGCGGGAAGTACATGTTGCTCAATGGTGCTATCTTAAACGACTTCACATTAGGGTCAAAAATATGAATTTGCGTGTCGGCAGGTTGCGCTATGCCAGCCACCACCATGAGAAACATTATTATAACACTTGCAATACGTTTCATGCCTAAATATTTATTTTTCATTTTTGACAAAGGTAAGGCATTTTTGGTTTAAAATAAAGCAATTTTAAATATTATAACTATATTTGCAAAAAAAGTGACTATGACCAAGCAAGAAAAATATGAAGAATTGTTGCCTCAAGTGCTGGGACTGATAGAGGGAGAGACTAATGCCGTGAGTGTGATGGCCAACGTGGCGGCTATGCTGCATGACACCTTTGGCTGGTGGTGGACAGGATTTTACACCGCCTGTGGCGACCAATTGGAGTTAGGACCTTTCCAGGGACCTGTGGCATGCTACCGCATCAAGCGCGGTCGTGGAGTGTGTGGCACAGCATGGGAACGCGACGAGACCGTTATAGTGCCCGACGTGGAGCAGTTTCCCGGGCACATAGCATGTAGTAGCCTCTCGCGCAGCGAGATAGTGGTGCCGGTGCACGATGCTCAAGGTGCGGTTGTGGCAGTGCTCGACATCGACAGCAAGGACCTCAGCACCTTTGACGAGACCGACCGTATATATCTTGAAAAACTTGCCTCAGCCTTATCTAAGACAGTGGTGTGGGATTGATTTTTGAGCAAAAACATGTTATAAAACATATTTTTCTTGGTCGTTCCAGGAAAAAGTTGTAACTTTGCACCCACAGTCAAGCAAATAGTGATTTTAATTTTTTTAATGAGTAAGCCCCCATTACTCCACAAGTATTAATCTAAAAATTTAGAGAGTATGAAAAACGAAACAATCAAGAGGGGTGCCAATCGAGTTAATCAACTTCCACCCCACGCCTATCACCCCAACATCTCACTGCGACTGTCAAAACGCGCCGGCTACATCGCTTGGCCTGAGTAAATGTCCACTATTTTTTTGTTCCGAAACAGCCATTTCCGAAACAGCCGTTTCCCAACCACATAGTTATAACAAACAATTTAACCCAATTCGGTCATTAGGATTTATGTTAGAACAGAATTTATTTTAAGCAGGTTGTAAAGATTTTGTTGAAGACATAGCGGGCTATGTCGAGACA
>ONEL01000034.1 GCA_900316835.1 uncultured Prevotellaceae bacterium | reverse complement strand
ATCATTGCGTTAGCAACTCCCCCTCTAAGTTAGACCAATGGAGCAAGCCGAGACCAGCAGCAAAACTTGTTTTGCTATTGGCGAGGCGTAGCCCATTGACGCTGAAAGAGCGGGTCGGGGGGAGTATGTCACCTCATTTGATAGTTATCATATTCCTCAGTCGCTCCGCGACAGCTCCTCTATCTTAGAGGAGCAGCCTGATATACAGCCATTTGTTTTCGTCGAACTCACGTTAAATTTAATATTTTGCTGAGTCGGGAATATACTCCACCTCTCCCATGAGCTCTGGCTTTTCATCGTCATTGTCCTTGGGGGTGATAGCATCGTTGCCTTTGCGCAGTGGGGTGAAGCGGTTGGTGGTGCTGGCCGAATCGGTGCTTTCGTTCACAGTGACGCTTGTGCTAGAACTATCGGGCTTGGTGCAGTAACTAGAGTCGGTCATTGGCACATCGCCCACTTCGTGATTGTTTTTATATTTCTGAACCAAATTGCATGAACTCATAGCCCCAAGAGCCACGCTCAGCCCTGCAATGGTTACTGCCTTGCCCAGTGCTTGGCGTGCGCGCAGTTGGCGTTCCAGCCAGCGAGTCTCGCTCTCGCACTTGGGGCAAGTGCCTGCGCAGTCGCCCTCGTGCTTGCACTCGGTGGGAGTGTAGTCAATGTCGTTGGCAACAGCGATGTCACGCCTGATTGCCTTGAGAGTCTCACATATTTTCTTTCCTTGCTTCATAATTACCCGTGTTTTAGGCAAAGGTATGATAATTAATTGAATAAATCAATTTTTACGTGAGAAATCATAGATGAATTCCACAGGGATGAGCTTCCAGGAGCGCACGGGCACTTCCATAATGCTGGCTGGATAGAACTTGGGCAGGTTGCTCACCACGCGCAGTGCTTCGTTGTCGAAAATAGCTGCCGAGGTGCTCTGGAAGATTGTGACGTCGCTGATGCTGCCGTTGCGCTCGATCACACACTTGACGATGCATCGGGCTCTCACCTTGCCACCAATCTCGCGTATGGGGTCAAGAATCTCATCGGGGATAGTGAGCTGGTTACTGATGAGTGAGTCGAGCGCCTCGTTGCCCTGTGGAAACAAAGCCTCCACGTCAACCTCGCTATAGATGGAATCAAGATTGAGTTGTTGCAACTCGGGTGGTGGCATCATGCGCACTATGCCCATGGTGCGATTCTCTGTCTGCTCCATGCGTTGTGGCTCTATGGCATTGGGCTCTTGACTTTGAGCGCTAGCTGTGACGCTGCTCAGAGCTATGCTCACCCCGGCAATCGCCACTGCCTTTTCCATCACTTGCCTTGAACGTAGTTGTCGCTCCAGCCACCGTGTCTCTTGCTCGCACACTGGGCAGGTGCCAGCGCAGTCGCTCATGTGGTTGCAAGGGGTGGGGGTGTAGTCAATGCCATTAGCGCCAGCAATCTCTCTACGTATTGCCTTGAGCGTCTCACATATTCGTTTGCCTGTTTTCATTGATTGAAAATTTCTTATAATATTTAGACTGGTAAATTAGTGAAAGGTTTGAAACACTTGTTATTTAATTGTAAAACCCGTTGGCGGAATTAAGTTGAGTATGAATTATGATAAAACATATTGGCTTTCAGGTATTAGCATCGAAGACCCGACTTTGTTCGTAAGACCATGCAAGGACCCCGCAGGGGTTCGCAGCTTGGTCCTTACTGAATCTGACGAAAAGTGCCTCAAAGAGGAACTTCTTCATTAACAATATTTTCCATCATAATGTGATGTTTTATTAATTCCGCCAACGGGTTTGTAAAATTGTGATGTTTTAGAAATAAACTACAGGACAACTTTTATAAAAATGGGAAATAAGAAAAAGAGTATGAATTAATTTTGCAAAAATGTGGGTTTTCAAAACTTTATGGCTCAAATTAGGTTAGTTACGGCAAAATTTATTAATTTTGCAGGTTGATTGGGAAAATGGGCTCGCTTTTTTATGGTTAGCAACGCTTTTTTAATCGTAAATAAGCAGGTTTGCTAAGCGTAAGTAGAGTAATAGCTATTGCTTTGTTTTCTCGATATCGCGTTTAATAAAGAAACTTAAACACATAACTACATAACAACATGAACATTTCGTTAAAATGGTTGAAACAATACCTCGACTTTGATCTCACCGCACAAGAGGTGGGCGACGCGTTGACATCGCTTGGCCTTGAAGTGGGAGCTGTGGAGGAAGTAGAGACAATTCGTGGTGGTCTCAAGGGTTTGGTTGTGGGCAAGGTGCTCACTTGTGATCCTCACCCCAATAGCGACCACTTGCATCTCACCACCGTTGACCTGGGCAATGGTGAGGACCCCGTGCAAATCGTGTGTGGCGCTCCTAATGTTGCCGCTGGTCAAAAGGTGATTGTTGCCACCGTGGGCACAGTGCTCTACGACGGCGACAAGGAATTCGTTATCAAGAAATCTAAGCTACGTGGTACCGATTCCTATGGCATGATTTGTGCCGAAGACGAGATTGGAATAGGTAATGACCATGCAGGAATTATAGTGTTGCCCGACGATGCTGTGGTGGGCACTCCAGCTGCCACCTATTATGGTGTGGAGAGCGACTGGTTGCTTGAGGTAGACCTTACACCCAACCGCATTGACGGAGGCTCGCACTATGGTGTGGCACGCGACCTTAACGCTTGGCTCAAGCGCCATGGCAAGGACGGGAACCTGCATCGCCGCAGTGTAGCCGATTTCAAGATTGACCGCCAGGATGGTGGCATCCCCGTTGAGGTTCAAAACGGCGAGGCATGCCCACGTTATTGTGGCTTGACCATTCGCAATGTGAAAGTTCAAGAGAGTCCCAAGTGGTTGAAAGACTTCCTTACCACCGTGGGGCAACGTCCCATCAATAGCATTGTAGATATAACTAACTTCATCCTGCTGGGCACCAACCAGCCACTGCACTGCTTCGACTTGAGCAAGATTAAGGGCGAGAAAGTGGTGGTAAGGACCTGCGCCGAGGGAACTAAGTTTGTGACCCTCGACGGCGTGGAGCGCACCCTCACCAGTCGCGACCTGATGATATGCAATGCCGAGGAGCCTATGTGCCTAGGTGGCGTGTTTGGCGGTCTCGACAGTGGAGTTACTGAGGCAACAACCGATATTTTCCTTGAGGCTGCCTATTTCCATCCCACTTGGATAAGGAAGAGCGCCCGTCGCTTTGGACTTAACACCGATGCCTCGTTCCGCTACGAGCGTGGCATCGACCCCAACGATGTGATTTACAATCTCAAGCTCGCCGCTATGCTCATCAAGGAAGTGGCAGGTGGAGAGATTTGTGGCGAGATAGTCGACATCAAGCAGCACGATTTTCCTGGTTATCCTGTAGAGTTGCGCTACGACTATGTCAATAGCCTCATTGGCAAGGAAATTCCCAAGGATACTGTCAAGAGCATTGTGGAGAGTCTGGAAATGGAAATCACAGCCGAGGATGATGAGAAACTCAATCTTGTGGTTCCCACCTATCGTGTCGACGTGCAACGCCCATGCGACGTAGTGGAAGACATTTTGCGCGTTTATGGCTATAACAATGTGGAGATAGGCTCGCAGGTGAAGAGTTCGCTGTCTATCAAGGGTATGGTCGACTTCCGCGACGACATGCAAGAGCTAATCTCTAACCAACTTAGTGCTCAAGGCTACAACGAGATAATGAATAACTCTCTCACAGCTCAGAGCTACTATGACGATTGTGAGACCTACCCCGAGGCTCAGTGCGTACATCTTATGAATCCACTCAGTAGCGACCTGTGTCTAATGCGCCAAACGCTGCTCTTTGGTGGACTTGAGAGCGCTGCTCGCAATATCAACCACAAGAATCCAAACATCAAGATGTATGAGTTTGGCAACATTTATCACTTCGACCCCAACGCTAGTAATGCCGATGTGGCACTCGCTCCTTACAGCGAGCACACAGCATTAGGATTGTGGTTAAGTGGTGAGAACCATGGCGACAGCTGGGCTGCTAAGGCCCGCAAGATTGATATCTACGACTTGAAGGCTACTGTGGAGGGAATCTTTGCGCGTTTGGGTATCGCCGAGCGCGACATCATGCCTGAACAGTTTGAGAATGATGTTCTCTCACCAGCCATTGCTTATAAGAACCGTGGCGGAAAAGTGATCGCCGAAATGGGTGTGGTAACAGCTAAGCAACTCAAGAAGGCCGACGTGAGCCAACCCGTATATTTCGCACAGTTTGACTGGAACGCGCTTTGTAAGATGGCGGCTAAGGCTAAAACCGAGTATGTTGACCTGCCCAAGACCTTGCCTGTGCGTCGCGACCTGGCACTACTGGTCGATACCAGTGTGAACTACGCCGACATTAAGCACGTTGTGGAGCAGAGCGAGCGCAAGCTGTTGCGTGGCGTGAACCTCTTTGATGTCTACGAGGGCAAGAATCTGGAGGCTGGCAAGAAGTCTTATGCCATCAGCATCACTTTGCAAGACGATGTGAAGACATTGCAAGACAAGCAAATTGATGCTGTCATGAACAAGATTATTGCTAACCTTGAGAAGCAAGTGGGAGCAAAACTACGATAAGTTTTCAGTAGCTATGATTATAGATTTTAACGACTTGGAACTCAATGTCGCTCAAAATTTCAAGGGTGGCGAGAAAGAATATGTGTCGCGACGATTTGTTGATGAAAACAACAAGATTATGCTCGGCACGCTTGAGCCTGGGGCTTCAATAGGCTATCACAGTCACGATGCTGATAGCGAGGTGATTTACCTGCTAGAAGGAGAGGCTGCGGTGCTCTATGATGAAGGAGAGGAAATGTTGCGTGCTGGTCAGGCGCACTACTGCCCCATGGGGCATAGCCACAGCCTTATCAACCGCAGCGACCGCGCTATCACATTTCTGGCAGTGGTTCCCACCCACAACAAGTGAAAACATTTTAATAACAAAAAATACATAAAACAAAAACATTTTTATGGGAAGAGCTTTTGAATACCGCAAAGCAAGAAAACTAAAACGCTGGGGCAGCATGTCCCGCACGTTTACTAAGATTGGTAAGGAAATCACTATGGCTGTGAAAGCTGGTGGTCCTGACCCAAGCGCCAACTCACGCCTGCGTGCTCTCATGGCAAATGCTAAGGCAGCAAATATGCCCAAGGACACAGTGGAGCGCGCTATCAAGAAAGCAAGCGACAAGGACGCCAGCGACTACAAGGAAGTAATCTATGAGGGATATGGACCTCATGGTATCGCTATCCTCGTAGAAACCGCTACCGACAACACCACTCGCACCGTTGCCAACCTGCGCAGCTATTTCAATAAGAAAGGTGGAACACTTGGCAACTCGGGTAGTGTAGCGTTCATGTTCTCTCACAAGGCCTACTTCCATGTGGAGCCTAAAGAAGGTGTAACACTTGAGGACCTTGAGCTTGAACTCATCGACTTTGGAGCCGAGGAGATTGAGCAGGACGAGGAAGAAATCATCATCAGCGCCGCTTTTGAGAGCAATGGCGATATCCAGAAGTATCTGGAGGAGAACGGATTTGAGATTAAGAGCTCGGAGTTCGTTTATGAACCTGCCGATTATAAGGAACTCAATGAGGAGCAGACCGCCGACATGGAGAAACTTCTTGAGGTTCTTGAAGAGGATGATGACGTGCAAAACGTGTTCACTAACATGAAAGAGGCTGGCATCGACGAGTAATTTCTTGCCAAGAAGGGGAACGGCTCCTTCTACTCACACACACATCAAGCCAATCCTGAGATTGCGGGAATGGCTTGATGTTTTTTACATCTTTAACTCATCACTTATGCCCTCTTATTCCATTAAAATATATTTACAAATACAAAATACATTTAAAAAATGACTAAAAATCACAACTTTTTTTTGAAACATTAGGTCTGATTGCATAAAATGCCTTATCTTTGCGTCAGTTTTCATGGTATTAGTTTTAAGGTAATGAAATTCTAAACGTCGTGATGACGGATTTCTTTTTCATTTTTGTTTTAAGGTTTATGTTAATGGTATTAGAAGGTTAATTAGTTAAGCAATCCCCGGCGTGATGCCAGGGATTTTTTTGTTGGTTATGTAATATTTCCAGTTATGAATTTTTTTAATGCACCAAAACTTATTATCTTTGCAACTGATAATCACAAGAAATAGTAAATGTTATGGAACCAAAAGTTGGAGATAAGATGAAAGTGAGCCCGAAACTCACTGATCAACCCGACTGGATTGATGGTGAGGTTATTGATGTAGAGCACAATCCGTTTTTGGGATTGGTAATATCAATAAAAGATAAGTTGGGCCGAATTTTCTTTGGTCAAAGTAAATTCTTTGTTGCGCTATAAAGCTATGTTTGCCATTGCGTTTGATATGGATATTAACGAGCTTCGCCAATCTTATGGGGAGCCCTATAATAATGCATATTATGAAATTAAAATACTTCTTAGAAATTTTGATTTCTACAATACGCAAGGAAGTGTATACCTGACCGATAAAAATGACATGACTAACCTATTTTCTGCGATAATAGCTCTTAAAAACACCTCTTGGTTTAAAAAGTCGGTTCGCGACATTCGTGCATTTAAGGTAGAGAACTGGTCTGATTTTACACAATTAGTAAAAGAATAATAAATGTAATAAGCAATCCCCGGCGTGATGCCAGGGATTTTTTGCTTATTTTCGTCAATCTCACGTTATTTGAGCAATGTATAGAATCTCACTTAATCTTTGATAATCTCTTTTATCCACTTGAAAAGTTCGTCAAGAGCATAGTCGCCACTGTGAGGACGATTCCATGCCAGCAGGAAATTCACGTCTTTGCCAGCATTTTGTAGCTTGAGGGCAAGATTGATGGGCACAGGGAATGCAGTGTCGCGGTCGCGAGCACCGTGGCGTATGTACCAGTGTGGCGCAACGCTAGTTGCTTTATCATCGATGTAATACATGGGATTCATGAGACGCACGTTGTGTTTCACCTCGTCGCTCAGGTAGGTGCTAGCCTTCAGCGAGCCAAATTCGGTGAAATTGACACTGCTACCATTTCGGTCGCCAAACTCCTCATTCTCTCCCGAAGGCGTTTGTGCCGCAACACCCTTGGTGTCGAAGGCTGGTGCCGTCTTCAATGGCTGTGTAGACACGACGTAGTTGAGATACTTGTCCATGTCAAGGTCAACAATGTAGTCTCCGGCTCTCTTTTTACCGCCAGGATGCAACATGGTGGGGGTGAGGCGCTCACCACCTATGGGCACGCGCCCGGCTGGCGACTGACGCATTCCACCATTGATGGGAGGAGCACCAAAGCTTGCCTCATCACTGAAGGTGAACCCAATCGAATCGGGGATGTCGGCACCGGCATTCTTGGCAAGTTGTGCCGAGCGAATGAGTTCACTCTTGATATAGCTCAGGTAGTTGTCGGCAGTGAGTTGAGTGCCACTTGGGGTGCGCAGGTTCAAGCTTTCTAAGTAAGCGGGAAATTGCTCCTTTAGCTCATTGCTAATGGCAAGAACTTGTTCATTGCCTTGCTGGCGGTTCGTGGTACCATTGTAGAGCCATTCGTAAGCCATGTCGGCATGATCAAGGTCGGTTATAGGGCAGTAGCACACGCTAGCAAGCACATCGTCGCGTTCACTAGCTGCACCCATTGCTCGCAGCAGTGGTTCATAATCGGGGTGGTTGCCAGTGGCTCCCATCAGTGACGACATGGCGCCACCGGCACTTGTGCCATCGGTAATAATCTTTTCAGCGTCGCCAAGCATTATGTTATCGAAGTGGCGCAGATAGCGGATGGCGGCTTTGAGGTCGAGAATGGCACTAGGAGCACGACCAGTGTAAACCTTTTGTCCCTTCTTAACACCTGCCTTCTTGTCGGTTTTAGTGGCAATAATGGTGGAGTTGCGACCTCGTGAACCGGGAATTGCTACCACCATGCCCTCTTGCAGGGCACGACCACTAGCGTCACCAGCTTGAGGCTGACCTGCAGCCGAGGCCATGTAACCGCCCACATAGGTGCGTAACAAGATGGGTGACCGCTGTGTTGATCCCTGTGGCACATACACGTTCATGAACTGAAAGGCCGAATCCTCAACGTTAGTTACAAAATATAGTCGCTCATAGGCCGTGTAGCGAACTTGCTCTCCAGTGGGCATGGTAAGAACTCGCTCCTCGCCCGCGCTTGGGTCAAACTTTAGGCATGGTGCCTCGACATTATTCTTAGCATGTACCTCTATAGCACAGGCCATAAGCACTGCTGTCATGCTTAATATTATCTTTTTCATAACTCTTGAATTATTGATTTGCTACAGCAAATGTACAATTTTTTTTGCTTTAGTCGTGCGATAAATAATCCAATCACCCCTTTTTTAGTGAAAAAATTACTCTAACTTACCGGCATAGGCGCGACCCACAGGGATAGTGGTGCCGCCAGTTAAGGTGAGCTGGCTGCGTGAGTAGGTGTTGATGCGATGGCGTGGAACGATGTAGCTCTTGTGCACTCGCACGAAGTCGCTCTCAGGTAACATGGTCTCGAGCGATTTCATGCTCATCTGGGTGATAACAGGTTTACCATCAACAATGAAAATCTTAACATAATTGTCCATTGCCTGAATATAGAGAATGGAGCTGAGTGCAATTTTTACGTTTTTATACTCTACTTTCACTGTGATTTCCTCGCCCTCAAGTGGTGGCACAGCGCTATAGTTGATGAGCTTGATTGCTTGGCGCACCTTGTTCACGGCTTTCTCAAAGCGACCAAACGAGAATGGCTTGTGAAGAAAGTCGACTGCGTTGAGGTCGAAACCATCGACTGCAAACTGAGCATAGGCGGTGGTGAAAACAAGGAATGTACCTTGTGGAATCTCACGAGCAAGGTTTACTCCACTCACTTCACCCATCTTCACATCGAGGAAGAGCAATGTGGGACGCATTCGCTTCACATGCTCAATGCCCACTAGTGGATTAGTGAACGTGTCGAGTTCCATGTCGTCCATGCGGTTGCAGAAGTTTTTTATAACTTCTAGAGCCATGGGCTCGTCGTCGATTGCCACACATTTCATGATTTGCTATGGTTTAGATTAATCTTTAACAAGACATTGAACTGATTATTCTTGTTGTTGATGTCAAGGCTATAGTTCCTGCCATACACCAGGTCGAGACGGCGACGGCAGTTCTCAATGCCTATGCCTGACGTGCTATTATCTTTGGGCTTTATGCGCACTGGATTAGATGTAGCAAGTGTTAGAGTACCATCCTTTAGCTCAAGCTTGATGTTGATGATACTTGCCTCGCTAGTGCTAACACCGTATTTTAGTGCGTTTTCTACAAAGGTAATTAGTATCATGGGAGGCATTGTGGCACTAGGCAACGACTCGTCATTGCGATAGCTATAGTTGATGGTTGTGGATGCGTTTAGGCGATTGCGCTGCAGGTCGATGTATTGTTGCAAGTATTGTGCCTCGCTATCAATGGGTACACTGTCTTGGTTAGCATTATTGTAGATGTAGCGCGTGATGTCGATAAATTGCATGAACGCATCCTCGGTCTTGGGGCTTTGTGTCACCACCATGCTGTAGAGGGTGTTGAGGGTGTTGAACAAGAAGTGAGGGTCGATTTGTGCCTTGTAGAGCGAGAGCTCGGCTTTGTTTTTAGCCACTTCTAGCTCTTGCTGGCGAGCGCGCTGGCGATAGAGTTCTCGCAGCAGGCCCATGGCGCTACTAAATGTCATCACTATCACAAACAAGAACCACACCGCTTGCTGGTGGAGCCTGAATTTGGCCGCCGACATGGGGCGACGTGGCACATCGCCCATGCGCTCAAAGCGAGGACGATGGTGGTGGAATGGATACTCCATCTTGTAGCGAGAAAGCAGCCATGTGATAGCAATCATCGCAAGTACCACTAGCAACGCCCACATCATGTGCTTGCGGTCGCGGAAAAGAGATGGCACGGTGAACACGCGGTTCACAAAATACACAGCATATAGCCACCCCACCAGCAGCACAACAAATAGTGTGTTGCTTTCGAGCCATCGCTCAATGGGGAGCAAGTAAATCATCACTGGCAATAACACAAGGCAAAAGAACAGGTCAATCCACAACTGAACTTGCTTGCCTAGCACTTGACCTTTGTGTGTTGTATTAGATTTCATAATTTCCTAGTGAACAAGTGAATGAGATGAGGGCTAAACCAGTGTGTGAAAATGCTAGCTACCTAGTGCGTCATGCATAAAGTGTTGTGCATTAAACTAGAATTGGTTTTCTACTATCTCGGTTAGCACATCGCGCATTTCGAGACCGGCAGCCGCCACTTGCTGGGGAATAAAGCTGGTGGCTGTCATGCCGGGAGTGGTATTTACCTCAAGCATGTTGATGCGGTCGCTGCCATCTTCATTCTTAGTGACGATGTAGTCCACTCTAATGATGCCGTTGCAGTGCAAGATGTCGTAGATGCGACTTGTCTCGGCTTGAAGAGCGGCGGTGAGCTCATCGCTTATGCGAGCGGGAGTGATTTCTTCAACCTGGCCATTGTACTTGGCGTCATAGTCGAAGAATTCATTGTGTGTAACAACCTCAGTAACAGGGAAAACAACGCTCTTTTTCTTGGTCTTGTAGCAGCCCACAGTTACTTCCACACCATCAAGAAAACGCTCAACCATCACTTGGCTGAATTGCTTGAAAGCACTCTTTATGGCTGGAGCAAGCTGGTTCTTGTGCTTTACCTTGGTAACGCCAAAACTGGAACCGTCGTCGGTGGGCTTGACAAAGCAGGGGATGCCCAGCTGGAGCTCAATGTCGTCCTCGGTGATGGAACGGTCCACATCTTTGAGCAGCAAGATGCTGTCGGCAACCGTAACACCGAAGGAGCGCATGTAATTGTTGAGCATGTACTTGTTGAACGTGAGCGATTCAACCAGCACGTTACTAGTGGAGTAGGGGAGTCTCAGCAGGTCGAAATAACCTTGCAAGATACCATTCTCGCCTGGAGTGCCGTGGATGGTGATGTAGGCATAGTCGAAGGTGGTTTTCTCTCCATTAATCTTGAATGAAAAGTCGTTCTTGTCGATGGGCGCGAGACTGCCGTCGTGAAGATTTACGTGCCAGTCATGACCTCTAATTACAACAATGTGAACATTATAGCGGTTACGGTCAAACCAGCTATATAATCCTTGTGCCGAACGCAACGACACTTCATGCTCCGATGAGTCACCACCACACACGATGGCTATATCTCTTTTGGTTTTCTTCATTATGATATTGTTCTGTGAATAATTTAATTGCAAAGGTACTATTCCCAGCGTGATTTACCAAATTTTCCTCTAAAATCGCAACATATATCCAACGATTATGCTTAACTTTGTGGCAATAAAACAAGATTAATCATGACTATTCAAGAACTTTACTCAATCTATAAGAAGCATCCAGTTATCACTACCGATAGTCGCAACTGCCCTGAGGGCAGCATGTTCTTTGCGCTCAAGGGTGAGTCGTTCGATGGCAATAAATTTGCTACTCAAGCACTCGGTAAAGGGTGCGCATGGGCGGTGGTGGATGATTTGCAGGTCTATGGCGAGGCTACTGAGACGGGGCTTTCGGCACGCATGGTGCTGGTGCCCGATGTGCTTCAGGCATTCAAGGACCTAGCACGTGAACATCGACGCCAGTTTAATATCCCTGTGGTGGGCATAACTGGCACTAATGGAAAAACCACAACCAAAGAACTCGTGCGAACTGTGCTGGCTCAAAAGTATAACGTAATGGCTACCGAGGGCAATTTCAACAACGATGTGGGTGTGCCCAAGACTCTGTTTCGTCTTGCACCAGAGCATGAGATTGCCGTGGTAGAGATGGGAGCTAGTCATCCTGGCGACATTAAGACGCTTGCCGAGACTGCTGAACCTACTTGCGGACTGATAACAAACGTGGGAAAGGCTCACCTGCAGGGATTTGGCTCGCTTCAAGGTGTGATAAAAACTAAAGGCGAACTCTATGATAACCTGGCAACACGCGATGGTAGCGTGATTTTTGTTAATGCCGACAATGATTACCTCACAGCCATCCTACCGCAGGGGGTGACACTGGTACAATATGCCCAACACTCTAGCAACGAGAATGTTAATGTGCAAGGAAAAATAGTGGCTTGCGACCCGTTCTTGAGATTGAGATGGCGTGAAGCGCGAGGCGACTGGCATGAAGTTGCTACTCATCTCATTGGCAGCTATAATCTCGACAATGTTCTTGCCGCTGTGACTGTGGGGCTACACTTTGATGTTGAGCCACAAGCCATTTGCCAAGCCATTGCTGGATATGTGCCGTCTAACAACCGTTCGCAGCTCACTCACACCGCTACCAATCACCTCATTGTGGATGCTTACAATGCTAACCCCACCTCAATGACGGCAGCTCTCGATAACTTCTCTATAATGAAAGTGTCGCCCAAGATGGCTATCCTGGGCGAGATGCGTGAACTGGGTGAAAGCAGCCGCGAGGAGCACATGAAGCTCGTGGAGCGACTCAAGCGGTGTGGCTTCGACCAAGTGTGGCTTGTGGGGAAGGAATTTGATGATATTCCATGCGATGGATTCCGCAAGTTTGACGATGTTGAGCAAGTGAAAGCGGCTCTTGTCGAGCAACCGGTGCATGGTCACTACATCCTTATCAAGGGCTCTAACGGAAATCGACTATTCCTTCTGCCTGAGGTGCTATAAGCTTTCTATAAGATTTGTAATAGATTGAACAAATCAATATCCCAAGTTTTCACCCACAAGAACTACCTTGTGGCGATTGCCGTTGCGGCTATTGCGAAGCAGGTGAATATAGCTGCAGATGCTCTCTGGGCTATTGCAGTTGTGGCACACGCCATCATTGTGGCATGGGGTGCTGATGTCGAAACGCTGAGCATTGATGGGCGACGCGGTGCTACGAGCGCGAGAAATAGCATCTTGCACTGTCGCTGCCACTTTGTTTAACCCAATGACAAAGATTACCATTCGTGGTCCCCAAGTGATAGCAGCCACGCGGTTGCCGTTACCGTCAATGTTCACAATCACACCATCTTCCGAGATGGCATTGGCGCTTGACAAATACACGTCGGCACTGAAGGCCTTCAGGTACATCTGTTGCTTTTCCTGGGCATCTTCCACTAGGTCGCGATCGAGGACTTCAAGAGTGCCACGCTCTCGCAAGGCTTGGGGCAGTCCCATGTCGCGAATGGTCATTGAGCCTCCCCAGGTCACACTACTGCCGTCGGCAATGAGCGCCTGCACTTGAGCCACTGCGTCTTGAGCGGTGGGGCAGTAGAACGCCTCCATGTTGCGACGACGCAAATTTTTAATCATTTTCTCAGCAAGGATCTGGTTGCGTTTCTCGATAGGTGTCATGATATCTTTAGTTGTTTAATTAAAAAAGTTTTGCAATATTCTCGGTCATCATTTTAACCGACATAGCTAGCAAAATTATACCAAAAAACTTGCGCAGGAAGAATATTCCTCCTTCGCCTAGCAGGCGTTGAACCTTAGTGGTGGACTTAATTACGATAAACACCCACAACATGTTGATGGCTAGCCCAATGAGGATGTTCACGTCGTCATACATCGCCTTTAGCGAGATTAACGTAGTGAGTACTCCAGCACCGGCGATGAGCGGAAAAACCATGGGGACTATGGTGGCTCCTCCTGCAGGAGTGTTGTTCTTAAATATTTCCACATCAAGTATCATTTCCAAGGCCATCAGGAACATCAAGAAACCACCCGCTGCGGCAAACGACTGGATATTACAGTTGAAAATCTCAAGTATCCAGTAACCGCCATAATAGAAACCTACCATCACAATGGCTGAGTAGAGTGTGGCTTTTAAGGCATTAACCTCGCGACCCTTCGACCGCAGTTGCAAGATGATGGGTACCGAGCCCACAATGTCGATTATACTCAACAACACAAGGGCTGAACTGAAAATTTGTGTTAAATTAATGTTTCCCATGGATTTATGATGACTAATTTTTTAAGCTAGTGCTAAGATGATGACTTGAGCAGTTATCACGCGCAGGAACATAGTGAGGGGATAAACAGTACTATAAGCTACCGATGGTGCATCGTTTCCTGCGGTTTTGTTGGCGTAGGCTAGGGCGGGGGGATCGGTAGTGGCACCTGCCACTAGTCCCATGATGGTACAATAGTTGAGCTTGAACTTGCCACGAGCCACAAGGGTGATAATGATCAATGGAATAAAGGTGATAATAAAGCCGTAGAGCACCCAGCGAGCACCTTGAGCGTTGAACACAGTTTCGGCAAAATTGCCACCAGCGGCAAGACCCACACTGGCAAGGAACAAGCATATTCCTAACTCGCGAAGCAGCAAGTTGGCACTGCTGCTGGTGTAGGTCACAAGCTTAACGTTGTGGCCATAGCGACCAATCAGAATAGCTACAATGAGTGGACCTCCTGCCAAACCAAGTTTCATGGGTACGCTCATGCCAGGCAATGCGAGGGGGATACTTCCCACTAGGATGCCGAGGAATATCCCCAAGAACATGGTGAACATGTTGGGCTGGTCAAGGCGTTTCATCGAGTTGCCTAGCTTGTCGGCAAGGCGGTTGATGTCGTTGATGTTGCCCACAACGGTGAGACGGTCGCCCACTTGGAGAGCAAGATTGGGGTTAGCTAGCAGGTCAAGACCAGCACGGTTCACACGGGTGACGTTGAGCTTATAACCCATGCGCAAGCGCAACGAACCTAGCTTGCGACCCGAGAGCTCGCTCTTGGTAACTACTATGCGACGAGAAGTCACGGGGTCGGGGTCGCCCTTCCAGTCCATCTGCTCGTGTGGACCTAGTACGGCATCAAATATCTCTTCATCCTGCTGGCTCATCACCACTAGTAACAGGTCGCCCTCCTCAATCAAGGTGTCACTCACGGGAATGTGAACATGACCGTCACCCTTGCGGATGCGTGATATCACAAAGTTGTGGTCAATAACTTGGTGCAAATGCTGAATGGTGCTACCTATTATTAGCTTGTTGGTAACTTTGTAGGTAACAATGTGGGGCTTTAGCTGAGAATTGGCATTGTCGTCCTCTATCTCTTTGGCTTCCTTGTCTACTCCAATTTTGAAAATTACCTTCAACACAATCATCGATAAGATAATGCCCACAACACCAAGGGGATAGGCAGCGGCATAGCCCATCGACATCGATTCGTTAAGGCTGGCGGCATCATTACCCATGGTTTCAATAACGGTTTGCTGAGCGGCTCCCAAGCCAGGGGTGTTGGTAATTGCTCCTGATAGAATGCCCACCATGTCGGTGATGGCCACACCACCCACACCAAAGTAGATTCCAAGTGCAATGGCAATGTTTAGCACGATGATGCCTATGGCTAAACCATTGAGCAAAAGTCCTCCCTGCTTGAACGAGGAAAAGAAAGATGGACCCACTTGCAATCCAATTGAGAAAATGAATAAAATCAGGCCAAACTCCTGAATGAACTTCAGCGTGTTTGGGTCTATCTGCAAGCCCAGATGTCCAGCTAGGATACCCACAAAGAGCACAAATGTGGTGCCTAGCGACACGTCTTTAATTTTTGTTTTTCCAAGAATTACACCCAGGGCAATCACTATTGCGTAGATAAATATTGAATGGGCAACTCCTGTGCCCATGAAAATGTCGGTAAGCCAGTTCATTTTTATTTAAGTTTTTTCGTTTCTCTTTTTTAAAATTCAGTGCCCCGTGTGTTGAATGCGAAGCATTGTCACCATTCTGGCTACAAAGGTAGTAATTATTTTCGCACCCAAGGTCATTTGTTACACTTTTATTTTCCTCTCTATAAAAACAACAGCACCCGTTGTCTTGGGTGCCGTTGCATGACTTATTTTGTTCATTCCTTCATTAGTCCCTTACAATTAACAAATTATATTAACCTTTGTGCTTATGAAAAAACTTTTACCTCATTAGAGTGGGATATTATTTTTACTCTTCCATGTCGCGGGCCACATTGTCGCCAAATCTGTCGTGACCCTTGTGGGCTCCGCGCATGTGACCCTTGCCTCCGTGGCGTGGACCATGACCTATACCACGCATCTGGTCGTCGTCACCGTCTTTCCACATTTTTTTATCTTTATCCTTCATCTCGGCATATTTTGCTTTCTGCTCATCGGTAAGGATAGAATTGATTTTGTTGTCAAGGGCTTCGCGGTCGCGTTGCTCCTGCTGGCGCATCTGTTCCATGCGTGCCTTCTTCATGTTTTGAAACTCGGTGTAATAGTCCTTGAGTTTTATTTTTTGATCCTCGGTGAGACTGAGTTTCTTGTCGAGGCGTTTCATTTGGCGCTCGATTTGCTTCTCACCGTCGCGACCACGACGTTCTTTCTTCTCGTTAGTGTCTTGTGCGATTACTGCTCCTGTGGCTACTATTGCCATCAGTGCGATTAAAATTGTCTTTTTCATGTCAATTTGTTTTTTATGTGATTAATAAATTATTTTTTTAGATGAAGCCCTCCACGCGATAAACTATGCTAGTGCCACGGCGCATGGGGCGGTACAAGATGCCGTTGTGGGCAAAGTGCCTGATGTTATTGCGAATTATCACTGTGTGACCCACAGGGAGTGAGGGAACTATCATGCCCACATGTGGACGTATTACCTCATAACCGCGATTAAGAGTGCTGTAGAAAATGCCGTTGTCGTAAATATAATTTACACCGCCAAAATTCAGTACTATGCCTGCTGGACGTGCACTCAGGCGCATGCCAATGGGTCTTGAAACTGGACGAACCGATGGACGAACCGATGGGCGTACACTTGGCACCATGTGGCGAACCGATCTTTTTTCAACTCGGGGACCATGATTGTGTCCACGCATTTCAACCGTTGGTCTGTGGCTCATTGCACCGCTACGCGTTTCGCGTGCCATAGCTGGAGTAGAAATCAGACCAATGCTCCCCAGCGCTATTGCGATGCTTAAAATCATTTTCTTCATAATTGTTGACTTTTTATTGCTGTTGCCAGCGGTTAAACAATTTTTCTTTGTTGCAAAGATAATAGGGCTATTAAGCATGTGCAAGACCTTGTGCCCTAGGTGGTGGCAAACGCCCAAAATGTGGTGGTGAACGACATTTCAAGGTGATGTGTAAGCATGATTAGTCTCACCTGTGATGGCAATTTTTTACTTTTGCTTAATTTTTAGACACTATACATTGTTATTAGTTTAAATTAATTTCATTACCTTTGTAGCCGTAAAAATATGCTTTTTATCATTTTGAAATTATAAACACAATAAAATACCACACACTTATGAGTTTTAACAATGCACTGAAAAAAGTCTTAGGACTTGGAGACTACGGAGAGGGAGTTGACGACCTAGAGTACTTTGAGAAAAGGGTTTATGATGACCCTTGGCACAAGGACGATGATGAAAAGAAACCCAGAACCAATAAGGACGCAACTGCCCAAGGTAATGAAGATAATGCCGATGGGCAACAGGCTGCTCAGCAGGCCAAACCTGCCTACACTCGTGTGGAATTGCCCAGGCAGGAAGTGGACATGACAGGGCTGGCTAACACTAAGGGCGAAGGTGTGCCCGAGAATATTCTAAAGCGATTTATAAACATCATCAATGGTAACCTCTCGCCTCACATCCTCAATCATCTTAATGTTGAGGCCGAGACGCAGTCTATAGTAGAGAGCTTGAGACCACAATTCCGCGACTATGAGTCTAACCTGCGCAAGGAAGTGCTCGCTAGCGCTGCCGACAGGTGGAACAAAGAGCGTGCTGAGATTATTGAAAAACTCAAAGAAACCGACGATAAAGCTCTACAAGCCTATGACGAGATTGAGGAACTGAAAGAGAAAATCAAGGCTACCGAAAATTCGCGCAAGAGCACTCTCACACGTTACAACGATTTGCAAAAGAAGATGCAAGACCTCATGACGGCGAAGGAAAAAACCGACATGGAGAACCGAAGCCTTCAAAACAAAATGAAGGTGCTGCAAAACAACGAGCAGAGTGGCGATAGCAACGATAAGACTAAAGAAGAACTTCTCAAACTCAACGACGAGCTCACAAAAGAACGCAAGGAGGCTATCAAGTCTAAAGAGCGTATAGCACAACTGCAAAAACAAGTCGACGACCTCAAGGCTGGAACAGGAACTGTAACCACATCTCAAGTGGTCGACGATAAAGTGCTCAAAGAGAAAGATGAAGAAATCGATAACCTCGCGGCACAAGTGGCTTGGCTACACCGCAAGCTCGACCAGGCCAACGAAGAGCTTGATAGAGCCAACGAGGAACTGGCACAAGCCGAACAACTCGTTGACGAGATTAACAAGTTTGAGGAGATAAAGCAACGCAAGGACGACGAGATAGCATCGCTCAAGAAAAAACTTCAAGAAGAGAGCAATGGCAACAACGATAACGCTAAAGCCCTCGCCGATGAGAATAAAAAACTTCAAGAGAAAGTTGAGCAATTAACTCGCCAGCTCGCTGATGCAAAAAACTCAGCTAGTGCCGAGTCTTCTACCATCCTTGATGATCTGGATGACGGTATTGAGTTTACTGGTAAAGGCAATGACGATGACCAAGAGGAAGACAAAAATCAAATGTCACTCTTCTGATTTCAGGTAAAAAGAATAAATAACACACACTATAAACGCACTGGGGCAAGTACACTTTCCGCAGTGCGTTTTGTCGTTCCCAACCACAAGTTGTTTTTTTACTATTGCCTCACGCGCGTACATATAATAATATAATAAAGAGAGGTACTTCTTGACAGCATGACCGTGTCAAGACGCTCGGTTGCCGTTAGCTTCCCTTCCAAGGTGGAGAGAGGAGGTGAAAAATCACAGTTTTTTTGTGTCGGTATTATAGCCTTGTGCCGCGTTTCGGTTGCCCGTTTGGATGTCCTTAAAGCGCCCAAAAAGTGTCTCAAATCACCCCAATGGCGATAAAAGCGAAAAAAAACACGATTTTTCTCACTTTTTTCGGTAAAAAATTTGCACAGTTCAAAATCTTGCCATACCTTTGCAACGCTTTTCGGCTCACGAG
>ONEL01000016.1 GCA_900316835.1 uncultured Prevotellaceae bacterium | reverse complement strand
TGTTCATGATGTGTAATGTTGTTTAAATTAAGGTTAATACATGATGTGTGTCGTAATTCACGCTGCAAAGATAATACACAAAAAGGTAAAATGCAAATTTTTGGAGGTAAAATTACAATCTTGTTTGTTTTTTTATGAGGCTGTTGCAAAATGCGAAATCTAATGAGAACTCCTCCTCTAAGATAGAGGAGGTGCCCGAAGGGCGGAGGAGTATGACAACACAGAAGATATTGTTAATCAGAAGAATAAGGCAGGGCTGGTGTGTTCATACTCCCCCCAGCCCCCTCTATCTTAGAGGGGGAGTTGCACCTTTTATCACACTTTTGCAACAGCCTGAGCTGCGTCTTTTCTCACATTTTGACACACACCCTCCCCCCCCTTTTTTTTTAATTTTTTTTATTTCTTCTTGTGGTTTTTCAATTATTTCCCTATATTTGGCAATTTAAAAAAGTCAGCACTATGGAAAGCGACAACACCAGCCACACCACAACCGTTAAGCAAGGCTTTTGGGCACGGGCTGTAGACCTCTATGTCGACGGTTTTCGTTCCATGACCCTGGGTAGCACATTGTGGGTCATTATCGCTATCAAGCTCTTTATCTTCTTTGTAGTGATAAAAATATTATTTTTCCCTGATTTTCTCTCCTCCAGGAGCGATAGCGATGAGGGCAAAGCCCAGTATGTGAGAGAACAACTCATTAATAACCAGTAAGTAACAGTCCAAAACTACTGACAACTGATAACTGAAAACTGATAACTGAAAACTGATAACTGAAAACTGATAACTGAAAACTGATAACTAATATCTGATAACTGAAAACTGAAAACTGACAACTGATAACTGATAACTGATAACTGAAAACTGATAACTGAAAACTGATAACTAATAACTGAAAACTGACAACTGATAACTGATAACTGAAAACTTTTTAAAATATGAACGAACTTTTAATGAACACGGTAGACTGGTCGCGTGCGCAATTTGCGCTCACGGCGTGCTATCACTGGCTCTTTGTACCGCTCACGCTGGGCCTGGGCCTTGTGATAGGAGTGCTTGAAACGATCTATTATCGCACTCGCGATGAGAAATGGCTCGCCACGACAAAGTTCTGGATGACCCTGTTTGGCGTGAACTTCGCTATAGGCGTGGCAACAGGTATTATCCTGGAATTTGAATTTGGCACTAACTGGTCAAACTATAGCTGGTTTGTGGGCGACATCTTTGGCGCGCCACTTGCCATTGAGGGCATTCTGGCTTTCTTTATGGAATCGACCTTTATTGCAGTAATGTTTTTTGGGTGGAAAAAAGTTTCGCCCGCATTTCATCTCGCATCCACATGGCTCACCGCGCTGGGTGCCGCTATCTCGGCATTGTGGATACTGGTAGCTAACGCGTGGATGCAGTATCCCACCGGCGTGACCTTCAATCCTGAGACCATGCGCAACGAGATGACCAGTTTTTGGCAAGTAGCCCTCTCGCCCATGGCTATTGCCAAGGTGTTCCACACCGTGACCAGTTGCTGGGCACTGGGTGGTGCCTTTGTGGTGGGAGTGTGTGGCTGGATGCTCTTGAAGGGTCGCAACCGCGAGCATTGCATGCGCAGCCTCAAGGTGGGCGCTTGGGTAGGGCTTGTGGGCATCGTTCTCACCAGCATCAGTGGCGACACCTCGGCCGTGGTAGTTGCCCAGAAGCAACCCATGAAACTTGCCGCCATGGAAGGTCTCTACAAGGGCGAGCAAGGACAAGCTATTGTAGCCTTTGGCATCCTGAATCCCGCCAAGGAAGTGGGCAGTGACGAGGAGCCTTATCTTTTCGACATTTCCATTCCCCATGGTCTCGCATTTCTTGCCACTCACCGTTTCAATGCTTTTGTTCCTGGCATAGAAGACATTATTGCCGGCAAGTCGCAAGACGAGCAAGGCTATAGCATCAGCACTATCTCCTACGCTCAACGCATTGAGCACGGCAAGGCAGCCAGGAACGCGCTGGCTCAATATAATGCGGCATTGAAAAATGGCGACTCCGCATCGCTTCAGCAACATCGCCAGGTCATCGATGACAACTTCCAGTATCTGGGCTATGCCTACCTTGATGAGCCAAGTGAAGCTGTCCCTAACGTACCACTCTCGTTCTACTCATTCCATGCCATGGTCACTACAGGTGGCTATCTTGTGCTTTTCTTCATTGTGGTGTTA
The DNA here is from genome assembly GCA_900316835.1 of uncultured Prevotellaceae bacterium. Lineage (GTDB taxonomy): Bacteria > Bacteroidota > Bacteroidia > Bacteroidales > Muribaculaceae > Sodaliphilus. The sequence continues at coordinate 46,574 of ONEL01000016.1, read as the reverse complement.
CTTCTTCTCTATAAGCCCAAGTGGGTGCCTGGAAAAGAAAAATTAGCCAAGCTAGGCTACTGGCTTGCCATATTGACCATACCCCTCACCTACCTGTGCTCGATGTGTGGCTGGATAGTTGCCGAGGTGGGTCGCCAGCCCTGGACCATTCAGGACCTCATGCCCAACAAGGTTGCCATTAGCGACCTCACTTCGGGGCACGTTCAAACCACCTTCTGGATCTTTGCCGTGGTATTCACCGCACTCTTGATTGCCGATGTGAGCATCATCTGCAAGCAGATTTCAAAGAAATCAAAGACTAATCTCGACATTGTAGAAACAAAATAAAAGAGGAGGACACAATCATGACACATGAAATGTTACAAAACTACTGGTGGCTAATAATGTCGGTGCTAGGCGCACTGCTAGTGTTCATGCTCTTTGTTCAGGGAGGACAGGCAATGCTGGCCTCTACACCTCGTACCAAGCGAGTGCTGCTCGTGAACTCGCTAGGGCGCAAGTGGGAGCTGACTTTCACCACACTGGTGACCTTTGGCGGAGCATTTTTCGCTTCTTTTCCATTGTTCTACAGTACCAGCTTTGGCGGTGCTTACTGGTTGTGGATTTTCATTCTCTTCAGCTTTGTGATTCAAGCCGTTGCCTACGAGTACCGCACCAAGCACGGCAACGTGTATGGTACACGCTTCTATGACACATTGCTTCACATCAATGGTGTGGTGGGCCCAGTGCTGCTGGGCGTGGCGGTAGCAGGAATGTTCTTTGGCGCAGAGTTTACCGTTGGCAAGGAAAACATTCTTGATGTGCAAGCCGCTACTATCTCTCGCTGGGGACCACTTCATGGTCTTGAGGCGATAGCGTCATGGAAAAATCTGCTCTTTGGTTTCATGGTTTACTTCCTGGCTCGCACCCTTGCATCGCTCTATTTCATCAACAACATTGATGATGACGAGGTGCAGAAAAGCCAGCATCGCATGTTGCTTGTTAATGCCGTAATCTTTGTTGTTCTATTCCTTGGCACCTGTGCCGTCATTCTTACCTCGCGAGGCGTAGAGATTGATGCCGGCGGCAATGCCATGTGGACTGAATATAAATACCTAATTAACTACATCGACCTGTGGTGGGCTCTGGCCATCCTGCTCATAGGGGTAGCTCTCGTGCTCACAGGCATTATCAAAAGTTTGCTCAAGCCCGAGTTCCGCTCAGGAATTTGGCTTGCCGGAATTGGTACAATACTGGTTGTGATGAGTCTTTTCTGGGTTCTAGGGTATAATAATACCGCCTACTACCCATCGTTGCTTGATGTGCAAAGTTCGCTCACGCTTGCCAATAGCTCATCGAGCGAGTTCACGTTGCGCACCATGAGCTATGTGTCACTACTGGTACCCTTTGTGCTGGGCTATATAGCCTGGGTGTGGTACAAAATGGACCACAAGAAGATAACTCAAGCCGAGATGGACAATGCCGGCGATGATGAGATTTATTAATAACGCATAATTCAAAATTTATAATTTACCAATGAGGACTTATAGATTATTAATCATGTTGCTTGCGATTGCAGTGGGTGCTAACTGTTTTAATGCCGACGCTAAAAAGCGCAAGTCACGCAAGCGCGTGGCTAAGAGAACCATTATCCACCCCGAGCCCAAGAACTATGACTACGTTGTGGGAACTACCGATGCGGCTACCGTCAGCGACGAGGTGCTAGAGGTTGCGAAATATCAGCCTGAATATCCTGGAGGCACCGAGGGCTTGATGAAATTCCTTGCCACTAACATTCAATATCCCGAAGAAGCTAAGAAGCTGGGTAAAGACGGTTATGTAGTGTTGCAGTTCATTGTTGAGAAAGATGGCTCTATAAGCAATGTGAATGTACTTAAGAGCGTTCACCCATCGCTCGACAAGGAGGCTGTGCGCGTGGTGAGCCAAATCAAGCGGTTTGTTCCTGGCTACAACGAGGACCATGCCCCAGTGCGCGTGCTCTACACCCTTCCTGTGCACTTTAAACTTGATTAGTTAGTACTACCACATGCGCAACACCAGTTTGTCGATTGCTAAGGGCATAGCCATCATCCTCATGTGCGCGGGGCACGCCGAGGGTCCTGGCATTGTCATCAACTTTATCTACCTTTTTCACATGCCGTTGTTCTTCATTGCGGCAGGCTATTTCTTTAGCAAAAAATATGTCACTGACCCGTGGCTCTTTTGCAGGAAGCGTTTCAAGGGGTTATATATTCCATTTGTGAAATGGAGTGTGTTCTTCTTGTTGATTCACAACTTGATGTTCAAAATTGGTATCCTCAACGAGCAATATGGCAACTGGGAGAATGGTGTAACCCACCCCTACACGTGGCACGAAGGTTGCCAACGCCTGGTGAACATTGTGTTCTCGATGGGAGGATATGATGAATTTCTGGCAGGAGCTTTCTGGTTCTTTAGGGCACTGCTGGTGGCAAGCATTGTGTTTCTTGTCCTCTACCTGTTACTGCATGGCAAGCACAAGTGGCTTGGCGATAACGGCACACTCGTTGCCATCGCTTTGCTCGCACTGGGATTTGCATGGTTCAAGGTTGCCAATAACTTGAAAATAGTGACACTGGTGCAGGGTGGCATCCGCGACACGTGGGGAGTGTTTTTCTTTGCCATGGGCGCGCTCTACCGACGTCATGAGCATCGCATTCCCAAGCACTGGGCTTTGACGCTGATATATGCTGGGGTAATACTGGGTGGATGCTTTATTCACTGCCATGGATTAATACTCAACATGAACCTCCAGGACGTTGCCACCATTCCGCTAACAGGCTGCATTGGCTTCATGATGGTGCACAACATCTCCACGTGGATTAATAAGCATGACAACTGGTTAAAGCGCACACTCGTGTACTGTGGCGACAACACGCTATATGTGTTTATTTTCCACATCATCTCGTTCAAACTGGTGTCGGCGCTGAAGATAATTTACTATGGGCTAGAATGGGGGCAGATAGGATGCCACATGGTAATTCATCACAACAGCAAGACCGACCTCTTTTGGGTCCTCTATGCCATTGTGGGCACCGCAGTGCCACTGGTGTGGATATACTTCTACAGGAAAATCAAGACCCGATGGTGCATTGCAAAGAAAAAATAACACACACCTAATATACTCTCATGAAAAAATTATGAAAAAAATCAAACGTTTTGTATGGCTTGAATCCGAAGGTGGCGTTTTTAAAGAAACAGCCATTATTGTTGACACCGTGACCGGTGTAAACTATCTTTTTGCCCAAGCGGGAAATTCCGGAGGATTAACACCCTTGCTTGATGAGAATGGAAATCCCATCATCACTAAAAATATAGTAGCCGATTAGCGACTCATCGCATGAGCTCACCTATTGAGGTGGTAAGGTTGAACATGAATGTGGTGGCTCCTGTGTGGGGTTGAGCAAATGCCACGCCAAATCCCAGGGCCTTTACTTTCATGCCACCACCTATTGAGAACCCCGACAGGAAATTGCGCTTGTAGGTCGACATGTCGGTGCGAGTTTTATAGTTATAGCCAGCAGCGATATAGATGCGGTCGGTGGGCATGTATTCCAGTCCAAACACAAGGTGGCGGAAGAGGTTGCTAGCAAATTTATCCTTCTTAACCAGGTCGCTAGTGACATTGCTCTTGTCGGCGGGTTCGTAGTAAGGCAGTTTCCACTTGGTAAGGTTAAATGCTGTTACCGAGATCCTGAAAGGAGTTGAGCCAAGACCTTTAGAGAAACCTAATTGTATGTCCCAAGGCAGCTTGTCGCGCTTGTCGTTAAACTTCTTTACTTGTCCGCCCAGGTTCTTTGCCACTAGCGAGAAAGACAGGTCCTTGTCGGGGTTGTAATAGTTGATACCCAGGTCAACACCAATTGCTCCTGCCGAGTAAGTCTCATAGCTGGAATGGATGTACTTGAGGCTGATACCGCCACGCAGGCGCTCGCTGATGTCATGAGAGTAGGTCAAAGTTACAGCCAGGTCGCTGGCGTTGAAAGTTCCAGTGACGGCACCGCTCAGGTCGGTAGCATTCATCTTGCCATAGCCATAGTACTGAATGCCAATGCCCGCAGCGCCATGTTCCCCCACGCCCTGGCCATATCGTGCCCCCATGAAATTAGTACCGCCAATGTATCGCATGTAGTTAAGTCCCACCTGGTGGTCAAATTCATTTCCCAGCAATGCCGGGTTCTGCTCCACAAGGTTAATATCGTCATCGATAATGGTGAGATTGTGCCCACCCAGGGCATAGACATGTGTAGAGACTGGCACGCTAAGGAACTGATAGGCTGTGGTGCCATCTTGCGCTGTGGCTACAACAGTTGCAATTGCCGCCATTGCCACAAGTAATATATTTTTAAAAATGCTGTGCATTGCTTGGTCAATTATTTATATATAACGATAAAAAAGCGGTAATAGTATTAAGGAGGGTTCTATAAAGCACAATTTGTTTAATTTTTTTTACAACCTCAGTAGCTCACCCCCCAAATTTGTAAAAAAAAATAAAACCTTATTAATCAATACCAAAAACGGGATAACAAACTATTGTTTTTTACAAAAACGCAATTATATTTGCAATGAAAAAAGAATCGAACGCCCTAAAAAGTGTTCTAAACACACGAGCTTAACTATTCCATTTTTAAGAAAGTGATGAAGATTTTACGACTTATATTCACAACTGCGCTGTTGCTAACTACCACAATGGTGGCTAATGCTCAACTACGCGATGTGACCACAGTCAATCCCATGTCGCCTAGTAGGCAGGGATATAACATGCTGGTCTACGAATATGAGAGTGTAGACATTAGACCTGAGTTTCCCGGTGGAGAGAGAGGTATGATTAACTTCATCAATGAAACTCGTGAATATCCCTATCATGCCTATCACAAGCACATTCAGGGACGAGTGCTGTGCAGTTTTATCGTGGGCACTGACGGCAAGTTGTACAACATTCAAGTAATTCGCAGCTCGGGCAATGACAGCCTCGACCGCGAAGCACTGCGCGTCATCAGCAAGATGCCACGATGGAGTGTGGGTAAAATCGATAACACCAAGGTAAATGTGCGATGCGTGCTACCCATTGCCTTCAGGCTATAACAAGGGTGGCTTTATTGCCGTTTAATTCTTTTTCTTATTTGCGCGGTTTCTTGTAACAGAAACGGCGTTTTTTTGTTAAATTAAATAGGGTCGATAACAGAATTATTTTATATCTTTGTGGGTGCAAACAATCAACAAGTAAAATATGAACAACAAACGCATCACTATAGCAATCGACGGGCACTCGTCATGTGGCAAGAGCACTATGGCCAAGGCACTTGCCAAGCGCATAGGCTATGCCTATATTGACACTGGCGCCATGTATCGCGCTGTCACCCTCTACTGCCTGGAACATGACATGATAAAAGGTGACGAGGTCAACAAGCCACGCTTGCGTCGCCACATGCCCAAAATTGAAATTACATTTAAAGTAAATAACGAAGGCAAAAGCGAGACCTGGCTCAACGGCAAGAATGTGGAGCAGGAAATTCGGGGAATGGAGGTAAGCAGTAAGGTGAGCCTCATAGCCGCCATTGGCTTTGTGCGTCGCGCTATGGTCGCTCAGCAGCAGGTCATGGGCAAAGAGAAAGGAATAGTGATGGATGGTCGCGACATAGGAACCGTGGTATTTCCCGATGCCGAGCTAAAATTTTTCGTAACCGCATCGGCTCAAGTGCGCGCCGAGCGACGCTTCAAGGAGTTGCAAGCCAAGGGCGACACGACCACAACCCTAGAGCAAGTGCTTGCCAACGTTGAGGAGCGCGACCGCATCGACTCCACTCGCAAAGAGAGCCCCTTGCGACAGGCCCCTGATGCCCTGCTACTTGACAACTCCAACCTCACCATCGAGCAACAAAACGAGTGGCTATATAATGAGTTCCTCAAACGTGTGAAACAACAATGATTATTGAAATTGACAACGGGTCGGGGTTTTGCTTTGGGGTAACGACAGCTATCAGCAAGGCCGAGGAGGAACTCAACAAAACAGGGCACCTCTACTGCCTGGGTGATATTGTTCACAACAGCAACGAGGTGGAGCGACTCAAGCAAAAAGGCCTTGAAACAATTACCCATGACCAGCTGCGGCAGCTAAAGAATGTGAAGGTGCTACTGCGTGCCCATGGCGAGCCACCCGAGACCTACGAGATTGCTAAGCAAAACAATATTGAGATTATTGATGCCACATGTCCCGTGGTACTACAGCTGCAACGACGCATCAACAAGAGCTACAACGAGTGCGATGGTAACGAGCGCCCTCAAATCGTCATCTACGGCAAGCGCGGTCATGCCGAGGTGAATGGTCTTGTGGGACAAACGCAAGGCAATGCGCTTGTGATTGAAAATCTTGACGAGATTGACAAGATCGACTTCACGCGCGACATCTATCTTTATTCACAAACCACCAAGTCGCTACAAGAGTTCAAGACTCTTGTCGAAGAAATCGAGAAACGCATCAACGGCAATGTGGTGTTTAAGAGCTACGATACCATTTGCCGCTCGGTGGCAAACCGCATTCCTCAAATTCGCCAGTTTGCCAGTCGCCACGAGCTCATCCTCTTTGTGTGTGGCAGTAAGTCGAGTAATGGAAAGATTCTCTTTGCCGAATGTCATGACGCCAATCCCAATTCACACATGATCAGCAATGAGAATGAGATTGACCCGTCATGGCTTGAGGGAAAACATAGCATAGGCATTTGCGGCGCTACCTCCACTCCGCGCTGGCTCATGAACCAAGTAAAGAATTTTGTAGAAAAAAACACAAAATAACTACCACATATCATTGACTATCCATGACAAAACGCACACTGTATATTATCATAGGCTTGCTACTACTGCTAGACATTGCGGCAATACTTATCTATTTAGCGGGAAACACTAATCGCGATGGAAAGAGCGCTATCGATTTCACTCGCGACGAGTCTACCCCTGTTGTCGTTGCCGACACTATCCCCGACCGCCTCAGCGAGGACCGCTTCGACACCATTGCCCGCAATGGAAACTTTGTTTCTGAGCAAATGGTTCTTGATGATGATAAAGAAAAACGCATGACGTGCACCGTCCAGTTTAAGGTGGTGTGGCCACAATCGATAAATGGCAAGAACAAGTTAAAAGATCTTGAGGAAAGTATCATCAAGACAATGCTGGGAAAAAACTATAACAGCATTAATGAAGCTATCACATCCACCATTGAGAATCCTGAATTTACCAAGCCCTCCCGCAAGTTTATATCAGTTGATAAATCAATGTTTGGCGACACTGGAGCACATCACAGCATGCAGCTCTACAGAGCATTCCCCTATTTTAGGACCAATTTCCTGCTGGAATATGTTATACTTGTCGAAAAATATTACGGCCACAACATGCATCGTAGCATGAGCGTGGTGCATTACGACCGACTTCATCACCAAGTGATAGACATGAACGACATTTTCAACTTAACTCACAAAGACGAAATACTTGCTCTCGTGAACCAGAGCATAGAGAAGCTGAAGGCCGACAAAAAGAACGACCTCATCCACGAAACCACATTCATCCCCAGCGAGTTCTTGCTTGGGACAAAGAGTGTAATTTTCTACTTGCCCGATGGGCGTATTGCTCCCGCAGGCACAGGACTTTATGAGGTGCATGTTAAGAACGAGCGGCTAATGCCTTATTTCACGGGCTTCTATAGCGAGCTACTTAATAACGACTCCCATTTCAATTCCTATGGTTTCCTGGAATGGTAGGCAAGAGTTAAGTGTTGATTTTTAAGGGTTTTATAAACATATATGGAAAAAGATGAGTTTGAATCGCTGCGTGAATTTCTTGACCGTGAGGCGGCAAGAATAAACAGCACCAGCTTTATCGACAACGACCCAGTGCAGTTCCCAAGACGATTCTCGGCACTGCAGGACATAGAGATTGTGGCTTTGCTCGCCGCAACCATAGCATGGGGAAAACGCAAAATGATTTGCGATAATTGCAACAAGATGCTCTCAATCATGGATAACTCGCCTGTGGCCTATCTAGCCAGTGGGGATTATGAGACACTCCCCGATGAGCTCAACCTGCACCGCACTTTCTTTGCACGCGATTTCAAATACATGATGCGCGGGTTGCGCAACATCTATTCACACCATGGCTCACTTCACGACTTTGCCATAGCTCACCATGTGGGCGACCACCCCACCCCGGCTTGGAAACTAGTAGAGCTAATGCAACAGGAATTAATGGAGGCTAATGGCGGAAGCACCAACTCCCGCTGCTTGCCCACAAAGCTCAACAACACCGCCCTCAAGCGCATTAACATGGCACTGCGGTGGCTTGTACGCGACGACGGCATTGTGGACATGGGGGTGTGGAATGCTATCAAGCCATCACAACTGTTCATACCACTTGATGTGCATGTGGGCAACACAGCCCGAGCACTGGGGCTTATCACTCGCAAAGCTAATGACAAGAAAACTGTGCTTGAGCTCACCGATATCCTGCGCCAGATGCGCCCTAGCGACCCTGTGGTCTATGACTATGCCCTCTTCGGCATAGGCATCGGCGACAAGTACGTGAGCCCTAACATCAATAAATGACAAAAAAACGTTACCTTGTGGGTAACGTTTTTTTATTATAACTCACAACCAACCTTAACGCAATGGTTCGGTGCCTACTGCAGTGATTTTGTAAGCGCCCTCGGCACCTCCCACTTTGTAGTAGCACTTCTTCTCACCAGCGCTCACCTCAAAGCATTGTCCAAAGCGCTTGATAAAGAAATTGCCAGGATTAATGGTTCCGTCGCAAGTGATGATGTTCCAGTTATAGTTACCTTCAGCATCCTTGATCATCTCAAGTGCCTCGTCGGTAAACTTGGGCTTAATGTAACGGAAATAATCCTCATTGCTGATATTACCAGTGTAAACATAGGTCATGTAGAAATCCTGCAGGAAAGCCATCTCAAGGTCACTCACGTCGCCGTTAGCATAGCGAGTGGCACCATCGTTGGTGTACATGCCTTGCTGGATGGTAGTGTTACGAATCTTGCCAGTCGACTTAGTGGTAGTAGCTTTCTTCTTACCTGTCTTTTTCACCTTAGCGTCGGTGTTGATGGCAGTGCCCATTACCAATGCTACCATGGTAGCGATGAATAAAAACTTCTTCATAATTGTTTTTCTTTAATGTTAATCTATGGTTTTAAACAAATCTTTTTTCTACTTTTGACTTCACTGAATGTCAAAGGTTTAATTTATCTAAAGCACAAACCAGAGGCTTGAGTCGTAGCGCGGCAAGGCATAGACCTGCACATCCTTGTCCTGCTCACCGGGAGCATTGCTGCCGTCTCCCACTGTGAGTCCACGTGCCTCAAGAGCTTGAGTCATGGCTTTGCATGCGATAGCTGGTGTGTTGTTATCATTGCTCAAGTGACACAGGAACACCCAGTCAAGACCATCATGGTAATGACTTGCGACAAATTGTGCCGCCACCTCATTGTCAAGATGCCCTTTTTCACCTCTCACCCGAGCCTTCAAATACTCAGGGTATCGCCCTGTGTCAAGCATGTTGCGGTCGTAGTTGCTCTCTATCATCAAGTAGGTAGCCTGGCTCATGTAGTGCTCGGCACGAGGGGTTATGAGTCCCATGTCGGTAGCAACGACAAACGTCTTGTCACCAATGTTGATACTAAAACCCATGTTATCAATCGCGTCATGCGAAGTCTCAAAGGCAGTAAATTTCATGCCCGCAAGAAAGAACGGTATTTCCTTGAAAATACTCACCTGATAGTCCTTGATGCGTCGCGACACATTGTGGTGCCGTAGCATGCCTCCCATCAAGCGTGGAGTGCAGTAAATGCGCATGTGCTTGTTTTCCCGCACAATGCGATAGGCATAGCGAATGTGGTCGGCATGGTCATGCGTGAGCAAAATGCCTTTCACCCGCCTGATGTTGATGCCGTTAGCCTCCAGGTCACGATACACATGATCGGGGTCCACACCAGCATCAATCAGCACTCCTTCGTTCTCATTACCTAGAAACGAGCAGTTTCCACTGCTTCCGCTTCCAAAACTCACAAACTGTATTCCAGCCCACCTTTTAGCCGCATCTCCAGTCGCTAGCTGTGGCTTGGACTCCAGTTGTGAGTCATCATCCTCAAAATTTAATTGTCCAATGGCATACTTTTGTACCCACCGGCTATCGCCAAGCCTCCGCTGGCGATATCTATCATTGTTTTTACTCATTTTTCATTTCAATACCATCTCCAGTCCAAGCTCCACACACTACTTGTAGAGCAGGAAGATGGTAGGCACCTTGTGTAGCTCAGGAAGTTGACCTTTCCACTGCTTGATGCTACGTGTAACGATGCTCTGAGCGGGACCTGTGATATCGGTAGCGATACACAGCTTCATGGCTGGTGGCAACACACGGCATAGCTCTGCCACTAGAGTATTGTTGCGATAGGGCGTCTCGATAAAAATCTGCGTCTGGTCTTCTCGCATGATGCGGTGTTCCATCTCCTTGAGTTGTCGAGCACGCTCGCCCGCATCGATGGGCAAGTAGCCCTGGAATGCGAAGCTCTGCCCGTTAAACCCCGATGCCATCAGCCCCATCAAGATGCTTGAAGGTCCCACCAGTGGAATCACTTTCAAGCCCTTGCGCTGCGCAATAGCCACGACATCGGCTCCAGGATCGGCGATAGCCGGGCATCCGGCCTCACTAATCACCCCCATCGCTTCGCCTCGCTCTAGTGGCTCTAGCATGGGAGCTATATCCTCGGGCCGCGTGTGGCGATTAAGCTCGGCAAAGGTTAGGCTATCAATATCGATGCTCTTGTCGCATTTCTTCAAGAATCGGCGTGCTGAGCGCACATTCTCTACCACAAAATGCTTGATGTGGCTCACAAGTTGCAAGTTCAGCTCGGGTAACACGTGCTTGAGCTCAACATCGCTGAGCTGAACAGGAATAAGATAAAGAGCCGCTTCAATCATTATTGTTGTGGTTATATTAGTTTGGCAAAGTTAATGAATTTAGCGCAATCGCCACCCACTTACCACCGAAAAAAACAAAAAAACATTTCCACAAGGCACAAAAAAAAGAAAACCTGACCAGCTCTCCTTGCTTGTGAGCTGGTCAGGTTGTACTATTAGGATAGCGCTGTTTTATTATACGCCCTCATTAGCAATTACGCATTATTCTAAAGTCCCAGGATTATGTTGTACACTGCTGTAACATCACTACCGGTAACCTCTCCATCACCATTTTGGTCGCCATTAAAGATTTCAGTATCCTGACCAAAGAGTATGTGATTATATAGAGCCGTCACATCACTACCTGTAACTTCACCATCGCCATTCACATCGCCAGGAACGCTAGTTGCAATTTCGCCACTGTGGTAAATAGTAAAGTCGTCAACATAGCATGCCTTAGTTGAACCTGAGGAGCAATTGATGCGGAAACGAGCAGGAACTGTAACGTTCATGGGGAAATAAAAAGTATTCTTCACCTTAGTGACTGCTATTCCCGACGCATCGTTGCTGGCTGTGTTAACAGTCTCCCAGGTGGTTCCACCATCAGTCGAAATCTGCAGCGAGTATTTGCTTTCAGCATTATTGGGATTAAACACGTCAAATGTTACCATATCGATATTGTAGGCAACATCCTCAGCCATAGTGAGAATGCTTGGTTTAGGCATTGCTATGGCTATATTGCCATTGCATTGTGACGCGTCGGCGGGGGTGGTAGCATAACTCCTGTAGAAATCCCATTTAACGAGCGAGCCTTGCACGCCAGTAAGGTTCTTTTCGGTGGTCGCAGGCATTGGCTCGAAATCCTCAATCACACGTTGCATTTCACCATCCCTAACAACCTTAAACTTCACCACTTGTCCTTCTTCATGTATTGAAACAAGATTATAAGTATTACGTAGCTTAGCATAAGTGAGCAAGCTAGGGTCAGTGTCGTTAGTAATCATTGCAACACCCTTGGTTCCTGGGAATGGGTCGGATGCTGCCGAGAACTCTTTAGAGTGTCCAGCACGAAGCAATTCATAGTAGAGGCGTGTAGCATTTCCATTAGGAGCATTGTTATGCCAAACAGAGCTATTAGTTGAGTCAACACGAGCCACCATCATACCATGACCTGGTGCATATCTATCCCATTTAGTAGGCTGACGGTTTTCAATCAAGAATATCTCCTTGTTTTGAGGCGATTTCAAGATATATCCTTCGCCCGTGGTGCCAATGGGATTTAACTCATAATCACCTTCACCTGTGATGACCTGATAGTTAGCAAAACCTGTACTATAACGGTCATAAAGACTATAGGCCACAGGGGTTCGAGCATTATTCTGATAGTTGCCACCTGCCATCAGATCCCATTCACCCGGGTGCTGAGCCTCACCGTTGGTTGCATCGTCATCTTCAAAAGTATCGTAGAGATCGGGCAACCCAAGTACATGGCTAAACTCGTGGCAAATGGTACCTATACCATCGTAAATTCCATAGCTCTTTGCATAAATAAACTCGGCCGAGCAAGCATAGTCGCGGAACTTCTTGCCATCATAGGTTGACAAGCTACTACCAAAATATCCACGATGTGGCCACAAATGATTGGGGCTAGAAGAGTCGCTGCTTGATGGACTATCAGCAACGATAAAATAGATAAGGTCAACATATCCATCGTCATCTACATCATATTTGCTATAGTCTACTTGACTATTGGCGGCTTTTGCGGCGGCAAACAGTATAGAATATGCCTGGTTAAGCCCCTGGTTCACGTTGTAGTTCACGTCGATGGGACCCACCACATCAAACTGTGGGGCAAAAACACCGTTGCTATTGTCATAGAAATAGTCGCGCACGCTACCTGTGAATTGCCCATAGGGGTTTGCCGATCCGTCCTCGTTAGTGTAGCCAGTGTAGTTTTCCTCGTTAATCATGCGGTTATAGAATTCCTGCACATCGGAGCGAGTAAACTTTGAGTCCAGGAAATTCACGAGGATCACAAGTCCGCGGAAGTTGTTGTAGTTGATAGTTTTTAGCCCTGGCAGTGCATCACGCTGGGCGCGGAGCTTGCGTCCCTCTTCCACTTTCTTTGCCGACTTGAGGAACTTGCCTGTCTTTTCAAGCCAAGCCTTGTCGCTAGCATTGCGCTGCTGCTCATCGCGTGCAATGATTTTAGTAGGCACCACCTCATCATTAACGAGAGTGGCATAGGTGTAGTAGCCGTTATCGTTTTTGATAATAGTGTATCCGTCGAGTGTTGTGATATATCCATAGAATTCATCACCTTTAATTCTCACGGTAAGCTCAGTTCCGTCGGGCTGTGTCACCTTTTGTGGTGTGGGGATTGCTGGCACAGCGCTTGCCACAAGGCAAGTGAGAGCCACACCGAGTGTTAATAGTAATTTACGCATTGTTCTTTTAATTGTATTAATTAGTTATTATGTGTTTCTTTATGCAAAGTGCAAATATCGGTATTTTTTTTGATTATACAAAGCATGAAATGTTGAGAAATAATATTTTATCAACTTTTTGCACATTATTTATGTAAGAAAGGAAATTTATGTTTAACTTTGCATGTTCTAAACACAATTATTTGCGACAATTACATCTTCTAAAATAGTTTATCTATGCAAGAAATAATTCAAGAGTCTACTCAGGGAAATCAAGGAAGCAAGAAAAAGAACTTCAATGCTTCAATCCCTATTAAGGCGTTTTTCAACGCTTGTATGCACAACTGGTACTGGTTTGTTATCTCAGCAATAATGTGCACCTGCATAGCGTTGCTAAAGAGCAAGTCGGAGCCCAAGCTCTACTCCACGTCATCGCTCATCATGCTCACCACCGAGAATAGCGCTCAAAATGGTAGCCAGGCCCAAGTGTTTGGCGACATGGGAGTATCACTATCGTGGGGGGCATTAACCAACGAAATCTATAAGCTCAAGTCGACCAAGCTGATGGAAGATGTAGTAAATCACTTAGGGCTAAATATTCAGTACTATGGTCGTGTGTACTTGCGTGATGTAAACTCCTACAAGCACTCACCAGTTCAAATCACCCCATTGCGCGACATCAACACCAACTATTCTATCTCGATTGTCCCTAAAAGCGAGACCGAGTTTGAATTCATGATTAATGGTGACAAGAAGTGGAAAAAGGCACACTTTGGCAACAAGGTGAGCACGCCTTATGGTCCCGTGGCAGTGACAAAGACACGATTGTTTAACGTGCAGTATGTCGACTACACTGTTATCGCTAAGGTTTTCACCACCAGCAGTGCAGCCAAGCAATACATCAAATCACTAGAAGTGGAGCGTGTGGAGAAGAACAGCGAAGTTCTGAAACTCTCACTCACTACCGACAATCATGACCTGGGCGTAGACATTCTTAACGCACTAATTGTTGCTTACAACCAAGACGAGATTGAAGACAAGAACCGTGTGGCTCGTAACACCGAGAACTTTATCGCCGAGCGCATCAGCTCTATCTCTCAAGACTTGAGTGGAGTGGACAGCCGCATTGCCGCACTCAAATCGGCTAGCGCTAACGATGCCATGTATGCCGATGCCTCGTCGGGGGTTAAATATCAAGACAATGCCCAAGACGCCAGCCTGCAGCTGAGCCTTGCCTCAAGCGTTAGAGACTACCTGCTCTCCACTGGCGAGCACGACCTCATTCCCAGCAACACCGGCATTGCCAACGCCGGCATTGAGGGTCAAATCAAGGAATATAACGATGCCATGCTCAAGTACCAGAAGATTGCCGCCACCTCAAGCGACGAGAACCCTGTGATGATTGAGCTCAAGCAAGCCCTTACCACCCAAAAGGCTGGTATCCAGCGTGCTGTGAACAATTATATTTCTCAGCTCAGCACCAAGGCTTCGCAAGCTCATGCCGCTCAAGCCCAAATGCAGAGTGGCATGCGTCAGATGCCAGCCCACGAGAAGGCTATCACTGAGGTTGGTCGCCAGCAGAATGTAAAAGAGCAACTCTATCTCTACTTGCTAAACAAGCGCGAGGAGAACGCTTTGCAAATGGCCATTACAGAGCCTAACGCCAAGGTTATAGAGAATGCGTCGGGTAGCACTACGCCTGTATCTCCCATCACGTCTAGGGCACTTGCCATAGGCTTGCTGATAGGCTTGCTGATTCCCGCTGCTATTCTTTATCTAATCTACTGGATACTCTCGCTCGACACTAAGATTCATGGCCGCCACGATGTGGAAGAAAATTGCAAGATTCCCATTGTGGGCGAAATTCCCAGTAAGCGCAGCAATCAAAAGGGACAGGAGATTGTGGTTAAAGAAGACTCTATCGATCGCGTGTCGGAAGCCTTGCGCATTGTGCGTGCTAATCTCGACTTCATCGCCGAGAAGAAAGAGGGTACTGGAGTTGTAATGCAGATGACCTCAACCCGTCCTGGCGAGGGTAAGAGTTTCTTGGCACTAAACCTTGCCTTGACCTATGCCCATGTCAACAAGAAGATTGCTGTTGTTGATCTTGACTTGCGCAAGGGTCGCTTCTCGGAATATGTGGGTGTGGAAACAAATGTTGGTGTGAGCGCATTCCTTTCGGGCAAGGTGACTCAAATCAACGACATTATCACTCGCGGTATTATCCATCCTAACCTTGATGTGGTAGCCCTGGGTGCCATCCCCCCCAACCCCACCGGATTGCTCATGGGCAAGCACTTGGGAGAACTAATCGAAGAATTGCGCAAGCACTACGATTACATAATCCTCGATACCGTGCCATTTGGTATCGTTGCCGATGCCGCGCTCATCAACCGCTATGTAGACTTCACGGTTTATGTTATTCGTGATGGCATTATCGACAAGCGCTACTTGCTCGACCTTGAACGAGCTAACGAAGAAAAGAAACTCAAGAACCTGTCAATTCTCATCAACGACATTAAGATTGACAAGAAGAACTACGGCTACGGAAGCTATGGCTACGGCTACGGCTATGGCTACGGCTATGGCAATGAACACTATGGCTACTACGAGAGCGAGAAAGAGCGCAAAGCTCGCATCAAGCGCAAGAAAAAAAGCAATCATAGTAGCCATCAAGAATAGTTCTATAGAATTCTAATACACCCTCCACTTCAAACAAATCCCCTTTGGTATCATGATGCCAAAGGGGATTTTTATGTTGTTCCTAGTGTGTGGAAGAGCCGCGCTATCGCTTGTACTTGAAGCTCGAGCCACCCAAGAATTCCCGCATAATGCTTGTGGGTGGAATTTCCTTGTCATCAACAGGGATGAAATAGTGGATAAACTTGAGCAGGCGATGAGCATCGGTGTACTCGGGGCAATTCTTGGGAACCGTTGTGAGAATGAGCTCAGCATGTGTCCTTAGCACGGGGAACTCAATGTTTAGAGCCGAGTTAAACATCACATCGGCAGTTTCCTGATAGGGCGAAATCCACTTATCCTCGGCATCGCACACGTTTTGCCACTGGCTAATGGTTTCACGTGCTGTGAAAGCACCCTTGTTATAGTCGCGGATGATGCGTCGCAGCAAGCGGTTATCGCTAGTTGGCACCCAGTTGTGGTCGTCGAGCGAAATGCTGGTGAGTGTAGAGATGTAGATTTTAAACTTTGCCGAGTCTGGAATTTTCTCGGTGAGCAGTGGATTCAAGGCATGGATACCTTCAATTATCAGCACGGTATCGTTCTTGAGTTTCAAGCGCTTGCCGTTGTACTCGCGCTCGCCAGTGACAAAGTTGTATTCAGGAATCTCCACGCGCTCACCTTTCATCAATCGCATGAGGTGATCTTCAAGCAGCTCGCAGTCCACTGCGCGAATGTTGTCGAAGTCATAGTCGCCATTGGGCAACTTGGGCGTGTCGACACGATTAACGAAGTAGTCGTCGGTCGAGAACGACAGTGGCCTCAATCCACATGCCAGTAGCTGGATTGACAATCGCTTGCAGAAGGTGGTTTTTCCCGAGCTCGATGGTCCTGTGATAAGCACAATGCGTATGGGGTCTTGCTCGGCTCGGAAACGGCGATTAATCTCCTCGGCTATCTGCACAATCTTCTTCTCTTGCAGCGCCTCGCTCACCTGGATGAGTTCAGAGGCATGCCCCTTGAGGATGGCCTTGTTCACATCGCCAGCATTGCTCTGACGCATGATGATGTCCCAGCGCACTTTCTCGGCAAACATTTCGAAGGTGTGTGGCATGTCGACCGTTGGCGCCAGCTGTGTGGGGTCGTTCTTAGATGGCACTTTCAGCAAAATTCCATCGTGCGAGGGCTCTATGTCCCACACCTTGAGGTATCCTGCCGATGGCACCAGTGGGCCATAATAATAGTCGGCTGTGTCACCCAGTTTGTAGTAATCACTGTAGATCTGCCCGCTCGTTTCAAGCAGTTTCACCTTGTCGGCAAAGCCACGCTCGGCAAACACCTGTATAGCTTCCTCGGTAGTGCCTTCGAAGCGGTGAAACACCATGTCCTCGTCCACAATTTCCTTCATGCGTTGCTTGATGAGCTGCACATCGGCGGGAGTGAGAGGGTCGTTGATGTTCTTCTTCTTGAAGTTGCAGTAATAGCCCTGTGACAACGGGTGCTCAATAAAGAGCTTGCTACCAGGGAACACATCGCTTGCAGCCTTGTAGAGCACAAAGCACAGCGAGCGCACATACACTCGCCTTCCCGAACCATCGCGGGCGTCCATGAATTCCACATCGCGGTTCTGGAAAAGACGAAACTTAAGCCCCTGCGAGGCGTTGTTCACCTTAGCCGACACCACAGGATAAGGGAGTTTCAATTCATCGGCAAATTCCTTGTAGACATCAAGCAGCATGGTGCCCTCAGGGAATTCTTTCGTCACGTTGTTGTTTTTACATCGGATTTGAAGCATGGGTGTAAAAATTGTTATAGATTATAATTTTATTTATTTTCATTTATCACTGTCAGTTTATTACCCTCCACCCTGAAGTGGATGTCGCGGTCAAGGTAGCGCATGCCATAGACCTTAGTGGCGCTGTTGTGGTAGTGTGGCCGGGGGTCGAGGGCTAGAGTGTGGCGCAGTGCCGCGAGTTGCTGGCTGGTGAACTGACGCGCTACCTCTTGTGGTATCTCAACCTCAAGCTCTTGCCATTGAGTGGTGTCGACAAAACCGCTACGTGCCTGGGGATAGCTATCGGCATAGGCCACATAGGGCTTAATGTCGTAGATGGGCGTGCCGTCCATTAAGTCGGCGCCCTCCACATGCAACACCGGTCCTTGCTTTGTGTCGAGTTCTATTGCCGTTAGTTTCACAGCCGAGAGTCCCAACCGGTTGTGGCGATAGGGTGAGCGTGTGGCATATACCCCTACCCTAGCGTTGCCTCCCAGCCGTGGTGGTCGCACTGTGGGACTGGTGGCCTCGTGCTTGTTGGCCGAGAATTCCCAAATAAGCCACAAGTGGTCAAAATTCTCCAGCCCTCGCAAAGCGTCGGCATTGCGGAACTCGGGCAAGAAAATGATGTGTCCCTCCAGCTCGCTCACAAGCCCACTTTGGCGTGGAATGCCAAACTTGTCCTTAAACGGCGAGTGGAATGTGGCGATGGGAGTAATTTCCATAGTTATTTCTTATTTTTAAGTATTTCAAAAGCTTTTTCAAGGATAGTGTCGCGCCCTTGCGCCACGTCGGCCTCGGTCATGTCGACTCTCACATCGGGTTCCACACCAAACTCCGTCAACTCGCCATCGGGTCCCGTGATGGGTGCAGCCGAGAAGCGTATGCTCCAGCCGTTGGGCAACTCGCTGGTGAATGGCAGTCCACAGCCTCCACCTGTCACGTCTCCAACCACCGTGACATTAGGCAACGATTTCATGATAGAGACGAAATTGTTAGTAGCGCTAAAAGAACCACGATTGGCCAGTACTACCACTGGCTTGTTGTAATGCACTCGCCCTCGCGCCGGCTCAAAATAGTAGTCGTAGGGAGAGGAGAAGTCGTTGTGGGCAGGTCCCGTCTTGTGCTGTATAGAGCCTGCGTAGATGCGCTCGTCGATGAACCGCCCCACCAGTGTTTCCACGTTAGTGAGATAGCCGCCACCATTGCTGCGCACGTCAATCACCAGCCCATCGCTTGGAGCAATGCTATTGAATATCACATCGAGATTACCATCGCCAATGCCGCTGGCGAAGTCGCCATAGTACATGTAGGCGTAGTTGTTGCTAAGAATTTGATATTTAATGCCACTGGCGCGATGATAGTTAAAATTAAGGTAATGCTCGTCGATGAGCCGCTCATCATAGTTTACCGGATATTGTTCCCAAATCCAGTAACGCGACACGTCATAAGAGGATATTAGATTAGTGTGACCATCCTGCAATTCCTTTAGCATATCGCTACACAGCTCAAAGAGTTCGCGACTCGTGATATCCTTGTGAATCTTGGCACGATAGCGCGTGCGCACCTCTTGCCAGTCCACGTCTTTATAAGAGAAGAAGCAATAGTGCTCGTCGAGTATCGACCACAGAGCATCAAAGTTGCCAAGGGCATCATCTTTCCACTCGGGTTGGTCGTGGCACGATGTCAGTGGCAATACTGCCAGTATTATTAATAATATGTGTAGTAACTTCTTCATTGATAGATGGATGAAATTATGTTAGTCGCAGGCTGAGTGCGCTTCTTGTGTCCCACACTCATGAATTCCCCGCCAATGCCCAGCACCAGGCTATGGCTAATGTCGCGGCAGTTGATGTTGTTAATCCACGATGAGGCGATGCGATTGCGGTAGCCAATGCGCAAAATGGTGCTCCCCAAGTGCAGGTCGGCAGCTAGCAGGTTCTCCATGTCGAAGCGGTTCCCCCACCACCCAAAGTGGGCGAGATTGCTGTGATTACCCAAGTATATCTCATAGTAAGCCTCATCGTAGTCGGGCGAAAAAAACACACCCGCCACAGGCACCGTGACCTGGTAGCGGATGGTGATAGGAAGACGCTTGATGTGGGTGTTGTAGACTGCTTGCCCCATGAACCCTAGGCTCCAGTGCACACGAGCCGAGACCACATTGTTGCTATTGTTGGCATTATAGAGAGCCCCGCCCGAGAGTTGCGTTGAGCCACCCGCCATGAGCTGCAAGCCTTGCGCAAGCACATTGCGCCAGCGGTGCATCATTCCCCACCGCGCATCAATCATGAGAGCATGCATGGTATGGTTGCCGGCGGGATTGTGAGTGTTGCTGTAGTTCACACCCAGGTCGAGCTGGCGTGTCCAATGCTCCGGACTAAATCCTGTGGCTTGCTGTGCTTCACATCCAAGCCTCACTGCCGTGCCGACATAGGTGATGGGCGATATATAAGAGTCGAGCACGCTGGCATGACCCACGTCGGCAGTAAACATGCTTGCCACAGGTCTCAGCGGCTTAGTGTCAGCATCTTGAGCCATGACCGCACAAGCCGTGAGCAACATTATTAATGTTACTGCCATTAGCCTTGCGTTTGACTCTTTAAAACTCATAATAAAAAAACTAAATTTCATTTTCGTCTTCCTCGAAGAGCCGCGTTTGTCCAGTGAGCTTGTCGCGAACCTCTTGTTGGTCGATTAGTGAGTTATTATCCATTTCCTCATCCACCTCAAGGGGTTCTACTGGTTCTTGCGGTTCTTCTTCCACAATGCGTGGCTCGAGTTCGGTAACGGTACCCACATTAAAATTCGACACACGCTTGCCCTTGGCATGAATGCTCTTGACAGCGATAAATTCCTCGGCATCAATCACCATGGGCTCACGCACACTGTCGTCGCCTCCAAATTTAACCTCCAGCCGTGGATACTTCTCGCTTGTGAGCAGCAAGAGCCGTGACTCGGGATTCTCGCCAAGGAATCGCTGCTTCTTGCTAGTGTCGTCGAGCGTGAAGCGCTTGAGGTAAACATATCCCTGATCGGCGTCATATAGCACAGCCGTCCACACCAGGTTGCGATCATATTTCATGATGCGCAAGATACCCTCCTCGTAGTGGTTGGTAGCCTCGCTGCTTGTGGTGTAGAAGTCGCCATTGCGCATGATGACAAGGATGCGGTCGTCGCCGGCAAATTTACCAAGCGAGACGCCATGTCCCTCGTAGTTGAGACGCAAGATATCCTGGTCGAACCACACCTCGCGGTCGCCCAGGGTACTACGCCCGTGCTCCTTGAGCGTGATGCGATGTATCTCGTTCTTTGTCACCATGTTGCCACGTGCGGTCTTGCCCTTTATAGCAAGGTCGGCAAGGTCTACGTCAAATTGTAGTACCCGCAAGTGTTTCTTGGGCTTGAGAGTAATTCTGAGCACCTCGGCCTCGCCGTTGGGATTTACAGTGAACCACAGCACCTTAGAACCTGGCTTGCCCTGCGTGAGGTCATATTCCTTGTCGCGTGTAACACCTGTTAGGGCAAATCGTTTCATGTAGGTAGTGCCACCCCGCCCGTCGGTATAGATGGCATTAAAGATGGTGCGTGTGTCGTTGCGCTTATACACCCCCACATACATCACGTTCTTGCCTACATAAATCTTGTCGGCAACCTTAATGACCTTGTACTTGCCGTCCTTGTAGAACACCATGATATCGTCGATGTCGCTACAGTTGCACACGTACTCGTCCTTCTTGAGTCCGGTGCCAATGAAGCCTTCCTGGCGATTGATATAAAGTTTCTCGTTGGCCTCTGCCACCTTGCTTGCCACGA
Source organism: uncultured Prevotellaceae bacterium (assembly GCA_900316835.1). Classification (GTDB taxonomy): domain Bacteria; phylum Bacteroidota; class Bacteroidia; order Bacteroidales; family Muribaculaceae; genus Sodaliphilus. Next base: position 24,903 of record ONEL01000016.1, on the reverse strand, counting down.
TTGTGTCGAAGTCGCGAATGGTTGTGCGACGTGGATGCAGATGACCATATTTCTTCTTCAAGTTCTCATACCACTCGATGGTGTGTTCCACCAGGTGAGCGAGCTTGTAATCAATATCGCTGAGGCGCTCATTTAGCATTGCGATGTAATTGTCGGCCTTGTCGCTATTGAACTTGACGATGCGTTTCATTTTTATCTCCATCAAGCGCAAGATGTCGTCGCGCGTGATGGCGCGGTAGAACTGTGGCTTGAATGGGTCGAGGCGCTTGTCGATGTGACGCACAGCGGCATCCTCGTCGCGGGCTTGCTCATAGCCACGATCCTTGTAGATGCGTTCCTCGATAAAGATTTTCTCGAGCGAAGCAAAGAATAGCGACTCCATTGTGTCCTGACGCTGGATTTCCAACTCACGTCGCAAGATGTCCTTGGTGTGGTCAACACTGAATTGCAACAAGTGAGTGGCAGTGAGGAACTGTGGCTTCTCGTCCTTGATAACGCAAATGTTGGGCGAGACGCTGGTCTCGCAGTCGCTGAAGGCATATAGGGCATCGATGGCCTTATCGCTCGACGTGCCTGGCTGTAGAGTGACAATAATCTCGGCCGATGACGAGGTGTTGTCCTCCACCTTCTTTATCTTAATCTTGCCTTTCTCGGCGGCACGCAGAATTGAGTCGATGAGAGTGCTGGTAGTTTTTCCATAGGGCAAATCCTTGACCAGCAGCGTCTTGTTATCAACTTTCTCAATCTTGGTGCGCACACGCACGTTTCCACCACGCTCTCCATCGCGGTAGTTGTTGACGTCGACATAGCCACCAGTGGGGAAATCGGGGTAGAGATGAAACTCCTCGCCCTTGAGGTAGCTCACTGCAGCATCTAGGATTTCGTTGAAATTGTGAGGCAGGATTTTGCATGAGAGCCCCACGGCAATACCCTCGGCACCCTGTGCCAGCAGCAACGGGAACTTCACTGGCAAGGTGATGGGCTCGCGGTTGCGTCCGTCGTAGCTCAGAGTCCAGTCGGTCACCTTGCTATCGAAGGCTACCTCTAGCGCAAACTCGCTCAGTCGCGCCTCGATGTAACGAGGTGCCGCCGCACCATCGCCGGTGAGAATATTACCCCAGTTACCCTGCGTGTCGATGAGCAGTTCCTTCTGCCCCAGTTGCACCAGAGCGTCGCCTATCGACGCGTCGCCATGAGGGTGATAGTGCATGGTGTCGCCCACGATTCCAGCCACCTTAGTATAATGTCCGTCGTCGCTTTCCTTCATCACGTGCAGGATGCGTCGCTGCACAGGTTTGAGACCATCCTCAATGTGCGGAATGGCACGCTCCAGTATCACGTAGCTGGCATAGTCGATAAACCAGTTCTCGTACATGCCTGTGAGCCTCAATTTCTTATCTTTGGAAACCGTGTGAACAGGCTGGTCCACCTCCCCGTCATGGTTAGTGGCCTCGCCAGGAAGGGCTGTGGCGCCACCAGCTGTTGACTGAACTTCTTGTTCAGAACCTTGCTGCTCGACTGGTGTAACCTCGTCTTCACTCAACGGCTGTGGTTTATTTTCTTCTTTGCTCATAGAATATTGGCAATTAATCGACAAAGTTAGTAATTTTTAGTGAATTTCTCACTCTCCCGAGGTTCAAAAACTCAAAAAAATCCAGACTACAAGAAAAAATGTAACCTCATCGCATGACTTTAACATAAATTGTACTACATTATGGCTAAAAAATTTGAATATTTCGGCAAAAAAGAATTATATTTGCACAATCACACAAAAAAAACACATATTGTCTAAATTGCACATTTTCACTATAAAATTAACTAACTATGGCAACAACCAAAAAAACTAAACCAACTACTACTAAAAAAGCAACTCCAAAGAAGAAAAACGTAATTGGCGAAGCTAGCAAGAAATGCATGGCTATGGAAGACCGTTACGGAGCTCACAACTACCACCCACTGCCCGTGGTCTTGAAGAAAGGCAAGGGCGTGTACGTGTGGGACGTTGAGGGCAACAAGTACTTCGACTTCCTGTCGTCCTACAGTGCCGTAAACCAGGGACATTGCCACCCACGCATCATTAAGGCCCTCAAGGACCAAGCCAGCAAGCTGTGCCTCACCTCGCGTGCTTTCTACAACGACTGCTTGTGCGAGTATGAGAAATTCATGCACCAGTACTTTGGCTATGACAAGGTGCTGCCCATGAACACTGGCGCCGAGGGCGTGGAGACAGCCCTTAAACTTGCTCGCCGCTGGGGTGCCGTGAAGAAAGGTATACCTAACGATAAGATTAAAATAATTTGCTGCGAGGGTAACTTCCATGGCCGCACCGTGACCATCATCACCATGAGCGACGACCCAAGCTCGTTTGCCGACTATGGACCACTCACTCCAGGTTTCATTCGCATCCCCTACAATGACCCTGAGGCACTGAAGAAAGCCCTTGAAAAATATGGCGACGAGGTGTGCGCCTTCATCGCTGAGCCCATCCAGGGCGAAGCTGGTGTCTTTGTCCCCGACGATGGCTACCTGAAGAAATGCTTCGACCTGTGCCACGAGCACAACGTGCTTTTCATTGCCGACGAGGTACAGACCGGTATTGCCCGCACCGGTAAGATGCTGTGCTCGATGCACGACGGCATCCGCCCCGATATCGTTATCCTGGGTAAAGCTCTGGGTGGTGGTGTACTTCCCGTTTCGGCTTGCCTTGCCGACGACGACATCATGCTCAACATCAAGCCCGGCGAGCACGGCTCAACCTTTGGTGGCTTCCCACTGGCAGCTCGTGTAGCCATCGAGGCACTCAAGGTTGTTAAGGACGAGAAGCTAACACAGAATGCCGAGAAGATGGGTAAGATTTTCCGTGAAGGCATCAACAAGATCAACTCACCATTTATCGTGCAAGTGCGCGGTCGTGGCTTGCTCAATGCCATCGTCACTAAGCCCATCGAGGGCAAGACAGCATGGGACATCTGCCTGAAACTGCGCGACAACGGACTGCTGGCGAAACCCACTCACGACCACATCATCCGCTTCGCACCTCCCTTGTGCATCACTAAGGAGGAAATCCTCCAAGCTATCGACATCATCAAGAGAACATTTGAGGAAATGTCGGAATAATAACTTTTATTATAATCCACAATCATGTGGGTCGGGAAACGGAAATGTTTTCTGACCCACTTTTTTTATCTCTTTTCACCTTAGGTGATGTGAAGCATAAGCTTTTCAAAAAAGTACACACAGGCGAAGCTTCTCTCATCGCTTTTAATTTACACTGCCTGCTAATGTTGTTTTCATTTACGTTTGTCAGTTACACAAGCCTAAAATGTATTTTCAATATGTAATTTCGTTTAATTCAAAAAATTATAGTATATTTGCAACAATTCCTGCAAGTTTTTAACTTAAAGTTCTTGCTGGAAGACATAAAGAAGCGTTTTTGCTTATCCTGTTTACGAAATTCGGCAAAATTTCACACCACAAGGATATGCAGTTAACACACGCGTACGTGCCTATACTCTGTCCCGGTATTCGGGATTCTGTATATCGGTGTGTCGTGGGGGGGTACTGTTTATTTGTGGTGTGGGCATGCCGAAGCCTCGTAAGCAATAAACAAAACAAACCTCCACGATTCTTTTTATACATTTTTTAACAGCCCCGATTAGGGAGGCTAAAGGGCACCAAAAAAAATCACGTAATATGAAAAGATTTTTATTCTCTCTAACCTTTTTCTTGGCATTAGTAGGTTATAGCAACGCTACCACCAATGTGTATTTAGTCAACGATCCTATAGGTTTTTTAGACTATTATTATCCTGAACCTGAAAGTGGCTATCACTCCTATAGTAAGAAGTTTATCAATTCTCTTGGCGAGAAGATTGATGATTTTAATCTTGATTGTGAATATGTGCAATACACTTATTTTAATAGCAATGGGCAACAAATAGCCCAAAAAAAACATTCTATAGAATGGTCGTGGTCTGATCAAGATATTGATGGTAATGAATATAATCCTTATCCTATTGAGATTGAATACAATCCAAATTTGAATTGTTACGGGGAGCCCTTTAACATATATGGTAAGGATTTGGAAGAAAGACTTGGCAAGAAAGTTATTTCAACTATTGGTCCGGACCCTCGCTCCTATGGCTGGCTTACAGTAAAGCACCACCTTTTTGGTTATAAACTTGGTTCTGATGTGTTTGCCAACGATTATGACAACACAAGCGACTACTACTATCAGGAAGACTTTGATAAAAAATACACCGAATATTATCATTATGCTTACAATCTTGTAAGGGTAACCGATCCAAGTGCAACGACAGGCCACTATAATATTATTCTTGAAGATGATCAACTCAGTGGTATTGGTGTAAGCGACGACTTAAAAACTTTAAAACTTTATCCTATTTGGTATAAGGAGGGGAGTGAATGGTATCATACATATGCCATAATAGGAAATGACTTAAACTATGGCTTAGAATATGCTTTGTATATGAAAAATGGCAGTCCATTGAAAACTCCAAGAAACAACCATGACATAAAAGAAGGAAATGTTACCCTCTTAAAAGACGACAAACTATTAATAACATATTATGATAACTATGGAAATCCTGCGAGTTCATATTATCCCTACAGCTCCGGCGAAGACAAAGCATATATTGTAGAAGTTCATGGAGTGAGCAATGAGAGTAACGAAATACCTCTATATAAAAATGGGTGTGGATGGATTGAGGCCGATCACCCCGGAATCTATAAGCTGACCTTGAAGAGTGATTATAGCTCATTGACAATGAAGCTACTACACAGAATTAACACATTCACTATTGTTGAAATTGTTAATAATGGTGTTGACGGTGAATGCTACAACATCAGCGACTCATTAATTGTAGCTGATATTGTTAGTTCCGAAGGCATCGCCTTCCTCACCGATGGTAAAGGCAACTGGATTAAACTGACCAATAGTCCTTTTTCAAATTATTCTAAAGGATATGCGATTATAGGGCTTACAGGCTTCCTTAACAATGTTGAGCTTAATCCATATCTCACATATAACGACTATCAATACAGTGATTACGAAGTGCATGACTACGATATTGAATCCATTAGCCTAACCGACAATGTGAGTCTCAAGAGCAACCAAATCGTTAATGTAACAGGTTATTGGAACGAAAGCGAAGGCGTCCTTCAGGCTTCTCGCAACGGCAATCAGGGGCAAAGCATGGTAATCGATACATCATGGGCCAACAATGGCACCACTTTAAAGGACGGCCAGTTCTACACCATGCGAGTTGCCATTTCATTGAAAGAAACATCTTCATTAATAACAGCCTCAGGTGCAAACAACTACATTGGCCACATGCTTGAGGCTTCAGAGACTTCCGATCCCACAACTGGAGTTGAAAACATCGCGTCACGTGCCATTAAAAATGTGCGCTATTATAATGTTGCAGGCCTTGAGAGCGCTACACCTTTCAAAGGTATTAATATTGTTGTAACTGAAATGAATGACGGCACCAAGAGAACCGAGAAATTGATATATTAACACTTTTTCAAGGCGAGATATAAAAGTGGGGGGTATTAATTTGGTTTTGACAAATAGTTGACATCATCAAGAGAACATTTGAGGAAATGTCGTAATAATGACCCTATAACTAGAGTAATAAAAACAACAGCAGGGACAACAGGGATTATTCTTGTTGTCCTTGTTTTTTTTGTGCACGTTGTGTATAAGATTAACCCCAACCAGGTCATTAGGGTTTTAGGTGTAGACCAAGGAAGGTGTTACCTTATTGTCCACCTATGGATTATTACTCTCGGAGTGGATGCTGGCCACATCATCCTCAAAGGTGTCCTTGTTCAAGGCACGAGTCTTGAGCCGTGAGCGATAAGTGTAGACCGTGGCGATTGACGCGCGCAAGATGCTGGCAATCTCTTTGTTGGAGGTAATGCCAAGCCTCAATAGTGCGAGTATGCGCAACTCGCGTGTGAGTTGCTCGTCTTCTTTTGTCTCAATACGCCCCTCGGCGGTGAGCAACGCGTTAACCTCCTCAATAAAATTGGGATAAATATTGAGAAATGCCGAGTCGAAATTCTGGTAAAATAATTTTGCGCTCTCGTAGTAATGTTGCGGGCTCTTGAGCTGCGATTTCAATTCGCGCATTTTGTCTTCCATGGCAAGTCGATTTAGATTCTTGCGTTGTTGCTCATTCTTGTCGATGAGCATGCTACTAAAGGTGAGAAAGCGACCCAAGTATTGCTCTTTAATCTTGTCACGCTCACGCAGTTGCGCCACGGTGTGATGTAGCTCGTCGTTAATGGCTTTGCGGCTCTCGCTCAGGCTACGATAGCGCTTGTAGAGCAATGTTAAAGCAATGATTCCCGCCACTAGCATGGAAGCGAGAACACTCAGGGCGACTATCATGAGCAACAGGCGGCGATAGTTGTTCTCTTGCTCACGCTGGTAAGAGCTAATGATGCGAGGCACCAGTTGCGACGATTGCACATTGCGCAAGCGAGTGCCATAGAAAGTGGCGTCGGCGACACTCAGGTTGATGTACCGATAGGCCCTGTCAATGTCGCCCTCATCGAAGAGTAAGTTGGCAAGTTGTCGCAGCGCCGAGTTCTCCATAATGCACCCTTCAATGTCGCTGGCGGCACTCATCGCCAGCAGTCGCTTGGGTTTGTCACGGTCGCCCAGCTTTGTGTAATAATAAGCCAGTGTGCTTGTTATGATCGAGAAAGTTCTCTCGCCACTGCGATAATGCTTGAGCATGTTTTCCAGCAGAGTAATCGCCTCACTAGTCTTTCCCACATCATCCAGATGGCTTGCTTGATAAAGAATTTTCAGTTCACTACCCTCTTGCGCCAAACTTGCTATCACGCCATGATAATGCGTCATCATGTCGCGATACTCTTTCTCGTAGGCACTGCCAGTGTAATATTCTAGCTTAAACAAGTAAATGTCAGATAGAGACTTGTAGTAATCAAGCTTTTGCCCGGAGCTCATGGTTGTGGTATCTAGCTGCTCCACTATGCGTTGGGCCTCTTCGGGCAAGTAGGCTTTGGCGAGCAGGTGCATTAACATCAGCCTGCTATCGGTAAGCTTGTCATTATCTCCCAGCAATCGCGCTATCTCAATGTTACGGCGCACATAGCGTTGAGCCGAATCGTTTTGAAAATCAACATATTCCCGGTAAAGACGTTCATTAATCCTGTATTCTTGGGGCATGGCCATGCCAGCACGACGTTCGCGCTTGATAGCCTCAATGCTTCGAGTCCTAGCGGCAATAATTTTGTCTTGTATCCTAATCAAGCTGTCAAGACTATGATAAGGGCTGCCCACCGATGCCCACATCGGCAACACACCTGCCAAAAACAGTAGTGCTATTATGACCCTCATTTTCATCATAATGCAAAAATAATTATTAGTTATTTTTCATGCAATTTATTCACTTTTTTTATGATTTAAAAAGTGTGCTATTAAAGCATTTTTTTGTATTTTTGTATGTTTTTACGGCATGATGTAAAACACACCAAACTTGAGAACCAAACCGTTGTTGCAACACGCTGTAGGACAGAGAGCTACACCATCTTTGCGCGCTCTCACAAACTATGATTGAAATTAAAGAAAAAATCAAGATATTTTTATGACAAGCGAAGAAATTAGAGAACAACAAGAAGAAAAAAAGTATTCGGCGCATAACATTCAAGTGCTTGAAGGACTTGAGGCGGTGCGCAAGCGTCCAGCCATGTATATTGGCGACACTAGTGTGAAGGGACTTCACCACTTGGTGAGCGAGGTAGTCGACAACTCTATCGACGAGGCTCTGGCTGGTTTCTGTGATACTATCAACGTCACAATAGGCGAGGATAATTCAATTACCGTCAAAGATAATGGACGTGGTATCCCCGTCGATGAGCATGAGAAACTAAAAAAATCGGCTCTCGAGGTGGTAATGACTGTGCTACATGCCGGCGGTAAGTTTGACAAGGGCTCTTACAAGGTGTCGGGCGGTCTGCACGGTGTGGGTGTTAGTTGTGTTAACGCCCTGAGCGATTATCTGCGTGCCGAGGTGCGTCGTGGCGGTAAAATCTACTGCCAGGAGTATGCCTACGGCAAGCCCACTTGCGACGTTCACATCATTGGTGACTGTGGCGATGAGCATGGAACAACCGTTAAGTTTCACCCCGATGCCACAATTTTCACACAGACTACCGTCTACGAATACAACATTCTTGCCACCCGCTTGCGTGACCTGGCTTACCTCAATGCCGGCGTGAGACTCATTCTCACCGACCTGCGCAACCTTGACGAGGACGGCAACCCCCACACCGAGGAATTCTTCAGCAGCACTGGTCTCGACGAGTTTGTGCGCTACATCGACGCCAGCAAGGAATCCCTCATCAACGATGTTATCCACATCAGCACCAGCAAGGGCGACATACCCGTGGAAGTGGCAATGACCTACAACACCTCATTCAATGAGAACATCTATTCGTTTGTCAACAACATTAATACCATTGAAGGAGGTACACATCTCACCGGTTTCCGTCGTGGACTAGGCTCGACACTCAAGAAATATGCCGAGGATAGCAAGATGCTCGAGAAAGTGAAAGTAGACATCAAGCCCGAGGACTTCCGTCAGGGCCTTACCGCAGTAATTTCGGTCAAAGTGCTCGAACCTCAGTTTGAGGGTCAGACCAAGACCAAGCTCGGCAACACCGAGGTGATTGGCGCTGTTGAGACTAGCCTGCGCGAGGCTCTTAACGTTTACCTTGAGGAGCACCCCACTCAAGCCAAAGCTATTGTGGAGAAGATTATCCTTGCCGCAACAGCTCGCCATGCCGCCGAGACCGCGCGAGCCAAGGTGCAACGCAAGTCGCCACTGGCTGGTGGTGGACTCCCCGGCAAGCTTGCCGACTGCTCGAGCCGTGACCCGGCCAAGTGTGAGCTCTTCCTCGTCGAGGGTGACTCGGCAGGTGGCTCGGCAAAGCAGGGCCGTGACCGCGCGTTCCAGGCAATCTTGCCACTGCGTGGTAAAATCCTCAACGTGGAGAAGGCAATGGACCACAAGGTGTTTGAGAGCGAGTCGGTAGTGAACATCTTCCGTGCACTGGGTGTCACCATTGGCACCGAGGAAGACCCCAAGGAGGCTAACCTGTCGAAGTTGCGCTACCACCGCATCATCATCATGACCGATGCCGATGTGGATGGCGCTCACATCGCAACCCTGCTCATGACATTCTTCTATCGCCGCATGCGACCCATCATCGACAACGGCTACCTCTACATCGCCACACCACCATTGTATCGTGCCATTAAGGGCAACACAATGGAGTATTGCTGGACCGACTTGCAGGTGCGCCAGTTCATCGACAAGTATGCCGGTGGTGAGGAGAAGAACGTGCGCGTGCAGCGATTCAAGGGACTTGGTGAGATGAACCCCGATCAGTTGTGGGAAACCACAATGGATCCCGAGGGTCGTCTGCTCAAGCGCGTGAACATTAGCGATGCCGCCGAGGCCGACCGCATCTTCTCGATGCTCATGGGCGAGGAAGTAGCACCCCGCCGCAAGTTCATCGAGGACAACGCCACCTACGCAACGCTCGACACTTAATCCATTACAGGTTTTATATAACCATCAAAGCAAGGGGGTGTGTCATAATTCGATAAATGACGCAACTCCCCCTCTAAGATAGAGGGGGCAGGGGGGAGTATGAGAACCGCTATAGCTGTTTATGGCATTGATTATCAGCTCATTCTACACAATCATACTCCTCCGCCCTTCGGGCACCTCCTCTATCTTAGAGGAGGAGTTCTCATTAGATTTCGCATTTTGACACACCCTCTTGTAATAAGTGGGCATTATATTGATTATATCATGATTTCAGCGGTCTGTTATCATTTGAAATGTGTAACTTTTTTAGTCTTGCGCCTTTTATTGTGCTGGAAACTTGTGTGCCGTTTATATAGGATTGTGTGTGTTAAATTTATGAAGATGTAACCAAAACGATATACCACAAAAATAAACATTTTTTTGTGACGATATTGTTGTTTCTCCCCTTAAAAACTCAACAACACCATATTATTATTGGATAGTTCTTGTTTTCTTTTTTATTTATCCAAATGGAAACTAAAACATCTTTGCCACTCGGGCTACGGCTTGGGTGAAGGCGGTGACTTCTTCAAGGGTGTTGTAGAGGGCGAACGAGGCTCGCACTGTTCCCGTCACACCCAGGCGCTTCATCAAGGGCTGAGCACAGTGGTGGCCGGTGCGCACGGCGATACCCAGCTTGTCGAGCAACAACCCCATGTCGTAACTGTTGATGTCGTTGACAAGGAATGAGATAACACCTTCTTTGTTCTCGCTAGTACCGAAGATGCGCATTCCCTCTATCTCCATGAGTTGGCTGGTGGCGGCATCAAGGAGTAACTGCTCGTGAGCGGCAATGTTGTCGATGCCCAGCGAGTTGATGTAGTCAATAGCGGCGCCAAAGGCGGCAATGTCCACAAAGTCGGGGGTACCAGCCTCAAACTTGAATGGCAATTCGGCAAATGTTGTTTTCTCAAACGACACGTTGCCTATCATTTCGCCACCACCCTGGTAGGGTACCATGCGGTTGAGCAAGTTTTCTTTACCATAAAGCACACCCACTCCGGCAGGACCGTACATCTTGTGGCTAGAGAAGCAATAGAAGTCGGCATCAAGGTCTTGCACGTCGATCTTGAGGTGTGGCGCTGCCTGTGCTCCGTCGACTAGTACCGGAATGCCCTGCCTGTGCGCGATTTCTATAATCTGCTTCACGGGGTTGATCGTGCCCAGCACGTTAGAGACGTGGGTTACAGCCACAAAACGAATGTTCTCGGTAAACAAGTCCTCATAGACATTCATGTCGAGGTTTCCTTTCTTGTCGATGGGGACCACGTGAATCTTGAGGCGCTTGTTGCGCTGCAACAGTTGCCAGGGCACGATATTGCTGTGATGCTCCATCACTGTAAGCACTATTTCATCACCAGTGAAAAGGCTATCGCCGTAGGACGATGCCACCAGGTTGATAGCCTCGGTAGTGCCTCGAGTGAAAATTATCTCATTGGTCGACTTGGCATTGATAAACTGGCGCACTTTTTCGCGAGTTTGTTCCATCAAGTCGGTCGCTTCTTGCGAGATAGTGTGTACACCGCGATGCACATTAGCCTTGTGCTTGTAGTACATGTCGGTAATAGTTTCCACCACGCACCGTGGGGTTTGTGAAGTGGCGGCATTGTCAAGGTAAACAAGTGGTCGTCCCTCAATGTTCCGTTTTAGGATAGGATATTGTTCTCTTATGTCGTAGATATTCATTGTCGTGAGAAGAAGGTGTGTAGAGAGTTATTTATTGTTTCAAGTTACACGATTTGCACATGGCATCATCACCACTGAGGCGCATCTCCACCAGGTGGCGCAAGCGGTCCTTGAGTGAAGCGAGACGCACGCCATCGATCACGTCGCTCATGAAGGCTTGCATGAGCAACTTTTGAGCCACAGGAAGCGAGATGCCGCGAGTCTGCATGTAGAATAGTGCCTCTTGGTCGAGCTGCCCCACGGTTGAGCCGTGTGAACACTTCACGTCGTCGGTATAAATCTCGAGCTGAGGCTTAGTATACATCTTAGCCTCGGGCGATGCCACAATGTTGCGGTTGCCCTGATAGGCATCAATCTTGGGGCAATTAGGCTTGACTAGAATCTTGCCGGCAAAGGCTCCAATAGCCTGGTCGTTGAGCACATACTTAAACATCTCGTTGCTTTGGCATTGTGGCGCATTGTGATTAATTAGTGTGTGGTTATCCACGTGCTGGTTGCCACTGCCAATCGCCATGCCCAGTAGTTGAGTAGTGGAATGAGCGCCATCCACATCAATGCGGAAGTCGTTGCGGGTATAGCCATTGGTAAGGGTAATGCCATCAACTAGCACATTGCTGCCTTCGTCCTGGCGTGCCCACAGCTGCGAGAGGCGTGTGGTACCCATGCCGCTCTCCTCCATGTGATAGTAGTCGAGATGTGCATTGCGCCCTACTATCACCTCTACTGTCTCAAGGCTCAAATATTGCTGATCACCCTTGGTGTGGTCACACACAAGCACTTGAGCCTGAGCGTCATCTTCAAGCACGATGAGCATGCGTCGCACCGCCATGAGGCGAGCGTTAGCGTCAAACACATTTATCAACTGCACTGGCTTAGTGGTTGCCACACCCTTAGGGACATAGATGAGAACACCATCTTGGGCTAGCAGGGTATTGAGTGCTGTACACGCGTTGCTGAGCTGAGCAACTGAGCCATAATACTTGCTCAACACAAGCGGCAAGCGATGAGCCGCTTCGCTAAACGACATCACGCCCACCTTGTCGCCACTCTGGCCCGCTGTTGCGCTTAGCTTGAACGTGTCGTTAAACACATAGTATAGACAAGTGCTCAGGTTTGGCACCTCGCAACGAAACTGAGTTGTCGATTCGCGCGAGAGGTCCACTCTGTTAATGTTCACGCCATAGTCGGGCGCAAGCACCGCATTCAGGTCGGTAGCCTCATAGTCATCGCTACCCTTGCGTGGCAATAGTACGCCATCTAGTGCCTTGCGTGCAGTTTCTCTCAAGGCATTGAGATGTTGCACTGAGCGCAAATTTATAGCGTCCCGATTAGAGTCGTAGAGTTCGATATATTGCTTCAGCGAGTTGTTCATAGCTGGCCGTTATCAACTTGTTCCTTAATCCAGTCATAGCCTTTCTCTTCTAGCTCCAAAGCCAGTTCAGGGCCTCCAGTCATCACTATGCGTCCCTTGTAGAGCACATGCACCTGATCGGGCTTGATGTAGTCGAGCAAGCGCTGATAGTGAGTGATGACAATGGTAGCGTTGTCCTTGCTCTTAAGGCGGTTTACACCATTTGCGACGGTGCGCAAGGCATCGATGTCAAGGCCGCTGTCGGTCTCATCGAGTATCGACAATCGTGGTTCAAGCATTGCCATCTGGAATATCTCGTTGCGTTTCTTTTCACCGCCACTGAAGCCCTCATTCACAGCACGCGAGGCAAGCTTGTTGTCGAGGTCGACCACCGCGCGCTTCTCACGCATGAGCTTGAGAAAATCGGCAGCGCTCATGGGCTCTAGACCTTGATACTTGCGTTTCTCGTTGATGGCGGTGCGCATGAAGTTGTTCATCAGCACTCCAGGAATTTCCACGGGATATTGAAAACTAAGGAAAATGCCCTCGTGAGCACGGTCTTCAGGGCTAAGCTCTAGTAAGTTTTTTCCATAGAATTCCACCTCACCGCCTGTAACTGTATAGGCTGGATGACCTGTGAGCACTGCGCTCAAGGTACTCTTCCCGCTACCGTTAGGTCCCATGATAGCATGCACCTCACCAGGCTTAACTGTGAGGTTAATGCCTTTTAATATCTCCTTGCCCTCGATAGTGGCATGTAAATCTTTGATGATAAGCATTTTAAAAATATTTCTAGATATTCTAGATTATCTAGAAGTTCTAGATTTTCTAGAGATTAAATTTCATTTTTAATTAATATTACCCCACGCTACCCTCGAGCGATACGCTAAGAAGGCGCTGGGCCTCAACAGCAAACTCCATGGGCAACTTTTTCATCACGTCGCGGGCATAGCCGTTAACGATGAGCCCTACGGCATCTTCGGTGCTGATGCCACGCTGGTTGCAGTAGAATATTTGGTCTTCATTAATCTTGCTGGTAGTCGCTTCATGCTCCACGATACTTGAATCGTTACCCACCTCTATCACAGGGAATGTGTGAGCACCACTAGTGTCGCTTAAGAGCAAACTGTCACATTGAGTGTAGTTGCGGCAATTAGTGGCATCGGGAGCCACTTTCACCATGCCACGATAGCTGTTCTCGCTGTGACCAGCGCTGATACCCTTGCTCACAATGGTGGAGCGTGAGTTCTTGCCCAGGTGTATCATCTTGGTTCCAGTGTCGGCCATCTGGTAGTTACGTGTGAGAGCTACGCTATAGAATTCACCCACTGTGTTGTTACCCTTGAGAATGGTGCTGGGATATTTCCAAGTTATAGCACTTCCGGTTTCCACCTGCGTCCACGACAACTTTGAGTGGTCGCCACGGCAGATGCCGCGCTTGGTAACAAGGTTGTAGATACCACCCTTGCCGTCTTTATCGCCAGGATACCAGTTCTGAACGGTGCTATACTTCACCTCGGCACGTTCCTCCACAATAATCTCTACGATGGCGGCATGAAGCTGGTTCTCGTCGCGCATGGGAGCGGTGCAGCCTTCAAGGTAGCTCACATAGCTATCATCGTCGGCAACAATGAGTGTGCGCTCAAACTGCCCCGTTTGTGCCGCATTGATGCGGAAATAGCTCGACAATTCCATGGGGCAACGCACGCCCTTGGGGATATACACAAACGACCCGTCGCTAAATACAGCCGAGTTCAAAGCAGCAAAGAAATTGTCGGTATAAGGTACCACACTTCCCATGTACTTGCGCACCAAGTCGGGATAGTCTTTTATGGCTTCACTGATAGAGCAAAATATCACTCCCAGCTCGGCAAGGCGCTCGCGGTAGCTGGTGTGCACGCTCACGCTGTCGACAACGGCATCAACAGCCATACCACTGAGGCGCTTCTGCTCCTCAAGGGGGATGCCAAGCTTGTCGAAAGTCTTCTTTAACTCAGGATCTATTTCCTTCTTGTCTTCACCAGTGTGGGTGCGAGGAGCGGCATAATAGCTAATGGCCTGGAAGTCAATGTCGGGCATGTTCACCTTGCCCCATTTGGGCAATGGCAACGTTTTCCAGTGGCGAAACGCCTTTAAGCGGAACTCCAGCAACCATTCCGGCTCATTCTTAAGCTCGCTAATGCGGCGCACCACATTCTCGTCAAGCCCCTTAGGGATGACGGTGGTGTCTATGTCGGTGACGAAGCCATAACGGTATTCCTCGCTTGCCGCCTGGTGAATGATGGCTTCCTCGGTTTGTTTCTTATTGGTGTTGTCCTTGTTCATATATTTTAATCTTGCCCACTGGCAATGCGCTTGCAATAGACCATAGTGCCTAGCGCGCACAATGGGCGAAAATAGTCCACAAAGGTACTACTTTTATTCCCAATAATGCCTATATTGAGGAGTAAAAATGCTGATTTGAAGAAAAAAATAATTATTTTCCTCAAAAAATATTGTCAGTTCAAAAAAAATATCTAACTTTGCAACCGCAAAAATGCGATTGAGCGAGAGAAAACTGCGCTTGCGCAAAGTCTTTCGAGCAAGAGCATTTTATTTAAAAAGCCCAAGTGGCGGAATTGGTAGACGCGCACGTTTCAGGTGCGTGTGCCGCAAGGCGTGAAGGTTCGAGTCCTTTCTTGGGCACTAAAAGAGTTGCTAATCAATCGATTAGCAACTCTTTTTTTCTATTAATTATCTCAGTTATTTTCTACAAATACTTGTCTCCAAAGTGGGTCTTGGCCTCGTTGACGTAGTTTTTGATTTTCTGCTCGTCGTTGATGGGGACAATCATTAAAGCATCGGGGGTGTCGGCAACGATGTAGCCATTAAGCCCCGAAACCACTACCAGCTTGTCGCCCCGTGCCGCAATGACGTTGTGGTTACTGTCGAAAGCTAGCACGCGAGTGCCTGGAGTGACGTTGCCATCGCGATTCTTAGGAGAGTTGTCATAGATTGACCCCCAGGTGCCCAAGTCGCTCCAGCCAAAGTCGACCTTCTCCACAAACACATTCGCCGATTTCTCCATCACGGCATAGTCGACCGAGATGTTAGGACAGGTGGAATAATGCTCATCGATGAATTGTTTCTCGGCATCAGTGCCATAGACGCTAGCGCCCTTATCAAAAATCTCGGCTATTTCAGGAGCATGTTTGCGCATGGCGTTAATAATTGTGTCTACACCCCAAAAGAACATCCCCGAGTTCCAATAGAACTCACCGCTCTCTAGAAAGACGTTAGCCAACTCCTTGTCGGGTTTCTCGGTGAATGTCTTGACCTTAGAGATGTGCTCGTCTACATGCTCACCTTCCTGGATGTAGCCATAGCCAGTCTCGGGACGGCTAGGCTTGACACCAAAGGTGACAATGGCATCGTTCTTCTCCACAAACTCAAAAGCCTTTCTAACACTTTCCTTGAAGTCGTTGTGCTTGAGGATAAGGTGGTCGCTGGGTGCTACCATAATCTTAGCGTTCGGGTTGATGGCCTTGATGTGCCAAGCCGCCCACGCATTGCATGGCGCTGTGTTGCGACGCGCTGGTTCAAGCAAGATTTGCTCGGTCTTGATTTGTGGCAGTTGCTCTTGTATAATAGATTGGTATTGCTCATTAGTGAGCATGATAATATTCTCGGTGGGAACAATGCCCTCCAAGCGATCGACCGTGAGTTGCAACAGGCTACGCCCAGTACCCAAGAAATCAATGAATTGTTTTGGCATTGCAGTGCGACTATAGGGCCAAAAGCGGCTCCCCACGCCACCACACATTATAACACAATATCTATTTCGTTCCATATTTTGCTTTTAAGGTAAAGTAATTACTCTATATTATAAAACCGCGCAATAGTATTGTTTATTGTGTGAAGGCTATCATAATTTCACCCATTTTTCAATGATTGTCCCGCACCTCAAATTCAGTAGCACAATGTGCAAAAATAGAATTAGATGTGATAATTTTGTCGCTTACGGGTTTTATTATTAATTTTGCATTTTGGAAACAAATCATGACGACAATGAATGATGATTTTGATATAAGGCAGGAACGCACGCAGGGCGATCGCGACTTTGAGAAAGCGTTGCGGCCAGTGCGCTTCAACGACTTTGCCGGGCAAGAGGGCATTATTAGCAACCTCAAGGTGTTTGTAGCCGCAGCCCGCAAGCGTGGCGAGGCACTCGACCACACGCTATTCTACGGCCCTCCAGGACTAGGAAAGACCACCCTCTCAAGCATCATCGCTAACGAGATGGGCGTGGGTTTCAAAGTCACCAGTGGACCGGTTCTTGACAAGCCAGGCGACCTTGCCGGGCTACTCACGTCGCTCGAGGAAAATGATGTGCTCTTCATCGACGAGATACACCGCCTCAGTCCCATTGTAGAGGAATATCTCTACTCGGCAATGGAAGACTACCGCATCGACATCATGATTGACAAGGGTCCTGGGGCACGCTCGGTACAGCTCACACTTGCCCCATTTACCCTCATTGGCGCCACCACACGCAGTGGTCTGCTCACAGCACCGTTGCGCGCTCGCTTTGGCATCAACTGCCACCTGGAGTATTATGATCACGAGGTGCTCGAGGGCATTATCAAGCGCTCGGCAAGGCTACTTAATGTACCCATCGACGATGATGCCGCTCGCGAGATAGCACTGCGCAGCCGTGGCACGCCTCGTGTGGCAAACTCACTGTTGCGACGCGTGCGCGACTTCGCGCAAGTGAAAGGCAGCGGAAAAATCGACACCGATATTGCTCGCTATGCCCTCAAGGCGCTCAACATCGACACCTATGGCCTTGACGAGGTTGACCACAAACTGCTCACTACCATCATCGACAAGTTTGGCGGTGGCCCCGTGGGCTTGTCGACTCTTGCCGCAGCCCTCAACGAGGACGCCGGTACCATTGAGGAAGTTTACGAGCCCTTCCTCATCAAGGAAGGATTTATCAAGCGCACCCCCCGCGGGCGTGTGGCTACCGACCTTGCTTTCACCCATCTGCACCGCGACTTCCCCACTCGCCCCGGTGAGCAACCCAGGCTGTTTTAATAGTCGCATAGTTTTAGAAAATGAGAAAACTAACAAAATGGCAAATTTAAAATCTTTAGCAAAAGATACTGTAATTTATGGATTTACGAGCATAGTTGGGCGGTTCTTGAACTACCTGCTAGTGCCACTTTATACCGCAAAAATTAGTGCCGCCTCGGGAGGATATGGCGTGATAACCAACATCTACAGCTACGTGGCACTCATCATCATCATTCTCACCTTTGGCATGGAGACAACGTTCTTCAGGTTCTCCAATAAGGAAGATGAGAAACCTGCCGACGTGATTTCCACTTCGCTAATGGCTGTGGGGGCAGTGTCGCTGGCTTTTGTGGCACTGATATTCCTGTGCCTGCCATGGCTGGCACCAGCTATGGGCTATGCCGACCATCCCAGCTACATCAGCGTGATGGCGATTGTTGTTGCCCTCGACGCTATCCAGTCGATTCTCTTTGCCTATCTGCGATATTTGCATCGCCCCATCAAGTTTGCCACACTCAAGTTCTTGTTTATCATCCTTAACATCTTGCTCAACTTGCTCTACTTCCTGTGGCTACCTGAGCTCTACAAGTCTTACCCCCACGTGGTGGGTAAAATCTATGACCCTACGGTGGGTGTGGGCTACGCTTTCTACCTCAACCTGGTGTGCACTGGCATTACCACAGTGTGTTTCTACAAGGAATTTGCAAGCATCAAGCTGCGGGTTGACTGGCAGTTGCTCAAGCGCATGCTCAAGTACACATGGCCACTGCTGTTGCTAGGCATTGTGGGTATCTTGAACCAGACTGCCGACAAAATTCTCTATCCCATCATCGACAAGACCGCCAATGGTCGTGTGCAACTGGGCATCTACGGCGCGGCATGCAAGGTGGCTATGATCATGGCCATCATCACTAACGCCTTCCGCTGGGCCTATGAGCCATTTGTCTTTGGCAAGAGCCGTGACAAAGACAATCGCGAGGCTTACGCTCAAGCCATGAAGTACTTCATCATTTTCACACTGCTGGCATTTCTCATGGTGATGGCGTGGATCGACATCCTCAAGTTCATCATCGCTCCCGACTACTGGGACGGCCTCAAGGTGGTACCCATTGTCATGGCTGCCGAGATAATGATGGGAGTGTATTTCAACCTCTCATTCTGGTATAAATTGACCGACAAGACAATTTGGGGCGCGGTGTTCTCATTCATTGGTTGCGCAGTGCTGGTTGCCATCAACTTCGCCTTCGTGCCTACTTATGGCTACATGGCATGTGCTTGGGGTGGCTTCACAGGCTACGGTATCTCAATGGTGCTATGCTACATAGTGGGGCGCAAATACTATCCCATCAACTATCCCATGAAAGATATTGCCATCTACACAGCACTCACATTAATAATATATGTGGCATTTGAGGCGTTGCACCTTAGCAACCCCTGGCTCAATATCGCTTACCGCACAGCCCTCTTGCTAGTGTTCGGCGCAGTACTTTTCAAGCGTGAAAACATAGCCGCCATGATCAAGCGGCATTGAGAATGATTAAGTGATGGGATTGTTCTATCAGTCCTTTATTTCCTCATATTCGGCATCACTCACGGCTTCTTCTTGATAACGAGTGCTGCTGGTAGTAGATTGCTGTGATGTTTCCTGGTGCGATTCCTGTTGCGGCATGGGTCCATCCAGCTCTTCAAAGTCCACACTCTGGGCATTCTCCTGGCTGTAGCGACGATACTTTTCTATCAACTCTTCTTCTTCGCTACGGGGAGCATCCTGCTGTGGTGAACCGCCATAGGTGTTGCCACTCATGTTGCGATTATACTCATCCTGGAAACGTCGCACCTTGCGCCACACTCTCACTATGGGTGAAAGCACGAAGTAGAGTATTACAAGTAGCAATATAAAAAGAAAAGTACCCATTTAAACAAGCTAAAAAATTAGACGATATATTTTTCCTGTATTTAGCAATATTGCAATTTATGTGCCAAGTTTTTTTCTTCTAATGGAGGTGATGTTTATCTCCTAACGCCACAGTGGCTTGACGCTGTGGCATTGTCACTCTTTCTCCTTGAGCAACAGCGACATTAGCACATAGAACGCTATCACGCAAGCTAAGCCCGAAACGCCAGCGAGAACTATGAACACCACGCTGGCAATAACCAGCACCAGCTGGCGGTAGCTCTCCTTGAGGCTAAAGCCGTGAAGCTTGAGCGAGAACATGCGCAGGTTGCACACCATCAAGAGCGACAGCGCAACTATCAGCGCCAGCACTATCCACTGACTCACGGTGTGGTGGCTGGCATAGTAGTTGATAAATCCTATCCAGAAGATGGCATTGGCTGGAATGGGAAGTCCAGTGAAAGTAGTGGCTTGATTAGTATCAACATTGAACCGCGCCAGACGCAGGGCGCCAAACACCGGTATCATCATCGACATTAGGCACACCCAGCTATCGCATCCCGCAGCCACCATCACATTATATAATATAAGGGCTGGAGAGAGCCCAAAACTCACACAGTCGCTCAGCGAGTCAAGTTCCTTACCTAGTGGCGACACGGCATGGAGCAAGCGTGCCATTAGGCCGTCGCAAAAGTCGGCAACTGCAGCCAGCGCTATCAACACAAATGCCAGCTGGTAGCCTTGTAGCCCCCACAGCACTGTGTCAAAAGGCTTGAAAGCCACCACAATCGCCAGTGCGCCACACAGCAGGTTGAGGCAGGTGATGGCGTTGGGGATATTATTCCTTATTGCTTGTAGTAGTTTCATAGTTATCACGAGGTTTGAGACGGGCTATGGGAGTGATGCCACCAGTGGTTGTGTCGCCCAGTTTAACCAGTATCTCGCTATTGAGTGGCAAGTAAATATCCACTCTCGAGCCAAACTTAATAAAGCCAATAAAGTCGCTAATGTCTACCTCCTCATCGGCGTCGACATAGGTAACAATGCGACGAGCTATGGCGCCAGCAATCTGACGCACAAGCACATCCTCGCCATTCTTGGCGCTCTTTATCACAATAGCCGAGCGCTCATTGTCGGTGCTAGATTTGGGAAGGTAGGCTGCCAAGAACCTTCCAGCATGGTGTTTTACATATTTCACAGTACCCTTGAGTGGCACCCAGTTAGCATGCACGTTAAATACCGACATGAACACCGATAGCTGTATCACATTCTTGTGAAGGTATTCACCCTCATATACTTCCTCGAGGGCAACAACCTTGCCATCCACGCTGGAGACCACCACTCCGTCGCTATCGCCCTTGAAATGACGTTGCGGCAGGCGGAAGAAATTCACTACCAGCGCAAATGTAATAACACTAATCACGGAGAGCGTGATGGGGATCCACTTGAGCTCCATGAACAAGTAGGCTGGGATGTTGATTGCCAGCAATATAAGCAACAGCACCACTATAATATTTTGACCTTCACGGTGTATCTTAACTTTCATTACGTAATAAAACTTACAACTTTAATCTGCAAAGATAACATTTTTAGATTAAAAAAGTAGAATTTAGAGAGAAAAAACAGTTTTTTCTCATTTTTCAATCCTTATTTTGCTGATAATTAAATATAAAAATATATATTTGCAAGCGAAAACTAAACCACAAACTATCACACCATTTTTTAGCGTAAACTGAACTATATCACTATAGTCTACACAATTATTTATTAACAAAAAACCCAAAACAAAATGAAGAAGAAATTACTATTTTTCATGATGGCTTTTGTTGCTTGCTTTACAGCATCAAGTGCCGATCAAATCGTGGTTGCTGATGGTCAAGACACTAACTACTATCTCCCTATAAAGGGTACTTATTGCGACACCGAGGGAACTTATGGTTACATGATTTATCCTAAAGAAGATCTCGCTGAGATCGCCGGAACCGAAATTTCGGGCTTCATGTTCCACTTCCAAACCACAATGAGCGCAAGCAATGCAGGTTGTGTTCTTCAGCTCTCGCTCAAGGAAGTTGATGATGCTACAGTTGAAAGCTCTAGCACCACCTACAGCGACCTTACAGTGTGTGGCACCTACCAAATCGTTGGTGGCGAGACCACTATGCCTTTCGCATTTACTCAGAACTTCCCTTACAGTGGCGAGAAGAATCTTCTCGTTGAGGTTAAGGTTATCACCGCTTCGGCAAGCTACGCCGACTTCTACACCTTGGGTATTCGTCAAACCGCAGGTGTCAATTCTAGTCTCTCTCACTACGGAACTTATTCTACCTTACAGAATTTCCTGCCCAAGGCCACTATCGAATACATTGGCGAGGCTGTTGACTGGGATGCAAAGGTTTCTCCCGAGACTCTTGACTTTGGCAAGATTTACACTGGTGAGCAAGCTACTCTCAACATCTCTATCAAGAACCGTGGTCTGAACGCTTTCACTCCCACCTTCACGGTAGATGCTCCTTTCAGCGTGAACTGGGACACCGAGATTGCAAGTGGCGAGACTGTTGAAGTTCCTGTTGTCTTCAACCCCGAGGCCGATGGCGTTTACAACAACAATCTTGCTGTTACATGTGGCGAAGCTGGTACCTTCAATGTAAGCTTGAAAGGTACTTCAATTGAAGCCGGTAGCGAAATTGTTGTTTGCGAAGGCAATAACCAAAACGGTTATATTCCAGTCTATGGCTCTTACTACGACACTCAGGGTACTACCAGCCAATTCATCTATCCCGCCGAGATGCTTACCCAGCTTCAAGGTCGTGCCATTACAAGCGTGAAATTCTTCTCTAATTCTACTATCCTCTTCAAGGAAGGTAAGCTTCAACTCTCGGCCAAGGAAGTTGACTACACAACCTTTGAGCGCGAGACTGCAACTTCAGTACCCAGCAACGCTGTTACCGACATGAAGGTTGTGGCTACTATCGTCCCCACTGGTGAAGACACTGAGCTTGAGTTCGTCTTCGACGAGCCTTTTGTTTACAATGGTGGAAACTTGGCATTTGAGACCTATGTTGTGGAGAAGAACAACTATGCTAGTACTACTTGGCTTGGTTTGAACCAAACCAACGACTGCGCTTACTACGTTTACACATCATCATGGGGAGGCACTTCGTCTAACCTTGCTAAGTTCTTGCCTAAGATGCTCATGACCACAGTTGCTGCTGGTGAGCAGCCCGTTGAGGAAGGCAAGGTTATCACCTTCACTGCTGAGCAGGAGAATGGTACTGTTGCTGTAGCTCTTGAGGATGGCACTGCTGTTGAGAGCAATGTAACTAAGGTTAAGGAAGGCGAGAAGTTTACAGTTACCGCTACTCCAGCCGAGGGTTATGAGGTTGAAAACTTCGAGGTTAAGGCAGGAGAAACTGTGCTCAACCCAGTTAATGCCGAGGGAGAGACAATGCTCAAAGCCGAGGCTCCAGTAGCGGGCACCTATGAGATGCCAGCCGAGGATGTTACAATCACAGTAACTTTCAAGAAGAAAAGTCCAACCGCTATCGAGGACATCAACACCAGCAACGTTAAGAGCGTTCGCTACTACAATGCAGCAGGTGTTGAGAGCGCAACTCCATTCCAGGGTGTGAATATCGTGGTACGCGAGATGACCGATGGTAGCAAGACTACTACTAAGATTGTGAAATAATCCTTGAGGATTAACACACAACGCGCATAATAAAAATGCCTGGCAACTGATGATGTCAGGCATTTTTATTTTGATATGTGAATGTGTGTATTAAGCTATACTATTGGGAAGAGGCCGTAGAGCAAGCCGTCGATGCGGTTGATAACCTGGTCGAAATGCTCGGGATTGTCGCCAAACTTGCAGTTATCACCATCAATGACGAGCAAGCGACCCTCGTAGGTCTTTATCCACTCTTCGTAGCGGCGTTCCAGTCCCTGCAGATAGTCGAGTCGCATGGTCTGCTCATATTCGCGACCACGTTTCTGGATTTGCGACACCAGCGTAGAGATGCTCGAGCGGATGTAAATCATCAAGTCGGGCAGTTTCACCAGCGACATCATCAAGTCGAAGAGGTCCTTATAGTTATTAAAGTCGCGATCGCTCATCATGCCCTGGTCATGCAGGTTAGGTGCAAAGATGCACGCGTCCTCAAAGATAGTGCGGTCCTGAACAATGATGTCGTCGGTCTGCGAAATCTCCACCACCTCCTTGAACCTGCGGTTCAGAAAATATATTTGGAGGTTAAACGACCACCGCTCCATGTCGGCATAGAAATCCTCTAGATAGGGGTTGTCGCTCACTGATTCATATCGTGGTTGCCACCCGTAGTGCTCAGCGAGCATGCGGGTGAGTGTTGTCTTACCACAACCAATGTTTCCTGCTATTGCTATGTGCATAACTTGATGAGATAATTATTGAATAGTGTGTAGATATTAGTTTTCTATTGGGAACAGACCGTAGAGCAGCTTGTCGATGCGCGAGGTTATGCTCGAGAAATCCTCGCGTCGGTTCTCAAAGTCGAGATTATCCTTGTCTACTATCATCACACGGCCTTTGTACTGGTTATTGATAAAATCCTCGTAGCGCTGGTTTAAGTTCTCGATATACTCCAGCTTCATCGTCTGCTCATAGTCGCGACCGCGCTTCTGGATATTGTTCACCAGGTGCGACACCGAGGCACGCAAGTAAATCATCAAGTCGGGGAGCTTGATGATTGAGAGCATTTGCTCAAAGAGTTCCATGTAGGTGCGGTAGTCGCGGTCGGAGAGGTGCCCCATGGCCTTGTTATTAGCCATGAACACATACACACCCTCAAAGATTGAGCGGTCCTGGATGATGGTGCCGGGAGTTTGAGCTATGGCAAGCATGTCGCGAAAGCGTTCTTTCAGGAAGTAAACTTCCAAGTTAAACGACCAGCGGTGAATGTCGCGATAGTAGTCCTCAAGATATGGGTTATGGTCTACCGACTCATAGCGTGGTGTCCACCCGTAGTGTTGCGACAGCAACCGTGTGAGTGTAGATTTACCCGAACCAATATTTCCAGCAATGACAATGTGCATGTAGTAGCTTTTTTCAAGTTGCAAATTTAATCATTTATCACCAAATTTCCTAACGAATACGGTCACATTTTTTTGAATAAAGTTGTAAAGCGCATACCGTGTAGAGTCAACTGGCAAGCGCAAAATTAAATAAAATGTTTGAAGAACTCTTTCTTGGGCGTAGAGAAATTAAGTTTTTCTCTTGGTCTTCTATTGAGT
>ONEL01000019.1 GCA_900316835.1 uncultured Prevotellaceae bacterium | reverse complement strand
TGGGGGAATTATCATTGGCGGCAAGTCCTGTCACGCCAATTTCATATACACGATAACGGGTGCCACTGTAAGTGACATAACCGGGCACATTCACAGTAACGTTAGTACCCGACGGCATGGCATGCCAGCTGGTAATTTTGGCTACGGTTTCACCTGTGGTGTTAAGCGTCGTGAGTTCATATTTGAAGGTGCCGTCATTAAATGTTGTTTGGGCACTCGCCGTTATGACAAGAAGAACCATGAGAAGGAGTAAGGTAAATTTCTTATTCATATTTGTTGATTTTTAGTTAAAATTCAATTCTTTACCACACATAATAAAAGGCGCAAACTCCAGCAGTAGATGAAATGTGCCTTACCAACAGAAAAAGCCCTGATGGAAAGCGAGGCTATCTATTTACCACACCAGAAATGGGGGTAAAATTTTGACACCCAACAGATTAGACAAACCGCTGGGGAATAAAATCAGATATTTCACCTCTTGCTAACATCACTCTATTCGCAAATGTAATGATTTTTAATAAATTGCACAACAATTATGGAATAAAAAAGATGATAGGGGCATTTTTCTCTGAAGCTTGCACTATCTTTGCTGTCGTGAAATTGGGTGCAGCAAGGTATCTTTAAATCTAAATCAGTGACCGATTTGGGGTTAACAGGACACTAATGGTTGAAAATGTGTATTAGGCAACAAGCCCTATAGGGCTCGATTTTGAAAAATGAAGCGTCACAATCCCACAACGTGAGATGTGACGCTTATTATTTAATCGCTTAGCTCTATAAGAGCACAAATATCTCTTACTCGCGATTGCCCAGGAAACGTAGCAGGTACAGGAAGAGGTTGATGAAGTCGAGATAAAGCGACAGGGCGCCAATAGTGGCGAGCTTGCCGGCATTGGCCTCGTCGGTCTCTTGAGCCATTTGTTTAATCTTTTGGGTATCCCATGCGGTGAGGCCAACGAAGATTGCCACTCCCGCAAAGCTTATAATCCAGTCCATCACACTATTGGCCCAGAAGATGTTGATAATAGAGCACACAATCAGACCAATGAGTGCCATCACCATGTAGGTTCCAAACTTGGTGAGGTCGCTCTTGGTTGTGTAGCCATAGATTGACATTGCCAAGAACACACCTGCTGTAACAAAGAATGTGAGCGCAATCGACGACATGGTGTAGACCAGGAAGATGGGAGTGAGGGTGACGCCATTGAGCACGGCATAGGCATAGAACATGATTGTTGCCACAACAGGATTCAGCTTGTTAATAGCCATTGACAAGGCAAACACCAGTGCCAGCTCACCCACACACAGCCCAATGAGCAACGCACGACTCTGAAGGAGAGTCATGAGAATAGTTTGGTTAGTGAGTACAATATAGGATGTGAGTGCTGTCACCAGCAAACCCAAGAACATTTTCACATACACCTTGCGCATTACTTGGCTCATATAGGTGCTTAGAGCCCACTCGCTCTGCTGCGGCACAGCCTGTGTTGCCTGAGGCTGAGGCATGGATGGAAGATTGTTGTAGTTCATAATAAATTATCTTTTTGTTATTCTTTTTTCAATGATAAGTCAGCAAAAAGCGTGCCAGCTTTTACATTCTCTCGGGAACCTCGATGCCCAGCAGTGATAAAGCACGCTTAATGACACTTGCTACAGTGCGCGATAGCTCGAGACGGAACACCTTGACATTGTCATCATCTTCCTTGAGAATGCTGTAGTCGTGGTAGAACTGATTGAACTCCTTGGCTAGTTCATAGGTGTAGTTAGCAATGAGAGCAGGACTATAAGTTTTTCCAGCCTCAGTAACTGTAGTGGCAAAATCGGCTAGTCGCTGAATGATTGCAATTTCTTTGTCGTTAGGAACAACATTGGCCACATCGAGAGCAGGCAGGTTGTCGCCCGCCTTGCGCAGCAGTGAGCGAATGCGCGCGTAGGTGTACTGGATAAAAGGTCCTGTGTTGCCGTTGAAGTCGATACTTTCCTCGGGGTTGAAAAGCATGTTCTTGCGTGGGTCGACCTTGAGAATGAAATACTTGAGCGCTCCCATGCCAATGATGCGAGCCACCTCGCGCTTCTCGTCGAGTGTCATGTCGGCAAGCTTCTCGCTCGAGAGCTCAAAGGCATCAAGTACCATCTTGTCCATGAGGTCGTCGGCATCCACCACAGTTCCCTCGCGCGATTTCATCTTGCCATTAGGCAACTCAACCATGCCATAGGAGAAATGAATCAAGTCCTTTCCCCACTTGAAGCCCAGGCGGTCGAGCAATAGCGAGAGCACCTGGAAATGGTAGTTTTGCTCGTTGCCCACAACATATATCATCTTGTCGATGGGATAATCTTGATAGCGCAGTTTGGCTGTGCCAATGTCTTGAGTGATATAGACACTGGTGCCATCGCTGCGCAAGAGGATTTTGTGGTCAAGCCCGTCGGCAGTGAGGTCGGCCCACACGCTACCGTCTTCCTTGCGATAGAACACACCTTTTTCCAGGCCCTCTTCCACTTTCTCTTTACCCTCGAGATAGGTCTGACTCTCGTAATAAATCTTGTCGAAGTCAACGCCCATGCGCTTGTAGGTTTCATCAAAGCCCGCATACACCCACGAGTTCATCTTCTCCCACAGGCTGCGCACCTCGTTGTCGCCCTGTTCCCACTTCTTGAGCATGGCGCGCGCCTCTTGCATGAGGGTAGATTGCTTCTCGGCCTCCTCCTCGGTGATGCCCTGAGCAGCCGCAATTTCTTTTATTTCGGCCTTATAGTGCTTGTCAAAGAGCACATAGAAGTCGCCTATCAGGTGATCGCCTTTTTTCCCGGTGCTCTCGGGTGTAGCCCCATTGCCCCATTTGAGCCAAGCAAGCATCGACTTGCAGATGTGGATACCACGGTCGTTGACAATATTAGTTTTCACCACCTTGTTACCGCAGGCTTTCATGATTTGCGCAAGGCTATAACCCAGCAAGTTGTTGCGCACATGACCCAGGTGAAGGGGTTTATTAGTGTTAGGTGAGCTGTATTCAATCATCACAAGCTGGCTCTGGGCAGTTTCGGGTGTGAAGCCATAGTTCTCGTCGCGGCAAATGTCGTTGAGCACCTGTGCCCAAAACGAAGGCTTGATGCTGATGTTAAGGAAACCCTTGATTACATTAAACTTTTCAACCGCATCACAATGGGCAGTCAAGTAGGTCCCAATTTCTTGCGCGGTGGCATCGGGGGCCTTGTGCGAAGCTTTGAGGAAAGGAAAAACAACAATGGTGAGGTTCCCTTCAAATTCCTTGCGAGTGGCTTGCGGCACAATGCTTTGTGGTTCAACATCAGCTCCATAGAGTTCTTTCACCGCCAGTGCGGTAGCTTGTGATAGTATGTTCTCGATTGACATAGATATGATATTTTTAATATTTTGCGTTATAACAATCTAAACTGCAAAGGTAGTAAAAAGATTTCAGTTATGGGTTATTTATTATTGTAATTAATTTTTTAGAAGTTAAAATCCAGGAAAATGGTCCAAGTAATCTGAAAAAACAGTGATTTGCTTGTGCGTTTTAGTGCAAATTGCTATCTTTGTGCGTTTATTTTTTAATTTAATTATTCTTCTATATTAAGCAATCAATATATGTTTGGAGACTTTGGAAAGCAACATCCCGTCCTGATGAATGCACTGGGCGTAATCATAACCTTTGTGGCAGCATGGTATGCCATCTACCTACTAATTGATGTTTTCACCCTTCATGGCCAGGAAGCTAAAGTACCCAGTGTTCGCAACATGTCGCTCGACAATGCCATTCGCAAGATAGAAGCAGCAGGTTTTGAGTGGGAAATCAGCGACTCGATGTTTAACGAGGCCATCAAGCCTGGCATGGTGCTAGAGCAAGAGCCCAAGGGCAATGCCATGGCTAAGACCACGCGCATCATCCACCTCACCATCAACGCTTTCAACCCCAAGACGGTAAATCTCCCCATCTTGAGCGACATTTCTTGTCGCGATGCCGTTAACCGCTTGACGAGCATGGGATTCAAGTTTGTAAAGGTTGATACCGTTCCCAGTGCCGACGAGGGTCTTGTCCTGTCGGTAAAAGTGAATGGTCATCCTGTCACCCCTGGCAGTAAAGTTTCTATAAAAGACCAGATTAGCATTGAGGTGGGCGACGGCCTTGTTCCTGAGATGCCATTTGACGTGCTTCCCGACAATGTGCAAGACTCGCTACAACGCGCCCAGCGCGCTAGAGCTGCCGCCGAGCCCAAAGAACAGCAGCCATAGAGAGTGAGCAGGGGCATTAACTCCACAGCTTATACTACTTTTTCCCCATAACGCTTTTTTCATGTCAATTATAGAAGACAGCGAAACGTTGCTTGGCGCCGAAAGCCTTGAAATCCAGAACGATTTTAGCGACCCCGACTTCACTGAGAACGGTCGCGACTACTGGGAGCATTACCACTATGTGGTAGAGCCTGGTCATGTGTTGTTGCGCATCGACAAGTACCTTGTAGAGCGCATTAAGGGCACATCACGCAACCGCATCCAGAACGCCGCCGAGGCTCAATGCATCCGCGTGAACGGAACACCCGTGAAAAGCAATTACCGAGTGCATCCTGGCGACGAGATTTCGGTGGTAATGGACCGTCCCCGCTATGAGAATGAGATCATAGCCCAAGATATTCCTCTTAACATTGTTTACGAAGACGAAGACCTGCTGGTGGTGAATAAGCCTGCCGGCATGTGCGTTCATCCAGGCCACGGCAACTACGACGGCACACTGGTCAATGCGCTGGCATGGCACTTCAAAGACAATCCAAACTATGACGTCACCGACCCCCGCATGGGTCTCGTGCATCGCATCGACAAGGACACCAGTGGACTGCTGGTTGTGGCAAAAACTCCCAATGCCAAGACCTCGCTAGGCCTGCAATTTTTCAACAAAACCACTAAGCGGCAATACATAGCCGTGGTGTGGGGAGCGATGAAGCAGCTCGACGGCACCATCGAGGGCAACATAGGGCGTAGTCTGCGTGACCGCCTTCAGATGGCGGTCTTTCCCGATGGCGACCAAGGCAAGCATGCTGTGACCCACTATCACACCATCGAAAACCTTAACCACGTGGCAGTGGTACAATGCCAGCTAGAGACAGGTCGCACTCACCAAATCAGGGTTCACATGCGCCACATTGGCCATCCCCTCTTTAATGATGAGCGCTATGGTGGCGACAAGATTTTGCGTGGCAACACATCGTCGAGCTACGCACAATTCATCCACAACTGTTTCAAGTTGTGTCCACGGCAAGCGCTTCATGCCAAGACCTTGGGGTTTGTACACCCCACTACCGGTCAGCAGATGGACTTTGACAGCGACCTACCCACCGACATGAAGGCCCTCATTGAGCGCTGGGAAGCATTTGTAGCATCGGCTAAATAACACCCTTCCCACATCGCAGGAAATATACTCAAGGTAAATAACGTGAGTTCGACGAATTTATCATTTGATAATCGTTGCGTTAGCAACTCCCCCTCTAATCATAAGGAAATCATACTCCTCAGTCGCTTCGCGACAGCTCCTCTATCTTAGAGGAGCAGCCTGATATACAGCCATTTATTTTCGTCGAACTCACGTTAAATAATACTCCTCTTCAATTTTATTTCCTAAACAAAGCTACATCCGTCAAGGTTGAAGCCCCGCATGAAATCGGGGGCTGGCATACGTTTTTTCCCTGCCAGCTGGAGGCTTAAGACCTCTAGCGCTCCATCACCACAGTCAATCGTGAGATGCTTGCCATCGGCAGCGATTTTGCCTGGCACTACCCCACCCTTAGCCTGTGGCTGTCCTGTAGCGAATATCTTGACATGATGCTTGTTGCCCTGTGCATCAACAATCTCGCTCCACGCGGCAGGATAAGGCGAAAGCCCTCGAATGTGGTTATACAACTGCTCGGCTGGTCGTGTCCAGTCGATGTGGCAAGTGTCGGTAAAAATCTTGGGGGCTGGCGTGGGTTGCTCGCCAGCAGTGAGCATTTGGTCCTGAGGTATGGGCTTGACTGTGCCCGCAATAATGGCGTCGACCGTGTCAATCACCATGCTGGCACCTAGCGTCATGAGACGGTCGTGAACAGTTTCCACATTGTCTTCTCTCCCAATCTCAATAGCTTGTTGTTGAATCACATCGCCCGTGTCAATCTCGTGCTTGAGGAAAAAGGTGGTAACACCAGTGACAGTGTCACCATTCATCACAGCCCAGTTGATGGGCGCCGCTCCGCGATACTTGGGCAGTAATGACGCGTGCAGGTTGAAAGTTCCCAGTGGTGGCATTGCCCACACCACCTCGGGCAACATGCGAAAGGCGATGACGATGTGAAGCTGCGCGTTCAGGCTTCGCAACTCATTCACAAATGCTTCGTCCTTGAGCCGCTCGGGTTGCATAACATGTAATCCTTGCTCAATGGCATATTGTTTCACTGCCGACTGCAATAGCCGGTGTCCACGTCCGGCAAGCTTGTCGGGCATAGTTACCACACCCACAATGTTATACCCGCCTTCCACAAGGCGACGCAGGCTCTCCACCGCAAAATCGGGGGTACCGAAAAACACTATTTTGAGGTCTTCTTTTGTCATGAGTTGTCATTTTCTCTAGATTTTCTAGATGTTCTAGATTTTCTAGAAGTTCTAGACTGTAATTATTAATTGAGCATTGTGCATTGAGCATTGTGCATTGAGCATTGTGCATTGTGCATTGTGCATTGTGCATTGAGCATTGTGCATTGTGCATTGTGCATTGAGCATTGTGCATTGTGCATTGAGCATTGAGCATTGTGCATTCAACTAATCGTAACTATAGTGCTTGAGCACCTCCCGATAGGAATTGAAAATCTTAGACTTAGAGATAAATCCCACATATTTCCCATTCTCTACCACAGGCAGGTTCCAAGCCTTGGTCTCGTCGAATGTCTTCATTACCCGCTCCATGGGTGTTCCCACCTCGATTTGTGCTGGCGGAGCCGACATAAATCGCTCCACATAGATGCGACGATATAGGTCGGGGCGGAACATGATGTTGCGAATGTCGTCAAGGAGCACAACACCCAGCAAGTTACCCTCGCCGTCGGTAACGGGGAACATGTTTCGCGAGCTATGCGCTATCACATCTACCATCTCTTTGAGGCTCATCTTGGGATTGACAGGTGTAAAATCCTTCTCTATGACACTATCCATCTTTAGCAAAGTGAGCACCGACTTGTCCTTGTGATGAGTGAGTAGCTCACCGCGCTTGGCAAGACGTCTAGAGTAAATGCCATAGGGCAAGATAATGCGCGAGGTGAGGTAAGACACCACCGAGACAATGAGCAATGGCAAGAACAGGTCATATCCACCAGTCATCTCGGCTGTCAAGAAGATTGCCATGAGTGGAGCGTGCATCACGCCAGCCATCACACCAGCCATGCCCAGCAGGGCGAAATTCTTGTGCGACAAGGGCAGTGCCTGGTCTACCACTCCAAGTGAGTTTAGCAAGAAAGCGAAGAAAAAACCGGCCATGCACCCAACATAGAGTGATGGCGCAAACGTACCACCCACACCACCACCGCCATTGGTAGCACTTGTAGCGAACACCTTAGTGAGAGTTAAACATCCCACAAGCGCCACTGCCCACCACACACTATTGCGATGTGAGTAGAAGACACTGTTGTCGAACAATGGTGTCACATCACCATTGAGCAGACTATTGATGGCTCCATAGCCCTCACCATAAAGAGCCGGGAAAAAGAAAATAAGCGAGCTCAAAATCACCGCTCCTATCGCAAAGCGTATTCCCGGCTTTGTGATGCGACTAAACATGTTTTCCATCATCTCAATGGTCTTGTTGAAATAAAGCGACACAAAACCACAGAAGAGGCCAAGCAAAATCACAAATGGGATGCGAGAAGTGAAAAACTGCTCACTCTGAGAGAAGAAAAACTCCACATTATATCCGGTGAAAGCATAGGCCACAGTGGCACCGGTCACCGATGCGATGATGAGTGGCACCACCGAGCGTGAGTTAAGGTCAATAAGTAGCACCTCAATGGTAAACAGCACTCCGGCAATGGGAGCCTTAAAGATGCCCGCGATACCGGCGGCCGCCCCACAGCCCACCAGGAGCATGAGAGTTTGTGGTGAAAGACGGAAAAACTGCCCCAAGTTAGAGCCAATAGCCGCTCCTGTGAATACTATAGGACCCTCGGCTCCCACCGAGCCACCAAAGCCAATGGTCACCGACGAAGCCACAAGCGAAGCATACATGTTGTGTGGCTTCAACCGGCTCTTGCGCTGCGCGATAGCATAAAGCACACGCGTGACTCCATGGTAAATATCATCCCTTATCACATATTTCACATATAGCCCCGCTATCAAAATTCCCGCTACAGGAAAAACAAGATACTCATAGTTTCCTCCAGCAATGTGAACATGCTTAGTAAGCAGGCCAGCTATAAAGCCAATGAGGAACTTGAGCAAAACGGCAGCCAGACCCGAGACAGCACCAACTACCAACGCCAACACCACAACAAAAGTTTTTTCCTTGATGTGCTGCTCACGCCACTTGCGCAGTGCCGATAGCCACCTCGCCAATGGTGACTCCACAGGCGACTCTTCGGTTTTATTTACCTTGTTAAAACTGTTCATTTCTCACACACCCTTGCCCGTGAATACGATTTTGATAGTATATACCAGAATTTTAATATCGGTGAGTAGCGACATGTTCTCAATGTAGAGAAGGTCGTAGTCGAGACGCTCCAGCATCTCATCGACACTGCTAGCGTAACCAAACTTCACTTGCCCCATGGAGGTAACTCCTGGTCGCACCTGGTGCAATAGCAGGTAAGCCGGCTTTCGCGCCACTATTTGATCGATATAGTATTGCCTCTCGGGGCGCGGACCCACCAGCGACATGTCGCCCCTTACCACATTCCAGAACTGTGGTAACTCGTCGATGCGATACTTGCGCAAGTAATGCCCCACTCGCGTGACTCGAGGGTCATTCTCGCTCGATAGCTGTGGCACATTGTCCTTCTCGGCATCGGCCACCATTGAGCGGAACTTGTAGATGTTAAACACCTTGTTATGATACCCCACCCTCTCCTGCTTGAAGATTACCGGTCCTTTAGAATCCAGCTTGATGATTATAGCCACCGCCAGATAAACAGGCAACAAAAGCAACATGACTATTATAGAGAGAACAATATCAGCCACTCGCTTGATGTTCTTGCCACCCTCGCTCATGGTGCTACCCGAAATGTCGACTAGCGGGTCGCCATAGAGGTTGCTAAAGCGAGCGCGCGACATGAGCAAGTTGTAGCGGTCGGGGGTCATCTTGATGGGAAGATTGAGGACATAGAGGCGGTCAATGACGTTAAGCAACTGCTCAGGGCTTTGCTTGGTGGGCACCACAATCACCTCGCTCACCGCATGATCGCGACACACCGCCACCACATCGTCGAGGCTATAGACCGGCAAAGCGATGTCCTTGACGCGATTTTCTCCTGGCAAGTCAACAAATCCCACCACGTTGTAGCCCAGGGTGTTGATAGTGCTGTGCAGTCGCTGGAAGAAAGCATAGCCCGCTGCTCCACTGCCCACGATAATCGCATTAAACTGCAACTGCCCCGTGCGAATCTTGCGAGTGCACACATTGGTTATCGCAAGTCGCACAATATAAACAAACCCAAAGAGTACCCCCATGAGCAAGAAAATCACCTCATAGTTCTCGGTGCGGTTTTCAACCATGTCGTTGATTAGTGCCACCAGCATGATCAGCAGGCTATTGCAAATGGCACTAAGCAATGTGATAATGAACTCCTGCAGTCGTGACTTGCGGTAAGGGACGTTGTAATAGCCCGAGATGTAGTAAACAAACATCATGAGCAGGGGAAATATAACCTGCCCAATAATCACATTCTCAGAGCACATGAACGATGCCAGAGAAAGGTGGCCCTTCACAAAGCCAAAATGGTATCGCACAAGATTAAAGACAAACCATGCCACATTTGACGACAAGAAATCGCCAATCACATATCGCAACCGTTGTTTAACTTCGCCTGTCACAGTAGTTTGCTTTACTCTTTTTATCTAATTATCTTAAAAGTGCCGTCACTGCTTAGCATGATGATATTAGACGCGACATGCGGGCTATTATCGCCCTGCCTGTATTTAACCACATAGTCTACCCCCTGCTTGATGAGCGGGTCAATCTCGCTGAATGTTCTGGCGGTGCTATGACCGCTAACGTTGGCCGAGGTAGAGACTATGGGCTTGCCAAAACTAGCGCAAAGCCTGTGGGCAAACTCATCATGAGGGATGCGAATTCCCAGCGTGTCGTTCTCGCCGAGCAAATTGTGAGCCACATTAAACGCTCCGTCATAGATGATGGTGAGTGGCTTTACAGCGACCTCTATCAACTCTCGAGCCATGGGAGGCACATCAATCACATAGTGGTCGAGACGGTCGGCGCTATCAAGCAGAACAATAAGTGCCTTGTTATCGTCGCGCTGTTTTAGTTCATAGACCCGCTTCACGGCATCGGGCTTAGTGGCATCACATCCAATTCCCCAAATAGTGTCGGTGGGATACAAAATCAGCCCTCCCTCGTTGAGAATTTTAATGCAAGCTTTAATATCGTCGTCAAATGTCATTCTCGCAAAACTTCATTTTTAAATAACAAAGGTAACACAAACTGAGCGATAAAAAAAGTAAAAAACATTTTTTTGCTCCTTTTTTTACAGTAAAAGTGTTAAAATCCACTTTTTCTTGCACCGTGTAGTTAAATTTTTCGCTAAGTTTGCAGTCAAAATACAACAACTAAAACCACTAATTAAACAATATTAAGTTATGAGAAAAATTTATTGCACACTGGTGTGCATGGCAGTTGCGGCAATGGCAGCGATGTCGCCCAGTGCCATGGCTAAAACAAGCAAGAAGAGCGCAACTAGCGCGCCACAAGTGATTTACACTGGTGAGATTGCCAAGAAGGTGATTGGATACAACGGCACTACTCCTGTGAACATCACCGTTAAAAACGGTCGCATAACCGCTATCACCGCCGGTGACAACAAGGAGACTCCAGCCTATTTCAACAAAGCTAAAGACAAAGTTTTCAAGCAGTACATTGGCAAGAGCGTTGACGAAGCATTAAAACTTGACGCCGACGTGGCTACCGGAGCTACCTACTCGAGCGAGGCACTAATCAAGAACATCAAGATGGGACTACAGCAAGCTAAGGGGTCATCATCAAAAAAAGCCGACAAAGCAAAGGCCAAGAGTAAAGGTAAAGCCAAGGGTAAGAAACGCATGAGCCGTTAAGCTTTAGCCACGGCATGGGGCTTGATGGGCTACGTTTCTATATAATCATAATTAACGTGAGTTCGACGAAAATAAATAGCTGTATATCAGGCTGCTCCTCTAAGATAGAGGAGGAGTATGATAACTATCAAATGAGGTGACATACTCCCCCCGACCCCCTCTAACTTAGAGGGGGAGTTGCTAACGCAATGATTTTCAAATGATAAATTCGTCGAACTCACGTTAATTATAACTGGAAACTTCCACAACACCACAATCAGGAGCAAGACACGCTATGGTGTCCTGCTCCTTGATTTTACATTCTCACATAGTTTTAGTCGCTGCGATTATTTAGCTATTGCTCACAAGCAATGTAGTGCAAGATAGGTAAGGAATGAAGCAAGAAAAATGATTCCCACAAGGTTTGATGCCCAGTTAAGGTTTGGGCTGGCGCAGGGGGCGAAGTCGTTATCGTCAAGTGCGCATGGATTAGGCGTTTTGATATCGTTCATTGCTATTTGAATTATTTGTTATTACTAAATTGACAGTGCAAAGATAAATAGCGGTTGTGCCAAAACCGAGCCCACCAAAATTAAAAGAAATCAAATCGCAGCGAAAACCATAAAAAAAGTGCCGCTCACCCCGGTAAGCCGTGGGTAAGCGGCACGCTTTTTATTGCGCTCTGGGGCAATGCCCCATTTTAGCTATTGGAAAGTTCCAGAATGGTTCAATCTAATTATTTAACCATCTTGGTAACCACCTTGCTACCATCGTTCATTTCACGAACAACAATGTTTACACCCTGGAATGGAGTAGCGCTCTCAACGCCTGCGGCATTGAAGAAACGAACAGCCTTAACGTTGTCCATGTTAATGTTTTCAATACCTGTGCGAGTATCGAATGTAACAGTGATTGCAACATCATCGGCTGGCATCTCAAAGGTCTGGCTCATTTCTCTTGCGCCTTCGGCCTTGAGTGCGGGAGCGCTGAACTCGCCGTCATAAGGATCGGTGGTAGGAGTGATAACAATCTCACCAGCCTTAACCTCAATATTGGTTACCATATAGCCCTGAGCGGCAGTAGCGGTAACAGTGAACTTAGTACCCTCAGCAACCTTGGTTACAAGGCTCTCAACAGCAGTACCATCCTCGAGAGTTACGGCAACAGTACCACGCTCTTGCTGAGCAGTGTAGCTAATGAAGCTTTCAACAACGGGCTCAACAGCCTCAACAAACTCGAGAGGCATGAACTGTGCACCATCGTACCAGCCTGCGATGCCATAAACATCGTAGGTCTTCTCCAGGTCGGCAGGAATCTCTACATTAAAGCGGTCGACATAAACAACTACATTGTCCTCATCTACGGTAAGATAATATTTACCATCTTCGCCGGTAGTGATGGTAGCACCCTTGATGACGTTATACTTGTACAGGTTATAAGGATCTACACTAACCTCAGCGGGAGTAATAGCCTCGGCTTCAATCTCGGCAGTCGCGGTTGCTGCTTCAAGGCCTGCGGGGTTGCTAAACTGAGGAGCACCCTTAAAGACTGAAGTTTTAGCGCTGAAGCCTGCGGGAATAACATCGCCCTTGGTGTATGCAGGGGTAACAGTGCCATAGATAAGCACACCACCGGTCTCATCCTGAGCATAGAGATACTTACCAGTTTGAGCCGAAACTACAAGATTGCCAGTGAATACGAACTCGGTGTTCTGTTCAAGAGCAAGAGCCTCGGCTACAGTAGCAACTGAGAAAGTCTTCTCAAATTCCTTAGCGGAAACAGTAGAAGTTGCACCGGTCACGTCATAGGCAATAGCCTTAACGGTTGCGCTCTCGTTGAGCTCAAATGGAGCAGTGTACTCAGTAGATTGGTTGGTGGGCTCAGTACCGTCGATAGTGTAATAAACGGTAGCGTTCTGAGCCTCGCAAGTGATAGTTACAGTGGTAGTGCCGATGAATGGAGTCTCACCGGTGATAACGGGAGCGGCAACAACGGGAGCCTCAACGTTCTCTACATTGAATTCAGCAACCTCCCAAGTGCCAGAGCCAGTTGAGTGACCCACATACTTGAAGGCAACTTGAATAGTCTTGCCGGCATAAGCGCTCAGGTCGATAGCTTGCTCCAAGAAGCTAGAATAACCGGTGGATGGCTTAGCTGGATAGCTGATCTCAATCTGAGTCCAGTCGTTAGCGTCTTTCTCTTTTACCCACACTGTAGCATCATTTTCAACATCACTAAAGAAAGCATTGATAGCGTGGCTGAAAGTAAGCTGTGGATTAGTTGCACCCTCCATGTTGATGTAAGGCGAAATCAGCCAGCTTTCGGCATCATTATTGGTCCTATTAATATAGGATGTAGCCTTAACATAATAAGTTCCACTATAAGAACCGACATTCCAAATTTCAGAACCTGCTACACCTACAACATCGTTAATATAGAAATCTCCAAGACCATTTTGGAACGACTCAGCATAAGGCAATGTAACAGTTGCGATTTGAGACGCAGCCTTGATGGTGTAAGCAGCGGTAGCAACCGCGCTCTCATTATCGTTAGCGTCAACAGCGATGGCCTTAATGGTCATAGCCTCGTTAACAACGATAGGCTCAGTGTAGATGTCGCCAACGTTATTAGCGTAAGATGGAGTAGTTCCATCGGTAGTATAAACAATCATTTCGGCATCGGGAGCGCTGATAGTAACAGCTGTACCTGCCTCAACCTCACCTGCAACAGGGCTGAAGGTGGGAGGAGTTACGGTCACAACGGGAGTGGTGCCATCGTCGAGTGTTACAACAATTTGAGTAGCACGCACTTGATTTGACTCAGCTGTAAAACTTACTGTTTGTGAGCTACCTACCCATGTTCCGACATTGCCATTATAACTATAACCAGTCTGTGAAGCAAAACAACCTGGACCATATTTGGATGTTCCATTAGCGGTACAAGTAAACTCAATCTTGGTAATATTAACCAAAGCGCTTACTGTAAGAGTTTGTCCTTTGTAACAACGATACTCCGAATAAGAACTTCCCAAATCGCCACCTGTAA
The DNA here is from genome assembly GCA_900316835.1 of uncultured Prevotellaceae bacterium. Taxonomy (GTDB): domain Bacteria; phylum Bacteroidota; class Bacteroidia; order Bacteroidales; family Muribaculaceae; genus Sodaliphilus. Next base: position 36,533 of record ONEL01000019.1, on the reverse strand, counting down.
TAGTGATTGTCACATCATCTTTCGACATACTTGTCGAACCATTTACTGTAGCTGGGGTAAAAGTCACCTCACCAGCCCATGCTCCCACGGCGAGCATGGCCATCATCACGAGAGATAAAAACTTTCTCATAAAAAATGAATTAAGTTTAAGAAGTTAATTAATTTGTTGTTTATATAAAAAGGTATGTTTCAGTTGATTAAACCAAAACACCCCTTTTCATGTTGCAAAGGTAGTTATTTTTTCAATAAGATGCCACTAGTGAGCAAATTTTTATATTATTTTATAACACAGTAAATTTATCGTCGCTTGGCAATTGCCACGTAAATGATAAGGATAATGTTCATCATTAAGGCATAGATGATTGCCGGAATGGCGATGATGTCGCTGTTAAACACCAGCGGACTGCTGGCAATGGCTATCGCTTGAGCGGCATTTTGCATACCTATCTCGATAACAATAGTGCGACGCTCGCGACCCGAGAGGCGCAGGAGCCATGCCATGAGCACCCCACTTGCCATGGCTAGCAGGATGAGAACACTCACCGACACTCCCAGCTGCCCAAAGCTATCGGCAATAGCCTCACGGTTCTGGACAAAAAAGACTGTGGCAAGGAAAATCAAGGCAGGGAAAGCAATTTTAGAGAGCACCTTGTGCATCTTCTCGGCAGCACTCCCCCACTTCTTCCTCACCGCTATGCCCACCACTATGGGAAGGAACATGAGCACAATGTTCTGCATGAAAAGCTTGCCCACCGGCAGCTGCACATGGGTCTGGCTTCCCACAGCAGTTGTCGCCCAGTCCATAATGAGAGGCACGGTAAAGAGGGTGATAATGCTACTGCATGCCGTGAGCGACACCGAGAGTGCCACATCGCCACGTGCCAGCATCGAGAACACGTTTGACGAGCTCCCACCAGGGCAACAAGCTATGAGCACGAAGCCAATGAGGAACAATGGTTCAAGACCAAACGCGCGCCCTATCAGCCACGCCAGCAACGGCAACACCACTATTTGTCCCACCAAGCCAGCAATCACCGGTTTGGGGCGATCGCGAAAAAGCTTAAAATCCTCTATCTTCAAGTTCAAGCCCAGCTCAAACATCAAGAGCGTCAAGATGGGCAATACGATCCAAATTGTATTCATTTTATTGTTAATAGTTTACACAAAAAAAATATTGATACCGACAACTGTTAACGACAACTAAAAACTCATTATCCCGGCAATTGTTTGAAAAAAAGAAGTGCCACCCTGCGAACGAAAATTGAGGGAGGTTCGCTCTTCGCACACCGTGCCTGTGGCACGACTTATGCTACTCACTCCCTCGAACTAAAGGTTAAAGCTTCGCTAAAATTTCAAAGGCGCTTCGCGCTAAAATTAAAAATTGCTGGTAATTGTTAGTAATTGTCTGATAAAAAAACGTAACTGACAACTAACTAAAACGCCACCTGGAACTGCGTTATCCACGCGCGGGTGTCAGGCCCCAGGTTGCGGTCGCTATAGATGTACTGGGTGCTGATGCGGCATTTCTTGTAGACCCAGTATTGCAGTCCCACCAGGTAGTTGCTGGTGCGAGTCCAAGCGGGGAAAGCGTCACGCGCCTCCTTGCTCAAGGCGGTGTTCTTGTCTAGGTAATCATAGTCGAGCACGAGGTCGAAATTGCGGAACACTCGGCACCACAACTCGGCATAGAAAGCACGGTTGTTGATGTTACCATTGCGTCCAGCCATATATTCGGTGCGCAGTTTAAAGGGGTTATAACGCACCTCGGCACCCACGCTCCAGCGGTTGCGGGTGTAATTCTCACCCTTAGCAATTGTGCCAAACATGTCATCGTCCTGAGCGTTGCCCTTGCCAATGACAAATGACCCCGAGAGTGTTATATCCCTTGTAGGTAGCACGTTAATCATCGCAGCCACATCCTTGTGCTTGTTGTTATCGCGCATGTTCATGCCAGCGCCATTAAACACTCCAAAGCTATAGTTCAGGTAGCGATGACCATCACGGGCCGGCAGCGCGTCGCCAGTGACCATGATGCCCATGTCGCGACCCGCATAATTACCATAGAGTCCATCACCAGCGATGCCCGCCATGTAGCGAGTTCCCTCGTTAATATTAACAGTACCAAGCAGTGTGGGCGAGATAATATTCTCTAGCGTGTAAGGCGTTTTAAACTGCCCTATGCGTAGCTTGAGTTCGGGCAAGAATGCATATTGAGCATAGTATTCATGCAAGTGCTTAGTCGACTGTGTGCTAGCGGCATCCACCATGAGAAAGAAACTCAGCTTGCGAGTGAGCTCAGCGTTAGCCATGAAGATGAAACGCGTGAGGTTGAAACTGTTCTTGCTCTCAGTACCGGTCTTGGTCACCTCAAACTGAGTTTGCGCATAACCAAAGAGCGTCAGTTTACTCGGCCCGATGTGGATATTGAGAGGCTGCACAGGTTTTTCACCATCTTGCGGACGGGTCGCCATCACGGCACTATCACTGGTGTTCAGTGTCGACACAGCCACCTTAATGCCACGTTCACCACCGTCTTCACTTGCCGTTTCATCGCTGGCGACAGCTAGCATCGACGCTATCGAGAGCACAGTGACGAAAAAGAATCTTAAGAATTTCATAGAATATAGAATTACATTTATGATTAGAATCTATCAATCAATATTTTTAATAAACTTGGCTGGATTACCTCCCACTATGGTGTTAGGAGCCACATCTTTAGTCACCACCGCTCCGGCAGCCACAACAGCATTTTCTCCCACTGTTACTCCAGGCAATATTGTCGCCCCGGCGCCAATCCATGCGTTGCGGCAGATGTGTACTGGCTTGCAAAGCAGCAGTGGATGATCGTGAAGGTCGTGATTATTAGAGATGAGCTGTGCGTTAGCCGCGATCATCACATCATCGTCGATGGTAATTCCACCGCGCGACATCATCAGGCAATTATTCATTATCATCACGTTTTTACCAATCTTCACCTGGTCGGCGCACACACAATTAAGTGGTGGCATCACCATGCTACCCTCCCCTATATTGTTGAGAAACAATTCTTTCACAAGATTATTATACTCCTCGGTGTAAGGCATGGTGTGGTTGATGCCAAACACCAGTTTCACGTCTCTCATACCACGCTCACGCTCCTCGGCGGTGGTCTCGCGCGGGTCTACTACAAAGGCTTCCATAAGTTTGATTTTTTTGTTTTTAAATAATACTTATTATGCGGGTGCAAAATTAATGAATATTCTTGAAAGCAGCAATTCTTGTAATGTACCCATCCACAAATATGCTATTCCGCTTCGTGTGAAAATATCACAACCAGCTCAATTTTGATGGTGAAATATTATAATAGCTAAGATTTTATAACTAACTTTGCGAGTGACACTCAATTATACAAGGAATATGACAGGGGCTGATACTAAATACACAAGATTGATAGCCGCACAGTCGGTCAAAGGCTATCTCACCTGCCGTAAGGATGGCTACTGCGGTCATGAGCACCTGCCGGAGTTCAACCTGCTGAACATGAACGCCCGCCTCTACGACCCCTGGACCGCCCGCTTCCTCAGCCCCGCCCCCTACGTCCAGCTCCCCGACTTCACCCAGAGCTTCAACCGCTACAGCTATTGCCTGAACAACCCATTGAAACTGGTGGATATCACAGGGGAGTTAATTGATGATCGTAATTTAACCCAATTACAAAGAGCGCATTATATGCTTGAGTTAGGTAAATTAAGGGGAAATAAATTCTTTGATGCATTCTATAATAAAAATTCAGGCAAGTTCAACTATTTTTACATTAAAATACGGTGATACATCAAAATATAGTAGTAATCCGCTATATCCAATAGGTGCATTTTTTGATGATGCTACTCAAACAATAATTCCAAAATCCCAAATTTTATATGCAGCAAATATTCCAAAATTCCAAATTTTATTTACTGCAAATATTCCAAAATCCCACTTTTTGAGGAGTTCCAATGTATGGCTCGGTGATACTCCAATCTGCACTGCAAACTGCAAGGATGCACTCGAGCTTATAGTGCAGACTCTCGCTGACAAGTTCGACGCCAAGCTTCCTGCCAGGTCAGAAATGATCTACGACACAGTGATGAGCTGGTGATTTCTCATCAATCCTCCCTAACCAAGAGGATTGATTGGAACCGCAGGAAGTGAGACATATAGGCAGATAGAAACCGAAAAATGAGCAAATATTTGGTTTTTTATGGAAAAAACTATTACTTTGCGAAGTTGAACGTAATAGTATTAATTTGTTTTTTCTTCAGTTATGAATAAAATAGTCAAATATTTAATTGTTATATTGTCGTTTCTCAGTATTTCACTTTCGATTAACGCATTTGCTGCAAATACTGATTGTAAGTTTGAATGTAAAGTTTTAGATGTTGATACTGTTGTTCAAACTGAACCCCAAAAAATGATTTGTACTACAACAATAACGGAGCCTATTAAACATCCACTATGGGTTGTGGATGGAAAAAGCTATGGAAATTTAGAGCTTGATTCAGTCATGCTTTCTGCTCAAAGCGCAGAAGAATTAATCTCAATTGTATTGAATTCTATTGGTATTTCGATAAGTGCAGAAGAGATTAAAGACTATACAATATTACCACCAAATTACGGGTCTGCTGTATATGGTGTACGTGGCTCTGCTGGAGCAATAGTCATCACAACCAAAAAGAAAATAAAAGGAAATAATAAGTAGTGATCATCGGCGAGCCGAAACGCCCTCATTCCCACCCCTCACAGCGACAAGTCGCTACCCTCAAAACACCGTGCAATGGGCACACAAGATGCTTACTCAATAGTGCTGGCGCCGCCCTGCCTCCGCCGTCGGTTCCGCTCTCGTGAGAGTGCTGCCCATGACCTGCCGCAACTCCGCTGCGCTACGTGTGCGCCAGTCATCGGGGCGTGTCACTATTACCTCGTGGTGTGGACGCTCCGAAGTCGCACGGCTGAATCCTACGCTAACGCAGGTGTCCGCCCTGTTGCCATAACGACACCCGAGCTCTCCTGCGTCGGCATCGGGTATCGCCATGGCGGTCTACAATTGCATACGCTACGGCTTCAGTTCCAAGCTTGTCACTGCGTGGCACAATCGTTGCACTGATGGGGCTCCTTTCCTTGGCGACACACCTTTAATGTGGCCTTAATAGTGTTTTTCCTCGCATCAAGGAATAATCTGATTTTTGCCATAAAAAAACGTGGTGGCAAGTGAAAGTGAATTCGTGTGATTCTGGAGCAAGTTTTTTGCTAATTTATGCTCAAAAAATCATATAAATACTAACAAATTGCCATTTTTAAAGGCATAGGAACCAGTTTTAAAAGAAAAAACAACGCTGATAGATTTGACTTAAATCAATGACTATCAGCGTTGTTTCTTGGGTGGGTGCTGACGGATTCGAACCGCCGACCCTCTGCTTGTAAGGCAGATGCTCTGAACCAGCTGAGCTAAGCACCCATGCTTTAACTGGAAAAGCGATGCAAAGTTATATCATTTTTTTAGACTGACAAAATCTTTCGCCACTTTTTTGTGGGTTTTTCACTGAATTCACCCATTTTTTTGTCATAGGGGGATTCCATTCTCGACGATATCAATAATATCTTGTGGTCGATTAACAATAACGTTAGCGTTATATTCCACCAGCTCTTTAACAGGACGGAAGCCCCATGTCACGCCCACCGAGTCGACGCAAGCACGCCTTGCGGTTTCCATGTCGATACCTGAGTCTCCCACAAACAGTGTGTCCTGCTTTGCGATGCGCGCTTGCGCGAGAATCATGAAGACAATGCTTGGGTCGGGCTTGACAGGAACATCTTCGTTCTGCCCCACGACCGCTACCCAGTTGATGTGAGGGAAGAAATGCGAGATGATTTTGTCGGTAGCTTGCTGATACTTGTTGCTGGCTACGGCAAGTTGCAAACCTTGTTCTTGCAGTTGCCTGAGCACCTCGTCAATTCCGTCGTAGGGTTTTGTGAGGTCGATATTATGTTCGTTATAGTACTGCTTAAAATCCTTGAGCAGAGTGTCGACGACGGCAGGTTTCTTGCGAGCATCCTCGGGAAGCACACGCTCAATGAGTCGTCTCACGCCGTTTCCCACAAAGAATGGATAGGAAGCTGTGCTGTGAGTGTGGAACCCATTGCGGTCGAGGGCATAGTTGGCTGCCGCACCCAGGTCTTTGATAGTGTTGAGCAGAGTGCCGTCGAGGTCGAATATTACTAGTTTCTTCATTTCAAATTATCATTAAACAGTTTTAAGATTAGAATGGGTAGCCCACCGAGAAGTGCAGCTCGGCATCGCGCTTGAGCGATGGTGAGAAAAGTGGCCAGTGCTCTTGTCCCGATGCTGGGTTATGGGCTTTCATTCCCACGTCGAAGCGAATGAGGAAATAGGTGAAATTCATGCGCAAGCCAAGCCCGTAGCTCGCCGCCAGCTGTTCATAGAACTTGTTGAACTTGAACACTCCACCTGGCTGATTCTCATATTCCTTGATTGTCCAGATGTTGCCCACGTCGATAAAAGCGCCCAGCTCGAGCACCCAGAATAGCTTGCACCGGTACTCGACATTGAGATCGAGTCGCACGTCGCCACATTGATAGATGAAGCTGTTTTGCGCCTTCTTGCCGTTGAAGCTACCTGGTCCCAGAGTGCGCACGCCCCACCCTCGCACACTATTGGCACCACCCGAGTAGAAGCGTTTCTCAAATGGCAGCACAGTGCTGTTGCCATAAGGCACCGCCACGCCCAGCCCGGCATGCAGCGCCACCGAGCTTCGCGCACTCAAATAGTGTGTGATTGAGAAGTCGGCATCAAGCTTAATGTATTGCGAATAGCGAGTGCCAAAAATCTTGTAGCTATCGTCGGCTTCACGTTTTTGGTTAAACAGGTGCGAAAATCCGTAGAGCAGGTTTCCGGCAGTCTCGGCCGACGCACGAATAGTGTAGATATTATTTTGCGCCACTGGAGTGAGCGGGTTCACAACACGCTTATTAGTCTTGTAGAAGGTGTAGCCCATGCGCATGATCAAGTGGTCCTCGTAGGAATAGCGCAATAGTGGATTAGTGATGCTATCAAGGAAGTTAGACTTGCTTCGTGGCAAGTAGATGTAGCTCAGGTCCACAAGATTGAAAGTGTGTCGCATTTGATTGTTGCGCTCGCTCCAGATGTATTTCCATCCCGCTCCAGCAATAACACGAGTATACTCAGGCCGTTCCTGGTAGTTAAAACTAGTCATGAACTCGGTTGAAGCTTGGATGCGTCGCTTGAACCCATCCCGCAAGAATGGCATCTTGAACTTAGGGAATGTAATTCCCACGTCGCCCGAGTACTCGCTGTAGTTGTCGTTAATAAGGCCACTAAGGTCACCCGACAGGCTCTCGTAGGACGCTTTAAACTTCACGTTCAGTATCTCCGAGCCCTTGAAGATATTGCGGTGCTGATAGTCGGCTCCGATGCCGAAACCCAAGTCACCCTCGCTGTTAGTACCCTCGAGCGAGAACGAGATAGTTTGTGACTTATCGCGATTGAGCAAAATGTAAGCATCCACCCACAGGTCATCGCCCACCGCCTCCACCGCTTTCATGTCGATGTTTATGAATTTTATAATCCCAAGTCGTCCCAGCGCTTTGTAAGTGCGGTCAACATCGGTGGCATTATATAGTGCACCGGGTCGAATGAAGCAGTTTTCATCAAGAATTTTCTTGTCGATATATCGGTCCTCGCCATAGAGAACGGTTATTCCATTGTAGGTAGCGGTGTCGCCATAGACACCATTTTGCATTGTCACAGCGTCGTAGTTAGTAACAAAAATGACGTTGCGAATGTAGAACTGACGGTGCGACTCGATGTGTGGGATGTGTGGCATATCTTGGATTTTGTCGCTCAGTGACAATGTCAAGTCCACGTCTCGCGAGCCAGCAGCTGTGTCGGCAAGAAAAGTGATATAGTTCTTGTTGAAGGCATAATAGCCGTTGTTCCTTAGTTTTTGCACAATGAATTCCCGCTCATTGTCAAGCTTGTTGTGGTCGAGCAGCGACTTGCTCTTGACAGGGAAGTCGGCACTATCGGCAAGAATCAAGTCGCGCAGGCTGTCGTTCTTGATATCATAACTGATAGAACGAATGCGGTAAGGCTCGTTGAGGGTGATATTATAGTCGACACGAGCTTTCTTTTTCTTATCATTGAGTTGCACCTCGCTAGTGACATTGCTTTTTAGGTATCCTTTGTTAATAAGAGCCCGCTGTAGCTGGTTCTCGCTAGCCATGGTGAGGGTTGAATCGTAAATCACCGGCGGTGATCCCACTCGTCTTATCCATTTATTGAACCAGTTGGAAGAATCTTTTCCCGAGATGTTATAAATAGCCAGCTGCATCTTGAATCCTCCCAGCACCTTGTGGTTCTCGGTTTGTCGCAAGTAGTTGACAAGTTCTTGAGTATTTAGCCCCTCGCTATTTTGTTTATCACTGATGTTTATGCGAGTTTTATCAAGCAGATATTGCCCATCGGGGACATGCTTGGTTGAGGCACATGCCACAACTACCAGTGCTATAACGAGCACTAGTAGACATTGCCATATTGTGAGTCCCTTTCTTGCCATTTTACAAAATAATAGTGCAAAGTTACCACCTTTAAATTTAACGGCAAAAGATTAGTTGATAAAAGTTGTTGCAGAAATCTCTAAGCCCACAGGCTTTAGCTTCGGCCTTTAGCTGCCAAGGCTGTGAAAGCCCAGTCGGTCATTAGAATTGGATTAAATAATAAAATGTGTATACACAAAAAAAGAATCCCTGGCATCATCGCCGGGGATTGCTTAACTAATTAACTTTCTAATACCATTAACATAAACCTTAAAACAATGAAAAGAATTCCGTCTCACGACGTTGCTAATTTCATAACCTTAAAAAACTAATACCATGAAAACTGATGCAAAGATAGTGCTTTTTGTGTTATAAAACATAATTTTGTGGCAGAAAGTGTAAAATATTAACTTTTTTTAAGCTTTATGCCATGAGAAGGAATTCTTTACATAGGTCTATTCTCGCTGATTGACAGGCGATTACTTGAGATAATCATCAAAGTAGCGAGTTATGCGCTCGTGCAGATGCACACTTTGGTGCCCCATCATGTTGTGTCCCTGACCTGGATAGACATAGAAGTCGGGCTGAGTGCCGGCAGCGATGCATGCCTTGAGGAATGAATAGGCATGCTGTGGAACAACAGTGGGGTCGTTGAGCCCGATTATAATCTGCAATCGTCCCTTCAGGTCTTGAGCCTTAGCCAAGAGGCTTGTTTGAGCATATCCTTCGGGGTTGTCTTGCGGAGTGTCCATGTACCGCTCACCGTACATTACTTCATACCATTTCCAGTCGATTACCGGTCCACCCGCAACGCCCACCTTGAACACGTCGGGATAGTTAGTCATCAAGCTAATTGTCATAAAACCACCAAAACTCCATCCGTGCACACCTAGTCGGTCGGCATCAACATAAGGTAGCGATTTGAGAAAATCAACCCCACACATCTGGTCTTTCATTTCCTCCTGTCCTAGATGACGGAATGTGGCTTGCTCAAAGTCGCGCCCTCGGTTCTCACTTCCACGATTGTCGAGGATGAAGAGCAGGTAGCCACGCTGCGCCATATAGGTTTCCCAGCTACGGCTACAGTAGTGCCAACGCGCGTCCACGTTGTGAGCATGAGGTCCGCCATAAACATATACAACCGTTGGATACTTCTTGGTAGGGTCAAAATCAACGGGCATCACCATGCGGTAATATAGAGGTGTAATGCCATCGGCCGCTTTGATAGAGCCACAACGATACTCTGGCACGGAGTAGCCTTGCCATGGATCGGGAGCGGTGAAGTATCGCAAGGCCTTGCCCGTAGCAGTGTTCACAAGTGCTATGTTACGAGGCACGTCAGGTTCCTGATAATTATCGATGAGCCACTTGCCATTGTCACTTAACATTGCGTTGTGCCATCCTTTTCCACCCTCGTCGATGCGTGTCATGATGCCATTATCGATATTGACACGATAGATGTTGCGCTGGATGGGACTCTCGGCATTGGCAGCGATAATCACATTGTGATTGCCCTTATCAAATCCTAACACTTCCATCACCACCCACTTGCCACTGGTGAGCTGACGGTTGAGCTTTCCATCCTTGAAAATATAGAGATGATTGTAGCCATCGCGCTGGCTCTGCATGATAAACTGTGAATCGTCCCAGGGCAAAAAAACTATAGGAGTTTGCGGCTCAACATATTTATCATGAGTCTCATGATATAGCTCGGCTATTCTCTTGCCCGTGATTGCATCGTAACTTACCAAGTGGCAATCGTTTTGGTCACGATTAACTTCTTGCATATAAACAATGGTACCCTCAGGATTCCAGCACACATTAGTAAAATAGCGGTCGGTGGGATCGCCAGCCTCAAGATATACAGTTTTGCCTGTAGCGAGGTCATAGACTCCTACAGTTACTTTGTGCGACGTTTGGCCAGCCATGGGATATTTCTCAGGAGCCGGGGCTGCGATATAACGAGTGGTGTCGTCAAGCTCGGGAACATCAACCAGTGGATAGTCGGTCACCATCGACTGGTCCATGCGGTAGAACGCCAGCCGTGTGCCTTGAGGGTTCCAGAACAGCCCACCCTCAATGCCAAATTCATTGCGATGCACGCTTTGTCCATAGACGATGTCGCGCGAGCCATCGGTTGTGAGTTGTGTGGTCTTTCCTGTGGCATCAATCACAAAGAGGTTGTCATCCTTCACATGTGCCAAGGCACGACTCTTCTTGCTCCACTCACTAGCCTGACCGCCATATTGTTGCGACCATTGCAAGCGCTTGTTTTTGAAATCGACAAGCAAGCGCTTATCGCCAGCATAAAGCATTGCAAGAGAGACATCGGGATAAGGGAAGCTGGCGTAGCTTAGCGAGCTAACCTTGTTGTTGTTGTTGCCGAGCCATTGATTAATCTCATTGCGAGTAAACAACAATGTTTCCTTGCCGTTCTTGAGATTTACGCTCCAGCAAGAGTCGGCACTCACTCGCACCAAGCGCTCGCCCCACCATCGCAAAGTGCGATTTTGCGGCACCATGTTAGCATAATTTTTTCCACCAAAGTTTAGGTCCTCGAGAGTGAACTGCTTTTGCGCCAAAGCACTCATGCAGCACATCATCATTACCGCTAAAGCGGCAACTGTGGTTTTTAGTTTTCTCATTGTTTAGTCTATGTTTATTATATTTTTATTTCGGTTTGTCAAAGTCGCCCGAGTCTTGAGTTTGCAACGTGAAGATTTCTCGATATATTTCACAAGACTTTAACAAATTGTCGTGGGAATCAAATCCCACCACTCGCCCACTCTCCATGACGATGATGCGGTTAGCTTTCATCACAGTGTTGACGCGTTGAGCAACAATAATTTTTGTCACATTTGGCATAAACTCACGCAGGGCTCGGTTGATGCGAGCATCGGTGGCAGTGTCGCAAGCGCTAGTAGAGTCGTCGAGCACTAGCACCTTGGGGCTCTTGAGCAATGCCCGCGCGATGCACAATCGTTGTTTTTGTCCCCCCGACACATTGGTTCCTCCCTGCTCTATAATAGAGTCATATCCCTGAGGCATTTGGTCGATAAATTCGTCGGCACATGCCAGGTGGCAGGCATGCTTGCACTCCTCGAGTGTAGCATCACCCTTGCCCCATCGCAAGTTGTCGAGAATGGAACCACTGAAGAGCACGTTGTTCTGCAACACCATTGACACGTTGTTTCGCAAAGTCTCAAGGTCATAGTCGCGCACATCCACGCCCCCCACCTTGATAGAGCCCTTGCTCACATCGTACATACGGCTCACGAGCATTGCCAGTGTGGACTTGCCACAACCCGTACCGCCAATGATGCCAATGGTCTCACCACCGTCAATGTGTAGATTAATATCTTTGATAGCGTACTCAAATGAGCCGTCGCCATTATCCTTATGCTGGTCGATGTCTTTCTTGTAAGAGAAACTAACGTTATCGAAATCGATGCTACCATCGGGCACTGAAGTAACAGGATTAGAGGGATTGACAATGTCGGCACGCTCGTTGATAACCTCAACCACACGTCGTCCACTGGCAGCGCTCATAGTGAGTTGCACGAAAATCATGGAGAGCATCATCAAAGCCGAGAGAATTGTCATCACATAGGTAAAAAGCGAAGTGAGCTGCCCTGTGGTGAGGTCACCTACCACAATGTGCTTAGCACCAAACCATGAGAGCGAGATGATGCAACCATAAACCACAATCATCATCACCGGGTGGTTAAGCGCCATCAAGCCCTCGGTGCGCACAAAGAGATTATAGAGCGCGCGAGCAGCTTTGCTAAATTTCTTATTTTCAAAATCCTCACGCACAAAAGCCTTAACCACGCGTATGGCCGAAACATTTTCTTGAACAACACCATTGAGGTCGTCATATTTCTTAAATACTTGCGAGAACAATTTCACTGCCCGGCTCATGATAAAGAAAAGCGCAGTGCCAAGGATAAGCAATGCAACGACGAAGATAATGCTCATCTGCGAGTTGATGAACACGCACATGATGATACTAAATATCAAGTTTAATGGAGCGCGAAACGACACCCGCAACAGCATTTGGAAGGCATTTTGCAGGTTACTCACATCGGTAGTCATGCGCGTAACAAGTCCTGAAGAACTAAACTTGTCAATATTGGAGAATGCGAAAGTCTGGATATTCCGGAACATTGCTTCACGCAGATTGCGTGCAAAACCCGAAGAAGCATAGGCCGAGAAACGACCGGCAAGTATACCAAAGAGCATGCTCAAAGCAGCAAGCCCCAGCATAATAGCACCGTACTTGTAGACACCATTCATGTTATTCTTAGCTATTCCCTCATCAATTATCCATGATGTAACATAAGGGATAAGCACTCCCATCACAACCTCAAGGCTAATAAAAATGGGAGTCAATATTGAGGCGGTTTTAAACCTGCCCACCTGTTGTAAAAGTGTTTTAAACAAAATAGTATTTCAATTTAACAGGAATAATGGGCAAAGATAATGAATTTTATTAACGTGAAGCCAATAAAACCTCAAAAAAGAGTTTTAAAATACTCATGTGTATGATACATGTGTGTCGTGATAGAGGCTCACATTTGCTATCAAGCATTAGTGCCAAAAGAAAATGTCGCTAGATTCACATCTCACGACATCGTCACCATAAAATTTAATACTAAAACTTATTTACCTTACAATAACTTTTGTGTATTAACAATGAAAAAGAATTTATTTTGTTTTTTCAACAATGTATATATAAATTACATGTGCGTTGGGCAAAAAATGCTCAGCAGTTACATGAATAGTTTATTGACTAAGTTGATTTCTTTATAAGGACTTCAAAGGAAAAGATTTTTAAAGTTTCAACTTTATGATAGTCATTAAAACTTTTTACAAAGATAAGTATTTTTTTCTTACTAAAAAACATTCACCTAAAACAATAGTGCATTTTTATCATATTTTAAGATTTAATTCTTAAGATTTAACAGCCTGCCATTAAATATACACTTTTTACAAATAAATTTGTTAAATCCATTCTGTCTAATGCAATGCCAGTTGTGATACAAAAAAATAGATTGAGGTGCAATAATGATGGCTACAACTTTTAGCCATTCACATCACACCTCTATATCAACATTCAAATGCCGTAAAATTCAAGGTAAAAACAAGCAGGCGTCGCCGTAGCTTAGAAAACGGAAATCGTGCTCGAGCGCATAGTTATAAATCTCACGCCACTTGTCATCTCCCACAAACGCAGCAACCAGCAGCAATAGTGTGGACTGGGGCTGATGAAAATTAGTAATCATGCCTCCCACAATGCGATATTTGAAACCTGGAGCTATCATGAGCTGGGTACTCCCCAAGTAGGCACTGGCATTGTGACGGTCAAGATAGTCAACAATATTGCCCAGAGCTTTAGCCACCGATATTTCACAAGGTGTGGTGTAAGGCATCCACTGGGTTACTTGCAGCTGCTGTTCAGTAGCATCAGGATTATATTCTAGAATTTGCCCCACATAGTAGAGACTCTCAAGAGTGCGCACACTGGTCGTCCCCACAGCAATCACTTGCCTGCCAGTGGAAGCGAGTTCGGCAAGCAAATCGCGTGGCACACTAATAAACTCGGTGTGCATGTCGTGCTCGCCAATGCTATCGCTCTTGACTGGCTGGAAAGTTCCTGCCCCCACATGCAAAGTGAGCTCACGTCGCTCAATGCCACGATTGTCACAATCGTCAAGCACCTGCTCGGTAAAATGCAATCCTGCAGTGGGTGCCGCCACACTGCCGTCGATGTGGCTGTAGACCGTTTGATAGTCGGTGGTATCGCTTTTCTCCGTGCCACGATTAAGGTAAGGAGGAATAGGAATCTCTCCCAACGCCTCAAGCACCGATGCGAAGGTTACACCTCCGTCCCACTGGAATATTATCTCAAACGAATTGCCTCGCCGCTCCCCCCTAGTGGCGCTAACGACAACCCTCTTGCCATCAACATCAACTTGCTGCGACAGGGAACCATGTTTCCATCGCTTACTGTTTCCCACCAGGCACAGCCATGTGCAAGTGCTAGTGGTTTGGAAGATGAGTTGATAGTCGACTGGCGCAACCGGTTCGAGACAAAAAATCTCGATTTGGCTACCAGTTTCTTTCTTGAAACGAAGCCTGGCATTAATTACGCGCGTGTTGTTATAGACCAGCATTGAGTTGCCAGGCAACAGTTGTGGCACATCACTAAAATGGTGTTCAGTTATTTTTCCACACTTGTACATCAACAACTTGCACTGTTCACGCGCAGCAAGTGGATGCTTTGCGATGCGCTCATCGGGAAGTGAGTAATTATAGTTGGCAATGTGTAAATTGCGCACTTTATCTAGTGTATTCATCTCAGTCATAGCATTTGAGTGTGCAAAAATACAACATTTTTTTGCCATTACCCAAAAAAGTATTATCTTTGCACCGCTTTTTAACACACTGGCATATTAATGAGTTAAAAAGACTGGGATCGGTAGCTCAGCTGGATAGAGCAACAGCCTTCTAAGCTGTGGGTCCTGGGTTCGAATCCCAGCCGATTCACTTTTCTTGAAAACAAAATCAGCAAGTATGATATCATACCTGCTGATTTTATTTTTAAAATCCTTAAGTTTTAGTCGATAATATCGAAGCCTGTGTAAGGTTGCAGAGCCTTGGGGATGCGGATGCCCTCAGGTGTCTGATTGTTCTCAAGCAATGCCGCAACGATGCGAGGCAATGCTAATGCTGAGCCGTTAAGGGTGTGGCATAGATGAGTTTTCTTGTCGTCACCACGATAGCGGCACTTGAGACGGTTAGCCTGATAGGTCTCGAAGTTGCTCACCGAGCTCACTTCAAGCCAGCGCTTTTGCGCAGCCGACCAAACCTCAAAGTCAAAGGTTATGGCACTAGTGAAACTCATGTCGCCGCCACACAGGCGCAAGATGTGCCATGGGAGTTCGAGTTTTTCAAGCAAGCCTTGCACATGATCTTTCATCTCTTCGAGTGCCGCGTAGCTATCCTCAGGACGCTCAATGCGCACTATTTCCACCTTGTCGAACTGATGCAAGCGATTCAATCCACGCACGTCCTTGCCATAAGAACCTGCCTCGCGACGGAAACAAGCGCTATAAGCACAGTTCTTCTTAGGAAGCTCGTCTTGCGAGAGAATCACATCGCGATACATGTTAGTCACAGGCACCTCGGCAGTGGGAATAAGGTAGAAGTTGTCTACCTGGCAGTGATACATTTGTCCTTCCTTGTCGGGCAACTGTCCTGTGCCTAGGCCCGAAGCTTCATTAACAACATAGGGTGGCTCAATCTCCACATATCCAGCCTTGCCAGCCTCGTCGAGGAAGAACTGAATGAGAGCACGTTGCAGGCGTGCGCCTTTACCCACATAGACGGGGAACCCCGCTCCTGTGATTTTCACACCCAGGTCAAAATCAATGAGATTATATTTTTTAGCTAGTTCCCAGTGTGGCAACGCATCGTCGGCAAGGTGAGTTTCGGGCCCACCTGTTTTCTCCACCACATTATCCTCGGCAGTTTTGCCTTCGGGCACCGCCTCACATGGAGTGTTGGGAATGGATAGTAAGATTTCAGTAATCTCATTAGCCGCCGAGGTCATCTTGTCATCGATTTCCTTGTTAGCGGTTTTAAGAGCAGCCACTTGTTCCTTAGCCAGCTGAGCCTCGTCACGTTTTCCCTGCTTCATGAGGGCGCCAATTTGGGCAGCCATTTTATTTAGTTGCGAAGCGTTATCGTCTCGTTCTTTTTGAGCAGCTCGGCGTAGCTTGTCAAGTTCAATTACTTTCATAATTGGCTCACGGGCATCAAAGTGCTTCACAGCCAGTCGCTCAATCACTCTTTCAGGATTTTCGTTAATTTGTTGAAGTGTAAGCATTATTGTGTATAGTAAATTACGTTTATCATTTATCAATCACCAAATGAGATGGTGCGCGTAGCACTAGCTTTTTTCTTAGCCAGTGGCGATACCACTCTAGCTGGAGAGGGTTTAGCAGGGCTTTTTTGCAACTCACGGAAGTCGTTCTTAACCTGCTGATCACGCTTGAATGCCGGATTTTTCTCCAGCAAGTCAACAATCTCATCATTGTCGATATCCTCAGGACGCAGCACAATATATTGTGCTTTAGCCCGGTCGATATCAAGTTCGTTAAACTTCTCGCCATATTCTTGCTCAATGCGGTCGATGGGACTTGCGGCCCTAGCCGGTTTAGCATCGGCACCTCGTTCACCCTCGGCCACTGCTGTTTCAGCATCTAACGAGACATTGAATCCAGCTGCAAGCATGGTGATTTTCACCTTTTCTCCCAGAGTGTCGTCGTAGGCAACACCCCAAATCACGTCCACCTCATGAGTGAACTGAGTCATGAACTGCCTCATCTCTTCTATCTCGCTCATCTTAAACTCATCCTTAGCGGTAGAAGAGAAGTAGAAATTCATCAATATCTTTTGCGAGCCATAAACGTCGCGATTCTTAAGCAATGGTGAGTTGAGTGCGTCCTCAATGGCCTTTGTAACGCGATGTTCCCCTTCTCCGTAACCTGAGCTGATAATAGCCACTCCACCCTCACGCAAAGTAGTGTTTACGTCATTGAAGTCAAGGTTGATATATCCGTCCACGGTGATAAGGTCGCTAATGCTACGTGCCGCAACCGACAGTGTGTCGTCGGCCTTGCCAAAAGCGTTCATAAAGTTAAGGTCGGGATAAATCTCGCTGAGTCGCTCGTTGTTGATAATGAGCAAAGCGTCGACATATTTTTGCATCTCGTCGGCTCCACTCAAGGCCTTAATAATTTTCTTTTTCCCCTCAAAGAGGAAAGGTATGGTGACGATGCCAATGGTGAGAACTCCTTTCTCACGAGCTATTTTAGCCACAACAGGAGCGGCTCCCGTACCGGTACCACCTCCCATTCCAGCAGTGATGAAAACCATCTTGGTTTCATCGTCGAAGAGAGCGGCAATCTCTTGCTCGCTTTCTTGAGCCGCTTCCTTAGCCAATTCAGGCTTATTACCCGCGCCCAGACCGAAAGTGGTGTTGGGCCCGATGAGCACCCTGTTAGGAACTGGTGAATTGTTAAGAGCTTGCCGGTCGGTATTCATGACAACAAATGAAACCCCGTTAATCTTCTGCTCATACATGTGGTTAATAGCATTATTTCCGCCACCACCAATTCCAATCACTTTTATCAAGCACGGCGCATTGTTTTCTTTCTCTTTCTTTTTGAAGCCTGGATTTTCTTCTATTCCCTGGAAGATATCTTTCTGCTCCATTAAGGGAATGTTGGCGCCTGCCGCAATGCCGTCTTTTTCGTTATTAGCCATATTGTAAGTTGAAGTTTTTTTCTTGTTAATTATTCAAAGATTAAAATCGTGGCCTTATAGCGCCATCTTAGAAGTTTTCTTCTCCGTCCTCCTCGGGTTCTTTAATAATTTTGTTGAGTTGAATGCGAGCCCTTTCAATCCATGATCTTGACCGGTTGCGTCGCGAGGGTTCAGGTTGGTCATCATCTTCTACACGAGCCACACGTCGTGGAGCTGGTTCTTCGGGACGGAAATCGCCATATCCATAGCCCATATTATCATTCTCTTTGTCCTCACTATTAAAGCTAGTGCTGAAAGTTTCTTCTTCAAAGCTGTCGTTTAATCTCACGCACGACTGGTTGAATGGTGTTATAGCGGCAGCCTTAGTGAGCAAGGAGAACAACTGTACGTACTCAGCCCGGTTGATATTATGATCAAGGATGTTAAGCGACTTGGGATAAGAGCCAATTCGCACCTTGAGTTTTATCTCATCCTCGAGTTTGCGGGCAATACCTTGCAACTGAGCGCCACCACCAATGAGGACGATGTTATGCAAGTCGGTTAGCTTAACACCGGCATAGGTAATTTGTTGTTTCACATTAGCAATTATTTCTCCAGCTCGAGCCACTATATAGTTAGCCGCATCGGTTGAGTTGACTCCCTCGATTGAAACTCGGTCTACATTCTTATCTAGTGGATTGCTAATATTTTTCTTCACTCGCTCGGCGGTGTCTTCGAGCACATTAAGCCCAATGGTAATGTCGCGTGTTATATTTCGTCCTCCTAAGGGCAAAGTTGACAGATATACTAGCGACCCGTCTTTATAGATTGAGACTGTAGTGGTTTCGGCTCCCATGTCGACCAGCATACATCCGAGCGACTTTTCAGACGATTCCAGGATTTCGTCGGCGACAACAAGCGGAGTTACTAGATACTCTTTAACCCTTGCACCACCATTCATGACGCGGTCGAGGTTGAGTTTCAAGTTGGGCTTAGCGACAATAAGATTGAGTTTTATATTAATATTAGAGCCAAACTGTCCGCTAGGGCTCTTGGTTTCATTCTTGTCAACATAATAGGTGCGTGGCACCACTTCGATGGTCTCATAGTTGTTGATGGGGTCCTTGCCAGCATCGCTGATGATTCGTTCAAGCACCTCCTTAGTAATGGGAACAGTAGCATCTAGGTTGTGATTAACCTCGGTGGGCTCGCTGTGCAATGAACGCCCGCTGAAGCCCACAAAAACCTCCTCGATATTTCCATCGATGCGATTTTCAAGTTTTTTGATGATGCTATTGACACACATTTTAGTGTTTTCCACATTCTGCACGCATCCATGTCTAACGCTATTGACCAGTTTTTCCACTTCAAGGTGATTAACTTGCACATAGCCCGAATGGTCTTTCTCGGCAATAGCTCCCACAATCTTAGAGCTACCTATTTCTAATGCTACTATATATTGAGTTTTCGCCATGAGGTTTGTAATAAAATATTATTGTGTTTATATTATATTCTTAATTTGTTTTTTTCTCACCCGCTGTTGCTTTTGTCGCCTGTGGAGGCTTCGCTTGAGGAGATTTAGCCTCGGTTGTTGCTGTGCCTTGTGCCGGCTTAGGAGCATCGAGATTACGGTTTTCTCGTGTCATTTTGTTGACAGGAGCTCGACTATTGTCACTAACTTGCATAGTACCGGCATTGTCGGCAATCTCATCTTCGTTAGGATCATAGACCTTAACCTTCTCAACCGCCTTGTCTCGTTTAGTGGCCACCACTTGATGGTCCCATTTCACCGACACCGTGTCGTAGTGCATCCACCCTTTCACAGGCATCACTTTCTCATAGAACAACCTGAGTTTGCGGAATTTAGCCTCATAGTTGTTGCAATCACCCATGTTCACCACGTGACCATGAATTGAAGGCACTATATAGATATTGTTAGTGTCATGCACACAATACATTGTTACCAGTGCTCTCAAAGCAGAGTCTTTCTCCACATAGTTTATCATGGGCAATAGTCTCAATGGGCTGTACTTCTTTGTGAAATGTCCCTCAACGATAGGCACATCGGCAAAGAATGAAGACACAGCGCTCATGCGCTTTCCGTCCTTGTTGACATAGTAGGACTGATTGCCGTCAAAGACACGCATTACAGGCACTATTTGCGCCACTTTAATCTTCATCCTACCTCCATTTTCAAAGAGACATTGCACCGACTCAATGTACTGCGACTGTGCGAGTTTCGACTCTATGTCCTGAACATTGATTTGCCACACAGGTTTCCCCTTGACGATGATGTGATGCCGCTCAAGCTCCTCTATCACCCCCGCGGGGGTAACAAAGTGAGTGCTATCATCGTTAAGAACCTCGACAATTATCTCGTTGCACACTTCGTCACGACTCTTGTCACGAGCCCACAAAATGCCCACAATCATGAGAGTTGTGAGCACAACAAGCAATATGTAACGAGCTAGTTTCAAGCCTTTTGAGTCTTTACTAAGTCACAAATTTGCGGTAGCAGGTTTACAATATCTCCCGCTCCCATCACTAATAAAATATCAAAGTTAAGCAAAGGAATTGATTTAATCAAATTTTCCTTGTCATAAATTGATTTTTTTTCACATTTCACATCTTTTAAGATCATTTCGCTTGTCACTCCCTCGATGGGAAGTTCACGTGCCGGATAAATGGGAAGCAAAATAACCTCGTCGGCAAAGGAGAGAGCATGAGCAAACTCTGGCGCAAAGTCGCGAGTGCGGGTGTAGAGGTGAGGTTGGAACATCACCGTCAGCTTGCGTCCGGCATAAAGCTCACGCACACTCTTGATACTAGCCTCAAGCTCACTGGGATGATGAGCATAATCGTCGATGACAACCTTGCCATTGCTGCCTGGTTCCTTGAGCCAGAACTCAAAGCGCCTCTTGGGTCCCATAAACGTCTCTATTGCTTGCCTAATATCCTTGGGTTCAATATCCACAAGACGGCATGCCGCACTGGCTGCAATAGCGTTTTCTATATTCACATCGACAGGCACACCAAGCTTAATATCGGTTATTGTCTCCCATGGAGTTACAAGGTCGAAGATTATTTCACCATTGCCTTTGCGAATGTGAGAGGCATGGAAATCACCTTCGGTAGCCGAGTAGGTGTAAATCTTAACACCGTCCTGCACCCGTGGTTTCAGCGCAAGCCCTGTGTGAACAATCAGTGCGCCACCAGGACGAATAAGCTCGGTGAAGTGCGCAAAACTCTCGAGATAGTTCTCATAATTGCCATAGATGTCAAGATGATCGGGGTCGGTAGAAGTTACCACCGCTATAAAAGGAGATAGCTGATGGAAAGAACGATCAAACTCGTCGGCTTCGATCACCGAGTAAGGACTTGTGTTAGAGAGCAGAAAATTACTATTATAGTTTCGTAGCACACCTCCCAAGAAGGCGTTACTCCCTACCCCACTCACTTGCATGATGTGAGCTGCCATGCTCGACGTGGTGGTTTTGCCATGCGTTCCCGCAAAGCACAGCGCCTTGCTATTGAGCGTTACCATTCCCAGTACTCGTGCCCGCTTTACGACCTCAAAGCCATTGTCACGGAAATAGCACAAGCCCGCATGGTCACTGGGCACAGCTGGAGTGTAGACAACCAGTGTGGTATCCTTGTCGCGACAATAGTCGGGGATTAGATCCGGATTTTCATCAAACACAATCTCGGCGCCTTCGTGCTGCAGAGCAAGTGTTATCTCGCTAGGAGTGCGGTCATACCCCGCCACTTTTTTTCCATGTGCCAAGAAATAACGCTCCAGTGCCGCCATGCCAATGCCACCAGCGCCAACAAAATAGATTGACCTATAATCTTTCATGATAATTATCTTTATTAAAAAACGATGGTTATCTAGCTATTTGAAGCAGCTTGTCCACAATCACCTCAGCGGCATTGTGTAGAGCCATTTTACCCACATTCTCACTTAGCTTCTCGAGCACTTGTTCTTGAGCTATTGTATCAAGCATTACAGGCACCAGTTTCTCAACGGCCTCGGCATCGGGTATCATCAATGCCGCATTGCGATTGACAAGCGCCATGGCATTCTTAGTTTGATGATCCTCGGCGACATTGGGCGAGGGAACAAGTATTGACGCTTTGCCCAGCAATTGCAACTCGCTAATGGAACTAGCTCCGGCACGCGAAATAACAAGGTCGGCGGCGCGATAGGCCCGGTCCATGTTAGAGATAAACGGCATTTGCTTGACATTAGTAGCTTGTGAAGACTCTAGTGCTTCGCGACAACGGTCGTCGTAAATTTTTCCCGACTGCCAAATCACTTGAATATCCTCATTGGCGGCAATCGATTCTAGCCCGGCAATGATACTATCGTTGATAGTGCGTGCTCCCAAGCTTCCTCCCACGATGAGCACAGTGCGCTTGTCGGGGTTCAGACCAAACGCCTCTCGAGCTTCTTGTTGCGTGGCATCGCATTCAAGCAAGTTTCGACGCACAGGATTGCCAGTGAGCACAATCTTGTCGGCAGGGAAAAAACGCTCCATACCCTCATAGGCGACACAAATGCATTGCGCTTTCTTGGCAAGGAGCTTATTGGTCACCCCGGCATAGGAGTTTTGCTCTTGCAACAAGGTGGGGATATCGTGTTTCTGGCACTCCTTGAGCATGGGTCCGCTGGCATAACCGCCAACACCCACAGCAACATTAGGCTTAAATTCCTTGAGTATGTTACGTGCCATCTTCATGCTACGCAACAACTTGGCAAGAATCTTAAAATTGCGGAGCAAGTTCTTGCGATCAAATCCCGCAACCGGCAAGCCTTTAATCTCATATCCAGCAGCAGGCACTCGCTCCATTTCCATACGTCCCTCGGCTCCCACAAAGAGGATTTGCGCTTGCGGCAAGCGACGCTTCACTTCATTAGCTATCGACAGAGCGGGGAAAATGTGACCACCGGTCCCACCCCCACTTATCAAAACTCTCAATTGATTATTATTTCCACTCATTTTTAACAGGTATTTCGGTAGGATTAGCAGCATCCAGCCCGCTAGGCAGAGCGATGCCTTCGTCCTTGTTTTTAGGATTTGAAATATTGCTTATAGTGCGACTCACGCTGAGCATCACACCTATTGCCACACTAGTGACGAGGATAGATGTACCACCCTTAGAGATGAGCGGTAACGGCTCACCCGAGACAGGGAACACACCCGTGTTGATAGCCATGTGGAACAACGCCTGAAACGTTACCATAGCCGCCATGCCAATGATGAGCAAAGCCGGTAGCACGCGGTGACATCGCCGTGCTATCATAGCTGCTCGCGACAGTAGCCACAGATAAAGGATTATCACAAAGATGCCACCTATGAGCCCTATCTCCTCAACGATAATGGAGAAGATATAGTCGCTGAAAGCTAGTGGCAATCGGCTACATTCGCGTGAATTGCCTATTCCCACGCCAGTCCATCCACCATGCGCTTGCGCCATGATAGAGAACATCTCCTGTGAGTTATCGCTATTGACCGAGTCATAGAGCAACGAGTCACGGTGCATCCACTTGGCAATGCGTCCCTTGCGCATGTCGGTTCGGTCTACCACTTTACTTTTATCAACTTCCTCTATTTTCTCGGCCGAAGCCAACTTCATATTCTCCTGCCGCGCATCGCGAGCCTCCTTCCACACATAGAACACACCTCCCACAACAGCATAGACCAGCAAAACAGCCAGCAATTTTTTCCACTTAGCACCACCCACAATAAACATAGCGCCACTAATGCTCATCAAGAGCAAGGTGTTAGTGAGACCGCTATTAATCATCAAAGCACCAAATATTGCCACGATAGCAGCCGAGATAGCGATACCAAAAGTGGACACGTCACGGTCTTTCTGATTTTTAGCCATTATGTAGGCCAGCGCCGTTACAGCCGAGAGCTTAGCCAGCTCCGATGGCTGGATTGACATTCCCGTGAAAGGAATGGAAAAAGCACGTTGAGCTCCATTGACAACCTCTCCAGCAAATAACACATAGACAAGAGTCACAAAAGAGATAATCCACAATAGCGGAATGAGAACTAGCAGCAACATCTTGTTGTTGTAGTTAACACGGCTCAATCCCACCACAAACACTGCTCCCATAGCCAAGTAAATAACTTGCTTGATAATGGGGGTGTAGACACCAATCAGTGCCACGTCGCGACTCGACGCGGAGTAGGACTCCACAATCGAGAGCACGACGAGGGTCAAATATATACCCCAAATCCACGGGTCGCCGTAACGCTTGGATATTTCTCTATATCTTGAAATTTTTTCTCCCACTATTCCGAATTATTCTTTGCTATAGTATTTATTTACATTTATCACATGAGAACAACCCTATCACCTACTTAAGGTTATTAACACACTGCTTGAATTGCTCTCCACGATCTTCATAGCTCTTGAAAAGGTCGAAACTGGCGCAACATGGCGAGAGCAACACTGTTTGTCCATCTTTGGCCAGAGCATGGCACTTGTCGACACACTCCTGCATGCTACGTGCATCCTCAACCACAGGCACCTTGCCATCGAAGAAAGCATGCAACTTGCTGTTGTCTACTCCTAAGCACACAATAGCTGTAACCTTGTTAATAACAAACTCTTCAATCTCGCTATAGTCATTGCCCTTGTCTTTACCACCAAGGATAAGCACTACGGGATCGGTCATGCTCTCAAGGGCGTACCATGTGCTATTAACATTTGTAGCCTTAGAGTCGTTGATGTAACGCACTCCATTGAGGGTGCGCACATATTCCAGACGGTGTTCCACAGCCTCAAAGCTTGCCAGAGCCTTGCGAATGTTTTCTTTCTTTATATCGAGCAAACTAGCAGAGATACTGGCAGCCATCGAGTTATAAAGATTGTGCATGCCTTGCAACGACATCTCCTCACGTGGCATGGCCCAGCTATTACCATCTACATTGATGACCATGTTGCCATCGTGCAAGTAGGCCGAGAGCTCCTCATCGTCGGTCGCGCTGAAGGGGAACATGCGAGCTTCGCTCTTCATGCTCTTGAGCTGAGCCGAGATAATGGGGTCATCTTGCCAGTAGATGAAGGCGTCGTCACTAGTTTGGTTCTGCATAATGCGGAACTTGGCAGCAACATAGTTTTCCATCTTGTGGTCGTAGCGGTCCAGGTGGTCAGGACTGATGTTAAGCATGACGGCAATATTTGCCTTGAAGTCATACATATTATCGAGCTGGAAGCTACTCAGCTCAATAACATACACGTCATGATTTTCAGTAGCCACTTGCATAGCTAAGCTCTTGCCGACATTACCGGCAAGACCAACATTCAACCCTGCTTCCTTAAGAATGTGGTAAGTAAGCAGCGTTGTGGTGGTCTTGCCGTTACTGCCAGTAATACACACCATTTTAGCTTGAGTATAGCGCCCCGCCAGCTCAATCTCAGAGATAACAGGGATGCCTTTACCCATTGCTTTAACAATGAGGGGAGCGGTAAGTGGTACGCCAGGGCTTTTAACAATCTCATCGGCACCGAGAACTTTCTCCTCGGTGTGATGTCCCTCTTCCCAAGGTATTTCCCACTTGTTGAGAATTTCCTTGTACCGAGGGGCAATCTGTCCCATGTCGGTAAGCCACACATCCATGCCTTTAACCTTACCAAGCACGGCTGCTCCTACTCCACTTTCTCCACCTCCAATTACTACTAAACGCTTCATTTTTGTTAAATCCTTTCAATTTTCGTTTTACTATGATGACTCTTAATTATATATATACTCGCTATTGTTATTATCTTATCTTTAAAGTGATAATGGTGAACGCCGCCAGGATAATAGTAAAAATCCAAAAACGTGTTGTGATTTTTGCCTCATGGAACTTGTCGCGTGGCCAGTTGCGAAGCACATATTTACTGTCGGGCGCCAAATCTTTATCAAGCTTGCGGAAGTTGTCGTGAATGGGCGTTGAACGGAACACTCTCACCTTCTGACCCTTGCGCTTGTAATACTTGTAGACCTGAGTTTGAATTATCACGCTCAAGCTTTCCATCAAGAACACACCACACAAGATGGGAACAAGTAGCTCCTTGTGAATAATCACTGCACACACGCCAATGATACCGCCAATGGTTAGTGAACCGGTGTCGCCCATGAACATTTGCGCAGGATAAGCATTATACCACAGGAAACCTATCAACGCTCCCACAAAGGCGCACATAAACACCACAAGCTCTTGAGTGCCTGGAATATACATTATATTTAAATAGGAGGCATATTCCAGGTGCGAACTCACATAGGCTAGAATACCTAACGCCACACCCATGATGGCTGAGTTGCCGGCACACATGCCGTCCATGCCATCGTTAAGGTTAGCACCATTACTCACCGCTGTTACCACGAGAATAGTCATTATCACAAACAGTGCCCATCCGGCGGCTCCGCTGGCTTTACCCATCCAGCTCGTGAGACTGCCATAGTCCAGATTGTGATTCTTGACAAATGGGATAGTAGTTTTCAACGACTTTTCGGGGGCATTCTTGTGAACGACAACAGTTTCTTGAGTTGCCTTGTGCACTGTTTCCACATTCTCATGCATTACCACATCGGGGCTGAGCCACAGCACAAGACCCACAATCAAGCCAATGCTCACTTGTCCCACAATCTTATATTTTCCTTTCAATCCATCTTTGTGCTTGCGGAAAATCTTAATGTAGTCGTCGCAAAAGCCCAGAAAACCAAGCCACACTGTGGTGATGACCATCAAGATGATGTAGATATTGCGCATGCGACCAAGTAACAACACAGGCAGCAATATGGCTATGATAATCACGATACCTCCCATCGATGGAGTCCCAATTTTCTTCACTCCAAAGGGGTCGATGCTTGCGTCGCGCTGAGTTTCTCCTATCTTGCGCTTGCGCATATACTTGATAAACTTCTCTCCCAGCCATGCCGAGAGCACTAGCGACAAGATGAGAGTGAGCAACGCCCTGAACGACACATATTGCCACATGTGCGAACCAGGGATGTTGTACTGTTCTAGAAATCTAAAGATGTAGTATAGCATATCTTTATGTCTTGTTTAATATTTTCTATATTTATCTCTTACAAAAACATTGGCGTGACTCAAGGTTATAATTTCTCGGTCTCAAACACATGGGCTATCACCTCGCGGTCATCGAAGTGATGCTTTACACCTTGAATTTCCTGATAGTCTTCATGCCCTTTACCGGCAACGATAACCACATCACCTGGCTGTGCCATGTGGCATGCTGCCTCAATGGCTTGCTTGCGATTAGTGATGGTGAGCGTGCTCGCCACTTTCTCGGCAGGAACTCCCGCTTGCATGTCGCGCAAAATCTCGTCGGGGTCCTCGAAGCGTGGATTATCGCTGGTGAGGATTACTTTGTCGCTACGCATTGTGGCTTCACGCGCCATGATGGGGCGCTTGCCCTTGTCGCGATTTCCACCACAGCCACACACGGTTATCACTTGTCCCTTGCCATTAATCACCTCATTAACAGTGTCAATAACATTAACAAGAGCATCGGGAGTGTGAGCATAGTCTACGATGGCGGTATAGCCACGAGGAGAACGCATAGTCTGGAATCGCCCCGCAACCGGAACTAACTGGCTCATTTTCACCAACACGCTATCCTTGTCCCAGCCCAGTAGCACAGCAGCCGCATAGACACCGGTCAAATTATAAGCATTAAATCGACCTGTGAAAAGCACATTTACCTCCTTGTCGTTGATGGTTAATGCTGTGCCATCTAGGCGATCTTCAAGCACGCGGCACTTGAAGTCGGCCATTGTGCGCAACGAGTAGGTATATTTCTTTGCCTTTGTATTCTGAACCATCACTGCACCCACCTTGTCATCGGCATTTACTACGGCAAAGGCATTGGCGTCGAGTGAGTCAAAAAACATTTTCTTGGCATTGATATAGTTCTCAACTGTCCCATGATAGTCGAGATGGTCGCGAGTGAGATTTGTAAAAATGCCACCTGCAAACTTCAATCCATCAATGCGATGCTGGGAGCAAGCATGTGAGCTTACCTCCATGAAGGCATATTCACATCCTGCCTCTACCATCTCGTGCAACAAGCGGTTAAGTGTAAGATGATCGGGGGTAGTCTGCTTTGCTGGCTCCACACGCTTATCAATCAAGTTTTGAACCGTCGATAGCAACCCTGCTTTGTAGCCCATCAGGTTCGCTAGCTCATAGAGCAAGGTTGCTGTCGTGGTTTTGCCGTTAGTACCTGTCACACCCACTAATTGCAGTTGTGACGATGGATTATCATACCAGTTGCTGGCTATGTGTGCTAGTGCCACGGTGCTATTAGGAACAACAACAAAGGTCACTCCCTCGGCCTCCTTATCAGGTAACTGCTCGCACACCACCGCAGTGGCGCCATCAGCAACCACTTGTGGGATGAACTGGTGAGCGTCAACATTGACTCCACGCACAGCAACAAAGAGGCTTCCTCGACGCACCTGTCGTGAGTCGCATGTAACATCATTTATGTTTGCACTGCTATCGCCCACTATCTGGTCCACTTCCACATGGGCAAGCAGGTCTTGTAATTTCTTTTCTTTCATAGTCTTTTTTTTAATCTCTTATTTATAGGCTTGTTAATATTTTCATGTCGCTAAAGTGAGTGTGATAATCGCCCCCTTGTTGAATGAGCTACCGGTGGGGAGACTCTGACCCACAACGCGACCTAGCCCCTTGAAACGGACATTTAGTCCAAGCTTCTCGAGCGTGCACACAGCATCACGAACCGACATTCCACACACATTGGGCACTCCATGTCCAGTACCACTTGAGGGCAAGTTGAACATTTTCACCTGTCGTGCACCAATGAAGTGCTTAATGCCATTAACACGGTTAGTGTTAGCATTAGAATAAAGCACTGGTTGTTGCTCATAGGGGGTATTGCTCTTAACATCACGCTTGGGTGTTGCTGAATTATCAAAGTTATCATTGGCGCCAAGCAAGCCACGGGCATACATCTTGGCAGCAATATTCCTCAACACAAGACCACTGCTGGCAGCAGCACCGCGATTAGCACGGAGCATGAGCACTACGCAGCTGTACTTGGGTGCTTTGTAAGGGAAAAAACCACAGAAGGCAAGACGCTTTTCCTCACTATAGGTACCATCGCTGCGAACGGTATAAGCGGTTCCCGTCTTACCGGCAATTTCCACATGCTCATCTTGCACCCAACTGCGAGCCGTTCCATGACTTCCCCACACCACGTCGTGCATCATGATGCGGAGTTTCTCGGCATTCTCGGGGCTACAAACCTGCTGACGAATGTAGGTGATGGGTACAATGGAGTCAACTTTACTGCCTGGGCGTGTAAGTTTCTTAACAAGGTGGGGACGCACATACTTGCCGTCGTTAGCAATAGCATTATAGATCGCTAGCGTGTGCATGGGCGGAATAAGGGTGGTGTAACCATAGGCCATGCGGGTCAAGGCCACACGGTCGGCGGTGGTGTGCCCCAGTCGGGCGATTGATGGCTCTTGCTCACCACCAATGCCTGTGTTGAATGGCTCAAAGAATCCCATCTGCTCCAATCGCTCTCTGAAGCCACCAGGATTGCTACCATATTTCTTTACTATAATTTTAGACATGCCTATGTTGCTCGACATTTCAATAATCTGTCGAGGCGACAAAGCCGCGCCACCATGTGGGTCACGTATCTCACGACCACCATAAATCCACAGCGAGCCGGTGGGAATGGGAGCATTGATATCGCTCACAATGCCATCCTCCAGAGCCACCATCATCGAAATGGGCTTCATAACAGAGCCGGGCTCATATCCTAGCACGGCATTGTTGCGACCTTCGTAGTAATCTTGCAACTTATCGCTCCACTCAAGGTTAGAAATAGCTTTTATCTCGCCTGTTTCCACCTCCATCAGCACGCATGTTCCCCACACCGCCTCGGTCTCGCAACACACTTTATAGAGCTCGTTCTCTACAATGTCCTGCAGTTGCACATTGATGGTAGTGGTGATGTCATAGCCTGGCACTGCCGGTGTGCTCTCCCAGTCGACAATGCGATTTGTCAGCTGAATGCGGCGCTTAACGCCTGGCACACCGTACAGCAACGAGTCGAGAGCCATCTCAAGACCCGAGATGCCATGCTGGCCTTCACGGCCTTTTACCTCACCCACGTTGCCTATACTTCTTGAAGCCATCGACCCAAATGGTTTTACTCGTTTTACTGTGGGGTCGCTGTAGAAGCCGTTCTTATTCTTAGGCAGGTTGAGGAATGGAAAAGATTTAAGGCGTACAAACTGTGAATGTGTCAAACCTCTAAAAAGAGGATATACTGAACTCTTGCGGGCCTCAAACTGTGCCTGCAAATCTTTTTTCCACTCGTCGGCGGTTTTCTTTTGTGGCATGAATGCCTCTAGGCTGTCGCACAACGCATCAAGTTGTTTAGTAAACTCTCGCTTGTCAAAGCCTTCCACACGCCAGTCGATGCGGGCGGTGTAATAGTTGAGATTGGCCGACAACACACTTCCGTTGTCCGACAAAATTCTGCCTCGCTCGGGGTTGAGCACGGTTTCTCGTGTCAAAAGGCTATCGGCCTTGTCGTTCCATGCTTTAGCATGAACTACCGATGTCTTAAACATGTTGTAAACGATGAATCCGGCAAAAACCAGAATCATACCAATCACAAACAAGTAACGAAGCAATATGTGTTGTTTATTAGAGTTCCTCATTTTCGGTTGACGACAATTTGTAAGGTGGTTCTTTTGAAATATTTAGATCTATCCCCATTGAGTCGATATAGCTCTTCATTTGGCTCTCAAGAATGCGGGAGTTATATTTTGAGCTGGCATCAACATAGTCGGTACTGGCGTTGTTCAACACAGTCTTGAGATTGCCAAGCTTTGCCATATCACTCTGATAAACATATTTGTTAGAAATATACATTAGCATCATCACTGTGGCGGCAACTACATAGAGCCAGTAACGCTTAAAGAATTCAAGCGTCAGGAACATGCGACCTTGCAGGGCTCGCTGTACCAGTACAATGGGATTAAGTACTATCCCACTGCCACTATTTGTTTCCTGCTTTTTGCCACGTTTATTACTTACTTGTGCCATATATATGTTTAAATTCTCAATTCTAAATTTGCAATGTTACTATCAATCATTAGCTAATTTCTCGGCTATGCGGAGCTTTGCGCTGCGCGAACGGGGATTGGCCTCCACCTCGGCTTCGCTTGCCACTATCACCTTGTTGTTGACAAGTTTCCAGGGTGTGTTTACGCGACCATAGAAGTCTTTCTCGATTCTTCCCTCAACATTTCCGCTGCGCATAAAGTTTTTCACTAGGCGATCCTCAAGAGAGTGGTAGGTGATAACCACCAGCCTACCGCCCGGATTCAAAACATCAAGCGACTGTTGCAGCAAGCGTTTTAGAACGTCAATCTCATGATTTACCTCAATGCGCAACGCCTGAAAAACCTGAGCAAGCTCTTTCTTTTCTTGTTTCTTATTAATGAACGGACTAACCACGTTCACGAGCTTGCCGGTGGTGTCGATTGTTTCCTGCTGGCGTTGCTTCACTATTGCATGAGCCAACTTGCGCGATTGCTTTAGCTCACCATAGAGATAGAATATCGACGCAAGCTCTTCTTCACCGCGGGTCATCAGCACGCTTGTTGCATCTTCTTGCGACGAACGATTCATGCGCATGTCGAGCGCACTATCCTGCCTGAATGAGAACCCGCGCTCAGCGGCATCAAAGTGATGAAACGACACGCCCAGGTCGGCAAGAATACCATCCACATGCTCAATATCATGAAACCGAAGGAAATTCTTTAGAAATGAAAAATTTGCATGTACAAACGTAAATCGGCTATCATTCAACCTGTTAGCTAGCGCGTCCATGTCCTGGTCAAAGCCAAGCAGCCTGCCACCTTCGCCCAGGTGCTCCATGATAGCACGACTATGTCCACCACCGCCAAAGGTAACATCAACATAAGTGCCATTAGGCTTGATATTCAAGCCATTAATGCACTCATTGAGCAACGCTGGTATGTGATAGACTGTGGGGTTCATCTCTCTTGTCGCAACGATTTTCTTTATCTTTATACAATTTTAACTTCTATATTAGGGTGTAAAATTACAAAATAAAAATCAATA
The DNA here is from genome assembly GCA_900316835.1 of uncultured Prevotellaceae bacterium. Taxonomy (GTDB): domain Bacteria; phylum Bacteroidota; class Bacteroidia; order Bacteroidales; family Muribaculaceae; genus Sodaliphilus. Next base: position 4,467 of record ONEL01000019.1, on the reverse strand, counting down.
ATTTACAAACATAAACAAGAAAATTTTCATTTCTTTACGAAAAAGTTATTAACAACCTTGTGGAAAAGTTTATACTGCTTTGATTATCTGAATTTTATCCAACATCTTAAAAAATATTTGCGCTTGTAAACAAATTTCCTTTTCCAACACAAAAAATGGCTAAAAATTCACATTTTTAGCACAGTGACGTAATTTTCTACTCCTTTGCACGTTAAGTAGTTATGGAACAACATAGCAAACGGTGGAAAACCCTTAAAAGCGAATATCTATTCAAGCGACCCTGGCTAACGGCAAGGCGCGATGTTGTGCAACTGCCTAACGGAGTTGTGAACAATGAGTTTTATGTGCTTGAATACCCCGACTGGGTGAACGTGATAGCAATAACTAAAGATGGGCTGTTTGTATTTGTGCGCCAGTATCGTTATGGACTAGATCTTGACTCGGTGGAATTGTGCGCTGGAGTTGCGGAGACTGGCGAGAACCCCATTGAGAGTGCAAAGCGCGAGTTTCTTGAAGAAACGGGATATGGCGGAGGTGAATGGGAAGAGATTATGAAAATTGGGCAAAACCCCAGCACTTGTAATAATTGGACACATTGCTTTGTGGCTACTGGAGTGGAAAAGATAGGCAGTCAGCAACTTGACCACACCGAGGACATTGATGTTGTACTACTCACCCAAGAGCAAGTTCTTGACATGATGATGCGCGACGAGCTAAAGCAAGCGCTCATGCTAGCTCCGCTGTGGCGGTACTTTGCCACAAATCACCTGTTATGAAACCTTGATAATTGGCCAGAGCAAAAAAGAATTTTTTCACTCTCGAAGCGACGACTTTACCGCGTCAAAACTCTGTTGCGTAACCTCCTTGATGTCGAAGCCCTCGGGACCAGGAACAATGGGCTCGTGAATGGTAAGAGTAATTACTCCTGGTTGAACATGGAACATAGTGCGCGACATCACTTGGTAAGACCCATTGATGGTAATGGGGACAATGGGCAAGTTAAACTCACTAGCAAGACGAAAAGCGCCATGTTTGAACTGGTGAATTTTACCATCGTCGGTGCGTCGTCCTTCGGGGAAAACGACTATCGACATTCCTTTTTCTAACCTATTCTCAGCATCATTCATAGTCTTTTTTATTCCTTTTGCCGAGTGATTATCTACCATTACTTGCCCTGCCATCTGACACGCCCACCCTATCAGTGGAAAATTATTTAACCCTTTGCGCATGAGCCACCTAAAGTTGTGGCCTAAATAACCATAAATTGAAAAAATGTCGTAAGCTCCTTGATGATTTGCGACAAACACATAGGAACTCTCGCGGTCAATTAAATGACGATTCTCAACCTTTACGCGCACAAAGAAAAACCAGCACATGCAACGTGCCCACCACTTTGCGGGATAATACCCCCAGTATCTCGAGTTAAAAAGACATCCCACCATCGTAACAATGCATGTTAGGATGGTAATCACAAGCACTATAGGCGCTGCAATACAGTAATGATAAATGCGATATAAACAATTTAATACAACGTTCATGCAGTAAAGGTAATAAACAACACCACAAAGTTAAATATTTTTTTACAAAAATGCAACACCACTTTAGGGTGATGTTGCATTTAGGCTTAACGAGAAGGGATGCTAAGTCATTTGACATAAAGTGCTATATACTCAAACTTACAAGCACTCAACATTTACAACTTAACATTTATCATCTCTTATTTTTCCTCGGGTTCGGGAGCGATTAGCTTATATCCCTTGCCGTGGATATTGATAATCTCGATAGAGGGATCGGCCTTGAGATGCTTGCGCAACTTGGTGATATACACGTCCATACTGCGTGCGTTAAAGTAGTTATCATCAATCCAGATAGTTTTCAACGCAAAGTTGCGCTCAAGTATCTCATTCACATGAGCACACAACAAACTCAACAATTCACTTTCCTTAGTGGTCAGTTTTGTTGACATGTCATCAACGATAAGAACTTGCTTCTGGGTGTCGAACGTGAACTTTCCAATCTTGTACATGGTAATCTCTTTACCTTTCTTTCCCTTGACACGACGCATGATGGCGTCAATGCGCATCACTAGCTCCTCCATCGAGAAGGGCTTGGTGATATAGTCGTCGGCACCAATTTTGAAGCCCTCCAGGATATCTTCCTTCAGAGCCTTGGCTGTGAGGAAAATAACAGGCACCTCGCTATTGATAGTCCTAATCTCCTGAGCCAGTTGGAAGCCGTCTTTCTTGGGCATCATGATGTCGAGCACGCAAATGTCATACTTGCCCTTCAAGAAAGCTTTGTAGCCACTTTCACCATCGGCGAAGAGGTCGGCATTGTACCCCTTGGCCTGTAGATACTCTCTCAATAACATGCCAAGATTCTCGTCATCTTCGCACAACAGAATTCTTAATTTTTCGTCCATAGTGTTTTCTTATTTTAATAGTGGTAATGTAATTATAAATTTCGAGCCTTTACCCATTTCGCTCTCGGCCTTGATAGTGCCGCCGAAGAGGGTTATCATCTTGTGGACATAGGCTAAGCCCAGTCCAAATCCTTTCACATCGTGACGATTTCCTGTCGAGACACGATAGAATTTCTCAAATATTTTCTTTAGGTCTTCGCGTTTGATGCCTATTCCATTGTCCTCAACGGTGATTATCACATGATTATCATCAGGATTGGAAGTGGTCACCTTGAGCTGAGGAGCTACATCTTCGCGACGATATTTTATAGCGTTGTCGAGCAAATTAAAAATAACATTTGTAAAATGCATCTCGTCAACATTGACGATGGGATCCTCGCTGTTGAGCTCGGCACTGATAGAACCTCCAAATTTCTCAACCTTTAGCTTGAATGTGTTTACCACGCTGTAAACAACAGCATCCACATCAACTTCCTGAAGTTTCATTGTGGCATTTGTGCGATCAAACATCGACATCTGCAACACCTTCTCCACCTGAAATCTCAAGCGCTTAGTCTCGTCGGTAATCACAGTTGCGGCCTGCTTGAGCAGTACCGGGCTCTTTGTCACAGCTTCATCATTAAGCATTTGTGCGGCAAGGGAGATTGAAGAAATGGGCGTCTTAAACTCATGCGTCATGTTATTGATAAAGTCGTTCTTCATCTCCGATATCTTCTTCTGTCTAAAGGCTAGGATAATAGTGTAGATAAAAACTGCCATCAAGATGAATGTAAAAAAGAACGATGGCAACATGAATTTTATTGAAGAAAAGATATAGTCTCCCTTTGTGGGGAATGTAACATTTAGGGTATTATACTTGCCATTGGGGTCGTTGGGAAACAAAATTTGGCTATAAATGCTCTTATTATTTTCTACACTTGCCTCATAGCCCGATGTGAGATAAGCATAAACTTGCGCAGAATTAGTCACGGCAAATTCAAAGGGCATGCTTAGACCGTTAATTTGCAATTCTTGCTCAATGTAATGCTGAACCGTTGCTGAGTCGGCACGCTCACTGATGGGACGATCGCTGGCATGGTTAAGAATGCTCAATATAACTTCATTAAGCAGGCCTTTTTGATATAGATATTGCCCTTTTAAAATTTCCTGACGGCTCTGTCGCGCACCTAAGCCTGATAAATTATCATCATCACCTAGAGCTAACTTATCATCACTACGAAGACTCCCGGTAGTATCAAAAGGGGTAGACTTATTGAAGCCAAAACCATTCTTGCTAACACCAGTCGAGCTAAATGGTATTAGCGAAGCCTGCGCTTCATTAAGGTCTTGATCTAGAAAATATTTAGTCTCATCACGCTCAAGATTAGTAGCTACGTTATACAGACTGCGCATGACCACCTCACTAAACTGCTCATTGCGCATCTTTATCATGTTTTCAATATACATGATTTGCACAAAAAGCAGGCCTAGCAACGCTACAGCCATCACAATAGTTAATATCCATATTGTTGATTTCTTCATAACATAGTCATTTCAAGCATAAAACTAGACTTAAACTAACACAAACTGTTAATTACAGCCTCTTTTTTAACTTAACGATGCAAAATTAACAAAAGTGTGTGAATTTAAAAAATTTTGAGCATTTTTTCTTTAAAAAAATATATTTTTACAATTAAACCTGATATAGGTCCCCCCATGAAATTAAGAGCGCGGCTGTAATGTTATGCTTTTGCTAATGTTTTCTATGTACTAGGATATTAAACAAGATGACCCAAGATTGCTCTTGAGTCCTCTCTTAAGGGGCGATTACCTACGCCTCCCATGTCGCTGACCAGTGGCGTGGCGGGGCTTAGGGCTCTGTTCTAGGAGTTGGCAGAGAGTGTGTTTCGGTATTATTGCTGGCTCTGGTCTAGGGGGAAAGAGTGTATTTCGGTATTTGTATATATAAAACAAGAGAGCCTCGGGCGTGTGCTCGAAGCTCTCTCTTAAGGGGCGATTACCTACTCTCCCACTTTCGCAGTACCATCGGCGTGGTGAGGCTTAAC
>ONEL01000005.1 GCA_900316835.1 uncultured Prevotellaceae bacterium | reverse complement strand
TACACCCTCACCGTTTACTTCGACCCACAGAATAACAACAACGTTACCGGCGAACTCACTCTCATCGAGGAAATCGTGCCTGAGTACAGCGAGTTCTACTTAGTGGGCGAGAAGATCAACAGCTGGAGCACAACCGAGAACCGTGTAGCACTTGAGGCAAAAGAAGGTGGCATCTATGAGGCTACTCTCAATCTCGAAGCAGGTCAGGATGGTGACTTCAAGGTTATCGCCTTCGACGAGGCAGGCGCTATGGCATGGTTTGGTGGTGCCGACGAGAACAACGTAGGCTTCTTCCTGCTCAACAACGACATGCTGGGCAACAACATCAGCCTTGCTTATGGTAGTGCTGGCGCAAACTTCCGTCCCGAGGTTGCCGGCAACTACACTATCCAAGTGTTCGAGAAGCCAGCTACTACCGGTCTCAAGGCAGCTAGCGAGCCACTGGTAATGAAGGTTGTTAAGAACTCCGACACCGCTATCGAGACTATCAGCACTAGCGCTGTCGACAACACCTGGTACAACCTAGCCCAGTGTTCCCGGTATCTACATCAACGGTGGCAAGAAGGTTATTGTTAAATAATCAACTTGAACCTAAACTCTAAAAAAGATGCATCCCACACGCGGGGTGCATCTTTTTTCTATTCCTCAAAGTTTTTTTTTCAAAGACAATTACGTACTAATGATTTGTGCATTAGTGAGGATTCATTAAAGACAATTAACATTAGTGTAAATTAATCAAGAACAGGCGGCATCTAGTCAATTCGTAAAAAATCGTGGTTTTAACCCTTTGTGGCATGCTGCACAGGAAATTGTAGAGCTGAGCTCTAAATTTAAAACCACTTTTTTTGTGTAATAAAAATGGTAGTAAATTTGCTTAAGGCTCATAATTTTTGTACCTTTGCGCCAACTTTTTCAAAAACACCCCCTCATCACAATGGACGTAACTGTTAAAGGTCTAACCTTTGAGCCTTATCTCACTCGCGACGAGATAGCCAAGCAAGTGAAACGCGTCGCCTCCGAAATCAAGCGCGACTGTACAACCGAGTGTCCAATTTTCGTGTGCGTATTGAATGGCGCTTTTATGTTTGCTGCCGACCTGTATCGCGCAATAGATATGCCCATGAGCGAAATTACCTTTATCCGTTACAAGTCCTACGACGGAACTCACACTTCGGGCAAGGTTAAGAAAATCATGGGTCTCATCGAGAACGTTGAAGGTCGCGAAGTAATAATTATTGAGGACATTGTCGACACTGGGCACACCGCTAAAATGCTGCGCGAGGACATTGCGGCATACAATCCCAAGAGCGTGAAAATGGCATCGCTACTGTTCAAGCCCGAGTCGCTCAAGGTGGGACAGGCACCTGAGTACACGGCGTTTGAAATTCCACCAAAGTTCATCCTGGGCTATGGCCTAGACCTTGACGAGCTTGCCCGTGGCATGGATGAGATTTACGTGCTGAAAAACAAAGATTAACACAATACTAATAACTTATTAACAATCATTGAATTATGCTGAATATAGTAATATTCGGTGCCCCTGGTTCGGGCAAGGGCACACAAAGCGAGAACCTTATTAAACACTACGAGTTATTCCACATCTCAACAGGCGACGTGCTGCGCGACCACATCAAGCGTGGCACCGAGCTTGGTAAAACAGCAAAACAATACATTGACCAGGGTCAACTAATCCCCGATGAGCTGATGATAGGCATCCTTGCACAAGTTATCGACGACAACAAGGAAACAGCGCAGAACGGCGTGATTTTTGACGGCTTCCCCCGCACCATCCCTCAGGCCGAGGCACTGGAAACACTGCTCAACGAGCGTGGCACTAGCGTGAGCGCCGTGGTTGGTCTTGAAGTTCCCGAGCAGGAGCTCATCGACCGACTTGTGAAACGTGGCCAAATGAGTGGTCGCAGCGACGACAACGAGGAAACCATCAAGAAGCGCCTCGCCGTTTATCACAACCAGACCTCTCCCCTGCAGGAGTTTTACAAAGAGAAAGGTCTGTACAAAGCCATTAAGGGCACAGGCACTATCGACGGCATCTTTGAGGACATCAAAGCGGCAATCGACGCCATCTAACGCATAATCAGATACAATTTTGGCGGGAATTTATATACATATTCCCTACTGCAAGAGCAAGTGCACTTATTGCGACTTCTACTCCACCCCACAGGTGGCAACGATGGAGCAATACGTGCACTCGCTGCTTTGTGAAGCTAACCTGCGCCAAGAAGAAGTAGCCCACTCCCCCATCACCACGCTTTACATGGGCGGTGGCACCCCCTCGGTTCTACCGGTCGAGCTTATCACAGAGCTAGTGAATGGACTGCATGAGCTGTTTGACTTGAGCCGGCTAGAGGAATTCACCATTGAGGTCAACCCCGACGATGTTTCGCCCAAGTATATCACAGCATTGCGAGAACTGGGCATTAATCGTGTGAGCATGGGTGTTCAAAGCTTTAATGACAATGAACTGCGCGCCATCAATCGTCGCCACACCTCACAGCAAGCAATCGAAGCTGTGAGAGCAATCCAAGACGCCGGCATAGGCAACGTGAGCATCGACCTCATCTATGGCCTGCCGGGACAATCACTTGACTCATGGAAGAACAATGTGGAGCAAGCCATCTCACTCAATGTGCGGCACATTTCGGCCTACTGCCTGAGCTATGAGCGTGGCACACGCCTGTGGGTTATGCGTGAACAAGGCAAGGTGCATGAGGCGAGCGACGAACTGTGTGTGGCAATGCACAACACACTGGTCAACATGCTCCAGCAAGCGGGATTTGAGCACTATGAAATCTCTAATTTTGCCAAGCCTGGCTACCGCTCGCGACACAATTCCAGCTACTGGAACTTCACGCCCTATCTTGGACTTGGCGCCGCTGCCCACAGCTTTGATGGCACCAGTCGCCGCTTCAACCCATCGAGCATAAAGCAATATATAAAAGCCTTGTGTGAAAATCGCACAGTTTTCACCATCGAAGAACTTGAATGGTGGGAACGCCACGATGAGGAAGTGATGGTGCGTCTGCGCACCAGCGATGGACTCGACACCACAGTCATTGCCAAGCACTATGGCAGCAACGCCAGCGACACACTGCTGCGCAAAGCCCAGCCATTCATCAATCAAGGACTCCTCAACCTCAACGGCACCATCCTAACCCTCACCCCACAAGGCGTGATGATGAGCGACCACATCATCCGCACCCTCATGTGGGACGATGTAGTCTAACGGCTTACGCGCCAAATGGTACCCTCAATCAATGAGCAGTAAATATCGCCAGTAGAAGTGTCGACATCAAAACCATTGACCTCGCTTGAGCCCATGCGATAAGTAAAGACCAATTTGCCCGTGGCGGCATCAATCACTGCCAGCATTCCGCGACGTGAGCCGGCATAGATGTAGCCATCCTTCTCAAGCACGATGCACGGAGCATGCTCATAGCCAAATCCACAGTCGGTGTCCCACAACTGATGATAGTCATCGCTGTGAGTGTCGAAAGCCACAATGGTGCCGTCCATGGTCTTGGCATAGGCACGTGAGCCATCCTCGCTCAGTCCCAGGCTCTCACGCACTTTCACGGCATTGTCGTGATGACGCCATAGCTGCTTGCCTGTGGCACGGTCGAGTGCTGTAGAATTGCGGTCGGGGGCAACAATCACAACCCTTTCATCGGTCACAGCCGGCACCACATTTCCTGGACTATATAGATTAGTGCTCTTGCCATTGTTCCATGCCCAGTTGAGAGCACCAGTTTTGCGACTTAGCGAGCGCAAATTAGTATCCCATGCTCCAAAAATCACATCGTCCTTGCCCACAAAAGGCTCAGCTTGGCAATAGTTATTGATTTCGTTATACTGCCACAGCAATTTCATCTTTTTCACATCCCAAGCCTGGAACGTCTTGAATCCACCTTGATAAAGCACACCATCGGCAATCACGCCATCGGCAACATAGGGTCCTGTGGCAGAGACCTCATTCAGCACCTTGCCACTCTTCTTGTCGAGCCAGATGAGCCGCTTGTCGCCAGTGGGTAAAATGACAACCTTGGCAGCCACAGCAGGACGAGAGAAGAGCATGCTCGCAGTCTTATATTCCCACTTGAGCTTGGCTGTCTTCTTGTCGATGACACGCAAGCAGCCCATCGAGTTTCCAAAGTAGATGTTGTCTTTATCAATCGACAGTCGAGTGAAAATCGAAGCCTCGTCAGCATAGACTTTTTCCACGTTAAATCCTGCTGGAATTGTATAATTCAAGGCAGGTGCGGGAGTGTTGTGATAAGCAAGATTAACCTTGTAGGCATAACGGATGTCGCGCTCCTTGCCAAGCGTCTTGTTGTAGACATGAATCCAGTTGTTGTCGAGGTCCACATCCATGAGTGTGTAGCCATAGTCACCACCTCCCATGTCGAGACATCGCACCATCAGGCCATTGATGCCATCGGTCTCATACTGGCGCCAGCGGTGCCAGTGACCGTTTTGATGAGTGATAACGGGATATTTCTTGAGCACCGCCACATAGTCGCGGTAGTTGTCGAGGTCGTCGAGTAGCGGATAATGGTTCACGCTCAGTACCTTCATGCCAGGCTTAACCATCTCGGTGAGCGTCTTGTCGAGCCAGGTGAGATCTTCCTGCTTGATGTGGCCATCGCCCATCTTCATGAATGGACCGCAGTTCATTCCTATCACCACCAGCTTGCCCACGGTGAACACAAAGCGGTCATTGCCCCACAGGTCATTGAACGTTTTGCAAGCACTCTGGCTCCAGTTGTTCTCGTGGTTTCCAGGAATCACATAGAGTGGATGAGTGATGCCGTCGAGAATCGACTTCACGTTGCGCAGTTGCACGTCGCTACCCTCGTTGGTGAGGTCGCCCGTCATGAGCACCGCATCCACATCGGTGTTGTTAATTTCTTGCACAGCTAGCTTTAGCTGTGCCTCGTTAGCGTTACCGGGAGTGACATGCACGTCGCTCAATATCGCAAACCGCTGTGCCTGGCCGGTGTTAGCCACCAGCATCACAAACACAAATATCAAATACTTGAAAAAAGAATTGTGTTTTATCATAATAGTACCTAATTATTATCTATAAGTTTTCAAACTGGGAACAAATAAGTTAGGATAATATTCTAGTTTGAAGCCAGTTTGAACCGTGCCAATGAGAATTATCACGTCATATTGTATCTCGCACTTGAGATGATAATAGCGAATGTAGGCGTTCGCCGAGTTCACCATGTGTTGCCGCTTGGCTCGAGTAATGGCTCGCATGGGGTCGAAATGCTGGTCGCTACGGCGTGTTTTCACCTCCACTATGTGCATTAACATGCCTGGTCCCTGCGCTATGATATCCACCTCAAGTTTTCCCATGCGCCAGTTAGTCTCGCGAATGGTGAGCCCCTGCTTAATGAGAAACGCCACAGCTTCCTGTTCCCCCGCCTTGCCTAGTTGAATGTGCTCAGCCGCCATAATTAAAAATAAGGTTTAATCATCCAATCTCATTAATTAATTCATCAACTATATAATTATCACTCATCGTGAAGAGCTTAATTTCAGGATCATGCATCAATTTATTAGTCCTTGAAGTATAAAATAAATCCAACGCTCGCTCAGATGACACCCCCAACCTTTCAGAGAGAAGTGTAACAATGCGACCAATTTTATTCCACATCAACAAATCTCGTAGCATATCTCTTATATATTATAAAAATCAATGAATTTTAGACAATCTTCAATCACCTGCTGATTTGATATACAAATCTGATTGTTAGGACTATGCTTTGACAATTCCTTGAGTGCGTTTTCAAGCGACATCAAGTTTGACATATATCCTTCCACCGTGTCAATAACCCTATCATTTGCCACACCTCCTTCGATGATGTCATAATGCGGAATATCATCACGCCCCATGCGATTTGCGACTATAAATTGAAGCCACTCATTATCATATTTCTCAAATTTATAGTATGAGAACAAGCTTTTAGCCTTATCCAAATCAAACTCGTATACATTAACCACCCCTGAGGCAAGTCGTATTCTCCTAATTCTATTAGCCCAGGATTCGGCTTGTTGCTGAATATCGGTAATATAAAACCCCTGACCAAAATCAAGATGAGGTCTTCCGGCAGAGACTAAGGGATGCTCTAATGTCAATGTGGTACCATGATATACTTTCATATCTTAAACTCCTTTCCCAGTTTATCTTCACGCACACGCAAAGCTTCAAGAACATCTTGAGTAACAATCTCCCTACTTTGAGTGTGAAGTGTATCATAACATGGATAAATAAGTTCATGAAACAAATTTACCCGCTTCATGCGACGATACATCTCGGTAGTTGTTATATTCAGCTTTGTAGCCGCAACTTCTACACATGAAGCGGCAAAAATGTTGCGTAATTGCTCTTGGGATGGATAGTCATATCCATTATCCGACATCAAGCCATTTAAATTTATATTGTCCCGTATCATTAATCTAATCTTTATTTTATGCAAAAATACACATTTTATTTCAAATCGACAAGTCGGGTGGTTCATTTATTCTTTTCATCACGCCCAGCGACAACATTCTCATAGCTATTGTTATAGACTTCTAAATCCTAGTTTATTGCCTAGCGCTTCATTCAAAACACGAGCTTTTTAGCACTATCATACAAATAATTGTATATTTCTTTCCGAAAAATTTATTTTTTAGGAATTAAATCACTAACTTTGTAGGCTCAAAGCGCTGTACTATCACTTAGGGTAGTGTAATAGAGCTAGTTAAGAGCTGATTATTGAAATAAAAAGAACGAAAAATCAAATCATTTAATTTCACTAATAATTTTCATGAAAGTTTATAAAAGTAACGAGATTCGCAACATCTCATTATTAGGAAACAAAGGCTCGGGTAAAACTACCCTTGCCGAGTCTATCATTTTTGACTGTGGTCTTATCAACCGCCGTGGCACTATCGATGCCGGCAACACCGTGTGCGACTACTTCCCTGTAGAGAAGGAATATGGCAACTCGGTGTTCTCTACTATCTTCAGCGTAGAGAACAAGGGCAAGAAGCTAAACTTCATTGATTGTCCAGGTATGGATGACTATGTGGGCAACATCGTTACCGCACTCAACGTCACCGACGCAGCCTTGATGCTCATCAACGGTCAGAATGCCATTGAGGTAGGTACCCAAAACCAGTACCGCACCGTTAATAACATCAAGAAGCCCCTCATCTTCGCCATCAACCGTCTTGACAACGAAGCCGCCGACTTTGACAACGCACTTAACCAGTTGCGTGAGACCTTCGGCAACAAGGTTGTTCCCGTGCAGTTCCCAGTTTCAACCGGTGCTGGTTTCAAGAGCATAGTTGACGTGATGATGATGAAGCAGCTCAACTATGACGGCGACAGTGGCAAGTGCACTGTTACCGACATTGACGCCGCTTATCAAGATCGCGCCGAGGAGCTTAACATGGCTCTCATTGAGATGGCCGCCGAGGGCGACGAAGCTCTCATGGAAAAATTCCTTGAGGAAGACACCCTCAGCCCCGAGGAAATGGTAGATGGTGTGCGCAAGGGTCTTATCGACTGCAGCATCATCCCAGTAATGTGCATCAGCGGTGAGAAGAACGTGGGCGTAGACCGCCTGATGGACTTCTTGGGCGAAGTAGTTCCCACCACAGCTGAGATGCCCGCCGTGTGCGACACCGAGGGCAACGAAGTTAAGTGCGACCCTAATGGTCCCACAAGCATCTTCTTCTTCAAGACCACCGTTGAGCCCCACATTGGCGAGGTTTCTTATTTCAAGGTAATGAGCGGTACCATCAAGGCCGGTACCGACCTTAACAACATGAACCGCGGTAGCAAAGAGCGCATCACTCAGCTCAACACCGTGTGCGGTAGCTTGGCAAAGAGCAACGTTGACGAGCTTCAGGCAGGCGACATTGGCGCTACCGTTAAGCTCAAGGACGTTCGTCGTGGCAACACCCTCAACGACAAGGACTGCGAATACGTTTTCGACTTTATCCAATATCCCGCTCCCAAGTATCAGCGCGCCATCAAGCCCGTTAACGAGAGCGAAATCGAGAAACTGGGTCAGATTCTTAACCGCATGCACGAGGAAGACCCAACATGGCTCATCGAGCAATCAAAGGAGTTGAAGCAGACCATCATCAGCGGTCAAGGTGAGCTCCACCTGCGCACCCTCAAGTGGCGTATCGAGAACAATGAGAAGGTACAAATCGAGTATATCGAGCCCAAGATTCCTTATCGCGAGACCATCACCAAGGCTGCGCGTGCCGACTATCGTCACAAGAAGCAATCGGGTGGTTCAGGTCAGTTTGGTGAGGTACACCTCATCATCGAGCCTTACCGTGAAGGAATGCCCGAGCCCGACACTTACAAGTTTGGCAACCAGGAGTTCAAGATGAACATCAAGGACAAGCAGGAAATGGACCTCGACTGGGGTGGCAAGCTTGTTATCTACAACTGTATCGTGGGTGGTGCTATTGACGCACGCTTCATCCCCGCTATCGTGAAGGGTATCATGGACCGCATGGAGCAAGGCCCATTGACCGGTTCTTACGCTCGCGACGTGCGCGTTTGCATCTACGATGGTAAGATGCACCCGGTTGACAGTAACGAAATCTCATTCCGTCTGGCAGCCCGCAACGCCTTCAGCATGGCATTCCGCGATGCTAACCCCAAGGTTCTTGAGCCAGTTTACGACGTTGAGATTCTCGTGCCTAGCGATGCAATGGGTGGCGTTCAGAGCGACCTTCCCGGCCGTCGTGGCATCATGATGGACATGTCGAGCGCCAACGGCCTTGAGACCGTTAAGGCTCGCATTCCATTGAAGGAAATGGCAAACTACTCTACCGCCTTGAGTTCAATCACCGGTGGACGCGCATCGTTCTCGATGAAGTTCGCAAGCTACGAGCTCGTTCCTGGCGATGTTCAGGAGAAACTGCTCAAGGAATACGAGGAAGCAAGCAAGGACGAGGATTAATATCGCAACTTCTATATTTTCCTTACATAACGATGAAAATCGCTTCTCGGCTCTTATGCTGGGAAGCGATTTTCGATTTAACCCAATCAAAAAATCACAAGACATCCACCCGCTACACAAAAAAACATCGCAACACAATTTAACATATCATCGGGACTGTATTGATATTTATTTGCTAAATTTGCATCCAGAAGGATTAAATACAAAGGATTAAATACATTTTTATATGGAAAAGATTATTAAAGCTTTATTTTTAATTTGCCTAATGACAATGCCCTTTGCCGGCAATGCGCAAAAACTGATAGAGGACTTGAGTGAAGATGAAGTGACTATAGTTTACAAGAATGCTGCCGACCAGTCGACCATGAAGGGAGAGCACAAGCAGTCGGGCCGCATGATAAAATATGAACCAGGCAAGTTCATAACCATTGTCACCAACCAAGGCGACACCATCACCTATCTTCAAGAAAATATATATCGCATCCAGCGCAAGCGCCCTTATAACATGGCATTCACCAGCAAGTTTGGCGAAGGAGGTCCACAGCGAGGTTATCATGGTGAGTATAACTTTGAAATGGTGGCTCGAACTAGCCCGTTCCCTTACGGTTTCAGCACAGTTCAAGGCTATCAAATCTTTCCATGGCTACGCCTGGGTGCCGGATACCAATTTTTATATGCAAGCTGGACTAATGACGAGCCATTAAGCGGAGAGAAAAATACCGTCACAGCACATTCCAACATCATCTTTGGAGATGCTAAGGTGTTCTTTACTCGCACACTATTTAATCCATTCCTTGACTTGCGCTTGGGCAGCTCACTTGATAAGGGACAAGGTTTTTATTATAATGTATCGGTGGGATGCCGCTTTGGGCTTCGTTCAAGCAAAAGACTGGCATTCAACTTCTCCATGGGAATTGCTCAATCCCGCAACACATTCAAGAATAATATCGACAGGAAAGCCGATGTAGTGATAAGAGGAGGATTTGAGTTCTAACCCATCTTATCAAGGAATATGACATCTTGACCCAGCCGCCGAAGACAAGCGCCAGCGCTATAATCTCATGGGGCAGCCCGTGGGCGACGACTATAAAGGCATCGTGATTGAGAACGGAAAGAAGATACTAGTGAAGTAATTTAGTTCTTTATTTAAAAATAGCATAAATAATCAATTCAATAGAGCACCGCAAGACAAAATCCTCTTGCGGTGTTTTTTAATTAGTATCATCGAATTAAATAGTTTATAATCGTACTTAATCGTCTGAAAAAACTGACTACTGAGGACTGACAACTGAAAACTATTTACTATCTTTGTAACCACAAAAAACACACATTAATAATATTATGAACAAGAAATCTTTACTATCAATCTTTGTGCTCCTGTGCGTTATTGCACTAACTGCATGCACTGGCAACGATGCCAAGAAGTTGCTCCTGGGCGACACCGACAAGTACCACAACACACCCAAGCAGGCTGTAGAGGAACTGTTCAACACCTTGCCTAGCCAGGGCAACATCCTTCGCCTGAAAGAGGCCGTTAAGTTCAAAGAGAACGACAAACTCAGTGACTACCAGAAGGACGAGTTCTTCAATCAGCTAAAGAAGAAAAACTTCAAGGTAAAAGCCAAAAAAGAACGCACACATGGCGACTACAAAAACGTCACTTGCGACATAACTCTGCCCGATGGCTCAACCGTTGAGAAAAAATTCCGACTCATCAAGGAAGACGACATCTGGAAAACCGAGATTGGTTTCAGCGAGATTCGTGACGCAATTTTCAAGTGATCGCAATTCACTTGTGTATAACTCCTCCTCTAAGATAGAGGAGGTGCCAGTAGGGCTAAGTTGACCAATCAAGTAAATTGGTCACATAATCATAGATAGTGTTGACATTTTGTCAGCACTATTATTTTAATTCACTGAAATTCTGTCACTTAACAAGTCAAAATTACATTTGGAATTGTCTTTGCATGTAAGTGTTTCAGAAAGGAGAAAAAGCAATTATGAACTTAAACAATTTTACAATCAAGTCGCAAGAAGTGCTGCAGCAGGCTATCACGCTGGCTCGCAGTAACGGAAACCAAGCACTCGAACCCGTGCACATGCTCAAGGCTCTCTTGAGCGAGGGTGAAAGCGTGGTCAAGTTCATCTTGCAGAAACTGGATATCGCGCCAGCAATGATTGAACGACCACTAGAGAATGAACTTGCACGCTTGCCCAAAGTGAATGGTGGTGACCCCTACTTGAGCAACGACGCAGGTAAAGTTCTTGACAAAGCAAGCGAAATAGCACAGAAGAATGGTGACCAGTATGTTACCATCGAGACATTGTTCATGGCATTGCACGACGTGCAGTCGCCAGCATCAACAATACTGAAGGACGCAGGACTAACTAAAAAGGAGCTGCAAGCAGCTATTAATGAGCTGCGACAAGGCAAGAAGGCCACTAGTCAGGAACAAGAGCAGCAATACAACGCATTGAGCAAGTATGCCATTAATCTCAATGAGCGAGCTCGACAAGGTAAACTCGACCCGGTAATTGGCCGTGACGACGAGATTCGTCGTGTGCTGCAAATCTTGAGCCGCCGTACCAAGAACAACCCCATCCTCATTGGCGAGCCAGGAACCGGAAAAACAGCCATTGTCGAGGGGCTGGCGCAGCGCATCGTGCGTGGCGACGTGCCCGAGAACCTAAAGCACAAGCAGGTCTACTCGCTCGACATGGGCGCACTGATTGCCGGTGCCAAGTATCAAGGCGAGTTTGAAGAGCGTCTAAAGGCCGTTATCAACGAAATCACTCAAGCTCAAGGTGAGATAATCCTCTTCATCGATGAGATTCACACACTGGTGGGAGCCGGCAAGAGTAGCGGTGCCATGGATGCCGCCAACATCCTTAAGCCCGCTCTGGCTCGTGGCGACTTGCGCAGCATTGGCGCCACCACCCTCGACGAGTATCAGAAGTACTTCGAGAAAGACAAGGCACTCGAACGACGTTTCCAAATTGTAATGGTCGACGAGCCCGACGAAGAGAGCGCAATAGCCATCTTGCGAGGCTTGAAGGAGCGCTACGAGAACCACCACAAGGTGCGCATTAAGGATGATGCCATCATTGCAGCCGTGCAGCTGAGCCAGCGTTACATCAGCGATCGTTTCCTGCCCGACAAGGCCATCGACCTGGTGGACGAGGCTGCCGCCAAGCTGCGTATTGAGATGGACAGCGTTCCCGAGGAACTCGACGAGGTGAGCCGCAAGATTTCACAACTCGAGATAGAGCGCGCAGCCATCAAGCGTGATGGCGACGAGCAACGCATAGCCCAACTCGACGAGCAACTAGCCAACTTGCGCGACCGCGAGAGTGGCTATAAGGCAAAGTGGCAGAGCGAGAAGGAGATTATCAACCGCATTCAGCAAAACAAAATCGACATTGAGCAACTAAACTTCGAGGCTGAGCGTGCCGAGCGCAATGGTGACTATGCACGAGTGGCTGAGATTCGCTACTCACTCATTAAGCAAAAACAGGATGAGAATGTAGCTCTTCAAGAGAAGTTGCGCACCATGCAGGGCGAGCAATCGCTCATCAAGGAGGAAGTCGACAGCGACGACATCGCCGAGGTTGTTTCGCGCTGGACTGGCATACCCGTCACAAAGATGATGCAGAGCGAAGGTGAAAAACTGCTGCATCTGGAAGACGAATTACACAAGCGCGTGATAGGTCAAGACGAAGCCATCAGCGCCATCAGCGACGCAGTGCGCCGTAGCCGTGCAGGTCTTAACGACCCGCGGCGCCCCATAGGCTCATTTATCTTCCTAGGCACCACCGGTGTGGGCAAGACCGAACTTGCCAAGGCCCTAGCCGACTACCTTTTCAACGACGAGAACATGATGACTCGAATCGACATGAGCGAATATCAGGAAAAATTCTCGGTAACGCGACTCATCGGTTCGCCTCCAGGCTACGTGGGCTACGACGAGGGCGGCCAGCTCACCGAGGCTGTGCGCCGCAAACCATATAGCGTGGTACTCTTTGACGAGATTGAGAAGGCTCACCCCGACGTGTTCAACGTGCTGTTGCAAGTGCTAGATGACGGTCGCCTCACCGACAACAAGGGCCGCACCGTCAACTTCAAGAACACCATCATCATCATGACCAGCAACCTGGGCTCGAGCCTGATTCGTGAGCGCTTTGAGCACCTCAATGCCGATAATCACGACACCGTGGTCGAGAGCACACGCAACGATGTGATGAACATGCTCAAGCAGACAATACGACCTGAGTTCCTGAACCGTATCGACGAGATTATAATGTTCACACCACTCGACGAGCAGCAGATAGCGCAAATCGTGGAACTGCAACTCAAGAGTGTCAAGAAAATGCTCCACAGCAACGGTATTGAGCTCGACTACACCCCTGCCGCAGTGAACTTGCTTGCGCATGCCGGCTATGACCCCGAGTTTGGCGCACGCCCCGTCAAGCGAGCCATCCAGAACCTTGTTCTCAACCAGCTCTCGCGCGACATCATCGCCCACCATGTGGACCGCTCTCGCCCCATCACCATCGACGCCGAAGCCGGCAGCATCACGTTCCGCAACTAAACATCTATAACATCAACATTAAGCGCTCGAGCATCACACATGCGTGCCCGAGCGCTTTTTATCTATGCGGCAAAATGCCACTCCCTTACTTGAGGACGATACTCTCAAGAATCGCTTTCACCTCTTCATTGGCGAAGGGATCACCTTTGATTTCGTTAGTGCTCACTGTAATCTTCACAGTGGCATCGGTTTTTGCACCTTGAGGAGCGATGATCCAGTAAGAGTTGCGGCCATCTTTATTCAAGACGTTCAATTTACCACCCTCAACCTGAATTTCCTCTACCTGCTTGTAACCGCCATCAGGACTCAAGTAATATTCCATAGCCTTGTCGAAAGCCTCGGTGTCCTCCTTAATGGTGATGAAATGAGTGAATTTCTCACCTTCATGCTTGATTTCGACATTGGCGTCATCATTAGTCACTACTTCCCATCCATCGGGTTGGATGATGGTGAAGTGGGTCTTCTCAATGGGTGTACCCTGAACCTTAGGACCACCCGAGCACGATGTAATGGCTACCACGGCAACCATTAAAGCAAATAATGCAAATACTTTTTTCATGTCTTTGTTTTGGTTTTAAATAATAATTATGATTTTCTAAACGATAGTGTTCATCAATCAATGATTAAAGAATTAGAAGCGGTAGCCAATGGCGATTTGGGCGTTGCCGTTTTTGTCTTTCAAGTCAGTGAACACTTTAGAGAGACCAAGAGTGTAACGAGCTTGCACAAACACATCGCTGGCAATGTTGTAGGTGCAACCAAGAGCCAATGCAAAGTCAAGCTCCTTGGTGTCCTCCTTGTAGTCCATAGTATATTTGCCTATTGATTTGTCCTCATACTCGTAAGTAGTTTTGCTATAGACATTGTAGCCAAGCTGCGGACCAAAGTCGATGCTGAAGCTTGGATGAACATAGTACTTGAGCAAGAGAGGAAGGTTGATGTAATTTACATGATCGGTGGCATCGTATGGAATTTTATTACCATCTTCATCAATGTCATAGTCGCTCCACTTGCCACCTTGCGCCGCAAACACAAGCTCGGGAGCAAATGCCAACTTATTAGTAAAACGGAATTCAAGGTAAGCACCAGCTTGATAGTTGAGCTGAGGCTTGTGACCAAGTGCATCCTTGCCCCAGTAGTGAGTGAGGTCGACACCAATCTTGGGTCCCCAAGTAATAGTCTTTTGAGCCATCGCCACACCGGTAGCAAGAGCAGTACAAATAAGAATAATAAACAGCTTTTTCATTTCAAATAATAATTAAGATATATGTTGCAAAAATATAATATTTTCACAAATAAAACAACATTTTCTAACAAAAACAAAAAAATCGCCCAAGCAACCAATGTGCCTGGGCGATTTAGTTATCTTTGATTAAATGGTGTCTTGCTCAATTAGAAGCGGTAACCAATAGCTATTTGACCATTGCCATTCTTGGTATTGATACCATCTAATAGCTTTGTCATGCCCAGGGTGTAACGTCCTTGAATAAACACTTCATCGGCAATGTTGTAGGTCAATCCAAGTCCAATAGCGAAGTCCACCGTCTTAAGGCCCTTTAACTCATCTGTTTCCTTAAAACTCTTGCCTTCATATTTCCACTTATCTGTCGATTTCTTATAAACATTAAAACCTACTTGAGGACCAAAGTCAAAGCTTAACTTACTGGGAACAACATACAACTTAAGCATTACAGGCACATTGATATAGTTAAGATGACTGGTTGTTGAAACTTCAATATTATCAGAATCAATCCATTTTTGCTTTCCACCTTGAGCTGCAAAAACGACCTCGGGAGCCAGAGCGAACCTGTCATTAAAGCGGTACTCCATAAACAAACCGGCCTGATAGTTCAACATTCCACTATAGTCTCCATCGGCGTCCCAAAAGTGAGTATAGTCAACGCCGACCTTAGGTCCAAATGTAAACTTTTCCTGAGCCATGGCAGCGCCTGTGGCAAAAATCATGCACATGAGTGCGATAGCAATTTTCTTCATAACTTACTTGTATCAAAATTGTTTAACTAAAATTAGTAATTTGTTTGCAAAAGTAATACAATAATTTCAATCCTCAAAGTTTCACTAAAAAGAAGTGACCCTCGCAACACGGTGCGAAGGTCACTTGAGTTCTTTTAAATTCTTTCGGAACTGGCTTGATTAGAAGCGATAGCCGATAGCGATTTGAGCGTTACCGTTCTTGCCGCTGTGGTCATAATCAAATACATCTGTCAGGCCCATGGTATAACGACCCTGAACAAATACATCGCTAGTGATATTGTAGGTCAGACCAAGACCAAGACCGAAGTCAACACTCTTAGTTACTTCCTTCATGTCGGTAGTATTCTTTCCACTTTCACTTGCAATCTTTCCTTCAGATGTGTTCTTGCTGTAAACATTGAAACCTACTTGTGGACCAAAGTCAATGCTTAGCGCTGGAACAACATAATACTTCAACATTACAGGTACATTGATGTAGTTAACGTGGTCGGTCTCTTTAAATTCAACAGGTACTCCCAATACGTCACGTTTAACGTCATATTTACCACCTTGTGCAGCAAACACTACCTCGGGAGCAATAGAGAACTTGTTAGTAAAACGATACTCCATGAACAAGCCAGCCTGATAGTTGAGCTGACCACCATGATTTACGTCCTCGCCCCAGTAGTGAGTGTAGTCTACACCAATCTTAGGACCAAAAGTGAATTGTTTCTGAGCCATGGCAGCGCCAGTAGCAAGAATTGTGCACATGAGTGCGATAGCAATTTTTTTCATAACTTTAAAATTTTAGTTTAAATTTATTTGTTCTAACTCGTTTTATCACATTTGCGAGTGAGTGCCCCGCAAGGGGTCACATCGCAAAATTTGACGCAAAAGTAATAATTAAGTTTAATTGAGCAATAAGAATTAGTACAAAAAATAGCAGTTTACTCCTTTTTAGAACACATTATAACCTAAATACACCACCAATATAAACAAAGATGCTATAATGAAAAAATGTGAAAAAAATTTTGCAAATTCAAAAACAAGCATTAACTTAGCAAATCAAATTAAAACCAGTCAATTTGCTATCAATTTACACGTTAATCACAATAATCAATAACCATTTAACACAAATAGCTAATGAAAAGAAAACTAATTATTGCGGTAGCCCTAGTGCTACCGGGCATGAGCGCCATGGCTCAGCCCATGTCGTGGAGTGAGCCGCAACCATTTATCAAGAGCGAGCATAGCCTCATGGCTCCCGTGTGGTCGCCCGATGGTTCCCAGATTGCCGTTACCGGCGACAATTTCATTGGTATATGGGTTGCCGACGCCGATGGCAATAACCTAAGGCAGGTATCGGAATCTCCTGGCGCCGGTTACAAGATGCTCTGGAACAGTAACCAAGAGATTACTTCAACCCCCTACACCGTTGTTGACGGCAAGCGCATGACTCGCATTGAGCAAGTGAATGTATCCACCGCAAGTGTTAAACAAGTGGCTCCCGCCATGCGCAACTTGAAGCGGTCGGCGGTTGAGGGCGCGTCTAGCATTTATCAAATTATGCTCGACGAGCCGCAAAATGCCACAAGCATGATTGCCGAGCTTAGTGACTATGCCGGCAAGTGGGTAATAAACCCAGTTCTTTCGCCCGACGGCTCTAGAATCGCGTTCCAGATTGTGACCAAGGGGCTCTTTGTGTGCAACGCCGATGGCTCGGGACTAATTGAGCTTGGCAAGGGTTCGCATGCCTCGTGGCTCCCCGACAGTCGCAACCTGATGATGACATGCATTGTTGATGACGGCCATCGCTTTACCAGCAGCGACATCTACTGCGTGAACGTGGATAAAAGAAGTGCTGTGAACATCACCCCCACGAGCGATGTGATTCCTGTCACCATCGCCGTTTCACCCGATGGACGACGTGTGGCCTTTGACAACGACACCGATGGAGCAATCTACATTATTAATCTTAACTACTAAAACATTGCAGCTATGAAGAACTTTACTAAGATAGCGCTTGTGGCTGCACTAGGCTGCTTCGGTGCAAGTGGTGCCATCAACGCGCAAGAGAAAGCCGACTGGGGAGATTTCAAGTTATGGATTGACCCCGGTCACAGCAAGAAAGAGAATCAGGGTATGTATGGCTACACCGAGGCACAAAAGGTGCTTCGCGTGGGACTTGCCACTCGTGAATACCTCATGGAATATACCACCGCCACTACCGAGAATATTAAGATGACACGCGAAGACGACCTTACCGAGGTGAGCCTTGAGGAACGTTCCGACATGGCCAACGCCTGGGGAGCCGACTTCTTCTACTCCATTCACAGCGATGCCGGTGGCAATGAGAATAGCACACTACTCCTCTTTGGCGGATGGCGCAAGGATGGAGTGGAGATAGAGAAAACGCCTCATGGCGGTAAGGCCTATGGCGAGATATTGTGCCCCAACCTCACAGGTGTGATGTATGAGACATCCACCCGTGGCAACTGGCACGACCGCTGCTGGTATGACCGCACTCCTACCACGCACGCCAACCAGTACCCCTACCTCTCGGTAAACCGCCGCACTAACATGGCATCGCTCTTGAGCGAAGGCGGTTTCCACACCCTTCCCATGCAGCAGGCCCTCAACATCAATGAGAGTTACAAGCGCCTGGAAGCATTTGGAACCTTCCGCTCTATCATGCAATATCGAGAGCTTGAACGACCTGAGAAGGTAATGCTCGCTGGCGTTGTGAAGAACAGCGAGAACGGTCAGCCCATTGACAATGTAACTGTAACATGTAACGGACAAACCATCGTCACCGACAGCTATGAGTCACTATTCCACAACTATGTAAATAGCAAGGACTTGGTTCACAACGGATTTTTCCTCTTTGAGGGGCTTACAGCAGGCGAGACCTACGAGGTTACCTATAGTTGCCCTGGCTATACCAGCGCCACCCAGACTGTTACAATGAACTATGACACACAAGGTCTCTCGGGCGACAACGTGACATGGGCTAACATTGAACTCACCTCGAGTGCTCCTGCAGTGGTGTCGTCGATCAACGTTGCCGACCCCGACCATGTAAAACTCATTAATGACATCGTGCTCACCTTCTCGCGCGACATGAACCGTGAGAGTGTGGAGCAGGCATTCTCAATCAATAATAACGGCAATGTCGACCTCTCATGGGACAATGACTACACACTGCGCATTGGAATTGGCGAGCTGCTTGATGACATGAGCTACACCATCACCATTGATGGTTCTATCGCACGCAACTCGCAGACCAACCAGCTCCTCGACGGTGACGGCGATGGCGCCGAGGGAGGCAATTATGTGTTTAACTTCATGACAGTACCCGCCGACCTTGAAGCACCATTCATCGCAGGCACCACTCCAGCCGAGGGAGAGACAATGCTCTACACCTTGCGTCCGGCTATCCGCGTTGAGTTTAATGAAGAGCTTGCCTGGAATGATGACGATGCGACCGACGTGATAGTGCTTGAGTGTGCCGACGGTGAGACCATTGAGGGCAAGTTTACCCATGCTGTTGTGCGCGACGCATCGGTATTGCACTTCTACCCTCTTGCCGACCTAAAGCTCGACAAGACCTATCGCATTAAAATTAACGGAGTCTTTACCGACCTCTCGGGCAACACGAGCACAATCAAGCGGTATGTTCGCTTCATGACCGAGTATCGTCCAGTGCTTGACTACACCATGATAGAAGATGGCTCGACAGTGGGTCACTGGTGGAGTCCCGACGGCTCGGGTTCTACAACCCACACCACCTCGAAGGATGGTGTTGCCGATGCCAACGCTAACTACATCACCACAAGCACAACAACCAGTCGTACCGACCTGACCTCATCGTTCCTGCTACACTATGAGTACAACCAGGACTGCGATGGTCCCTGGCAAATTCGTGAGTATCGCAGCTTCAGCCAGAACAATTATTTCACCGACGGCTATGATGCCGTGCTGCAATGCGAGGTCTATGGCGATGGCTCTAACAACCAGGTGTGCCACATGGTGCGTCTTAATGGCTCAGGAGCTAGCGGTCTAGTGCAGAATGAGCACTTGGTTCTCGACTTCCGTGGGTGGAAAACTATGGCATTCGACATCTACAACGCCCCATTCGTTCACTTCACCGGTGAGGGCGAAGAGATTGGAGCCTCGCAAAAGTGGTGCTATGACTCATTCTACATGCGCCACTACAACACCGACGAGGAGTATGACGACGATGGCGAGCCCCTGCCAGTTCAGGCATGGGATGGCGACATCTTGTTTGACAACATCAAGTATGTGCACTACGACCGCACAGCAGTACAAACCGCTAAGGTTGACGACATGCCAGCTGGCGAGGTTATTGTTGGCGACGTGAATGGTGATGGCGAAGTTACCGGCAGTGATGTTACCGCTCTGTATAACCACATTCTCTTCGGTCAAGACACTGAAATCTTTAACGGCGACCAGAATGGCGACGGAGAAGTGACAGGCAGCGATGTGACAGCAGTCTACAACATCATCCTGGGACTGTAATTAACACATAAATTTGTTATTCACACATAATATAAAGAGGGTGCCACAACACCCTCTTTATTATGTTATTAACTTGTGTGTAAAGCACAACAAATGCCGTCATAATCGTTAATATCATGATTACAACGGCTGTGAGTTGCTGACATGCAGCACCACTGTTGAGTGCTACAAGGCTGTAGTTTACATCTTCTTACTTGTAAACAGTGTCGCTAACAGTGAGGCTGTAACGACCCTTAGCGCGACGACGTGCAAGAACCTTGCGACCATCGGCAGTGCGCATGCGGTGACGGAAACCATGCTTGTTAGCTTTCTTACGGTTTGATGGTTGGAATGTACGTTTCATTTTATCTAATTATTTATTAATTTGCGATTTCGGACTGCAAAATTAGTTCTTTTTTTGGAAATACACAAGAAACGAGCAAAATTTAGTGATAACTTTTTCATTTTTTCTCTTAAAATCCCCTGTTTTTAGACAAATCAGGTGTTACCTTGCGAAATTAGAATTAATTTACTTAGCAATTATTTTGTATTTCGCTAGGATTGAACTAACTTTGCACGTTCTAAGTAGTTAGATAAATAAACATTTACAAAATATAATACGAGACAAAAATTATGATTAACGCTCAAGACATCAAAAACGGAACTTGCATCCGTATGGACGGCAGACTTTACTTCTGCATTGAATTCCTTCATGTAAAACCCGGCAAGGGTAACACCTTCATGCGCACTAAGCTCAAAGACGTTGTTGACGGTCGCGTTTTGGAACGTCGTTTCAACATTGGCGAGAAGCTTGAGGACGTGCGTGTAGAACGCCGACCTTACCAGTATCTCTACATGGATGGTGACGATGCTATCTTCATGAATCAGGAGACCTACGAGCAAATTCCCATTATCAAGGAGCTCATCACAGGTGTAGACTTCATGAAAGAAGGCGACGTGGTAGAGGTTGTTGCCGACGCATCGACCGAGACCGTTCTCTTTGCCGAGATGCCTGTTAAGACAGTTCTCGAGATCACTTACACTGAGCCAGGTCTGAAGGGCGACACCGCTACTAACACCCTCAAGCCCGCGACTGTTGAAACTGGAGCCACTGTTAAGGTGCCCTTGTTTATCAACACTGGCGAGAAGATTGAGGTTGACACTCGCGATGGTTCTTACGTTGGTCGCGTGCGCTAATACTCAGCCATAATAAAAAAATATTTACCCTCAAGCAGTTTTGCTTGAGGGTAATTTTTTCAGAGGGACATATTAAAGTTTTTCCCACCTAAATTCTAGTTTTTAATCACCAGCTTTTGTGGTTTAAGTGATTGATCAGAGCGCATGATGTAGATGCCTTGTGGCAGGTGGATGAAGTCGTCATTGTTAACAACATCGATGTACCTTACAAGTTTTCCATCGGCGCTGAAGATGTAGACATTGTAATGTGGCTCGCTACTCTTAACAAGAACACCACCCGCAGCAGGGATAAAGGCAATGGGCTTATCGACTTGAACACCGGTGATACCCGATGACGATATAGTAATCACATTAGAAGGAACCGATGTGTAGCCTAGTCGATAGCTTTGCACAGTGTAAGTGTGAGTTTGCCCCGCCAACAGGTCATCAAACTGATAATTAGTCTCGTCGGTAGTGAATTGCTCGTAAGAGACTATACTATTCTTGTCGTCATAAACAGTGCGATTTATGATATAATAATCAATGTATTCAGGTGCTTCCTGCCAGCGCGCGGTGTAGTTAGTGCCATTGATGTCGGAGGGATCAAGAGCATTGATAGTGCTCAACGATGGCACAGGCAAGCATTGTGCTGAGATGTCGGCACCATAGCTACCAGTCAGTCCACCGTCATAGATAATGAGCCGGCATTTGTGTGAACCCAGCGATGTGGGTGTGTAAGTAATGCTGAGAGGATATCCGTCGTCGCTATTAGCAGTGGAGCGTGGAATAGAAGTCACCGGTAAGGTAAACATCTTGTAATCATCGCTAGTGAGAAGCACCGAGAGGTCAGACTTGAGATAACGCCCCTTGACAAAGACTGTTATAGTAATAGACTTGCCCAGTGCAACCTCTCCCATCTCGATTTTGGTACTCTGATTGGGAGTAATGAGTATGGGGTCGCCTTGTGGCTCCTCGCTCGAGGCATCGATGGTGAAAGCCTCGCCATAGCGGTCACCCCAAATGTACTCGGCAAGTAATGGATTGTCGATAAAGGGATTGCGATTGTTCTGAATTTGATAAATAGCCTCGTTGCGTGCGACTTCCTTGTCGCTAACAGGGTCCATGCGCGACCACTTGAGCAACAAATTAATCGACCACTGGTTGAGAGTGAGCCACGAGGTGTTGCTGAGCATGTAAGTATACCTCCAGTTGTAGTCTTGATAACAAGTAGCCATGTAGAAATAGGTTCGCGCAAAGTCACCCTTGTACTGGTCGTCGGGTTCAAACACATTGTTGCATCCCCCACCCTGCCCGGTCATGGGAGTTCCCACCTTAGTTATTCCATTGTTGAACCATGGACTTGACACCTCGCCTAGTGGATAGTTATTCTTAGCCATGTTGGCATCGGCATCGCTGGGATAGAGATGGTTAAGGTCGGTGTAAGCGTCCACTTGTGTGCCACCCCACCAGCTCTTGGGGAAAGAGTGCTCACGGTTCATGCCACTCACGGCGCTAGAACCGCGATAGTAACGAGAGGTATTGCTATACATATCCCACACACGTCCAGTGTTATCGGGGTAGCAGTCGGTACTCTGGAAGTAATACCACAAGCTTCCATAGGTGACGACGGTGTGCTTCTTCAGCAAAGCATGCACGGCGTTTTTCAGGTCCTGCCCTCGCTTGCCATTAATGGTTGAGTAGTAACCTACCGGCACTGTAGCACCAGCGGTCATGGAAACAAGAGCCAGTGTTAATGTGATTATAAGGTGCTTCATGTAATAAGTATTTATTTAATCAACCCACAAAAATACGACAAAGTTTTCACATGGCAAAATAGTCACATAGTGATAGCCTAGGAGTTGCTGGCACTTAGCATAATTGCGGTAAAAGTGCGACCACTATTGATACCCAAGCGTCGCGCCGAGAAGTAACGCTGATGCTGGCATCGGCTACAGGCGGTGGGCAAAGTGATGTTTTGAGGATTGAGCCCTGCATCGATGAGTACTTGACGGTTGGCCTCTTGCAGATTAATGTGTGCCTTGCCAGTGATGGCATTTCGATGCATGATGGAACTGAGGTTGAAGCCTGCTTGTTTGAAAGCTTGTGGCACCTCGTCGCCCACTTCAAAGCAGTCGGGACAGATACTTGCCCCCATTGTTGCCAGAATGCGTCGCTGGTCGGCTCCAAGCCTCACCATCTCTCGCACTGTGTTAAGCGCTATTTTTCCCACCGTACCCCTCCAGCCGGCATGTGCAATGGCAATGACACCCGCGGTGTTATCGGCAAGAGCAATGGGCACACAGTCGGCGGTGTTGACTCCAATGCAAATTCCTGGTCGGTTGGTAACTAAAGCGTCCACCTCGTCGAGCATCGCTTCTTGCTTGTCGATGTCGGCATTAAGGTAGTTCTCCCCCACTACAACCACATGTGTGGAATGGGTTTGCTTGGGCATGACAAGGTGGTCAAGGTCAATGCCCATGATTTCACAAAACTTCAGTCGGGCGTTGAGCACTCTCAGAGCATCATCGCCAGTGTAATCGCACAAGTTATACTGAGAATAAGGCTTGTTGCTCCGCACCTCTCCCCTAGTTGTTTGTACCACAGTTATAGAAGCAGGGTTTCCGTTTAGAATTAGTTTTTCAAGTTCCATATCAACCAATATATTTCTAGGTTGCGAAGATAATGAAAAATGATGAAAGTTGGTCATTATTTCTTGCTTAGTATTGATGTTATTATTAATTTTGCGGTAAAGAACTTAATTACAAGCAACGATATGCCCTATTTTTCAGTAATCACTCCCGTGTATAATCGCCCCGTCGAGGTTGATGACCTGCTGCGTAGCCTTGCTGAGCAGTCATACCAAGATTTTGAAGTATTCATCGTGGAAGACGGCTCAACGGTGCGTTGTGACGAAGTTGCCGAGCGTTATAATGACCGCCTTGACCTTCACTACCACTATAAGGAGAATGAGGGTCGAAGCATAGCCCGCAACTATGGCATTGAGCGTGCCCGTGGCGAATATTTCATCTTCTTCGACAGCGACTGTGTTATCCCCAAGGATTATTTCAAGGTGCTCAAAGCAGAACTTGAGCGAGAGCCGGTTGACTGCTTTGGAGGCCCTGATGCGGCAAGCGACGACTTTAGCGACGTGCAGAAGGCTATTAACTTCTCGATGACCTCGTTCTTGACCACAGGAGGAATACGCGGTGGTAAGGTTCAGCTCGAGAAATTTGTGCCTCGCTCATTCAACATGGGCTACTCCCGCAAGGTGTGGGAGAAGGTGGGAGGTTTCCGCGAGATGTTCAGCGAGGATATTGACATGAGCACGAGGGTTCGCCAGGCAGGTTTCAGCATCAGGCTAATTCGTGACGCCTATGTCTACCACAAGCGTCGTGTCGACTTAAAGAAATTTGCCCGTCAAACCTACGTCTTCGGCATGTCACGCATCACCCTCAAGCTCTTATATTCCGACTCGCTGAAGCTCGTTCACTGCCTACCTGCGGTGTTTGTACTGGGTTGCTTGGCACTTATATTATTAGCCATCTTCTGGCACTGGTGGGCAATATTGCCCCTTGTTCTCTATGTTGTAATGCTGTGGGGTTGTGCCCTGATCAAGACCCGCAGTCTTAAGATTTCGCTCATCGCCATTGTTTCGAGTTTTATTCAGCTTGGAGCCTATGGTATTGGCTTCTTAAAAGCGTTCACCTGGAAGATTTTGCTGGGCCATGGTCGCGACATTGATGAAGAGATTGCGATGCGCAAGGGAAAATAAAGGTTAGTTTTACAAATCAATAAAAGGTCATTCTATGGAAGAAATGATGAGTGGCGATAGCATGTCGCGGGCGTTGAAGTTTAACACGGCACTTGACGACCGTCCTCGCGAGAAAGCGATGAAGCTGGGCTTTGAATCGCTCTCGGCAGCCGAGTTATTTGCCATCATCATTGGCAGTGGCAGCCGTGGCGAGAGCGTAGTGGACTTGTGCCAGCGCCTGCTTAATGACCATGACAACAAGATATACAAGATAGCTCGCTTGAGCTATAGCGACCTGGCAAGGATGTATCGTGGTGTGGGCGAAGTAAAGGCACTTCAAATTCTTGCAGCTATTGAGATTTCACGCCGTTTCCAAGGCGAGGAATTTGACAATGAATTCCAAATTAGGGACGCAAATGATGCCTATCGCTACCTGTCCACTTTCATGCTCGACAAGAATCATGAGGAGATGTGGGCACTGATGCTCGACCGTGCTAAGCACGTGAAGGCTCGCGTGCTTGTGAGCACTGGTGGTGTGGCAGCCACTGTTGGCGATGAGAAAATCATTCTCAAGCATGCGATTAGCCACTTGGCAAGCAGTATCATTTTAGCACACAACCACCCAAGCAATAACCCTCGTCCCAGCATGCAAGATGACGCCTTGACTCAACGCGTGAAACGTGCATGTGATGCCGTAGGCATTCCACTCGACGACCACCTCATCGTGTGCCGTGGCAATTACTATAGCTACATGATGGAGGGGAAATTGTAAGAGTTAAGGGATAGATAAAACGCGAGTTCTGAAACCTTTATAAAGTTCAGAACTCGCTGATTTTTTTTATTAATAGAACGTGAGTGCTATCACGCCACGCTGTCGTGTTTTTTTCTTACAGACCACGACCGTGGCAGTTCTTGTACTTCTTGCCACTACCACAAGGGCATGGATCATTGCGTCCCACCTTGGGACCCTCGTTGCGGATGGGCATTACCGGACGCTGACCAGCCTGGCTGGCTCCCATACCTGCTTGTCGCTGAGCTTGAGCTGCGGCGGCAACAGCATCTTGTCCACGACCCTCGCTGTAACGCTGGCGCTGACGACGCTCTTCTTGAGCTCGGCTCACCTCGGGACCATCTTCCTGCACAGGAATTTGACCTCGCATCAACGATGAAATAGCTTTGTTGTTCATGTCGCCTAGCATTACCTTGAAGAGGTCGAACGACTCGAGCTTGTAAATTACCAATGGGTCCTTTTGCTCATAACTTGCGTTTTGCACGCTCTGTCGCAACTGGTCAAGCTCGCGCAGATGCACCTTCCAGCTCTCGTCGATTGAGAGCATGAGGATAGCCTTTTGCCATGCCTTGGCAATGCACTTGCACTGAGTCTCGTAAGCCTCTTTCATGTCGATGACGATACCATAGGTGCGCTTGCCATCGGTGATGGGCACTCGCATCTTGCCTTGAGGCTCGGGTGCTCCCTGAGCCATTTGTTGTTCACAAATGCTTTGAATAACAGGATTTGCCACCTCGGCCAAACGGTCGGTCTTGCGACGGAAAGCCGCCAATACCGCATCAAACAAAGCCTCGATATTCTTGTTGCTGTCGTTCTTGCGATATTCTTCCTCGGTGAACGGGGGCTCAATGGCAAAAGTAGAGAGTACACTCATCTTGAGGTCTTCGTACTCGGCAGGTCCAAACTTGTTGACTGTGTCTTCAACAGCATCGTACATGGTGTTGATGATGTCGGTGCCAATGCGCTCACCCAGCAACGCGTGGTGACGACGAGTGTAAATCACCTTGCGCTGAGCGTTCATCACGTCGTCATATTCCAGTGTGTGCTTGCGGATACCAAAGTTATTTTCCTCAACACGCTTCTGCGCATTCTCGATGCTCTTGGTCACCATGGGCGACTCAATCATCTCGCCGTCGTGCAAGCCAAGCCTGTCGAGCAATTTCACAACGCGCTCACTGGCAAAGAGTCGCATCACCTTGTCCTCGAACGAGACAAAGAATACCGAAGAGCCCGGGTCGCCTTGACGTCCCGCACGACCACGCAACTGGTTGTCGACACGACGCGACTCATGGCGCTCAGTGCCAATGATAGCAAGACCTCCCGCCTCTTTTACCTCAGGGGTGAGCTTGATATCGGTACCACGACCCGCCATGTTGGTAGCGATGGTCACAACACCCTTGCCATTGACCTGTCGTCCTGCCTCGGCAACAATGTCGGCCTCGCGCTGGTGCAACTTGGCATTGAGGACGTTATGCTCAATGTGTCGCAAGCTTAGCTGACGGCTCAGTCGTTCAGATATTTCCACGCTGGTTGTACCCACCAGTGTGGGTCGTCCAGCCTCTCGCATCTTCACGATTTCCTCAATCACCGCATTGAACTTCTCCTTCTCGGTCTTGAACACGCGGTCGGGGTTATCTTTGCGAATAACAGGTCGGTTGGTGGGGATGTTTACAACATCAAGTTTGTAAATCTCCCAGAACTCACCTGCCTCGGTCATGGCAGTACCAGTCATACCAGCTAGCTTGTGATACATGCGGAAGTAGTTCTGCAGAGTAATTGTCGCGAAGGTTTGAGTGGCAGCTTCCACTTTCACGCCTTCCTTAGCCTCGATTGCCTGGTGCAAGCCATCGCTGTAGCGACGTCCTTCCATGATACGTCCCGTTTGCTCATCCACGATTTTCACCTTACCTTCCTCATCAACGATATACTCATCGTCGCGGTTGAAGAGAGTGTAAGCCTTGAGCAGCTGGGTCACGGTGTGTACACGTTCGGCCTTAACCGAGTAATTTTGAAGCAGCTCGTCTTTTTTGACAAGTTTTTCTTCCTCCGACAGTGGCTCGTTGGTCACCGCCGAGAGTTCGCTAGCGATATCGGGCAAGACAAAGAACTTGGGGTCGTCGGTACCCTTAGTGAGCACGTCAATACCCTTGTCGGTGAGCTCGACAGTATTATTTTGTTCCTCGATTATGAAATACAAGGGGTCGGTAACCACGTGCATCTCGCGGTTATTATCTTGCATATAGAAAGCCTCGGTCTTGAGCATTGCCTGCTTTACACCCTCTTGTGAGAGATACTTAATGAGAGGCTTATACTTGGGCAGACCCTTGAAAGCGCGATAAAGCAATAGCGTGCCCTCTTTCACCTCATCGGCATTGTCGCTTGCCATCATGCGGCGGGCATCACTAAGCAGCTGAGTAACAAGGCGTCGCTGAGCTTCGTAAACACGCTCAACGTTAGGCTTGTACTCGTCAAACATTTGGTCTTCGCCACGTGGCACAGGACCAGAGATGATCAATGGGGTGCGCGCATCATCAATGAGCACTGAGTCAACCTCATCGACAATAGCGAAGTGGTGAGAACGCTGCACACAATCCTCGGGCGCCATAGCCATGTTGTCGCGCAGATAATCGAAGCCAAACTCGCTGTTGGTACCAAATGTAATGTCGCAGTTATAGGCATCGCGACGCTCGGCGCTATTAGGCTCGGTCTTGTCGATACATGCCACGCTCAAGCCATGGAACATGTAAAGAGGTCCCATCCACTCCGAGTCACGTTTGGCAAGATAGTCGTTGACAGTAACCACATGCACACCACAACCAGCAAGAGCGTTGAGGAACACAGGCAGTGTAGCCACAAGTGTTTTACCTTCACCAGTAGCCATCTCAGCAATCTTGCCTTGATGCAGTACTGATCCACCTATTAGCTGCACATCGTAGTGAATCATGTTCCAAGTCATCTCGTTGCCACCAGCTACCCAGTGATTGAAATAGATGGCTCGGTCGCCATCAATCTCCAGGAAGTCGTGCCCATCGGCAGCAAGCTTGCGGTCAAAGTCGGTAGCAGTTACCTCTATTGTCTCGTTCTCGGTAAATCGCTTGGCAGTTTCCTTGACGATGGCAAAGACAATGGGTAGCACCTCGTTAAGTTTCTCCTCAATGCGGTCGAGAACTTCCTTCTCCAGCTTGTCGATTTTAGTCCATAGTGGTTCACGCTCCTCGTATTCCAGTCCCTCAATTTCGGTCTTAATACTGGCAATCTCGTCGCGTTGTGGTTTCACATAGTCTTGTATCTCCTGCTTCACAGCTGCGCTGCGAGCACGCAATTCATCGTTTGACAACTGCTCCATCTCAGGATAAACCTTCTGGATTTCACGCACAATGGGCATGAGTTTCTTGAGGTCTCGGTCGCTCTTGTTGCCAAAGATTGATTTCAAAAAGCTATTAAATGACATGTTTTATATTTTGTATTTATTATTTTTTCAAGATTAACATGAAGCAGATTACAGCAAAAATCATGCCAAATCCACATCAAGTTGCAAATTTACAAAAAATGTTTTATATTTTGACAAATAGGGGTATAAGAAAAGTAAGAAAAGGAAAAAGTGAATACTTGGGAATGGGTAAAAAAGGAGAAGCCGCACCTTGATGTGGGCTTCTCCTATTGGTTTTTCTAAAAAGTTTCAGTCAAGTTTTTTAGCCTGGGAAGATATTGAGTGCGGCAGTGATGTCGCTTAGGCTTGTGTAGAAGCAACTGATGAGCCCAATGAGAACGATGCCCATTGTGCAGATAATCAAGCCTGCTTTCTCGGTCCAGTGTGACTTGAGGGTGGGGATCACGCACTCGTCTTGACGAATAAACATTGCCTTTACCACAAGCAGATAGTAGTAGAGCGAGATGATGGTGTTGATCAACGCGATGAGCACCAGAGCGTAAACTGCCACATTGCCAGTGCTACAAGCTCCCACAAAGATGAAGAACTTGCTGAAGAAGCCGGCAAATGGAGGGATACCACCAAGTGAGAACATCGCAAGCATCATGACGAAGGCAAGCCATGGATTGGTCTTGAACAAACCGTTGTAGTCGTCGGTTGTTACCTTGCCTGTTTGTCGCTCAATAACAGCGATAACGCCAAAGGCAGCGAGGTTGCTGAAGATGTAAACTAGGATGTAGTACATCATCGAAGCCATACCCACGGCATTAGCGGCAATCACGCCAAGCATGATGTAACCAGCCTGTGAGATTGACGAGAATGCCAAGAAGCGCTTGAGGTTGCGCTGGCGAATGGCAAAGAGGTTACCTACAGTGATGGTGATGACTATGATAGCATAGAGCATCCACTCCCAAATGTGGGAATAAGCCGCACCAAACACTTGTACCATAATCACAAAGAAGGCAAATGCCGCCGAACCCTTGCTGATTACCGACAGATAGCTGGTAACCATAGTGGGCGCACCTTGATAAACGTCGGCTGTCCAGAGGTGGAATGGCACAAGCGAGAGCTTGTAACCCACACCAGAGATTACAAAAGCTAGCGCCACAATGAGCAGCAAGGAGTTGTCGCCCACGATGCTAGATGCTATCTCGCTGAAGTAGAGAGTTCCTGTGAGACCGTAAACAAACGAAAGTCCCAGTAGCATGATAGCCGACGAGAACACGGCAGTGAGCACATACTTGGCAGCCGCCTCATGGCTCTCATAGTAACGCTTCTCAAAGGCAGCCAGTGTGGCCAGAGGCAACGAGGCTGTTTCAAGACCGATGACGAATATTAAGAAGTGACGTCCCGAAATCATGAGATACATGCCGAAAAGGGTGAGCAATATAAGCTCATAGAACTCGCCACGGCGTACACTCACAAAGTCGCTGTTGGCCCACTTGATAGATTGTAGCAAGACAATGAACACGCCTATGTTGAGAATATTTTTCATCGCCCAAGTAGCCTTGTTTGACTCAAACATTTCACCAAAAGCGAAGCCATCGCTCACTGGCATAAATCCAAGTATCATGAAAATGCCAAACACCACAGTAGCAAACAGGGGTAGCCCTTTTTGCGTAGACGAAGGCATGAAAGTGTCATATAAGAATACTAGCAAGAAGACTAGAAGTAGTCCTATTTCTTGCGGCATCATTAAAAATTGAGAATAATCCATAAGAGTATATTATCTTTTTTTTAATTCAACACTATAATTACATAACACTTGGAGCATAGGCCTTGAGGGCTTCAACCACGGGCACGAAGCTGTCGTGGATGATACCAATGAAGAAATTAGGGAAGCAACCGATTATTGCCACAGCAATGATGAGAGTGGCTGTTGAGAGTCGCTCGCTCCAGTCGGCATCGGTCAAGGTCTTGTGATGCTCATTCTGCACTTGTCCATAGAGTAGCTTGCCCACAACACGCAGGATGTAGACAGCGGTGATAACAATCGACGTGGTGGCTGCGATTGTGAGCACGCGGTGGAACATGTCGGTGTGTTCAAACGAGCCAAAGAAGATTGTCATCTCGGCTACGAAACCACTCAATCCCGGCAGACCCAGCGAAGCAAAACCGGCAATCACATACCCCACACCCAAGTAAGGCATGATGTGCATCAAGCCACCCATCTCGCGAATGTCGCGGGTGTGGGTGCGACCGTAGATCATACCAATGAGCGCGAAGAACAATGCAGTCATCAAACCATGCGAAAGCATCTGTAGAACAGCACCCGTCATCGCGGTGTTGTTGAACATGAGGATTGCGAAGAGTACCATACCGCAATGGCTAACCGACGAATAGGCATTAATGTACTTGAGGTCGGTTTGCACACATGCGCTGAACGCACCGTAAACAATGCTGATGCCAGTGAGAGTGAGGAAAATCCACCCCATTTGCTGAGCCGCAAACGGCATG
Source organism: uncultured Prevotellaceae bacterium (assembly GCA_900316835.1). Lineage (GTDB taxonomy): Bacteria > Bacteroidota > Bacteroidia > Bacteroidales > Muribaculaceae > Sodaliphilus. The sequence continues at coordinate 108,000 of ONEL01000005.1, read as the reverse complement.
AGATAGATAGCGATGCGGAAGCAACCATATCCTCCCAACTTCATTAGCACACCAGCATGAAGCATCGACACCGCAGTGGGTGCACTAGCATGACCATCGGGCGACCAAGTGTGGAAGGGGAACATAGCACCCAGTACACCAAATCCCACAAATGTCATAGGGAACAGGAACATTTGCCAGTTGTGAGGAATGGCGTTGTTCTTAGCAATCTCAAGCAAGTTCATTGTGTACTCACCAGGAGTTGCTGTAGAGTGGAAATAGATGCCAATGATGCCAAGCATGAGGAATGCCGAGCCACCCATGAGCATGAGGGTGAGTTTCATTGCACTATAGTTCTTGTTACCACTACCCCACACTCCAATGAGCAGGTACATGGGGATGAGCGCAACCTCATAGAACATGAACATGGTGAAGAGGTCGACACTGATAAAGAATCCAAACACACCAGTAGAAAGAAGGAAGAACCACAGGAAGAACTGCTTGGGCAGTGGATCCATCTTCCACGAAGCAAATACTCCGGCAAAGACAATGAATGCCGAGAGCAGTATCATTACCACCGACACTCCGTCAACACCTAAAGCAAGCTTAATGTTGAGTGGTTCATACCAGGTCACGCTAGTGGTGAGAATCATGTCGCTCATGTCGCCAGCAGCACGAGCATGCAGGAACATAGCCACCAAATATAGTGCCAAGAGCACCAGCGCTGAAGCACCAGTAACGGCAACGGCTCTAATCGCATCAATGCCCTTATTCTTGGTGAGGGCTAGTCCACCGAGCGTCAGCACGGGGATTATCACGAAATAAATAAGAATGTTAGAAAAAATTTCCATAATCTTTACTGTTTATTTAGAACCGTTGATTAAAAGCATAAAATCACAACACCAGTAACAGCAGCCAGCAGCACTGCTCCTATTATATAGTAAGACACATAGCCTTGCACATTGCCCGACTGCATCTTGCGAATGCTCCAAGAAGCGCTATTGGTCACATTGCCCAGCAAGTTAAAGAACCCGTCGATGATAGTGCGGTCGAACCAAGCAATGGGCTTGCTGATGCCCTGGAAAATAATCTTGTGAGTAATGAACTGGTAGAGCTCGTCCATGTAGAAACGGCGATAGCTTGCAGTCCACAACCCCTTGAACATTGTTGCCAACTTGTCGGGCAGCGGATTTTCCTTGCGATACATCACAGTGGCAAGTGCAATGCCAATGAGGGCGATACCCACGCTAGCTCCCGCGATGGGCCAGTTCATGTGAGTCTCGAGCGCCTTGCCATCCCATGTAACCAGATCGCCGAAAGGAACGAAACCAGCCACACACGAGATGAGAGCAAGTACAATCAAGGGCACAGTCATGGTCCAAGGCTGATCCTTAGGCGCATGCTCGCCATGAACCTCATGTTTCTTCCAGAAGAAGATGAGGTAATAGATGCGGAACATATAGAAAGCGGTCATACCAGCCACCATCGACATCCATAGTCCCCAACCAATACCTTTCTCATAGCAGGCCACGAGAATCTCGTCCTTGCTAAAGAATCCGGCAAAGGGAGGAATACCAGCGATAGCCAAGCAACCAATGAGGAAAGCGATGCTAGTAATGGGCATGTACTTGTGTAGACCATGCATCTTGCTGTTCTCATTGCTGTGAACAGCGTGGATGATAGCACCGGCACACAAGAAGAGCAAAGCCTTGAACATAGCGTGAGTGAACAAGTGGAACATCGACGCCATGTAGCCCAGTCCTGCCTCATGACCACCGATGAGCTGGTTTTGAGCAGTGCTCACAGCCAGTGATGTCATCATGAAAGCGATTTGAGATATGGTAGAGAAGGCTAGAGCACGTTTTATATCGCTCTGTGTGCATGCCACGGCAGCGGCATAGAATGCTGTGAAGGCACCCACCACGCAAATGATGTCCATTGCTCCCTGCTCAACGATATAGAGCGGGAAGAGGCGAGCTACCAGGAACACACCAGCCACGACCATAGTAGCAGCATGGATAAGTGCCGACACTGGAGTGGGACCTTCCATAGCATCGGGCAACCAGATGTGCAGAGGATACATAGCACTCTTGCCCGCGCCACCAATGAAGATGAATGTCAATGCCCATCCAGTTACTGAGCATCCCATGAAAGTGATAGCCTGTGAGTTCTTGAACATGCTCATCACACTCTGCCCATTAGCCCCCATGAGGTCCTTGAAGTCGAATGTCTCAGTGTAATAAGACAGCACCATGATACCAATCAGGAAGAACAAATCGGCGAGACGTGTAACGATAAATGCCTTTTTCGACGCATGGTTAGCCGGTTGTTGACCATAATAGAAACCAATGAGGAGGTAGGACGAGACACCCACCATCTCAAAGAATACAAACATCTGGAAGATATTGGTCGAAACAACAAGGCCAAGCATAGAGAATGTGAACAGCGCCAAGTCGGCATAGTAACGCTGGAAACCTTTCTCGGGATTGCCCTCGTGGTCACTCATGTAGCCCAAACTATAGAGGTGCACCATGAACGAGACTGTGGTGATAACCACCAGCATCATTGCCGAGATGGGGTCGAGCAAGACGCCCAAGCGGACAATCATCTTGTTGGCATAGAACGAGAGCCAAGTCCAGTCGGTGGTCACCAGTTGCTGTCGCACACCGTCAACCACCTGTCCCTGGTCGGTCCCAAAGAAATAAGTAAACGCTATGGCATAGGCCCATACTGTTGTCACCGCCATTGCCAGCACTCCTATTACACCCGTGATCTTGCGTGGCATTTTCACACCCACAAGTCCCAGGAACAGGAACATAAAAAATGGAATGGCAAGAACTATAATTGTACTACTTAATGGCATAACTGTTTAGAATTTCATTTTAGTTATTTGATTAATGTCGACATTTTTAACCACGCGATACACATTGATAATGATAGCGATGGCTACAGCCGTCTCGGCGGCAGCGATAGCGATGGCAAACAACGTGAAGAACATGCCATCGTGCTGTGCAGGATACAAATAACGGTTAAACACTACAAAATTGATATCGACCGAGTTGAGCATCAACTCCAGCGAAATCAAGATTGCTATCATATTCTTGCGGGTGATGAACCCATAGACACCACAGCCAAACATTATTAGACTGGGGATGAGATACATTAATAAAGTTAAATCCATAGTTACTCTCTCCTTTCTCTATTAACGTTTGCGTGCAATGACTACGCCACCAATGATGCATGCCAGCAACAACACGCTGACAGCCTCGAAAGGTAGCAGATAACCAAACTTGTCGGTGCTCAGTAGCGCCTCGCCCAGCTGGTCGATAGTGAAATCTCCTGTCGCCAAGAGCGATTTGCCACAGAACTTGGCATAGCTGAACAATGCCACTCCGCATAGCACTACACCAGTGGCGCAAGCTATAATTCCGGCAATGCGCTTGTGGGACTCTAGCGGCTGGGCATCATCACCTGGCTTGTGTGTGAGCATTATAGCAAAGACAAAGAGCACCACAATACCTCCCGCATAGACGGCAATTTGTGTAGCCCCCAGGAACTCATAATCCATCTGGAAATAGATGGCTGCCGTTGCCAGTAGCACAAACAGCAGATAGGTAGCTGAGCGCAAGATTTTCTTTGTCGTCACCGCAAGCACCGAAAACACTATAATTGTCAAAGCAATTATAACATACATGATAACATTTCCTAGTGACTCCATATTATTCATTATCTTTTTGTTCTACATTAGGTGACTGAACATCGGGCTGCTTAGGCGCCTGAGGTTGCTGCGCTTCGGCTTTAGGAGCTTCGGTTGCAGGTTTAGCCACTGGAGCTGGTGCAGGTTTCTCCTTTTCAGGCAAATAATTAAGCTGCTTAACAAGAGCTTCGCGCCTGAAAACCGCTTGTTCAAAGTCGTTAGAGAACTCAATGGCATTGGTAGGACAAGTGTTCACACACAGTCCACAGAAGGTGCAGCTTCCCAAGTCGTAGATATACTTGTCGAGCTTCATCTTCTTCTTGCCATTAGGCAGGTCGACCATGCGAGTGGTGATTTGAATGGTACCATTAGGGCAGTTGCGCTCACAGGTTTTGCAAGCGATGCACTTGTGGTAGCCCTCCTCGTCATAGATGAACTGCAACGTGGCTCTAAATCTCTCAGGTATTTTCAGCTCAGCCCTATTCTCGGGATATTGCTCGGTAACCTTTTTGGTAAAAAGCTCTTTACCAGTCACCTCCATACCCTTGATAAGGCTGTGAGTACCCTTAAATAAAGAAGAGAAATACTCCTTGATGTTCATTATAAAAATTATGTTTAGCCGGTGCTGTGCAAATTCAACACACTAAGTAAATTATGCCTTTGTTTTTGTTATCTAAAGTGCAAGTCATGAATAGGCATAAACGATTCATGCGCAAGCACTGGTCATGTGTTAATTATCTCTCCACTTGGCCACCGAGGATGTCGAGAAGCTCGGTGGTGATGCTTTGCTGACGCAACTTGTTGTACTCGATGTTCAATTCCTCAAGAAGCTCGGCGGCATTGTCGCTCGCCGTCTGCATAGCCATAACTCTTGAAGCTTGCTCCGAAGCGGCGCTTGAGACGAAAATCTCCTGCATAGTGGCCCTGAGGTGCAAAGGTAGCACACTGTTGAAGATGCTGTTAGCATCGGGTTCAAAGATGCAAGGACTACAAGCCGCCTTGGGGTCAATGTCCCTGGCTAGAGCCTCGGCACTGAGCGGTAATAGTTGCTCTTGGCACATCACTTGGCGACTAGTGGTAATATATCGCATGTAGGCTACCATTACACAATCGTAGGTGTGGTCCACAAATCTTGAGCGCAGTAACTCAGTGAACTCGGTTAGTTGTTCTTGATTACTTCTAGTGTCCAAGAACGGCACGTCTTCAACCGTTATACCCTCACCTTGCATCTTGTGGACAGCCTTCGATATTTTTTTACCCACTGGGAACACTGTTATTCTCAAGTTCCTGCCATGCTGGTTGCGCAGTTCTTCAATCATCTTCAAGAATTTCTTGAAGATGTTGATATTGAAAGCCCCGCACAGCCCATCGTCGCTGCCATAAACCACCACCGCGATGGAGTTCACTTCTCGTTGCTCAATGAGAGGCGAAGAAAACTCCACGTCGGTAATTAGCAAGTGGCTCAGCACATCTTTTACCATAGCACGATAAGGCTTGAGCCGCTGAAGCTGCCCTGTAGCCTTGTGCATCTTGGCCGAGGAGATCATCTTCATAGCGCTGGTGGTCTTCTCGGTAGAAGCTACTGAGTTGATTCGTCCTTTAAGTTCTCGAAGTGTTGCCATTAATTAGTAAAAATCCTAAAAGTCAACTTTTTCAAGCTTTATATTTACCTGCTATCTCAATGGCGGCAGCCTTGAGTTTAGCCATCACATCGTCGTCGATCTTGCCGCTCTTGATCACGTCGAGCACGTCGGCTTGATGCTTAGCGTGCAAGTACTGAACCAGTAACTGCTCAAACTCATGCACCTTGTCCATGGGCACACTCTCTAGCAACCCGTTCACACCGCAATAAATCACAGCCACTTGCTCCTCGACAGGAACCGGCTGATATTGTGGCTGAACCAGCAAGCGCTCGTTCTTGCGACCAGTGTCGATAGTGCGTGCGGTAACGGGATCGATGTCGCCACCAAACTTAGTGAACGACTCCAGCTCACGGAACTGAGCTTGGGCAATCTTGAGTGTACCAGCCACTTTTTTCATTGCCTTGATTTGAGCGTTACCACCCACACGCGAAACCGAGATACCCACGTTCACCGCGGGACGAATACCGTTGTTGAACAAAGCCGTCTCGAGGTAGATTTGACCGTCGGTAATAGAGATCACGTTAGTTGGAATATAGGCACTTACATCGCCCGCTTGAGTTTCAATGATGGGGAGCGCGGTGAGTGAACCACCACCCTTCACTTTTCCTTTGAGAGCTGCAGGCAGGTCGTTCATAGCCTCCGCCACACGCTGGTTGTCGTTGATTTTCGCGGCACGTTCCAGCAGGCGGCTGTGCAGATAGAAGATATCGCCGGGATAGGCCTCACGTCCCGATGGGCGCTTGAGGATTAGCGAAATCTCACGGTAAGCTACCGCTTGCTTTGACAAGTCGTCATAAACCACGAGAGCATCACGACCAGTGTCGCGAAAATACTCACCAATCGCTGCTCCGGCAAAGGGTGCGTAGTATCGCATCGAAGCCGAATCGGCAGCAGTAGCGGCAATCACAACGCTATAGGGCATAGCTCCATGTTGATTAAGCTGGTTTACTAACGCTGCCACTGTCGAGGCCTTTTGCCCAATTGCGACATAGATGCAGTAGACAGGTTTACCTGCCTCATATTCTGATTTTTGATTGATAATCGTATCAACAGCAATAGCAGTCTTACCAATTTGTCGGTCGCCAATGATGAGCTCACGCTGTCCACGGCCAATTGGTATCATTGAGTCGATGGCCTTGAGACCAGTTTGAAGAGGTTGTTTCACTGGCTGGCGGAAGATTACACCAGGAGCTTTACGCTCAAGAGGCAGTCGCATGAGTTCGCCCTCTATGGGTCCCTTGCCGTCGAGAGGCTCACCAAGCACATTGATTACTCGGCCAAGTAGCCCTTCTCCCACGGGAATTGAAGCAATTTCTCCAGTGCGTCGCACCTTCATACCCTCGGCCACGCTGTCGACCTTGTCCATCAGAATGACACCCACGTTGCTCTCCTCCAGGTTCATAGCAACGCCGGTCACTCCGTTTTCAAACTCAACAAGTTCGTTGGCCTCGACGTTTTCTAGTCCGTAGACATGCGTAACGCCATCACCCACCTCAAGCACTGTTCCCACCTCTTCAAACGACACTTTACTCTCGATGTCGCTGAGTTGCTGTTTCAGTATATCGGATATTTCACTTGGGTTTATCATCTCACTGTTATTAACTTAGGAGTTTTAAACGCAATTTTTCTAATTGATTTTTCACCGACGCGTCGAGCACTCTTGAGTCAACGTCGACCATAAAACCACCTATCAGGCTTGGGTCGACCCTCTTAGAGAGCTCAATGGTTTTGCCCTTGAGCTGATTTTTCACCACATCGATGATAGCATTAATCTCGTTGTCGCCAAGTTCAGTGGCGGTAACGATTTCCACACGTGCAATGCCATTGTTCTCACGATATTGCCTCATGAAAGCCAGTGCTATGTCACGCATGAAATCAACACGGTTGTTTTTAACTACCAGCTCCATGAACCTTGCTGTGGACCCATTGCCATCGGCCCCTGCGGCAGTGCAAAGCAGTTGCAACTTGTCGGCAAGAGGTAAGAACGGGTTGTTGACAGCCTTTTTCAGACCCGCCTGAACCTCATAGGCAGCATTAAGAAGGTTCATCTGCGCATAAACTTGCGCAGTGTCGCCCCTCTCATTGGCCACCTTATAGAGAGCCTTGGCATATCGGTTAGGAATTAGTCCGTCGTTCATCTCGCGTGATTAGTTTTTTGATTCAACCTCACTTAACATTTTCTGCACCAGGTCGCGCTGAGCCTTATCATCTTGCATGTTGCGACGAATCACTTGCTCGGCGATTTGAAGAGCGTAAGCCCCCACGTCCTGACGCAACTGATGCTCGCTTTCCTTGCGTGCCTGCTCTATCGACACTTGTGCGGCATCGGTCACTTTCTTAGCTTCGAGAGCAGCATCGGCTTTAGCCTGCTCGATGATTTCGGTTTTCATCTTTGCTGCGTCTCGCAAGATGTCAGCCTGTTGTTTGCGTGCATCGGCAAGTAGCGCGTCGGCCTCGGCCTTAGCATTGTCGAGATGCGACTTAGCCTCTTGCGCATAGGCAACCCCCTTATCAATGAGAGTGGCACGCTCGTCCATACTCTTGATGATAAAAGGCCATGCCCACTTAGCTAGGATGAAATATAGGCACGCGAATGCCAAAAACATCCAAAACACCAGGCCAAATTCAGGCTTAAATAGTTCCATCTAAAACGGTGGTATTAAGAAGTTATTACCCGACAAATAGAGCAAGAATGCAAACGATGAGAGCGATGAGTGCGACACCCTCGATGAGAGCTGCAATCACAATCATGTTGGTGCGGATGTCACCAGTAGACTCGGGTTGACGAGCGATTGACTCCATAGCAGAGCCACCAATGCGTCCAATACCAATACCTGCTGCGATAGCTGCGATACCTGCGCCAATGCAAGCACCTGCTACGCCTGCTGCTTCAAGAGCTAAAATTAATCCTAACATAGTTTTTTAATGTTTAAATAGTTATTATTGTTTTGTTTTTTATTATTCAGTTACTACTTTATGTTCCTCCTCATGGACATGAGCCATTGAGATGAAAATTGTTGACAAGAGAGTGAAAACAAATGCCTGAATGAAGCTGATAAGCGTGTCGAGCACAAGCATGAACACCGATAGAGCTACCGATATCACGGCTGTTCCCGCACCCACTGCAGTGCTGAACATCTCGGCAAAAATCATTATCAACAGGATGAGAACAATGACCACCATGTGTCCGCCCAGCATGTTAGCAAAAAGACGAACCATGAGAGCCAATGGTTTTGTTAAAATTCCCAAGAACTCGATGAGTGGCATCATGGGCACCGGGCACTTGAGTGCCATGGGCACATCAGGCCAGAAGATTTCTTTCCAGTAATGCTTAGTACCCGTGAGATTAGTCACGGCAAAGGTAATAAGAGCCAGCACCATTGTCACAGCCAGGTTGCCAGTGAGGTTTGCTCCACCAGGGAAAATGACTATCAACCCTAGCAAGTTCATGGTAAGGATGAAGAAGAATGCTGTGAGCAAATAAGGTCCATACTTGGGCGCTTCCTTGCCCATGATGGGCTTGATGGTGTCGGTGTAGACAAAGTCAATCACCACTTCCAGCATGCCTTTAAATCCCTTGGGAGCTTTCATACCCTGCCGCTTGTACCACTTGCGCAGGCTCATAGCCATGAGAATAACCAGTGCCGCCGCGATGAGAATTCCCAGCACATTCTTAGTGATGGAGAAATCCCAAGGTCTATATTCACTTCCATCGCCTAGCACTTGCACCAGCTTACCCTTGTATCCCCCTTCTTCGCTTGTCGAGAGCTTGAAAGTCGCGTCGCCATCTTGATAGGTGTCGCCACTAGTCACTCTTGATGAAAGGAAGCAGTGAAGCGAGCCGTCTTGGGCAAAAGCTATGATGGGTAAAGGAATTCTCATTGAGTGCGAGAAAGGCACTTCCCAACCATAAGCATCGCCCAGGTGCTCAAAGATTGTCTCTTTGGGGTTCACCTTGGAGTCTTCGCTCTGGTGGTGACTGTGCTGCGCACTCTGAGCATATCCCCAAGCCATCAGTCCAAGGATTACCAGTGCTACTATTGCTGTTATTACTTTCTTCATTATAGAATTATGAAAGTCTCAATTATATACTAATTTAATAAAGACACACACTAATCACATTGTCCTTGACATCGACAATGCCACCCTTTATTTCACGATGTGTGGTTGTTTCACCAGTCACGTAGCTCATGGTCCCTGGAACTAGAGAAGACATGAGAGCCGCATGGTTGTTCAAAATTTGGAAAGACCCTAATGCTCCAGGCAATGTAACTTGATCAATCTTACCTTCGAACTCAATTTTCTCGGCCGAAATAATCTTTAGTGTCATATAGTGTTGTGAGTTTACAGTTATTATTTAATTATCCCACTTGTTCAAGCAGTTTCTTGCCCTTGGCGATAGCATCGTCGATAGTGCCCACGTTGAGGAACGCCTGTTCGGGCAGGTCGTCAACCTCACCATCGAGAATCATCTTGAAGCCACGAATGGTCTCGTTCAATGGAACCATGACACCAGGCACACCGGTAAACTGCTCGGCAACAAAGAATGGTTGCGAGAGGAATCGCTGAGCACGACGCGCGCGTGATACCACGAGTTTGTCCTCGTCGCTAAGCTCGTCCACACCAAGGATAGCAATGATATCTTGAAGCTCATTGTACTTTTGCAACAAGTGAATTACTCGCTGAGCCACATCGTAGTGCTCCTCGCCAATGATATTGGGGTCCATGATGCGCGATGTGGAAGCCAGAGGGTCAACGGCGGGATAAATACCCAGCTCGGTAATCTTGCGGCTAAGCACGGTGGTAGCGTCGAGGAAGTTGAAGGTTGTCGCGGGAGCAGGGTCGGTCAAGTCGTCGGCTGGCACATACACTGCCTGCACCGAGGTGATTGAGCCACTCTTGGTAGAAGTAATGCGCTCCTGTAGCTTACCCATCTCGCTTGCCAAAGTGGGTTGATAACCCACGGCGCTAGGCATACGTCCCAGCAGTGCCGACACCTCGCTACCAGCTTGAGTGAAACGGAAGATGTTATCCATAAAGAGCAGGATATCCTTACCGCCACCATCTTGGTCACGGAACTGCTCGGCAACGGTTAGTCCTGACAGAGCCACACGCATACGAGCGCCAGGAGGCTCATTCATCTGTCCAAACACCAGTGTCGCCTGGCTCTGCTCAACTTGTTTCATGTCCACACTGTCAAGGTTCCACTCACCGGCAGCCATTTCCTCCTTGAACTTGTCGCCATAGCGAATAACGTTGCTCTCAATCATCTCACGCAACAAGTCGTTACCCTCGCGTGTGCGCTCTCCCACACCGGTGAACACTGAGAAACCGTTGTGTCCACGCGCAATGTTGTGAATGAGCTCCATGATGAGCACAGTCTTGCCCACACCGGCACCACCGAAGAGACCAATCTTACCACCCTTAGAGAATGGCTCAATAAGGTCAATAACCTTGATACCAGTGTATAGAATTTCTTGCGAAATTGACAAGTCGCTAAAGTCGGGAGTTGGCTGATGAATGGGGCGTCGGTCACCACCCTTAAGGTCGGCAAGGTGGTCGATGGGCTCACCAATCACGTTCAGCAAGCGTCCTTTCACTTGGTCGCCAGTAGGCACGGAGATGGGTTGTCCCAAGTCTTGCACCCTGGTGCCACGTTGCAGGCCATCGGTACTATCCATAGCTACGCAACGCACGGTGTTCTCACCAATGTGCTGCTCCACCTCGAGCATGAGCTCGGTGCCATCGTGACGTTTCACCACGAGAGCGCTGTAAATCTCAGGCACCTTGCAGCCCTCGCCCTCAAAAGTCACGTCCACAACAGGACCAATCACCTGTGTTATTTTTCCAAAATTTTCGTTCATAGTTGTCACGAAATTTATTTCTTTTCTATGTTGTGAGTTGTTTTATTATTATCAAGTATTATATTATCCGGCAAAGTGCCATCCCATGCTCACAATTACTGCCATGAGCACTAGGTTGAACAATCCAATGGGCATGAGGTAACGCCATTCCAGAGCAAGCATTTGGTCAATTCTCACGCGAGGGAATGACCACTTGAACCAGATGATGATGAACGATACCAAGATTGCCTTACCCAAGAACCAAATTGTTGAGGGGATGTAATCCATCACCGCATTGAAACCGTCCCAGCCAGGAACATGGAAAGGCATCCACCCACCCAAGAATAGAAGTGTTGCTATGCCTGACACGATGAACAGGTTAAGATACTCAGCCAGGTAGAAGAATCCAAAGTGAATACCAGAGTACTCGGTGTGATAACCTGCGGTGAGCTCGTGCTCAGCCTCGGGAAGGTCGAAAGGTCCACGATTAGTCTCGGCGGTGGCAGCGATGACATAGATGATAAAGGCAATGATAGCAGGAATGTGTCCTGTGAAAAGGAACCATCCATTTTCTTGTGCCTCAACCAGCCCTGTCACACTCATTGTGCCCGCCAGGCACACAATAGTGAGCATGGCGATGCCTATTGACAACTCGTAGCTAATCATTTGAGCGCCACTACGCATAGCACCAATCATGGTATACTTGCTATTGCTTGACCATCCAGCCAGCAAAATGCCCACAACACCCAGCGACGACACGGCAGTCATGAAAAAGATACCAATGTTGAAGTCGATGGCTTGAAGCCCCTTGCCCCAAGGCAGGCAGGCAAACACTACCACCGAAGCCACCAGTACGAAATAAGGAGCCAACTTGTGCAAGAACTTGTCACTCTTCCACAGGTCGATAACCTCTTTAATGAGCATCTTAATAACATCGGCAAAAATTTGCAACAAGCCCCATGGTCCCACACGCAGTGGTCCACGTCGGCACTGGAACCAAGCGCACACCCATCGCTCATACATGATGTAGAACATTGCCAGCACTGTGTAACCCAGCAGCAACAATGCCCCCACAATCACACACTCGATGGTTGTTGCCAACCATTGTGGCATTACACTGGTGAGTAGGTCGTTAACCCAATTTGTGACTACACTGAAGTCAAACATAATTATATATTTAATGTGTATTTATAATCTAGCGTTAAATTATCTCAATTATCGTTGCTAAGGACCTGTTATCAACGGTCGATATCGGGAATCACATAGTCGATCGACGCTGTTATAGTGATGAGGTCGGCAAAGAGGTTGTCCTTGCAAGTGAGGTCAACAATACCCACAAGATTGAAACAAGGGCTCTGGAAATGCAATCGATAGGGTTTTTGGAACGGCTTGGGGTCGCCATCGCTCTCAAGGTAAACGCCAAAGGCTCCACGGCTACCCTCTACCTGCTGGTACCAGTGTCCTGCAGGAAGCTTGATGAGCTTGGGAACCTTAGCGATAAATTCGCCTTGAGCCCCTTCCTTCTCAAGCATGTCGCAACATTGACGCAAGATCTTGATACTTTCTTCGATTTCCTTCATGCGCACCATGTAGCGGTCCATGGAATCGCCATTGTTGAGCAATACCTCGTCAAACTCCACCTCGTTGTAAAGTGAATAGGGATGGCACTTGCGCACATCGCAATGATGGCCGCTAGCACGTCCCGAGGGTCCTGTGATAGCATAGTTGATGGCATCGTCATGGTTCAAAATTCCCACTCCTGTCATGCGGTTCACAGCAATCACGTTACCCGAGAAGAGCTTGTGATATTCCTTGAGCTTGTCGGTCACCACGTCGCACACATTGCGCACGTCGTTGATAAAGTCGGGGTGAACATCGGCCACCACGCCACCTATTGTCATGTAGCTCATCGACATGCGAGCTCCACAAGTTTTGTCAAAGATATCGTAGATGAGCTCACGCTCACGGAAACCGTAGAAGAATGCTGTAGTCGCGCCCTGGTCCATTGTCAAGCAGCCGTAGCTTAGCAAGTGGCTCGAGACACGCATCAGCTCGTCCATCATCATGCGAATGAGCTCGGCACGGTGAGGCACCTCAATACCCATAGCCTTCTCAATGCAAAGGCACAGACAGTGGCGATTGATGTGAGCCGACATGTAATCCATACGCTCGGTATAAAGCAGCGTCTGCGGATAGGTAAGGCTCTCGCACATTTTCTCAATGCCACGATGAATGTAACCGCTCACCACGTCAACCTTCTTTACCAGCTCACCTTCGATAGATGCACGATAGCGCATAACGCCGTGAGTAGAAGGATGCTGTGGTCCCACATTGATGACATACTCATCGTCCTCAAAGACTTTACCATCGACACGAGTAACATTTCCCTGCTCATCTTCTACCAAGCGATAGGTCTCGTCCTCGGCGGGCTCGTCGTCGAGTCGCAGCGGGTTCTTTTCAGGGCTCTCGTCGTAGTCTTTGCGCAAAGGGTATCCCACCCAGTCGCTCCGCAGGAAGAAGCGTCGCATGTCGGGGTGGTTGATAAATTCAATTCCATAGAAGTCAAATACTTCGCGCTCCTGATAGTTAGCCACAGCCCATAGGTCGCTCACGCTGTGCAGTCGTGGTTGCTCGCGGTCGCTAGTAGCCACCTTGATGTGGATCATCTCTTGAGTCTCGGTATTGGTCAAGTAGTACATCACACCGAGTTCCTCTTTCCAGTCCACTCCCACGAGTGCGGTAAGGTAGTCGAAGTGCAACTCATCCTTGAGCGATGTTGCAAGATTGTGCCAGTGCTCATCGGGCACAGTAATCAGCAGGAATTCACCCGAGTCGTCGATTTGCGCGCTTGGGCATAGCTTGCCGATTTTTTCTTGTAGTTCTGACATATATAATAATGTGTATGTTTTTTAAAAACTATATTTCTTCACACTTGATTGATGATTAGTCTTGATTTGACTTCTCAAAGAACTCTTTGCGTTTCTGCTTGCGGTTCACGCCACCAAAGAAACGCTGCACCTTGATTTTGCGTTGCAGCTGCATCAAGGCATAGAACATAGCCTCGGGGCGAGGAGGACATCCTGGCAGGTAAACGTCAACGGGGATAATCTCATCAATACCTTTCACCACACAATAGCTGTTTTTGAAAGGTCCTCCACTGACGGTGCAGGCTCCACAAGCGATTACATACTTGGGTTCGGCCATTTGTTCATAGAGTCGCTTCAGAGCGGGAGCCATGCGATAGGTGATAGTGCCCTGGCACATGATATAATCGGCCTGGCGTGGCGAGTTGCGTGCCACCTCAAATCCAAAACGTGCCATGTCGTAGCGAGCTGCACCTAGGCACATAAACTCGATAGCGCAGCAGCTTGTTCCGAAGCAGAAAGGCCATAGTGAGTTACTGATACCCCAGTTGATGAGCTGATCAAGTTTTCCCACCACCACATTAGTTCCGCTGCCGTTAAGCTCGGCCACGAGCTGGTCGATGTACTCATTGTCCTTGAAGTCGTCATGCTTCATGCTCTTGATTTTTACTTCCATCTCAGCGCTCCTTTCTTCCAGGCGTAAGCAAGTCCCAGAACTAAAATGAACAAGAATGTACCCACGGCGAGCAACGCTGTCGACCCTATTGTTTTAGCAATCGAAGCCCAGGGGAAAAGGAAAACTGTTTCCACGTCGAACATGAGGAACAAGATTGCAAACAGATAGTATCCCACATGAAACTGTGCCATGCTGTCGCCGCGTGTAGGAATACCACACTCGTAGGTCTCACCTTTCTTCTTGGTGAAGCTGCGTGGACCTATCAACTTGGCAATAATTAAAGCCGCAAACACCAGCACAGCGCCGGTGATGACTGCGGTCACCGCCAATGTAGTATTTTGAATCTCAAGTAAAACCATAAAAAATAATTGTTATGTTTTTTGTTAATTAATATTCTTCAAACAAGAAAAAAGAATGAGTCACAGCCTTCATGCAGCGACATCAACATCGCGTTATACTTTTAAAAGAGCTATGACTCATTCATGATTATAGATAATTGTGTATTGAAATGGTTGCACACAACGTGGCTCGCATGCATGCGCACGCAATGCTCAACTAGTTTAATGTGTGTGTAGCCTCTCATTAATTGCAATTAATTTGTTACAAAAACGTCATTTCAGTCATGGTTTTGCGGCTCCACAACAGCCACAGCCCCAACCGCCATAAACGCTATTGCGGTGCAAATGTAATAATTTTTTTTTATTTATTAAATATAATAGAAAAGATAATTATTAACAACCCACTTTTTTGCAAGGTAAAACTTGGGCGATAAGAGAATAATCACTACCTTTGCAATGGGTGACTATGGTGCTATAAGCCCACCTTCAAAGGACGTAAAAAAGAGGTCTATTTTAAACAATCTCATAAACCACTATTACACAGTCATATACGTCAAAATATTTTGATTTTTAGACACAATTTTACACTTTTTAGCGCCAAAAAAACCTGTTATCTCGAAATAAATACCTACTTTTGTGCGTTCTTATTCATGAGTGACCCAATATTGCGGTCGACAAGAAGCTGGAGAACAGGCTTCACAAATTGTGCCAAGAATCTCCATTTTATCACCTTTATTTTTTATAGCTTCTTGAAACTTTTAAATAGAAAGATATGAAGTTTTCTTTTAATAGTCTGCGTTTAGGAATTATGGGTATGGCATTAATATCTGTTTCCCTAGCAGCTAATTCTCAATCAGTAAACAGCTACCGAGCAACACATCGTAACCTTCTTGCTAAGCAAAACCAAATCAAAGACAAAATCAAGGTAGAGGAGACACAAAACTATGCACGTGGACTCTACGGCGAGAAAAACACAATAGGCAGTGACAATGCCAACATTTACAGCGAGGACTGGAATAGTGATCGCGTAAACCCCTATCAAAATGCAAACATTCCCTCAACCAAGGTGATTGACGTTTCTCACTACGCAATGCCTGTTAAGCACAAGGTTGTTAACTCACACTATGGCTATCGCAAGCAATTTGGTCGCATGCACCGCGGTGTAGACTTGAAAGCGTCGGTTGGCGACACTGTATACGCAGCTTTCACAGGAAAGGTTCGCCTCACCAAGTTTGAGCGTAACGGATACGGCTTCTTTGTAGTAGTTCGCCACGACAATGGTCTAGAGACAGTCTATGGTCACCTCTCAAAGTTCCTTGTAAAGCCTAACCAGTATGTTAAAGCAGGCACCCCTATCGCCCTGAGTGGAAACACTGGTCGCAGCACCGGTCCCCACCTGCATTTTGAGACTCGTTTTATGGGCGTAGACATCAATCCTGAGAAGATTTTCGACTTTGTTGATGGCCATGTTCACCACGATCGTTTCACCTTTAACAAGAACGAGAATAGCGGCAACAGCAATCGCCGCAGCGCACGTCGCAAATAAATAAGACAATTTATTTAAAGAAACAAATATTAACCAGCGAGGCCAAATGGTCTCGCTGGTTTTTTTAACGTTGTGAAAAAAGTTGCTTGTAAAGACAAATATCATTACCTTTGCGCATTAATCAACAATAATAAGGACAATGGAAGTAGTGTACGAAGACAACCACTTGATAATTGTGAACAAAGCCTGTGGTGAGATTGTGCAAGGTGATCGCACTGGCGACGAGCCACTTGTTGAGACACTGAAGCAGTGGATAAAGATAAAGTACAACAAGCCTGGCAACGTGTTTTGCGGAGTGACACATCGCATCGACCGCCCCACATGCGGCCTGGTGGTGTTTGCTCGCACCAGCAAGGGCTTGTCGAGAATGAATGACCTCTTCCGCCGTGGCGAAGTTCACAAGACCTACTGGGCCATTGTCAAGAACCGCCCGCCCAAAGAGTGTGGCACACTAGTCAACTATCTCCTTTCGGTAGAGAAGAATAACAAAACCCATGTGGTTGACGCTAAAACTCCTGGTGCTCAACGAGCAGAACTAAACTACCGCGTGATAGCTCAAAGCGACAACTATTACCTTCTGGAAATAGAACTGCTCACGGGGCGAAAACACCAAATACGTGCCCAACTAGCCCATATGGGCTGTCCCATCAAGGGCGACCTCAAGTATGGCGCCCCTCGCAGCAATCCCGATGGTGGCATCTCTCTGCAGTCACACCGCATTCACTTTGTTCATCCTGTATCAAAGCTAAACGTCGACGTCACTGCCCCTGTGCCAGATGACACCCTGTGGCAAGCTTTATCAATAGCGATTAAGTAATCTGCCATAGCTTAAATTTTAATGGCATAAATGCTAATGAGATTGATTAGTGATGATAGAAACTGAAACGACTTAAGCAGCAAAGCTTAAGCCGTTTCGCATTATTAAGAATTTAATAATAAGAAAAGATTCTAAAACATAGTCTTTGTGGTGACACTATCGCCATTGCTCATGCGCTTTACCACAATGTTAATGCCAGGATAGGGCCTGCTGCTTGCCACTCCCATCGTGTTGTAGTAGGTCACACTCACTACTTGTGGCTCAGCATTAATGCTACCCACAGCTGTAACGGTCTTTTCATTAAAAGTTACATCAAGGCTAGCTTCGGCAATAAAGAAATCTTTGCTGGCCTCTGCAGAGCTACTAGTTCCCAACTTGGGCACATAGTCAATATAATTACCTGAGTTATTGGCATCGGCTGGAATTGTTGTAGCATAGAGTCGCACGATATAAGTAACTTTCTTTGTGTCTTCATATGCCCAGTCGGTAAAGATGTCGTTAATCGGCACTGGTTGATTAACTTTGTTGGAGAGATAGTAAGGATAGGTCGTATATAAAATATCATAGTCGGTTCCCCACAGCACACCATTCTGCTCATCACCACTTATATTATCGACCTGATTAAGTAACACTTCCTCAGTGTGTTGAGTTGGTGAAAGTGTGCCATCAATCAATCGCCACAGTCGGTAGTAGAACACATGGTTGATATTGCTCTCCGACTCAACAGGCATTACTGGTGTGATTGTTAGAGGCACTTGATAAGACATCATTTGTCCGCCAGGACCAGAATAGGGTGCCGTCTTTTTAGTTTCCCCCTTGGTAAGTTTTACTTGTGGATAGCGCACACGCTGAATGTCGCAACCATAGGAGTTGGGTCGTGAAGCATCACCATTGTAGAGGGTATTGATTACAGGCACATAGCTACTAATCTGGTTAGTAGTTGAACTATTAGCATCGCGAGCTGTTATATCGCCACCTTCACCACTTATAGAGGTAATACCCACAAGTTCGTTAAGCTGTCCTTTGTTATTGAGCTCATAGATGTAGTATACGCCACTATTGTTGAAATTTTCGGCTTTACCAACCCTTGTGAAATTAGAGAAATTATTCTGAGCAAGTCTTCTAATCTCATAGTCCACCAAGTTGGCAGCGGGATTGTTGATTGCAACGAAAGTAATTGTATTGTCGGGGGTTGCTTTAGCAGTGTGGTTGATATCGCCAATCACTTCTTCAAGAGTGTGCCCCTCGCCTGCAACAGCGTTAGTTGTTTTGAACACTGGCACCACAAATCGGTTACTGAAGGTGTTGTATTCGTCACCATCAATGCGCTCGAAAGCGTAGATATATTTATCGGAATGATTATTGTTTTGTGTCGAGGCAGTGAAACGGTCAATCACCGTTACAATTGAGTTGTCAAAGCCTGTGAGTGTTCCACTTGTTACAGGAGCCTCGTCATCAAAGAGCAACGTGGTATTCTGAGTAGATGCATTGTAGCTAACCACATAGTTGTAGTTGTTGGTACCATCAACTGGAGCAAACTGCACATTAGCAATCGTCACCTTCGAGCCATCAGCATCGGTTCGTGTGAGTTCGTAGTGCTCACTAGTGTTGATGACATTATAGTCCTCGATTGTTGCGGGTTGAATGGTGAGTTTGTTCTTGTAGATGTTATACTCTTGTCCCTGCTTTACAATGTGGTAACGGCTACGATACTCCGATGCCTGAGTAAAGAACGCATTATGACCTGGAATAGTAACGGTTCTCACTGGGCTCTCGGCACTGATAGTGATATAGGGAGTCAAATCATCATTTCTTATGACATCACCATTATTATAATAGTTGATAGTGTGCGCAGTGATAACATAGCTAATGTCTTGTGGGTCAGCCGTCTGCTCCACAAAGTAGCTGTGATTTCTCACTACCACCATACCATTTTCATCTTTCTCAACGTCTTGGATAAGAGTTCGTGAGCCATCGTGTTCAACAATGTAAACATAGAAATGCTGAGGCACGTCGACACCTAGATTATCCTTCGTGAACGAAGTAGACCAGTCAAGGTTCACCTGGTAAACGCCTACAGTTCCTGAAGGCACAGCTTCGGCATTGAGGTCGGCTGTGTACATGAGCACCTTGGGCATAACACTTGTATTCTGGTCGTTCTCATAGTTCTTGAAGATTTGGGCATCGGTGCTATAATCACTAATATTATTGCGTTCATCGCCAGATTTATTCTCACCATAAGCATATTCTAATCTACGATCGGGAATAAATATTGACAAGTTATTGAGAGTGTAGGCTTCACCCGTTGTAGTTATTTCAAACCAATGGTCATAATTAGCACCACCAAAGCCTAACACATTAGTACAATCGTGATAGCAAGGATAAGGATGTCCTGCTTTTATTTCAGTAATAAAATCGTTGGTGTTGTGTCCCCCATCACCTTTGACAGGGCTAATCTGCTCAAACAACCTATAGAAAGGTGCCCAATCAGAAGCTCTGGGCTTTCCCTTAGAGAGTATATAGAAACGATTAGTAGCCCCTTCAACCGAGAAGATGTAGCCAGGGTTTTCGGGGTCATTAATCCTTGTGAAATTAGGCATCAATTTCACCGAAGAAATAGCATTTTCGAGCATAAAATCGGTATTGTTTTGATTTCCAATAGCATGCGAACGTCTCCAACTCTGTTTTAGGTTCACCATAAGCAAAGTCATGCCGTCTTGTTCAGGATTGGGAATAAACTCGGTTGGATCGGGATTATCCCAAGTCACAATCATGTTTTTACTAGGATTCCATCCCGAATGTGCAAATGCATTGTAGTCAATCTTGCGAATTTGCGTTCCATCATAGTCATAGGCATAATGGATGCCAGGGATAGTGGCATCGGTGTAGATTGCTTTCACAAGAGCTTTAATCTGCTCAGGAGAGTTAGCCTCATCGCTAAGACTGGCAGTTTTTTCCACTCCGTCCTCAATGTAGGTGTAAGTGTAACTTGAATAGTCAAAATTGGTTACCTTGGTAGTCGTTTCATGATAAACCGTTGCTTTTGCTGTAACCACTGCCAGTAATAACAACAAAACAAAAATAATTTTTTTTTCAATTTTCATAGCAATTCTTAATAATAAAAAGAAATAATAGCACATTACTACAAATCACATCCATAAAAACATCATCGTTTTCAAAAAAATGATGTAATTAATGTGTAATAATAACGACTGCAAATTTCGTAAATAAACACAATTTACGCAACAATTTTATATTAAATTATTGTTAACGACATAAAACTATTGCAAAATTTACACTTCTTTTAGTAGTACAGATAAGCATAACACTAGTTATAGAGCCAACTTTGACATAGTTATTAACCTAATAATGAAGAGTATGCAACAAGCTCCTGTAGCGCCCAAGCCAGTTAAGAAGACGACAAATCAATTATCCACAAGGCTGGCAAATCGCTTGTTAGACCAAATAACGAAGTTACCGTCGTCGTCGGCACTGATGGTCATAACTCCTAACGTGTTATCATTTCCGAACTTGAGCCGGGTGGCTTCAAGTCCCATCGCCATGCATGCCGTGGCCCATGCATCGGCAGTCATGCAATCCCCTGCCACTATTGAGACGCTAAGCAAACTTGACGTTTCGCTACCCCCCGTCTTGGGGTTGACGATGTGGCTCACTTTTTTCCCATTCACCTCTTTAAACTTGCGATAGCTACCGCTTGTTGCCACAGCCATGCTGTCAAGCTTGAGAATTAAGGCATTAGCATGCACTGGGCCATTGCTATCATCGGGCACCGGCATGTCGATTGACACGTGCCATGGAACCCCTCGCTCATTAACACCGCGCGTAACCACTTCCCCACCTATTTCGACCATATAGTTCACAGCTCCATTTCGAGCCAGCATTTGCGCTATCTCATCGCACGCCAAGCCTTTGGCGATAGAGCTAAAATCAAACTGCGTGCGGGAATCATTCTTAACAAGAATATTATCCTTGAGGGTAGTTTTCTCTATACCTACAAAAGAGAGTAAGCTATCGAGCTGCGCTTGAGTAGGTAACTTGCCACTTTTAAATCCAAATCCCCATGCATTAACCAGTGGCATGACCGTGGGGTCGTAGAGCCCGTCACTAGCCTGGTTCACCTGCCACGACTTGTTGAAAAGCTTGACAAATAACGCGTCCACACGGTTGGTCTTATTGTCATTGACAGCTGTTATGAGCGACTGCTTATTATAGGGAGACACACTATTGTCGATTGCGTTGAGCAAGAACTGTATAGAGTCGTTAAGGTCTCGCTTGGCCTCGTAAGTAATGTGATAGTTAGTCGTCCACACCACTCCAGAGTTAGAGAAAAACTTTTTTCTACCACGGATGAACGGCAGCGCTATCACTATCACAAGCAAGACAAGTAGCACCGCATAATATTTTTTTGATTTCAAAATAGTATTCATAATTATAGCAGATAGATTTTAATTGGCAAAGATAAACCAAAACACCAATAAATACGTTAAGAAAATGTCAAAAAATTGCTTTTCTCGTTTTTTTTCCATTACTTTGCCATAAATTGGTAAAAAGAATACTTTTCGATTATGAAATCATCATTTAAAATAATAGTGATTATAGCAATTGTAGCAATAGCTGTAATCCCGGCTCAAGGCCAAGTGAGGTTTGGCGTAAAGGGTGGCATCACTATCAACGAGCTCAAATGGGACAAGAACATCCTTTCCAGTGAAAACAAAGCAGGATTTACCGGTGGCTTAATGCTAGAAGTGGGATTGCCTGTGGTGGGACTGGGCATTGACGGGTCGGTGCTATATGCTCACCGCGAGAACGAGATGTATATGGACGGGATAAAGCTCAAGCGAGACTACATTGATTTCCCTATTAATGTGAAATACAAAATTCAAATTCCTGTGATAAGCAAGATATTTGCGCCCTTTGTCTCCACTGGTCCCGACTTTGCCCTATTGCTCAGCGACAGCGACACTGGCGATTTCAAGACCCGCAAGTGGAACACATCGTGGAATGTGGGTTTTGGCGCCGAATTGTTCAGGAAGCTACAAATTCACGCTAACTATGGCATAGGACTCACCAAGGCCTTTGAATATATTAACAAAGAGGTTGAGTCCACTACAGTCAAGGGCAAAGATAAATACTGGACTATCACAGCCGCTTATTTATTCTAAAAGCAACAATAATTCTACCTAACATAAAAACATATAAAAAAACAATGAATATAGCCATTTACACCCTCACCTCGCAGCTGCACAACGAAGTCGCTGTTGACGCCGCCACCAGTGAGTTCCTGAACTCGCTAGGCATTAAACATGAGTTTGCAGGCAGTGATTTCAAGACCTACGGTGGTCATGACCTGGAACTGATATATGTGCGCACTGGTGGCACCGAAGGTCTCTTTAAAGAACTGTTGCCACGCATGTTGCGCCAGTCGAAACAACCCTTCTACCTTCTCACCAACGGAAAGAGCAACTCGCTGGCGGCATCGATGGAGATACTTTCCTACCTTCGCCAGCAAGGGTTAAGAGGTGAAATATTGCATGGCAGTCCTGCCTACATGCGTGAGCGCATAGCCACACTGCAGCAAGTGGGCAAAGCGATGCGTGAACTTAATGGTTGCCGCCTGGGCGTGATAGGAGAGCCATCGGACTGGCTGATTGCCAGCCGCACTAAATACAGGACCGTACTTGACCGGCTAGGCATTGAGATAGTGAGCATTGACATGAACGAACTGCTCATGCTCATAAACCGCATTCCCACCGACATGCCGAGTGAGCTATCAGCACAAGCCCCCACCGATGCAATTCGTCAATCGCTCACTGGCGCCGAGCGCATATATGAAGCGTTGAGACTAATTGTTGAGGGCTACGACTTGCAGGGATTTACATTGCGCTGTTTTGACCTGCTGAGTTCAGTTCACAACACCGGTTGCTTGGCACTTGCCCGCTTCAACTCTCAAGGCATTGTAGCGGGTTGCGAGGGCGACATACCAGCCATGATATCGATGAAAATTTCTCAAGCCGTCAGTGGCAAGACTGGTTTCCAAGCCAATCCCGCCCACATCGACCCCGAGACTGGCGAGATGATATTCGCTCATTGCACTATACCATTTAACATGGTAGAGCGTTTTGAGCTCGACACCCATTTTGAGTCGGGGATAGGAGTGGGAATACGTGGCTTTATGCACCCAGGCCCTGTTACCATTTTCAAGGCTAGTGGCAGCATGGATCGCCATTTTGCCGAGGAAGGCGAATTGATTGAAAATCAGAGCAAGCCCGACTTGTGTCGCACCCAACAGCTAATTCGCTTGAACGACAAGAAAGCCGCAATGTATTTCTTGACCAACCCCATTGGCAATCATCACATTGTGATGCAAGGGCACCACAAGAAAGTGCTTGACGAGATACTCTAGACAAGACTCTGTCGGCTATTTTTCTTTTTATTTTAAAAAACATTATTTGAAAATAAGCAATGAAACAAACTCCAGTATTGCTGCTCACGGGTTACCTGGGCAGCGGAAAGACAACACTAGTAAATCACATCCTAACTAATAAAGAGAATATAAAATTTGCCGTTATAGTTAACGACATAGGCGAGGTAAACATTGATGCCAGCCTCATCCAGAAAGGTGGCATCGTAGGGCAAAAAGACGAGAGTCTGGTGGCGCTACAAAACGGTTGCATTTGTTGCACGCTGAAGATGGACTTAATAGAACAGCTCAACGATATCCTCAAACTCGATCGTTTTGACTACATTGTGATTGAGGCCAGTGGCATTTGTGAGCCTGAACCAATCGCTCAAACCATCTGCTCTATTCCAAACCTTGACCCAAAATACACCGAGCATGGTATAGCTCGCCTTGACTGCATAGTGACTGTGGTAGACGCTTTGAGAATGCAAAGCGAGTTTGCCTGTGGTGACGACCTCAAGCGCAAGAACATTGGTGAGGAAGATATTGAAAACCTCCTCATTCAGCAAATTGAGTTTTGTAACCTTGTCATCCTAAACAAAGCGTCGGAAGTTGAGCCCGACGAGCTCGACCGCATCCGTCACATCATTCATGCATTACAGCCTAGCGCTCCCATCATTGAGACCGACTACACAATGGTTGACCTCAACAACATTATCAACACAGGTCTCTTCGACTATGAGCATGTGGCAGGCTCGGCAGGCTGGATACGCGAAATAGAACGTCCCGCTACTGATGAGGAGGAAGCCGAAGCCCTTGACCACCATCATCACCACCATGACCACGATGACGATGAACATGAGCATGAGCATGAGCACCACCATGACCATGATGACGATGAACATGAACATCACCATCATCATCACCATCATCACGATGAGGGTGAAGCCGAGGAGTATGGAATTCAGACCTTTGTGTACTATCGTCGCCCCGCAATCGACATTCACAAGTTTGACCGTTTTGTTGCCACCAAGTGGCCCAAGAATATTATTCGCGCAAAGGGCCTGATTTACTTCAGCCACAATCGCGACATGTCGTTCCTCTTTGAGCAGGCTGGAGTACAGAAGAAGCTCACCGAGAGTGGCTTGTGGTTTGCTACAGCCCCCGAAGACGAGTTGCGCAAGATGGTAGAATATAACCCCGACATCCTCCGTGACTGGGATGAGCATTATGGCGACCGCATGGTGAAACTAGTTTTTATTGGCCAGAACCTTGACAAGGAGCAACTCACTCGTGACCTTGACGAGTGCTTGGAGAAATAGCCACATTTCCATTTTTTAGTATCATGAAGAAGATTGTTTTTATACTACTCTTGTGCTTGCTGGCTAACATCACCGCAAGAGCCGAGAAAGACGACGGCTACATACATGTGGACTGGTATCCACTGCTTACCGACAGCGTGGGTTGGAACATATATAGTGGCGACTTTGTGCTTGGGTGGAACAATGCCCATGATATTGACGTGACAATGGGCAAAAGTATCGACATAGGCTGGCTCACAGTGATTGGAGCAAAGTATAACACTGGCCATGGCCAGCGCATCACCATGGGAGTGGGTATTGACTGGCGCAACTATCGCCTCAATAGCGATGTGCGATTTACAGGCGATGGTGAGGGACTTGCTGTTGCTCCTTACCCCGATGGCGCAAGCAAGCGCTTGTCGCGAGTGAAAGTATTCTCGCTCACAATGCCCATCCTGTTCAAGCAACGCATTGTCGACAAGCTTGACATCTTTGCCGGGCCGGTGGTAAACTTCAACCTTCACAGCAGTGTTCTCACACAGTATCAACTTAATGATGAGAAAGTGAAAGAGTCGCGCACTGGTATCCATCAAGTGCCTGTGACTGTCGACATTATGGGCGGCTTGAAGTGGAGAGGTATAGGCGTCTACGTTCGTTACAGCCCTTGCCACGTGCTCAAGGAAGAGTATGCACCCGCATTCACGCCATTAACGGTGGGGCTAGGATTGGCTTTGTAGTAGAAAACTAATTATGGAATAATTTGCTCATTAGGTCAAATTGGAGTAAATTCGCACGTTTTTAGAAAAAAAAGTACTACACAATATGAAAAAATTAATGTTCCTGGCTGTTGCCGCAGTTGCACTGATGTGCTCTTGCAACAGCAACAAGTTTAAAGTGAGTGGCACTGTGGAAGGCGCAGGCGACACCACTACCCTATTTCTAGAGACTAACATTAACGGCAACTGGCTCTTTGTTGACAGCGTCGTCACTAGTGGCGACAAGTTTGCATTTACCGAGGATGCTGCCGAGTATCCCAACATTTATCGCCTAGGATGTCGTGGCAAGGATGCCATCTACTTCCCTATCGACAGTGTTGACAACATCCAGATTAAGACTTCGATAGCTAAGTTTGCCGAAGATTACACCTTGAGTGGAAGCGATAATGCGGTGAAGATGATGAACATCGACAAGCAGGCAGCCAAGTTCAGCAAGGCAGGTGACACTAGCAGCGCCGCCTATGTGAAGTGGAAAGACGAGCTTAGTCGCGACTTGGTAAAAGATCCAGCCGGAATTGTTGCTTTCTACCTGATTAACAAGTACATTGGCGACAAGCCGCTATTTGACCCACTCGACAAGAAAGACTTCAAGATAATAGGTGCTGTTACTAATGCCTTTGCCAACTTCCGCCCCAATGACCCACGCACAAGCTACATGGTGGACAATTTCAAGGTGGGCTTGAGTCAGCGTCGCAGCGAGAGTGCTCCACGCGATACCCTTGTTGCAACCGAGGCCTCACTTATTGATATCAAGCTCATGGACCAGCATGGTAAGATGCAGAGCTTGCAAGAAGTGTCGTCGCATGGCAAGGTGGTAGTGCTTAACTTCACCATGATGAACCAGTCGTTCTCACCGGCGTTGAATAAGCTGCTCAATAGTGTCTACACCAAGCATAAGGCTAGTGGACTGGAAATATTCCAGGTGTGCCTTGACAGTGATGAGGCCGAATGGATGCAAAGTGTTGCTTCGCTGCCATGGATTGCCATGCGCGACCCCAACGGTGAGTACTCACAATATGCTAGCGCCTATAATATCACCCAACTGCCCACCGTCTTCATCATTGGCCGCAATGGTGAGATTGTGGAGCGCGTGGGTAACGTTGAGCAACTGGAGACCGCAGTTGCAAAACATTTGTAAAACCCTATATTACCTAAAAACAATGAAAAAGATATTGGTAATAGCACCCCACGGCGACGACGAAGTGCTGGGATGTGGAGGATATATGCTTGACCAGATAAAGAGAGGCGCTGAGGTACATGTGCTCTTCGCAACAATGGGTGGAGTGGATGTACGTCAGCCGCTTGACAAGCGTCTTGCCGAAGTTGAGTGTGTGGCACGTGCCACGGGTTATAAATATGACATCATAATAAAAAACATGGATGCGATGCTCGACACTATCCCTTCGCGCGACTTGATTAGTGCCATTGACAAGAAGATTGCCGAGTTTCAACCCGATGAGGTGTTTGTCAATTATCCGTCAAATCATCAAGACCACATTAAACTCTACCAGTGCGCCAAGGCTGCCATGAGACTTAAAGAGGGTTTCATGCCGTCGTTCTTTGCTCTATATGAATATCCATTTATCACCTACAATGATGTGCTTCAAGGTGGACTGTTCTACTTTGATATAACAGAATATATTGACAAAAAAGTTGAGCTTTTCTACCTCTACAAGACACAAATTAAGCACTCCCCTTCTCCGCTCAATGAGGAGGGTGTAAAGATTCTAGCTAGGATGCGCGGTTTGGAGTGCGGACGTAAATATGCCGAGATGTTTTATGTTCAAAAAATGGTGAAGTGATTATGAATTACGTGGTTTTTGAATCGGGAAGTAGAGCAGGACTTAGCGCAGAGTTGTTCTTTGAACATTATGTTAATGCTACAGGTTCCAAGCACCAACTTTTCTTAAGTGACCTTGATGAGCATTTTCAAAACATAGAAATGCGTCATCCACAAGTAAAACATGTTCATGACAGTGCAGTAACAAAAATGCTTGTTGATGGTAATGCTGTGATATTTCCCGCCGATGAACTCACACGTCAGTGTAACCCTTCTATGACAGAGGTGGCTTCACGACATCGTTTCTCAAGAATTGAATCATGGTATTATCATAAGAATCAAGTAAATAATTACTTGTCACCACTTACAAAGGCATGCAAAATTCAAGTTCCAGTCACGTTTAGCACAACCGATGTTTGCATCCGTCCCAATTCTAGATCGGCTGGTTCTCGTAATGTACAATTGCTCGAAAATGCATGTGTGACTCAAAAAATCGATATCGCTCATGAGTTTGTGGCTGATGTACTTCGATATGACGATAATAAGATGTATATCTTTCCACGCGAGGTGACATTGAAAAATGGATACGACCGCTTTATAAAGCTGTTGCCAATGGATGGCGAACTAGCCTCGGCCTTAAAAGAATTTATTCTCACATCATGCCCAAAGAATGATGGCTTGTTCAGTGACATTTTCCAGCTCCAACTGTGCCAAGATGCATCAGGACAATATTATTACATCGAGTTCTCTAAACGCATTTCGGGAACAGCGTGTGTCAATATTGTCTCGGGCATGAATCCTTTTGCCTTACTTGATGGTATTGACCTTGATATCAATACCAACATGATAGATGGCAAGTGGAGACGATTTGAGGACCTGTTGACAATGCTAAAATAATTTTTAAATTTATTTCTAAACATGAACTTACGAGACCTGGTCACTCCTTGCTTCATCTATGATATAGATAGATTTGAGCTCAACATCAACTGCTTGAGAGACAGCTTTAAGCGTTACTATGGCAATTTCAGGATTGGCTACAGCTATAAGACAAATTATTTTGAGCCTTTCAGGTTGTCGGCTAAGCGTCTGGGGGTGATGGCCGAAGTGGTCTCAAACAAGGAATATAAACTTGCCCGGTCAACAGGCATTGACGATTCCATGATTATCTACAATGGTGTGATTCCTGATCCCGCGTGCAAGGCAAAGGTAATAAAGTCAGGTGGTTTTGTCCATGTCGATAATATGGGCGAAATAAAACAACTGGTAGAGGAATATGGAATCTCAGATATTGGGATCAGAGTATCTTTCCCAATAGGCGACGTTTTTGACTCCAGGTTTGGATTTTATGTCAATGGTCCTGAATTCTATGAAATGACAGATTATTTGAAAGAGAAAGGTGTCAAAATCAATGTGGTGCACTGCCACATTTCTCATGCTCGCTCGGCCAATGGCTTTCTTACCAGAATTAAGACCCTCATCAATGTGGCCAAGAGTATTGGCGCAAAGGCTATAAACATTGGAGGAAATATGTATGGACGCATCGCAAACGAAAACTTTCGCATGCAATTCCCTGATTATTGCTCATTTGAGGAATATGGACGTATTGTTGGAGGAGAAATGAAAAAGGCTTTCCCCAACGAGGATGTAGCTTTGCTTGCCGAGGCCGGCACACCACTGGTTTCAGATGTCGTGAGTATTATTTTTACGGTAATTGCCGTCAAGCGCATCAATGGCAAGGATTACATTGTCGTTGACGGACAGGTGAGTGACGCGGGATTTGCATGCAAGTACAAGAGCCCTCCTTATAGACATTTTGGCTCCCAGAGCAACGT
Organism: uncultured Prevotellaceae bacterium; assembly: GCA_900316835.1. Classification (GTDB taxonomy): domain Bacteria; phylum Bacteroidota; class Bacteroidia; order Bacteroidales; family Muribaculaceae; genus Sodaliphilus. The sequence continues at coordinate 78,487 of ONEL01000005.1, read as the reverse complement.
TGTTAAGAATGCTGCTGTTGTGGGGTGTACATGCATCGAAGATGATTATATAATCAAGGATTATACTGGACCAGCCAATGTGGGCGACAAAATTGTGGTAGAAAATGTAGGAGCCTATTCCTATAACTTGGTTAATGACTTTATAACATCAGGGTGCCGCAATTTCTGCTCTATCAAAGACCTGGAGTTCTAAAGTCTCATCAAGGTTTACAATCCTTAATCTCAGGATGGAGTTTTATATAGTTGATGCCTTTTAAGATGTGCTTCATGGCATGGAAAAAAGGTACCTTGCGTTGTTTTTTTAATCTCCATGCTTTTAGTACACCACGCAGATATTTAGTGCCAGGTTTATACAACTGTAATTCGGCTCCGTAAGTCATGAGGGTGCCAGGTTCTTTGTCTCGCTCTATTGTCACAAACGGATCTTGGTCGGCGACAATGGTGATGGGAAAAAACTTGCAGTTCATCCCCATGGCGATAGCATCGCGTAAAAAAATATTTTCTTCACCGCAGTGAAGCACCTCGGCACCAAGCCCAAAGTGCTCGTTAAACCATAGCTTACCAAGAATACGCTCTCGCTTGAAGGCAATCTCAATCGACGACACATAGTAACCCTTGGGATATGTGCTAAGATCCTCTATTTGGGCTGGATAGTATTTCTTGTGGCCTTCGCTGGAATAGCGGAAAGTAACAATATCCACATTAGGGGTTTGCTCAAATGTGTTGAGCACCGCTTGCAGCTGCTCGTGAGTGTAGCGGCAGTCGTCGTCGGCGATGAGGCACACGTCGGCAGTGGCGTGACGAATGGCATTGTTGCGATTGCGACTCAAGCCACGTCCTTGCAGGTTATAGACTTCGACGTCGGGGCGCTGCAGCTCAACGGGAAGATCAATTTCCTCATCGCCACTGTGTTGCCACGACACCACGTAGCCTATTCCCTCACGCTGCGGCAACACCAATTGAGCCACGCTATTGATACCATTATCAAGCGTTGATATGAGTAGTTGTAGTGTCATATTTTTTTATTTCTTGGTTTCAAGCACTTTATTCCAAAAATCCAGATAGCGCCTGGCAACAGTGTGAGCCTCGTTGTGTTTCTCGACAAAGGCGCGGCTCTGGCGGCTTAGCTCGGGGAGCCGATGCTTGTTCTTGACAATCCATTCAAGCTTGGTGTCGATGTCGCCCTCGATGAGAGGATTCACATTGACGATGGGCCGCAACTCGCGCTCGCCAATTAGGTCGTAGTACTCGGGCTCAGCGCCACTCACCGCCACCAGTCCACGTGCCATGGCAAGCAGGGCGTTAGTAGCGGGAGTGTAAGAATAAAGCTGGTCGAGGATTACATGAGAACTATTCAACTTCTCGATGTATTCCTGATAAGGCACACTCTCAACCACTGTGAGCTCGCACTGTCGCGGATACCTATCCACCGTGCGCCTGGCAGCCTCAAGTAACAAGTCGGTGCCCTTGAGGATGTTGCGGTCACGCTGGATGCCTATAAAGAATTTCACCTTGTCGGGTTCATGTTCAACGATGTGAGGGACGACACTGGCAGTGTCGATAGGAATGCCACCATAGGCAATGCGGTCGCCCATTAGCGGCTCGTAACATGCCTGATACTCCCACAAGCAAGAGATTGCACCATCGATGTGCTTCAATACATAGTCGCTATACTCCCGCATGAGTGGCAGTTTCCAGTTGTCCTCTTGCTTTGCACGATACTCTGCCGAGAGGGCATAAGGCGATGGCTTGTCGCCCACCATGTAATCACTGTAGCGATAGGTCTTGCCATCATGGCAGGCGGTGTAGTAGACATAGTCGGTGCCCAGAGCGCCCATCACGATACTGCGATTGTGACGCTTAAGAAAGTCAAACACCATGCGCACCTTGCCTGGCTTGAGGTCGAGGAAAATGTGCCCGCAGGTCTGCACCACATCAAAGTCGCGCATCTTGGGTAGCGCACGCAGCACATCAAGCACATAACGCACAGCACCTATCTTGCCTGGGTTGCGCTTGAGATTGATGTCACGCTCAGTGTTCATCCAGTGCGAACCATTGCTGGCGACCACAGCCGTGTGTCCCAAGTCCCTGAGGGCATGAGCCAAACAGTTGTGCAAATTACTTGCATCGCCAACAAACAAAATCTTCATCACCTAAAATCCAATAGTTTTTTTAATAATTCTAATGCAAAATTATAGAATAATTTGTTATTTTCCAAAAAAGGATTTATCTTTGGGAAATTCCTGTTATTTAGATTGCATCAGTTATGATTAGAAAAGTTACTTGCCGCATTGCGGTTGCTATGATATTTGCCTTGCTTGCCCTTCCAGCCCTTGCCGATGGTGAACAGATTGAAGGTGGCGGAACCCGCTGGGTCGACCCCGTGGTGTTCTTTAAGCTACAAGACATTACCACCAGTGACCTGCAGAGCAACTATCGCACAGGCAACATCGACATTAACAAGGTCATCAAGGAGAAAGGCGTGAAAATCTATGGCATGCGCCTCAAGCCAGTAGCAGCTGCCGGCATCATTCCCAGTGAGATTAGACGGGCAATTCCCAGCTCAACCATCAAGTTTAACTATTACAACAATTTTGGCGTAGAGGGCATCGCCTTGCACGAAGCGGGCTTCTGTATCTATGCCGACGAGGGCGTGAATCGCACCTACGACTATGACTACTCGTTCGACGTGTGGGACAAGATGACCGAGGACCACATCAAGGCCCACGGCGTTTACACCATCAAGTCACTCACAATGGTACCAAAAAATGGTGGCATTGATTTCTCCTACGCCTTTGAAGGCAAAGACAAGTACAGCACCACCACAATTTACAAGCGAGGCAAGTCGCGCACTGTGAAGTCGACCGAAAACATGTACACTAAAAAGTCGCTTGGCGTCAACAGCAGCCTCAGTCGCTTCATGTATTTCAATGGTGGCAATCGCTTGCTCCTCGTGCTTGGTGGCGGCAACCCCTCAATGGTAATTGGTTCAAGAAGAGGACAAGCCAAGAGCGAATATGCAAACAAGCCCTGGCATCGCGTTTACTTTGAGATTGAAGAAATTCAGGTCGATGCTGCTGTGGCAGCCGCCGAGGAGGGCGAGGAGCTACCTACCGACGAGGAAGGCAAGCCACAACTCACCGACGAAGACAAGCAGGAACTAAAAGACTATATTGACGACCTCGCAACATGGCTCAAGGGAGAAGGCGACCCTCTGGGTCTGGGCGAGCACACCAGCGCCAAGGAAGGAGCCGTGGTTGGTGCTATTGGCACTGTCGCTTCTATCTTGCTGGGCAGTGGCTTGGCAGGTTTCGTTGGTGGCACAGGAGCTCAAATAGCCAGCAATATCACCAACACCATCATTGGTGGCGGAGGCAATCCCATGCCACCATCGTTACCAGAGCGCCCCGAGTGGTCAGGCACCGAGCCACGCCGGCCCGAAGACGAAGGCCATACCCCACAAGAGCCAGATCCTGGTCCAGATCCCGGCAGCCCCCCACCCGCCCCTGCTGATGACAGTTTCAAGCCCACATTCTATCCTGATTATTGCGATCAATACATTAGAGAGACTGCTGATGGCGGGCTTGTAATGAGAGATCCCGTAACCAACCAAGACATTAAGTTCTTCAAGAATGACGAGGGCTTGTGGGAAAACGAGAAGAGCGGAGTCACTTACACTAACGCTGGTCTTGAAGAGAACTTGCGCTATCGCGTTGAAAACAGTGGTGAGCTCAGGTATATCGCCGAGAAGGCTGCTCGCGACACTGCCGAGCAACACGCCATGTGGGAAGCCCAAAATGAGCGCGACCGCGAGCGTGGCTACAGCGACGAGATGAAAGAATATCGCGACTGGAAGGATGAGCAGGAGCGTATTCAAAAGAAAGAAGAATATATAGAGAAACTTGCCGATAAATACCACACTACCACCGACAAGCTACGCGACAAGATAAGTCAGCAACAATCGCTTGCCGAGGAAGAATCGCACTACCAGCAAGCCATTGCCGAGCACTGGGATAATGCCATAGCTGTTGCCGAGATTGTTGACAAGGGTGCCGAAGTTACTATTAATATCATGGGCGAGTGCGTGCCGGGTGGTAAGGTGGTAAAAAATGCCTACACCCTTGCCAAGTCGACACTTGTGGCTGCCAGCGAAGCCGTTGCCGAGGGCAAAGACCTCAAGGAAGGTCTAGCTCATGTGGCAGTGGGCATGGGCCAGGGCGCGCTAGGTGTTATTCAAAACCAAGCCGGAGACTTGACCAAGAATCCTTTCAAGGAATATGCCATTGTTATAGGTACCGAGAGCGTGAAGGAAGGCATGGGCACCTATGCCAAGACCGGCGATTTAGGAAAGACGTTTAACTCTATGCTCGATGCTGGAGCTAAGAAAACCGGCGATTTCCTCACTGGCAAGGCGGTGAGCTGGGGAATAGGAAATATAAAGAAAGGCGCCGACTTATCTCTCACCGATAAGCAAATTCACATTGACAACGATAATGGCCTGCGATTTAGCCCCAAGAATGCTGAATTCATAAAGAAGTGGCTAGGTAGCGGTCCCAAGGATATGAGCAAGGCCACTAACTTTAAGGGCTGGAATATTACCGATGCTAATGGCAACTTCACCTTCTCAGGCACCAGTAATGTGAGCTTCGGTGGCCAAATAGAGATTGACAAGATCTTTGAGGCAGGTGTTCCAGAGTTAATGAACCAAGCTGGCGCACACGACTGGGAAGGCACTATGGCTGTGGGTCTCAAGAATGATGCCGTCGACTTTGGCAAGAACTACATCTTGCTCATTAAGCGAGTCTCGGTCATGAAAAATTAATAGCATAATAGCATCTCATTAACAAGACAGGGGGCGTGCTTCGCACTTATATTAAATTAAAAATAGCTACTGCTTAAGATAAGAAGTTTTATATTAATTTTTTAATAAATTTTAAGCGAAGCGCCCGTTTTTAAAGATAGAACAAGATTATTAATCCCTATTACAATAATAAATCCACTATGGAAACAGATAAAGTAAAACAAAATCAAGAGTATGCCGAGCAAGCGTTCTGGACTGGACATTTCCACTACATGATGCAAGCGCTGGCTGTGGCAATGACACGCACCATGGTGTGGCGCATTGTGGGCGACGGCACTCCCTACACCATGAAAGAGATCTTTGAATTTGCCAAGAAAGAAGACGAGGAAAACGAATTGCAAGAAGGCTACTTCTACATGGTGTCGCGCGAGGGTGCCATAGGGCTTAGTCCCGGACTTGAGTATCTCACACAGTGGATTTTTGTGCCCATGGAACCATGCAAGGAGCGCGATTTCCTGGAGCGACGCATGCGTGAGCAACTACTCGAAGAGGAGGCTATGGAGCAAGCCGTTAGTCAAGCCGTTGACAAGGGAATTGCCCAGGAGCGGTCAGCGAAGAAGTACTACATTGCACATGGCAAAGAAAAAGATGGTCCTTACTCGATTGATGACTTGATGGAACAAGCCATAGGCACCGACACCCTCATTTGGGCACAAGGCATGGCTGGCTGGGTGAAAGCGAGACAGGTTCCTGAACTAGCTATGGCCATCAGGGAGCAGCATGAAAAAGAGATGAGAAGCACAAAGTTCTACTTGGTGCGGAACAACAAGAAGCATGGCCCCTATGATGTGAGTCAATTATTGCAATTAAATCTTAGCCCCGACACACTAGTGTGGAGCCATGGCATGGCAGGCTGGGTAAAGGCTCGCCAGGTTCCCTTGCTTGTTGAAGCAATGAGAACTTACAAGAAATAAAAGCACATCATTTTAATTTCCTATAGAATTATGCAAAATGAAAAAATAGGCGTTGGCCAATATTTAAAAAATTGCATCAAGCAGAGCACTGAGATGTTTAAGCATCCCATGCGGTTACTACCCACCCTCGTGATAGGTGCGGTGTGGATAGTGATAGGCTACTTCTCAGGGAAGATGCAACTGCCACCATGGGCTAAGGCTATAAGCTTCCTGTCCTATGCCGAGGGAGGGCTCTTTGGCGGAGTGATTGGAGCTGTGGGAGGCATCTTGGGCAAGGTGGTGATGGCAGTTGCCATCAACAGCGCAATCCTGCCATTGTTCCAAAAGAAGTTACCCTTCGTGGGAGTAGCCGGAGGTCTCAAGGGCATGTTTAGCAACATGGGAATGAGTGCGGTGCGTGGCATTGCGCCACTGTTGTGCGGAATAGGAGCGGCATTGTTGCTCTACGGCTTGATGAACATCTCCGAGAACTGGGTCAACTCGATGGTGGGAATAGTGGCTGTGGTGATGCTCTTGCAAAACATTGGCAAGCAGGGGGGCTTCTTGTTTGGATTACTTTTCAGCCTTGCCAATTCACTCACCAAGGGTCGTGTGCCACGCTATCAAACCATCACTCGCCTTCTCACTGGCATGACACTGGGCTTCACACTTGCTGTGGGTCTCACCCTCGCTGGCCTACACTTGTGCTTCATTGTGGGAATTCCCTTCCTGCTGATAGGGTTACTGATGAGTTTGTTGCTCAACACTAAGAAACTACCCTCTCCCACGCCACAAGTGCAAAGTGCTCCCCCATCGCTCTACTCTCAGCGTCCCCCTCAACTACCACCGCAAAACATGAGTTATAGATAACCGGTGTTATAGATTTTTGTTGTATATTTGTGGTCGATATGAAAAAAGTTTCGATAATAATACCGGTATACAACCGGGCAAGCATTGTTCCACGCACGTTGAAAACAGTGCTTGAACAAACACACCGTCCTCTTCAAGTGGTGCTAGTGGATAACAACTCTACCGACGACTCGCTAGTGGTACTCAACCAGTTCAAGATTGACAACAATGCGCCCGACTTTGAGGTAGTGGTAACCCAAGAGAGACAACAAACGGCGAGTGCCGCCCGCAATCGTGGCATGAAACTCGCCACTGGCGACTACCTCATGTTCTTCGACAGCGATGACCTCATGGACCGTCGCCTGGTACAAAAATATGTAGACGCTTTTGAGTCGGCGCCACAAAGGGCCGACATCATCATCACCCGTCGCAACCAAATTGACGACACCGGCGAGAAAACCGCCATGCCACTCTATAAGAAAGACCTGATTGCCAATCACATCTTGCATAGTGTGCTTGCGACACAGGCATTTTGCGCAAGATATGATTTCATAAAAAATATTGAGTGGAACAATAGCATCTCGCACTGGAACGACTTTGAATATGGCTTGCGGCTGTTGCTCGCAAAGCCTGTGATAGGTTATCTTGAGGGCAAGCCAAGGGTTGATGTCATCTATGGTGGCGAGAAATCTATTACAGGGACAAATTTCTCGGCCAATCATGGAAAATGGGAAATCTCGCTACGCTACATGGTGCTTGACATCAAGAACTCATCGCTCTTGAACAAACAGCGCTACTACGACCTGCTATATTATCGCCTGCTAGTGCTTGGCGCCCAGTATCAACGCGAGGGGCATCCCGAGCTTGCCAAGCCCGCAGTACAGAAAGCCTACTCAGTGCTCAACCGCAAGTGGTTATACCGTCAAGTGATGCCACGCCTGTTCAAGCGCATAGTAAATGGTAAGCGTGGCTCAGCCCGTATAGCACGCTGGATAATGAAATAATCCTCATGTAGATATTATACCCAAATCGACCATTAGAGTTGGGTTAAGAGACAAAACAAGATGACGACCGGCGCGAAAAATGCGAAATGCTTGAAGTCGTGACAGACACCGAGCCATTACTGCGCCATGGCATTGTCAAGCATGAAGTCCTCCACCAGGTGGAGTTGCGAGAGAATCGCCTTCCAGTTCTCGAATATCTGTTGCTCGGTACTGCTTGACGCACTGGCGAGCAAGTCAGTGATGTTCTGAAGGAGAGAGCCGACGGTCTCCGGCGAGTTCGACTCCTTCTCCGTCTCCACACGGAATGCGGAGATAAGTTGAGTAAGTTGTGTTGTGTCAATCATAAGAAAAAAGTTTTGGATAAATCAGGCTGCGTCTCGGAAAAGCTCAAGTAAACTTGGCTTTTTACTCAACTTACACTGATTTTGCGGTTTTCTGTCGCAAAACTATTATGATTGAATCAATCTGCAAAAGCCAAAAAAGCTCACCTAATACCAGTGAGTATTATTTTCAAAAATCATTATAGAAATCATCCCTTCTCTCTTCATCAATTATAGAATCATATGTCATTAGATCTATCATTTCATTAAAATATTCTTTACTTGTAAGTTCCCCCATTTCTTTTCTATAGTTATAATCATCTCTTTCTCTTTTATGATTTTGTTGCCTAACAAAGGAATCGCTTTTTCTTTTTAATTCATTTATATTAGTGGGTATTTCAGCATAGTATTCTGTTATCTCTACAACCTCATCAATATCTAAATCTTCATAATGTGACAACATTCCTTTTGGTACCTCTAAATATATTTCATAACATCCTTCAAATGCATCTGTTTCTAAATGCTGCAACGTTGCAGGAATTTTAACTGCTGTAAGATTTTTACACATCGCAAAAACCTCTTTGGATATAGCTACAATACCTTCAGGAATTGTTATTGAAGAAAAGCCACAATCATCAAATGTGTTATCTTGAAGACCAATTATGGAAGAAGGCAATACTATTGATTCAAGACTACTGCAAGATAAAAAAGCACAATTACCTATCTCAATCAAATGTGTTGGAAGCTTAACTTGTTTTAAAGATGTACAAAATTCAAATATACCATCTGGTAAAACCTTTATAGATTCTGGAATGGTTATACTTTCGAGACTTTTACATCCATAAAACATTGAATTTCCTAAAATAGAAATTCCATCTTCCATTTCTACAGTATTAAGATTGCTACAATCATTGAATACGTAATCTCCGATTTTTTTTAAGGAACTTGGAATATGAACAAATTCAATATTTAAAGATGAAAATGCATAATCTTCTATTTCTTCAACAGAATCAGGTATATATAATTGTTTTACTCTTTCCGCATCTTTGAAAGCATTCCATTTAATAATTCTTACTCCATAAGGAATATGGCAATTATCTATATTATTGCATTTAAAAAGAATGGTACCATCTGATGATATAATAAAACCATCTATTTCTATTTTTGGGGGTTGAGCAGTTTTTTTCATATTAATAATTATTGTTATATTGACAAAATTACAATATTTATTGTAATCATCAATGGTTTCTTGCGAAATTTTTACGGCACAAAGCTGAACTAATAGGCCACAGAATTGCCACCCCAGGTTCTCCTCATAGAACTCCTTTATGTTCATCACTGAGGCGTAATACTTGGTGCTGAACTACTTACGCCGTTGGCACGCTTCGCCCTGCCTATATCACCACTGTTGCCACGAGGTGTTTCCTTGCCATTACCGTAGTCTTGCCAAAGTGCTCAGTACTGCTTAACGCACTGGCGAGCAAGTCAGTGATGTTCTGAAGGAGTGAACCGACGGTATCGGGCAAGATGGACTCCTTCTCCGTCTCCACCCGAAAAGCAGAAACGAGTGCTGATAGTTGGTTTATATCAATCATAATCTTTTGCGATTTTGATGCAAAAGTAGATTGATAAGTTCACTTGGCAAAAGACACGCTGAGAAGGAAAATATTCGTACTTTTGCAGCGTAATTAGAACGATAAATCGGAATTTATGTGCAAGCCGAATGCAGAGCCCGCTCGACCTTTGGTCGCTTGTTCCCGAGGGGTCTCAAGAAGCTCGCTTGAGCTATGCTGAGGCGCAGCCATCAATCTCGTAAATCGAAATTTAGCGTTCTAATTACAAAGTAATAAACCAAACAAATTACATTATTCCTAAATGATATATGACATTAAGAAATAAACTTGTTGATATTGCATTAGAATGGCAAAAATGTTATGGAGCAGCTCCTTCAATTACAAGTGCGATTTCAGAATATGATGCAGCACTGTTAGTCGGAATGACAGAAAGGGAGTATTCTGAATATATGAAAGATAAAACCGCTGTAAGTAAAGGCTCGGATTTTGTTTTTAATCATCAAAGATACCAAGTTAAAGCGAATCGTCCAAGCGGTAAGCCTGGCAGTAAAGTCACTAAAGTAGCAAAAGCGACTAATTATCTATGGGATAAACTCATTTGGATTTTGTATGACAAAAATTATATAATGCAAGAAGCATGGGAATGGGATGTCAATAACTATGAATTAGAATTTGATGGTAAAAGCAGAATTTCTCCTGATGATTACAGAAGAGGGAAATGTCTATATCAAAAGAAATGATAAAATAAAACATGTAAATTCCAATTTAGCGAATAGAAAAGCGAGGCCGTTGGCTTCGCTTTTTTAGTGATTTCGTCCGAAATTTTTATTGAGTGCGTTGCTCAAAATGCCTGCGAAAACGCCCCCAGGTTCTCCTCATCTCACTCTCAAGGGCATGATAAAGAAACGAGGGTGTGTCATATCTTTATTTTGAAGTGGACCCCAAAAGTTGGACAAAAAACTTTTGGGGTCACTTCATTATGACACACTCTCTTAACAATTTGTTATATTTTTATTAGTGATTAATAATCACTTTGAGCGTTCTTTCCAAGTTGTTCAGCTCGAAAAAACTATAGTAAGCTTAGTTTTTCTCTCACTTAATCACAACTTTCTTGCCAGCGTGAATGTAGATGCCAGCAGGGAGATTGCCCTGAGTGTACTTGCGACCCATGAGGTCGTAGTAGTTGTTGTCCTGTGCTTTCTCAACGTTGATATTGCTGATAGCGTTTGGCTCGGCTTCGATGATGCTGATGTTGTCGATGTTGAGGACAAACTTATTAGCATCGCTAATGACGTGGATACCAACGTAGTACTTACCATCGGCAGGCACTGAGAAACGTCCAGCCTGACGAGCAGTGTCATAGCCTTCAATCTCAGTGGCAGCGATGATGGTCTTGGTCATAGCCTCGGCTGTGGGTTCACTGCCAATTTTAACCTCAAAGCGCTCGGTATCGCCAGTAGCCTTGGTGTCGAAACTGAACTCATATTCAGTGTTAGGAGCCATGATGATAGCTGGAGTAATCAGCCAGTCGTCGGCAGCATTGTTAGTGTCCCACTGGTAAGTTACATTCTGGCTAATTGAGCCACCGTAGTTCCAAGTGCGACCGTCGTTATTAGCATTGATAATGGTAAACTCGCTGAACGCGGCCTGTGTATCAAAGCCTTGGGTATAAGGGATAGTATAAGCGCCATCATTAGCGTCGCGAGTGATGACGATGTTGTTATAGGCCTGAACGTAGTAGATAACACCCTTAGTGGTGTTTTGCACGAGATAGTCGGTAACGTTAGTGTAGGTGTCGGTTTCCTCATCATAGGCAAGCACGAAATCGCAAATGTCCTTCTTGCCCTCGGCATTAGTTTGTCCACCAGCCATGTAGTTAGGCTTGCCGGCAACTTGACCTATGTACTGGTCTTGAGCAAATGTAACATTGTTACCCTCGCGTACACCTTTTATCCAAGCACTGGGCACATCGCTGAAGAGACCTTGCATGTAGACCTCGTTGTCCTTAACACCCACATTCACATTATACTTGAATGGAGTGCCATCATAACCATTAGCCTCAAAGGTGTAGACCTGTGGAGTAACACCCTCGGGGAGTTCCACGAGCACGTCCTCGGCTTGAGTGGTGGGAGTGTAGATGCTACCATAGTCGGCATATCCAGCCCATGTGTTGCTCTCGGCATAGATAGCACCAAATACTACATAGGCCGAAGAGCCGATTAATGAAATTTTATCGTCGGTAACGCTAAACTGAACATAGTGAGCGCTGTTGCGAACCTCAAACTCCTCATAGTCCTCATCATAGTCGAGCACAGCCAGAGTGATAACCTCACCTTGCTCGGTATCGTAGGCTACGTTTTGTCCCATGGGAATGGTGATGGTTTTGCCATCCTCGCTCAGAGTACCCTCAACCCAGGAGTTAATCTCCAGTTTTGACAGAGGCTGCTTAAAATAGACCTTGTTGTCCTCGGCGAAGACGATGTCGATAGTACCGGTTTGCGCGCCACGACGTGGATATTCACCACTCAAGTAGTAGGCGTAGCCAGCACGGTCATAGGTTTTCAACTCTCCTGCAGGCTGCTCCATGACGATGCCATAGTCGCTAGCATTTTGTGCCCAAGCGCCCAAGCCCATAACAGCCATAGCTGCAATAAGTAATAGTTTCTTCATTGCGTTGTTTGGTTTAAAAATGTTGTTTTATGGAGCCCTTTTCATTTCTCATATCTCATACTAGCTCGAAAGGCTCCTCTTTTTTCGGGGTAGTATTAATTTTAATGACGCAAAAGTACAAAATATTTTATTAGTAGTTGTTTAAAATAATTTTTTTTTCAATAAAATCGTACCCTTATAAACTGTATGACCACATCACAATGGATAAATTTAAAATTTTTATTTACCTTTGTAGAAAATAAAATTGATATTAACACAATGAATGACATAAAAGGAGTTTTGTTTGACCTTGACGGTGTGCTCATTGACACCGAGGGCATTTACACGCAATTTTGGCAAGCTGTGGATAAACGTTTTCCCACTGGCGTAGAAAACTTTGCGCAAGTGATAAAAGGGTCGAACCTTCACAACATTCTGCACACTTATTTTCCCAGTCCTGAAATGCGTGAGCAGGTGAACGCATTGCTCAACGATTTCCAGCGCGACATGCGCTATGAGTACTTTCCCGGCACTGTCACCTTGCTAGAGGAATTGAAGCGCAGAAACATTCCGTTGTGCATCGTAACGAGCAGTGATCCCGACAAAATGAGAGAGCTATACCGCCAGAAGCCAGAGTTTAGTAGCTATTTTCAAGCCATAGTCACTGGCGACATGGTGAGTGACCCCAAGCCATCGCCCGAGTGCTACTTGCTTGGAGCCAAGCATCTTGGCATTGCCATTGAGGATTGCTGTGTGGTGGAAGATTCCATCAACGGCTTGAAAGCTGGCATGGCTAGCGGTGCCCAAGTAGCAGGCATTCCCAGCACATGCCCCCGTGAATCAATCGCCGCGCACTGCCACTGGATAATTGAGCGAGTAGAACAACTGGTTGATATTATTTTCCCTAATGTTTCTTGACTCAAGTTGCACTAATTTTACATAAATTAGGCTGCGCTTAGGAAATAAAAATGAAAAATATTCCTTTTTCATTTTGTATTTCACTCAACTTGCACTAATTTTGGACATTTAAAATAACAAAACACTCACGCGAATTATGAAACTAAGATATTTAATAGCCGTGGTAGCAACCGCACTGATGACGACAGGCATTACCTCATGCAACGGCAACAAAGGTGGTGAAACCCAACAGTCGAATGCGTCCGTTGCCGACACCACCTCGCAAGTGATTGACAACAAAGATGAGGTGACGTTTTTAACTACATTCCTTGGTAATTACATCAAGCTCGAGGGCAAGCAAGCTCAAGAACTGGCAAGGAAACACCTCACTCAAGAATTTTATAGCGCCTATCTGGAGAGCTGTAACAATCAAGACAATGCCATTGATTTAATTTGCGAAGTCACCCTTGAGGAGAAAGTTCAACGCGTCGACACCATCATGAAGGGCATTGAAGCCCCCGAGAGCTACATTGTTCAAATGGAAGTGAAAGGAGCCGACGGGATGATGTTTACCACCCAATATGACATGAGCGTTGTAAAGGGCGACGATGGCACTTTCAAGCTTAGCGACAGCCAGGTGAATGACTAACGAGTGCTACCCGCTCCTCTATCCTCAACCTCGACTACAAAATCAAGTTCATCATCTAAAGCCAAATTTATGACCTTCAACGAAATAACCGAGATTATCAGTGGTTATCTGTGGGGCTGGCCCATGATAATATTGCTCTTTGGCACCCACCTGTTCTTAACCTTCAGGTTGCGTGTGCCACAACGCAAAATATTCACCGCCATCAAAATGTCGGTTAAGAAAGACAAGGACGCTAAGGGCGATGTGAGCCAGTTTGCCGCTCTAGCCACATCACTAGCAGCAACCATAGGTACCGGAAACATCATAGGCGTTGCGACAGCTGTGGCACTAGGTGGTCCCGGGGCGGTACTATGGTGCTGGCTTACCGGCCTCTTTGGCATAGCGACAAAGTATAGCGAAGGTTTGCTTGCCATCAAGTATCGTGTCAAGACAAGTGATGGCACCATGCTAGGTGGTCCCATGTACGCTCTTGAACGTGGCTTGGGTCAAAAATGGCTCGCTGTGTTATTTTGTGTGTTTACAGCTATCGCGGCATTTGGCATTGGCAACATGGTTCAGGCCAACGCTATCAGCGAGAACGTGGTGATGTTGTGTGGCAATAGTGCCAACGGCTCGATGATACGCGTCGCAGTGGGTATAGCCCTCATGATACTTGTGGCGGTGGTAGTGCTTGGTGGTGTTAAAAGCATTAGCCGCATGTGCACGGCACTGGTTCCATTCATGGCGGTGCTTTATGTGCTTGGATGCCTTTATATCCTGATGCTCAATCATGCTTACTTGTGGGATGCCTTGTGCATGATTTGTGGCGAGGCATTTTCCCTGAAGGCTGCCACTGGCGGAACTGCCGGCACAGTGATTATGATAGCAGCCCGATATGGTATAGCACGTGGCTTGTTCAGCAACGAGTCGGGACTGGGTTCAGCCCCCATTGTTGCCGCTGCGGCACAGACCAAGAATCCCGTGCGCCAGGCTCTTGTGAGCTCCACTGGCACATTTTGGGATACCGTAGTGGTGTGCGCAATCACAGGACTTGTAATCGTCACAAGCATAATCGCCCACCCCAACATCAGCTTTCAGGATGGTGGCATGCTCACTAAGAAAGCCTTTGGCATGATTCCCTATGTGGGTCCAACCATTCTCACCCTTGGCATTCTCACATTTGCATTCTCCACTATCTTGGGATGGTGCTACTATGGCGAACGCGCCATGGAATACCTTGCCGGCAAGCGCAGCATTAAGCCTTATCGCATCATTTTCATCATTTTGTGCTTCGTGGGGTGCACAATGAGCTTAAACGTGGTGTGGAACATAGCCGACATCATGAATGCCCTCATGGCAATCCCCAACCTCATAGCCCTGCTTCTGCTCTCGGGTGTGATTGCCCGTGAGACCAAGCACTACCTGTGGGATGGGCATCTTGACGAAATTGACAAGAGTTTGAAATAATTAAAAACTCAAGCTTATAGAAGCCACTTGTTAATATTGTTTTCAACTATTATTCTATAACAAACCTGGGAGCTAAAGGCAGTACTTTTGGCTCCTTTTTTTCACCACATTGTACCCAAAATGGTAGCCAGAGTTGTTAAAAAAAATAATTCTAGCTTTTTTCTTAGAAAAATGTATTACTAGTTGCTTTATTTTAACTAATTTTGCACTAGAATTAAAGTGTAGTTATGTTTAACAAGAAGTGCCACATGTTGTAACACCCTATTTATAAGATCGTTACAACAAGGAGCACTAGCAAATAATAAAGACAAAAAAGAAACATGGGATTGTTCTCATTTACTCAAGAAATCGCTGTTGACCTAGGAACAGCCAACACTATCATTATCCACAACGACAGGATAGTGATTGACGAGCCATCGGTAGTGGCTCTCGACACCAAGACCGCAAAGCTCATGGCAGTGGGCGAGACAGCTCGTGAAATGCGTGGCAAGGTGCATGAGGGCATCAAGACCGTGCGTCCACTGCGCGACGGTGTGATTGCCGACTTCAACGCCGCTGAGCTCATGATTAGAGGTATGATTAAAAAGGTGAGCCAAAAGAATCACTGGTTCTCGCCATCGCTGAGAATGGTGGTGTGCATCCCTTCTGGCTCTACCGAGGTTGAGATACGCGCCGTGCGCGACTCTAGCGAGCACGCTGGTGGACGCGACGTTTACATGATATATGAACCCATGGCAGCCGCCTTGGGTATAGGAATTGATGTACTAGCTCCAGAGGGCAACATGATTGTTGACATAGGCGGTGGAACTACCGAGATTGCTGTGATTTCTCTAGGCGGTATCGTTAGCAACAAGAGCATCCGCATTGCTGGAGACGACCTCACTGAGGATATCGTAGAACACATGCGTCGCGCTCACAATGTGAAGGTGGGCGAGCGCACCGCTGAGCTCATCAAGATTCACGTGGGATCGGCTCTCACCGAGCTGGAAAATCCTCCCGAGGACTACATTGTTCATGGTCCTAACCAAATGACCGCCTTACCCATGGAAGTTCCTGTTTCTTATCAAGAGATAAGCCACTGCATTGAGAAATCAATTTCCAAGATTGAAGCAGCAGTGCTTAGCGCCCTTGAGCAGACCCCTCCTGAGCTATATAGCGACATCGTGAAGAATGGTGTATACCTGGCTGGTGGTGGTGCCCTGCTTCGTGGTCTCGACCGTCGCCTGACCGACAAGATAGGCATTCCGTTCCACGTTGCCGAGGATCCGTTGCACGCTGTAGCCAAGGGAACCGGTGTGGCACTGAAGAACATCAAGCGCTTCAAGTTCTTAAAGAGATAATTAGATGGGTAGCAGTCTAGAATTTTACTCTAGCATTCTTAATACTTAGAACTAATCCCCTCCTTTTTAGCTCTTATTTCCTCTCCCCCACTCATCCCATCGCGGTGTGAGTGGCACATGGGAGATAACGCTCACTACAAGGTAAGGTAATGAACAATTTACTAAACTTTTTCATAAAAAACAGTTCGTGGTTCATCTTCGCATTCTATGTGATTTTGAGCCTCGCATTGCTTTTTCGTTCTAATCCTTTCCAGCAGAGCGTGTACTTGACGTCGGCCAACGGCACAGTGGCAACAATTTCAAAGGGCGTGAATGGAGCGTCGGACTATTTTCATCTTAAGGAAATCAACGAGGACCTTCATCTACAGAATGCTGCTCAAAAGCAAGAAATCTTGGCACTAAAGTCGCAACTCAATGAGCTGGAACTAAAGTATGGCGCCAAGCCTGGAGCCTCGGTTAGCGGTAATGGCGACTACACTTTTATCTCAGCCCACGTCATTAGCAATAGCGTTGCCAACCCCAGCAACTACATCACCATCGACCGCGGTAGTGCCGATGGCATAGAGCCCTACATGGGCGTGATGGACATGAATGGAGTGGTGGGCATTGTTGATGCCGTCAACACCCACTCGTCACGCATCATGTCGATACTTCACCCCGACACCAAGATTACTTGTGAACTCAAGGGCAATGGCAACTTTGGCTTGCTGGTGTGGGACGGCAAGAGCACTGACCATGCCATCCTCAAAGACTTGCCCAAAGTGGAAGGCTATCATGTTGGCGACACTGTGGTTACCAGTAGCAGTTCGCTCAGTTTTCCTCAAGGTTTCATGGTGGGTGTTGTAGAACGCATTTCCCCCACAATGAAAGACGACAGTTTCATGACTCTGATAGTGAAATTATCGTGCAAGATCACACATCTTAGCAACGTACACATAATAAAGAATAATCGACAAGATGAGCTCAAGCAGCTCGACTCGGCCGATGCCACAACCCTAAAGGAGGAAGGAGGTATGAAACGATGAAAAACACGCTGTTCCATTTCCTCATCCTGTTTGTGGCTCTGCTCGTAGCTCAGGTTATCTGTAGCAAGATAGTCCTCTTTAGTGTAGCAATGCCTGTGATCTATATCTACTTGATATTGCGCTTGCCACTCAACTACTCGCTCAACTGGACCTTGACCATAGCATTCCTGTTTGGGCTCTTTGTTGACATGTTCAACAACACACAGGGCATGAACTCGCTGGCTTGTGTGGTGATGACAATAGTGCGTCGCCCGGTGTTTGACATGTTCATCTTGCGTGACGATGAGGACAATGACCCTATCCCGTCGATGGATTCGCTAGGCATCACCGGCTACTTAAAATACATGGCAACACTTGTTACCATTTATTGTGCGGTGCTGTTCTTGACCCAAGCCTTCACTCTTCACAACTTCCCGCTCACACTGTTGCGCATCGTTGCCAGCAGCGTGCTATCTATATTATTGATTTTTGGTATCGACAGTTTAGTGAGCACTCAACGTGAGAAAAGATTATAACTTGGAGAAACGCAAGATAGTGATAGGCGGCTTTATAGTCGTCGTTGTTGCTATATACATGTGGAAACTCTTTGACCTTCAAATTCTTGACGACAAATATAGGGAAATTGCCGTTAGTAATGCACGCTCCACTAAAATCACTCACCCCTCGCGAGGTCAAATCTATGACCGCAACGGCAAGCTTGTGGTGTATAACGAACCTGCCTACGACTTAGTGCTTGTGCCTAAGGACGTACAGGAGTTTGATACCACCACAATGTGCAAGATTTTGCAACTCAAGCGTGAGGACTTTGAACAACTGTGGAAGAACATGAGCGATCCCAAGAAAAACCGCAACTATAGCGCCACTACTCCACAGCCTCTAGTTCAAAACCTTGACTCCACCACCTATGGCCGCTTGCAAGAAATATTGTATCGTTTCCCGGGCTTTGACATCTCGCAACGCATCATCCGTCGCTACAACTATGTGGCAGCCGCCAATATTCTGGGCGACATTCGCGAAGTGAATGCTGAAGATATAGAGCGTGACAGCGACAACTACTACATCCCTGGCGACTACACTGGCGACCTGGGCATTGAGAAGAGTTATGAGAAATACCTGCGTGGTGTGAAAGGAAAGGAAATCATGATTCGCGATGCAAGGGGAAAAATCAAGGGGCGCTACAATGATGGCAAGGACGACGTGGCTCCCATTGCCGGCAAAGACCTGCAAATGAGCATTGACATCGACCTTCAACGCTTTGGCGAAAAGATAATGCGTGGGCGTCGCGGCGCTATTGTAGCCATTGAGCCCAAGACTGGAGAGGTGCTGGCTCTAGTGACCAGTCCCAGCTACGATCCCGCCCTGCTGGTGGGTAAAGACCGAGGCAAGAACTATGCCAAGCTCGTTACCGACCCCTCTAAGCCCCTCTACGATCGCGCCATCATGGCCGCCTATCCTCCAGGCTCCACATTCAAGCCCACTCAGGGATTGATCTTCATGCAAGAGGGAATTATCGATGTCAACACCTCCTATCCTTGCTATCGTGGATATATAAATAAAGGTATGAAAATTTCATGCCACGGTCATGGTTCTCCCATCGCGTTGCAACCAGCCCTTGCCACATCGTGCAACGGATTCTTTTGCTGGGGTCTATACTACATGCTTAACAACAAAAAATATGGTGGTCTAGAGAAATCGTTCACCTTGTGGAAAGACTACATGGTGTCGATGGGCTATGGCTATCGTCTTAACATTGACCTGCCTGGCGAGAGCCGCGGATTTATCCCCAATTTCAAGTTTTATAACGAGATGATTGGTGAAGGTCAATGGGGAGCCAACTCTATTATCTCAATAGCCATAGGTCAAGGTGAAATCATGGCCACACCATTGCAAATCGCTAATTTAAGCGCCACCATAGCCAACCGTGGCTACTACATCACCCCGCATGTTGTAAAACAAATTCGTGATGTGGGCATTCTTAAAGAGTTCACTCTGCAACATCGCACTAAGATTGATCCATCCTACTACAGCTACATCGTGAATGGTATGCGCATGGCTGTGACCGGTGGTACCTGTCGCGGAGCCAACCTGCCGGGACTAGATGTGTGTGGCAAAACAGGTACTGTGCAGAATCCACATGGTCAAGACCACTCGGTGTTCATGGGATTTGCTCCTAAAGATGACCCCAAAATAGCCATTTGTGTCTATGCCGAGAATGCAGGTTTCGGCGCACAAGTAGCGGTGCCCATGGGAGCAATGATAATAGAGCGATACTTGCGTGGGTCGAGCGAGGAGATAGAGTCTCGCGCCAGCAAGTGGAGCGGTCACTGGATGGAAGAGACCCCCGCTGTAGTGGAGCAAGAAGAAGTGAGTCCCGCACCATCAACCTCCCCTGCCCCCACCGCCAGCAATCGCCCTTATAGCGGTAGCCATGGCGACTCGCCATTAGATAGAGAACAAGAAAAAGCTATATTAACAACCACAACTCGAGCAACAACCACACGTAATGGCATCTACAAGGGATAACAATAACGAGAGCAATCGCCTGTTAGCATCTGTCGACTGGTTTACCGTGCTGCTATATGTCGTGCTGGTAATTGCTGGTGCGGTGAGCATCTATGCCGCCACCACCAGCAGCACTAGCCAGGTGAGCATGTTTGATTTCGACACCTTCTCAGGCAAGCAATTCCTGTGGATAGGGCTCTCGTTTGCCATTGGTTTCTCGCTACTGCTCATTGACCGCAGGCTCTACGAGGCCTATGCCTATCCCATCTATGCCATCATGATTATCATCCTGATAGTCACCGCCTTTGTGTCCCCCAACATCAAGGGTTCACACTCGTGGCTGCGATTTGGACCTGTGAGCATCCAGCCTGCCGAGTTTGCCAAGACCGCTACAGCACTAGCGCTTGCAAAGTTGTTTAGCACCTATGGTTTCCAGATCAAAGGCTGGCGCACTTACATAGTTCCCCTGTTCATTATTTTCTTGCCTGTAGCATGCATTCTACTAGAGCGTGAGACCGGCTCGGCGCTAGTATACTTCTCGCTAATACTTGTTCTTTATCGCGAGGGCATGAACGGATTTGTGCTGTTTGCCATGCTTGCGGCAGTCAGCTACTTTGTGATAGTTCTGAAGTTTGCCGCCACACTCACCATGGGCATCCCCACAGGAATATTCATCGTTCTCACTTGCGTGATGGTGATAATAGTGCTCATGCTACTAATGTATTGCCGCTCGCTAATTTTGGGTCGCAATGTGGCACTGGGCTACATAGCATGCGCACTAATTGCGTGGGGACTCACAGCCATGGGTGTTCACATCAATGGTTATGTATTCTTTTTCACTGTAATACCCGCTTCGCTCATCTATCTGCTCATAGGCATGTTCCACGACGACCTTAACAAGGTGCTCATGACGGTAATCTTTGCCGTAGCGTCGATAATCTTCATGTTCTCGGTGAACGTGGCATTCAACATGCTTGCTACTCACCAGCAAAACCGCATCAACATTGCTCTGGGCATAGAAGAAGACCTCAAGGGCAAGGGATATAACGTGAACCAATCAAAGATAGCCATAGGTTCGGGTGGTCTTACCGGCAAAGGTTTCTTGCAAGGCACACAAACCAAGCTTAACTATGTCCCCGAGCAGCACACCGACTTTATCTTCTGCACCATAGGCGAAGAAGAAGGCTTCGTGGGAACAACAACTGTGCTCATCTTGTTCTTAACCTTAATTTTACGCGTTATAGCAATAGGAGAACGGCAACACACCACCTTTGGACGAGTGTATGCTTACTGTGTTGCCTCGATACTCATATTCCACCTCACCATCAACATTGGAATGGTAATTGGACTAGTGCCAGTGATTGGTATTCCGTTACCTTTCTTCTCCTATGGCGGTTCTTCACTGTGGGGATTTACCATTCTACTATTTATCCTTCTTCGCATCGATGCCGTGCGCTCAGAGTACGGCACATGGTAAAGCCACTACCACACTTGCACAAGTGGATGAATTATTGTACCTTTGCACTACGATTCAATGAGTTTGGGGGTGCTATACCATTAAAGCCGTTGTGAGTCAACCTTTTATCATTAAGAGCGATCACACTTGGCTGGTGTGGCTGAGAACATACCCATGGAATCTGAACCGGGTAATACCGGCGTAGAGAACAAAACTTATTAACACATTTTTATGAAGAAGACTATCATTCTTGCTGCCACCATAGCTTGTGGTAGCATGCTTGCCACCGCACAGCAGCAGGCAAGCGACACACTGCGCCTCAAGGAAGTGGAGGTGCTTGCGACTCGTGCCTCAAGCAACACACCTGTTGCTTACACTAACGTTAGTAAACGACAAATCGAAGCCAATAATCATGGTCTCGACATGCCTCAACTGTTACAGTTCACCCCTGGCATGCTCACCACCAGCGACGCAGGAGCCGGTGTGGGCTACACGTCGATGCGTGTGCGTGGTACCGATGCCACCCGCATCAATGTTACCATCAACGACATTCCCGTCAACGACAGCGAGAGCCACAGCGTGTTCTGGGTGAACACCCCCGACCTTGCCTCGTCGCTACGCGACGTGCAAATCCAGCGTGGCGTGGGCACCTCGACCAATGGCTCTGGCGCATTTGGAGCCAGCGTGAACATGCGCCTTCAAGCACCTGCCGTTACCCCCTATGCCGAACTCTCAGGATCATACGGCTCCTATAATACTAACAAGGAGACCTTTAGGGTGGGCACAGGTCGCCTGGGTGAACACTGGATGGCCGACGCCCGCGTGTCGCATATCTCGAGCGACGGCTACCGCGACCGTGCAAGCGCGTCAATGATTTCTTATTTTGCTCAATTGGGCTACTACGGCGACCGCACCTCATTGCGTTTCATTTCGTTTGGCGGCAAGGAAGACACCTATCATGCCTGGGACGGAATCAGCCGTGATGACTTGAAGAATAACCGCACCTATAATCCCAATGGTGAGATTAAGCACGACGGTGTGGTGACTGGTTTCTATGATGACCAAAAGGACATCTACAAGCAGTTTAACTACCAACTGATTTTCGATCACCGCTTCAACAATAACTGGAGACTCAATGCCGCTCTTCACTACACCGACGGCTACGGCTACTATCAGGAATACAAGAACGCACGCACACTCACCGAGTACAGCCTTGAACCCTTTGAGCTAAATGGTGAGAAGGTTAAGAAGTCGAGCCTCGTGCGCAAGAAGATATTGGATAGTGGCTTTGGTGGTGGTATTTTCTCGATTCACTACACTGGCAACAAGCTATATAGTGTGTTGGGTGGCGGTTTTAACAAGTACAGCAACAACCACCACGGCAAGGTGATTTGGGTAGAGAACTACCTGGGAACACTTGATCCTAGCCATGAATACTATCGCAACAAGGGCAAGAAGACTGAGTTTAACATCTACTGGAAAAACAACTACAATATTTGGAAGGGCCTGAGCGCCTATGTCGACTTGCAGTATCGCCACATTGGCTACACTATCAAGGGCGTCAACGACAAGTGGGACTGGACCGCAAGCCCCGAGCACATGCAGATTCTTGACGTTGACGATACCTTTAACTTCTTCAACCCCAAGGTGGGTGTGAACTGGCGCATAAACTCAGGAAACCGCGTGTATGCCTCGTTTGGTGTAGCTCAGAAGGAGCCCACCCGCAACAACTATAACGACGGTCCACTCACTGTTCACCCTAAAGCCGAGAAGCTCTATGACTGGGAACTGGGCTATGTGTTGCGCGCCGGGAACTTTGATGCAGGTATCAACCTTTACTACATGAAGTATAAGGACCAGCTCGTGCTTAATGGCAAGCTCAACGAGATAGGCGAGCTCATGTCAGAGAACGTGCCCGACAGTTACCGCTGTGGCATCGAACTCATGGCAGGCTATCAGTTTGCAAGTTGGTTGAGATGGGATGTAAACGCCACCCTTAGTCGTAACATTATCAAGAACTATGTGGGCTACGTGAGCGACTACGACGACCATTGGGATGAGATGTGGACACAGACCGCTATTGAGAAAGGCAACACCACCATCGCCTTCTCACCAAGCGCTATCCTCAACAGCGTGCTCGCATTCAGTTACAAGGGTTTCGAAGCTCAGCTGCAGTCGCAATATGTGAGCCGCCAGTATCTCGACAACTTTGAGAACAAGGATGACTCACTCGACCCCTACTTTGTGAGCAACCTCAACCTTGCCTACACCTTCAAGCTGCCACACGTTAAGGCAATCACAGCAGGAGTCACCTTCTATAACCTGTTCAACGCCAAGTATGAGACCAACGGCTACTCGCAGACAGCTGCCGTCTACACCGATGGAGACAAGAGCAGTACTCCTACCCTAGTGAGCGACCCACGCTTCTATCCCATGGCAGGTTTCAACGTGCTTGGCCACCTCACGTTTAAGTTCTAATAATTTATAGAGGCTATCGTAACTATAGTGACTATAAGAGTTATGGACTGGCTCAAATTGATAGATATCGTTAGCACGGTGCTCGGGTTACTTTACCTGTGGCTCGAGTACCGCGCCAACATTTGGCTGTGGGCGGTGAGCATAATAATGCCCATCGTGCATAGCTACCTTTATTTTGCCAAAGGACTCTACGCCGACTTTGGCATGGAGTTCTACTACGTGGCGGCAGCCATCTATGGCTACTGCTGCTGGCGATGGGGCAAGAAAGACGGCGATGCCAAAGAAGTGCCCATCACTCACTACAAGCGCAACCACATCATGCCATCGGTGATAGTGGGGTTTGCATTATGGGGAGGTCTATACTGGTTTCTATCTACCTTTACCGACAGCACCGTGCCCCTGCTCGACAGCTTCACTACAGCACTGAGTGCCGTAGCACTGTGGGCTCTTGCCAAGAAATATGTTGAGCAATGGCTCTTGTGGCTTGTTGTTGATGCCGTGAGCTGTGGTCTCTACATCTACAAGGGCATCCCCTTCACCGCCAGTCTCTACGGCTTCTATACCATCATGGCAGTAGCCGGCTACCTGCGCTGGAAGAAACTGGCACAACAAACTATTTCAAGCATATCATAATCCTGATTTCTTGATTAAAAAAGGAACATAGCAAGCCACTAAATCACACATTATTGAATGTGCCAACCAATATTTTAACAAAACTGGTTTAAGACAATTTTATTTCCCTTCTCGTCGGGCGTTGATTTTGTCGATGATGAGGGCGATAGCTCCGTCGCCGGTGACGTTGCATGCGGTGCCGAAGCTATCCATGGTGATGTAAAGAGCAATCATGAGTGCTTGCTGTTGAGCATCGAAGCCTAGTATGGAGTGTAGCACACCCAGTGCCGCCATGATGGCTCCGCCCGGCACACCTGGTGCCGCCACCATCATCACACCAAGCATCAAGATGAAGCCAGTGAAGAGACCTACGTCAAAGGGCATTTCCATCATCAACATCAGCGCTACGGCACACGCCACAATTTTCAGGCAACTACCTGAAAGGTGAATAGTTGCGCAAAGTGGCACCACAAAGCCGGCAATGCCACTGCTAACGCCGTTCTTGATTGAGTGGTTTAAGGTAACCGGGATAGTGGCAGCGCTCGACGAGGTGCCCAGTGCTGTAAAATAAGCCGGCAACATATTCCACAAAAGCTTGAACGGATTGCGATGAACAATTAGTCCCGCTACGCAATATTGTAACACAAGCAGGAATATGTGCAAAGCAAAGATCACTCCAATGATGGCGATAAACACGTTAAGCACGCGCCATGCCTGCCCAGTGTGACTCATCTCCAGGAAGATACCAAATATATACACTGGCAATAATGGTATGAGCGCAACTTCAATGGTCTTGGTTACAATATCCTTGAACTCGTCAAAGCCATTTTTAAGTATTTTAGAGTCAAAGAATGCTATTCCAAGTCCCACGGTGAATGCTGACACCAGTGCCGACATCACATCGACCAGTGGTGGAATGTTGATAGTGAAGAAAGGCTCCAGCGCCTTGCTCTCGGCAATATGCTCAACTTCTTGTCCATGACTGATGAGCGACGGAAAGATGCTAGAACTTGTAAAGTAGCTCAGATATCCCGCAAACACGGTGTCGCCATAGGCAATGATAGTGGTGATGAGCAACAGGCGACCGGCATTCTTGCCAATGTCGCTGATAGCTGGTGTGATGAGCCCAATAATGATGAGCGGGATGAGAAATTGCAAGAAATGACTAAAGATGCTGTTGAAGGTGACAAATACTCTCACCACAGGTAATGGCAGCACCAATCCCAACCCAATGCCTAGAGCAATGGCAATAATAATGCGAGGCAGAAGCCCAATCTTTATTTTCTTTGTCATATATTAGTTTTTACACGTCATGAAATGTGCCGCAAAATTACACATAAAATTGGTAATAATCCCACACTTGAGTGAACTAAAACAAGAAAACCACTTGGAAAGCCATGCCTTCCAAGTGGTTTTTACTATTATATTACCAATTTAGACTTAGAGTCCCAGGATAATATTGTAGACTGCGGTCACATCGCTACCTGTCACTTCGCCATCGCCATTCTGGTCGCCGTTAAAGATAGCGGTATCCTGGCCGAAGAGGATGTGGTTGTAGAGAGCAGTAACATCGCTACCTGTCACTTCGCCGTCACCATTCACATCACCGGGCACTGTGTCGAGCGTGAAGTTAGCGGGATCGTCAATAGCTTCTACCACATATTTGTCACCTTGCTTAGTGTTCTTAACCACATAGTACATGTCGGTAGTGGCTTCGAGCACATCGATGGTTTGAGGAGAGCCATTGGCACCAGTGTTGAACACAAAGTTTATGTAGCAGTCGTCGTCCTCCAGTTCATATTGCTTAACATACCATGTGTGTCCAGCAATTTGAGTGGTAGTGGTGATAGCCTCACCTGGCCAGTTGCCATTGTGTTGCGCGTCCACTTGGTCCCAAGTGTAGTAACGCACCGGATCCCAGCCCACGTTCTCGACATTAACATACACATTGATAAACCTTGATGCTGCCGAGAACTCATAGGTGCGAGTGACGATGCCACTCACAGCGCTTCCCTTGAGTAAACCCACCTTGAGTGTGCAAGGCTGGGTGATATTAATAGTCGCCCCACTTTCCACCTGTGTGCTGCTAGCCGTGGGGGTGCTACCGTCGAGTGTGTAAACCAGCTTGGCACCACTTGTCGCGGTTACAGCCGTGAGGGTGGCAGTGAAGGCATTTTTATACTTGCCATTGGCCTTATCGACCCATGCTGTCTCGCAGTTCTTAGACATAAACAGACGATAGCCATAGCCCTTGGTAACCTCAACCGCCTCGTTGAGAATTGAAGCATAATACTGAGTAACAATTCGGTCGTAGCTAGTGTGCTTGTTGTTGCCCACGAGGCAATACATTGCCTTACCATCGGCGCCACTTGACTTGAAAGCCGAGAGCTCATAGTTTCTATCGGTTGAATACTTTTGCGCGGTGCTAGAGTTAGTAACCCCCACAGCCTTGCGCACATCAATCATGTTCTTGATTTCCTGCTTGTAGGCCTTCCAGTGAGGCAGGAAGACGCATGGTGTACCTGGCATGGTAAGCAAGTAGGCGTTAGCTGCCAAGGTATCTTTCTTGATGGGGTCTTGTTCTCCCCCACCCACCGAGGTGCGGTCTTGCGTGTCGTGGTTCTCAACAAATGTGACGGCATAACGCTTGTAAGCATTACTTGCCATGACACCACCTACAGTGAGGTCTTTCCACGTGATTTTGGTTCCTTGCGCTCCATCGCGATATCCACGCACCACGTCGCGCACGGTGTAGCGGAATGGGAAGTCGAACGAAGCACTCATGTTCACATTGTTCCACTTGCAGTTGTTAATCCAGTTTTGTATATCGTTCTGGTTGCTCCAGTACTCTCCCACCGAGTATTGCACCCCACAGGAAGCGTTGTATTCAGCCACACGATTAGCCCCGAAGCCTCGTGTCATGTCATAACGGAATCCAGTGTAGCCGATGTCGTTAACCAAAAAACCAAGGTAAGCCTTGATGACGTTGCGCACATTCTCGCTCTTGTGATCGAGGTCGCGCATACCGCTCCAGTCCTCACCCTCATCGTTATTGGCACTCAGCGACATGCCTGCGGGCAAGTGGTTAGCGGTCTCTCCACCATCGTCATTCTTGCAGATGTCGGTCGAGTACATCTTATAGGTCACGCCATTGTAGGTTTCCTCGGGGAAGTCTACCCAGTTGCTAAGATTGCCACGGTGATTAACCACGATGTCGGCAATCATTCCAGTGCCGTAGCCCTTGAAGGTGTTAATCATCGTGCGCAACTCGGCTTCGCTACCAAATGCACTGTGCTGGTCAAAGTAGTACTTGGGGTCATAGCCCATGGAACCGCTGTTGCCTGTCCATCCACTCTGTGGCACCCACACCAGGTTGAAATACTGCGACATTTCCTCGGCCTGCTTGGTAAGGTTTTTCCATTTAGTGTCGCCAAAGGAGTTCCAAGAGAAAGCTTGTAGCATCACCCCACCATAGTTGTCGGGCCATCCTTGAGCTTGGCAAAACAACGGAAGCGTGGCGATTGTTAAGAGTAATAGATGCTTTTTCATTTCTTTATAATATTTTTTTGTGTTATAGTATTAAATCTTATATAGACCACAAAGATAAATCAATTTTTGAAAAAACACAAATTTAGCTTTGCGTTTGTAACAAAATAGCAATAAACACAAGCCCCGATGCGTTTAAATAAAAAACACTCATCAGGACAATGAAGATTACACTAGCAGTGGTTGGCAAGATAGCTGGGGGCTACTTGAGCAAGGGAATTGAGCAGTACAGTTCAAGGCTCAAGCATTATGTTCCATTTGAAATACAATATATTGCCGACGCCAAGAACACAAAGAACTTGACCGAGGCTCAGCAAAAGACTGCCGAGGGGCGTAACATTCTCGCCGCTCTCGACACAAGCGATGTGGTTGTGCTACTTGACGAGCATGGTCGCGAGATGACCTCGATGGAGTTCTCACAATATATACAAAAGAAGATGAGCACCGTGCCAAGGCGGCTAGTGTTTGTTGTGGGTGGTCCTTATGGCTTCTCACAGGAAGTATATTCCCGAGCCAATGAGAAAATCTCGCTCTCGAAGATGACATTCTCTCACGAGATGATACGCCTCATCTTCACCGAGCAGCTCTACCGCGCCATGACCATCCTGCGTGGAGAACCTTATCACCACGAGTAGTTAACAGCAGGATTGCTTGTTTTAAGCCAATTAAGGACTAATGCTTTGTGCATTAGAGGGGATTTATTAAAGACAATTGAGGGGGTAACTATTTTATCAAGCGTTGTGTTAATAGTTTTCTAACGTTCAACGATCTCACTCTCTTAAACGAAGAACTTTATTCCCGCCGGGTGGCAGGTAACTGTCATGTCGGTCAGCATGCTCATGGGCTCACCATCGATGTGAAACACATTGGGTTGAGATGAATGTATCTTCACTTGCCTAGCTCGATAGATGTCGACATGGCGGTTTTTGTCAACGGTCTTAGTGAAAAGGCTTCCTCCCACAATGGGACTCTCAAGAGGGCTAAAGGGCTTTATTATAGTGATGTCGATCAATCCATCCTGCAGGCTCGCGTGAGGCGCGATAAAGGCATTGTTGCCATATTGTGCCGCATTAGCGCACGTCACCACAAACACATCTTCTTCAATCACCTGGTCGTCAATCTCGATGGTGCAATGAATGGGCTTGTAGTGAGCGTACACCTCAAAGGCTGTTTTCACATAGTTAATGGGACCACGCTTGTTGCGCTGAGCGTATCGCTCGGCAATCTCGGCATCAAATCCCATGCCACATGTGCACACAAATGTCTCGTCATTGACCATGCAATAGTCGCACACCTCAACGTGGTCACGGTTGATCACCTCAAGCGCCTTGCGCATGTTCATGGGAATCTCGAGGTGTCGCGCCAGCCCATTGCCCGAGCCACAAGGGATAATAGCAAGAGCCGTGTCGCTGTCCTTGACTGCCGATGCGGCTCCATTGACAGTGCCGTCTCCCCCCACAGCAATCACGCCATAGAATTTTTTTTCCACGGCCATTGCCGCAAGGTCGCTAACGCGTTGTTCACGAGTGACGAGTGCTATCTCCACGTCAAATCTTGAGTGGTCAATCACTTCCTCAATGAGTTTCGGCACCATGTCCTTGCCTTTATTACCCGAGAAGGGATTGATGATAGCCATGAGTTTCTTGCGATGTTCCATGTTGCAAAAATAAGATATTGGGATTAGATGTCAAAACAATAAAGAAAAAATAACCCGTTTAGCTCCAAAACAGAACCACCAATTCACACTAATTCACACTAATTTATTTATAAAAAGGCGCTCATGGTGGAGCTTAAAAATAAAAATTTTAGTAATTGCCTGAGAATAATAGAACAATTAACCACGGCTGCTCTCGTGCTTGAGAGATGCCGTGGTCAGCTTAAATCTTGCAACGAAGATGATTATTTCTTCTTGCGGTTGCCGTAGCGGCTCAAGAACTTATCAACACGACCGGCGGTATCGACGAGCTTCTGCTTACCGGTAAAGAATGGGTGAGAAGAACTAGTAATCTCAAGCTTTACCAGTGGATAAGTCTTACCATCAACCTCAATTGTCTCCTTAGTGTTAACAGTTGAGCGAGTGATAAAAATCTCTTCGTTTGACATGTCCTTAAAAACAACTTCGCGATAGTTGTCAGGATGAATACCTTGTTTCATTTCTTTAAATATATATTTAAAACGTTATACAATACCGGTGATGGTAAGGCACCGAAAAATTGTAATGGCGCGCAAAGGTACAAATATTTTTTGGAATTACAAATTTTTTTCTTACAGCCAACAGAAAAACGTTGTAAATAATGTGTAAATTAGAAAAAACTCCTTATTTTTGCATATTGAAATGCGCTTTATAAAGAAAATACAGCATTTTAACATTGCTGGGCTGGCCCTGGGCTTGCTCGTGATGCTTGTTGCGTGTGGCCAGCAGAGCACCATGCGCAGTGATGTGATAGTGGAGAACGAAAACTACACTGTCACTGCCGACAGTGTGGTGGAAGGACAGTGGTGCGCTCGTGCACTGAGCGACACTCACATCAGCAGCAACTACCCCAGCACAACATTCGACTCTATCCCCAACGTTATCAAGGTGCGACTTGCGCTCAACAGTCGCGACAATGAGTTATTGCCTTCTCGCTATCACTACATTGACCTTGAAAAGCTGAGCGACACCACCGTGATAAAAGCTTGTGAGCATGACACGTTGCAACGCTTAGCCACTCACAACATTGCTCGCCCCCGCTCGCTAAAATTAAATATTGACCTCAGTGAGATTGAGAGTGCTCTAGAGAGCGAAGGCATCTTTGTGACAGCAACCCGCGACACTATCTATTCTCAAGACTTCCAGGGCGTGTGGCTCACTGCCGATGTTGCCCCACTCAACATTGACGCCTCGCAGTGCTGGAATCATCCTGAGCTAAAAGTAAACAAGGGCGATGGCACTAATGGCGTGTACAGAGTGGATATTCCGCTCGAAGTGCCTGAGGTGTCGGTGTCGCGTGAATGGAAAATTGACGCTCCCAGCAGCAATGCACCGCTCTACGCATCGGGGCAAACGTGCATGAACGCACTCTATAACATGTCGGTCAACGAACTTGAGAAGCCAGTGACACAACCACTTCACTTCATGGCCGCTCAAGAATGCTATAACATTGCTCTGAGCTATGCTTACCTCCAACCCCAGCTCTCGATGGACTTGTTGCGAGAGATGGTCAATGATAGCATTATCAGCTCCAGCAGTAACCAGCAACCTTACACCGCACTCGTCAACAACTTGATATGGACCACAGCGGCATGGCATGTGTATTGTGCCACAGGCGACAAGCAATGGCTAGCTTACGCCTTCAAGGTCACAACCCACAGCACAGCAAGCGTCGAGAGCTATCTACTTGATTCACAGACCGGTCTCTACCATGCCATGTGCCCCTATTATCCAACCTCGATGCTACAATACTATCCGCCGTGGATGAGCACTCGCGACGCATGGGAGACGATGCCCCTAGCCGCCAACGTGATAATGGAGCACACCTTGCGACTCATGGAAAATATGGCCGACGAGTTTGAGATGCCTTCATCGCAATATGCGGCTCGCGCCGACCGCCTGAAAGACGCTATCAACCACCGCTTGTGGAACGAAAATCGCGGCTACTACACACAATATCTCTATGGCGGAATGCTCCACATGCAATCGCCCTGTGTCGACAACATGGCTCAGGCGATGAGCATCTTGTGGGACATCGCCGACGATGACCGCGCCGAGACATTAATTAACGAGACACCCATCACAAACTATGGCGTGCCCCTGCTCTACCCCAACCTGCCACAAGTGAGCGCCGAACTCAACAATGCCGTGGTGCCCATGGTGCAAGCCTTGTGGAATCTTGCCGCGGCCAAGACAGGAAACATGAGAGTGCTCCGCCGTGGCATGGGCGCGATGCTCAGGCAACAACTACTTTTTGCCTCATGTGCCAATTCGAGCATTGCCTCGAGTGGCGCCCCACTCTTCAGGTGTCATGCCCGTAGCAATGCCGCTGGCAATATTGCGATGATCCTGCGTGTGATTGCCGGCATGAACTTCTTGCCCAATGGCATTGAGTTCCAACCCAAAGTTCCAGTGTGCTTTAGTGGCACCAAGACACTGACCGGAGTGAAATATCGCAATGCCGTGCTCAACATCACCATCAAGGGCACTGGCGATGAGCTAAAGGAAATCACCCTTGACGGAAAGAGAATCGATAACAACTTTGTGAGCGCACAGTTGCAAGGCTCTCACAAAATAGTGATAACCATGAACGGCGAGAACACGGGCTCGGGCAAGGTGACACTGACACAGAAAATGCGGAGCCTGCCTCCCACCCCTCAATGGCTGTGGGATGGTTTTTATGGCACAAACTATAACTACGACGCCAACCTGGGTTACAAAATCCTCATCAATGGAGAATCCACCTACTCCATGCGCGACACTGTGCTAGGAACCCGCGACACAGTGAGCTACCGCATTTATAGCCTTGTAGCCATCAATCGCCAGGGTCATGGATTCATAGCCGAGCCACATAGCATTAACACCACCGCACGTTGCTACCCGCTCAGCGACAGCAATCCCCTGCTTGTGTCGTCGCTCCCCACTCCAGCGACCTACAAGCACTCCTTTATTGAGCTAAGTGCCGGCACCACGTGGGCGAGCACCACAGTTCATGCCGATGTCGCGGGCGATTATATTCTAGATATCGCTTACACTAACGGCAACGTTCCACAGTCGCTTCTCGCTCCATGCGACATGCTACAGGTCAAGGCTAATGGTCACAACCAGGGTGTTGTGGTGACCCCAGGCCTAGGAACCGGGCAATGGCTCAACCTAGGCTACAGTAGTCGTTTGAGAGTTCAGCTACTCCAGGGCGAGAACACCATTAGCATGCGCGTGTTGAATATTATTCCTGTCACCACCATAAATACTAAAGTGCAACTAAGCCATGTGCGCCTTATAAAAGTGTAATTAGAATGGAACTAATCAAAACAAGCGTCATAACAACAAGGAAAAGATGTGCCATTGTCGCTCTTGTAGCCAGTGCATTATTGTCGTGCATCACATTATCATGCGGTAAAACAAAAGACAACAGTCAGCGGACTCACAAGTTGCTGAGAGCCGATAGCGTTATGGAAGAAGCCTACCAGTGCTATGACAATGCTGATTTCTCCAAGTCGATAGAACTGAGCCGTAGAGTTTTGCCCATTTATAGCGCAAGCCACGACTCGGCGGGCATGAGCGATGTTTTCTCTCATCTCTCGGCATGTTATCATCGCATCAGCATGACCGACTCCGCCCTCAGCAACGGATTTGCCGGATTGCGAATTGACGAAAAGCTCAACGACAAAGAGCGCCTGAGCTCGTCCTATAACAACCTAGCCGGCATCTTCGTGGGTTGCGAGCGCCCCGAAGAGGCTAAAGCATTTATAGTGAAAGCTATCAGCATAGAAAATGAGATAACTCCCGCGCGCCCCACATCCCTCGCCATCAGATATGGCATAGCCGCCGAGGTGTATCTAAAGCTAAACAAGAGCGACACCGCATTGACCTATATCAACAAAGCATTTGAGATAGACTCGGTAGCCGCCGACACTGTTCACATGGCACGACGCCTGGCAGTGATGGGCGACACCTATAACGCCATGAACAATCCTTCCAAAGCACTTGAATGCTATAATCGCTCACTTAATTTCCTGAAAATCACTGGCGACAAGTACTCGCAGATGCTAACCTACAAGAACTTGGGCTCATTGCATGACAAGCAAGGCAACACCGCCGAGGCAATAAAATGCCTTGAACAAAGCGCACAGTTGGCTAAGGAATGTAATGCCAAGCGTGTGCTGCAGCAAGACTATGTGCTCATGGCAGGTGTGCTACGTGACAGTGATCCACGGCAAGCACTTGAATTGATGCGACAGAGCAACGACCTCAAGGACAGCATCTTCAACGACGCCTCCAGCAAGCTCAGTGCTCAATATGCCATGGAATTTGAGTCGAAACAAAAACAACTCACCATCGAGGAGCAACAACACTCCCTCACCACCCAGCGCCTCATTATCATCGCCACCAGCATTGCCGTGCTGCTCTTGCTTGTGGGATGCGTAGCATTATTCTTAATTAACTGGTTACGCTCAAAGGCCCAGCGTGCCGAGAAGAATGCCGAACAAATGAAAGACCTGTTTTTCACTAATGTCACTCACGAGTTCCGCACTCCCCTCACTGTCATACTGGGTGAAGCCGAGTCGCTGCGCATTGCCGACAAGACACCATCCAACCAGCCACGCTACAATGCGATTATCAATCAAGGTAATCACTTGCTCGACCTGGTTAACCAGTTACTCCACATGTCGAAAGTGCGTACCTCGGTGGGCTCACTGCAATGGCAAAATGGTGATATTTCCACCATGGTGAACATGATAGTTGAGAACATGAGAGTGCTTGCCGAGAATCGCAATATCACCATTACAACCACCTTTGACAACAGTGATTTCAACATTGATTTTGTGCCAGAGTATTGCCACAGCATCGTCACTAACTTGATAGGCAACTCTCTCAAGTTCACCCCCAATGGTGGGCAGGTAGACATTGCCATGAGTAGTAGCCGCAATGTTGTTACGATTAAAATAAGCGATAACGGATGTGGCATTAAATCCAAGGACCTGCCACACATCTTTGACCTTTTCTATCAGGGCGACAGCGAGAAGGCCGACTTAGGAACCGGCATAGGGCTGTCGATCGTAAAACTCATGACCGAGACCATGAATGGCAGCATCAAGGTGGAAAGTGAGGAAGACCATGGCACCACCTTCACCATCATGATGCCCGCCAAGCAAAACAATGTTGACTACCCCAAGTGGATACCCAAGGTCATCACCAAGTCGCTTGACGATACTAACCACACCACCCACACCAGTAGCAATGCTATGGATGTGGGCAAGTGCTATGACGACAACAGCAACAAGCCCATTGCCCTCATTGTTGAGGATAATGCCGATGTAGCATTGTTTATTGAGCACGTGATGGAAGAGCAGTACAATGTGGTTCATGCCTACGACGGTCACGCCGGGTTGAGCAAAGCTCGCGAAATCGTCCCCGACATCATCATCACCGACGTAATGATGCCCGAGATTAACGGATATGAGCTATGCAAAATGATACGTAGCGATGAACTCATCAACCATGTTCCCATCGTTATTGTCACCGCCCGCGACACCGGCAGAGACCGGCTTGACGCTCTAGCCGCGGGTGCCGACGCCTTCCTGGTTAAGCCTTTCAACAATGACGAGTTGCTTGCACTAGCCGAGAACTTATTACTCAGCCGCAAGATGTTGCGCATGAAGTTCAAGCTCACGGGATTTGACCAGGCAGGCTCGCCTTCCAGGCAAGAAGCCCCTGCCACACCGGCACTTAACACCGCAACAATAGTTGAGCAGCGCAACCGTGCCTTTATCGACAAGGTGAAGTCAATTATCCACGACAACATCGACAATAGCGACATGAGCTCCCTGTTTATTGCCGACAAGATGAACTTGAGTCAGCGACAACTTAACCGCAAGATTAAGAGTATCATAAACTCCGACACCACTAGCCTGATCCGTGATGTGAGAATTACAGTGGCTAAAGATATGTTAATCACCTCGCAAGACCCCGTGACTGAGATAGCCGAGCGATGCGGCTTTGAATCGAGCAGCTACTTCTCTAAGATATTCAAGCAATACACCAAGCTCACTCCCACCGACTTCCGTAAACAGATATTGCAATAGCTCCCCGCCTCACGTCTTTAGAGACATAGCAATGGTGAGAGACGAGGCAAATAAAATTGTGTGTCAAAAATGTGGTGGTTCACATTTTTGACACACAATCTATATATCTAAAACCTTATATCCTGTTTTCTAAGGTTAATCACTTAGAAGCCTCAGCCTTACGCGCAGCGGCTTCCTTATCGATTTGAGCTATTGTCTTGCGCAGTTTAGCAAGCATGTCGTCAAACACCTTGCGGTCGATATTGACACATGCATCAAAGTTCTTGTCATAGAGGTCGATAACAGCCACATCATCTCCTTCTTTCACCTTCTTGAGAAATTCATCGTAGCTTATTTTCTTGTCGACAAAGTCCTTGGCGGCATTGCGCGCTTCACCAGAGTTAAGCTTATAGAGGATAAAATTAGGCTTATTAATTTTCAACAATTCCTCATACATAGGCTCTGAGCCCATGCCATCAAGGCTAGTGACATCATCGCCAGTGTAGATTATTGCTCCCCCCTCGCCGGCGTCGGCAGGTGGAGCCATTTCGCCTTCGTCGGCATCGCAAGCCTCGGCACCCTCGTTCTCAACAATGTATCGGTGAGTTTTCTCAAACTCGGAGAACACAGGATAAAATCTCGCAGTGGAATAGCTAGTAAAAGCATTATTGTAAGCCTCGGTGTCGTTGTCCGACTCAACAAAGCAAGGCTTGGGCTCATCGCTCTGATTATCAACATAGAGGTAATTAGGTCCATGATTACAAGCCACAAGGGCCATCATGGCAACAAAGCCCATCAACAAATTGGTATAATGTTTCATTGTCGCGCGTGTGTTTAGGTTATTATTTTTAATAACGTTGAAAGTAGTAAAATATTATATTAATCAAGTATTTTACAAGGTGATAAAAATATTAAACAAAAATTGGTTATTAGGCCGACGACAGGTTAAAAGGCGCACGGATTTCTACTTTATTATTACTTGTCGCAAGTAATGTCGTGATAGTGTCTCGACGTAGCGATCGTAGATGATGCGCGAAGCGGGATTATCACGATTGATCGCGGCAAGCGTGATGCGTTGCAACGAGTCGCACAGCATACTGTCGCGCTGCATGAATTGCCGTTCCTGAGCAATAGAAATCACCGAGTCGGGCGCGGCAAGCTTGAGGTATTCTTCTCGCACCTGCTCCCGTGCCGCAATCATTGCTTGCCGTTTTTTCAGATAGCCCATGTATTCATGGTTGAGCTCGCCAGCGCTTATCATCAACCCCTTGCCGCTGATTGAGATATTACTCAACCCCTGCTCCAGCACGAACAAAAACAGCGATGTGCTGTCGTTATCAAACTTGAGATAAGCCACACATGGTTGCTCAATCTGTCCCTCGAAGATGAATGTTCCCGTGGTGCTGTCGCGTGCCACCGTGGCAAGGTGACATGCCATCTTGCCATAGCTGTTGTTAAAAATCATGAGCGACACGCTATCGGGGGCAAGCTCATCACTTATAGTGCACTCCAGGCGATAGCTGGTGTGATTTAGCTGCTGTGAGCAACCAGTCACTGTCATTAACGCCGAAAAAGCAAATAATAATTGTAAAAGCTGTTTCATTGGTCTTGCTTGTTTTCATTATTGAGGTGCACATCCATTTGCGGGAACGGGAAATGAATGCCATGCTGTGGCAACTGCTTGTAGATAGCCTCGTTGATGTCGTAGAAAGCCTGCCAGTAGTCGGCATGCTTTACCCAGGCTCGCACCACAAGCGTCACGGCGCTGTCATCGAGGCTTTCCACATTGACCGACGGAGTAAAGTTGAGTTGCGGCATATTGTCACGAATAGCTTTCTTGCGCTCTTCTCTCCACTGTGCGGCGGTTTGTTGCAACTTCTTGTTGATTCCTAGCCATCGCACATACCATGGCGCTTTGTTGCCTGTGGGCTTTTCATCGTCATTCTCGTCATTATTGGGTGCATTGTGCTCTTCTTCGGTTCCATGTTTCAAGAGATGTTCGTTAGCGGCGATAATTCCGAGCAGGGTTTTGCGTGCCACATCCACATCGTCGCCATAGCTTATAGCCACTCTCCACTCCAGTCTTCGCACCAGCTCGCGTGAGTAGTTATTAACAGTCCCCGTTGAGAGCATTCCATTAGGTATAATTATCGACTCGTTATTATAGGTGGTGATGATGGTGTGGAATATTTGGATTTCCTTCACCGTGCCCTTGTACTTGTCATGCTCAATGTAGTCACCCACCTTGTAGGGCTTAAGCATCAAGATGAGCACTCCCCCCGCAAAGTTTTGCAGAGTGCCGCTAAAAGCCATTCCTATAGCAATTCCCGCCGAGGCAAAGATAGCGATAAACGAACTAGTCTCGATACCCAGGATACTAATTACAATTATTAGTAGTAGGAAGAAGAACGTCATCCTGAACAAGCTCAGCAGGAAGGTGGTGAGCGAGCGGTCCACGTTGCGCCCCACCATCACGCTCAGTAGCAGGTGGTACAAGCGCGTGATAATAAATCGTCCCACCAAGAACACCAGCACCGCCGCGGCAATGCGCAGGGCCAGCGACACGCCAGTGTCGGTGAGTTGTGAAATCACTTCATTCCAGTTAAAGTTTTTGATGCCTTCATGTAGCTTCTCGGGGGTCATTGTCGAGAGCGAGTCGGGCAGCGCCTGAAACTTCTTTGTTACTCGAGCCAGCGAGTCGGCGACCGCCGAGTTTTGAATTATAGGTGCGTCTACTATCATTATTTATTTTATTACTTATCAACCTGCAAAAGTAAATAAAAATTCGCAAACCATGACAATATTTTGTTAACTTGGTTTTGATATTTGAAAAATGACTCTAGGTGGTCTAATAAGTAATTGGGTTAAACATTTATAAAAATACTAAACACATCACCTTTTTATAAAATGCGATATTTATCTTTGTTGAAATTCCAAAAAATCAACTGAATGAAACGCATTGCTAACACAATAATAATGCTCATGGTGACTATAACTGCAAGCGCCCAGGCGATACAGTCGATTAACGAGCAAAACATGAAGTTTGAGCGAGGTCTCAAGCCCGACCCGGTGAAGGTTACCAAACCCATCGACTATTCCATAATAATTGACACCACCACGGTTTATTTCGCACTTATTGACTCGGCTCAGCATTACATCAACAACAAGCGATGGCCTGAGGCTGAGCATTTCATGCTCGAAGCTATCAAGAGCGACCCCAGCAATCCCAGCAACTCACTGCTGCTATCGAACCTTGCCACCCTGCAACGCAGACAAGGAAAGATGAAAGAGGCACTGCGCAACTATTCCATGGCAATCGACATCACCCCTAACGCTGTGACCCTACTGCTCAACCGCGCCGCACTCTACGCACAAGTCGACAGCCTGGCGCAAGCGCAAGCCGACTATGAGCGCATCATGATGCTTGACGAGCGCGATGTGGAGTCGCGCTACAACCATGGCATGATCGCGTTGAACCTGGGCGACACCAAAACGGCTAAAAAAGACTTTGACAACATCCTGGCTATCAACCCTAATTCGGGCATGGGACGCCAGGGGCAAGGCTATCTCTTCAAGCACGAGGGCAACCTAGAGAAGGCCGCTGAATGCTTTAGCGAAGTGATTAAGGTAAAACCCACCTCTACCCTACTGGCTAATCGAGCCGATTGTTACTTGACCCTGCGCCGGCTCAACGACGCGTCGATTGACATTGCCAACGCCCTTGAGCTCGACCCCGAAGACCCATTTATCTATGTTCTGCGCGCCAAGCTCAACAAAATGCGCTTTAACCGTGAGGACATGGAACGCGACTTGAAACTTGCTGTAGCTAATGGCCTTGACGAGCAATCGGCAAGGAACATGATAGGTGAATAAGCCTTTTGAGAGGCAATATAATAGAAAAAACTTTTCAACAACTATTGCTCAAGTGTGGTAAATGTAGTAAATTTGCGGGCTATGATAACAATTACTCAACACATAGAATACTTGATGATGTATAACGACTGCGTGGTGGTTCCCGGCTGGGGAGCACTGATAGCTAATTATGCACCATCGCAGCTGCAGGGCGACACAATGCTGAAGCCTCGCCGCTCAATAGGATTCAACCCCAGCATTACCCACAACGACGGCTTGCTCGCCACATCAATAGCCCGCCGCAATGGCATTAGCTACAACGAGGCGTGCAATGTGATAGCCACGGGCGTAGCATCGTTCAAGAGCCAGATGGCCACCGGTAGCGAGGTGGCTTTTGGTCGCTTGGGATTATTCAAGCTCAACGACCGTGGCAAAATGGAATTTGAGCCATTCTCCCAAGACGAGGCTTTCAACGAGTTCTTTGGCTTGCACGACTTGAAGCTCAGCACCATCAATCAAGCCACATCGTCACCGCAAGTTATCATCACCGGCAACTTGTGGCATGAGCGCATGAAGGCCGCCGCATCGGTTGCCGCAATCTTAGCAGTGGGAGTACTGTTCTCCACCCCGGTCATCATCGATCGCTCCACGCAGAGCGCCAGCATGAACATGGTGGAAGTGAAGACAAAGCCCGCGCAAGTGGTGAGCGTGAAACCCGCTACCACAGCTACAGCCAGCGACAACAAAATCACGGTTCTCGACGACAAAGCTACTCAAGCCGTTTCCAGCAAGAAACAAGCTCAAGAAGACGACGACGTCTTCAATCCCGGCATGCCCAGCGACTTGCACGGCTCGCGCCTGCTAGTTATCAACACCTGCCATCGCGCCAGTCAAGCCCAAAAGATGGTGAAGCGCTATGCCAAGAAAGGCATTAAAACACGTGTTGTCAACAGTGGCAAGCATCACCTCATTGTAGTGGCTCAGAGCAATAGCGAGAAAGAGCTGCGCCGAGCTAAGGCGTTGTTGCCATCGTCGTGCAAAAGGGCTTGGATTTCAAGAAGATAATAAAAAACATAACGGTAAGGAACATCACCTGCCATTAACACACTCACTTATAATAACAATACGCATGAGAAAGATTTCACTTTTATTGATGGCTCTCATGCTGGCATTGGTTGCCAGTGCAGAGCCCGCTAATCCCACACCCGTGACCGTTAAGCAACCCAATGGCGAGAACCTGCGACTGGTGCTTGTGGGAGATGAGTATTACCATTTCAACATCACAGTAGATGGTTACACAATCATCAACAACAAGGGGCGCTGGGAATATGCAACCCTCATGGGCGAAAAGCTGTCGTCGACAGGCGTGCTCGCCCACGACCCTGCCACACGTGGCACGCAAGAGCGAACAATGCTTGCCTCGATGCCCAAGCACCTTGTTGATAAAACCAGCGTAGCCAATGCCACTCGCTTGCGCACCACTCGCGACAAGAGAAAT
This sequence comes from uncultured Prevotellaceae bacterium, assembly GCA_900316835.1. Lineage (GTDB taxonomy): Bacteria > Bacteroidota > Bacteroidia > Bacteroidales > Muribaculaceae > Sodaliphilus. The sequence goes on along the minus strand of ONEL01000005.1, from coordinate 37,278 downwards.
AATGTAGGCAAAAAGGAAGCTGTGGTTGACTACAGCAAGTTTCGTGGACTTATCATCCTTATTAACTACAACGACCGCCAGTTTGGCATGAGTGATCCCAACAGCTTCTATGACCAGCTGTGTAACACCGAGAATTATAGCGGATTCTACCATCAAGGGAGTTTCCAGCGGTGCACCGGCAGTGTGCGCGACTACTACTACGACAACTCAATGGGTCAGTTTGACCCTGAGTTTGACGTGGTGGGTCCTGTAAATCTCGATTATTCATGCTACGAGGGCGACTCCAAAGCTCGTCAAATTTTTCGTGACGCGCTCACTGCCGTTGATAGCCAAGTGGATTTCACAAATTATGACGCCGACAATGACGGCTCTATCGACATGGTGTTCTTCATGGTTGCCGGATACTCGTCGAGCTACAGTGGCAACAACGAGGGCTACCTGTGGCCACACATGAGCTACCTCTATAACGACAGCTACCCCTATTATATTCAACTCGACGGCAAGTACATGGGACGCTACGCCTCGTCGTGCGAGATTTATGGATGGGAGAGCTACGGCTACACCATCCCCAATGCCATTGGCACCATTTGCCATGAGTTTGGTCACGTGCTGGGATTGCCCGACCTCTACGACACCGACTACAGTGGCAGTGGTGGCGAGAGCAACCACCCTGGTGGCTGGGACGTCATGGCAGGCGGTAGCCACTACAACTATGGTCGCACCCCTGTGGGCTACAGCCTGTGGGAGCGCTGGGAACTGGGATTTACCAACGAGCCACCGGCACTGACACCTGGAGCCAAGAGCTTGCAGGCAGTGAACATCAGCAACACCGGTTATCGCTTGCCCACAAATAACGATAACGAATTCTTCCTCTTTGAGAACCGCCAGCCCAACAAATGGGATTCCACCCTGCCTGGTCATGGACTGCTTGTTACACGTGTAGATTACAGCAATCCACAAGCATGGCAAAACAATGACGTGAACAGCGATCCATCACACAACTACTATGAACTGGTGCGTGCCTATGACGCAAATGAAGGAAGCACCGCTTTCCCCAGCTCACATAATGTTACAGAACTGAACTCGGTAACCGACCCAGCACTGCTCACATGGGCTGGAGAGCCATGCCAGTATGGTCTTGCCGATATTACCGAGCAAAACAATATTATCACATTCAATGTGGTTAATGACGTGATTCCATCAATGCTGATTGAAGACTTTGAGGCTATGGAAGAGAGTAGCAACGCAACCGATGAACTTGGAAGCATAGGCACATGGTCGTTCCAGAGGGCAAAAGTAGTGACCGACGCTAATGCCAATGGCAGCAAAGCCGCATCAATGACATCGCCTAGCTACCTCACCATGAATAGCGATGTGGCTATCAATTCCTTCAAGGTTAGCGTTAAAGCCGTTAACACGTCGGCAGCTGCAACAGCAAAGTTACAATTATCTTACTCTACCGATGAGGGCGAGAACTGGACCCCGGCTGGCTCAATGGAGCTTGACGGTGGAACAAACACCACCCTTGAGTGGAGGTTGAAAATCAATCAACCCGTGAGGTATAAACTCTCGCAAACTTCGGGCTCTAAGACCAAACCTATTATCATCGACGATTTCACTATCCATTACACCGACTCGGCTGTGTATGAACTGCGCATCGCCGGCCAGCAAGTTAATGGTGTGAACATGGGTAACCTGTCGCAGCTCAATGGCGTGGAAGGTGTGGTACAATATCTTCCCATCAGCAACACATTGCGTCTCAAGGACGCTAGCATTAGCAGGAGCAGCAGCATGGGGCTATCTTGTTCTATACCTAACATCACACTCAACGTGAATGGCACCAACACTATCAATAGTGGTCAAAATGGTATGACACTCAACATCGAGTCGGCCAAGATCAATGGCGAGGGTAGCCTGAAGGTTACTTCTCAGCGCCAAATGGGCTTGATCGTGGGCTCAGGCTTTGTGATTGAAGGTGGCGTGCAACTGGAACTTGACGGCTACAACTTTGGCATTATAGGTGGCGGTAGTTCGGCGAGTGCGGCGACCTCACTCACTATCAATGGTTCAGGAACTGTTGTAAAAGCAAGAGGTCAAAATGCTTCGACTATCGCCAATCTCGGTAGCCTCGTCCTTAATAATGGTCTAACCTTCCTGTCGCCCGAAGGCGCTTATTTCAATAGCGACTCACATGCTGTGACCTATCAAAATGGCGAAAACGTGAGTGGCGAATGGATTGTTATAGGCAAGAACGCATCGGTTGCCGGCGACGTGAACGGCGATGGAGAATGCACTGGTAGTGATGTTACCGCACTCTACAACTTCATCCTTTACATGGACGACAGCGCTATAGTTAATGGCGACCAAAATGGCGATGGAGAAATCACTGGTAGCGATGTCACCGCAGTCTATAACATTATCTTGGGACTTAATTAATACAATTCACAATGCATAATGCACAATTCACAATGCATAATGCACAATTCACAATGCATAATGCACAATTCACAATGCATAATGCACAATTCACAATGCACAATTTATAATGCTTAATGCTTTATGTGCATTAGAAGTTGGTAATTACAAAATAAGCCAGTGCTCAACAGAGCACTGGCTTATTTTGTTGTTGTTCTAGTTGTTGTGATTGAGAAGGGCGCTGTGGAATTTATTTGAACTGCCCGGCAATTCTCTCACACAAGTCTTGCATTTGCTCGGCAGGCAACGTGAGTTTCTCGCCTGCGAAATTCATATCGCTCTCTCTCTTCAATGGCACAAGATGCACATGTGCGTGAGGCACTTCAAGGCCGAGCACTGTCACACCCACCTTCTTGCAAGGAATAGCAGCCTTGATGGCGGCAGCCACACGCTTGGCAAAGACCATGAGTCCTGCCAGCTCGTCATCGCTGAGGTCAAAAATGTAATCCTCCTCACGCTTTGGAATCACCAGAGTGTGCCCTGGCGCCACGGGATTGATGTCGAGAAACGCATAGTAGTTCTCATCCTCGGCAATTTTGTAGCTGGGAATCTCACCAGCAACAATTCTACTGAATATTGATGCCATAACAGTTATCGCAATTATTGTTATTAAATAGAAATCTCAAGAATCTCAAACTTCATGGTTCCAGCCGGAGCCTGAATTTCGACCACGTCGCCCACTTTGTGCCCCACGAGCCCCTTAGCGATGGGTGTGGTGATAGAAATTTTACCCTCGCGCAAATTAGACTCGGTCTCGGTTACTATAGTGTAGGTCATCTTCGCCTTGTTAGCGACATTCATGATTGTAACCTTAGTGAGCAGTTGAACCTCGTCGGTATTAATCTTGCTCTCGTCGATGATGCGTGCACCAGCAATCAGGTTCTTCAATTCAGCAATCTTTGCCTCAAGCATCCCCTGACGCTCACGAGCTGCGTCATACTCGGCGTTCTCGCTCAAATCACCTTTCTCCCTAGCTTCTACAATAGCTTGTACTACTGCTGGACGTTCTACATTCTCAAGATTTGCCAGTTCTTGCATCTTCTTGTCATAACCAGCCTTGGTCATATAGCTTATTGCCATGGTAAATCAATTTTAAAATTTAGTATTAAAAAACAGATTAAAAACCGAAGAACCTCATTGTTAACTGAGATTCCTCGCTTGATTAGTTATTAATTACGTTGCAAAAGTAACTACTTTTTTAACATTGTCCAAACAAAAACCGCACAACTTATTAACAATTCAGTTTTATTAACCCTTACCACTACCCTTTCCAGCTAAGCCATGTGTAGCGGGCTGAGATGATAGCCACAAGCACTAGAAGAGAGATGGCTCCACCCCAGTGCATGCGATTCACCAGCAGAACCATCACGACACATGTGGTGACAGTGGCCGACAGTGCCAGCCAGCACCAGTTATTAAGCTTGAGACGATACACTCCAAAGTAGACAACAGCCACCACAGCAGTGTAGATAATATAAGAAAGAAGATAGGCATAGCCTAGTCCATCCACCCCCCACTGGCTGTAGCACAGCATGTTGAGGACAAGCACAGTGACAGCGCTCACGGTTTCGGTAACAAGGAATATCTTGCCATGCCCCTTGGCAAGCATAACAAAAGCCATGCACCACGACACCGCACGGAACAAAGTTCCCACAGCCCCCCACGAGATGTAGGTGGCGATAACGTCGAAGTCGCCACGATACAGCAAATGAATGAGTGGCACTCGCAGCAGTACAAAAAGCATCAAGATGGGCGCTAGCACCATTAGGGCTATATTTATCTCATGAGAGACGAAAACCCGCAACCGCATGTCGCTCCCCGCCACTCGTGACAAGCGAGGATAAAACTCCATACCCAGCGCCGCAAACACTAGCCCCGCATACTTATCGACCATGGTGTAGCCCGCCTGATAGAATCCCACAGCCTGGGTGCCACCACGGGTGTTGAGCCACGACACAAAGGCATAGCTTGCCAACATCGACACAAAGGAGCCCAGAGTCATGAACACTCCCAGCTTGATAAAGCCCTCGCCCATATTCACCACCTCGCGACGCGAGACTTGCGCGGCAGGATACTGCTTGTCCTTGAGAACGAAAGCAGCCACCAAGAGGCATAAGGCATAGGCTAAAATGGAAGGCAACACACTGCGCTCACGCAGGAAATAAAATAAAGGGATTGAGATAAGCAATCCGCCCACGGTACCACTAACGGTTACTCTAGCCAGGCGCTTGAGCTTGGAAAGCCCTTGTAGCACAGCATACTCGCCATTAGTCAACGCCATGAACAATACCGCCACAGCGAGAGCGGCAAAATGCCACACGTGGCTATAGTCGCCAAATGAGAAACGGCTCAAAGCGGGCGCAATGGCTAGCGTGATGAGCGCACCAGCCATTCCCAGCCACAACGACCATCGCCTTACCACGGTGACAATGCGCGCAATGAGCGACTGGTCGCGATGCTCCATGGCTTGCGAGATGTCGCGCACGCTGCTGTTGCGCACTCCCAGGTTGGTGGCCATGTTGATCATTTCCAACGCCTGGTTGAAAATGCCAAAAAGACCCACTCCCACCGGGCCAATCCACAGCGCTACCAGCTTAGTGCGGATTATCGAGCACAAGATACCCAGCACCTGAACACCTCCAAAGATGCCCATTGCCTTGAGAATCAATCTCGACATGCCTCCATGCGCCTTGCCAGTAGCCATTTTTATTCAGTTATCAGTTTTCAGTTATCAGTTTTCAGTTTTCAGTTATCAGTTTTCAGTTATCAGTCGTTTTCAGTTTTCTGTTGACTGTTTTCTGTTATCGTTGCCGGTTGATTGTTGTTAGTTATCAAGTTTTATCTCGTAGGTGTTGTAGACTATTCCGCGGCCTCCCATGCGGCACTTCTGGCTTGAGAGTCCTTCGTTAAGGTAGAGCCCTCCCTGTTCGGTCGAGATGCCAAAGTCGAAATAGCGGTAACCATCATCGGACGCTAGTTTTATTAAGAAATCAAATATTGCCGGCAACGCCTTGAGTTCACGCCCATGAGGTGTTGATGCTATGTACTGGCTGTGAGCCACCTCACCGCCGCAATAATACATCACCACCCCAGCCAGCAGCTCGCCTGCCACAGTGGCAGTGTAGAGCTTGATGTTGTGAGGGAATCGAGAATGAAGCAACTCAATTTCCTGAAGCGAGTGAACTGCCGGATGTCCATATTTTTCCTCAAGAAGCGCGTTTAACACTTGCCAGTAGCCATTCCAGTCACTACTCTCTTGCACCACCACCCCATTTTTAACAGCCACATTCACATTGCTCTTGTTACCACGGTCGAAGGGCAATGGCTCATCAAGGTCGATAGTAGCCGACAGGTTGCACTGAATGATGCGTGCTCCACACCTGAAAGCGGCATAGAGGTCCTCCTCGGCAGGATAGCGATGATAGATGTGAGGAACTGGCTTGTAAATAAGATGCTTTATTCCGTGCTCACGAAGCAAATCCAGCATTAGGTTCCACACATGCAGCATGGTAGAGGCATCAAAATGACGTAATGGCATCAGCCACCCCCCGTATGTCAGTCCCCGATGACTAAAGAGGGTGTCGCCCTCACGACAAGCGGGGAGGACCGCTAGTGGCTTACCATCACGCATCGCCACGAGCGACATGTCGCTGAAGCGGTGGCTGTGGTAGTCCATGTAGTCACGCAAGTGCAGGAACGTTCCGTTGCGCGAGCCCCGCACCACCTCGTCCCACCGCGCTTTAAGCTCAGGACTATATATCTCGACGCTAATCATAGTTATTTCCCTCCTGAGAACAGTTGCAGGATATCCTTTGCCGCCATGCGCTTATACTTGCTTGAGGGAGTGCTAGTGTCGATGGTAAACGCCTCATTAAACTTAATGTCCTTATACTCCATGTTGAGTGTAAAAGCCTTACCATTGATTGTTGTTGCCACGTTCACCTTGCTTGCGACCTTGCCGGCAATGCTGCCCTCAATATCGCCATATTTAACACTATAGGTCGACGCACCCTGCTTCGCAGGACTAACATCGAGTGAAATGATATTGTTTAGCTTGTCGTAGCTGAAGCTGTAGCTAAAGCCGTTGTATTGTTCCACTGGACGTAACATCACCTTACCATCAACGATTTCGGCCACGAAATCATTTTTCAGTTCCTGGGTGAGCGACCCCTTTCCTAGTTCGAAAGCCCGCCCCAGGAATATGTCTTGCAAGTTGCTCACCGTCACAGGCACGCCATTAGTGAGCAGTGATGCCTTTTCAAGCACGTAGCGCTTGTGCACCTTGTCGACCAGCAGAATGGAATCACCGCTGATTACCATCTTTGCCACCTCAATTCCGAGTACCGGTCTTAGCGAGACATAGATGCTCTTGCCGCGATGCATGCGCATCTGCATTGACGAGCTCATCTCCTTGCCAGTGCCTCCCACGCTAGCATTCCCACCACTCTTGAAAGTGTTCCAGTCGGCTTGATAGTATTTTTCCACTTTAGCCACTTGAGGGCAGGCTGTAGTTCCTTGCTCAACAGGCAGTACTGGCTCATTGACACTAGTCACTTGCTGCGTCACTTTTTTAGAGCAACTGCCCATCATCACCATGGCACACGCCATCAAAGCTATTAATATTGTGTTCTTTCTCATAGTAATTACTGAAACTGAGTTAAATATCTTATTTTTCGTAGTAGGTTTGATTTTCCACTTTTCGCATCAGCACATCGTTGGTTGGCTTTAGTTCAAGCGCTTTTTCCCATTGTTTCACCGCACCCTCCTTGTCGCCAGTCATGTATAGGATGTCACCATAGTGCTCAATGATGTCGGCACTAGGTTCATCAGTATTAGACATTGCCGATTTAATGTAGAACAGTGCCATGTCATAGTCCTTTTTCTTGAAGAAGACCCAAGCATAAGTGTCGATAAACGTGGCATTGTCGGGGTTGGCGTTCACAGCCTTAGCCGCCATGCTCTCGGCACGGTCCAAGTCCTTGCCACATAGCGAGAGGAAATAGGCATAGTTGTTCATCACACCAGTGTTTCCAGGCGATAGTCGCAAGGCATGTTCATAGAGTTCAAACCCCTTGAGAGTGTCGCCCAGTTCCACATACACATCACCCTTGCCGCACAGCAAGTCGCTATAGAGGTCAACATTTTTAACACTATCGACGAGCGATAACGCTTTGTTGTAGGTAGCGATTGACTTGTCATATTCCTTCATTTGGAAATAAGACGGTGCAATGTATCGATACAACTCAAGGTTTTCAGGATTATATTCCAGAGCCTTCTCGGCTGCTTGTGCCGCACCGGCATAGTTGTCGTCGAGGATATTAACCACCATGAGTCGCTGCCAGGCGTCGGCATTGGTGGGTTCCATATCAAGCATGTAGCCTAACTCTTCGATGGCATGCTTATAATCTTTCATCGTTGAATAATACATGCTATACAGCTCATGCACTTTGGGCTCGTGAGGATGTTGCTCCACAAGCACCTTGAACAAGTTGTTCACACGCTCGGTGCTGTCGTTGCGAGCCAGCTGAGTGGTAGTGTACTGCGTGAGCACATCAAGCTTTGTTTCCACGTCAAGGTCTTGCGACACGAGAGCATTATAAATTTGCTTGTCGTAGTTGATTGAGTCGCCTATCGCATCATAGTATTGTGCTTTAGAAAAATACACATTACCATTGTTAGGTTCCAGTCGCTGAGCTTCGTCAAGATAATAGACGGCACTATCCTTCATGTTATACTGCAAGAATAGTTCGCTAAGGAACAAATTGTAAGTAACATTGGCTGGCGCGGTGTTATAAAGTCGCCTCACCTGTTCTATAGCCCCAAGGGTATCGTTGAGCTGGGCACAAAGAGCGGTTTTATAGGCGGTTAGCTCCATCGTTTGTCCTTCAAAACCCTCGATAGTCTCATACACCTTCAGTGCTTCGGCATATTTCTGTGTCCTAACATAGGCAGCCGCCAGCCGCATCTGCACCTCGGTCTTATCGGGATTTAACTTAGCTAGTTTTTCGACCGTTTCGAGTGCCATGTTCTTCTGCCCAAGTGTCATGCAGGCATCGCTAAAATAGGTTGCCTCATAGTAGTCGTCGGGATGCAGATCGACATGGCGTTTCATCAGTTCCAAACCACGTTGCTGTGCCTGCTGCGACGCATTATCCATGAGCACCATCAGGTAGCCATAGTAGAATGCCGTAGCAGTGTTAGTGGTGTCGAGCTCATAGGCATATTTTATCAAGTCATAGTAGGCGGCAATGCTATCTTGCGCCTTGTAGACTTGTGCCTGCAGGTAAATATATTCAGCTTTGCGCTTGTCCTGCTCACTGATAGTGGCTGTGGTGTTTTTCTTGGCATTGCCAGTGATAACATTACCTAATGCCACGAGCAAGATAAGCAACACTATTGTTAAGCGTGGAAGTTTTTTCATCATCAACAATTATTTATTTCGTTCCAGTGTGTCCAAAACCACCCGCGCCACGCTGGGTATCACCTAGCTGCTCAACCGGCAGCCATTGCACAGTGGCATGACGGGCAACCACCATTTGGCAGATGCGCTCACCATTCTCAATGGTCTGTGATTCATTGCTCAAGTTTGCAAGAATCACGCACACCTCGCCTCGATAATCGGCATCGATAGTGCCGGGAGAGTTAAGAACTGTCAGCCCCCGTTTTAGAGCCAGCCCACTGCGAGGTCTGATTTGGCATTCATAGCCGGCAGGCAGCTCGATATAAACACCTGTGGGAATGAAGGCTCGCTGCATGGGTTGCAACACCACAGGTTCTTGTAGCCATGCCCTGAGGTCCATTCCCGCACTCAGCTCGGTGCTGTAGGCGGGTAACTGGTTAGGGCTCTTGTTTACTATTTTAACTTCAACTTTTTCAATCATTGCTGTAAAATTCAGTTTATCTATAAAACGCAATTTACTCTACTTAATTGCCATGTCTCGCAACAATTTAACCAATTCTTTGACGCTTGTCGCCACTTTTCCGTCAGGCAACTCAAAATCATTGACCGACAGCACTTTCACCATCACATCACCACCATGCGAAGTGTCAATACCATTTCGCAACAAGGCATTGGCGACACAATGCTCAAGTTTTGAGTTGTCACATTCAAGCATTACACTCGCTGTGGTGGGTAATTTCGACTCATAGTCGCACAAGTCGTTATTGAACAGGATGCTTGAGTTGTCAAATACCCTGTCCATAGCACCACTCATCACCACTTGCTCAGTAGAACCAGTTACCACCTCACGGTCTTGAGTAATAACCCAAAGCTCATCGGCAAGCAATAGCGACTGTGAAATATCGTGACTAGAAAGAAGCACCGCCTTGTTTTGTTCTCGAGCTAGCGAGTGCAACAGTTTCATGGTCTCGATTCTACTTGCGACGTCGAGGAATGCTGTGGGCTCGTCGAGAACAATGATGGGAGTTTCTTGCGCCAGAGCCTTGGCAATCATTGCCTTTTGGCGCTCGCCATCGCTCAGTTGCGCCACATGCTGCTCGGCCTTGTGCGCAATACCCACAGCCTCAAGGCTTTGCCGCACCACCTCATCGTCGTGCCTGCTTAGCCTGCCCAGGAAGCCTGTGTGAGGCTGGCGTCCCAGTGCCACCAGTTCCCTAATGGTGAAAGCTCCCCCCATGATGCGCTCGGTAGCAACGAGAGCGATGAGACGTGAAAGGTCGCGCTTGCTGATTTCGTAAGAGGGTTTCCCGTCAATCTCAACTGAGCCGTTAATGGGCTGCGAGTCGCACGTGAGAGCCCGCAACAGAGTAGACTTGCCAGCTCCATTCTTACCGAGCAAAGCCACCAGTGTGCCTTGCTCAAGGCTTAGGTTAAGGTCACTGAGCAAGATTGTGCGTTTATTGCCTTGACCATATCCCACAGCCATATCGTGTGTGGTAAGAATTGCCATAATCAATTAAAATAATTTATACGACGACGATTGATGATGATATAAATGATAATGGGCACGCCAATGATGGGTGTGATGGCATTGATGGGGATAATGCCATGTGGAGATGTGACACTGAGCAGTGTGCAAGACAAAGCGACCACAGCGCCTGCAAGCATAGTCACCGGCAACAATCGACTGTGCTCCGAAGTGTTGAGAGCAAGTCGAGCAATGTGTGGCACCACCAGTCCCACAAATCCTATGGGACCGCAAAATGCGGTTACTACAGCCGTGAGCACGCCAGTGATGAGCAATAACACATTGCGAGTGCGATGAGTGTTAACTCCCAGGTTTTGAGCATAGCGAGTGCCCAGCAATAGCGCATTTAAAGGCTTTATCATCAACAATGAGCCCATGAGAGAAAGCAGAATAATCGCACTAAACACAGGCAACTGCTCCAGCGACACCCCGGCAAAGTTTCCAAATCCCCATGCCACATAGCTGTGTAATCCTTGCTCGGTAGCAACCGAGTTCAAGAGTGAAATAACACTCGAAGCCAGATAACTAATGAGTATACCTATAATGAGTAGCATAGTAGAGCTTCTCACAATCGATGCAAAGGTGATAAGAATCACAAGTACCACTCCAGCGCCAAGCAAGGCTCCAATGAGGGTTGCCATGTAGCTACCCACGGTATCGCCAAACACACCACCAATGGTTCCTCCCATCGCCAGCATAACAATGGCGACACCCAGCCCGGCACCTGTCGACACACCCAGAATTGATGGTCCGGCAAGAGGGTTGTTGAAAGTGGTTTGCAACAGCAGTCCGCTCACGCTCAATGCAGCTCCAGCCAGCATGGCGGTGACAATCATGGGCAGGCGCGACTGCAAGACTATTATGTTCCATGCTTCGTTACCACTATCGTTCCCAAGTATAATGTTCATCACCACCCCTGGAGCTATATCCACCGACCCCAGCAGTAGGCATCCCACCACAAGGGCCATCAAGAGAATAACCAGTGCGATGGTCACTATCACAAACCTGTGTGTACCTGCTGTGCGCATCAGCTTTCAATCTTTTGAAAAAACACTAAAGTCTTGTCGCCAGGAACCTCGGGGTGGAAAATCCTGAAGTACTCTTGAAGGAGCACTTCGGGGTGGAATGGGAAGCGGTCGAAGAAATGAATCTTGTCGGTATCGCACACATATACATTTCCGGTTTTGTAGGCTTTAAACTGGTCGTTGAGCGAGTAACTGCCCTTGAGGTCGGCAAGAGTGTGGATGCTGGGGGCTTTCAGCAGCCAGTAGTCGGCAGCTTGCGCCTTAGCGAGCACTTGATTGAAATCGAGTGTCAACGACCCGGTATTCTTATCGTCGGCCCATGGATAGTCACCACCGGCGTCCTTGATAAACTGCGCCATGTAGCTCTGCCCACCAGGCACATTCCAAATGCCACTAATCACATTTTCAGTAAGCACCATGGGGCGAACAAGCTTGTTGCTGGCCACATATTCCTTAATGCGATTATACTCCTTAACCACAGCATTGTAGATGCTATCGGCCACCTGTGGCTTACCAACCAGCTCACCATAGAATTTTATCCACTCGGCACGCCCTAGGGGTGTATATTCCATGTAATCGGCACACTCAATGATGGGAACATTGAGTTTTGTGATTTGCCCATAGGTAGCATCCTGATAGGGCGAGAGCAGTATAGCATCGGGCTTCATCGCGATCACCTTTTCCACTGTGGGCTGCATTGAGTTTCCACAGTCGGTGATAGTGCCATCTTTGAGCCCGGCATCTATTATAGAATCATTGAAATACTGAGCATCGCACACCCCTTTCACAACGTCATCGCTACCAAGTTCTCGCAGCACACCCGAATGAACCGACGAGTAAACCAGCACGTTTTTCACCGGAGTGCGCACCACAGTGCCCTTAGGCATATTAGCTGGCAGTTGCTCACTTGCGGGTACCAGCAGATAGGTGTGCAAAGTGCGTCCCTGCTTCCATGGGTCTTTTATCTCTACTTGAGTGTAGCCCTGTGCATGAGTTATTGAAATGAGTTTAGCCTCGGTTATCACCGAGTCACCCTGGGTTTTCAAATTGTTGTCGCTTCCCGTGCCACGACATGCAACAAAAAGTAGCATGAGAAGGAGTGTCGATAATATTTTACGCATTATTATTGTAGTGTTTTATTCTTTGACAAAGGTACTCATTTTTTCATTTACAATGCACTTATTAATGCAAAATAATATAACTTTGCATTGATTATGAAATATAAGCTTGTAATATTTGACTTTGACGGTACTGTTGCCGACACGCGGCACATTATCCTCACCACCATGCAGGCTACCATTAGTGAAATGGGGCTCCAAGTGGCAAGCGACGAGCAATGTGCCACAACCATTGGGTTACCACTTTGGGAATGCTTCAAGCACATCTACCCAAGCATTAACGACCAGACCGCTCAACAATGTGCCGACACATACTGTCGCATCTTCGATATCAACAAGCACCATCTCACCCCCACCCTATTCCCTGGCATGAGTCACACTCTCAGCACTTTGCATGAGCAAGACATCACCCTTGCGGTGGCATCTTCACGCTCCCACGCATCGCTTGTGGATTTGCTCGAGATGCTGGGAGTGAGGCAAGTTTTTTCTCTTGTGCTAGGCTGCGACAACGTGGAGCACCCCAAACCTCATCCCGAGGCAGTACTCACAATCATGAAGAGGCTTGATTTCTTGCCACAAGAGACTCTTGTAGTGGGCGACATGCCAGTCGACATTGAGATGGGCAACCGTGCCGGTGCTTCAACCTGTGCCGTCACTTGGGGCAACTCTAGCCCAGAGCAGCTTCAGCACTCCGACCCAACCTACATAATTGACTCTATCAACAATCTACTGTACTTTTAAACACAACAATGTCCTCAAAAGCATGCTTTTGCCAGCGATGACACTTTGAGGACATTATAAATAATTTTAAACACTGTTACTTAAAGTGTTTAATTGGGTTTATTCCTTCTCGGTGAAGCGCGTTGACTTGATGAGGAGGGCTTTGTTGTTTTTCAGTTTATAGGTAGACACTTCAAACTCATTGTCAACTCTATAGGTTCCTGTAATTGTCTTGTGTTTCTTGTCGAACTCGGGGGCCATGATTAGATCAAAATCTTCAACCTGGATGAACTTGTTTCGCTTGGGATTCCACACATATCCATCATAAGTAAAGCCACCAAATGCGTTGATGGGTCCAAGGCAAATCATGAGGTCGGGAATGCCATCGAAGTTGATATCGTCCTCGACGATATCACCAAATCCTGTCCACTGTTCAGGGTTGAGAGGCTGTGGGTGACTTACCAGTGTGTAAGTGCCTTTCTTGTTGGTGACATAAGTTATAATGGAATCTACGACCGAATCACCATCTTCGTCGACCGAGGTGCAGACCTGAGTTCTGAAAGTGTAGTCACCACGTTTAGGCACATATTTCTTTTGCGCATTGGCACTAGTAGCCAACAACGAGATCAATAAAAAAAATAAAGCTAGATTTTTCATAAATTTAAATCATTTAATTAGTGATTTGCAAATTTAAAAAAAAATCATTGAATTAAAAAACATTGCTTATTTTTTAATATATAGATTATCATGAATTCGCTCTAAGTGCCCGCATGGCGTTGAGGACGGCAAGGACTGTGACACCAACGTCGGCAAAGACAGCCATCCACATGGTGGCAAGGCCTAATGTGGCGAGCAATAGTACCACAAGTTTTACTCCTATCGCAAACCACACATTTTGCCTAGCGATGCCAAGGGTTCGCCGCGCAATGCTCATGGCAAGTGCAATCTTTGATGGCTTGTCGTCCATGATTACCACGTCGGCAGCTTCGATAGCAGCATCGCTGCCTAGTCCTCCCATCGCAATTCCCACGTCGGCTCTCGCCAGCACTGGAGCATCGTTGATACCATCGCCCACAAAAGCTAATGTTTTTCCCAAATGTTTTTCACTTAACATTTTTTCAATATAATCCACCTTTTGAGCAGGCATTAGCTCGGCACTAAAGCCATCTATGCCAAGCTTTTGCGCTACTTCTTGTGCCACTTCAAGCCTGTCGCCGGTGAGCATAAAGGTGCGCCCCACGCCCAGTTTCTTGAGTAGCTTGATGGCGGTAAGACTATCGTCTTTCACCTTATCATTGATAACGATGTGGCCCGCATAGTCGCCATTTATCGCCACATGGATAATGGTTCCCACATGGTCGCAATCGCTCCACTTGGCACCCACAGCATCCATCATGCGAGTGTTACCCACACACACAAGATCGTTCCCCACACGGGCACGAACTCCCTTGCCGGCAACTTCCTCGACATCGGTCACAAGGCAACCATCGGTAGCCTCATCGGGGAATGCATCGCGCAGTGCTGCACCAATGGGGTGAGTGGAGAAATGCTCCACATGGGCGGCAAGATGCAACAGGTGGCGCTCATCGCAACTCTCAGGATGAACAGCCGACACGGCAAACTGCCCATGAGTGAGCGTTCCAGTCTTATCGAAGACCACGGTATCCACCTGCGAAAGCGCGTCAATATAATTAGAACCTTTTATTAATATACCCTTGCGTGAAGCACCACCAATACCACCAAAGAACGACAACGGAACGCTTATTACCAGCGCGCATGGGCATGACACAATCAAGAACATAAGCGCACGATAAAGCCAAGTGGAAAATGTACCCACAAAGTCGCCACTAAATAATGGCGGAACCACAGCCACAGCAATAGCCGCAAAGACCACTATGGGAGTGTAAATTCTAGCGAAACGTGTGATAAACGACTCGCTACGTGACTTGCTCTGGCTGGCATTTTCAACGAGGTTGATAATCTTCGACACGGTGCTTTCGCCATAGGTTTTGGTGGTGCGCATCTTTATCACTCCACTCAAATTAACACAACCCGACACCACCTCGTCGTCGACCGTGGCATCACGTGGCACGCTCTCGCCAGTGAGAGCCACCGTGTTGAGCGACGTGCTTCCCTCTATCACCACTCCATCAAGCGGAATTTTCTCACCAGGTTTTATCACTATTGTCTCGCCCACAGCCACATTGGCTGGCGACATCGTAATCACCTCTCCATTGCGCTCAACACTTGCCACGTCGGGCCTGATGTCCATGAGGTGAGCAATGCTCTTGCGACTCTGCCCCTCGGCATAGCCCTCAAACATCTCTCCCACCTGAAAGAACAACATCACAAACACCGCCTCAGGAAACTGTGTCTCGGCTCCAGGAAGGAAACCAATGCCCAGAGCTCCAATGGTGGCTATCGACATCAAGAAGTGCTCATTGAAGGCATCGCCATGAGCAAGCCCCTCGGCAGCTTCCTTGAGTGTCTCATATCCAATGAGCAGATAAGGCACCAAGTATACCAGCAGTAATTGCCAAGTTGCGAGATTGCATGTTTTCTCGACAAGAACAGCCAGTCCCAGCAGTATTGCGGTAACCACGATGAGCATTAGTTTCTTTTTCACACTGCCATGCTCATGATGGTGGTGACAGCCACAACCATGATGTTCATGCCCGTGACAGCCACAATGGTCATGATCACACTCGTGTTCATGTTCGTGTTCATGCTCGTGGCAATGGTTATGTTCATGCTCGTGGTTGTGAGAGCAACAACATCCATCATGATGCTCATCGTGCTCGTTATGATGATTATGTGCCATAATATTTATGTTTTAAACAATTTCACGCCACAAAGATAGACTAAAACTTTTGCAACCAAGTTGCAAAGTTCACCACCAGGCAACAAAAAATGGGAGATGCCAGTGACGGCAATCTCCCATTTTTAACTCTTTAAGCTATAAGTTACTCTTGCGCGTAGCAGGCTTCATCCTCGGGAGTGAAATCGTTGATAAACTTCACGTTAGCCTCGAGGCGTGCCTGAGCATAGCGTACATAGGCATTAGCCGACTGGAGAAAGAGCTCGGGCTCACAGCTGGCATCACGGCACAGCAAGTAGCTCATGATAGTCCAGGCTGCCATCTCCACCAAGCGGCGAGCATGGAAGGTGATGTAATCGGGGTTCTCAAAGCCCTTAACCTTCTCGATAGCTTGCTCATACTGCTCCATCATCTTGTCGACACGAGCCTTGAGAGGAGCCACCTCATCGCTATATTGAGCCGCGGCATACTCCTGCATTTGTGCCAAATAAGTGCCTGTGGTGACGTGGCGAATTGCAGCCACTACCTGCAACTGTGTAGTGCCCTCATAGATGTTCATGATGCGCGCATCGCGATAAAGACGCTCGCAAGTGTAGTCACGCATGAAGCCACTACCACCGTGAATCTGGATGCAGTCGTAGGCGGTTTGGTTAGCATATTCGCTCGACGAAGCTTTCGATAGTGGTGTGAAAGCATCGGCAAGACGATTATATTTCTTCATCTCGGCACGCTCCTCGGCAGTGAGCTTGCGTTCACGAGAGATTTGCTCCCAAATTTTGTAGATATCGACAAAACGAGCTGTCTCATAAAGAATTGTGCGCGAAGCGTCGAGCTTAGCCTTGATGTTAGTAATCATCTCGGCCACAGCAGGGAAAGTGATGATGGCTTTGCCGAACTGCTCACGACTGCGAGCATAGTCAATAGCCTCATTATAGGCTGCTTGGCACAAGCCCACACTTTGAGCGGTGATACCCAAACGGGCACCGTTCATGAGCGACATTACATACTTAATCAAGCCCAAGCGACGCGAGCCACATAGCTCGGCCTTAGCATTCTTAAATACCAGCTCGCAAGTGGGGCTACCATGAATACCCATCTTGTCCTCAATGCGACGCACTGTGACACCACCGTTGCGCTTGTCGTAAATGAACATCGACAGGCCACGACCGTCGTGACTACCTTCCTCGCTGCGCGCGAGCACCAAGTGAATGTCGCTATCGCCATTGGTGATGAAACGCTTTACACCATTCAGGCGCCAAGTGCCGTCCTCGTCTTGAGTAGCCTTGAGCATCACGCTCTGGAGGTCGCTACCGGCATCAGGCTCGGTAAGGTCCATTGACATGGTTTCGCCGTTGCACACACGTGGAATGTACCGCTGGAACTGTTCTTCATCGCCAGCCTCAAATAGTGTGTCGATACAGCTCTGCAGGCTCCACACGTTCTGGAAACCGGCATCGGCCTGAGCAATCATCTCGCTCATCATTGAGAAAGTGACATTGGGCAGATTCAAACCACCATACTGTCGAGGCATCGATACTCCATAGAGTCCCGCCTTGCGAGTGACGTCAAGGTTCTCTTGGGTCTTGCTGGCATAAGCCACTCGACCATTAGCATGATGAGGACCTTCCTTGTCAACACTCTCAGCATTGGGAGCTATAACCTCGGCAGCGATTTCACCAGTGATTTCAAGGATTTTATCGTAAGAATCGATTGCATCCTCAAAGTCGACTGGGGCGTAGTCAAACTTCTCACACTGAGTGTAGTCGCGCTCTTTCATGCCCACAATCTTCTCCATGAGCGGATGGTGCAGATGATACTGCAGCGCCTTATTATCTTTATAGAAATTTGCCATATCTTATCTTATTTCGAGTTTTTCTTGTAATACTTGATTAGTTTGGGAATAATCTCCTCCAGATTGCCAGTGATAACATAGTCGGCAATCGAGTTGATGGGGGCATTGGGATCATTGTTGATTGAAATGATGATAGAGCTCTCGTTCATGCCCGCAACGTGCTGAATTTGCCCAGAGATTCCACAAGCAATGTAGAGCTTGGGGCGTACTGTAACACCAGTTTGACCAATCTGACGCTCATGCTCAACAAAACCAGCATCCACAGCTGCGCGGCTGGCGCCAACCTCTCCACCCAGCACATCGGCAAGTTGGAAAATAAGGTCGAAGTTCTCCTTGCTGCCCACACCGTAGCCACCAGCCACGATGATTGGTGAGTTCTTGATGTTAACTTTCGACTTCTCTACCTCGCGGTCGATAATCTTTACGATAAAACTTGCGGGGTCGACATATTTGTTGGCGTCGAGATTAATTACCTCGCCCTGATAGTTGGCATCGAAGATTTCCTTTTTCATCACACCCTCGCGCACAGTAGCCATCTGTGGACGATGCTCAGGATTGACGATAGTGGCAACAATATTGCCACCAAAGGCGGGACGGATTTGATAAAGCAAGTCCTTATATTCAGTCTTAGTGATGGGGTCGGTGTGGTCGCCAATCTCCAGTGCGGTACAGTCGGCAGTCAAGCCGCTGGTCAAGCACGATGAAACACGCGGACCCAAGTCACGACCTATCACGGTAGCGCCCATCAGGCAGATTTGTGGTTCAATTTCCTTGAACAGATTGATAACAACACTTGAGTGTGGTAGCGAAGTGTAAGGATAAAGGCGCTCGTCCTCAACCTTATAAACAACATCAACACCATAGGGGAACACCTGCTGCTCTACTCCATCGAGTTTATCGCCCAAGATGAGGGCTTCGAGCTTAACACCCAAGCGAGTGGCAAGGGTACGTCCCTTGGTTAACAACTCCAGACTGACGTCGGCAACGTGACCATCGTCAAACTCGCAGTAAACTATCAAATTATTCTTGTCGTTCATAGTTTTCTTCTCCATTTAAAGCGTTAACCAATGATGTGATCGGCAATGAGTTCTTGCACAAGTCCCTCGAGCTGGGCTTCGTCGCCACCCTCAATGGTCTTGCTCTCTTTAGCCTGGAACACAACGTTTACTACTGTTTTAACCTTAGTGGGCGACCCCTTCATACCAATCTGGGCTGGATCGGCCTCAATGTCGGCAACGCCCCACTCCTTGATATTCAAGTAAGGACGAGCCTCCACCAAGCGCTGGCGCTCCTCACTGAGCTGAGCTTTCTCGCTGGGTGTTACAGCATATTTGTACTTCTGAATGAGCTTAGCATTGCGTGGACGGCAGGCATCGGCACTGCCATTAACGGTAACAACCAGTGGCAATGGGCATGTCACAGTCTCAAAGCCATTCTCGATGCGGCGCTTGATGGTAGCGATGCCATCTTCCACCTTCACACTCTCGGCATAAGTAACTTGAGGCAGACCAAGCTTTTCGGCAATTTGTGGTCCCACCTGTGCGGTGTCGCCATCAATAGCTTGGCGACCTCCCACGATGATGTCCACCTTGTCCAGGTGACGAATGGTCTGAGCCAATGAGTAACTAGTGGCAAGGGTATCGGCACCTCCCAGAGGTCGGTCGGTGAGCACCACGCCATCGTCGCCACCACGATACAAGCTCTCGCGCACCATCTCGGCACTGCGAGGCAAGCCCATGGTAACGAGTGTTATTTTCGAACCAGGATGAGCATCCTTGAGCTGAAGCGCTTGCTCAAGCGCATTCAGGTCCTCGGGGTTAAAGATAGCTGGAAGTGCGGCACGGTTGATGGTTCCGTCGGCCTTCATCGCATCTTTACCCACGTTGCGGGTGTCTGGCACTTGCTTGGCCAGCACAACGATATTCAAACTCATAAAATCTTAAATGTTTAAATATTACTTGGTTTATTTTTTTACTCTTTTTATTTGAAGTCCACCATGAATCAAAGCACACAGTGACCCATAAAACGTGCAAATTTAGGCAAAACCGCCCATTCTCACAAAACTTTACACCTTAATTATAATTTATTAAGAGAATGGAGCCTGCAACCATGGTGGTTGCCCGCCATTTTACCTAGCCTCTATTAACTTTTCACATCTTTTAAATGGCGATTTTTGGGAAAAGTATTAAATTTGCACTGTTAAAACAATTATCGTGGAAACTACTATTACTAATTTTATAAAACGTTTTATGAAGAAAACACTAATTGCCGCTGCTGTTGTGGCACTGGCATCAACAGGAATTGCTATGGCTCAAAACAGCAACTTCAACTACAACGTGGACCGCTTTGCCGACATTGAGGTGTTGCGCTATCAGGTCCCTGGTTTTAACGACTTGTCGCTTAACCAAAAGAAGTATGTCTACTACCTCACCGAGGCAGCCCTGCAAGGTCGCGACATCCTCTTTGATCAGAACGGCAAGTACAACCTCGTGGTGCGCCAGGTGCTCGAGGCTATCTACACAAGCTACAAGGGCGACCGCTCAAGTGCCGACTTCAAGGGGCTAGAGAAATACTTGAAGCAGGTGTGGTTTGGTAATGGTATTCACCATCACTACGCTCAGGACAAGTTTGTACCCGAGTTTTCACAAGAGTTCTTCGACGCTCAGTACAAGGCACTGCCCCTCGAGAAACTTCCCATCCAGTCGTGCGACAAGTGCACCGAAGAGAAGAAATGTGACAAGGCCGACAAGCTACTCGCCACCCTCGACAAGGTTATCTTCGACCCCACTTTCATGGCCAAGCGCGTTAATCAAGCCGATGGTCAAGATTTAATTCTCACCAGCGCTAACAACCTCTATGAGGGTGTTACCCAAAAGGAAGTTGAAGATTTCTATAACGCCATCAAGGATCCCACCGATGAGACACCCGTGAGCTACGGTCTAAACCGCAAGGTGGTGAAAGAGAACGGCAAGGTTGTTGAGAAGCCCTACAAGATAGGCGGGCTCTATAGCGAGGCCATTGTAAACATCGTGTACTGGCTGCAAAAGGCCAGTAGCGTTGCCGAGAACAGTGCCCAAAAAGCTTACATTGCCAAGCTCATTGAGTTTTACACCACTGGCGACCTCAAGGCCTTTGACGACTATAGCATCATGTGGGCCGAGGAGACTAAAGGCACCGTCGACTTCATCAACGGCTTCATTGAGAGCTACGGCGACCCCCTGGGCATGACCGCCAACTGGGAAAGCATCGTCAACTTCAAGAACAAGGATGCATCATTCCGCACCTCACTTATCAGCGAGAACGCGCAGTGGTTTGAGGATAACTCGCCCGTCGACAAGCGCTTCAAGAAGCAGAATGTGAAAGGCGTGAGCGCCAAGGTTATCACCGCCGCCATCCTAGCCGGCGACAGCTATCCCTCTACACCCATTGGCATCAACCTGCCCAACAGCAACTGGATTCGTGCCGCTCACGGCTCTAAATCAGTAACTCTGGAGAACATTACCGACGCCTATGATGAGGTAGCAAGTGGTACCGGTTTCAACGAGGAGTTTGCCTACAGCGATACCGAAGTGCAACTCATGAAGAAGCACCTCACCATTGCCGACAAGCTTCACACCGACCTGCATGAGTGCCTAGGTCATGCCAGCGGACAACTGCTCCCGGGTGTTGACCCCGATGCTCTCAAGGCCTATGGCGCAACCCTCGAAGAAGGTCGCGCCGACCTCTTCGCCCTGTATTATCTTGCCGATCCCAAACTTGTGGAGCTTGGCATCTTCAAAGATCTTGACACCTATAAGGCCGAATACTACAAGTACATCATGAACGGTCTTCTCACCCAGCTCACCCGCATCGAGCCTGGCAAGGACATTGAGGAGTCGCACATGCGCAACCGCAAGTTCATTAGCGAGTGGTGCTACCAAATGGGCAAGAAAGACAAAGTTATTGAGATTGTAAAAGACAAGAAGAGAGGTGGCAAGACCTACGTCAAGGTTAACAACTACGAGAAGTTGCGTGCCCTCTTTGGCAAGCTGCTTGCCGAGGTGCAACGCATCAAGAGCGAGGGAGACTTTGAGGCAGGCCGCAAGCTGGTAGAGACCTACGGAGTGAAGGTTGATCCCAAGATTCACGCCGAGATTCTCAAGCGCTACGAGAACCTTAATATCGCACCCTACAAGGGCTTCGTAAACCCTGTTTACAAACCAGTTTACGATGCTAACGGCGAAATCAAGGATATCACCATTAGCTACAACGAGAACTACGTTGACCAGCATCTGCGTTATGGTCGTGACTACTCTCCACTGACCAAGTAAGGTGGAACGAGAATATGGAATAGGGAATGATTTTCTTATAAGTAGTAGTGCTACGCTCTGTTGGCGCAGCACTCTTACTTTTCGCTTTTTTAATGGCTCAACCTACAATGAATAGGATAAGCAAAATTCTAGTTTCTAATTATGTTTTAGCAAAACCACAATTGCCTCCAAATATAAAAATAACAAAACAAATCAGCAAGGTTAACCCAAAAGAAAGATAAGCCAAAATATGTTTATTTCGATTATTTATTTGTACTTTTGTATACATTTTAAATGTCCTTGATGTATGAGAATCTGAATAATTGTTAATTATTAAATTCTAAATATTATATGAAGCATATCAAAAACACTATGATAGACGAAATCAAATTATTTCGTAGTATGATTAAATATCACGCTACAATAGTCGGATGGCTAATCAAAAATGAAAAGGTTGAAAAACTTGACAACAAGTTGATTGCATTCACACTAAAAGATAAAAAGTCCCAATATATTCAGACATATAAAGGTAAAGTATATATTACAAACGGCGACGGAAGCAAGAGAATACCAGGAAGTTGTTGGGATAAAGATTTTACAGAAATCAAGCTTCGCCATGGTAGCGTTAAAGGATTAATTGCGGAAGGATTTGAAATTTTTGATATTAGCAATACGAGTGATAGATATTGTCTTACTTCTCAAGTAGGGAAACTACTTCTGCTACATTATGATATTCTTGGTGACATTTCTTTTCCAGAAGGTTTTCCCAGACTTAAAGGAGAAGAAGCTTTGGCATATATCAAATGGATGAAAAGCAAACATGAGTATTTAATGAAGCGGGATTATAAATTTAACTTATCTGTCGTTTCAAGCTGGGGGTATATTGGATTAAGTGGTTTTTCCGAATACCAGCCAAAGGTTATTGACAACATCCATAAGTTCGACATCTTTGCTTACAAGCCTCTTTATAAACAAATCGAATGGACTTTTGATTTGGTCGAGAAATATAAGGACCAAATTATTTGGGAGCGACTTATGGATGACTCCAATCTTATTTGGGAAGAGGATATGCTTGTCAAATACGACAAGTACATACCATACAAAAAATATAAGAATGGTCCAGATTATCCATATGATGACAATTCCAGCCAGAAATTTGAGGCATATGAGAAACTAGGTTTCTTAAGCAACACTTTTCTTAGTGAACATATAGATGTATTGGATTGGAAGAAAGTTTTAGAAAAATGTAAATTCAGTTGGAATAAAGATGATTTGATCTATTTTTGTAGATATGTACTCAACCATGACAAAAAATATTTATCTCATAAAACATATGGAATATATGGCCGTCCTTTGTATGATGTAGAAGCGATCTTAAAGAATGAGCATTTTAACTGGGATGCAGATAAATTATATGCCTATCTACAACTTCACGATGATTTTTGGAATAGCATTCAGAAATATAAAAAATTGCATAAAATCTTCTTGCAGATACCTAATGTTAAAGAGATTGCTAAACCTTACATTAAAGATGAAAATTTTTGGGACATTGTTAGCTACGATCATGATTTCGATTATGAAGAGTTGAGCAAAGAATTCACGATAGATAATATAAAAAAGAATCTGAAAAATTGGTCGACACCAATAGAAAACAAATTCATAGGAATGCATAGAACACCAGACACTAATTATTATTATTATTGGGTAATTACTAAATGGGATGAAATGTATACACATAAAAATATTCCGTTGACCTACGAATTGGCAAAGTTTCTGAAATC
Source organism: uncultured Prevotellaceae bacterium (assembly GCA_900316835.1). GTDB lineage: Bacteria > Bacteroidota > Bacteroidia > Bacteroidales > Muribaculaceae > Sodaliphilus. The sequence continues at coordinate 13,272 of ONEL01000005.1, read as the reverse complement.
AATAGATATAACTATAGGGGGCACCTATTGTAAATCTGATGGCGGATATATAGAAGAAGACCATCGTAATCAAGTCTGGAATGGGCTAAAGTTTTTCACAGATCATTACATTGAAAGTGAGAAAGACATGATTAGAATCATCAATGATGTAGAGCTTTTAGATTCATTTCTAAAAACAGAAAATACATGCAATGAAGAAATAGTATCATTTATGGTAGATTATTTTTTTAACAAGACATGTTTGCAAGAATATCTTGACATTATCAACCAAATGAAAGATTGGGATTCGATACGTGAATTCAATAATTGAGAAAGAGTATACTTCTTAAGCATTTAAAAAGATTCAATACAATAAGAAAACAAATAAAAATCAAGTTAATTATGGAACAAACAGAAGTGAAATTATTACAAGAAATCACACAGTTATTTGCAGATTTAAATGTTGCAACTTATGGAAGGGAAAGAGCTAATGGCCGTTTTTTACCTCCAGATGCGAATAAATTCTATTATAGCACTATGCGTCTATATAAGGCAATAGATGAACTTGTTGAAAAATATCAGCCTGCTTACATCACAGAAAGCGACTATCGTTTCATTTATGACTCCCAAAGACCATTATTACTTGAATTAAATGTACTTAGAGATAAAAACAAACTCCAAGGGGACTATTTGACTTGGAAATTGGAGAAGTATTTATCAAAAATTGAAAGTTTGTTTTTTTGTGTTCTATCATATTGTAAAAACAACTTTTAGAATATTGTTCTTGCTCACTTATAATAATGACAATACAATAATACGGTTTCCTAAACATTGAATTGTAACATTCAAGACGACTCACAGATGAGTATTAGTTGGTGTAAGACTCTTTAAAAAAAAACTTTCGCTAAGATTGCAGTTCTAATAAAAATTTAGCATGTAGTGCATGGCAAGATAATTCCGAGCTTGCGAAGTTTTACTGCACTGATAGTTGCAACTTTTTGAGAGTATGATGTGAAGCAGTCTTTTGTAGTAATTAGTGAAATTAGTGTTTTTCAAATAATATTATGACACAAGCTATAAAAAAAGAGTTTTTTGCTTATCGCAATGGAATTGTTGCCGATGGACTTAGGCGTGCAGGCGACCCACATGAGGTGATAATGGGTTGCCAGCTTGCCGACGTTATTACTATCGCAGCTCACTATGACAAGAATGCCCAGCTGGCGCAAGAATTGTGGAATGACAGCAAGCACCGTGAATGCCGCATGGCAGCACCAATGTTATACCCGCATGAGGAGATGGACATGTCCACAGCTATTGAGTGGGCAAGCAGTGTAGAGAGTGTAGAGATTGCCGATGTGCTATGCCATCGCCTGTTGCGCCACTTGCCAGAGGCATCGCAGCTGTGGAAGCAGTTGCGTGATAGCGACAAGCCACTAGTGCAATACACGGCATGGCGCCTACTGCTAAACCTGTTGTTATTGAATAAAGTGGAAAAAAACGCTCAACTGCGCACCCTTGTGGAGCAACAACTCATCACAGCCACAACTCCATTGCTCCAAGTGCTACAAAGCATTAAAGAGGAATTGTAACAGCTCATTAACTATCTAACTGGTCCCAATCCTGAAAGTCAAGTTCCAGTTCTACCCACTCTTCGTTGAGTGTAAAGTGGGCGCCGCCGCCAGTTCCTCCCAGCGATACCGACAGGCCAAGCAGACGAATGGGATGCTCGCTGTAGTCTACTTGCTCAAGAAGTTGCATTGCCAGTGGCAAGATATCGCTCTTAGCGCGCAAATCCTTGTTGTGGGTAACCGATCGCGTGATTTGTCGGAAATCATGAAACTTGACCTTGAGCGTAAGGGTGCGACCAATGAAGGCATATTTCTCTAACCTTCGCACCAGCTCATCAACCGTACTGTTTAGTGCCGCTACCACTGCTCCGGTACTATTTATATCATGCTCGAAGGTACGCTCGCAACCCATCGACTTGCGTTCCCAGTCCACCACCACAGGGCGGTTGTCGATGCCACGCGCAAAGTTGTAGAACACCCTTCCCATCTTGCCAAAAACACTCGTGAGGTGATTAAGTGACACCTGTCGCAAGTCGGCACCCGTAATAATGCCCATGCTGTGCATTGTCTCGGCTGTCTTAGGTCCCACGAGCCAAAATTTCTCAATTCTAAGCCCGTCGATAAACTGCTGCGCACGGCTGGGATGAATGGTGCATAGCCCGTTAGGCTTGCGCTGGTCGCTTGCGATCTTTGCCAGGAACTTGTTGTAGCTCACCCCTGCCGACGCAGTGAGGTGAAGCCGCTGCTCAATATTTGTTTTTATTTCCTTAGCGATGTCCACAGCCAGCTCTATGCCAGGCTTGTTGACTGTGACATCGAGAAATGCCTCATCGAGCGAGATGGGCTCAACAAGGTCAGTGTACTCATGAAATATCTCATGCATCTGTCGCGACACTTCCTTGTAGACTTGATAACGCCCCGGCACTACAATGAGTTGCGGGCACAAACGCTTAGCCACACGCATTGACATGGCGCTGTGCACACCAAATGGGCGTGCCTCGTAGCTGGCAGTCGCCACTACCCCACGCTCCGAGTCTCCACCCACGGCAATGGGCTTGCCCCGTAGCTCAGGATTGTCGCGCTGCTCCACCGAAGCAAAGAAAGCGTCCATGTCAATGTGAATAATTTTGCGTTGTTCCATAACTGAGAAGTGCAAATTTACACAATATTTTTTATGCGCCCCATATTTTTTCTCGCGTTTCGCTTGGGAATAAGCCCATAAAAATGTAAATTTGCGACATGAAACACACCTATTTTATTATTGCATTGATAGTTGCGATTGCCATGAGCAGTTGCAATGGTAGTGGAAGCGGCAAGTGGAACCGTATGCCAGAGAGTGCCTCGGGCTACAGCGACGAGGAGAAAGAAGAGATCATGAATCGTAACAATCCGTTGCGGCAGGGATTAACCTACTTTTACAGCAAAACCATGGGGTACTCGGTGCAGTATCCTAACTCGTTTGTCGACTTTAAGAAAGACGGCGACAGGGGCTTCTCGTGCAAGTCGAAGGACGGCTATGCAACCCTCAAAGCATGGGGAGAGAAAGCAACCGGCGATATTGAAAGCATGGTGGGCAAAGCCCTTCAAGACTACAACAATCGTGGTGCCCAGGTGGAGAATACCGACCTTGAGGACAGCACCTTTGTGATTGCGGGTACCATGGGCGACAAGCATTTCTATCAACGCACGCTCATGTTAAATTCCGGGAACTGCGCGACAATGCTGCTTGAGTTCAAAATGGAGGAGACCGACGACTTCGACTCAAATGCAATCTATGCAAGTGTGGGTCCGGAGTTGGGCGAAACACTGATTGCCGGCGCTCCCCCTGTCGCAGCCACCCCTAGCAAGCCTGCCGCCGGAGTAGTGGCTCAAGTGGCCTACGTGGGCGAATGGAACACCTTCTCGACCATGCGCAACGAGGTGGACATTGAAAAGAAATATCCTCAATTCAAGGATGTGAACGGCTGGGATGCCATGACCGATGGCAAGGAAGTTTACTTGGTACTAGCTTCGAGCGAAGACACAAAGATTACGGTTAAGAACACAATCACTGGCGAGCGCATCTACAATCGCGATGCCCGACCAGTCATCGTTAAGTGCAACGAGGACGGGAAGCCAAATGTTGAAATCACCTTCATCACCGGCAAGGGCAAAGTGGTGCGTTACACTCCCGGCCACGATAGTAACAACAATCCCGTTACAAGTAGCGAGATTCAACCACTGCGATAATCGCCCAGTTTTAAAAAGTTAACGTTCATATCTTAAAATATCTGTTAGCATTATGAAAAGAATTCACTGTGTATCAATGTGCGCAATCATGGCATTAATGATTGCTTCAAACTCACATGCACGAAGCCCCATCATGAGAATCGAAACCAGCCGAGTGATGGTGGAGAATTTCACCGTCGACAGGCAGTCACTGCCCCAAGATATTATTGGTTTCTACAACGCCTACGACATAGACTGGGAATACAAGATGGGAAGAGCCATCATTTTGAGCCTGCAAGATGCTGTGGGTCACTTCATCATGGGCGAGAAATACAATGATGGCGAGGATATTGCAAGCGCACTCATGCGCGAGACCGGTGCGACACAATCGCTACCCGTGCCACATCACATTCACGACGCGTTCTACTCCAGCACCAACTTTGACTGGCTCTTCAAGAAAGGGATGAATAACTTTTATTTCAATCTCACCCGCGTCAAGCTTGTTGATGGTATGTATGGCAACTGCGTGGTGGTGCGCAAGGAATTCACCGGCTGGCAAGGCGCAACAAGCCATGTGTATCACTACTACATGATTTACAACATTAATGAGGGTAAAGAACTGCCCGCAAGCTCCATTTTCATGAAAGGTGCCGAGAACAGGGTAATCGATGCCATCTTGAGTGAAATGATGACAAAATATCAGGCTCATGATTTCAAGGATTTGTGCAACAAGATTTGCATTATGGACGACACGAAGCTCCCCCCGTTGCCCAAGAACATTGGCTTTGAAAATGGAGAATTTGTCTTCGTTTATAATCCCTACGAAATAACTTGCGGCAGCGCCGACAACATCATCGTTAAAGTACCCGCAGCCACACTGCGCACAGCTCTCACAAGCGAAGCGGCACAAGCCCTAGGGCTATAAAATCCTAATGGCCTAATTAGTTTAAAAAATGTGGCAATTCTCAACCGCGAGAATCGCCACATTGTTTTAATCTTGCTTTAGAGGGGGTTATTGTTCTACAATTCTCTTAAAATCTCTCCATTGAGGAGCTGCTCTGTAGCTACTTGCCGTGCCACGGGGAACATATAGAGTGCAAGCCTTCATGTCAATCTCGTCAAACACGTCCTTGCCCATCTTAACATTACCCACGTCTTCAATCTTGCTCACAATAGAGGTCACCATGTCAAGCCCCTTGAATGCCCAAGTGCCAATTTCCTCGACACCACTACCTATTGTGACCATTTTAATGTAGTCGTCATGCAAGAATGCATTGTCACCGATAACTTTCACCGAGTTAGCAATATCAACCGTCTCAAGACTATCGCACCCCACAAAAGCGTAGCTATCAATCTTGGTCACCGACGATGGTATCGTTAGTGTTCTCAAGTTGGTGCAATAGAAAAAAGCATGATCTCCGATGTGAGTCACCGAAGTTGGAATATTAACACTTGTCATGCCTTTACAGCCATAGAAAGCCTCGCTACCAATCCGTTGCACAGTCTCAAGGATATTACTATTATTGGTTCCTGCCACAAGAGTTGCTGTAGCCGTCTCAATAATCGCGTTACAATTATTGGGTGAATCATACACCTTATTACCCTGTGCCACCTCAAGGCGGGTCAATTCATTACAATAATTAAATGCTCCATCTCCAATGCTCTTGACCTTGGCAGGAATAATAATCTCCTTGAGCTTGCCACACTCAAAGAATGCCTTCTCCCCTATCTCGGTCAACGATGCTGGCAATGTTATAGCCTCCAGGCTAGTACACATGCTAAATGCCGCTTCGCCAATCTTTTCCACCGATTTGCCCAGCTTAGCACTCGTCATCGACCGACAAGAGCCAAATGCCATTTTTCCTATTTCGGTAACCGAGTTGGGAATGTCAACCGACTTTAAGTAACAGTCATTGAATGCCGCGACGCCAATGCGCTTCACCTTACCGGGAATGTTAATTGCTTTTAATCCACTCTCGGCAAACGCATAGTCACTAATACTGGTCAGCTTCGACGGAAGCTCTACCGACTCAAGCCTAAAACACTGCATGAAAGCAAATTGTCCAATCGCTATCACCGACTCAGGAATTTTCACCGATCGTAGCTCCGAATTAGCCGTAAACGCATATTCATCGATAGCAGTCACTTTATAAGTCTTCCCGTCATGCTTTATAGTTGATGGTATAACAATGTCGCCAATGTATCCCTTTTGAGAAGGAGCCGGGGCGTCATGAGCGAAGAAAATGGGTGTCTCGCACGTGAAAGTGACGCTTTTTCCATCCTTGTTGAAATTGAAAAACAAGCCACCCTCGCTGAAGTCGTAGGCCATTGCCACATGTGGAATTAAAGCCATCAAGAAACACAGTTTTAAAAATTTCATAGAATACTTCATAATCAAGCTTTTATTAATAAAATTACTGCTGATTAAGGCTCCACTGTAGCCATCGAACCCGCACTGTGAGCAGTGACTTGTGGCGCATACTGGCATTGAGCGGTAGCGATTCCCACGCTATACTTGCCGGGTGCTGTGACATAAACGTCGTAGCTAATCACATGAGTGCCCTTGTCGAGACTGGTGAAGAAGATATTGGTCTCACTATCTTTAATTTCAAGGTAGTAGTAAGTGGCATCGGCATAACGATATCCCGAAAGCTTATCCACTGGCTCGAAGCAAGCGCCACGTTCATCTTTCACGGTGACGAAGTCAAGGTCCTTTGCATTCTTAATGATAGTGCGCACCTGCACCTTGTCGCCCACCTTGAAGTTTTCCACCCGCTTGAGCGAGCCATCGGTTTGGTAAGCATAGAACTCCTTGTGGATAGAAAGGTCGTTAATGCTCATTTCCTCAATCTTGTCCATTGTCGCCTTGAACTGGCTATATATAGCCCCCCAAGCCGGGCTGGCTCCATTGCGTTCAATATTGAGTGTTGCCAGAGAAGTGGCTGGAATCTCCTTGCGGCAATAGCCCAGAAAAGCATCAACCTTATCAAAGATCACTGGCTTGCCATCGATGGTGATGGTGGGTGTTTCGTTTCGCTCCAACCATTTGCTACCGGTAGCGAGCAATGAGTAAACGGCATCGGCAGCCAGGCTACTAGAGCCCCAGTCGTTGGTTTGTTTCATGAGAAGAATCCACTTGCGCACCTGGTCAATCTCGGCTGTGCGTGGGTCAATCTCATTCATGGCTTGCAGGATTACTGATGTCACCGCCACTTTGTCGTAGTAGCGCCATCCAGCCTGCACGTTGTCCCAGTACATACCCATTTCAGGCTTGACAAGAGCATACTGACGTATTGACTCGACAATATTCTTTGCCACTTTCTCATAGTTGTTGCGATTGAGAGTGATGGCATAGAATGCCTTATTACCCAGGCTAGTGCCCTTCCAGTCCTTAGTCATAGCTTTGAGACAATTCTTCATCATCTTGCTATTCTCACTGCCTACAGCAAACTCGGGATAGAGAGTGCGAACATACACATAGTTACTGAAACCACTGTGGTTGTTCTTGTTGTACTTGAGTTGCTCCTTGTAGATGCGCAAGTATTCCTTGTCGAAATAGTTCAATGCGGGCTTAACAATAGCATTGATGCGGCTATCATCCTTGAGGTAGCCAAGGTGGCGAAGCTCACCTATGATTTCCAACACATCCTCGGTGGTGTAGAGCGATGACTGGCAGCCTGGATAACGATACCATGGGAAGCCACCATCGCTCATCTGCAGGCGTTCCAGCGCGCTAACGATGCGCTCATATTCAGCTGCCATCAGCTTCTCGTCAAAGAGCTCATTGAGCCTTGACATGCGCAGCGATTGCTTGTCGGCCTCACGCACCCATGGCGAAGCCAGCAGGGTTCCAATCTTGAGGTCGCCATTGCGAGCGAGCATCGACACTAGCGCAGAGTCTTGCTCATTAGCCTTCCAGTAGTCGATTGCCTCCTTGATGTTTGGTTGCATCTCGGCAATACCTTTAGCCAGAGTTTGCGCAAAGAGGCTGTGCACAAGTGATGTGGCAATGTTGTAGTTATCACTGAAGATGGTGGGTAGTGCTTGCACGCAGTACCACACGGGGTTATCGCAATACTCGAGTGTGACACGAGCATCTTGAGCGAATTGTGGCAGCTTGGTTGTGAATGAAGGAGTAGCCGCGTCAATGTAGAACGGTTGAGTCTCAATCACTGGCGAGATTGCCGGGAGCACAGGTACCATAACTTGCTCTCCATCGCCAAAGTTGCCAGTAGCAGCCTTCACACGGAAGCCAACGAAGGGAATGGTGTCGGGAACGTTCCAGTCAATCTTCAATGTGTTAGTGCCGTTGGCGGCAATTCTTTCCTTGAATGTCATGCGTTTAATCACCTCACTGGTGCGAGGGTTAAAGAGCTCGATAATGGCATCGCAGTCGAGAGCTGCGTCGGTTGAGTTCTGCAGACTTGCGGCAAGCGTTGTCACATCACCCTGTCGCAAGAAACGTGGCAGGCTTGACTTTACCATCACAGGCTTGTTAGTGAGCACATTTCGTTCAAGTTTGTCGGTTTTCAGCTCATTATTATAAGCTATTGCTTGCACTATCCAGGTGGTGTTGTAATTGGGAGCGTCAAACTCAACCATTACATTTCCTTGAGCGTCGCTAACAAGAGAAGGTTTCCATAGCGCTACCTTCACATCGGTTTCACGCACAGCGACCTCGCTGAGTTTAGCCTCGTCAACTTGTACAACCGCTTCACGTTTTGCTTTGCCATAAGCCTTCACTTCGTCAAGTGCATCAATAGTGTCGTCAGCGCTCTCCTCTTCAGCCACAGCCATCATGTTCATTGATTTATTAACCATGGCAGGAGCCGCATCAAGCATCATGCCTCGTGCACCACCCAGCATATAGCGCCTGTGATTATTGAAGAATGATTCGTCATAGAGATTAAACACAGGCAACGACTCAGAATTTGTATCCTCGCTTTTATGAGTCCAAGATTTGCTACTATAGATAGAACCCCATAGCGTGTTATTATCAAAGTCTAGCACATGCTTGCTATAGCGCGATGGGGAGAAAGCCCAGCCATTAGGACTGATGTCGTTAATGGCCTTGTCGATCATCTCCAGTAGCATTGCGCCAGGCTGTGGCTTATCGTTTTGGTCAAGCAGTGTAAATGACCATTTCTCATTCTCACCCGAGATGAGCTTGTCGCGGAAGGAATTGACTTTAATTTTCATGGCAGGAGCCTTCACGTTGCTCATCAAGTGTACACTCTCTTTGTAGACATTGCCACGGGCAACACTATAGAAGATAATGTCAAGATATCCACCGGGAGTGCTGGGTAGCGCTATAGTGAAATCGTTAATACCTTGCTTCAGTTTTATCCAACCTTGCTTCTCCACCTTGTCGCGCGAAGTGGCTATGTAGTAGATATTTGCCTCGGGGATAGCTGTACCAATGGTCACATGACCCACATTCTTGTCATCCACACTTTGCCCCTTACTTGGCAACCACAATGGGTTGTCCTCAACAGGACTAGTCTTCTCGCCACTGCGATAGAGTGTAACATAACAACTAGTTGTCTTGTCATCACCAAGCATGTTCACAAGAACCTTGTATTTCCCTGATGGCAACTTGGTTAGGTCAACAACGGGGTTGTCGCTGCTGATATTGCCCGATGCCACCACTTTCTCATTTTTATCCTCAATCTTGTAGTAGCATTCCACGCTCTTCTCATTCTCATCGGTGCTATTGAAGGTGAGTGGCAACTTGAGAGGCGCAACGTTATTGTGATCGATGTCACCACCTAATTCCACTCCTCGCCTACCACCCACAATAAAGTTGTGGCTAGCCTCCTGGCTCTCGCCCGCCTCGTTAGTACACTGAGCAAACAGCACATAGTTGTAATGGTAATACTTCTCCTCGTTTTCCTTGAATGTAGTAACTGGGAATTCGATGGTGAACTCACCATTCTCATTGGTAGTCACCACCGTGTCGGCAATAGTCTCACCCTTGCTCGTGCTCCAGCGCCACCACCAGCTCCACTCGTTGCGGTGCAGTCGCATCTTCACCTGAGCATTAGGCACTGGCATGCCACTATAGGTCAAAGCCTTGCCTGTAATTTTCACGGGCTGGTTACGTGTGAACACGTCGCGCGTGTCGGGGAACGAGACAGTAAAAGTGGGGGCTTTATACTCACTCACGTTCACCGAGTGTTGATAGAGGTAAGACCTATATTTCTCACCAGTGTAAAAGTTCAAGGAGAACCGCCCGTTCAAGCGGTCGGTGGGAATTGTGAACTCTCCAGTCACACGGCCGTAAGCATCACTTTCCAGGTCTAGAGTATCGACACTCTGATTGTTTGGATCCCTTAATATCACTCGCACTTTCTTGCCATCTTCAGGTCGCATAACCTCGTTAGTCACAACATGAAGAATTGCGCCAAACTTGAGCGTCTCGCCCGGGCGATAGATGTTCAAATCGGTAAATACGCGCGCTGTGACATTGCTACGCGGGTTATCCTCATAGTAAGGCGACATGGTGAGTGATGGTCCATATTTATCATCGCCACACCTGGCTTTTATCACATGACGATAGTATTGCTTGTCGCGAGGTAGTAATGCGCTACCCTCTTCATTAGAAATGGCAGTTGAAGGTATGTTGCTACTATTATAATTGCTCTTGATGTCTAAATTCACGCCCTTGATTGGTGCGCCGGTAAGGGTATTGACAGTGAACACACGGTCGTCAAAGTCCTTGCCACCGGCGCTGAACATGGTGATGTTGTGCACCATCAATGCTTGTGACATGCGCGGGTCCTTGTCGTAGCACTCCTTACCCTCTCCATCGGTAAACACCGCCACAATAATATATCTTCCAAAAGGTAGTGGCTCGAAACGTTTAATAACTTTATTGTTAAATGGCACCACTCCAGCACTGTGCATGTGATGAGTTCTAACAAGCTCCAGGTCATTGATGCCGTATTTTTTAATATTGCCCTTATCAATCATGTCAAGCAGCTTGTTGGGGAAACGATACACACGCGCTTCCACATCATTGACATTACTTACACGCAGGTCAAGCTCAAGAGAGTCGCTATTGCTCAGGTTCTCATTGTAATATAGTGTTACCGATTTCCTTTCCACTCCATAGATGGCATTCTTCACAGCAGGAGTGTAATAAGAATTAGGAAACCGGTTCACATAGTCTTTCATTTCCACATAGCTATCACTATGGTAGCCATTGATCAGCAACATGGCACTATGCTCATTGTCTTTATACTTTTGATAGGCTTTGACAACATTGACCAAATAATCAGTTTTAGTCACAGCATACATCCACTCGGGAGTTCCTTCTTGGCATGAATTCACCCAGCGATGTTCCAGTTCTTTCTCCATGTTTGGAACCAAGTCCAAGCAATGCAAGCACAAGGCCTGAAAAAGTGTTGGCACATAGACACGCCCCATTTCGTCGCTTTCGACAAATAGCTTGCTATAGTCATTGATAGAGCATTGCTTGAGTGCGTCCTCCTCGGCTAGCGCGGCATGCACCAGTTCGTTGATTTTAGTATTAAACTGTGCCTCGGTCCACTCGCTATAGTCGCCTGGCAGTGGAGCGTCATCGTCACTCTCACGGTCATAGACAACATAGGCATCTCGATAGGAACTGAAAATCATAGCCTCAAGATAATTGAGTAGCGCCTTGTAGTCGGCACGTTTCTCCACTTTCTTGACACTCTCAATTTGAGTGATGATAGTGTCCATTGTCTCTTGCGAAACGTGTGCCTTGGCAATGGAATATTTCACCAGGGCATCCACCATCATTTGCCCATCGCCTGTGCGCTGGGCTTTCTTTAGTTGCGCAAGAGCATCTTTACTCACTTGCTGCGGGTAATCAAAATCGGGCTCATCAATCGCATGAGCACTAAAAGAAAAAATTCCCATGATTGTGAGAAATAGAATTAGTTTAGAAAGAATCTTTTGCATATCTAGTAGTTTTTTATTTTTAGCACATTGATATTATACAGATTTATATATTTATAACGAAAAAAACTTCACCTTATTACATAATTATAAGACTATATTTTAGAGTAAAAGTTTAACCCTTCTCTTGTGGACAAAATCATTTATCACTAACTTTGTGGCAATAAACGATTTTGAATTATGAAACATCTATTTTTCACATTGTCACTTGCCATGATGTTCATGGTAGCCACAGCACAATCGTCGAGTCATCAATACATCACGGTGGTGGCTGAACCCGACCATGACGACTGGACTTACCACACTGGTGAGCAGGTGAATTTCACAGCCTATGCAATCAAGGAGAATGTGCGCATGAAAGGCGCCGAAATAACCTACAGCTATGGACCCGACAAGCTAGATGCGGTGAAGACAGCCACTATAAAGACTGGCAACGATGGCTTGGCACACTTCAGTATTCCGGGAGCCAAGGCTCCAGGTTTCACAAGCGTGAGGGTAAAAGTATCGCACAACGGGCACGATTATAGCTCAATGACCAACGTCGCCTTCGACCCGCTGAAGATACAGCCCACGACAACCATGCCTGCCGATTTCCAACAATTTTGGAGCAATGCCGTGTCAAAAGCGGCACAAGTGCCCATGGCACCGCAGTTGCGCTACAGCGAGAAGGAGAGTAACGACCGTGTTGACGTGTATTACCTGCGGTTGCAATCCTACCGCAAGGGCAACTACGTGTACGGTGTACTCACTGTGCCTAAGACACCTGGACGCAAACCTGCCATCCTGCGCCTGCCTGGAGCTGCCGTGAGGACTTTTAACGGTCCTAGTGAGCTTGCCTATGAAGGCTTTGTGGTACTAGAAGTGGGCGTGCATGGTATTCCTGTAGATCAAGACCCTGAAATCTACCGCCAACTTGAAAACGGAGCACTGGCTGGCTACACAACCATGGGCATTGACAATCGTGACACCTACTATTACAAACGCTCTATACTGGGGTGTGTGCGAGCTGTCGACTACCTGTGCACTCGCGACGATGTCGACACCACACGCATCGCCACCTATGGCGGTAGCCAAGGCGGTATGCTTTCAATCATGACAGCAGCCTTGAGCCCCAGAGTGAGCGCATTGTTTTCCTATTTCCCCGCCTTTTGCGAACTAACGGGTTATTACCATGGTCGCGGGGGAGGCTGGCCTCACCTGTTCCGCAATCCCAATGAACCAAACCTGCAAGCACGCATGGAGGTGTCGCGCTACTACGACACCGTTAATTTCGCCCGCCTGCTGCGCGTGGCAGGGTTCTATGCCTGGGGATATAACGACCCCGCATGCTGCCCCACCTCAACCTATAGTGCCTACAACGTTATCACCGCCCCCAAGCAACTGCAAGTGGGGCGTGACACCGGTCACTGGCTCTACCCCTGGCAAGTGGACAATGCTATAAAATGGCTCAAACAACAGTTCCACATGAATTCTGCACCAACTAAATTGGGTCAAAACAGACCGAAACGAACCTTAAATAAAATCGCGTAAAACATTGTCCTACAATTAACTCCGCTTAACTAACCTTATTCTT
>ONEL01000015.1 GCA_900316835.1 uncultured Prevotellaceae bacterium | reverse complement strand
GCTTAGCTTCCTTGCACTTAACGAGAACCTTAACGCCATTTGGCTCAATGCCGTGGGCATGGCAAGTTTCACTATCTTAATAACCTTAAATCATGAAAGCCCTAATTTACACGAATTTACACTAATGTTAATTAAATAAAATGCTCACGCTCGCAACGCTTTGAGCCGGGGTTGGAGCTTTGTCTCGCTTAATCGCATTTTTTACGAATTGACTAGCCCCAGGGCGCTGGTTCTTAATTAAGAAAAAAAAGTTTGCACATCTCATGAAGTGTTGCTAATTTTGCAAATTAGAAATGAATATAATAGATACACACATTATAAACACAAAACAATATTTTACTGATTTATGTCTAAGCAAATTACCGACAAAGTTACTTGGGTAGGAAAGGTGGACTGGGAACTGACTCATTTCCATGGCGACGAACTCTCCACTCATCGTGGCTCAAGTTATAACTCTTATCTCATTCGTGACAAGAAAACCGTGCTCATCGACACCGTGTGGGGACCCTACGACCGTGAGTTTGTGGCTCGCCTCAAGGAGGTTGTAGATCTTAACACCATCGACGCGGTGATCATGCAGCACAACGAGAGCGACCACAGTGGCGCTCTACCCGAGCTCATGCGCCTCATCCCCGATGTGCCCATCTATTGCACCGCTAAGGGCAAGGCTATCATCCAGGGACACTATCACCAGGACTGGAACTTCGTGACAGTAAAGACAGGCGACACACTCAACATAGGCGAGAGCACACTCACATTCATCGAAGCGCCCATGCTCCACTGGCCCGACACCATGTTTACCTACATGGACGGCGAGAACATTCTCTTCAGCAATGACGGCTTCGGGCAGCACTATGCCACCGAGTCGCTCTACGACGACCGCGTCGACATGGCGGAGATGCTCTACGAGGCAAAGAAATACTATGCCAACATTCTCGCCCCATTCAGCATGATGGTGACCCGCAAGCTCAAGGAGATTCTTGCCATGAACTTGCCTCTGAGCATGGTGTGCCCAAGCCACGGCGTGATTTGGCGCAAGAACATTGGCATGATTATCGACCTTTATCAGCAGTGGGCAGCTAACTATCAGGAGAACAAGATTACTATCGTCTACGACACCATGTGGAATAGCACTCGCACCATGGCGCAAGAGATTGCACGAGGCATTCAGGAGGTTGATAAGGATGTGGAAATCAATATATTTAATGCCGCTAAGGAGGACAAGAACGATATCCTGACCGAGATTTTCTCATCCAAGGCTGTGCTCGTGGGCTCGCCCACTATCAACAACGGTTTGGCTCACGCCGTGACCGGACTGCTTGAGATGGCAAAGGGCATGAAACTCAAGAACAAGAAGGCTGCCGCATTTGGTAGCTACGGCTGGAGCGGAGAGGGCGTGAAGTTGCTCACCGGGTTGCTCCAAGGTTGTGGCTTCGAGCTCATTAATGATGGCATACGCGTGCAGTGGGTTCCCGACCAGGCAGCCATCGACGAGTGTCGCGCCTACGGTCGCGACCTTGCCAAGGCACTGTAATAACTAATGGTGTACACAATATATATCGCTCTCGTTCTTTGCGCTACGGCAAGGGGCGAGAGCGTTTTATATTGGTTGTGAAGATTCATCGCCAATTTTAATTTAAATTTTAAGTGCGAAGCACGCCCCCCTTTTTTTCAGTAGCAATGGGCGCTTCGCTTAAAATTGATTAAAAATTAATATAAAATTCTTAGCTTAAACATTAGATAATTTTTCTTTAATTTTAAGTGCGAAGCACGCCCCTTTTTGTCTAGCAGTAATGGGCGCTTCGCTTAAAATTGATTAAAAATTAATATTTCATCAAATTATTATAAATCTTGTCACATTTTTTGGTTAAGCCCCAAGTTTTATATATTTTTACAAGCTAAAAAGTTTTTGAGACCAAAAAACGGTAATACTATGGACTTATTACTTCCTAACAAAATATCAGGGCAAAAAGGTGAAATCCTGCGCGAGGCACGCCAGGTGACTATCATTGGTGCCAATGGCGCCGGCAAGACTCGCTTTGTCAATCACCTGGTGGAGCAATGTGGCGACCAGGCCTATCGCATCTCGGCTTTGAGGGCATTGTTTCCTGTTGAGCAGGAAGAACAGTCGTTGAAGGGCTCGATAGGAGAGCGCTTCGACAAGTTCAACCGCAACATGCAGCAGGTGGTCAATACCGCCAAGAGTGAGTTTGACAAGCTCACCTATGTGATGATGATTGACGAGTTCCGGAGCCTGATGAATTTCAAGGCCCACCAGCTCATGCATGAGGAAATGGAATTCCCCAAGACCAAGCTCGACAAGGTGGTGAAAATGTGGCAGGAAGTCTTCCCTAAGAACAAGATTCTGCGTGAGAACGGCAAGCTACTCTTTGCCACCGAGGGTCAAACCGACAAGTACACGGCATTGCGCCTTAGCGATGGTGAGAAAGCTGTGCTCTACTACCTAGGTGCCGTCCTCTATGCCATGGACGATGCCGTCATCTTTGTCGATGACCCCGAGACTTTTATTCACCCCTCTATCATGCACACGCTGTGGAATGTGATTGAAGAGATTCGCCCCGACTGCACTTTTGTCTACAGCACTCACGACATAAACTTTGCAAGCTCGCGCATCGACAACAAGTGCATCTGGGTTAAGGACTTCAATCCCGAGAGAATGACATGGGACTACGAAGTGCTACAATCGAGCAACAACCTGAGCGACAGCCTTTATATCGACTTGCTGGGTACACGCAAGCCAGTGCTCTTTGTTGAGGGCGATGAGGAGCACAGCATCGACTCGCGGCTTTATGCGCTGGTTTTTCCCGAGTACACCATCAAGCCGCTGGGAAGTTGCAACAAGGTGATAGAGAGCGTGCGCTCATTCAACGACCTGCAGGGCCTGCACCACCTCGACAGTTGGGGAATCGTCGACCGTGACCGTCGCGACGACAAGGAGGTGGCCTACCTGCGCAAAAAGAAAATCCTGGTCCCCAACGTTGCCGAGATTGAGAACATACTCATGCTTGAGGGAGTGATTCGTGCCGTAGCGCGACATCGACACAAGAACGAGCACGACGTGTTCAACAGCGTCAAGCGAGCCGTTATCAAGAATTTCGACAACGAGATCAAGCAACAAGCCTTGCAGCACACTCGCCACCGGGTTAAGCACGACATTGAGTTGCGTATCGACATGAAATTCCGCAACATCAGTGCTCTCGAGGACCACATGATTGACCTCGTTAACGAGATTAATCCGCGTGGCATCTACGAGATGCTGTGCCGTGAG
Organism: uncultured Prevotellaceae bacterium; assembly: GCA_900316835.1. GTDB lineage: Bacteria > Bacteroidota > Bacteroidia > Bacteroidales > Muribaculaceae > Sodaliphilus. The sequence continues at coordinate 81,997 of ONEL01000015.1, read as the reverse complement.
TTTCATGTGTATGTGCAAAAGAAGGACTACGACGAGGTGCTGCGTGTCTATAACCAAAAGCTAATGCTCACACAGAGTGGGGTGGCTGGGCTCGTGGGGCTCAAAAGTCGTGAGGAATACATCAAGGCTGTTCTCAAGATTCTCAAGGGCAATGGGCGCGACGCTCAAGACATACGCGTTGCTATCAAGCAATGTTTCGGACTGGAGCAACCGATGGGCGACAATTCTATTGAGGCAAGCCCGGTCGAAACTCATGAATCCACGCTATCCAAATGACCGATTTAGGTTAAGTAAAAAACAACTGCGGCTGGCACTTGATGATGGTGCCAGCCGCGGTTATTATACTCGTCTTGATGCCAGTGGGAGTCAGTGCTAATTACTCGTCTACCATTCCCGCTGGTAAAAAACTTAGTTTATCATCGCTCTTGGGCAAGTTGTAGTTATTGGCCTCGTCAACCACCTCATTGCTCACCTTGATAATGCGGCATGCGCTGCGATAACGTGCGCTGTAATAGCTCTCGCTTGAGTGGCTCACGGTGATGCCACGGCGAGTGGAGGCATGAATGAACGAGAAGTCGTGGCCATTACCATCAACAGCGGTCACTATGCCCACATGACCAATACCTGGGCGGTTGCCGCGCCCGCCAAAGAACACCAGGTCGCCAGGCTTGAGGTTGCTGCGATCCACACGGTCGCCATTGTGGAACTGGTGGCTGCCGCGACGAGCCAGCTTATAGCCAAAGTTGCTGAATACGTAGCTTGTGAACCCCGAGCAGTCAAAGCCGCGAGGAGTTGTTCCACCCCAGCGATAGGGTACACCACGAAACTTGTAGGCAAAGCTCAGCAAGCTGTTCACTTGCAGTTCGGCGTCGGCGTGATTAGAGATAGTGTTAGTGATGGTGCTCACACCCGTGTTAAGCTTGTCGGGTGCAGGATTTTCGGCTTTAGCGGTAAATGATGCTGTTGAAATAGAAATTGCGGTAAAAAATAAAACTTTATAAAAAAACTTCATTACTCTTCTCATTTGTGAATATTTTCAAGCGGCAAGATGTGTTACACAACACGCTGGTTCTTGAACCGCTTTTGTCACTTTGACGATACAAAGGTAAGGAGGTTAGCCCACTTGGGCAACCTCCCTTGACGTTCTCTAACATTTACTTTTGTAAATGATTTTTACTTACAATTTATCACCACCACCACTATTACAAGTACTCGTGGCAATTCCCCTTTTTAAACTTCGTTGATTAAAAAATGAACAAAAAAACACTTTTTAACTTAAAATGGCATCCTTTTACAACCATTTGGACCCCTGAGCGGGGATAAGCTCAGGAGGAAGTTATCGTTTGATGTTAAGTATTGCTTGTCCCAAGTTGTCAATGATGTCACCGGCTATCATGCTTTGCTCGCCCTGCTTGGCTGCGGCAAGGTCGCCGGCAAGACCATGGATATACACACCCATCCAGGTGCTGGCATCGGGTGAGTAGCCTTGGGCTATGAGACCCGATATCACGCCGGTGAGCACGTCGCCACTACCGGCTGTTGCCATGCCAGGGTTGCCACTACTGTTGATGTACACCTTGCCGTCGGGGCGAACGGTCATCGTGTAGCGCCCCTTGAGAACAATAGTGATGTCGTGCATCTTCGACACACTGATGGCGCGCTTCAAGCGCTCCTCGTCGCTGGTGATGCGAGCACCATTCTTGTTCTTTTGGAACAAGCGGTCAAATTCTCCCGTGTGAGGCGTGATGATCGACCCCTTGGGGATGCTACGCAACAACATGGGACGGGCGGCGATACAGTTCAGCGCATCGGCATCGAGCAAGCAAGGCTTGCGATAGTTTTTCAAGAAGTGGTCCACGGCATCTATAGTCTCGTCGCTGGTGCCCATGCCTGGTCCCAGGGCTATCACACTATAGCGGTGCTTGTGGTTGATGGCTGTGGTGCAGATGTCGCTGGTGTCGGCTTCAAAGAGCGCCTCGGGGCACGACGTCTGCATGATGGTGTTTGCGCTAGCGGGACCGTGTACGGTCACTAGCCCTGTGCCAATGCGCTGGGCGGCTCGCGCCGAGAGTATGGCGGCACCCATCATGCCGTAGCTGCCGGCAATGAGGTATAGCGTTCCGTTATCATATTTGTTGATGAACGGATACAGTGGCTTGAGCATCTCGCGCACGTCTTCTTTTTCAATGAGATAGAAGTCGGCGGGAGTAGAAGCTATAGCCTCGCGGTTGAGGTCGATGTCAAGCACTATGCATTGCCCTATGTGCTCGGCATTCTCACTGAAGAAGAACGACAAGCGCTTGGCTCCAAAGGTGAGTGTGAGATCGGCATTGATGATATTGCGACGGTCGGTGCCCTCGTTCCACTCGCCAAAGAGTCCCGACGGCATGTCGATTGCCACTATATAAGCTTCGCTGTTGTTGATATACTGCACCAGCGAGGTGTAGCCACCCTTGAGGGGGCTGTGAAGACCCGAGCCAAAGAGACCGTCAATCACCACGTCGCCAGGACCAAGCTCGGGAGGACTGAAATTATCAACAATCTCGGTGAAATCGATGTCGCCCATCTCAAGCAGGCGTTGGCGGTTGGCGGCACAGCACTCGCTCAGGTGCGACGACCTGATGTTGAACAAGAACACCTCGGGGCGGTAGCCCTGCTCATAGAGCATGCGTGCCACTGCCAGAGCATCGCCACCATTGTTGCCGGGACCAGCAAAAATAACCATGCGCTTGCTAGTGCGCCAGCGCGATATTATTTCATAGGTCACAGCCGAGGCAGCGCGTTCCATAAGCTCGAGCTCCGTGATTCCATCAATAGCAATAGTTGCGCTATCTATCTTCTTGATAGCTTCGCTGGTAAATATTTTCATGTCACAAAATTCTCGTTTTAACTATTTTAGTCCGCCTCAGCCTTTATGGGGGTTACTAAATTCCATACATCAAAATCGCTGACAGGCGCTATCTTTCATTTCAAACCACAAAGTTATGAAATAAAAAAATATTTCACGAAATAATTCTTATAAAAAAATCTCTACTCACCATTTTTTTTCAAAAAATCATTAGACGCGCGCCTCTTGATTGGGGTTAAACTATTCTGCGCTGAAAAAACAATACATCCCCAGCGTGTGTGTGAGGTGACGCCGGGGATGTGTGTTGTGATGTGTTGTGGATGTGCGGTGTGACTACTTGCTTGCCACTATTTTGCATATTTCCACGATGGTCATCATGGCTTTTTCCATGGCTTGAATGGAAACGTACTCGTAGCGACCGTGCATGTTCATGCCACCAGCGAAGATGTTGGGGCAGGGTAGACCCTTGAACGAGAGTTGTGCACCATCGGTGCCACCGCGTATGGGTTGCACTCTTGGTTTCACGCCGGCATTGCGCATTGCCTGCTCAGCCACATCAATGATGTGCATCACTGGCTCAATCTTCTCACGCATGTTGTAGTACTGGTCTTTGAGTTCGAGCGTGGCGATGTTGCCATAAGTGCCATTGATGAAGTCGACAAGGCGTTGCATCTCTTGCTTGCGTTGCTCGAAACGCTTGCGGTCGTGGTCGCGGATTATATAGGTGAGAGTGGCTTGCTCTACGGTGCCCTCAATGCCCACGATGTGGTAGAATCCCTCATATCCCTCGGTAGTGGCTGGAGTTTGGCTAGCTGGCAGCAAGCCCATGAATTGCTGAGCCACTAGGATAGCATTAATCATCTTGTTCTTAGCCATGCCCGGGTGCACGTTGAGGCCCTTAATGGTGACCTTGGCGCTGGCGGCATTGAAGTTCTCAAACTCTAGCTCGCCCTCGTAGCCACCATCCATGGTGTAGGCCCAGTCGGCACCGAATTTCTCTACGTCAAATTTGTGGGCTCCCAGTCCAATTTCTTCGTCGGGGTTGAAGCCAATGCGAATCTTGCCGTGCTCCACCTCGGGGTGCTGCTGGAACCACTCCACGGCACTCACAATCTCGGCGATGCCTGCCTTGTCGTCGGCACCGAGCAGTGTGGTGCCGTCGGTGACGATGAGGTCCTGTCCCTTGTGGTCAAGAAGCTCGGGGAACTGCTCGGGAGCGAGCACGATGTTCTGCTCCTGGTTGAGTGTGATGGCACTGCCGTCATAGTTCTCCACGATGCGTGGGTTAACACCCTTGCCGCTCATGTCGGGGGCGGTGTCCATGTGGGCTATGAAGCCCAGTGTGGGTAATTGCTTGACGGTATTGGCAGGGAGAGTGGCATAGAGGTATCCATTGTCGTCGAGTTCCACCTCGCTCAAGCCCATTTCCTGCAAGTCTTTGCACAGTTCCTTAGCAAAAACCATTTGGGTGGGTGTAGATGGTGTCACGCCACTGTTCTCGTCGCTTGTGGTTTCATACTTGACATACTTTAAAAAACGGTCAATCAGTGCTTTGTTCATAATGATATTATTAATTAGTTTTATGTATAATTGCGGTTGGTAATTTGTTTTTGCAAAAATACAATATTATAATGACAAAAAGGTGACTTTTTTGTGTAAAAAACTATAATCTTGGTCTTTTCATTCGTTCTCAATAACTTAGAATTAAATGTTTGAGCCATGGTAAATTTGAAAAATTTACATTCATTATAGATTATTTTCTTATTTTTTGTGTTTTATTCAAAAAAAAATATTACCTTTGTGAGTAGAATATAAGGTAATAAAAAAGCAAGAATGTTAACTCAAATCTACAATGGTCACATCCTCACCCCTTCGGGGTGGATTAACGAGGGGTCGCTGCTCTTTGATGACTCGCGAATTGTGGAAATTCGCAAAAATAGCCACATTGAGCCGCGTGCCGAGCTCGCTGTCAACGCGCAGGGGCGACATGTGGTGCCGGGTGGTATTGAGTTGCATTGCCACGGTGGTGGTGGGCACGATTTCATGGAGGGTACTCACGAGGCATTTGAGGCGGCTGTGATGGCTCACCGCAGGCATGGTACAACGGCTATTTTCCCCACTCTGTCCTCGGCGTCATTGCCAATGATTGAAGCGGCGGCAAGGGTGTGTGACGAACTCATCGAGGACCCGTTTAGCGGTGTGATGGGGTTGCACCTCGAGGGCCCTTATTTCAATCCCTTGAAGGCTGGAGCTCAAATGCCTGAGTTGATTCGCTTGCCCGACCCGCAAGAGTATCACCACGTGGTGGAGGACTTTAACAGCATCAAGCGGTGGGATTCGGCTCCTGAGCTACCTGGAGCTGTTGAGATGGGACCTTACTTGCTCGATAAGGACGTGTTGCCTTCTATTGCGCACACCGCGGCCGAGTTTGACGAGGTAAAAGCTGCCTATGAAGCTGGCTATACCCATGCCACTCACTTCTATAATGGCATGCCAGGATTTCACAATGTGCGTGAGTTTAAGCATGCCGGAACGGTTGAGGCTGTCTATCTTATGGAAAACATGACGGTGGAGATGATTGCCGATGGCATTCACGTGCCCCCCACGTTGCTCAAGCTGGTTTATCACATGAAAGGGGTGGAGCGCACGGCAATGATTACCGATGCTCTGGCTGTGGCTGCTAGTAATAGCAACAAGGCATTTGACCCGCGTGTGATCATTGAGGACGGTGTGTGCAAGCTTGCCGACCGCTCGGCATTGGCGGGGAGCATTGCCACTATGGACCGGCTCATTCGCACTGCCGTGCAGATGGCCGAAATACCCTTGCACGACGCTTGTCGCATGGTGGCTGAGACACCAGCGCGCATCATGGGAATCTACGACCGCAAGGGCTCATTACAGCGTGGCAAGGATGCCGATATTTTAATCCTCGATGACGACATTAAGCTGCATGCCGTGTACAGCATGGGACGAAGCGTGAAACTGGAGTCAAATGGCTAACCTGAAAAAGGGTGGCAAAAATATTTATATTAAAAAAAAACTGGGTAAGTGTTGCACAGAACAAAAAAAACACTTACCTTTGCAGTCGCAATTGAGAAATCATTGCGATAACATGGTGGAATTAGCGATTGTGGTTCCGAAGGTCGTGGGTTCGAACCCCATATTCCACCCCACTAAAATCAAAAAGCTCCCGAGCATCATTGCTCAGGAGCTTTTTTTGTGTGTTGGCCAATAATGAAACTTACATCGGTTGTTAATTCTCTAATGCCTCCCTCATGTAGTTCTGGTGTATTAATTCTTATGTCGCAATCAATTACAAATATTGTTCCACTAGCTGAGCGAATAATGTTCTCATCGTGCATGTCGCTCAGGTAAATCAAGGGAGTCGCATAAGTCCAGTTGCGTTTATTCTTTAATTCAAATCCCATCTTGAGCATGAATTCCTCAATTTCATCATCTGTCACATGTGCCCCTTCAATGAATGGTTGTTCAACGATGATTTTAAAAAGGCCATTTGAATCTCGGCCAAATCCTAAAACCGTTAATCTTGTTTCGGGAAATAAAGCATTGTGTAGAGATATACGGTCAAGTGCTAAAATAGGCTGAATGAAATAATCAAGTCCTATTGACTTGATTAGGGTGGGACCATGATCGTAAACATGAGCTTCGCCACCTTCGGCAATTTGTTCTCCAAGTTGGTTCTCTAGAAAAACGTCGGTGTTGTCAATCCAGCAACCGGTAGCTTTAGACCAGTTTTCAATTATGCTTTCTTGCTTCGCTGCATGTTGGCATTCTCTTTTGAAGTCCTTGATTGATTCTTTATAGAATGAATCTGTTCTAACTTCTGCTGCCGCGAGTAGGGTCGCAATGACATGAGTCTCACCTCCCGCTGAGCAGCCGTGCTGTTCAACTGGTGAAAATCGTTTATATATAAGGTGCCTGGTTGAAAAGAGTTGTGCATAATTGTATAGTTTTAGCAAGTCTTTTTGGATGAAGCCATTGTCAATTATCTTGGCAACAGACTCCCAGAAGTTTGCATTAGTCATGATTAGTGATGTGGTTTTAATCTTTCTGCGATTGTGGTTCCGAAGGTCGTGGGTTCGAACCCCATATTCCACCCCACTAAAATCAAAAAGCTCCCGAGCATCATTGCTCAGGAGCTTTTTTTGTGTGTAGGTAGAGTGCTATCCCCTCGATTTTACTTTGTGTACTTGAGGATTGCGTCGCGCCATATCAGGTAGCCTGGGCCTAGCAGGTGCAGGCCGTCGTTGGTGAGCTCACGACGCAGCTTGCCCTCATTGTCGACAAATAGGGGGTAGAGATTGATCCAGGTCACGCCCTGGCGTTTCGCCACTTGTTCCATTGCCCGGTTACCATCAATTACCACCTGCTCGCGGTCCTTGAGGAGTTTCCACATTTGCACATCGGTGTTGAATGGCAGCATCGACTGCAGGTAAATCTTGGTGCGGGGAGAACGCTGCTTGATGAGGACAATGAGTTTCTCCATTGCTCGCCCTATGCTGTCGCCATCCACACCGTGCGACACATCATTCACACCACTGAGGATGAAAATCTTGCGAGGCTTGCCCTTGAGAATTGGTTCCATGCGCTCGTATAGACCTTGCACAATATCGCCAATGATGCCACGGTTCTTCACGCGAGGGTTGCGCAATAGTTCATTCCACTCGGCACCGTCGGTGAGGCTATTGCCTAGCATGATAATGTCGCGACGATGCACAGGAAGGTCGTCGAAGTGGGTGGCTCGACGCACGTAGTACTTGTCCTGATTGGCGGTGCGCTCAATGGGCTGTGCTTGCGCGGCTGTGATAGCTGCAATAGTTGCAATGAGTATTAATAGAGCTTTTTTCATAATATAATGTGGTTTGAGGGTGAGGGTTTTATTATTCATTTATGCCACGATAAGCATCGCATGCTTTCTTTACGCTACCGTGGAGCAATAGCAATCGCTTTGCCTCATCGTAGCTCAGTCCTAACTCATCGACCACCATGCGTGTGCCACGGTCCACGAGCTTCTTGTTAGTGAGCTGCATGTTCACCATCTTGTTGCCCTTGACGCGACCCATCTGTATCATCACGCTAGTGGAAATCATGTTGCAAATGAGTTTTTGGCCAGTGCCACTCTTCATGCGACTACTGCCAGTGACATATTCAGGTCCCACAATCATCTCTATCGCTATCTCAGCCACCTCGCTCACGGGAGCGTCGGGATTGCTGGTGATGGCGGCAGTGAGGCAGCCATGAGCGCGGGCGTCACGCAGAGCGCCAATCACATAGGGAGTAGTGCCACTGGCGGCGATACCAATCACGGTGTCCTTGTCGTTGACTCCATATTTTTGCAAGTCTTTCCATGCCTGAGACTCATCGTCTTCGGCATTCTCGACGGCATTGCGCAGGGCATAGTCGCCGCCGGCAATAAGACCTATTATCCACCCTGGGTCCATGCCAAAGGTGGGGGGGATTTCGCTAGCATCGAGCACGCCCAGTCGCCCGCTAGTTCCGGCTCCCATGTAGAAGATGCGCCCGCCACGTTTCATGCGCTCAACGATGCCCGTGACGAGTCGCTCAATGTGAGGAATCGTCTTTTGCACCGCGTCGGCCACTTTGTGGTCTTCTTGGTTGATCTCGGTGAGCAACTCGTGCACACTCTTCTTCTCAAGGTCGTTGTAGAGCGAGGGCTGCTCGCTAATCTTTATAAAAGCCATGGCTATTTAAGTGTTAAGTAATAAGTGTAACGTGTTGAGTGTAAGGAATTTTTGTGCGTTGTGAGTTATACATTAACTAGCGTGGAACTTTATTAGACCCTCCATTGGAGCTTGAATGATAGTGCCAATGGTGATTCCAAGCTTGCCAGCGGCCTCGGTGAGGACATCCTTCTGGAGCATTGCTATAGAGCCCACAAAATTACATGGCAACTCCTTGTAGCCGGGATAGCTGGCTACATTGCGTGTGAAGAAATCGGTGAATGAACGCAACACTAGAGCATGTATTGATGGCTCGGCGATGTTGCGTTGCAAGAATGGAGCAAACTGTGCCAGGAAGCGGTTGGCGGCAGGCTTGCGATACACACGGTCGATAATGGTGTTGCGATCCATGTTATACTCCTTGAGAAATTTCTCGCACAAGTGTTCAGGCAGTTGCTTCTTGAGCACGTCGCCCACCAGCAGCTTGCCAAGTACAGCTCCACTACCTTCATCGCCCAGGATGTAGCCCAGTGGCGACACGTTGTCGACTACCTTCTCGCCATCGTAGTAGCAACTATTGCTACCGGTACCCATGATGCAAGCTATTCCAGGCTCATGCTGGCACAAGGCGCGAGCCGCTGCCAGCAAGTCGGTATCAACTTCTATTTTGCTAACTTGAGGCATGTTGCGCTTGAGGGCATTGATAACATGACTCTTTATCTCATCGCTAATGATGCCGGCACCATAGTAGAAAATCTCATCAACTTCATATCCGCGCAGGTTGGGCATGAGTTCGGTCATGATACACTCGGCCATTTCTTCCTCGGTCATGAGCAGAGCGTTCATGCCGGTGGTGAAGATTTGAGCAACTTTCTTTTTCCCGTTAAGCAGACACCAGTCAATCTTGGTTGATCCGCAATCAGCAATTAAAATCATAGTGTAATATTATTTAGTTATTATTCTTTTTTTCTTATTTAAATCGAATGCTCGATGTTTTTAATATTATATTTTTATATAGATTTTCTTTTTATAAAGGATGTAGCCAAAGCACCATGTGATGAGCACAAAGGTGATGGCATAGAGGCACGAGGCAGCCTCGGGCGACCAGGTGATGGCCTTGCAGCCATCGTGGATGAGGCTATGCATGGTCACTGGGTCGCCACTAGCATTGGTGCCAAAGCGCACTGCGCCAAAGGCGATAGCCAGCACCGTGCCCACTAAGTAGCAGAACAGTGGGTTCACGCCAAACGACTGGAAGAAGCGACACCAGCGGTTGTGGCCCTTGATGTCGATGCAGTAGATGAGCATGGCGAGGATGCATGATGCCATGCCGCAGGTGATGAGCACGTAGCTCGAGGTCCATGCCTTCTTGCCACATGGAATGCCATATTGCGCCAGCCATCCCACCAGTAGCATTAACGCACCCCACACGGCAATCTCGACTATGCGCTCACGGTTGTCGTGAACAGTATTGATGCACTTGCCCATCATGAACCCTATTAGAACATGAGCGATGCAAGGCAGTGTGCTCAAGAGCCCCTCGGGGTCGAGCGCCAGTGTTTTTCCAAATGCCTGCTCGTGATACATGTGATCTTCACCCAGCACTGCCATGTCTACACGTGAGAGTATATTCTCGAGCGAGAACTCATAGCCATTGCCAGTGCCTAATATTATTGCATATACAATAAGAATGAGACCTATTATCCAGGGGATAAACTTGCTCTTGAAAAGCAAAGCGATTATCGAACCAAAGAAATAGACTAAAGCCAGACGCTGGAAGACCCCCAGTATGCGCAGGTCGCCAAACATGCGAGCGAAGAAGTGAGACTCGGGGTCGTAGAGGCCTCGCAACCACATGCCAAACCACTGCACCATCCATCCAATGAGGAATAGTACAATAGTGCGACGACAAATCTTGAGCATGGCGCTACCGCTAGGCTTGAAATTGAATTTGCGCAGGGAAAAATACATCGACACTCCCATCACAAACATGAAGAACGGAAATACCAGGTCGGTGGGTGTGAGCCCTATCCACTCAGCATGCTCTAGCGGAGCATAGAGGTTACTCCATGAGCCAGGGTTGTTCACCAGTAGCATGCCAGCTATTGTTATTCCTCGCAAGATGTCGAGCGAGAGGAGTCGTTTGTTATTTTTTGCCATATATATATTTATCTTTTTGTAATGTTGTTATTATTTCTTCAAGCTTGTGCACTCGTCTATGAGGTAGATGAGTGACTGGTATGGAATCCCGCTGTGGGTGGTGAGCCCTATCTCACAGGTGCGACTGTTGCTGAAGCCACGGCTTATGCCTGCCTCCTCAATTTGGGGGCGCAACTTGCGCAGTGCCCACTCGTTGAGCTCGGGGTGCGTGAAACCTTTGTCGCCTGCAAAGCCACAACATCCCACACCCTCGGGCACGAGCACGCTTGTTGAGCATCGCTTGGCGAGAGAAAGCATCTTGTCGTCAATCTTCATCAAGCGTGTGGAGCAGGTGAGGTGCAGTGCTATGGGTTCGTGGGTGGGGGTGAACACCAGGTCGTCGGCCACATGGTCGTGGATAAACTCCATGAGTTCCAGAGGCTTGACTCGCTCCATGTGCTCGCGCATGTGATGCAAGCATGGGCTCTGGTCACACACCACAAGAAACTCGCCATTGTTGCTTGCTTTGAGCATTGCTTCTTCCAGTTCCTTAGTCTTCTCGTTAGCCACATCAGGCATTCCCTTGCTGTTCCATATCATGCCACAGCACAAGTTGCTCATGTCGTGAGGGAAAATCACTTCCCATCCAGCTTTGCCAAGAAAGGACACCACCTTGTCGACGAGGTCGACGTTGGTTTCGTGCTTGCTTCGCCCTAGTGCCTGGTTGAGACAGCTGGGGAAATACACCACTTTCTTCTCGCTAGGGAGCTGTTGCAACGGTTGCATCTTGTGGGGACGAGGTGTGGACGGCGTCCATAGTGGTGCTCCCATGGCATGCAATGCTTTGCCCACCGCTTTCACTCCGCTATCGCCTAGCACGGCATGGGCTGCGCTAGCAACGTAGAGTAGCGACTTGATGCCCCCCTTGGTCAAGGCGAAATGGCGTGACACATAGCTTCCAATGCTGTGTGCCATAGGGCTGTTGTGCTCCTTGCGCAAGTCGTGGGTCATCTCTCCCACATCGATGCCCATGGGACATGAGGTGGCGCAGAGGCCATCGGCGGCGCAAGTGGCCTCGCCGTAGTATTTATATTGCTTTTCAAGACACTTGAGCCGTTGTGGATCTTCGCCTGTGGTTTTGAGTCGAGAAATCTCACGCTGCACGATGATGCGCTGGCGCGACGAGAGAGTGAGACCGCTGCTCACACAGTTCACCTCACAAAAACCGCACTCAATGCACTTGTTCACGTTATCGTTGGTCAAGGGCATGGGTTTAAGGTTCTTGATGTAGCACTCGGGGTCGTCGTTAAAGATTACACCCGGGTTAAGAATGCCATTAGGGTCGAAGAGTTGCTTCACGTCAAGCATCACCTGATAAGCCTTCTCGCCCCATTCTTTCTTGACAAAGGGTGCCATGTTGCGACCTGTGCCATGTTCGGCCTTTAGTGAGCCGTCATATTTGTCGATGACCAGCTCCACCACCGCACGCATCAAGTTCTCGTAGCGTTTTATCTCTTCTTGGGTGTCGAACGACTGCGAGATAATGAAGTGGTAGTTGCCCTCAAGGGCATGGCCATAGATGCAACTGTCGTCGTAGCCATAATCTTCGAGCAACTGTGCCAGGTCGACGGTGGCTTGAGGCAAGTCCTCGATGTGGAAAGCCACATCCTCAATAAGTACCGTCGTGCCAAGCGGGCGTGTACCACCCACGCTTGGGAAGATGCCCGAGCGTATTGCCCAGTACTTGCCATAGATGGCTGGGTCGGAGGTGAAATTGGCTGGCACAAACAAGTGGAATGGCTCAAGGATAGCCATTATATCGTTAATGTTGTTCTGCAACTGTTCCTTACTGTCGGCAAAGGTTTGAATGAGGACCGCGGTTAGTCCTTCACCAGTGGTGTCATTGACACTGGCGAGCGATTTCTTGTCAAGAAGTTCGGCACAGTGAACTGGTCCCTTTTTCATAGCCACCACGGCTTCGCATGCCTTGCGCATATCTTGGAAGTAAAGCATGGCGCTAGCGCGGTAGGGAGCTAGAGGTCCAGTCTTCATCGTGAACTCGCTACCAAATGCCAGAGTTCCTTCGCTACCCACCATCAAGTGTGTGATGATGTCGAACGGGTCGCTATAGTTGATAAATGGTGAGATGTTAAGGCCTGTGACGTTCTTGATAGCATACTTGTAGCGGATGCGTTCAACCAGTTGGGCGTCATTGTTCACGCGGTCACGAATTTCCTCGATGCGGCGAATGAATGAAGGGTGTGACAAAGTGAAAGCTTCGCGGCTCACTTTGTCGCCTGTGTCGAGCACGGTGCCGTCGGCCATAACGATGCGCATTGAGAGCATCATGCGGTCGCTATTGGCGTGAGTGCCACAACTCATGCCACTGGCATTGTTAATGACGATGCCTCCCACCATAGCGGAGTTTTTGCTAGCAGGGTCGGGGGTAAAGGCGCGGTCATACCTAGCTAGTATCTTGTCAACATCGCTGCCCACCAGTCCTGGCTGTAGCTTGATGTAACTGGCATCAGCCGCTACATGATAGTGCTCCCAATGCTTGCCTGCCACAATAAGAATGGAATCAGTATTAGTTTGCCCACTCAAGCTTGTGCCAGCAGCACGGAAGGTGACGGGAAGGTGAAGCTCATTGGCGATAGCCAGCAGTTGTGACACTTCATTCTCGTCCTTTGAGCGCACTACCACTTGTGGAATGTTGCGGTAGAAACCAGCGTCAGTGCCCCACGCTAGGCAGTGCAGGTCGTCGGTGTAGATGCGGTCTCGAGGAATAAAATCCTTGATGCGCTTGATATATGTTTTGTGCTTCTCGTCCATCTTTTTCTAGAGGTCGTGGATTGTCGAGATTAGTGATACAAGTAGTATTTACTTGACTTTGCCTTGAAGGCCTCGGTGTCCTTGTTGAAGTAATCAACAATGTCCTCAACCCTGTAGCGCTTAGTGAAACGCTCGCGAATTTCCTTGGTACCACACACCTTGTCAAACATTGCATAGCGCTTGGGGTTTTGCTCAAAGAGCTGTTGATTGGGGTACATCTCGTGAATCACTTGCAGGAAATAGAACTGTGTGAGCACAAGATTAGCCTTGTCGGGGTCGGTAATATAAATTTGTACACCATGAACCTCCTGCAGGCTCTTGTCAACAGCCACGCTTAACGCAAAGAATGGTTTGTAGTTAATGGGGCGGAAGTGCATGCCCGGCAGGTTCAACGCGTTCATGTTTTTGGCTAGAGCTTCGGCATCAATCCACGATGCCGCGAAGCACTCAAAAGGTAGTGTGTAGCCAATGCCGGTGTTGAAGATATACAGCTCGCCCAGGATGCCACTCACGGGATAGAAAAACGCGTTCTCGGGTGCGGGAATCTGTGGCGATGGCAGCACCCAGGGCATGCCGGTGTCGCGGAACTTCATGTCGCGAGTCCACCCTTCCATGGGAATTACTGTGAGCTTACATTTTTTGCCAGTCTTCGACTCTTTGGCTATAATGCCCTCCTCATTGAGATATTGAGCCAGCTCGCCTGGAGTGAGGCCGTAGAGATAGGGAATGGCATATTTGCTCACAAACGAGAAATATCCAGGCTCCACAAGATTGCCTTCCACTTTGTTGCCTCCCAGGGGGTTGGGACGGTCGAGCACCATGAATTCCTTGTTGTGCTTGGCGCAGGCTTGCATGCACACGCCCATGGTGGCGTAGAACGTGTAGCTGCGGCAACCTATGTCTTGAATGTCGTAGATGAGCACGTCGATGTCGCGCAGCATCTCGGCGGTGGGCTCATGAGTCTTGCCGTAGAGCGAGTACATCTTCACGCCCGTTGCGGGGTCGACAGCATCGCCCACAGCATCGCCGGCATGTGCATTGCCACGCACACCATGCTCGGGGCCAAATAATGCCACCAGTTTCACACCGGGAGCTTCGTTGAGGATGTCGACAGTCGACTTAAGGTTGTTGTCAATGCCACTAGGATTTGTCACTAGTCCCACGCGCTTGCCTTGAAGCTGCTTAAAGCCACCATCGCGCAGCACCTCAATGCCAGGTTTCACTACCGCACTGGCCATAACAGCCACCAGTGCCATTGCTATAAATAAAATGTGTCGTTTCATATCTATATATCTTTTAAATAACCCACAAGTTAAACAGATTTTTTGAAGTTTACAATACGTTCAATCTTAACAGAGCGCTCTCCAAAATTAATTAATAATCCAACGCTTAAACCGGTTGCTTTTGAGAATTTGTTTAATCTGTGGTTAAAATAAAATTGTTTTATTTGTGTCCGTAGTCGGGGTCGATTTTGCGGTCGACGAGGAAGGTGACAATCAGTGTCGCTACACAGCAAGCTATTACCATCCAGAAGAAGTTCACATAGCCTATAGCCTCCTGAATGTAGCCGGCAAACATGCCCGGAATCATCATGCTCAGTGCCATGAATGCTGTGCAAATGGCATAGTGCGATGTCTTAAATTCACCCTCCGAGAAATATATCATATAAAGCATGTAGGCGGTGAAGCCAAAACCATAACCAAACTGCTCAATAGCAACCGCAATGCTAATGTTCACAATGTTGTCGGGTTGCCAAATAGCAAGATAAACAAAGGTGAGGCAAGGTAATGTCATGCATGCCGCCATCCACCACAGCGATTTCTTTAAGCCTACCTTCGAGGCATAGATTCCGCCCAAGATGCCACCAATGGTGAGGAAAAGCACTCCAATGGTTCCATAGACGATACCTACACCCTCGGTCGAAAGTCCCAAGCCGCCCACGTCTTTGGCCGCCACGAGAAATGGGGTGCACATCTTGATTAAGAAAGCCTCGGGCAAGCGATACAAGAGCATGAAAGCGATAGCTAGCCACAAGCCTGGCTTCTTGAAATAGGTGGCAAACGACTGGCCAAACTCCCTGAAAATCTGTCCCGCGGTGGGCTTCTGCTTGATGCCGTCGGCAGTCTCGGTCGAGAGGTGAGCCTTGTCGGCAGCGGGCTTTGGAACAAAGAATGTGTGATAAAGGGTGACGGCACTAAACATCACAGCAGTAACCAGCATAGTCCAGAACCACGACATGGGAATGTCGCCAGTGCTAGTCTCGATGCGTCCGGCAATATAAACCAGCACTCCTTGCCCAAAGATTGAAGACAAGCGGTAGAATGTACTGCGGATTCCCACAAAGGCTGCTTGATTCTTTTGGGTCAGAGCTAGCATGTAGAAACCATCGGCGGCAATGTCGTGAGTTGCCGAGGCAAAAGCTGTGATGGTAAATAAGATCAGTGTTAGGTAGAATAAGCTGATGGGCGTTTGACCGCTAGCTATTGTTGCGGGGTCGGGGTGTGGCATAGCCAGTGTGAGTAGAATAAAAGCAGCCGACATTAGCACCTGCATGGCAATTACCCACCAACGCTTGGTCTTGATGATATCGACAAATGGACTCCAAAATGGCTTGATGGTCCATGGCAGGTAGAGCAAACTGGTGAAGAGTGCCATTTGCCCGTTAGGCACTCCCATCTTGGCGAGCATCAGCACCGAGATGTTGTTAACTATAAAATAAGGTATTCCCTCGGCAAAATACAGGGTGGGTACCCACGCCCAGGGTGATGCTTTAAATTTTGATAATGCGCTCATTGTTGTGATGTTTAGTATTAATCGTTAATTAGTAGATGGTTTCGATGTTAGCGTCGATGAAGTAGTGCAGCAAAATTTGGTCGTAGCTGTAGCCCTTAGCGCCCATCACCGCGGCACCAATTTGGCACAAGCCCACACCATGGCCCCAGCCAGCGCCACGCAATATGAACTTCTCGGGGAAGCCGTCGGGAATTTCGTTGATTTTCTCAACGATAAACGCCGAGCTATAGAGGCACGAGGGTGATAAGGCATAGCGAATAGCGAGCTCTTTGCCAATGGTCTTGCTCATCTTCTCGCCCACGATGCGCAGCTTGTAGAGACGACCGCTGGTGCCTCGTGCCACTGGCTCAAGGTCGATGATGCGACCATAGTCGTCGCCGGTGCGTTCCTTGATGAGTTTAGAAAGTTCATCTTGTGTGTATTCCACGCGCCAGCGGTAGAAGTCGGTAGTCTCTTGGTCGTAGTCATTGAGCACTTGCGAGAGTATCTCCTTGTCGGTAGTGTTGCAATGGGCGTGAGGCGATGATAGAATCCAGTCGGCGGCTATGTCCTCGCGAGTAAGGTCGGGGAAGTTCATCTCGTCGTCATCATCACGGCGAGCGACCAAATAGGGATAATGCTCATCTTGCCAGCAGTTCTCAAATTGCTCATACACGCCACCGCACGACTTTGAGAAACGTGCGTCGCACAGCTCACCGCCATACATGAGCACCTGGCCCCAGGTGGCCTCAATGGCTTGACGCACAGCCTCGGTCGAGGCACGGGTAATGCCCTGATAGCGCTGGCAGTGGTCGTCGGCACACACGTCGAAGTTCACGTGGTCGTCCCGGTCCCACCACTTGATTTCCTCATCATCGCTATTAGAAGCAAACTCTTGATGCAAACCAGGATCATGGTCAAGGGCTTCGTTGTTATCCTTCTTGATTTGCGCCAGTAACCAGCTGCGTGAAATCACTGCATGAGCCTTGAGTAGCTCAAGCGATGCTGTTGCGCTCATTTCGCTCGAAATGACGCTGAGCAAGTATTCCTCAACCGAGAGGATGTTGATAGTGGTGATCTTGTCATTTTCCACTATCAAGTGTAGCGCTCCACGGAAGGTTTGATCCTCCTTGCGTTCCCAGTGGAAGCTCACGCCAATTGTCACGTTCTCGAGTGTGAACGAGTCCTTGTCGACGTTCACAGGTTCAAAAAGCAAGTCGTGATATCGCTTGCCGTTCCATTCCACCATGCCATCAACGCAACGTGCAAGCTGGTTGCCAGTCACGCGCTCGCCATTGACTAGGTAATCATTGTTGAGGATGAACTCAACTTGAGGCTCATTCATGATGCCTACTCTCACTTGAGGAACTACTGTTGTTGTCATTTCTTTTATACGTGTGTTAGAAAATAATCCATTATATATTCTTTGTCATTCTCGTTGATTGCAACCTCTTCATTAATTGATTGAAGGCGGGAGGCTGTGATTCTTTCAAAATCACTTTCACGCACCAAGGGCCACACACCACACATTTCTAGCGATGCCGGACTTATCAAGTACTGTTCCCGGTTATTGCCATAGCACGCCGGTCGATGCTTTGCGCGTGGAATGATGATGATGTGCCATTCACGCTCGGTTTTCCAGCATAACACATTTTGTAGAGGCTCACCGGCAGTCTCCAGCGCTTCTCTCATGCCTGCTTCAATGATTTGGAACAAGCGCTTAGCTTCGTCTTTTCTTTTCCTGATAATGTAGAAGAAAGGATAATAAACGCTCAAGTCGCAGTCGTCATGAATGGTTTCCTTGCACAGGGGTAACTCATCAAAACGCACTGCCTGAAAATGCTGGTGAAATGGTGCCGAGGCTCCGCTGTGTGGACCGTTATAGAAAACCACATAGCCAGGGAGTGTGGCAGCCATTCCCATCATGTCGTCGATGTAGGGCACTATGCACTGCGGGCGATGCTCAATTAAGCTTAACGTGAGATGACGATTGAAGATGGGGTAGGGGTTGATTTGAATCTTATAGCGTTTTTTCCAGAGTATTGACTCCTGCTCCGCCGGCTGATGTTCTGTGCACAGGAAGCACTCTTGCTCACGCCTCGAAGCAGTGTCGGCCCCTGCCACTGCCGAGTGGTAGCGGCAAGGGTTGAACTGCACGATGTGCTCTCGCCCATTGTGGACCAATCTCTTGAGACGCATGTGCGATAATGCCGTGTAGTTTTCTCGCACTAGTTCCCAGCAGTCGAAAGCGCGGGCGTAGAGTGATTCTATGTCAGCAATAAGATTCATTTCAGTACCTTGTTACTTGTCACAGCAACAGCAACAATTTTTCTTGTTCAAGGCGATGCGAGCCTGCAACTCCCAAGTGCGAATGCGGTCCTTGTAGAGATTGTTGTTGTTCATCTTAACCACATCAACGTTGGCGTCGCTGTTATCATCCCAGCGGCGACACATGTACACTGGCTCATACACGCGCCCTATCTGGTAGGTGCGAGAGATGTTTAAGCCTAGTGCGTAGTCCTCGCCGTAGCTGGTGTTAGGTAGCATTACCTCGCGCAGCACAGGGGTGTAGAACGCTCGTGGAGCACCCAGCCCGTTGATGCGCAGGGCATTGTTGCGTCCATTCTCGGGAGTCCATTCTTTGTGGTCGATGATGCCGGGAGGAATTGGGTTGCAGTTGATGTCGGTCATCAGGTAGGTGCCCACCACCATCGCCACATTTTGCTCGTAGAAGGCATTAACCATGGTCTGCAGGGTGTTCTCGTCTTTATACATGTCGTCGCTATCGAGTTGAACAACAAATTTTCCTGCCTTCTCGTGGTGTGCCGCCAGGTTCCAGTAGCCGCCAATTCCCATGTCGTAGTAGTCGGCTATGATGTGGATGAGGCGGGGGTCATCGTAGGCTGCAATGGCCTCGCGAGTGCCGTCGGTCGAGAAGTTGTCAACTACCATGAGGTTAAACTTGAAATTAGTCTTCTGGCGGAGAACGCTATCAATGGCGTCGCGGATGGTGCGGATGCGGTTACGAACGGGAATCATGACAGTAGCCTCTACCTCAAAGTTGTCCTCGCCAAACTCAATGTGCTTGAAGTTGGGCACTTCCTTGCCGTCAACCACCTTAGTGGGAGCCAGGTAACCACCTATCTCCTTGAGATGCTCGGTGCAAGCGGCCTCCATCTCGATTTGACGACCACGGTTGCGTGGGTCCACATAGTCGAAGATTTTCTCGCCACTCTTGCGTGTGTCAAGCTCCACGTCGCTATACAGGTACTCATTAATGTGAGTGATGGGACAACGTTGTGATAATTTCAGGCGCAGGTCATAGAGTCCTGCGTGCTCATAGTCGGCATTCATGGCAGCGGCGGCCTTCTTGAAACACTCGGAGCAGAATACCATTACTGACCCGAAGTCGAAGTCATCGCGCAAGCTACCCATCTGATAATCAATCACTGGAGCCTTGTCGGCGCCACGGTCAGTAACTTTGTAGTGGTCGGCATAGACCATGCCGCTACCGCTATCGGCAAGAATCTTGACAAAACGCTCAATAGCAAAAGGCGCAAACTTGAGTGTTACATATTTAGTATAAAGCAGTGTTACACAAGCATCGCTGTGCTGTGCGATAGCTTTCATGGTAGATGATGATGTGAGCCCCTTGATTTGGAGAATCTCGCATCCTTCAATTGTTCCCTGGGCTTCCTCGCTTGCGAGCAAGTAGATTTTGTTCACTAATGGGTTGGATTTCAATCCATCAACTGTGGCCTGTGCTTGTTCAGCGTTGGCAAAAGGAATAAAACAATTAATTTTTGTCATGATGATATTAATGATTAAATGTTATTGTGCTATTATTTGTTTTCAAAGAAGTTCATTACTCGATGCATGAACTCGTTGCGCTCATCGGAGTTCTTAATGGTCTCAAATGGGAAACCAATGACCACTGTCTTGTAGCCGTAGCGGCTTGAGGCGATGCCGGCGGGAATGTTGTTCTCCTTGTAGCGCAAAATGGTGGCGCCACGGTCGTCGCTAGCCTTGATGGCATCGGGCGACTCAACAGCATAGAAGTCGCTATTGAGCTGGTTGTAGAATGTGAGATTACCCATGCCGTCGCTCATTTTGAGTGTGGTGGGAACGCTATAGGCCTCGCCCAGCAGTGTCGCGCGCCCGTCAACCCATGTGTAGCCCATCACGTTCTTGGCAAAGTTTATCTCGTTTTGCGATGGGGTATCTTTATCCCAAATGTCGCTTGCCACATAGGCTCCAGTCATCAGCACATTACCGCCACCGCGGGTGTAGCTAGTAATAACATTCATTAGGCTTGGTGTCAATGCTTTGAAGCGGGAAGGCTTGGCTCCACGACCAGTTTTTGTCTCTTTCTGCTTGCCCATGATGATGTCGAGGGCTTTGTAGCGCTCGAGCTCCATGGTACCACTTTCGATAGCTTTTACACTGCTCGACACAAACGAGTAGCCAGCCTCCATCAGTGCCGCTCCATGCACAGTGGGATAGTTGAAAGTGTTACCGGCAATGTTTTGGGTCTCATAGTTGCTGCGACAAGCTCCAAATCCAGGCGCGTCGTCGTCACGCCATTCCAGGTGGCGGCGGAACTCAAACTGTGAGCCTAGGTAGTTGATCTGCTCCATGTAGGGCACACCATGATCCTTGTTGTCGTAGAAACCAGCGAGCTTCTTGTCCTCAAACCAGTCGGGCGCGCTCACGCGGGTGAAGTCGTTCACAACCATCACTGTTCCCTTGCTGTTTTTTGCTACCCCCACGCTCAGGGTCTCGCTGGGGAAGCTGCGACCGCCATCGTTGAGGGCTATAATCTTGAAACTGTGAATCTCGTTGTCATCGATGTGAACTGAGTAGAATGGCTGGTCAACGATTTCTATTTCCTTGAAACCACCATTGCTGCCCACTTGCTCGAGCACGATGTAGCGCTTGGCGTCGGCATTGCTACACAAGGGGTCAGGAGTGGGTTCCCAGTTGAGCATGAAGAGGTTGTCGCTGAGCTGGTTGATGGCAAAAGCGCTCACCGGAAGTGGCTGGATAACATAGTCGCGATGGTCACGCTGAGCAATAAACTTGATAATGCCCTTGTAGATGGCACGGCTCACGTCGAAGCGGAACTGTGGGTCGAGACCGTACTTCATGTCGGCGAAGTTTTGGTGAGAAAGCAACTCCATGAGCAGAGCGGGAACCTCGGGAACGCGAGCCTCGTAGTAGCTCTTGTCCCACATGCCACGACGTGTCCATTTGGGCTCATACTTGGCACGGATGTCGTTCACAACCTCGGTCGAGACAATGTTGGCAAACTGGCGAGAGAGCTCTCGTGGAGTGCCGTTTTCATATTTTCCGAACTGCTTGCCGTTCTTGGTAGTGCAGTAGATGAGGAGGGTGCCAATGATGTCGTCGTTAGGGGTGGTACCCGCATCGGTGTGCAGGCAGAACGACACGTCGACCGGAATTTTCAAGCCAGGCTTGCCAGGCAGCACATCGCTGCCACCAGCCAGCCAGTTCACCCACTCGCCACGGCTGCGGTAGTCGTCAACGTAGTCGTTGATGCCGTCGCTGGTGGAGTAAACCTTGTGGGGGAATCCCGACCATTGCAGGAAGTAGCGTGAGCCCAGGTGGAACCATGGGTGGTCGCCACTGCCCACCCACTGGTAGTCAATGCCTTCCTTGCCCAGATACTTAGTGTCGCCGTTCTTCTCGGCAATAGCGCGATTCTCGGGTGTGGGAAGTGCCACGCGGCGCACGATGTTACCCTTGCCACCACCCACCTTAATGGCGTCGGCGGTGATAACGGCATTCTTGTCGCTGCTGTGGTTGCTCAGGCTCACCACATTCTTGTTCAAGCCTTTCTCGAGCTGGAAAGAGCCTAGATAGACCCATACGCCACCTCCCATTGCCTGGTCAACCTTGAACTGCTGGCTGCCTGCAAGGGAATTGATGGTGTAGACGGCATCGTGGGCACTGTTGGGGAGCGACTTGTAGCTCACATAGATGGCATAGGTGCCGGCCTGTGGCATCTCCACGTCCCATGTGGCTGTCGAGAGCTTGCTGTTGTCGCTCTCGGCGTCAACCATGCGATAAGAGCCTTCCTCGAATGGGTTCTCAAAGTTTTTATATTCGCTACGTTCATAGGCAAAGCCGTTACCTTCACCTTTTTTCCATTTCTTTTTACCATTGTGCTCGTGGTAGCCTCGTTGCGCATGACCGCCATCATTGTCGACCACGGCGCCAAAGTTGTGAGTATCACGTTCACGGGCATCCCACACATAGGCTCCCGCATTCTCAAGCATGGGCATGATGAAAGGTATCATGTAGCTGTGGGTGTACATGTCCTCCACGGTGTGGAACATGCGAGCGCGCTGCCACTCCCAGCGGTTAAGATATGGCTCAAAATACCATCCGTGACTGGGCCACACTGCCACAATGTTTCCACTCAGTCCCTTGCTGTAGTTGCGATTATCGTCGAGGGGAGTGACAAAGCTTTTGTGCTTGCGGGTGTAGGAACTGTCAAAGCTGGAAAAATAATTCTCAATGTCGTTGCCGGCGATCGTGAGGCTCACCGTGTGCCGCGAATATTGCTCTCCTAGGGAAGCCTTGATGTCGTCTTCAAGTTTCTTGACGCTCTCTTGTGTGAAGGGAACATCGCCAAAGTTCTCGCTCAAATCAACCTTGATAGAATCGGCTGTGAGCGCGATAGAACGTGCCTTGAGTTTCCCTATGCCCATGTTCTCGGGCAGATTAGATGAGATAATTTGTTGAATTTTTAGACTGTCGCCTTCGGTAATGACAGGTGATTGTGCGTGCAAACCAAGCGGGCAGGCAAGCAGGGCCACAGCAGCGACAATTAGTTTCTTTTTACTATTTATCATGACGTTATAATTTTTGTTCAAAATAGCAGGTGCAATGTGTTATAGTACTCAAACACACTTTCTTTTAGATTACAAATATAGATATAATATTTCGATTAAAAAACAAAAAAAGTGTTCATTTTTCTTAAAAGAATTACTTTTATATATTGTAAACATATTTTTATAAAAATAAACTATATAAATTTTAATTAGCTTGTTTTTAAAAAACTACTGATTTTTCTGATACATAATGGAATTTTAGCGGGAGCGCCTTTTTAATTTTAGAGCGTAGTCTTTAATTTCCATGCGCAACATGGCACATAACGCCCCACTAGCTAAGGGATAAATTAAAATTGTTTGTAATTGTTTGAAAAAAACATTGCTACAGAAAGGGGGGGGGCGTGCTTCGCACTTAAAATTAAAGCTTCGCTAAAATTTATTTTAAAATTTAAGCGCTATAGCGCTAAAAGAAATTTTACATTATAGGGGAATTTTAGCGCGAAGCGCCTTTTAAATTTTAGAGCGTAGCTCTTTAATTTCCATGCGCAGCATGGCGCAACCGACGAAGGGGGCGTGCTTCGCACTTAAAAATAGCTATTGTAGAAAGATGAAAATTTTAAAATTAATTTTTTATAGAATTTTAAGCGAAGCGCCCATTACTACTGAAATGGGGGGGCATGCGCAGCATGGCGCAAAGGGAGAACCACGAATTGACACTAATTGACACTAATTCTAGTTGGCGCGGGGGCTTGAAGTGCCGCCCTGCGGGCGAAAATGAAAGCTTCGCTAAAATTAAAAGGCGCTTCGCGCTAAAATTAAATTGTTAGTAATTGTTTGCAATTGTCTGAAAATAAATCCTAGCAATTGTCCTTAATTAATAAAGAAAAAATGACATAGTCCGTAATTGTCTTTTAAAAAAATAAACTGAAAACTGACGACTGAAAACTCATTATTAGTAATTGTCTTCAAGAAAATACTCAAATGGACCAAAATGGACTTATTTTTTTGATTATCAATGCTTGCGCAAACCATGATTTTGCGCTAAATTTGCATTCGGGATAAAACCATTATCATGACCATAGTAATGCAGTTGCAACACAAAATACAGCACACGCACCCAATGTGCCACACTAACGCATTGAGCCCCAATTATTGATAAAAAACAAAAATATGGTGGTCAACAAGCAATTAAGAAGTATCATTGTAGAATTACTAAAAGCAAAAAACAAAAATATTAACAATAAATTCAATTAATTATGAAACAAAATATACTCAAATCATTATTGCTCGCATTGCTATTGGCAATGCTGTCGCAAGTGGCGAGTGCCTATGACTTCATGGTCGATGGACTGTGCTACAACAAAAACGGCGACGGCACGAGCGTTACGGTGACGTTTGAAACAACTTCATACCCCAGATATTCCAATCTCAGTGGAGCTTTGGTAATCCCTGAAAGTGTGACGTACAATGGCACTACTTACTCGGTGACAACGATTGGCGGCGGTGCCTTCTATGGTTGCACAGGCTTGACTGAGGTGACTATCCCCAACTCGGTGACGACGATTGGCAAATGGGCCTTCTATGAATGCTCTGGCTTGACCGAGGTGACCATTCCCAACTCGGTGACGACGATTTACATGTCTGCTTTCTCTGGTTGCACTGGCTTGACTTCGGTGACCATCCCCAACTCTGTGACGACGATTGGCGGCGGAGCCTTCTATGAATGCACTGGTTTGACCGAGGTGACCATCCCCAACTCTGTGACAAAGATTGGCGACGGTGCCTTCAATGGTTGCACTGGCTTGACCTCAGTAACATGGAACGCAAAATCCTGTGCTAATTATTATGACAGTTATACCAATCCGTTCTATGATATTAGAGCAAACATCAAGACTTTCACCTTTGGAGAAGAAGTTGAGAAAATACCAAATTATTTGTGCTATGGAATGAGCAACCTGACCTCGGTGACCATACCTAACTCGGTTACTGAGATTGGTCGCAGTGCCTTCGGATGGTGTTTTGCCTTGACCTCGGTGACAATTGGTAACTCGGTGACGACGATTGGCGACTATGCCTTCGATGAGTGCACTGGCTTGACATCGCTGACCATCCCCAACTCGGTGACGACGATTGGCGACGGCGCCTTCCGGTATTGTTCTGGCTTGACATTGGTGACCATCCCCAACTCTGTGACGTCGATTGGCGAAAGTGCCTTTGGTGGTTGCTCTGGCTTGACATCGGTTACCCTTGGTCAATCGGTGACAACGATTGGCTACGAAGCCTTCGCCGGTTGTACTGGCTTGACCTCGGTGACCATCCCCAACTCGGTAACCACGATTGGCGACCGGGCCTTCGAGTATTGCACTGGCTTGACATCAATAGTAGTAGAAAATGGGAGCCTTAAATATGACTCACGCAACAACTGCAATGCAATAATAGAGACTGAGAGCAATACTCTTATCGTGGGATGTAAGAGCACTATTATCCCCAACTCGGTGACGACAATCGGCGACCGAGCCTTCTATGGTTGCACTGGCTTGACCTCGGTGACAATTGGCAACTCGGTGACGACGATTGGCAGTAGTGCCTTCTTTGGTTGCAGTGGCTTGACTCAGTTAACTATCCCCAACTCAGTGACGTCTATTGGCAACGATGCCTTCAGATGGTGTTCTGCCTTGACCTCAATAGTAGTAGAAAATGGAAACCCTAAATATGATTCCCGCAACAGTTGCAATGCAATAATAGAGACCGAGAGCAATACTCTTATTACGGGATGCCAGAGCACTATTATTCCCAACTCGGTGACGACGATTGGCCCCGGTGCCTTCTGGGGTTGTGGAGGCTTGACCTCGGTGATCATCCCAAACTCGGTGACGTCGATTGGCGAAAGAGCCTTCTCGGGTTGTTCTGGCTTAACCGATGTGACCATCCCCAACTCGGTGACGACAATTGGCAACTATGCTTTCGCTGGTTGCAGTGGCTTGACTCAGTTAACTATCCCCAACTCGGTGACGACGATAAAAGACTATGCCTTCGACTATTGCACTGGCTTGACCTCGGTGACCATCCCCAACTCTGTGACGACGATTGGCAACGAAGCCTTTCGTTATTGCTCTGGCTTGACCTCAATCAAAAGTAAAATCCTAAGTCCAGATAAAGTTTCAATGTATTCTAATGTGTTTATAAGAGTCGACAAAAACAATTGTACATTATATGTGCCTCAAGGCACAAAGGATGTCTATCAGGCGAAGTGGCCGTGGAGTGATTTTGTCAATATCGTCGAGGTTCCATTTGCTCCTGGCGATGTGAACTATGATGATGAGTGCACCGGTAGCGACGTGACGGCGCTTTACAACTTTATCCTCTACAACGATAGCAGCGCTATTGTCAATGGCGACCAGAATGGCGACGGCGAGGTCACCGGTAGCGACGTGACTGCTGTCTATAATATTATCTTGGGACTATAACAATCAATTAATAGTCTCACGTTTTCAGGCACTGCTCGGCTTATGTTGAGTAGTGCCTGATTATTTGCAAATACTCAAAACTTGTCGGTCTAGACATTGCTGAATAAGAACAAATAAAATAAATTCATCGCCTAGGGAATTTTATCGAAAAGTCGCGCCTCACGGCGCCAAAAAAGCCGGCTCGCGCCGGGAAATTAAAGCGCTGTCGCGCTAAAATCATTTTCACATTATAGCTGAATTTTAGCGCGAAGCGCCTTTTTAATTTGATGGTATTGCAAAAGTGTGATAAAGGGTGCAGCTCCCACTCTAAGATAGAGGGGGCGGGGGGGAGTATGAAAACTACTAAATCTGTTTATGATATTGATTATCAGCTCATTCTACACAATCATACTCCTCCGCCCTTCGGGCACCTCCTCTATCTTAGAGGAGGAGTTCTCATTAGATTCAGAAGTATTGCAGCAGCCAGAGTTCTCATTAGATTCAGAAGTTTTGCATCAGCCTCCACAATCTATAGAAGCAAGAAATTATTGGGTGGCATTTGAAAAAAATCAATAAAAAATTTGGATAATAAATATATACAGCTTATTTTTGCGTAAAAATTACACCAATTCATACTTCCTAAATTCTTGGCATTATGGAAAAAGCTAAATACAGTTATAAATATCCTCATCCTAGCGTTACCACCGATTGTGTGATTTTTGGCTTCGATGGCTCGCGGTTGAAGGTGTTGCTGGTGGAGCGTGGAGTGGAACCGTTTAAAGGAAAATGGGCTCTGCCGGGAGGTTTCCTGCGCATGGATGAAAGCGCCGAACAAGGGGCGTTGCGAGAACTTCAGGAAGAAACAGGACTCAAAACTGCCTATATAAAGCAATTCCATACCTTTACCGACCCCGACCGTGACCCGCGCGAGCGTGTGATAACCATCGCTTATTATGCGCTGGTGCGTTTGCAGGATGTGGTGGCAGGTGATGATGCTGCCCGTGCCGGGTGGTTTTCTCTCGACGAAGTGCCGTCATTGGCTTTCGATCACGATAGAATTTTGCGCACCGCAATCCAGGAGATTCGTAGGCAAATTCACTTTGAGCCAGTGGGCTTTGAGCTTTTACCTCCCGAGTTTACTGTCAAGGAGTTACAGTTGCTCTATGAGGCAATTCTTGATGTGAAATTTGATCGACGAAACTTCTATAAGAAAATGCAGCATCTTGAGTTGCTCACGCAGGTGAAAACCAGCGCTCAAGAGCGGCGACAACCATTTTTGTTCAGGTTCAATGCCGCAAAATATAGCGAACTGAAGCAAAAAGGTTTTAGGCTAGAATTTTGATTTTACAACAACATAAAAACAAGACAATTATGAAAAAATTAGTAGTATCATCGGGCGCTGGTATTAGTGCCGAGAGTGGAATAACAACTTTTCGCGACGCGGGAGGCTTGTGGGAAAACTATCCTGTGATGGATGTGGCTAGCCATGATGGCTTCTTGCGTAACCCCGCATTGATTCACAAGTTCTACAACGAGCGACGGGCGCAGTTGGTGACGGTGAAACCCAATGCCGCTCATCGTGGGCTGGTGGAACTGGAGAAGTATTTTGATGTAGACGTTATTACTCAAAATGTTGATGACCTGCATGAGCGTGCCGGTTCAAGCAACGTGCTTCACCTGCATGGTGAGCTCATGAAGGTGCGCTCACTGCGCGACGAGAGCCGTGTGTATCAACTGCCCTGCGACCAACTCACCGATAAGGGGCTTGTGACCAGCGTCGACACTCGCGACAGCTATGGCGACCCGGTGCGTCCTCACATTGTCTTCTTCCAAGAAGCAGTGCCCAATTTCGACCGTGCTTGCATGCTGGCACAGAAGGCCGACGTGTTTGTGGTGATAGGAACCTCGCTGGTTGTATACCCGGCTGCGTCGCTGCTACACTATGCGCCACGCAATGCTCAGGTCTATTACATCGACCCCAATCCCAGTGCTGTGCCTGACTATGTTCATGTCATTGCCAAGCCAGCCACCGAGGGTGTTGCTGAACTTTTTGAAATACTAACTAAACAGCAGTAGTATTTAGCTATTGTAGAGAGATGAAAATTTTTATATTAATTTTTAATGAATTTTAAGCGAAGCGCCCATTACTGCTGGACAAGGGGCGTGCTTCGCACTTTAAAATTATGAGAACTAAATTTACACCAGCCTATATCGACAGCCTAAGCTCCGGAGAAATCTTTGTTTTTGGTAGCAATCTTGCTGGAATGCACGGTGGTGGAGCTGCCTGGGTGGCTCACATGAAGTTTGGTGCCGAGTGGGGAGTGGGTGTCGGTCTCACAGGACAAAGTTATGCCATTCCCACCATGCAGGGAGGGGTAGAGACTATAGCTCCCTATGTTGACGACTTCATTGCCTTCGCTGCCGAGCATCCTGACCTCACTTTCCTCGTCACTCCCATTGGCTGTGGTATCGCGGGATTCACGCCCGAGGAAATCGCGCCCCTCTTCGCCAAGGCTCTTGATGCTCCCAACGTGTTGCTTCCAGAGGTGTTTGTAGATATTTTGAACAAAGAGCAAGAATGATATTAGACAGAGTAAAAGGGTCGCTGGTGGGCGGTGCCATAGGCGATGCGCTGGGCTATACAGTGGAATTTGACAGCTATAGTGAGATTCTGCGGCGGTTCGGTGATAAGGGTATAACTCGCCTGTATACTCAGCAGGATTACCTACGTCCTGAATTTCAGGTTGATAAAGGTGTGGTGAGCGATGATACACAGATGACGTTTTTCACAGCCTATGGCTTGCTTTATGCAGGCGAGAAGGGGCTAACGCCACTTGATGGAATTCGTGACGCTTACATCGACTGGTACTGCACGCAGAGTGGGGCAAAGTTTCGCAGCTCCGACAACTGGCTGGCTCACATTCCGGCGCTTAACGTGCGCCGTGCACCAGGCATGACTTGCATGACCGCGCTGGAATATATTTATCATGGGCAGCCTGCAAGTAACAACAGCAAGGGTTGTGGAGGTGTGATGAGGGTGGCTCCAGTGGGGTTGTGGGCTGCAGCTACTGGTGAGCTTGATGATGAAGGGGTGATACAGCTTGCGGCACAAGCGGCGCGCATCACTCATCATCATCCGTTGGGCTACATTCCTGCCGGCGTGGCGGCACACTTGGTTTATAAACTTGTCCTTGATGAGCATCCCACTCTTGAGGCGCTGGAGAGCTATGTTGTTGAGAGCATGGATCGATGTGGCGCAATGTTTAATCATTGGGGCAATGAAGTTGACGAGCTAAACAGCTTGATGAGTCGCGCGCTGGAGCTGGCTAATAGTGTTGACACCGACGTTGATTGCATCAACCGCCTGGGGCAGGGATGGGTTGGCGACGAGGCGCTTGCTATTGCTCTCTTTTGCGTGGCGCGCCATTTCAACGACTTTGAGCGGGCTATGATAGCTGCCGTCAACCACAGTGGCGACAGCGACAGCACAGGTGCGGTTGCCGGTAACATCTTGGGTGCTGCTGTGGGATATGATGTGTTGCCGCAACACTTCAAGGAAAACGTGGAAATGCGTGAGCTTGCTATCCACTTGGCACTCTGTCTCAATGATAATGAGCTGCGCCCATGGGTTGTATAGATTCCGGGAATTAGAAAAAAGAAATCTTCATTACCACAATAGCGGTGATGAAGATTTCTTTATGGGTCGCAATGCGCCAGGGGCTATTGCACGCTGGCTTTATTGATTTGCTCTAAAGTTTACCGAGTGATAGGCTACAAGGCCAGGCATTGAGTCGCTAACGATTTTCTTGACGTTAACATTATAACTGTAAGCTACTTGCAGTAATATTTCGGAGTAACGTGTCGCTACCGAGCCTACAAAGCACACGGGGTAGTCTTTGTAGTCATATTGGCACAAGTTGCGCTCGAAGAAGTGTTTTATCTCGTTGCTCACAAGGTTATAGGCATACTCGTTGTCGAGATGATCGGCCAGGAAGAACGAGTAGTCATGCAGGTTGTGGTTAGCGTGAGGATTATTATACACGGCATCCATGATACCGGCGGCATTAGTCTTGTTCACGGCGTAGAACTCCTCGATGAGCTCGCGTGGAGCCAGATCTTTGAGCACGTCACTCAAGAACAACCTGCCCATTGCTGAGCCGCTACCCTCATCGCCAAGGATGAAACCTCCTGAGGTGACACTCTTTGTGATGCGCTCGCCGTCGTAGAAGCATGAGTTGGAACCGGTGCTGAGGATGCAGGCTAAGCCCGCGTCGTGCTGCAACAAGCCGTGGGCGGCACCCACAAGGTCGCTCTCAACTATCACCGGAGTTTTGAACTGTGCAACTAGCGAAAGCTCTACCATTTTCTTCCTCTCGGGAGTGGAGCAACCGGCGCCATAGAACAATACTTTGTCCCAGCGACGCTTAAAGAACTCGCGCGGTAGCTCAAGGCGAATGATATGGCTTATTTCCCTGCGAGTTTGAAAGTAGGGGTTAATGCTTGATATGATAGCATGAGCAACTACATTGTTGCCATCTACGAGGCTCCATTCCGAGCCTGTTGAAGAGCTCTCTGCTATAACTTTGGCAAATTGACTTGCACCCATCTGTGTGAACGTGAATTAGGTTTCTTTATTTGCAGTTTTTGTGTCTTAAAATTATGGTGGAGAGATTAACGGTT
Source organism: uncultured Prevotellaceae bacterium (assembly GCA_900316835.1). Lineage (GTDB taxonomy): Bacteria > Bacteroidota > Bacteroidia > Bacteroidales > Muribaculaceae > Sodaliphilus. The sequence goes on along the minus strand of ONEL01000015.1, from coordinate 50,721 downwards.
GCAAATTTATAAATTATTATTTTAATAAATCCTAATTACATGAAGTTTAACACCATAAAGCACAAATTAACTAAATGGTTGTCGATATGTTAAGATTTGTGCTTAGGTGATAAATAATGTAATTCTCTCAAAACGATGAATATCAAACGCAACCCATGTGACTATTGTAAAGTTTGTTACAAATAAAAACTACAGATTAATATGATTGTTCAGATTAATCTGTAGTTTATAATGTTTTGCTGTGCCCTAAGCTAAGGGCAATGGCGCGTTTTGATATACTTTCACGTTAATCAATGCTTCACTGCCACCTTGTGGGTGGTGACCGATGCTGTGGTGTATACCTTTAATATATATGCCCCAGCTTTGATGCCCGAAACGTTCACGTAGTTTCCTCCATTGCGAGACACGAGGTTGCCACTCATGTCGTAGAGTTCAACCCCCTGGATGTAGCCACGTGCACTTGCTACAATATAATCGCTTGCAGGCATGGAACTGAGTTTAACACCGTTGTTTTCCTGAGCTCTCGAGGTGGCGGGAGCATTACTTGCGCTCAAACCCAGGATAATGTTGTAAACGGCTGTCACATCGCTGCCTGTAATCTCCCCGTCGCCATTTTGGTCGCCATTAAAGATTGGGGTAGTGTCTACGCTGAAGAGGATGTGATTATATAGAGCGGTAACATCGCTGCCAGTTACTTCGCCATCACCGTTTACATCGCCTGCGACGTTGCTCTTGATGCTCTTGAGTAAATTGTCGAGCTTGATGGTGGCATTCTTGATGAGAGCATCTTCATCACTGATGATTGATATCGTCTCAATATTGTAGGTCTTTCCTGGAGTGAGCTGACCTGTGCCTGTAACGTACCGCCAGCCGTGGAAGTTGATTTCGCCGAAGTCAATAATCTTCTCCTCATCGTCGGTGCTCTTGAGGGTCATTAACAGTTTCACGTTGCTCATGTCGCCATTGACATGTAGTGACAGCTGGTCGTTACTAGTGACGGTGGCTTCGTTAAGAGTTGTGCTGGTGAAGAGGTATTGTCCCCCGCCTTCTCCGTCGCATGTATATTTAACTTGAAGCGACTTGCTGCCAAAGAGACGATCGGTCGAAGCGCTTAATGTGGCATCGGTATAATTATCGGTAATGCCTGCCATTGTGAATGTGCTTGCGTCCTCAAAGTCTTCGATCACAGTGGCATTAGGTTTCTCTTCGCCAGCATCAACCGCTACGAATTTGTGCACTATCGCCTCGGGCAGATGAATACCCGCGGTGTCGTCTAGCTCTTTTGAGATGGTGAGAGTGTACTCATCGCCCACTGTCATGCTGGTTGCTATAGGGATGCGAATGTAGCCGAATGCCTCTCCCGCTTTGCCACTCTTGGTGCTCCTGCGGTTGTAGGTTAAGGCATTGCCGTCCTTGTCAGTAACAATAATCTTGTCGTAGTAGTAGCTATTGTTGAGCATGGAATCGGTGCGTAGCTCAATGGTTGCGTTCTTATAGTGAACGGGGTCGGCCTCGTGTGGGAAGATGTCGATAACTTCGAGATACTTGCGGTAGGTGGTCAAGAACTGCAGCTGGAAAGGCTCTTGTAGCTTCATTCCGCCACCATGCTCGGCGCTAGTGTCGAGCGTGACTGTGTAGAGGGTGTTTACATCATAGGCGTCGACAGGTTCAAAAATCATGCGGTAGTTGCTGTCTTCCCACCTGAAAGTGCCCTCCACTGCTGGTTCAATGTGGAATGCCGCCTCGGTGACCTCGGTGTTCATGTCCCAGTTAAACTCAATCACAATAGGGGTGTTGGCTTTCAAGGGTGCGTCTCCTGTGTGCCACACTGGTGAGTAGTTGATGACCTCGGGTGGCGTTTCGCGCACTCTTGCTAGGTCGAAATTGCAGTAGGTCGATTTGTTGGCCTCGATGGTTACCTCCTTGGTTTGGCCATAGTAGTGCTCTTGCTCCACTTTAATATAATAAGTTCCGGGGTCAAGCATCTTGAAAGCGTAGATGCCATTGTAGAGGTCGTCGGTGTAGCAAGTGTCGAGTGGGGTGGTGCCGTCGCTCGCCAGGAGTACCACAGTGGCGTTGCTCACCGGCTCACGGTTGTCGTCGCCAAACATGATGAATCCACCCATCACGCGTGGCAGGCGGTTGTCGCGCAGGTTTCCCGCTACACATCCTTTGCCAAAGTCGGTGTAGCCAAAGTAGTCATCGGCGCCTAGCGAAAAGTTCCAGCCTTCCATCCAGCAGTAGTTATCGTTCATCAGGCGATAGGTCTCGGGGATATAGTCGTGGAACGACCCCTCGCTGAGCATCGACACCGCAGTGTTGCCGCGCAACACGCCCAGCCCGGCATTGTTCCAGTCGGGGTAGAAAGTGAAGTCGCCAGCCAGCTGGTAGTTACTGGTCCACACGGCGGCTTGGTTCACTTGCAAGCGCTGTGCTAGTTTTGATGCCAGCACGTCGCTGTTGGGCACCACTGGCGACCCTGTGGGACCGCGATACAATCCCAGAATGTGATTGCGGCGACTGGGTACACCGGTGGCGTTGCTGTGAATGGAATAGAAAATATCGGCACCGCTGCTGTTGCATAGTGCCACGATGGTTGAGAGTGCCAGGTCGTCGCTGGTGGTGTTTGTCACGCGCGACATGCTTGTAGTGTACCCTTTAGCGCGCAAGCAGTTGTTGAGTGCGAAACCTTTCTTGAGGTTGGAATTTGACTCCCAGTATCCTGCGGTGTCGCCGGCGGCATAGGGGTAGATGACCACGTTGCGGTCATCGCTGTCGTGCCCGCCATGACCAGGATTAATATACACGTGTGGTTTTGTTTGACCACTTGCTAATGTTGTTGCTGTTGCTGCAACTATCATTATCGCTAGAGTGTAGAATATTTTTTTCATAATGCGTTGCAGTTTTATTTATTCAACAATATCAATAGTTATCATTGTGAGTTTGCCGTCTATGGTGGTGTAAGCGATCTTGCCACCGCCACAGGTGGGTTGCATGGTCATCGATGTGCTTGGGGTGAGCTCGTGCTTGAAAGAGCCATCGGCCTTGAGTAACAAGATTTGCGACGAGGTGAACTGGTAACCGTCGTCGCTGGTGTTTTGAGCCACCAGGTAGTCGTTGTTGTACCATGAGGGCATTTCATAGTTGCCAAGCTCAGCCAGGATGTTGCCATTGAGGTCAATAACAACAATGCCACGACCAGCGGCAAAGAATGCAACCTTGTCGCCACTGGGTGAAAGTGATGGCCACAAGTAGCCGGCATAACTCTCAACCGGGGTGTACCGGTGCACTGCGCCATTGTGGGTTATAATAACCTGTGAGCCAGTGGTGTAAAGGCTTGTACCACGATTATTGGAACTTGCGAAGGAGCGTGTGGTGCCTTTCAGTGCCATGCCCTTGCTTCCCACCTCGGGGAGCACGGCTCCATGCTGTGCCTCAAGCACTACCTCGCTCAAGTCTCGCTCGGTTGAGTATCGCATGCCTGTGCGATACACCAGCTTGCTCTTGGGGTCAACCTTGCTGGTGACATAGTACACATCACCGTCGTTGCTCCACTTGGCATCAAAGCCGGCGCCATCAAGCTTGCTGATGGTAGTAGCCACGTGTGATTTCAGGTCGAGCATCACAAGCCCATGAGCATCGGCATCGCTAAATAAAATCTTGTCGCCACTCTTGTTTAGCGAGGGGTAAAAGCCGGCTTGCGAGGCATTGAGCAGTGGTGTGACACTTGTCACTCTCACCTGCTGTGCGGTAACTGTCAATGCCGCAATCCACATTAATAATAAAAGTCTTCTTTTCATTGTAAATTGATTAATTTTATGATGTTTTTGTTGGTATTTTGTTTCTTTTTTGCAAAGATAAGTGTAAAATATTAAAAATGCAAATGGGGTGATGTTTTGTGCTATGGGATTTTTTATGTACTTTTGTAGTCTATGAAGCTAAGTGAGAGATTATCGACGGCAATAACAGCAGTAGTCAGCATTGTGATGCGGAACTTGCCGTTGCTGGTGCTGTGGGTTGTGGCGCTTGCGGCACCTGCTGTGGGCGACTTGCCCAAGCTGTGGCAACTGGAGTATCCCACGGTGCGGTATGTGCTGGGGTTGCTGCGCATCATGACGTGCTCGGTAGCGCTGGCTGTGGTGCTGGCAACTCTCGTCGCTACCCTGGCGCGCTGGCGAGTGTTGCGATGGTTGCTGGCTCTAGTGGCTATGATAGCACTTGCCACCTATTGTTTCTTGATGATAAACTATAGCACCCGTCTCACGCCCGAGATCTTCTCTTTCGTAGCCCAGACTAACAGTGCTGAGGCTACCGAGTTCCTATCCACCTATTTTATCCATGGCAATGGAATGTGGCTGGCAATAACTATGCTGGTGATTTTGGCACTGTGGATAGTAATTGACTTGAGGTGGCACCGCTACAACCATGAGTCTTCTTCTCGCATGAGAAGAGTGATTGCGCCAGTGTTGCTGGCTGCGCTGATAGGTGCGGCATGCGCCCCAACCACTTGGGCTATGGCATGGTCGCTGGTGGCAAGAGACCATAAGCAATATAACGACTCCTTTGGACTTGACGCTATTTCTAACCTGATGTTTTGCGGGCTAGCCATGCGGCACACTGACGAGCTCACTCTCGAAGCTATCGCAGTCACTCGCAAAGCTGTGGCAACACCTGTACGCCGCATGGAAAATGCTCCCACGCTAGTGCTGGTGATAGGGGAATCCTATATCAAGTCGCACGCTGGAATCTACGGCTATCCGCTCCCCACCACACCTTGCATGAGTCGTGAGCAGCGGCGGGGCAGGCTGTGGGCGTTTGACGATGCTGTGAGTCCTTTCAACAACACTAACATGACCATGCGTGTTTTGCTGAGCCTCAATAGTGTTAATCATGGCGAGCAGTGGCAACAGTGCCCCCTGGTGGCGGCGATTTTAAAGAGTGCCGGATACCAGGTGGATCTGTGGGACAACCAGCGCGACTTTTTCTCCGCGACCGATTACGCGCGCGGGCTAAATGGTTTTATCTATCACCCCGATGTGAGGAAATTGTGTTACAGCAATCTCAATAGTAAAAATTACGACTACGATGGTGAAATAATTGCCAGCTATGCTACTTCTCAAGCCTGTGGCGTGGCTCAACCGCGACTGGTGATTTTTCACTTGCGGGGACAGCACATCATGGCTAGCAAGCGATACCCTCATGGCGCTGGGTTTGACCGTTTTACCGCTAGCGATTACACGTTCCGCAAGGAGGCTTTCCTCACTCAAGAGATGCGTGAGCAAATAGCTCACTACGATAACGCCACTCTCTACAACGACCATGTGCTGGGTGATGTTTTTGAGTTGTTCAGCAAGCGGGATGCTGTGGTGGTTTACCTGAGCGACCATGGCGAGGAAATCTACGATTATCGACCTAGCATAGGGCGTAGCCCGCAAGGAGGCGGTAGTTCTAATTATAGTGACGAAAATAAGACGCTTCATTATCAGTTCGACGTGCCACTAGTTGTGTGGTGCTCGCCAGTTTTTATTGAGCGGCATCCTGGACTGGTGAAGCAAATTGCCAGTGCCACTAGTCGTCGTTTCTCTACCGACGACATTGGGCAAATGTTGCTGGGAATTGCTGGCATCACCACTCCTTATTATCGACCCGGCAGAGACGTGATTAATGATAAGTATGTGGCACCCAAGCGTGTGGTGAATTTTGATTGGCGATATGATAAATAAAAAATGCATGGAAAAAAACTATGATGTTGAGGAGCTGGCGGCGATAATTGGGCGCGAGCGTTATGTGAGTGAATTTCGTGATGTGCCCACCTTTGAGGCTTGTTGCCGCCAATGCCCTAATTATGCTAATCGATGGGGGTGTCCACCATTCGACCACGACACATTGCAGGATTTGGTGGCGTTTGAAAAGGTGTTGATTGTGGGTATAATAATCACACCTCACGATAGTAAGATGCCTCTCGATAGGGTCTACGACCTCATGTGGCCTGAGCTGGAAAGGGTGAACAAGCGATTGCTTGAACTGGAAAAGGTGTCGCGGGGCATGGCATTCGGTTTTGTGGGAAAGTGCCCACACTGCAAGGGGGCACCATGCGCGCGCACCAGTGGCGACCCGTGTCGCCACCCCGAGCTGGTGCGTCCTTCGCTTGAGGCCTATGGTTTCAATGTCTCGCTCACAGCAAGCGAAGTGCTAGGCATTGACATGCGGTGGGGTAGTGCCGGCACGATGCCTCCTTATCTCACACTAGTGTGTGGCCTTTTTTTCAACGGCCCCGATTTGCAATGGTAAAGTATTTGTTGTAACTTTGTGCCACAAATGACAATAGATGAGAAATATATGAGTCGCGCGTTACAGCTGGCAAGGCAGGGCGCGGGACACACTTCCCCCAATCCCATGGTGGGCGCGGTGGTAGTGTGCGATGGCATGATTGTGGGAGAGGGATTTCACCGCCAGTGTGGGCAAGCTCATGCCGAGGTAAATGCCATCGCCAGCGTCAACGACCAGAGTGTGTTGCACGAGAGCACTATCTATGTCACTCTTGAGCCATGTTCGCACTATGGCAAAACGCCACCATGCGCCAAGCTCTTGATAGAAAAAGGCGTCAAGCGAGTGGTGGTGGGCTGCCTCGACCCATTTGAAAAAGTGAGCGGACGAGGAGTGGAAATGCTGCGAGAGGCAGGAATTAACGTCACGGTGGGAGTGCTGGAAAATGAGTGTAAAGCCTTGAACGAGCGTTTTTTTACAGCTCACACCACTAAGCGACCTTGGGTGATGCTCAAGTGGGCGCAAAGCCGCGACGGCTTCATGGCAAATGAAGATGGCGCAGTGAGATTTAGTACCGCTCTAACGCAGCGCCTCATGCACAGCGAGCGCTCCAGGGTGGATGCCATCTTGGTGGGTGCGCGAACTGTGGCTGTCGATAACCCATCGCTCACAACGCGGCACTGGAGTGGTAGCTCGCCGTTGCGAGTGGTAATTGATGGTGACTTGTCGTTGCCCTCCCATAGTCTTTTACTCACCGATGGAGGGAAAACGCTGATTTACAACATTAAGAAAGACGAGGTGAAAGGCAATGTGGAATGGGCGCGCATCGATGTTATGCCACAAGCATGGCTCAGCGACCTCTACCGCCGTGGCATCACCAGTGTGATGGTGGAGGGGGGAGCAAGCATCTTGCGACAGTTTATCAACGCCGGCTGCTGGAATGAAGCCCGCATTGAGATTTCTCCTGTGGTGCTCACCAAGGGCATCAAAGCCCCCGAAGTGGGCATGAGAAATGCCACCCCCATGCACGTCGATGGCAATGATATCCTTGTCTTGAAAAAATGCAACTGATAACTGCAAACTTCAATAAGACTACGGATTTTTCTGATTAGTCTGATATATTGTGAAATTTTAGAGCGAAGCGCCTTTTTAATTTAGAGCGTAGCTCTTTAATTTCCATGCGTCATGGCACATAACGTCCCTCTAGCTAAGGTATAAATTAAAATTGTTTTAAATTGTTAGTAATTGTTTGAAAAAATCCCAGCATTAGTTGGTATTTGTCTTAAAACCAAGCGCAACAGGCAACTAATGTAATTGTCTGATAAGAAATAATCCCTACCACTCGCTGCTGGCACCGCCGCCGCCGCTGTCGCCACCGCCCCAGTCCCAGTCGCCACTATCATCGCTACTGTCCCAGTCGCTGTCCCAGTCGCTATCCCAGTCGCTGTCGCCAGTGTCCACGTCAAAGTCGTCCTTAGTGTATCCCATCCTTACAACGTCTTGTTTCCACATTAGCAACTGCTTGGCATACAGCTTCTTTTTAAAAGCGTTAGACTTCTTTACGGGCGAGGCGTTATAGGAGTAGAAGTCAAGGTTGGTGGGTCTGAAGAAGATGTACCACACCATGCCCATAAAACCAAAGTAGAGTACCAGATAGGTGACACGTCCCGATACTTCTTGGGCGGTGAACATGTCGGTCACCGATTGATAGAAAATCACGATGCTACCCATGATAAATGCCACAGCCACTATCCAGCCGGCAATGCGTGCTAGGCGGTCGGCCTTGACACGAGATGGAGAGTCTTGTGCAAAAGACACCCTGTTGAGTCTCTTAATGTTATAACCAATGATGAGCGATGTGGCACACATTAGTAGCCCCACGATGTCGAGGAAAATATATTCAAAAGTCGTGACTCGGCTGATGCCTAGCACTAAGTGTCCCACAACACAAGCAAGTATCACCAGGGTCTCATTAGTCCAGGTGGCAGCAGGAAAGTCATATTTTGTGTCCACTTTAAATGCGTGGGGAGGTGAAGGAGGCGATGGACGAGTGTCTTGCGACTGCTCGCTCTGAAGCTGTGCGAGCTTTTTGCGCATCAAGGTTATCTCACGCTTGGTCTTATTGAGCTCGCGTTGCATTGCTGCGGCATTTTTGCTTGTATCGGTAGACTTCTGGCTCATAATCATTCAATTCTTAAAACTGAAACTGATAACTGATGACTGAGAACTGAAAACTGGCAACTCATTCTATGCGATTGTCTTTAATGAATCCTCTCTAATGCACAAAACATTAGTCGGTAATTGTCTTAAAAGATAGCACAACATAATTGTCTCTGAAAAAAAACTCCCTACCAAGAGCTGCTGGCGCCACCACCGCCACTTGAGCCTCCACCCCAGCTCCAACTGCTGGAACTGGAGCTGCTGGAACTGCTACTCCAGCTACTTGAGCTGCGACGGGAGCTATAGGAACTGCCTGAACCGCGTGTCGATGAACCCACCGCGGCACTAAGCACAGGCGAAGCAAGAATCGAGTACCAGTCCTTCTTGGTGGGCATGAAACAAAAATACCACACTAGCCCAAAGATGAGGATGTAAATTATTGAATATATTATCACAGCAATCATGGCATCGGTGGCTTTCTCTTCTTCTTTCTCCTTGAGGTAGGTGGCGATGTGCTGTGGGTATTCACCCTTCATTGCGGGACTAATCACATTGACAGCCTTCATGATGGCTAGACCATAGTTGTTCTGCTTGAAGCTGGGAATCATCGAGTCGGTCTGGATCATCTTGCATAGCAAGTCGGGCAGGGCGCCTTCGGCTCCATAGCCGGTGTGGATGCGCACCTTGCCGTTACTGGTCGTGGTCTTGGGCTTTACTAGAATCAGCACGCCGTTATTAGTCTCCTTGTCGCCAATGCCCCACGTTTGAAACACTTTCTGGCTATATTCTTCTAGATCCATTCCGTCGAGTGAGCTTACTGTGAGCACCACCACCTGGCACTTGTTGTACATGTAGAGGCTACGCAACGAGTCGCGGATGCTGTTGTAGTAGGCGCTGTCAATCACATGCGCGTAGTCGTAAATCAAGTCGTTAGCGTTAGCCGGACGGGGAGGAATGTTGGCACTGGCATTTAAGTGGGCTATAATGCTCACAACGGCTAGTAAAACATATCTTGTAAAAAATAATTTTTTCATGACTTCAAGCGAGGTTTTAGACAACATAAATGTAATGAGCCGATTGAACGAGGATTATCAAGAACCCAATCGCGGCAGTCACGCTCACTAGCAGGCCATTGATATAGGATAGCTTGTCGGCTTTGATGCGGGAGGGTGAATCCTTTTTGTAGGAAATCTTGTTCAGGGCCCGGATGTTAAGCCCCAGTGTAATGCCAGCGGCGCATAGCACGGCTCCCACAGCGTCAAGATAGATGTAAAAGAACGTGGTGTAGCCTGTAATTGCAAGCAACACATGGGTTACTACAATCACCATTAGTGTTATTGACTCGTTAAGCCAGGTGGCTACCGGGTAGCTATAGCGGTTGTTGGGCTTTTTCTTCGCCTTGGTCGTGGTTTTGGCTTTTCCTGTGCTGGTGCCGGCGCTTTTGGGTTTGCTCTTGAGCTGTTTGCTCGCTGTGGCATTGCCACCCGCTGGAGCTTTAGTTTTTTTCTTGGCATTCTCAAGGGTTATAACGGACTTTTTTAGCTCTTCAAGTTCCAGCCGCGACTGTTCTAGCTCCTGAGCTAGCGCGTCCTTGCTGTTTTGCAACTGACTCAATGGTGGCGGCGAAGGCATCGACGCGTGTTGAGCCATCGCCATCGCCAGAGGCGGTGGGGTGGCAACTAGCAAATCGGCAATCTCGGGCATGTCTTTAGCAGGCAACCACGATGCTTGACCCTGGCGCCACACAAGTGTCTCGGGTTTTAAACCATTAGCAATCAGGTCTTCTTTCTTGAAAGGACCTTTATACTTGCCGTCGGCGCTGGAAATGTAATAATCCATAGCGAGTTTTTTGAAGTTAGAAATTATTGCACACTGCAAAGTTAATCACAAAATATTAAAATTACAAGCCCTGGTGTTGGTGGCACGGTCTGCTGGTAAAAAACCACGAATTATAAATAAAATGCTCACGCTCGCAAGGTTTCTAGCAAGCTAAAACTTTGTCTCGCTTAATCGCATTTTTGTCTTTTAAAAAATAATATCCCAGTAATTGTTTGAAATTAGTGGTTGCGGTTTTATTCCCGTCTTTCGTTAAAAAGGTGAAAAAAACGTGGTTTTGCCTTTTAATATCTTAATTAATGCGGTTGCATTGATAGTTTGTTATTAATTTTACACCGTGAAATTATAGACTTTTAGTAAAAAAGTGGCAATAAAGGTCGTTGAAAATCCGTTTTTTATTGTAACTTTGCAAGTTATTTTTAATAATAAGATGAAGAAACATTTCGCTTTATACATACTGCTGGCCGCAATGGTCTCAATGAACTTGGCATCGTGCAACAAGGACGATGATAAAAATAGTACCAGCACGATTACCGACTATAGTGTCTACTCGTCGGCAACAACACTGGTCTCGAGTTTCGCCCTCAAGGCTAACGCTAAGGTGGCTCCAAACCTCGACTCGGTTAAGTTTACTATTGACCAGGAACGGGCGGTAATATATAATGCCGACTCGCTGCCCCACGGCACCATGGTGGCTGCGTTGCTCGCCGATGTGAGATGCGCCTCGACTGTAGCTTCCAGGCAGTTTATTATAAAGAACGGTATAAAGATGCGGGACACCACCATCACTTACACCGGTGCCACGACCGACAGTATCGACTTCACTGGAGATGTGACATTGCGCATTACCTCGCGCGACGGAAACCACACGCGCGACTACAAGGTGAGCGTGAATGTGCACCGCGAGAACCCCGACACCATTGTGTGGAACGAGGACCGCCGTCGCGACCTGCCAGGCACTGGTGGTGGCGCTGTGATGGCGACAAAGACTGTGCAACAGGAAGAAAACCTGTTGTGCCTGGTCCATGCCGGCACAGGCTATGTCTTGAGCGAGTGTAGCGACCCGGCAACAGGAAACTGGGTGGAGAAATCGCTCTCTCTCCCGTTTGAGCCACAAGTGCCAAGCTTTACCGCTACAGGTGATGCTCTTTACATGCTCGATATTAACAACCAGCTTTTCACTAGCTCCGACAAGGGGGACACATGGAGCCCTTGCGGTGTGGAATGGGTGAGCATCATCGGCGCCTATGGCAACCGCGTGCTGGGTGTGAAGCATGATGGCGAAGAGTGGAAACATGATGAATATCCACGCACCAGTGGCTTTGAGTCCACCACATTGCCCGCTACCTTCCCAGTGGCCGGAATGAGCCAGCTGGTGATGGCTAGCAACGGGTGGTCTAGCAACCAGCAAGTGATGATAATGGGTGGCGTGACCCGGGATGGCACGCTCACAAACCAGGTGTGGGGATATGACGGGCACCAGTGGGGCGTGATATCGACAACGGGCTCGGGCAATGCTTTGCCCAAGTTGCGCAATGCTACCCTGCTGAGCTATTACACCTACCTCACCGCTAGCGATGCTTACACTCCCAAGCGATATGACACATGGATGGTGATGGGTGGCGTGCTTGAGGATGGCACTCTCAATACCGTCACTTACACTTCACGCAACCAGGGTATCAACTGGAGCAAAGGAGTGTCGTCGGTACAGATGCCTAAATACATGCCGGCATTTTGTGGAGCGCAAGCCTTTATCTCAATGCAAATTTTCCACGCGTCGGGCTCTAGGCTCATGGGCTACAACCCAGGGCACATCACTCCCATTACCGAGTGGGAATGCCCCTATATCTACCTCTTTGGAGGATATGACGTTAATGGGCAACCCTTAACTAGCGTGTGGGAGGGTGTCCTCAATAGGCTCACTTTTAAACCAGTATTCTAATCATCATCCTCTCCCTTGACGATAATGCTCAAACGAACCGCTATATTGTTGCTTGCATCGCTCCTAGCCTTTGCTGCATGGAGCCAGGAGTACCGCTACGAGGTGGGACCCGCGGTGGGTATCACCGGATATTTGGGTGACGCTAATCGTAGCAACATGTACAAGATGCCGCGAGTGGCTGGCGGTGGCATTTTCCGCTACAATCTCAACTCGCGATGGGCATTTAAGGGCAACCTGTTCTATGTGGGACTGGCTGGCGACAGCAAGGGGATTGACTCAAAGTTCCCTGGCGATGAGCAATACAAGTTTTCCTCTCATGTTATTGACCTGGGAGGACAAGTGGAATTTAATTTCTTCCACTTTGGCGACGGTCCCCGCTACAAGCATTACAAGCGCTTGTCGCCCTACATGGTGGCTGGCCTGGGCATGGGAATGGCCTTTGTGAATGGAAAGGCTCATCTGGGCATGGTGTTGCCACTAGGTGTGGGTGTGAAATTCCGCCTCAAGCAGAGGTTGAACCTGGGATTTGAGTTTACCATGCGCAAGAGTTTTAGCGATAGGTTTGACGGAATTACCGACCTCTATGGATACAACCACGGCTTTGCCAAGAACACCGAGTGGTACTCGGTAGCGGCTTTTACTCTCACCTATGAGTTTAGCAAGCGATGCGTGAAATGTCATTACATAGAGTGAAAATAATAAACACAGAATTTTATAACAATATTTTAAATATATGTCAGCGCTCGAGAAAATAGACCTAGGCAGGTTGCCACAGCATGTGGCCATCATTATGGATGGTAACGGCAGGTGGGCAAAGAAGCGTGGATTGATGCGCTCCTTTGGGCATGAGAATGGAGTAACTACAGTTAGGCAAATAACTGAGATTGCCAGCGAGCTGGGAATAGGCTACCTCACGCTCTACACATTCTCTACCGAGAACTGGAACCGACCTAAGGACGAGGTGGACGCTCTGATGAATCTCATTGTGGTCTCGATTGAGCAACAAACGCCCGACCTCATCAAGAATAACGTGCGATTGACAACTATTGGAAACATGCGACGCATGCCACAGTTCGCGCGAGAGCGACTGGAAAAATGCATGGACGACACTGCCCATTGCACTGGGCTGGTGCTGTGCTTGGCGCTAAGCTATTCGTCACGCTGGGAAATTGTGGAGGCATGCAAGACGCTGGCGGCACAAGCCGCCGCAGGGCAAATTCAGGCCGAGAGCATTGATGACGACATGGTGAGCAAAGCAATGGCTACCGCCTCAATGCCCGACCCCGACTTGCTCATTCGCACCGCAGGTGACTTGCGCATAAGCAACTTCCTGCTGTGGCAAATCGCTTATAGTGAGCTTTACTTCACACCTAAATTCTGGCCCGACTTCACCAAGGAGGACTTTTGTGAGGCGATAGTTGACTATCAGAGCCGGGAACGGCGATTTGGGAAAACGAGTGAGCAGCTCAAGTAATAAACACACTTTCTTTTCAATGAACAAAATTGACAATATGCGATATATTAAGGTTTTACTGCTTTTCTTCATGGTGGGCTTAATGGGCACGGCAGCAGTGCATGCTCAAGAAAGCTACACCATCAACGACACAATTTTCAATCCCAAGTTGGTCTTTAACGGGGTGCCCTCTAAGTATGAGATTGCGGGCATCAAAGTTAGCGGTGTCGACAACTATGAGGACTACATCATCATTGGTTACTCTGGTCTGTCGATAGGACAACGCATCGAGATTCCGGGAAACGACCTCAAGACCGCCGCCAAGCGTTTCTGGAGGCAAGGATTGTTCTCTAAGGTTCAAATCAAGGTTGAGAAAATCTATGGCGACAAGGCGTGGCTAGAGTTTGCTCTGCGTCAGCAACCACGCATCTCTAAGGTCAACTTTGTGGGGATGAAAAAAGGTGAGCAAAAAGATATTACCGAGCGACTTGGAAATCTGGTGGGTAACCAAATTACCCCTAATATCGCTAACCGTATTGAGCAAATTGTTCAGAAATACTATGCCGCTAAGGGCTTTGAGAAAGCCACGTGCAAGGTGACTCAACAAGAGGATCTCAGCAAGCAAAACGAGGTGATTGTTGACATTGTCGCCGACAAGCACGAGAAAATCTCGGTTCACAAGATTTATATTGAGGGTAACGAGGTGTTGAGCGACGGCGCTCTAAAGCGTACCATGAAGAAAACCAACGAGAGTGGATTCTTCAACGTGCTCAAGTGGTTCAGCCAAAAGAAGTTTGTGCGCACCGACTTTGAAGACGATAAGCAACGCATCATTGATAAGTATAACGAAAAAGGTTATCGCGATGCGGTGATTGTGTGGGACAGCGTAGCTAACTATGACGACAAGAATGTGGATATCTACCTCAAGATTGATGAGGGTAAAAAGTATTATATCTCTAACATTAACTGGGTGGGTAACACTGTTTACCCCACAGCTGTGCTCAACGAGGTGCTGGGCATTGAGAAAGGTGATGTCTATAACCAAAAATTGCTTAACAAGCGCACAACCGACGATGACGACGCCGTGGCCAACATGTACATGAACAACGGCTACCTATTCTTCCAGCTCATTCCCACCGAAACAAAGATTGAGGGTGACTCTATCGACCTGGAAATGCGCATCTACGAGGGACGGCAAGCGCGCATCAATAGGGTGGTGATTAATGGTAATGACCGCCTTTACGAGAAGGTGGTGCGACGTGAGTTACGTGTGCGCCCTGGTGAATTGTTCAGCAAGGACGACCTGGTGCGCTCGGCTCGTGAGATCGCGCAAACCGGTCACTTCGACCCCGAGAAGATGGATATTCGCCCCGAGCCTAACGAGGAAGATGGAACCGTTGATATCATCCTTAACTTGGAATCGAAAGCCAATGACCAAATCGAGCTCTCGGCAGGTTGGGGACAAACGGGTATCATTGGTAAAGTGACGCTTAAGTTTACCAATTTCTCTATCAAGAACCTGTTCCACCCCTCTTCTTATAAAGGTATAATACCGCAAGGTGATGGGCAAACTTTCTCAATTAGTGCCCAGACTAATGCTAAGTACTATCAGGCCTACAGCCTCTCGTTCGTGGACCCATGGTTTGGCGGTAAGCGTCCTAACACGCTGTCGGTATCGGCATTCTATAGCCGCACAACGGGTATCAACTCATCGTTCTACAGTAGTCAGTATCAAAATTACTACTATAACTACATGATGAATAGCATGTACAACGGCTACAATGGTTACAACCCCTACTATAGTGGTAGCGGCAACTACTATGAGAATGCCTACGACCCAGGCAAGTACCTGCAGATGGCTGGTGTTACCATTGGTTTTGGTAAGCGACTCAAGTGGCCCGACGACTATTTCACGCTCATGGCCGACGTGAGCTACCAGTGGTATAGCCTCAAGAACTGGGAGTACATGTACTACATGAAGAATGGTGTTAGTAACTCTATTGTGCTGGGACTCACACTGCAACGCAACAGTATCGATAACCCGCTCTACACTCGCCGTGGTAGCTCGTTCACTCTCTCATTCCACGCTACACCACCAGCCAATCTCTTTGGCAAGAAGAACTGGAAAGCTTTGAGCGAAAGCACTACCGAGGCTTCGAAGAAAGAGCTTTATCGATGGATTGAATACTGGAAACTGAAGTTCCAAGCTAAGACCTACACCCCGCTCACCGACCCCGACGGGCGATGGACTCTGGTGCTCATGACTCGTGCCGACATTGGTTTGCTGGGTAGCTGGAACCGCTATCTCAAATCGCCCTTCGAGACTTTCTATGTGGGTGGCGATGGTATGAGTGGCAGTTACACCTATGCTACCGAGACCATAGCACTGCGTGGATACGAGAATGGTGCATTCACTCCTTACGGTCAGGAAGGCTATGCCTATAACCGCTTCGTGGTAGAGCTTCACTTCCCATTGATGCTATCTAATAGCGCCACCATCTACCCCTTGCTCTTTGCCGAGGCTGGTAACGCATGGACTAGTGTCAAGCAGTTCAACCCATTCAACCTCAAGCGCTCGGCGGGCGTGGGTGTGCGCATCTACCTGCCTATGATTGGTATGATGGGTATCGACTGGGGCTATGGCTTCGACAAGGTTTATGGCACTAAGGGTGGTAGCAACTTCCACTTCGTCCTCGGACAGGAGTTCTAAGCGTTAAGTTATATGAGGTCTCCGATTAAACTTTTAACTTAAAAAGTAGTCAAACCAAGCAAATAATTAACAAAACTCAATAAAGACAGATATGAAAAAGTTTGCATTACTATTAGTGGCTATGGTGGCATGTGTGGCACCAGCCAGTGCTCAAAAGTTTGCTCTAGTCGACATGGAGTACATCTTGAAGAATATACCAGCCTATGAGATGGCCAATGAGCAGCTTAACCAAGTGTCGCAACGCTGGCAACGAGAGGTTGATGAACTCAAGAAGGAAGCCGACACAATGTATAAGAACTACCAGAGCGACATGGTTTTCCTAACCGATGACCAGAAGAAGAAAAAAGAAGAGGAAATCGTGGCTAAAGAAAAAGAGGCTTCTCAACTCAACTACAAGTACTTTGGTCCTCAAGGTGAGTTGTTCAAGAAGCGCCAGTCGCTCATGAAGCCCATTCAGGACGATGTTTACAACGCAGTGAAAAAGGTGAGCGAAGAGCGTGGATTGCAAGTAATCTTCGACCGTGCCTCGTCGCAGAGCATTGTCTTTGCTTCACCCAATATCGACATTAGTAACCAAGTGCTCGACAAGCTGGGCTACTCTAAGTAATAAACGATAATTTTTTATTAATTTTTAAATAACCAATATCTGAATTGATTATGTTTAAGAAAATCTTACTCGCAGTCCTCGTGGCTGCTCCCATGTGCCTGCAGGCTCAAACCTTGAAATTTGGTGCAGTAAATCCAACCGAAATCTTTAACGTTATGCCCGATGTGGCAACTGCCAACAATACGCTCAAGTCGGTTCAAGAAAAGTATGAGGCACAAGCTAAACCTCTGCAAGAGGAATTGCAAAAGAAGCAAACCGAGCTTGAGTCTTTGATGAAGAGCAAAGCTCCCGATGCCACTATTGAGCCTAAGCAAAAAGAGTTTGAGGATCTTTACACTCGCTATCAGAACTTCATGCAACAAGCACAAAAGGACATCCAGCAGCAACAAGAGACTCTGCTCGCACCCATCCAGCAAAAGCTCGTTAATGCCATTCAGGCTGTGGGCGCCGAGGGTGGTTATGCCGGTATTCTCGATGCCGCCACTTTGCTCTACAAGGGAAATAACATCGAGGACGTTTCGGCTAAGGTGAAGGCTAAACTAGGTATCAAGTAATAGCATTTTATAATTCACTAAGGGCAATTCTATAAAATTGCTTGAAATCACAAGCAGCAACTCTTGTCGCCTTGACTATAATAATAGAGTTGCTGCTTCGCTTCTTTCATGAAACTTTAATTATAATGATAATGAGAAAGATTATTACACTGGCACTGGTGGTGGCTCCACTGGCGCTCATGGCTCAAATGAGAATAGCTACTGTCGATGTTCAAGCTGTGTTCAATGCCTTGCCCGAGACTAAAGTTGCCGCCGAGAAGCTTGACCAGGCTTCTAAGCAACTGAAAGCCGAGTATGAGTTGATGCAGGCTGAGTTTAATAACAAATATGAGGCCTATCAGCTAATAGCTAACGATGATAAGACTCCACAGACCATCAAAGACCGCCGTGTGCGGGAAATTCAAGAGGGTGACCGCGAGGTGAATGAGTTTCTAACTCAAAGCAAGGAGAGCCTGGAGAAACAAAAGATGGAACTTGAAACTCCCATCTATAATCGCATTTATGCCGCTATCAAGCAGGTGGGCGATGCCGGCGGATACACTTATATTCTTGATGTCTCTCGCACACCTGTAGCCTATGCGGGGGCAGGATCTGTCAATCTCACCGACGCGGTGATTAAACTACTTGAATCGAAATGATTTCTTAGTTTACCGCATCGCGAGGGTGAAAAATAACAAGGTCAGAGATTTGCACGTTAAAAAAATCTCTGACCTTGTCTTTTGTATACTTGTGGAGTGTGTTACATCACATCATCTCCTTCTCTTCTTGGGTTGAACGGTGTCGTTGGTCTTGGCTTTTTCCTTGCTCTTAGCAGGTTGCTGATGCTGCTGTTTTGCCGGTTGTTGATGCTGCTGTTTAGCAGATTGTTGATGCTGCTGTTTAGCAGATTGTTGGTGCTGCTGTTTTGCAGGTTGCTGAGGAATTATGACCTTTCCGTTAGCACCCTTCTTGGGGATGAGAATGGTCTCGCCAATGCGGATGTTGTCGTCGTTTATGCCGTTGGCTTTCTTTATGTCCTCGACTGAGATACCATTGCGTGCGGCTAGGCGAGTGAGATTGTCACCTTCTTTAACCACGTGCTTAGTGGGTTTCTCGGCTTCACGGCGGCGACGCTCTTCCTCAGCTTTTCTTTTAGCAGCTTCCTCGGCACGCTTCTTGGCTGCTGCTTCCTCAGCACGCTTCTTAGCGGCTATTTCTTCTTGGCGTTTCTTCTTGGCAGCTTCTTCAGCGCGTTTTTTTGCGGCCTCCTCTTGGCGTTTCTTCTTAGCGGCTTCTTCAGCGCGCTTCTTGGCGGCAGCCTCTTCACGCTGACGTCTCAGAGCCTCCTCATCGTCGTAGCTTCGACTCGACTGGCTACTATTGTTGTTGCTGTACTGATTGCTGCTGTTGTTGCCGCGTGGAGGCACGGGAGTGCTTTGCTGCTGGTTGCTGTTGCGATTGTTGTTGCTGCGCTCAGGAACATAACGGCTGTCGCCATCGTAGTGACCGCTTTGTTGCGACTGTTGGTTGTTGCGATAGCTGTTGCTGCTGTTGCTACTGCTGCTGTTGCTAGGTGTGTAATTGCTTGCGTATCGCTGTTCATCTCTTCCGCTCATGACGGTTTGGGCGTTATAGGACCCGTTAGGGATGATTTTCAGCACTTGCCCCTTGTGCAGGGTGGTGCTACTGAGGTTGTTAAGCTCCATCAAGTCGTCATATTGCATGCCATAGCGGTCGGCGATTTCAATGAAGTCTTCGTCGTCGGTCACTTCGTGGTACTTGATGCCATTGCTTGCAACATCCTCGGTGTCGTCGTCAATGATTGACTTCACGTCGCCGGGTTGCACTGTCTCGCGAGGATCAAACTGCTTGCGGTGGTAGTTCACAATCTTGTCCTCGGCCATGATGTAGCTATAGATTTGCTGCGAGGGCAGTGCCAGTGAGTAAGCCTTGCGTGAATCACCTGGGATAACGTCGTTGCGGTATTGTGGGTTGAGAATTCTAATCTCGTCGAGAGGAATGTTCAGGACTTGAGAAATTTGACTGAAGTAGACACGGTTTCTAACCTGAACGGTGTCGATAATGAGGGGCTTCTTGGTGAGGGTGGGGTTGATGTTATGCTCCTTGTAGTAGGTCATAACATAGTTGGCTGCAATAAATGCGGGTACATAGCCACGAGTCTCTTTGGGCAAGTAGTTATAAATCTCCCAGAAGTCGGGGTTTTCAGTGCCGGTGCGACGAATGGCCTTGTTTACATTGCCAGGACCGCAGTTGTAAGCGGCGATAGCCAGCGACCAGTCATGATAAGTGTTGTAGAGTTGCTTGAAATAGACGGCTGCCTTCTCGCTTGAGCGATAGGGGTCACGACGCTCATCAACGAGCGAGTTTACCTCAAGGCCCAAACCTTTGCCGGTAGCAACCATGAATTGCCACAATCCACCAGCTCCGGCTGGCGATACAGCATTAGGATTTAGGGCACTCTCAATGATGGGGATGTATTTGAGCTCCAGGGGCATCTGGTGTCTCTCTAGAGCATCCTCAAAGATGGGCATGTAGTAAGGACTCATTCCCAGCATTTGTGCCACTAGTGTGCGACTGCGCTTCACATAGCGCTCGATATAGCTCTTTACGATTTGGTTAAATGGCATCTCTATCACTGTGGGCATTGCCTTGAGTCGTTTTATGTACTCGGCATCGCTCACGTCGCCATAGTTGCGGTTCTCAATGTTGCTCTGGTCGATGATGGCATAATTTTTGAGATACCAGTTTTCCATCATCTCCTTGGTGTCGGTCTCGAAACTCGAGGGATAGACGATGGCATTGTCGGTAATAGACTCCTTGAGCGACAAGATGTTCTTACTATTACCGCTAATTGCTGTCGATAATAATGTGATTGCTGTTAAAACTAATACTTTATATTTCATACTTTATTTTATGATATTTGCTGAATAATATTCAAGTTGTGTGTGAGTGGTCAAAAGTCTAGTGAGCAGCCTAACCCCACTGCCGGGAGCTTGGAATTGTGGCTCTCAAGAACCGTTGGGCCCCAACGCATCGACAAGTCGGGGGTTACATCAAAGTGCATCATCGACGCGTCGACGTAGGCATCCACAACATTTATCAAGTAGACCGCTGCCATGGCTATAATGCAAATGTCGCGATAGCGACGATAGTAGTCGCGGCGGTTCTTTAATGTGTTCGTGAGCCACGACTTGTCAAGGTCGCTCTCTTTCACAGTGGGTGGATAGAAATCCATGTAACTGCGAGTGTTGGGGTCTTTGTCGCTAATGTCGCGATAAGCCTTGCTGTAGTCGGTGAGCATGCGATTGTTCCATGTGGTGCCATAGGTTAAGCCCACAAAGGCTCCAATCACAATGGGCAACTTCCAGTAACGCCTGTTGTAGATTTGCCCCAAGCCTGGACACAGAGCCGAGAGCCACATGGCACGCATGGGGTCGGGGTTAAACCGCAACTTAGCATCGAGTGCTGTCTTGCTAGGCTCGGTTAGGGTGCCGGTGAGAGTGGCGGTGCTGTCGCTCAGGATGACGGTGTCTCTAGGTGCTACCATGTTGGCACTCATGGGCGAGTCTTGAGCCGCTGCGGCAAGCACACTCATTGCGCACATCAGCATCATTGCCATTGCGCGCACCGAGATGTGGAAGATATGAGCAACTCTGGTCATCCTGTGTGTTCTTCTATCTCTTATTATTTTAAACGATCAAAAATCGAAATTATTCTATCTAGCTGGTCGTCACCGTTAAAGGCAAATGTTATTTTTCCTTTACCGTTGGCATCGCAAGTCATCTTCACCGGTACACCAAACGCCTTGGTCAAGTGGTCGGTGAGGATGCTGAAATCATTGTCGGAGCGTGGAGTGGGCGACGTCTTGGTCTCTTCGCCACCATTCTTGAGACTTGCTTGGTAGTCCTTTACAAGTTGCTCTACCTGCCTAACCGATAAACCTTTTTTAAGGGTCTCGTTATAGAATTTTAACTGCATGGCAGGGTCGTCGACCGAGAGCAGGGCGCGGGCATGACCCATGTCAAGGGCTTTGTCGCGAAGCCCTAGTTGAATCTCGGCTGGCAACTTGAGCAGGCGCAAGAAATTAGCGATGGTTGTGCGTTTCTTGCCTATCCGCTCGCTCAAGCGTTCCTGAGTGAGGTTGTACTGGTCAATAAGCTTGCGCAACGTCAGCGCTATCTCTATCGCGTTAAGATCTTCGCGCTGGATGTTCTCAATCAGCGCCATCTCGGTGAGCTCAGTGTCATTAGCGTCGCGTATGTAGGCGGGAACGCTGGCTAGTCCCGCTTGCTTAGCGGCACGATAACGGCGCTCGCCCGAGATAATTTGATAATTATCTTCACTAATCTTGCGCAATGTGAGTGGCTGAATGATGCCTATCTCACGAATCGAAGTGGCTAGCTCCTTGAGAGCTTCTTCGTCAAAGGTGGTCCTGGGTTGATCAGGATTAGGAGTGATTTGCTCCACGGGAATGTCGTTAATAGCCGACGAACCGCCGGTTTGCAATTCGTCAATAGCATCCATCGAGATTAGTGAGTCCAGTCCACGTCCTAACGCTTTTCGTTTCATATACTTATTGTGTTATTTAGCTTTTAGCCTGCAAAGTTACGAAAAAAATGTGTAACTCTTGCAATATCGTGGCATCAATGTTGTTTTGCTTCTCGGTCAATAATCTCTTGAGCTAGCATCATGTGGCTTTGTGAGCCACGGCTTTGAGGGTCGTAAAGCACTGCCGGTAGGCCATGACTGGGAGCCTCACTGAGCCGGGTGTTGCGAGGTATTACTGTGGTGAACACCATCTCGCCAAAGTGGCTTTTTAGTTCCTCGTAGATTTGGTTGGCGAGTCTCAAGCGTGAGTCATACATTGTTAGCAAGAAGCCCTCAATGTGGAGGCTACTGTTGAGCTTCGACTTGATGATGCGAATTGTGTTAAGCAACTTGCTGATGCCTTCGAGGGCGAAATACTCAGCCTGCACAGGGATAATAACACTGTGGGCCGCCGAGAGGGCGTTGACGGTAATCAACCCCAGCGATGGGCTGCAGTCAATGAGGATGTACTGGTAATTGTCAAGCACCGACTGGAGCATCGTTTTAACTACTTTCTCGCGGTTGGGCTTGTTGATGAGCTCAAGTTCAGCGCCCACGAGGTCGATTCTCGACCCTAGCACGTCAAGGTTTTCAACACACGAGGGCATGGTAGCGCTTGCTATAGGGTAGTCGTCGACCAGGCATTCATAGATTGACGACTGCAGTTGCTTGGGGTTGATGCCCAGCCCCGAGGTGGCATTGGCTTGAGGATCGGCGTCAATGAGTAGCACCTTCTTGCCGCTCATGGCAAGTGATGCTGCCAGGTTGATAGCGGTGGTTGTTTTCCCCACGCCGCCTTTTTGATTGGCTATTGCTATTATTTTTGTCATGATTTTTTCTTCTTGATTTATGCGTTATGAATCCACAAGGCATTGATTTTGCGCTTGATGGCAACGATGTTTCCTGCTGTGATGAGGGCCATTATTATCACTGCCACGGCGAGCGCTATGACAATGGTGCCACCGTTGGTCCCCAGCGCCTTTAATGTGGGCAGGTAGCACGACCGCGCCACTAGCATGATGATGACTGAAATCACTAGCACACCAGCATTGATGGCGGCAACCATGCTAATGTAGGTGCGCGACACTTGAGCTGGTGAGTAGCCCAGCAGCAGCAGGTCTTGCAGTTTCTTAGTGTTCTTTTGTAGCAACAGGTAGATGCTCAGCATCAGCACAAAGAAGGAGAGAAGGCTGATGATGATACCCACTATGATAACAATGGTGACAATCAGGTTGAGGAAATATTGCGCTTTGCCCTGTTGCATCTTGTCGCCGGCAACTTGGTAGCCATGCTCGCTTAAATATTCTTGCATCTTCACGTCGCCAGGACTATTGACCTCTACTATCAATCGCGACGGAGCACGGTCTAGACCGCTACCGTAGCGCTTATTGCTCCACTGCATGAACTCCTCGGGAACAACAATGGTGTTGAGGCGATTAGAGAACCCCACAATGCGTCCGCGCAGGGTGTCGTAATTGCCATTGCCACGCAATGTGAATTCTAGTGGTACGCTCGAAACTATGCCTTCGCTCACTTGTGGTAAGCCTTGGCTAGCCGCAAACCCAAAGTTGTAGAGCGATAAGTAGTCGCGCGACATGATCACTGGAATTTCGGGCTTATCGGGGTCGAAGCGCCAGTCGCGGTCGGCAACATCAATAAACTCGGTGGGGATTGATTCGAAAAAGAGCATCGTGCCCATAGCACGACCACCTATGCCTCCCACACCCAGCGTGGCATAGAGACTGTAGTCATTGCTCGAGAACTTGCCCACCTTGCGGCACCAGGGCTGAGCCTCGATGTCGGCAATGGCCTCGGGCGAGAAATCACTCTTCCCTCCCAGCAGAGTGCCGGCAGTCGACACTGCCTTAGTGATGATGAGGTAATCTTTCCTTATAAAGCTTTCTTCATCGTTGAAGATGGGGCGCACGTCCTGGTGGAATTGAACGGCAAGAATCACAATGGTGAGACCTATCAGGCTTGCCAGCGAGAAACCCACCAGTTGCGACGGGCTAATGTGTTTCTTGAGCAGTTTCCACATCAAGCCTTTGCTAGTGCTGTTGCCACTGTCCTTGCTCATAGCTTAAACTCTTTTATTACGTTAATTTTCACGTTATTACCCACCGATGTTGAGATGATGCCTGCACCCTGGCGCGAGGCTTCCTCACTCACCATTTGGGCTACGATGGCATTGTTGGCGTCGTCGAGGTGGCTCACTGGCTCGTCGAGCAGTATAAAGTCGCATGGCTGGCACAGGGTGCGAACTATAGCCACGCGTTGCTGCTGACCTATCGACAGCTTGGCAACAGGACTATCCACTTTCTCGCCTATTCCCAGTCTCTCCATCATCGCCACTATCTGCTGGCGAGTCTTGTGATGGGTTATGCTATTCTTGAGCTCTATGTTCTCAAGGGCTGTGAGCTCGGGAAACAGACGCATTTCTTGAGCAAGGTAGGCGATGTGGTGTGTGCGCACCTCGCACCACTGGGCTATCGACATTGATTTAATGTCATTGCCATCAAAGGCTATGGTTCCACTGTAGTCGGTGCGATAGCCATAGATGTAGCTACACAGCGACGACTTGCCCGTGCCGCTCTCGGCGCTGATGAGATAGTGCTTGCCACGCTCAAAACTCACGTCGCGAAGCCATATCTCGCTACCTGTATCAGGTCTTCCCGCAAACACCGCAGGCAGGGTATTGTGAAGTGATATTATGTTCATTTCAAAAAAAGTCTATTTTCTCGTTCTATAATCACACTGCATGCACGTGTGAAATATCTTGCAAAAATAACTATTTCCCACCAATCATAGACCATATTTAAGTATTTTTATAATAAGGTGGAATAAACGTGAAAACAACGTGGCACAACCCTACTTCGCACTTAAAATTGAGGGAGGTTCGCTGTTCGCACACCGTGCCGGTGGCACGACTTATGCTGCTCACTCCCTCGAGCTAAAGGTTAAATTAAAATTATCTATTGCAGGAAGATGAAAATTGTTAAATTAATTTTTTATAGAATTTTAAGCGAAGCGCCCATCACTACCGAAAGGAGGGCATGCGCAGCATGGCACAAAGCCCCATCGCAGGAATAATATAATTGTTTTCAATTGTTAGTAATTGTCTGAAAATAAATCCTAGCAATTGTCCTTAATTAATAAAGAAAAAATGACATGGTCCGTAATTGTCTTAAAGAAAAACGCTACCTCCAACTCATTAAGTGGTGTCTTTAAAGTGTAGAAAAAAGAAATCCCTGGCATCACGCCGGGGATTGCTTAACTAATTAACCTTCTAATACCATTAACATAAACCTTAAACAATGAAAAAGAAACGTCGTCACGACGTTAAGGATTTCATAACCTTAAAAACTAATACCATGAAAACTGATGCAAATATAGTATCTTTTGTGTTATATAACATAATTTTCAAGCAAAAAAATGAAAAATATTAACTATGTTTAACAAATATGCAGTATTTAAGTATAAACATGTACAAAATATACAGTTTTTATCGTGCGTGATTACAAAAAAATAGCAAGGATTATTTTCGTCAAATGATCCTTGCTAAGCATTCAATAGGTAATAATTTTGTGTAAGGTAATAAAAGAATGTTTTGAGGTTTATACTTTCATGCAAAAATAGTGTCTAATTTCATAAGCTGCAAATAATATTTATAAAAATTTGTGTCTATGAAGTGCAGCTTCTTGTGGTTAGAAAGTCTTTTAGTCATGCAATCCAGCTGAATAACAGCTTGTTGTTAGCTCCTACTAACATTGATTAACCTAAGTGTTAATTTAAATTAATGCAAACGATTGCGGAGCTTGTTCCAAAAAAACCAGAAATCAATTCTGGAAATTTGGGATGTGTCAAATATTCTTCAATGACCTTTTGCTTTTTGCGCTGGCAAAGTTATGCATAAAATTTGAATTATCCTAATTTTTTGATAGCCAAATTCAGGTTGTGCCCTGTGATGCGTGGGCTAATGTGTTGATGTATAACTATTTGAAGTGCTTAAAAATTGTAGAAAATTTATTCTTCATGTTTGTGCAATGATACAGTTTCGCCATCGAATGTGGCATAGGTGAACTGGTCTATCCAGTCGCCGGTAATGGTCATGGTGCGACCACTGGCTAGCTCAACATGGCGGGCTAAATGCACATGGCCATAGACGAAATGCTGCACCTCGGGGTGAGTGGCGGCATAGCTGTTGCTGAATTCTTCTAAGCGCTTGGCACACACTTCCTTGAGGCGTTCTTCCACTTCACGATTGCGGGTAATGCGGTTTTGCTGCGACAAGCCCGAAGCAAGTGGATAGGTCCAACGGGGATGAATGCTAGCATATAGCCACTGGCAAAAGCGGTTATAAAAGAGGGTGCGGGTGATGCGATAGCTGAGTTTTTGATAGCCCACGTCATCGCCATGTGAGAGCAAGAAGTGGTGTCCCATTATTTCTAGTTGGGTATTGCCTTTGATCACTGTCAAGCCCACTTCACTTGCCAGATAGTCGAAGAGCCACACGTCGTGATTGCCTGTGAACCAGTAGATTTTCACTCCCGAGTCGGCAAGCGAAGCCAGTGCGCTCAGGAAGCGGATGTGACCGCGAGGCACGACATATCGGTATTCAAACCAATAATCGAGTATGTCGCCAAGCAAATATAGCTCACTCACATCGTCCTTGATGCTATTGAGGAAGCGCACGAGGCGCCCTTCGTGCTCGCGCTTGTCCTTGATGTAGCGAGCTCCCAAGTGTGCGTCCGAGATGAAATAGGCTTTTTTCATGGTCAATAGCGTTCTACTTGTGTGCCGGATATAATGGGTTATTCAACGTCAAACCCTAGCTCTAAGCGTGCCTCGTCGCTCATCATGCTCATGTCCCACTCGGGTTCAAAGACGAGCTTCACATTGCAGGTCTCAATGCCGTCGATGCTCTCCACCTTTTGGCGAATGTCCTCAAATATGAAATCGGCCATGGGGCAGTTAGGTGCGGTGAGTGTCATGTCAATGTTTACAACACCATCGTCGTGAAGGTCAATATTGTATACGAGCCCCAAGTTGTATACATCAACGGGCATTTCGGGGTCAAATACCGTCTTGAGCATCATGACTATTTGCTCTTCAAGCTTAAGCTTTTTATCTTTATCCATATCGTTTTTTTGATCTTTAGCGACTGCAAAGATAGTGAAAAGTTTTTAGTTTTAGGTTATTGTTGTTAGGATATCTATTCCAGTGCCTCCACTAGGAATGTGACGGGGCGAAAACCATCATTGCATGAGAGCATAGCGCTGTGGGGATTTTTCATCCACCCGTCGAAGAAGTTTCCGCCACCTTGAGCAAGTTCGTGCACAAAGGGCCGCAACGTTTCCCAAGCACTGTCGCACATGCCCTGTGGCTGCCGGCAGTTTTCCACTATGAATGTGCGTCCCACCGTCATGTCGCAAGTGTGCTCAATGGGATTTTCATATTGCTCCATCAAGTCGTGGTAGCAAGCCATTCGCATCACGGTAATCTTAACTTTTTTCATTATGTTTCACGTTTGTTCGGCAAAGATACATTCATTTTTTGTAATATCTAAAATGGTTTAGTAAATAAAATGTTGCCAGTGTGGTGGGTGAGGTTGAATATTTTATTTATCTTTGCACATTATGAAGCATATAATTTATTACATTCTAGCCCTATTTTTTGTCCTGGGGCTGTCTTTAAATGTGTACGCCCAGGACAGCATTGCCTATTTCGACCCGGCACAGGTGCTGGAGGTTGAGGACGACACCGTCGAGATAGCAAGACTAGCGGCATGCCAGGTGGTAGCTGGTGAGTGGCAGTATAGTAAGCCCTATGTTCATGCCCAGGGCGCGAGTTTCGTGGGAAAACTAGGCAAGCCCATCGCCAAGAGCAAGCTAAAGAAGAATCTGGATAAAGCCTTTAAGAAACTAAAGATAAAGAAACGCTGGAATTCCATGACCCTTAGCGCCGATGGGAACTGGGAGATGCGATTGCTGGGACTGCCCATGAAGGGGCGCTACACCTACGACACCGCTACTGAGCAACTCACGCTCAGGTGGAACGGCATTCCGCTCAAGTCTCACACCCACCGCGACGGCAAGAAATTGTATATTGCCTTCGACACCGACCGACTGCTGGCATTAATGCATGTGCTCAGTGGGTTGAGCCACAGCGAGACGTTAAAAGCCTTGTCGTTCCTGAGCCGCAACTTCAGCGATGTGATGGTGGGATTTGAGATGAAGAGAAAGTAATTCTTCAGTTTTTTAGATTGAACAAAATAAGGTTACTAGGAATGGCACGCTGAAGTCGACGACAAATCCGTGAAATATCGACACTATTACCAGGTCTTTGCCACAAGCGTTGGTGAGGATGGGAAGCGTGGTGTCCATGGTTGTGGCTCCGCCCACCGAGATTGGTGCAAGTTTTCCAAACCATTGCACCATTAGTGGAGCACCAAGAAGGGTGATGACTTCGCGCACGATATTGGCAAGTAGCGCCACGGTGCCTAAGTCGGCACCTCGATATTGCGTGATGAGCACGCTAGATAGTGAGTAGTAACCCATTCCTGAGCCCACAGCCAAGCAATCGGTCAATGAGCGATGAGGTAACAGTAGCGTGGTGATAGCGCAACCGGCAAGTGT
Source organism: uncultured Prevotellaceae bacterium (assembly GCA_900316835.1). Lineage (GTDB taxonomy): Bacteria > Bacteroidota > Bacteroidia > Bacteroidales > Muribaculaceae > Sodaliphilus. Next base: position 21,970 of record ONEL01000015.1, on the reverse strand, counting down.
CCCCACAATGGTCATCAACGGCAAGAGCATGTACCGACGGTTGAGCTTGCGGAACTTATTAAGAATGTCGGCGTCGTTACCAATCATGAACCCTACCAGGAAGATGAGTGCGCACAATGTGATATAGCTCACGTTGCTCATCATCAAGCCTTGTGGGATGAGATGAAAAATGCCCACCACAATGCCAATGACGAAAAATCCCACTATTATCAAGCTTCCTCTCATGGATTGGGACCTCCTTCTTTGCGCTTGATGGATTTCCACAATGCCCAGGCAAGAGCTATGCTGCCGGCAGTGCCTGCTATCGAGAGCAGTAGTGCTTCTAGTCCTAGCTTGTTGAGACTATTGAGAACATTATCGTTTTCCCCAACTTCCACGCCCAAGAAGAAGAGCAAAGCCCACACCAGCACCATGAGCAACGCGTTTATCCACTTGAACTGGTGTCGTCGCAGTAGCCAGCCCGCAACTATGCCTGCTGCCATTATTAGTATAATTTGTAACATAAGCTGAAGCTAATGAGGTAGTTATCCAACATGAAGATAAATAAAAACTAATTTGCGCTATAGGCTATGGGGGCAGCTCCTGAAGTCGCTTGGCTTAGCGCCCAGGTTGTTTTGAACATAACGCGTGAAATGCGACATCGACGAGAAACCAAACATGTCGCTGACCTCTGAAAGAGAGAGCGACCGGTCACGAAGTAGGCGGCTGATGTCGAGCGACGCATAGCGTGTAATCCAGTAGTTGGCAGGCATGCCACTCACTTTCTTCGACACCTCGCTAAGGTATTTGGGGGTGACACATAGCTTGTTGGCATAGTAGCTTATCTCACGATTTTGGCGGTAATCACCACGTTCTAGCAGATCAATGAATTCGCTCATGAGCTGATGATACTGCGAACTTATTTTATCTACCCCATACAGTTGAGCATGAAAATCGAAGAAATCAATAATCATGCACTCAATGGCGTTCATCAAGGCATCGTGACGAAAGCGGTGCTCCACTTGCTTGAGCCTGAGTTTCACGTAGTCGAAGTTCATTCGGCAAATCTCTTGCTGCTCGGGAGTGAGACGCATGATGGGGTTTTCAAAGAGCGCTAGGTGCCCACGCATTCCATAGTTGCTCTGGGGAGTGGAAAGTTCAATAAATTGTTGTGTGACGTAGATCACATCAATCTTGAAATCGGCACTCTCTCGCAAGTTCTCTACCAGGTCGCCACGCCTAGAGATAATAATGCAATCGCCAGCTTGCATCTTGAAATGCTTATTGTTGCGCTCAAAGGTGCACTCCCCACCATAGCAATAGCCATGACAGATGTAGCCTTCATACTGCTCATCGCCTATGCGCTGTAGTGTGTTATCTAATATAATATGTTGCATTGAGTCCATCGACTGCAAATTTACAAAAAAATAACGCAAGGCGAGAGAAATACAAAATAAATTGCAACTGAATTGTATTATTATTTCTTGACTCCACCTAATCCATTTATACATAACAGGAAATAATTGCATATATATTGACAAGAAAACTTTTTTCTGTTTTTGGTAAAATGAACCGCAATTTGTGTAATTGTTGTAAAAGATTAGGGATGTAATTTTGCGATGTGAAATTTTTAAAAGAACTAAAATAATAGAAAAACAAAATGAAACATCGCATTTTAACATTTGCAATCATGTTGCTCACGCTGGCGACAACAGCTTGTGGGCAAACTAATCAATCTAGTGCAACGGCGACAGCTAAGGCTAAAAATGGCGAAAAAGCCCTGGTTGTGTTCTTCTCTCACGCTGGCGACAATTATGCCGTGGGTAATATTCAAGTGGGGAATACGAAAATTGTGGCCGACTACATCAGCGACATCACTGGTGCCGACCAGTTTGAGATCGTGACTCACAAGTATGATGGTATGGCCTACAAGCCCCTGTGCGACCTTGCCAAGATTGAGCAACAGCGGGGTGAGTTGCCAGAGTATGAGGGTAGCATTGACGTGGCACAGTATTCAACCGTTTTCATTGGCGGTCCTGTGTGGTGGGGAACTTACCCGCAGGTGATGTTTACTTTCTTCTCGAAGTGTGACCTCGGTGGCAAGACTATCATCCCATTCACTACCCATGAGGGGAGTGGCTTGGGCAACTGTGTAAACGACGTGAAGAAGGCTTACCCCAAAGCCACGGTCAAGGACGGCTTCAGCATTTATGGCCACGACGTGCGCTCTGGCAAAGCAACCATCGAGAAGTGGCTCAAAGGGCTTGGATATTAATATTGAGGATAAATTACTAACAAATAAAAAACAAGACTGACACTATGAATTTTAGAATGCAAGACCGCATGGAGTTGAAGGCTTTAGTAGACTTCTATGCAACCGAGAGTGACAAGAATAATCAAGACTGCTACGTTGAAATTTTCAGCCCCGATATCAAGCTTGATGTTTACTTTGGTGACAAGTTGGGTATGCAAGCCCGTGACGTGCAGGACATGATACGTCAGTACAAGGCATTTGGCGCAGCCAAGGTGTCTTTCCACATGAACGGACAACAGAGTGTTGACTTCGTTGACGACACTCATGCCACTGGCACTTGCTATGCTCTTGCTACTCTCGTAACCGAGCAGGATGGCAAGGATGTGCTCACTGTGCATGCCGTGCGCTACTACGACAAGTATGAAAAAATTGATGGACGCTGGTGGATTACTGAGCGTGAGCAACACTTTGAATGGTCAACTCAACCTCAACTCTAAAACAGGATTAAGTCTATTATGGCAAAGACACTTATAGCTTATTACTCGCGTCGTGGCGAGAACTATGTGAATGGTAGCATCATCAGTTTGCCCAAGGGCAACACCGAGGTGGTAGTGGAGAAAATCAAGGCTCTCATGCCCGATGCCGATGTTTTTCACATCGACACTGTGCGCCACTACAGTGACTCCTACATGACCTGCATCGAGGAAGCTAAACAGGAACTGCGCGACAAGGCGCGTCCCGAAATGAAGGAGAACCTTGATAGCATCGACCAGTACGACACCATTATTCTTGGTTATCCCAACTGGTGGGGAACAATGCCTATGGTTTGTTACACATTCCTTGAGTCGCACAACTTTGCCGGCAAGCGCATTATTCCATTCTGTACCAACGAGGGTAGTGGCATGGGAAGCAGTGTGCGCTTTATCAGGAGTTTGTGCCCAAATAGCGATGTCGCCGATGGCGTCTCAATTCATGGGGCCGAAGCTGCTCATGCCGACGCGCATGTCGCTCGCATTGTAGAAATGGCAAAATAGGCAATGTTATGAAACAAGTTGTTGTATTAGTTGGTGCAGGTAGCATTGGCATTGCTATCGCACGACGGGTGTCGGCTGGTAAGCGCTTAGTGATAGCCGATTATAGTTTTGAGAATGCTAAGCAAGCGGCTCAAATGCTTGACAACGCAGGTTTTGAGTGCACGCCTGTTGAGGCCGACCTTGGTTCAAAAGAGTCCTTTTTAGGGCTTGTGAACAAAGCAACTGCCCTTGGCGAAGTGGTAAACCTCATCAATGCAGCTGGGGTGTCGCCCTCGCAAGCACCTGTCGAGCGCATCTTGCAAGTCGACCTCTATGGCACAAGTGTGCTCCTTGATGAGTTTGGAAAGGTGATAGGCGAGGGCGGTTCGGGTGTAATTATCTCCTCGCAGAGCGGCCATCGTCTGCCGGCACTGCCTCATGAGCAGAACGAGGCTTTGGCTACAACACCTACGGATAAACTGCTGGAACTGCCGTTCTTGAAGGAAATCAACGACACGCTGAAAGCCTATCAGTATTCGAAGCGTTGCAATGTGCTCCGCGTGATGTACGAAGCCACCCGCTGGGGGCGTCGCGGAGCTACCATCAATAGCATTTCTCCCGGCATCATCATCACGCCTTTGGCCAACGACGAGCTGCACGGCCCGCGCAAAGAGGGGTATCTGAAAATGATTGAGGGTATGCCGGCGAGACGTGCTGGCACGCCCGATGAAGTGGGCGACCTCGCCGAGTTTCTCATGTCGAGCCGTGGCCGTTTCATCAGCGGTGCCGACTTCCTCATCGACGGTGGTTGCACTGCCAGCTATTGGTATGGCGACTTGCAATATTTAAAATCAACTCATTAAAACCTATTGAAATATTATGGAGACAATAAAACTTACTAATGGTGTGGAAATGCCATTGCTGGGCTATGGCGTGTTTCAGGTAACTCCACAAGAATGTGAACGATGCGTGAGCGATGCCCTGAGTGTGGGATATCGACTTATCGATACAGCTCAAGCCTATTTTAACGAGGAGGGCGTGGGTGCAGCGATTACCAAGAGTGGAATCAAGCGCGAGGACCTGTTCTTGGTGACCAAAGTGTGGATTTCTAACGCTGGCGAAGAAAAAGCGGCGGCAAGCATCGACGAGAGCCTGCGCAAGTTGCAAACCGATTATATCGACCTCTTGCTCATTCATCAGGCCTACGGCGACATCTTCGGCACGTGGCGAGCTATGGAGAAGGCCTATCGCGATGGCAAGGTTCGTGCCATTGGTGTGTCTAACTTCCAGCAAGCGCGCTTCTTCGACTTCGCTCACTATGTCGACGTCAAGCCAATGATTAACCAGCTGCAATGCAATCCTCTCATCCAGCAACAAGAAATTGAACCATTGCTCAACGACTTTGGCACTCGCATGATGGCATGGGGACCACTTGGCGGTCAGGGCGTGGACGGTGTTGTCAAGAGCGATTTACTTGCCGGTATTGGCAAGAATTATGGCAAGAGTGCCGCTCAGGTGGCATTGCGCTGGCTCACTCAGCGAGGCATTGTGGCTATCCCCAAGAGCACGCATCGTGAGCGCATGGAGCAAAATATCAATATCTTTGACTTCAAGCTCTCTGATGACGAGATGAGGCAAATTGCTCGTCTCAACCAGCACGACCAGGGAACTGTCAACTTCAGCGATGTGCAATTTGTAAAATATCTCATCGAGACTTACGGATGACAAGATTGTTCTTGACAGGATTGTTGCTGCTTGCCCCATTGCACTTGTGTGCGTGCTCTCAAGGCAAGGGGCAACAATCTTGTGCTTCTGTCAACAATAATATGGACGATAAGGAACTAATTTACGACCTTTATTGCCGCATGTGTCAGGCTATGATCAACAAGGACACAGCCACACTCAACGAGATTCACGCGCCCGAGTTTGTACTCACTCACATGACTGGCATGAGGCAAAACAAGCAGGTCTACATTAATGCAATAGCAAGCGGTGTGCTGAACTACTATTCAGCCACTCACGATAGTGTTGATGTCAATGTCGCCGGAAACCGTGCCACAATGGTTGGGCGCAGTAGGGTAGAGGCGGCGGTCTTTGGCGGCGGTCGCCACACATGGCGACTACAGCTCACATTTCACCTTGAAAAGCGTGGCGGTCGCTGGTTATTGCTCGACTCCAAGGCTAGCACTTATTGATTTTTTTCTTATCTTTGCCTCAGCATTGAGACATGATTGTTTTTTTATTAACATCTTTAACTTAGAAACACATTTATGATAAACGATTTTATTTATGACATCCCGGTGCGTGTCTACTTTGGGCGTGATCAGTTGAAAAACTTAGCGGCTGAGCTGAAAAAATATGGCACGCGAGTGCTTATGACCTATGGCGGAGGCTCAATCAAGCGAATTGGACTCTATGACCGTGTTGTCAAGGAAATTAAAGACGCTGGACTGGAACTTTATGAACTCTCGGGAATTGAGCCTAATCCACGCATCGACTCAGTGCGCCGTGGCGCACAAATGTGTAAAGAGCACAATATCGACGTGCTACTGGCAGTGGGGGGTGGCTCTACTATCGATGCCACTAAGTTTATGGCTGCCGGTGCTTGTGTCGACCACGACCCATGGGATTTCATGGACTATAGCAAGCAGGCTCCCATTGAGCGTGCGTTGCCCATCGTCACCATTCTCACTCTCTCGGCTACGGGTTCTGAAATGGACACGGGCGGTGTGATTACTAATCCTGAGACTAAGGACAAGAACGGACGACTGGCTCCGGCATTGCTGCCCAAGGCTTCGTTCCTTGATCCAACCAACACATTCACCGTTTCACCTTACCAGACCGCTTGTGGCGCTGCCGACATGATGTCGCACATCATCGAGGTCTACTTCAACTTGCAGGATGACCTATACATGCTCGACTGCTTCATGGAAGGCTTGATGAAGACCATTATCCGCTTCGCTCCAGTAGCTATGAAGGACCCCGAGAACTATGAGGCTCGAGCTAACCTTATGTGGACCTCGTCGTGGGCTATTAACGGTTTTATCAACGGTGGCAAGCGCAAGGCATGGAGTTGTCACCCCATGGAGCATGAGCTGTCGGCGTTCTACGACATTACACATGGTTTGGGACTCGCCATTCTCACCCCACGCTGGATGAAATATTGCTTGAGCGAGGCAACTGTGTCGAAATATGTGCAGTTTGGTGTAAACGTCTTTGGTATCGACCCGTCACTGCCACCCATGGAGATTGCTGACAAGGCAATAGACTGCCTAAGCGACTTCCTCTTCAACACTCTCCAGCTCAAGAGCACACTTCCTGAGGTGGGTATCAACGAGGAGCACTTCGCGGTAATGGCTAAGAAAGCTGTGGGAGGCGACACGCTGCACGGCTTTATCGACCTCAAGCAACACGATGTGGAAGAAATCTTCAACATGTGCATGAAGTAATGCCTAAGCCACCCGCTAATGTAAATAAAAATGCGAAGCGATAAAAAAAACTTCGCGTTTTTCCCTATTTGTAATGTTTGAGGGGGGTATTTGCTATACATGCTTGTACCCCCATCAATTTATTCTGGAAAGATTTCAATGTGAAGAAACTGGCTAAGCGGGATTCTCAAAACTGTTAAGAAAAGAAGTCAAGAAGCTGAATGTTATTTTGTAAAACTATTATATATGAACAATTACCAGAGGGTTGTTGATTTGGCACGAGGGCTTATTGTGAGCGTTGAGGCCCGTGATGGTTTGTTGATGCAGAAAAGGATTGATGCTCTTGAGCAGGCCTATAAAGAGGAGTTTGGTGACTCTTTATATTGCTATGAGGCAATGTTTGCTTATGTGTTGATGAATTTGGCAAGTGCAAAATATTTAACGCATAACAATATGTATGCTCAAGTTCATGCGCGATATGATGAAGTGTCGAAACGCATGGGCGGTTTTATGAGGTCAAAGAAATATAATGATGAACAAAAATCGGAGCTTAATGGCTTGTTTGGAGAACTAGAAAGAATTCACAAATCCACTCCTGAACGTCATCAAAATTTAGTGGTGGCGCGTAATGATACTCGTTGTTGTTTGTGTAGAGTGATGCCTGCCAACAAAACGGGCTCACACATGGTCCCGAACTTCCTTGCGCATCCTGCTTTCTCTTGGGATGGCAAAGGTAAACGTTTTCATGAGGCTCTCAATCATGATTTTATTAATGATATGGAGAAGAATTGCCAGTTCTATGGACGCGAGGTTCCCGACTGGCGTTTTGCGCTGGGCGAGGGGAAAAAGGAAGTGACAGATGAAGATATAAATAAGAATGTAAACCAACTGGAATTTGATAATGAATTTTGTTCTAATTGCGAAAACCGATTTGGTGTGCTTGAGATGGCTTATTCGCAATTTTATAATGGTCAAAAGAAAAAAATACATCCCAGGGTTGCCTATCTTTTCTGGCTTTCTGTACTCTGGCGAATGTCGATGGGAAGCATGAGTATCTTCATGGATATACATGAAGAACTCGCTCTTCGCAAACTGTTGGACGATAATATGTTGAATACAGTCAAAGAGATTGAGGAAAGTGATACTAATCTTGCTGACTGGAGGTATGCGATATTTAGAGCCTGCAATCTGCGTGATGGAGACAAAGGTATCTTTGGCTATCGAAAAGAATGCTCGCCCTATGTGGTGATGTATAATGATCTTGTTATGGTTTTCTATCATCGTCATCCAACCGATGAGGAATTGACCATAGGTCCAATATCTGTTCAGCGAGAAATGCTGAATGACTGGCATTCCGGCGAGAGGACTTTGCGGGTGGACCGACGCTGGTTTTGGAATGTGCGTGATTGGATTGTTGAGAGTTCCTATGATTATTATGATCCGGCCCGTGAGAAAGCTCTCATAGCAATACGTGAGATGGAGCGTTCGGAGAACAATGTAATAGATGCTGAAGTCAAGACTAAAGCGATTAAAGCTGCGCGGTTGATAATGGGACCGCAAAGAAAAATTTTGCGAATACGCAAGTTGCCGCGTGTCTTTGGCGTGTGGATGCGCATGAAAGAGGCTGTGGAAAAAGGCATTGAATATGACCCGCTAAACGACGATGAGATGTTTTTACAGCAACGAGATTTTGACCAGTATTATCATGATTTAGCTGCATTATCTCGCGACCCGGAACATCATAGCGATGTAGCAAAGTTCCCATTCTATGAAGAGGCTCGTAAGGCCATCCCTGATGAAAAAGAGTGGAGAGTGTGTCAAGACACTGAAGGTGACACAGCATTTATTGATGCGATGCAAGAATGCTTGGGAAATTTAAGTCCAACGGAATTAGAACATCTTATAAGTAGAGATCAAGACCCTTACATTAATCCATTTGCAGAGATTGGTAGAAACGACCCTTGTCCATGTGGCAGCGGAAAGAAATACAAGAAGTGTTGCGGAAAGGATATTTAATCGCCAGGCATACTCAATGACCAATATTCCGTTGGATTCCAATGAGTTTCCGTCTCTGCGCAACATGTTTCAGTTGCGCTACAAAGCTATAACTGTAATCTTTTTCATTTCCTCAATAATTCTGCATCCTGAAGCTGTCTGCCAAGAGCATCGTCAGCAGCAAGCAAGGTGATGTCGTTTTCCAGATTAAGTGCAAAGAGCACACGTGCATAGATACCCATAGAAACCGTCGGGTCACCATGTTCTACCTTTGAGATAGTGAGTCGTGTCACCGTAGCTCTGTCTGCAATGTCCTGCATAGACCGATGCCTACGCTTGCGGGCCATAATGATTTGCTCGCCCATAATCTTCAGGTTCTGGCTCAATGCCCTTGGCATCATTTTACCAAATGTGTTCTTTCCCATAATTGTATCTTATTGGGTGCAAAAAATAAAAATGTTTAATATAATAAACAATTCATGAATAATCTTCATTTTATCACTTATTTTTGTCTTTTTCCTTGAAAAAACAGATAATACAGCATGGTTTAATAAGTGTCTTTCACAATTACGACATCATGTATTTTTGTGTAGAATACATTTTATTAAATCCGCTGAAAATAGAACAACAAAGTGTCTATAATCAACGGAAAGGTGTGTTATTCTTTATGTTTCCGCAGGAAATAGGTTTAAAACGATTCATATTTGTTATGTTTAATCTGACATGACCAAATGTATTCTTAAAAATAGATACCATTTTGTGGACTAAATGAAAGGAAAAAGAAAGGTAAAGGTGACGTTTTGATACCAAAATGACATAAAAAACACCTTCTTTACCTTATTTAATATAGGAATTGCCTGTTTTTCGGATTATTTTTAGTAACTTTGCGTCCATGCAATGTGCGCATGACAAACAATCATGTTCACATTTCGACAAATGACCCAAAGAGCCAATAGGCAAACGATATATGGAATCCCCTCGCTGTGTATGCAAAGGTTTGGTCGCCTGTCGAGACACTGCTTGGGGGTTCTTATTAAGATAGATGGAGTTAATAAACAACATCAACAAGACGCTACGGGATGACATTGTAGCGCAAATGAAAGCCGGAAGCCGACTATCCATAGCGGCATCCTGCTTCTCCATCTATGCCTTTCAGGAGTTGAAGGAGGCATTGAAGGACATCAAGGAACTCCGTTTTATTTTCACTTCGCCGACATTTACAACAGAGAAGACTCCAAAGCAGCAACGTGAATTCTACATTCCCCGTTTAGACCGTGAACGGACGCTTTATGGTTCAGAGTTTGAAGTGAAGCTCCGCAACGAACTGACCCAAAAGGCTATTGCCCGTGAATGTGCTGACTGGATAAGGGAAAAGGCTTGTTTCAAGTCAAACAGGACCAATGAGCAGATGATGGGTTTCATTAACCTTGATGACATCAGTTATTCACCCATCAACGGCTTTACCACAGTTGACCTTGGGTGTGAAAGAGGCAACAATGCCTATACCATGATACAGAAGGCCGAAACACCCTTCTCAAAGGCATACATCGACCTCTTTAACCAAATATGGAATGACAGTGGCCGCTTACAGGTGGTGACTGAAGAGGTCATTGACAGTATCAGCAATGCCTACAAAGAGAACGCTCCTGAGTTCTTGTACTTTGTGGCACTCTATAACATATTCAATGAGTTTTTGGAAGACATCAGCGAAGATGAGCTGCCAAAAGAGGCAACTGGCTTCAAGAATTCTGCCATCTGGAATAAGCTCTCTGGAGAAGTACAATGGCTGCATCCTTGCAGACAGTGTTGGCTTGGGAAAGACTTTCACCGCCCTGTCGGTCATCAAGTATTTTGAGAGCCGTAACCGAACTGTTTTAGTGCTTTGCCCCAAAAAACTGTTTGAGAACTGGAATACTTATCGCCAGAACTACGTTAACAATCCGTTGGCGAAAGACCGTTTGAATTACGACATTCTCTATCACACAGACCTCTCGCGTGAACATGGCCGCAGTAATGACCTCGATTTGGAACGTGTAAATTGGAGCAACTATGACCTTGTAGTCATTGATGAGAGCCATAATTTCCGTAATGGTGGTAAGGTGAGCACCGATGAGAACGGCGAGAACCCAAAGGAGAATCGTTATCTCCGTCTGATGAACAAGGTCATCCGCTCTGGCGTGAAGACTAAAGTGCTGATGCTCTCAGCTACACCAGTCAATAATCGTTTCAACGACCTGAAGAACCAGCTCCAGCTGGCATACGAAGGGGAATCTGAAGCTTTCGACAAACTGTTACCCACCAATCGGGGCATTGATGACATCTTCCGTCAGGCACAAGGCTCTTATAACATTTGGGCAGACCTTCCACCAGAAGAGCGTACCACAGAGAGACTTCTGAGGATGCTCGACTTCGATTTCTTCCGTCTGCTCGATGCTGTCACCATCGCCCGTAGTCGTAAGCACATACAGCAGTATTACGATACGGCAGACATCGGAACCTTTCCTGAACGACTGAAGCCCATATCCAGGAATCCACATCTGACCGACCTTGATACAGCCATCTAGTGATGCATATATTAAAAATTCCGAACTGATGACAAAAGCCTTAGGCATTGGTCTGGAGGAGTTAAAAAGAAGAGGAGAGATTAAATGACCAAAAAACGTCCAAAATTGACGTCCCAAAAGAGCGAAATTAAACAAAATTACCACACAATGTGTTGACTGTCAATTGTTTGTAAATGACCAAAATGCGTCCAAAAATTATAATATAATATGGATAAATTAAACATGCAGACCACGAACATCGTGGATGAGAATATAAAGCGGATTGGGGAATTATTTCCCAACTGCCTGACGGAACGGCTGAACGATGAAGGGAAGCCGGAAGTGGCTATTGACTTCGACCAGTTGCGACAGGAATTGTCGAAGGACATTGTGGAGGGGGTCGAGGAACGCTATCAGTTCACTTGGCCTGATAAACGAAATGCCATCCGACTGGCCAATGCCCCTACGACCGACACCCTGCGCCCTTGTCGTGAAGAGAGCGTGGACTTCGATAACACACAGAACCTCTACATTGAGGGTGACAACCTGCAAGTGCTGAAGTTGCTGCGTGAGAACTATTTGGGCAAGGTGAAGATGATTTATATCGACCCGCCATATAACACAGGTAATGACTTCGTGTATAACGATGACTTTTCGCAGTCGGCTGGTGAATATATGCACAATAGTGGACAAGAAGATGAAGAAGGGAACCGCCTTGTTGCCAATACAGAGAGTAACGGTCGTTTTCACACAGACTGGCTCAATATGATATATCCACGTTTGAAAGTGGCAAAAGATTTGCTGAGTGAGGATGGCGTGATATTTATTTCGATAGATGATTGTGAACTCAAGAATTTAGAGAATGTTTGTAATGAGATATTTGGTGAGTCGAATTTTGTTGCTAACATGATATGGCAATCTACGGCCGGTTCTAATACAGGAACGGATATCGTAACTGTAACTGAAAATATTCTGGTTTATACAAAATGCAGGAATAGATTTGAGTTCGATGGTAAATTAACAGATGATAATTCTTTCTCTTTTGTCGATGAATACGTCAAGGAAAGAGGTAAATATACAATTGACAAAATGGACAGGCGTAGGGTTGCAGGACATTATTCAGAGGCTCTCAACTTTCCAATAGAAATGCCTGATGGCACTCTGAGATGGCCCGGTGGTACCACGGAAAGAAACTCCGAAGGATGGAATTATTTATGGAGTAAGACCAAAGTGCAATGGGGGTTAGAGAATGGATTTATTGTATTCAAGAAGTCTGGTACAGAATGGAATGTGTATAATAAACGGTATGCGAAAGTTGACAATGAGGGAAAACCATGCGAAAGGTCAATACCATTTAGGAATTTAATAACTTCTGATCAAAGCAATACCGCTCAGGGAACAGCAGAACAACGCATGTTATTTGAATTTAGGCCATTTGACTTTCCTAAGCCAACATCACTATTATCTCAATTACTTTTGACCGCTGTTAGACGTTCTGAGAATTCCATCATCCTTGATTTCTTCTCCGGTTCTGCAACGACCGCCCACGCTGTGATGCAACTCAATGCAGAAGATGGCGGCAAGCGGAAGTTTATAATGGTTCAATTACCAGAAGAAACAGCAGAAGATAGTGAGGCTTACAAGGCTGGCTACAAAAATATCTGCGAAATAGGAAAAGAACGCATCCGTCGTGCAGGAAAGAAAATCAAAGAGGAGTCACCGCTGACCACACAAGACCTTGACACAGGTTTCCGTGTTCTGAAGCTCGACTCGTCGAACATGCAGGATGTCTATTACACTCCATCGGAATTTAACGAGCAGAAACTCTTCGATGACAACATCAAGCCCGATCGCACAGAGGAAGACCTGCTTTTCCAGACAATGATAGAACTTGGCATTGAGTTGAGTGCCAAGATTGAAAAGCGCAGCATTGCCGGCAAGACTGTCTGGAGTGTCAGCGACGGCTACCTGATGGCTTGCTTCGACGAAGAAGTGAATGAGACGACCATCACAGAGATAGCCCGCCAACAGCCCTACTACTTCGTTATGCGCGACAGCAGCCTCGCCAACGACCAAGTGGCCGACAACTTCGAGCAAATCTGGGAAGAGTATAGTAAAGATACAGTAAGAAAAATTATTTAATATCAAATCATAATGGATAATACAATACTTACAGCCTTGATAGCTGCTGGTTCCGCATGTATAGGAGCTTTAATTCCTAGTCTATTTTCATATTTGGGAAAACGAAAAGAATATGAAAATGATAATAAAGCCAAGATGGAAGTTATTCGAAGAAAGGCTTACTATGAATATATCGAAGCCCTTCAAAGGATGATAAATGTTGGTAATAGAGATAATTTCTTGCTTTTACAAGCTAGCACTAATAAACTCTTGTTATATGCTGGCTCAAAATTGTCTGGTTTAATTAACCAATACTATAATGATATCATCCAAAAGACTCTTCAGAGTGAACCTCTGACGTTAGAGGAACAGACGAAATATCAAACGGATATTTTCAATGAGATGAGAAAAGAACTAGGTATTACCAAGGAAGAGTTGGATATAGTATCTATGGTTCGTGCTGGTTTTTAGTTTGTTATAGAGTGGTTTATGAAAAAAATAAAGATAACCATATATTTATTGTTGTTTGTCTGCCTGAGTATTTTCGGGCAGCAGCCTAAAACTGTCTCCATACAAGTACAGCCTCAAAAAACAACTACCCAAGTTTCCACCAGTCAGCAAGAATCCATCAAGCAGTTACAAGCTGAGAACGAAGCAATGAAAGCTCAACTTGATAGGATGGAAAAAGAGATAGATTTGTATCGGGGAGATGTTCGAATAAAGATATCTGAATTAGATGAAGAACATTCACGTTGGACGGCATGGATATGTTTGTTTGTTACTTTGTTAGCTGGTGGTTTAGGTGTTGCTGTTCCTTTATTTATTACTAATCGGAGCGATAAACTTTTAAAAAAGAGTTATGAGAAAATGGTTGAGGAGTTAAAAACTCAAATTGAATCTGTAGATAAGGATACAAAATCAGCAAAAGAGTCTTTGACTGTGGTTACTACACTAAAAAAAGATATTGATATCATAAAAAGAGAAATAGATAAAAGTAAATGCGAAACAGAACTTGCTGCTTTAAAAACCAAAGTTAATAAATTGTTTGCTCAAGCTATTTTGGAAAGTAAAAAGGATGTTCAGCATTCAATAGAATTGTTCGCAAAGGTAATTGAACTTGATTCTAGTAACTCAGATGCTTTCTTCATGCGTGGCAAATTGAAACATGATTTAAGAGATCTTGAAGGTGCTATGGCTGATTATAATAAGGCCATTGAATTAAATCCTAGTGACGCAAAAAGTTATATTAATCGAGGGCTCTTGAAGAATAACAATAGGGACTATATTGGCGCTATGGCTGACTATAACAAGGCTATTGAATTAAGCCCAAACAACGCTATAGCTTTTATTAATAGAGGAACACTAAAGAACGATTTGAAAGATCTTGATGGTGCTATGGCTGATTATAATAAAGCTATTACATTAAGTCCAAATAATGATGATGCGTATTGTGACCGTGGAGGACTGTTAATTTCATTAGAGAAATTAGACGATGCAATGAAAGATATTAATAAGGCTATTGAGATTAATCCCAACAATGCCAAAGCTTTTCTTGCTCGTGGGCTAATAAAAACTAGAAGGAATGACAAAAAAGGTGCTATGAATGATTTTAACAAGTCCATTGATTTGAATCCATATGACGGTACCGTATATCTAAGTCGTGCTTTTCTAAATTATGATTTAAATAATTGCGATGATGCTCTTTCTGATGTTAATAAAGCCATTGAACTAAATCCTAATGATTTGACAGCATATATTCATCGAGCTACTTATAATACTGATATGAAGAAGTATGATTTTGCAATGGCAGATTACAGCAAGATTATAGAGCTAAATCCAAATAATGCAAAAGCTTACAATGGAAGAGCAAATATATGTCTTATACAAAAAGAGTTTTCAAAAGCTTTAGAAGATGCCGACAAGGCAATTCGTTTAGAACCTGCTAATTATATATTTCATATAACAAAAGGACAAATTTTCAAATCTATGAAAATGTATTTAGAGGCAATATATGAATTCTCGATCTCGCAATCATTAAATGAAAAAGAGTCGAAATCATACTCAAATCGATCCGAATGTTATAGAGCTTTGGCTGAAATCACATCTGATGAAAATAAAAAAACAAAGTTTTTCACCAAAGCCAAAGAAGACGAGAAGAAAGCGGAATCACTGAAAAATGCAGATAAAGCATGAAATTTAAGTTTAAGATACAACAATACCAGACGGATGCTGTAGAGCAGACGGTAAGCGTATTTGCCGGACAACCATCGAAAACCAATGCGCAGTACCGGCGTGACCTGGGCAAGCGTAAGGGACAGATTACGTTTGAGGATGAGTATGTTGGATGGCGTAACAGCGATGTAGAATTACAAGGTCATCAGTTGCTTGCCAACATACAGCAGCAACAAGTCATCGGCAATATCCCCAAATCAACGAAACTGAGTCTGCCTGACGGTCTGGGGGCATGTTCGCTCGACATTGAGATGGAAACGGGTACGGGTAAGACATACGTCTATATCAAGACTATGTTTGAGTTGAACAAACGCTATGGTTGGTCAAAGTTCATCGTCGTGGTGCCAAGCATAGCCATCCGTGAAGGTGTGTATAAGAGTTTCACGATGTTGGAAGACCACTTCATGGAACAGTATGGCAAAAAGGCTCGCTACTTCATCTACAACAGCGGCAACCTGACACAGATAGACTCGTTCAGCAGTGATGCCAGCATCAATGTGATGATTATCAATGTACAGGCGTTCAATACCTCATTCAAGGAAGGTGCTGCCAATAAGGAGAGCCGTATTATATACTCTAAGCGTGACGATTTCCAGAGCCGCCGTCCTATTGATGTGATTGCTGCCAATCGCCCCATTATCATTATGGATGAACCGCAGAAGATGGAAGGTGCCGCCACACAACGTGCGTTGAAGAACTTCAAGCCGCTGTTTGTGCTGAACTACTCAGCCACACACAAGACATCGCATAACTGCGTATATGCGTTGGATGCCTTCGATGCTTACCGCCAGCGCTTGGTGAAGAAGATTCAAGTGAAGGGTATCACCCTGCAAAACCTGTTGGGCAACCAGAGTTATATCTACTTTGACAGCATTGTTCTCTCCAAGAATAAGGCTCCAGAAGTGAAGCTGGAGATTGAGGTGAAGGGAGCAGCCAGCACTCGCAGGCAGATATGCAAGTTCGGGCAGAATGATTCACTTTATGATGCATCGGGACTTCCTGCTTACAAGGATTTTATCATTACCGACATCAACCCTTTGACCAACACGGTCTATTTCATGAATGGTGACACGCTGCGTAAGGGTGAGGTTATGGGCGATGTGTCGGAACAGCAGATACAGCGAATACAGGTAAGAGAAACCATCCGTTCGCACTTTGAGAAAGAAGCCACACTCTTCAAGCAAGGTATCAAGACACTTTCGCTCTTTTTCATCGACGAAGTGGCCAACTACAAGGGCTATGATGAGCAGGGCGAAGTCGTGAAGGGCTTTCTCTGGAAGGTTTTTGAAGAGGAATATACTCGTTTCCTCAATGAGAACCTGTCACTCTTTGAAAATGACTACCAGCGTTACCTGAAACGCTTCACGGCAGACCAAGTACACAATGGCTATTTCTCTATCGACAAGAAAGGTCACGCCATCGACAGTGTTGTGAAGCGAGGTGAAGACTTCTCTTCGGACATATCAGCCTACGATTTGATTCTGAAAAACAAGGAGCGGCTGTTGAGTTTTGATGAGCCGACACGTTTCATCTTCTCTCACTCCGCTCTGCGTGAAGGATGGGATAATCCGAATGTGTTCCAGATATGCACCCTGCGCCATGCCAGCAGTGCGACAGCCAAGCGTCAGGAAGTAGGCCGAGGACTGCGTATCTGTGTTGACCAACAAGGCGTTCGCATGGATGCGGAACGCTTGGGCGAAGCCGTACATGACATCAATGCCCTGACAGTCATCGCCAACGAGAGCTACAGCACCTTCGTGGATGCACTCCAGAAAGAGACACGCGAAGCCTTGCGTGAGCGTCCTACATTGGCTACTGTGGCATACTTTGAAGGCCGCAAGTTTAAGGTTGGTGAGGAAGTACATGAAATCTCGGCTATGGAGGCCACAGCCATTGTCAACTATCTCTATGAGAATGACTATGTGGATGACAAGGGAAATATCCAGCAGTCATATCACGAAGACCTGCGCACAGGCAACCTCAAACCAATGAGTAAGAAACTGGCTCCCATCAGTGAGCAAGTTCATAAGTTAGTACAGGGTATCTTCGACCCATCAGCCCTTGATGACATGATTGAGAATGCCAATGAGTCGGCAGAAGCTATCAATGATCATCTGAACGATAATGCCAGCAAAAACGAGTTCAAGCGGCTGTGGGAGGAAATCAATCACCGCTATGTCTATACGGTGCATTACGACAGTGAGGAACTGATACAAAAAGCCGTAGCATCCATCAATAAGAATCTGCGTGTCACCGAACTAAAATATGTGGTGACGACAGGTGAACAGGGAACGGATGACCTTGACTTCACAGGTGACCAGCACACCCGAACACAAACTATGAGGGAGGTTTCGACAAGCGATGTGCCATACGATCTTGTGGGCGAGATAGCCAAGGGTGCAACACTGACAAGAAGAACGGTGGTTCGCATCCTGAAGGGTATCTCCACGGAAAAACTCTATCTGTTCAAGAACAACCCAGAAGAGTTTATCCGCAATGTGGTACGTCTGATTAAAGACCAGAAAGCCACTATGATTGTGGAGCATATTGCCTATAATCGCACGGAACAGCAGTATGATGCAGACATCTTCACCAAGGAGAAGAACCGCCAACCATTAGAAAAGGCTTACGAGGCTAAGAAGCATATCCTGGACTATGTGTTTACAGACAGTAAGGGTGAACGCAAGTTTGCCGAAGCTCTTGACAAAGCTGATGAGGTATGCGTCTATGCCCGTCTGCCTCGTTCGTTTCAGATACCTACACCAGTTGGCAAATATGCACCAGACTGGGCTATTGCCTTCAATGACAATATGGGTGTGAAGCACGTCTTCTTTGTGGCAGAGACCAAAGGAAGTATGCTCTCTATGAACCTGAAAGGGGCTGAAATGGCAAAGATAGAGTGTGCCAAGAAACTCTTCAACAATGTATCGACAAGCAAAGTACGTTACCATGAGATAACGGACTATGATACGATGTTGAATGTCATCAACAGTTTAGATTAGTAGTTTGCATTTGGTTATGCCACAGAACAAATACATAGGTACAAAAGAAACGGCCCGGCTAACGGGGCTTTCAATGCAGGAGATTTACGACCTTATACACAAAGGTGCTCTCGCTGCTCACAAAGCCCCCAAAAGCGGGTGGCGCATTCCTTTTCAGGTATTAGTCGATTTGAACTTAATCAAAGAAGAAGAGGAAATACCCATGTTAGAGGTGTCTCAAATAGAGGATAGAGTTTCCTATGTAGCAGACGAAGAGCATTACTCACAGGTATTCAAACTAATGTCAGAAGTGAAGCACAGTTTGAAGATAGCATCTGCAAACCTCAAAAACTTTAGCGTGACCGTTGAGTCTGATGGTACAACTGAAACACTTCGTTTATGTGATTTCTTTATGTCGCTTGTTGAGCGTGGAGTTCACGTACAAATAGTTTGTATGAAGCCCTTAGGCTTCTACCTTTATGCCAAGGAAAACTGTCCTCAACTTCTGGAGAATCCTCTTTTCGAGTTACGCTGCAATGAACATAACCACATGAAGGTATTCATCTTTGATGATGAATGTGCGTATGTCGGTTCGGCTAACATCACGGATGCTGCAATAGGCAAACGTACAAGCGGTAACAGAAATCATGAAGCAGGAATGATGTTGTGGGGTGCTGACCTGATACAGTCACCACTACAACATTTTGAAAAGGTATGGAACGACCCGGGTATTCTTAAATCATCCTGGAAAAGGTTCGCTACAAAAGCGAAAGAATTAGACAAAGAGATTAAAGGAAGATTCGGCTAACAGGTTATGTTGCCATCATATCACTGACCATATTCGGCTGGTGGTATAATTCACCTAAACAAAAGGGGAAACGAGGCGAAATGAGAATCCATGATATACTCATGCAGCTTCCTGATGAATACCATGTGATGGATGATGTCATGCTAAAGACAACAAATGGAACGACACAAATAGATCACATAGTGGTGTCTAAGTATGGAATCTTTGCCATAGAGACAAAGAACTATCGTGGTGAAATATATGGCAACGACGACTCTCAGGAGTGGAAACAGATAATTGTTACTAAAGTGACATATCCCAAGAAGCCTTGGAAGACATACACCTATGTTACAAAGAACCAATTTTATAATCCAGTTAAACAGGCACTGGGACACATGTATAGGATTAAGGATAATCTGAAAGAATGGCCTTACCTAAAAGTAATACCCGTTGTCGTCTTTACCGGGAACGCCGATATTAGTAAGGTTTCGTCACAAAATCATGTCATATACGATAACTCACTTCTTTCCACAATTCAAGCATATCAAACATCGTACATCACTGATGCTGATGTAAATGATGTTGTGGCGCGCCTTTCTTCAAAGAACATACGGGAGAGTGTTGATAACAAGACCCATGTACGCAATGTGAAGGAAGCAAAGTACAAAACTGACTCAATAATAGCATCGGGTATATGTCCACAATGTGGAGGGACGCTTGTGCGGCGAAACGGGAAATATGGAAGCTTCTTCGGATGTTCCAATTACCCAAAATGTAAGTTTACAACTCACTAATAGAGTATAACCTTGACGCAATAGGCACAATGCTAAATTTTGTGTTGTTGCGGCACTTGTCAAAATGTATTTGGGAGATTTATTCCCTATCGAGTGCTGTTTGTTGCTTTGAAGCAATGTTATGTTGTGCCAATTGTAGTCCCTGTAGCTTTTTTCAAGTACGACATTATGCTTTTCAATCAAAACAGACGTGATATGAAGCTCTTATTCGTTCTGCGAAAAGAGAAATCTTGGCCTCTGCTTGCAGTTTTATCTGGTCAATGCTACCGACTCCGAAAAGGAGAGCGGGTAATGAGCTTCCCGATACTTGAAAAATGTGGCAAACGAAGGGCAAGCCCTTCGGCTTATGTTCAAAGTAACAGGAAGTGAAACTACGTTTAGCATCTGACCGGATGTTGTCTATTAAGGAATTGCTTCAATGTGCGGCATTGCACAACTGAACCAATGACACTGAGCATCAACAAAGCATAGGGTTGCTTTTTACTTAGTATGTACAGCGTCTGTTATGAAAGCAAAGTGCGATTGTTGCAGTTATGATATTGTGTTGTTTTTTCAAATCAGACTTATGCGACATTGTACCAAACAACATATTGTTAGATAGATTTCTTCGGTCAAAAAAAGAGAGACATCATGATCTCTGCTTGCAGTTTATCTGGTCAGTGCTTCCACCGAACGAAGTAGGTAGGGGAATTAGGCTTCCCCGGGCTTGAAAAATGTGGCACGAAGGGCAAGCCCTTCTGCTTACTGGGATTGTGTAAAAGAATTGAGACAATGACGTGACATTAGTAATTGGGACTTATCTAAATGATGGTTATTATGCAACAGAAACGCCATTGCTTCATTGTGGGATATGGCACAAGTGGAGCAATGGCGAAGATGAATCTGATGCTCTTTTTAGAACAACTCTTCCAGAGGTTTCTTCTTTTCGATGGTGATAACGCCATTCTTCTGTTCATAGGCGTTGATGCACCTACGAAACATCAGTTCTACGACATCACGGATGCTGCTGTGGTTGCGATCGGCAATAGCACGAACCTTGTCAATAAGTTCTCTGTTGCAGATGGTATTAAAGCGCACCCAGTCTGTTCGTTCTGTAGTCACAGACGTTGTTGCGGGTTGTGCTGCATTTTGATTTACATTGCCAGCACTGTGGTTAGATGCACCATCAGGACGTTGTGAAACTTGATTGTTGTTCTGATAACCCGTACCATTGTTGTACGTTGGTCTGCTTGGTGCATTAGAAGCACCTGCTTGGTTGCTTGAAGGAATCTGATCCATAGTTTGGAAATTTTAATGTTAATATGAATGAAGAAATATATTGTTCGGTCAAAAAAAGAAAATGCAAAGAACTGCAAAAACGATTTCCCAGTTCTTTGCACGTTTACACTTTTTAAGCACAGATTTTTGCTCATTCTTTCATTAAGGTTTAGTTTAGGTTATAGATATTTAATATGGGTATAAACTAAACCGCCCCGTGTCCAATAAAACCGAGCTTTCTATCTCTCTCTCTTTGATGGCAATTCAATTTTTGTATCTTCTAATAGTGTTTTTGTTTTCGTTACGTTCAGATAAAAGGTCGTTTTTAATGTGTTTTTGCGATTATTCAATAAGAAGCGAGTGGATTTTGCTAAAAAAGGTTGTAATGTTACAACCATATCAAAAATATTTTGTATCTTTGTGGCGTTAATATAATATATATTGTGACCGTATGAAGTATCTGAATATTAAGAAGGCATTGGCAGCATGGCAAAATTTACAACCATTGTCTGAAAAAGACAGGGATAGACTTAGCCGTCGTTTCACTGTGGACTTCAATTACAATAGCAATCATATTGAAGGTAAT
>ONEL01000013.1 GCA_900316835.1 uncultured Prevotellaceae bacterium | reverse complement strand
ACGCACGCCTTGTCCAGCAGCAATGGGCGCTTCGCTTAAAATTGATTAAAAAATTAATTTAAAAATTCTCATATTTTATAGTCATTAATTTTAATTTAATTTTAATTTAATTTTAAGTGCGAAGCACGCCCCCTTTTTTTTATCCCCAGGCCTCCCTTTTTTTTTATTATCCCCATGCTCGCCTTTTTTTATTATCCTCACCAAATCAAGCCACCAAAAACTTAAAACAAAAAAAATGAATAATAAAAAACCTAAGCGCATATAACCGAAAACTGAAAAGTATTCACTATCTTTGCAGTTTGAAAAAAAATAACAATAAGAATATATATAATACACTGTTATGAACACTTTGGCTACTAAGTATGACCCTAAAGCGGTTGAAGACAAATGGTATAAATACTGGGAAGAGCATGAATTGTTTAAGTCCACCCCCGATGAGCGTGAACCTTACACCATCGTGATTCCACCCCCCAACGTGACTGGCGTGCTTCACATGGGACACATGCTCAACAACACCATTCAGGACATCCTCATGCGACGCGCGCGCCAGGAGGGTAAGAACGCGTTGTGGGTGCCGGGCACCGACCATGCCAGCATCGCTACCGAGGCCAAAGTGGTGAAACGCCTTGCCGAGCAAGGTATCAAGAAGACCGATCTCACTCGCGATGAGTTTCTCAAGCATGCTTGGGACTGGACTCACGAGCATGGAGGCATCATCTTGCAACAGTTGCGCAAGCTGGGTGCCTCGTGCGACTGGAGCCGCACAGCATTCACAATGGATGAGACACGCAGCGAGAGCGTGCTACGCGTCTTTGTCGACCTCTACAACAAGGGCCTTATTTATCGTGGCCTGCGCATGGTGAACTGGGACCCTAAGGCCCAGACGGCGCTGAGCAACGAGGAGGTTATCTACCGCGAGGAAAAGAGCAAGCTTTATTACCTTAGATATTATGTTGCCGACGACGACATGACCGGCGAGACCGGAGCCGAGGGCGAAATTGTTCACCGCGACGCTCAGGGCCGCCGCTATGCAGTAGTGGCAACCACTCGCCCCGAGACCATCATGGGCGACACTGCCATGTGCATCAACCCCAAGGACCCCAAGAACCAGTGGCTCCGTGGCAAGAAGGTGATTGTTCCTCTTGTGAACCGCGTGATTCCCGTCATCGAGGACCGCTATGTCGACATTGAGTTTGGTACAGGCTGCCTCAAGGTGACACCTGCCCACGACGTTAACGACTACATGCTTGGCAAGACCCACAACCTGGAAACCATCGACATCTTCAATGCCGATGCCACCATCAGCGACCAGTCACCACTCTATGTGGGTATGCATCGCGACGAGGTGCGCAAGGCTATTGTTAAGGACCTTGAGAATGCCGGCTTGATGGAGAAGGTTGAGGACTATGACAACAAGGTGGGTTACAGCGAGCGCAACAGCGACACCGCTGTTGAGCCACGCTTGTGCATGCAGTGGTTCATCAACATGCAGCACTTTGCCGACATTGCCCTGCCACCGGTAATGAACGATGAGATTAAGTTCTTCCCACCCAAGTTCAAGACCACCTATCGCAACTGGCTCGAGAACATTCAGGACTGGTGCATCAGCCGCCAGCTGTGGTGGGGACACCGCATTCCCGCCTATTTCCTGCCCACCGGAGAGGACGAGGGCGAGAAGTTTGTTGTGGCACTCACCAAGGAGGAGGCACTCGAGAAGGCACGCATGATGGAAGGCTATGAGAACATCACCATCGACGACTTGCGTCAGGACGAGGATGCCCTCGACACATGGTTCAGCTCATGGCTGTGGCCAATATCGCTCTTTGACGGCATTAACAATCCCGACAATGAGGAGATAAAATACTACTACCCCACCAGCGACCTTGTTACTGCGCCCGACATTATCTTCTTCTGGGTGACCCGAATGATCATGGCAGGTTATGAGTATGTGGGCAAGATGCCGTTCCGCAATGTTTATTTCACTGGTATCGTGCGCGACAAGCTGGGACGCAAGATGTCGAAGTCGCTGGGCAACAGCCCCGACCCACTGATGCTCATCGACAAGTTTGGCGCCGATGGCGTGCGCATGGGCATGATGCTCAGTGCTCCCGCCGGCAACGACATCCTCTTCGACGAGGCACTGTGTGAGCAGGGTCGCAACTTCAACAACAAGATTTGGAACGCATTCCGCCTGGTTAAGGGCTGGGAGGTC
The DNA here is from genome assembly GCA_900316835.1 of uncultured Prevotellaceae bacterium. Lineage (GTDB taxonomy): Bacteria > Bacteroidota > Bacteroidia > Bacteroidales > Muribaculaceae > Sodaliphilus. The sequence continues at coordinate 100,235 of ONEL01000013.1, read as the reverse complement.
AGCGACAGCATTGAGCAACCCGAGCACAGTCGCCAAGCCATCGAGTGGTTTGACGCTCAGCTCAACAGCACCCTTGCTGAGGTTAAAGACCTATTTACCAAGTTCCGCCTCAACGAGGCGCTGATGGCGGTCTACAAACTCTTCTGGGAAGATTTCTCGGCTCTCTATCTTGAGATTGTCAAGCCAGCCTACCAGCAGCCCATCGATCGCGCTACAATGGATGCAACGCTGGGATTCTTCGACGTGCTGTTGCGTCTCATCCATCCGTTCATGCCATTCATCAGCGAGGAGCTGTGGCAACACATCAGCGACCGCGAGGATGGTGAGAGCATCATGTATGCCATCTTGCCCGAGGCTAAGCCCGTTGACGGCAATGCCCTGAAAGCAATGGCCGAGGCCCAGGAGATTGTTACTGCCGTGCGCAATGTGCGCGCCAGCAAGAACATTCCTAACCGCGACATGTTGCACCTGCAAGTGATTAGCGACAGCTGGAGCAACGCTTATGAGCCTGTAATCCTCAAGCTGGCTGGCGTTGACGCTATTGAGAAAGTTGACAGCAAAGATCCCACCGCCGCCGCATTCCTGATTGGCACCACCGAGATGGCAGTGCCCTTGCAAGACAACATCAACGTGGCGGAGGAGATTGAGAAACTCGAGAAGGAGTTGCAGTACACCCAGGGCTTCTTGGCAAGCGTGGAGAAGAAGTTGAGCAACGAGCGCTTTGTGGCTAATGCTCCCGAGGCGGTTGTAGCCGCCGAGCGCAAGAAGCAAGCCGACGCTCAAAGCAAAATCGCCACCTTGCAAGAGACCCTTGCGGCACTCAAGAAGTAAAAAACAAACTAGAGGGTGTTGCAAAACTCCTGAATCTAATGAGAACTCCTCCTCTAAGATAGAGGAGGTGCCCGAAGGGCGGAGGAGTATGATAACACAGAAGATGTTGTTAATCAGAAGAATAAGGCAGGGCTTGTGTGTTCATACTCCCCCGAGCCCCCTCTATCTTAGAGGGGGAGCTGCACCTTTTATCACACTTTTGCAACAGCCTCAGTTTTTTTATAACTCTCCAACAAAAAATGTGTATTATTTCTTCCCGCGCTTTTTGAAGCCCCGCTCGGCATCGCGACGGGTGCGACGGTCGTCTCGACGGTTGCGGCGGTCGTGACGACGGCTGCGTTCACGCTCCATCGCCTCAAACTTCATGCGGCGACGCTCGGCGCGATTTTTTTTAACCTCTCCATCAAGACTGATGGCAGCATAATCTTTATTAGCATCGGCAAGTTCCAAGTAGAGCCTCTTGCCGTAGAACTCACTGTTGCGCAATGCTTTGATAACAGTGTGCGCCTCGCCTTGTTGCACATCAAAGAGAGTGTAGTTAGTCAAGAGGTCGATGCGACCCACTCCCACTTTCTTTCCTCCCTCGGTGCTATTGATCATGCGAATGAGATCGGGGGCATAGAAACCCTGAGCTTTACCCACATTTATAAACACGCGCTCATAGCCTTCCTCGCCCGTGCGGCGGTCTTTCTCACCATTGGGTTTGCGTTGTTTCTTCTCGCCACGAGTGCGTTCTTTCTTCTCGGGCACAATGTCGAGCACTGGAGCTTTCTTGTAATATTCCAGCAAGCGGTTAAACTCCAGCGACATCAAGCGTTTCACCACATCCTCACCACTGAGCCACGACAGTTTCTTAAGCACCCCGGGCAAGTAAGGGGCTATGTCGTCCTCGCGCACCTCCACATTCTCCAGCTTGTCGGCAAGGTTGAAAAGTTGTTTCTCAATGATTTCCTCAGCCTTGGGCACCTCACGGCGTTCAAATTCCTTGCCAATGTGCTTTTCTATTTGCTTGAGCTTGTTGCGCTCACGGCTGTGGATAATAGCGATTGAGATTCCTGTCTTTCCCGCACGTCCGGTGCGACCGCTTCGGTGGTTGTAGATGTCATTATCGTCGGGGAGACTGTAGCTGATGATGTGTGTGAGATTGTTCACGTCGAGGCCACGGGCTGCCACGTCGGTAGCCACGAGCAGTTGCAAGTTGCGCTCGCGGAATTTTTTCATCACAGCATCGCGCTGAGCTTGCGACAAGTCGCCATGCAGAGCGTCGGCATCATATCCGTCCTGAATAAGCATCGACGCCACCTCCTGAGCACTGGCACGCGTGCGGCAAAACACAATGCCATAGATGCGTGGCAAGTAGTCCACAATGCGCTTGAGGGCTTGATATTTGTCGCTAGCCTTCACCATGTAGTAGATGTGTCGCACATTGGCCGAACTCTCATTGCGAGTGCCGGCGACAAACTCCACAGGGTTGTGCATGAAGTCCTTGGCTATATTAGCGATCTCGCGAGGCATGGTGGCGCTAAAGAGCAACATCTTGCGCTCGTCGGGAACATTAATCAAGATTTCATTAATATCGTCGATGAAGCCCATGTTGAGCATCTCGTCGGCCTCGTCGAGGATTACGGTGCGCACAGCATCTAGCTTCACCACTCCACGGCGAATGAGGTCCTGCAGGCGTCCTGGAGTTGCCACTATCACCTGCACGCCACGTTTCACAGCTTTGATTTGTGGCTCAATAGCCGCACCGCCATACACCGCCAGCACCTCCAGCCCGTCCACAAAGCGGGCATAGTCCTCAAGGTCGGTCTTAGTTTGCAAGCACAGTTCGCGAGTGGGGTCCAGGATTAGAGCTTGTGTCTCGCGCGATGATGTGTCGATGCGCTGCAGTGTGGGCAACCCAAAAGCCGCAGTCTTGCCAGTGCCAGTCTGCGCCAGTCCCACCACATCGGTATCTTCATTTAGCAAGTGAGGAATTACCATTTCCTGAATGGGCATTGGCTTTTCATATCCCATCAGTTCTATAGCGCGCAGCAAGTCGTCACGCACGCCCAGTTCTTTAAATGTCGTCATTTAGGAGTAGTTTTTTCAATTATTTGGGTGCAAAGGTAGGAATTCTATTGCCACAACAGAGTGTAAAATATAATATTAGTTATCTGTCATCATAATGACCTATTGCGCTCAACACAATAACAACAATAAATTCTTCTTCGATCTTATAAACCAGCCTGTGTTTCTTAGTGATTGATCTTGCCCACTGTCCATTCCTGTCACCCGACAATAAATGTGGATGCCCTGTACCAGTAGTGGGATGTTCCATCAGCTCTATAAGCAACTTGCCTACCTTTTTAAATGCCAATGGCTCGTTTTTCTTTAATCTCTTTAAATCATTCTCAGCATCCCGAGTGTAACGCAGTTTATACATAATCGCAATTTAAAGAGAATTAAGCCATGAAATCATTTCATCTCTTGAACTAAACTCTTTGTAATCTCCTCTTTCAGCTTGCTCAAGAGAATGGTCTATCTTAGTGAAGAACTCTTCTTCGGTCATCAATGCATCATCTTGCTCAGTTTTTGATTGAGCAAGTTTCTTGGCATATTTGACGAGTTTACGCATTAGGCTCTCATCTTCGGCAATTATTGCCATGTTTTTATAAAGCTCCGAGTTAAGTTGTAGCAATGTCATAGCTGATTATTTTTTCAGTACAAAGATATATATAAATAACTTGCAGTGCAATAGATACAACTCAATATTTTCAATTATTTGGGTGCAAAGGTAGGAATAAATTGCGGTATTACTGCAATTTAAGTCATGTTAAAAGCTAAAAAAGCCATCGCCTGTAGACTACACAAGCGATGGCATTTCTCATGTCGCTACCCAACTAGTTTACTCACTCTTCTTGGCACGGAGGCAGGTGAAGATGAAGTAAACAATGAGTGCTATGTAAGCCACCAGACCAAGGATGCTGGTGATGTCGTCGCTCAATGGATTCTTATATTCAAAGCCGGCAAAGCGCATTCCGGCGCTCACCACGCCCATCAGGGCTCCACCAGCAATGAAACCGCTGGCGATGAGTGTGCCCTTGTCCATGCGAGCCTTGTTAATCTTCTCGTCTTTGCTGCGAGAACTAACAAACCAGCTGATTATACCGCCAATGAGCAGTGGCGTGTTGAGCTGGAATGGAATAAACATACCCAGCGAGAATGGCAGGGCAGGAACACCAAGCCAGTTGAGCAGGCACGCAAAGATGGCACCGCAAATGTAGAACATCCATGGTGTCTCGCCACCAGTCATCAGTGGGTCGATAACGGCTGCCATTGCATTGGCCTGGGGAGCAACCAGTGGGTCCACTCCTGGCACTGCGCCCTCGTAGAAGCCATATGTCTTGTTCAAAATAATCATCACTCCGCCCACAGTGGCTGCCGAGAGCACTGTGCCCAGCAGCTTCCACGTCTGCTGCTTGGCGGGAGTGGTACCTATCCAGTAACCTATCTTCATGTCGGTCACCATGCCACCAGCCATCGAGAGTGCGGTGCACACCACACCACCTATTATCATCGATGCCACAATGCCTTGCCAGCCATTAAGACCAATGGCCACGAAAACGCCCGATGCCACAATAAGGGTCATCAGCGTCATGCCACTCACGGGGTTACTACCCACGATGGCAATGGCGTTGGCGGCAACGGTGGTGAAGAGGAAGGCGATAACCACTACCACGATGAATGCCACGATGGTTTGGGTCAGGTTGTGAATAACGCCTATGTAGAAGAACACAAACGTGACAAGCAATGCAGCACCCAGGGCAAAGACAAGGGCCTTCATCGAGATGTCGCGCTGAGTGCGCTCGGGCTTCTCAACGTCGCCACCCTTCTTGAACGACTTGCCGGCAAGGCCCACAGCATTCTTGATAACGCCCCACGACTTGATGATGCCAATGATACCACTCATGGCGATACCACCAATACCAATGGAGCGCGCGAAGTTCTTGAAGATGTCATCGGTGGGCAAGGCTGCCAAGTCGGGGCTCACAGCGGCAAACAGAGGCACCACAATCCACCAGATGAACGCGCTACCTGCAAAGATAATGAAGCTATACTTCAAGCCAATGATGAAACCCAGACCAAGTGTCGCGGCACTAATATTTACCTTGAACAAAAGCTTAGTGTTGTCGGCAAGGGTTTGCATCGCTGGTATAGCGGTGGTGGAGATAACTTCTTTCCACCACCCGAAGGTACTCATCAGGAAGTCATACAATCCACCCACCAAGCCGGCGATGAGCAACGGACGAGCCTGGTCGCCACCCTTCTGGCCCTGCACGAGCACCTGAGTGGTTGCCGTGGCCTCGGGGAAGGGGAACTCACCATGCTTGTCTTTAACAAAATACTTGCGGAAGGGGATGAACAGGAGAATGCCCAGCACACCTCCCAGCATCGAGCTCAAGAACACCTCTAGGAAGTTGACTGTGATGTCGGGGTACTTAGCCTGCAGGATGTAGAGTGCAGGCAGTGTGAAGATTGCTCCCGCCACCACAATGCCGCTAGCGGCACCAATCGACTGAATAATCACATTCTCGCCAAGCGAGTTCTTGCGCTTGGTAACACCAGCAATTCCCGCAGCAATAATAGCGATGGGAATAGCAGCTTCAAACACTTGCCCCACTTTAAGTCCCAGATAGGCCGCCGCGGCACTGAAAATCACCGCCATTATCAAGCCTAGCGAGACCGAGTAGGGAGTCACCTCGGGATAATTTTTCTCGGGGCGCAAGATGGGAACATATTTCTCGCCTTCCTTGAGTGGTCTAAACGCATTCTCGGCAAGCTCAATTTGTTCCTCTTGTTGTTGTAAATTCTTCTCGTCTTGCATAAATCTAACTAATCTATTATATATGTGTGTACTATGTGTGTCGTTGTTATAGTTGTTGCACCAACGTTTAATTTGCAAAGTTAATGAATAGTTTTCAGTTATTGGTTTTTAACAGGTAGTTTTTTAATTACAGGCATTAGTTTTTTGATTTATTATTAGGCAATTTTCAACAAAAAGATTAACTTTGTGGCACCGAAAAACAAACTTATTTATACCTAAAATACATTAACAAAACATTATGAACGAAATTGAAAAACTGCAACCGCAATGCATCTGGCGCAACTTCTATGCGCTGACACAAATTCCACGTCCATCGGGACACGTAGAGAAAATTCAGCAATTCCTGCTCGACTTTGCCAAGAAGGCGGGCGTTGAGGCATTCCAGGACACCGCCGGCAACATCGTGATGCGCAAGCCTGCCACTCCAGGCATGGAAAACCGCAAGTGCATCACCATGCAAGCTCACATGGACATGGTGCCACAAAAGACTCCCGAGAGCAAGCACAACTTTGAGACCGACCCCATTGAGCCATATATCGACGGCGACTGGATCAAGGCTCGCGGCACCACACTGGGCGCCGACGACGGCCTGGGTGTAGCTGCCATCATGGCTGTGATGGAGGACAACAACCTCAAGCATGGTCCCATCGAGGGGCTTATCACCAAGGATGAGGAGACTGGCATGTATGGCGCCAACGACCTTCCCAAGAACCAAATGAAGGGCGACATCCTGTTCAACCTCGACAGCGAAACTTGGGGAAAATTTGTGATTGGTAGCGCCGGGGGCATTGATGTAACTTGCACCCGCAACTATAACGAGGTAAAAACCACAAGTGGTGAAATTGCTGTGCGCATCACCCTCAAGGGCTTGAAGGGCGGACACAGTGGTCTCGAAATTCACGAGGGTCGCGCCAACGCCAACAAGCTGATGGTTCGACTCGTGCAACTGGCTATTAAGGACTATAAGGCTCGACTGGTGAGCTGGCACGGTGGCAACATGCGCAACGCCATCCCATTCAAGGCCGAGACTGTGATGACCCTGCCCGAGGACAACCTCAAGGGTATCAAGAAGCTGGTGAAGTCAATGAAGGAGCAGTTTGAGAGCGAGTTCAAGCTCATTGAAGACAATGTGGACCTCACTCTCAAGAAGGTGGATCGCCCCAAGACTAAGATGGCTCTCGACGACCAAACCACTATCGTGCGCACACTCTATGCTTGCCACGACGGCGTGGTGCGCTTTATCCCTGCTTATCCCAATGTGGTAGAAACCTCGAGCAACCTCGCCATCATCGACATCGAAGATGGCAAGGCAGCTGTGCAAATCCTTGCCCGCTCGGCTCGCGAGGACATGAAGGACTACATTGTGAAGATGCTCATGACCTGCTTCCACCTGGGCGGCTTTAAGGTAGAAACCGGCGGTGACTACATTGGCTGGGATCCTAACCCCGACAGTGAGGCACTGCACATGCTCCTCGACCTTTACAAGAAGCTCTTCAAGGAAGAAGGTATTGTACAAGTAGACCATGCCGGACTGGAGTGCTCAATCATCCTGGGCAAGTACCCACACATGGACGTGGTGAGCTTCGGGCCCACACTGCGTAGCCCTCACACCACTATCGAGCGCGCCTACATTCCCGCCGCCGAGCCATTCTGGAAACTGCTCGTGAAGGCTCTTGAAGAAGCTCCCGTGAAGAAGTAATTTCTCCCCCCCTACACAATATTAATCGCAGGCATCACCCTTGTGGCAGTGCCTGCGATTTTTATTTCACATCATTTCTCTAGAAGTTCTAGAAAATCTAGAATATCTAGAAATTCTAGAAAAACTACAAGTTCCCTAGCACCATCCTCCTGGCTAAATCACCACATCCTCGTCGATGAGGTTGTTCAAGAGGGCATAGACGGTGAGACCAGCCACGCTCTTGATGCCGGTTTTGCGCACTATGTTCTTGCGGTGAGTGGTGACAGTGAAGACACTCACGTTAAGACGGCTTGCTATCTCTTTATTAGACAGCCCCTTAGCCACCTCCACCAGCACAGCCGTCTCGCGTCGCGTGAGTTCATGGTTGCTCAAAGCGTTGTCGCCAGCGCCGGTCTTTGCGCTCAGGCCCAGCACCGCTTGCAGTATTGACGCCCGGCTGTCGCGAATGTCGATTACAGCATCGAAGTGTCGCAACCGCGACTGTTTCACATACTGGTAAACCAGTGCCACCACAGCCACATTGCGCCCGTTGCGCAGCTCGGTCACGTTATCATAGAGTGTGGGGTTGATAATCAAAATGTCGGGCTTGAGCAAGTCTAAACGCTCGCTCAGTTCATCGACTTGCGTCTCAGTGTCAAGAATGCGCAAGTCGGCATGGTGTAGCGTGGACTTGAGACCCTCCACAATCACCTCGCTGGGTTCTACTATCAATACTTTCCTTTTCATCGTGCCGAATAGTGTTTTTCGAGTTGCTTAACGTAGGGACCCAGGATTTTCTCCTCAATGAGCGAGTGCTTGCGCAAGTCGCGCGAGAGTTGCAGGATGTCAAATATCATGTCGATGGTGTTGTCGGCATCGGTTGTGATGTTTTTCACCATTGCTGAGGCGGTCACACTTCCAGGCGAGGGTGTTTTCATACTCCCCCCAGCCCCATCTATCTTAGAGGGGGAGCTGGATGAGGTGGGCAAGTACTTGAAGATGATTTGCACCAGGTCGCTGAGTTTGTCTTGCAGGTTGTCGTGATGCGCCAGGTATTCTTTAATCATGTAATCGTCGCCAGGCTGGTGGTTGAGTAGCCTGGTGATGTGAGGATAAACAGTGTTTTCCTCATGGGCAAAGTGCGCCCTCACCTCGTCCACGTAGGCATCAAAGAACTGCTTGATGGCCTTACCGGCACGCGCCGGCAGCATGTTGGCAATCCTTGCCAGGTGCCCCTTGATGTGTGGCAGCCCGCGGTTCAGGTAATAGTCGTGTGAGCTCATCAAGTAAGGGATAAGGTTGCCCATGGGCGTGCTTTTTATCACTGCTTGCGATGGCGCATAGTTGTCGTCGCAATACACCTGCGTGACAAGCAGGAAAAACTCGGTAGCCACACCGTGCTCACGGCACACCTGCGCTATGGTTTTGTCGCCAAACCCCAGTGGAATGCCAAGGTGCGATAGTGTGAGCAACAGCTCAGGCTGCGCTGTCACCAGTGCCGACAGGTTGTCGGTTGCAGAATAAATAAATTCACTCATGATATATCTATAGTTATAAATGACTCAAATTATACCCAGGTTTATTTGACAGGTAACGAGAGTTCGACAAAAACTGGCAGTCTTATTGTTTTGGGCAAAGATAATGAAAAATCTTTGTAAAACCAAAAAATACTCAGGGCGGCTCCCGCATGGGGGAATCGCCCTGAAGTGATGTGGTATTTTATTCTCGCCGCTGATGAAACTAACCTTGTGACTGACTAATAAATAATAACGTGAATTAAAAAATGGTGGTTAGTCTCAAGAGTGAGAGATAAAAATCCGTTAGAGTATCATTTGCTTAACGCATTATGATTTATGCATTAATTAAAGACCCAGAATGATGTTGTAAACAGCGGTAACATCGCTACCGGTAACTTCACCATCGCCGTTTTGGTCACCGTTAAAGATCTCGGTGTCTTGACCAAAGAGGATGTGGTTGTAGAGAGCGGTTACGTCACTACCGGTAACTTCACCGTCGCCATTAACGTCGCCAGGAACGACGTCGCTAGGAACATTACCTTGCTTGATAACGAACTCCTTAACAACAGCAGGAGCCTCAAACGAAGGATAACTGAACAAAATCTTAGCCTGACGACCTTCTACACCCTCTGGCAGAGGATCTACAGTAAATGTAACATTGGTAGAGTCGTTGTAGATATTATCTTCAATAAAATTGTCAACAAATTCAACATTAATCCATTCGGGAAGATCAAATTCACCATTCTCGTCGGTTACTTCCCATACTTCAGATAAATGGTTAGCCATAACTAAAGACTCCTTGTTACCGCCAGCAACAGGCAGCTCTATCTCACTGTCCTCGCTATAAATAAATGGGAATTCAGCATCGAAGTAAACAGGATAAGAAGAAGTGTAAACGAGGGTATCTACTTCTTCATTCCATTGATAGCCGTCAGGTTTATCTATTGCGCTATACCAGTAGGCACCAGCAATCCTCTCACAAGTTTCTAATCTTTGTGTTTCGCCTTCATTATTATAATCAAAATTCACGCGAGCACCAGCATCAACATACTGTCTTCTTTCCATTTCAGGATAATACATCATCTCGATTGGCGAAAGGAAGTTAGTAACCTCAGCATCCATACCTTCCTCATGGAAACCAGTAAGAATTAAAGCAACTGGCCCATCGATAACTACACCATCAAGATTTGTACCATCGCTAAGGGCGGTCTTGAAAGAAAACAGATGATATCTTCCTCTAAACTCACTTTGCGCTGCCAGGGGTGCTGAGGTAGATTCAGCAATAACTTTGGTATAATTGCCATCCTCATCAGGCTTAACAATCTGCAATTTCAAGTTGAAAGATTTGAGTGTTGACCTCCAATAAGCAACCCAGCGAACATTATTAATGATGTAAGGAGATGCGGGAGCAGGCATATATTGTACAAGACCATTGAGACGTGCATTGGAAATATTATCAGCATCTTCCGAATAAATCTCCTTAAGTTCATCGGTCCACAACGCATCATAATCACCTGAATAATTCACACAGTTTGTACCAACATTATAACTGTCAAGATAAATAGAATCGCTCCAAGAATCATAGGCACCAAAACTTGAAATACTTAGACTCGAACCATCAGAGAAATTAAACTCAAAAGGAGAACCATCATATCCAAATACCATTCTATGAGGATCTTGGAACTCATTAGTCTCTCCTGCAGTAAGCCATGGAGCATAACTAACATAACCAACAGGAGTAAAGCTAGGTGTCATCACAAGATCAGTCTCGGTAGACTGTTGCATCTCTTCATTGAACATGTCAGCATAATACCATGTTGCACTTACACCCTCTTCTGAAACGTTCTTCCAAGTTAGAGGTGCAAAAGCTGGAGCGATGGCATAAGTACTAGTAACACCACTACCAGTTGCGAAATCAAATGCCATCTCAAAAGTAGCTCTTGGACGGAGATACAACAATTCTGCATCATCGCCCTCGGCTTTAGGCAACAACATTGTTCTCTTTCCCAGGTCTTTAATAGAAAGACCCTGAGCATAAGCACTGGCATGGCGTGGAGCATTTGCTTTTTCGGGCATCGCCTTAGCCAGCCTAGTGTAAGATTTGTTGACTCTAGATTTGCCAACATTTACAGTCTGCTTAGATGGAGCAGCACTAGCTGTTCCAACCATAAGAGCAACTAAAGAAAGTAAAAATAGTTTCTTCATGACAATTAATTTAAAAATTTAACAATAAAAGAATGAAAAAATGCTTTTCACAAAATATATCAAAAATGAGAAAAAATGGGACAATTGGTTTCTCAAAAGAGAACCAATTATCCCATTATAGAATTGAACTAATACTCAATAGTTGATTCATCTATGTAGTTCGGATTATTGACCATTTTGAGAACAAAATAGTTCTCGGGATTAGCCTTGTCATAGATAGTCAATTTTGTTGGACAAAGCATATTGTCGGCCTTAAATGAGAACTGACGTGACGATAGCATGCTTATAAAATCTCTAACTTCTTGAACTCCATCAGTATGCTGCTGTGCACCATTACTGTCAATCCAGTCTCCTCCATAGTAAGTTCTACCATTATCATTATAAGGCAAGGTGGCATTAGGATTAAAACTCATGCTAAGAGTGTTGCCGTCTATTACTGTATAATCAAGGAAAATAAAGCAATTGAGATTTGCAGCCTTAAAATGCAGACCAAAGTGGTTGAAAGGCTTACTTTCATAAAAATTAAAATAAGTAAAGGCCATAGATGATATTGTACGGCGCAATTTTGCCTTAGCTCCACTCAGGAAGTTGTCATACAATGTCTTGAAATCACCACCCATATTGTCCTTATCAATATTGAAAGAGACACGCTGGCTACAGAACACCTTAGATAGGGCACCAGCCGAAATGCGTGTTACACCATCCTCGGCAAGCAACGTTCCATCTTCTTGTAGTGTGAAGTTCTGAGGAATGAAAGCCTCGGGATCATACTCGCTAATAAAATCAAGTGGCCCCATGAAGCGCAATCCATTGAGTGTAAACATTGAGTTCATGTGCTCAGGATAGTCAATAAGATTAGAAGCATGATTACCCTCATCGGGGAAGAATGTCCAAACCATGCCATTGTGACCAATGGCACCAAACTGGTAACCAGTGGAAGTTGTCAAATACAGAGTATCAACCAAGCTAGAGAATGATATCGCACGTTGAGCGTCAATTTGGTTAAAGATATCCAAATCACTAGTAGCGTCGCTAATGCGAACCAACTCGGCTGCAATACCAGTCTTCTTGCCACGCAAGTTAATCGTGTTCTCATCAGCACTCATAATAATAAACTCATAGTCACCACCCAGTCCTGTGCCATCAGGCTCAGGGTCAGAGAATGGGTGGAACACTTCATTATAAGTGTTAAATGTGAGCACAGGACCAAAGTCAGAAATCACATCCCACAAAGACTCGTCGGCAGTAAAGTCAAAATAGGCATTTTTGCTTGAAATCTCAACCGAACCATTCTTGAAGTGCATCACGAAGTTGTAACCTTCTTGATCGCCATTTGGAAAATATTTTAATAGCCAACGACCACCATTGCTCTTGAGAAGTTCAGTATAATTCTTAACGGCATTGTCGATGCGCACAGCTGGGTTCTCGTCAAAGAGGTCATCCACCTCGCTAGGTGCACACGACGCCAGCGACACCGAGAGTCCTAAAGCTAATATATAAAAGAATTTCTTCATAATATCTTATTTACATTAAATGATTTAACATTATTGCATGTTATTAACCTGCTGGCGAAGCGACTCAAGCACCTCGGGGGTGTAGTTGCTAACACGAGTTTGAACTGCATTGCGCAGTTCATCAAGGTCGATGTTCCACTGCTCCTTGAACCAGTTGCGAGCAATGTTAATCTTTTGTGTGAGAAGAGCCACACCATCAACACCGTCGCGATCCTCCACATCATAGACATAGATGGGTATGCGGTGGCCTTCACTATCGAGCAAAAAGCCCTGACGGTCAACGAGCTTGCCGTCCTCATCAAGATAGGTACCATCGTCCTGCTTAGTGGAGGTACCTTTACCTCTTTGGCTTTGTCCCCTAAGGGTCATAGTGCCATCATCTTTGAATTCAATGTTTTCAAAGATAGTACCCTTACGCTTTTCTTCATTCACCTCATTGTTCTCATAGTAGAAATAGGTGTAATAAGTGAGCGTACTCATGTCTTGAGATGTCTCATCACCATCGGTCCAGAAACCGCGGCTAGCGTTGCGCCAAATTAGCTCCCACTCGGCATCGGTCTTGGTGATATAGTTAGCAATAGTCTCGGCAAAGTCCTCACGAATCTCGCTTGAGCCATAAGGAGTGACAAAACCCAGAGAGTTAACCACGCGTGGGTCACGTTCCTGCCAGTTAGATGCATCATAGTGACCCAGCGACAAGAGCTGGAATTCACGTGGAATGCTCTTGGTTTGATGCAAGATGTGAGAGAACTCATGGTGCATGGTGTGGAAGTAGTCGCCGTTGAGGGCGTAGATGTTGTTAACATTCATTGCGTTAACATTGAGCAGAGTGACCTTGATACCACCCTCGGCGAGACCAACAACGGTTGTTCCCGACTGGGGATTGATAGCAGGAGAACCCACGAGCATGAGAATGCGGGGACCGTACATCTTAACAAACTCCTTGCTGCCGGAAACTTCCTCATACACGTCAAACCACATGTACTTTGCAAGTACAGCAAGGTCAATAGAATTAGCTAGAGTTGCAGGCTCAAGGTTGTAGTACATGTCGGTCTCGGTGTCTTTGAGTCGATACTGGAACTCCAGATTGTAAACATCGAGATAGTTTTCCTTAAGCCACTTGTCGAATTTATAGGTATAGCTACTGGGGTCGAGTTCATCGGTAACATCGGGGAAGATGGTCTCATCAAATCCCTTCTCACTACAAGATGAGAGCGACATTGCAGCCATAGCCACCAGTGCTATTGCACCTATATATTTAAAATATTTCTTCATAGTGTGGAATATTAATTAGGGAAGTAAGGAACATCATTAATTTGTCGCTTTTGAGCCAGCTGGGGTGTTGTTAGCTCGCCATTGCGATCGCTAGGAGTAATACCAGCAGCAATAATCTCATTAGGAATCTGGAATGCCAGTCTCTTATCGAGCGAGCCAGTGCTAATGTGAGGATTAAGAATCTCAACACGAGCATCCTTGCCAATCACGTGCTTAACGCTAAGGCCCAAGCGCTTGATATCAAACCAGCGCATACCATTGTGAATGAACTCGATGCGACGGAAATGCTGGATGCACTGCATGAAAGGCATCATCTCGGCTGTGAGTGGATGAGACGAGGGGCACACCTTGTCAATATAGATGGGGCGAGCAATACCAAAGAATATTTTCTCATTGTACTCCTTGCCCAGGTGGGTAGAGTCAACATATTGCTCGTAGCCCGTGGCAGCACGAGTGTAGAAGTCTACAACAGCCTCCTTGCTCCAGTTGGTCATGCGACCGTCGGCAACAACCGATGGACTGCTGCGGTGACCATTCTCCCAAATGCCAAGGTCGGCAACACAGCCATCAATGTCGCCAAGGAACAACTTAGCCTCAGCACGGTTGAGCAGAACTTCCTCGCCGGTGAACTCACAACGCACAATGTGAGCGTAACCAATACCGGCAATCTTGTCGGTGTACTCAAACTGCTCACCAATCGATGCTCCCCACCACACACCATATTCTTGACCACCATTTAACCACAAGGCCTGGAAGCATGGGAGCATGGCAAAGGTCTCCTTGGTAGTGTTGTTGATGTAACGGCACGACTCCCAAGTTGGACCAGGGCCACGAAGGGTTGCACGGGCAGCCTCACGGTTAACGGCATAACGATGACGACCACTAAGATGACGATCCATAATAGAATAGGTGGGAATTACAAGGAAATTGCGCTGGTGAGAAGTGTCGGCATAGTAGCGATTATATTCATCAGCATAGTTAAGTGTCGTTTGTGTCCACACGTCGGTCAAGTAAGGTGTCACGTCTACATCAGCTCCACCAAACACCTCGCTAGCACACTCAAGAACTTTCTCATATTCACGAGTAAACAAATAGAATCGAGAAGCAAAGGCATAAGCAGCCTGCTTGTTGAAGTGATACTTAGGAACCTCGTAGTAAACATCATTAATAAGTGCCAAACCATCCTCAAGGTCCTTGCGAATCTTAGCATAGGTCTCAGCAAGAGAACCACGCTCGTAGTGAGGCTTAACGGTAGTCTCTGGCTCGGTAGCATAAGGAATGCCAGGAGTATCCTCTGGATTGTTGCTCAACTGCTCACCACGCCAAGGCATGCAGAAGATGTTAGCTAGCATAAAGTGACAATAAGCGCGAGTAACAAGAGCCTCGCCCTTAACAGCATTGAGCTTGTCGGTACCTTCTCCAGCCTCTTCAAGTTCTTGAATTTTTTCTAATGTGGCATTGCAAGTAGCGATTGAGTTGTAGTAGTTCTCCCAGATGCTTGATGGTGAATCAGAACCGCTATCGCTACGGATGTCTTCCCATGCAAATGCCTCATCATCATTGCGATTGTAAGAATCAAGATTATAGCGCACACCAGTCATGCTTGGAGAGTTGTTGTCGATTACATTGTCGCTCGACATCTCGCAAGGCAGTGCATAGTTGCTGCTAGGATAAGCACTTGTCATGAGCATGCGCAACTGTTCCTCGTTTTGCAAGGTGACACGGGTGTCGGTTGCCTTATCAAGGAAGTCGCTGCACGATGACATTGCAATCAGTGCAATTCCTGCTAAAAACAAATATTTTAATTTCATAATTATATATCTTTCTTAAAATTAATATTCACATATAATTAATTAAAGTCCCAGACGCACTGTGAGAGTGAACTGCTTGGGCGATGGAGTTGCCACACCACCAGCGTTGAAGAACTCAGGATCCTGTCCGTTGAGTTTCTTGTCGGCATAGAGCAAGCACAGGTTAGTTGTGCTGAGCTTGAGCGAAGCAGAGTTCAGGCGCAGGGCCTTAAGCACGCGTGCGGGGATGTCGTAAGTGAGCGACACCTCTTTGAGGCGGATGAAACCACCGTTGGCGATGCGAACTGTAGAATAGTTATAAGAGTTGTAAGCACGGCTCAATACACTTCCTGTCCAGTTGTTGGCCTGGCGAGTAGAAGCGATTGCTGGGATATCGGTTATATTCTCGTCTCCTGGCAAAACCCAACGGTTCTTCATGTCGCGAGTGTTGGCGGTCATGTCACCATAGGCATAAGAGAAGTCGGCTGGCAAGCGAAGCTTGTTACCAAACGAGTAGGTCAAGAACACGTTCAGGTGGAATCCCTTCCAACTGAAGTTGTTACCGAAACCTCCAGTGTAGAGAGGATCTACCGGACCTTCATACTTGAGGAAATCCAAGTTGTCGAACTGCTGGAAATAGATACCACCAACAGTGATGTCGCCATTCTCGTCATAGAATGTGGGAAGACCCTCGTCGTTCAATCCTGCAAATGGGATTGAGAAGATGGCGCGCACGGGATAGCCCTGGAGGGCGAAACCTGTACCAGGCACAAGGTCAATGATGCGGCTACGTGAAACGAGTTTTGTAATCTTGTTCTTGGCATAAGCGAAAGTGAAGTCGGTGCTCCACTCAAAGTCACCAGGCTTAACAGCCTCGATGTTGCGAGTTGAAAGGGTGAACTCAACACCATGCGATTTCATCTCGGCAACGTTGGCATACTTGTGAGTGATACCACCCACACCCTCGGTGTAAACACCACCAATCAGGTCGTAGTTGTTACGCTTGTACCAGTCGAAGACAAGGTTGATGCGGTTGTGGTAAAAACCAAGGTCAATACCCACGTCAAACTCATGTTTCTTCTCGTAAGTAAGCTCGGTGTTAGCGATATTGCTCAAGTAGAGGTCCATCTCAGCATCTTCGGGTTTCAGGCGCCAGGGTTTGTCAGGATAGTAAACTGGCAGTGCGTTAGAAACGCTGCTGGGACCTGCATCGGCAGTCAGTGAGTAAGAGAGACGAAGCTTAGCATAGCTCCAAATACCCTTCTGGTAGAAAGGAGCGTTGATGAAGAACGACTCGTCGCTAGCATTCCAAGCACCTGAGATGTTCCAAGTGGGCAACCAGCGGCTCTTCTTAGCCTTACCCAGCTTGTTAGAACCCTCATAACGGAATGTACCGGTGAGGATGTACTTACCCATGAATGAGTAGCTACCCATTGCATAGTAAGCCATGTTGCGACCATAGCGCCAAGCTTCGCTGTAGTAGTTGTGATTCTCCTCTACTTGCTGCTTGAAGAGGTTCTTGTCGAGGAAAGGAATGTTACCGTTCTCATAAACGATACCCCAGCCCTCGAAGCTCTCGGCGTGGCGCTCAATCTTACTGAGCTCAAAACCGGCAAGCAGGTTGATAAGGTGCTTCTCGTTGAAGCTCTTGTTATATTGTGCCTGTGCACGCAGGTCGAACTGCGACATAGAGTTCACATCGTGGAATAGGATACCACCCTTGGGAAGCACAGTTACAGGAAGCGCACTGGGCTCATCGGGGTCGGTGTAAAGATAAGTGTTATAGGCACGAATTGTTGCGTTCTCAGGATCAATACCGGCACGGTATGCGTTGGCCTGGTTAGAATCGTCCTTCACATAGTGGTTCTGTGTACTGCTGTTGAAGCGGTAAGAAGCCAAACCCTTGATTTCAAGACCTTGAACTGGTTTCCAATTGAGCTCACCCTGGAACTTGAGGTCGGTCACGCCCAGGTCAATGTAGTTTTGATCAAGCTCATGGAAGATATTAAATGAAGCATAGTTACGGGTATATATTGCGTTAGGGTCAGCGGTACGCGATGTGTTCAACGCATAGCTATAGGGGTTGATATCGAAACCACGGCTCACGGCACCGTTCACAACGTCGATGTCCTGGCTCAGAGTACCAGGAGCGCGCTGCTTGCGGTAGCTATCGCTAGTGAGCAACTTGATTGTCAGAGTCTTTGACAGATCATAGCTTGCATTAGCGTTAAATGTATAACGAGTAACCTCACTTTGCTTGGTCCATCCTGGGTCATACATAACAGATGCCGAGGTATAGAAGCGACCACGATCAGTACCACCTGAAATTGAAATGGCGTGGTTTTGCGAGATATTGCTATTGAACAACAGGTCAAACCAATCGGTATTACGGAATTCAGCCTCACGCAAGTAAGCGTTCTTGGCAGCGGTGGTGTTAGGCAATCCGAAGCCAGTGGCGGGATTGTACTGGTCCATGAGCTTGTACATGGTACCATACACACCCGAACTTGAAGAGTTGGCAAGACTAGCGAAGCTCAACCATCCCTTTGACTCGAGCTCCCTGTAAATACTCATCTGCTCCTGAGAGTTACTGATGTTGAACTCGCGATACATGGGCTTCAAGCGATAAGTAAACTCACCGGTGTAGTTGATGCTGGCCTGACCCGAGCGACCCTGCTTGGTGGTAACGACAATCACACCAGCCATGGCGCGCGCACCATAGATTGATGTTGCCGAACCATCCTTAAGAATCTGGAAGCTCTCGATATCGTCGGCATTGATACCTGCGATGGCGCTAGCGATAAGGGTTGTGGCATCACCACTCGAGAGGGCGTCGGCATCGAGCTCAACGTTGTCCTCAAGGATCACACCGTCAACAACCCACAATGGGCGGCTACTACCGTAGATTGAAGTAGCACCACGCACGCGAATCTTGGGAGCGGTACCAAAAGTACCCGACACGTTTTGCACACTCACACCGGCCGCACGTCCCTCAAGAGCACGCGACACGTCGGCAACACCGTCGAGCTTAGCCTTGTCGGCCTTGATGCTCGAGGTAGCACCGGTAAAGAGGCGCTTGTCGATGTTTTGATAACCAGTCACAACCACTGTTTCAAGAGTGGTCTTCTCGTCTTTTTCCAAGACGATTTTCATCTCACCCTGAGTGACTTGCACATCAGCATCGGCAAGACCCATGTACTTCACGATGATGTGACTCTTGAGTGAAGGCACGGTAATGGTGAAGCGGCCGTCAAAGTCGGTGGCTGTACCATTAGTTGGTTTTGCTTTTTCCGATACATGAGCACCAATCACGGGTTCATTGTCCTCGGCCGAAATTACGACACCAGTCACTTTGACCTGAGCGGTCGCCGCGAGAGACACCAGTATTGCAGCCGTTAGCAATAAAAGTTTTTTAAGACTCATAAGCATTGAAAAAAAATTAATAATTATTATTTTGATTAGTTTTAAAAAATTTTCTCATAACAGGCATCAAATGCCCAGCAAGAAGGTTAATCACGGCAACGTAAAGACTACAATTTTTCACCAGTGAACCCATTAATCGGCTGTGAGACAATGGAGCCCAATAGTGTTTCATTGCACCATCAACCGGCCAGCGGGTTTTAATGCGTTATTATTTAAGGTGCAAAGTAACAATTTTTTTTTGAAATATTCAATTTTTTACTGTTAAAATTGAGGTCTTCGCTTAAAAAAAGCCAACAAAGATAAGCATTAATTAAAAAAAATGTTTTACAACATAATTATACACCTGGCACGACGAGCACCCACATTGCCCAGGTGTGGACATAAAAAAACCGACTCCGCAAGACTTTGCAGAATCAGCTTCTTAGCGCGAGTTACCGCCATCACCCGATGGGCGCCAGGCAGTTAGACGCTTCAGTTTTTTGTTACTTGACAGCCGCCTTGAGCTCGCTCTCGCTGGGATTAACGGCGACAACCACTCCACGAGTGTCGATTAGGTAGGTATTGAACTGCTCGGCAGTGCCCCATCGCTGGTCAAACTGCTTGCGATCTTGACGCTCGCAGTAGTACTGACACGATGTGTCAAGGCTATCGGCAAGGACCACTTCGTTAAATAACGCGCGACTGCGGTCAAAGTTGATTGACACAAGCTCCAGCTTGTCGTTACCCTGCGCAAGCTTGCTGTAGCGCATGTTGTCAAGCCGCGAAACAGCATCGGCCGACGACCAAAACGAGAGCAACACACACTTGCCACTGAAATTGCCTAGGGTAACCACACTGCTGTCGTTGCCAATGGTGAAACTTGCCGCTTTTGAGCCAATGCGACTATCACTTGCAATAGTGCCCGATGCCGAGGTGAAAATCAGCACAAGCACCAGTGTTGTCATCAAAAAAATTAATTTTTTCATAATTAAAGTTCATCTTTAATTTAAAACCGGGAACGAGTTGTGTTATTGGGACTTAAACCTCACACCCACTCTTCTTCTCCAGCCGTCGCAACACACCCTGTCGCCAGGGTCGCGCATAGCCCATTAAATGCCGGTGGTAACTTCCCACCTTGCGAAATGGGCGACAAAGGTAGGTAAAAACATCGTAACTGCCAAGCAATTAAGATTTTTAACCACTATACGCATGGTGATTTTAACGTTTTGACAGCGCTATCGCTCACCATCCTCAACACTCATTTGAGCAAACTAAGGAATGCGGAATTTATACACTGCGCCTAACCCAAGCACTGCCTGGTCGATGGTGCTCACAATAGAGTATTTAAACTCAAAATTAACTGTAATATTGGGAGTTACATCATATTCGCAACCACCACCCAGGTTTAAGCCAAAGCGAGTTATCGAGTCGTCGATGTCGCTATAACTCTTGTTGACAACAGTGAGACCCGCCAGAGGATAGGCCTTAAACTTCTCGGCAATGGGGAAAACATAATGCGCATTGGCATTGATGTCCCACATGTGGAAGCCATTGTTAGGGAAATAATAGTTGAACGAGGCCTCACCACGCAAGCGCTCAAGAATGCCATACTGGAACTTCGCGCCAAGCCCCACCGAGTTCACTTCCGAGCCATAAAGCAGATTTACTCCTGCCGCCATTTGCCCTTTCTGAGCCCATGCGCTAGCGCAACCCACGACAGCCACAAGGGCTATTACTAACATCTTTTTCATGTCAAAAAGCGTTTTTTCTTTTAACAACAAATGTATTTATCTAATACTAAAACGAATTATTCGATATTTTATTATAAACCTTGTGGGGCGAGCTATCCATTCTCGACGAGATTAGCAGGTGGATTAAAGCGCTAACTCGCTGGCTATGTAAACATAGTAATTTAAGCCATTGAAAGCATATTCTTGACACGGCTCCACCGCTGGACTGCGCTCAATCATGTTGCCCCTAACAATGATATAATCCTCGCAACGCACCGCCTTGATGCCATCAACCCGCATTGATGAGGAATTGAGAAATCGCTCTATGCGCTGAGGGGTGGCAGGCAATAAGGCTTTTACCAGAGCCGGATTAGCGCAATTAGTGAGAAACTTCGACATCATGCTGTTGCCACACTCCTGGTCATCGTTAATCAGTGCCCGCGCGAAATTGCGGGTGTATTGCCTGTAGACAGGTGCCAGCCATGAGCTCTCGTAAGCCCTGTTGAAATCGAAAGCCTTGTGCAGGCTGACAAGTCCGTCGCCCGATGTCAGCGCCTGGGAAAACATCTCGCGCTGAATATTCCACATGTGACTACGATAACGGTATTGAACACTGGCAATCCACACTGTTCCCGCCATCAACGGCACAGCCAGTGTTACAAGAAACCAGCGAGAGTTAATAAACAAGCGATAAAGCACTTGCAGCAACAGAACCATGCTACACA
Organism: uncultured Prevotellaceae bacterium; assembly: GCA_900316835.1. Taxonomy (GTDB): domain Bacteria; phylum Bacteroidota; class Bacteroidia; order Bacteroidales; family Muribaculaceae; genus Sodaliphilus. Next base: position 78,701 of record ONEL01000013.1, on the reverse strand, counting down.
GTGCCACACTGGTGAGTTGCCAGGGACCCGTGAACGCCACACACATGGCAAACAACAAGTTTACCACCAAGGCTACAGCTATCACCAAGTTGCCGCTTATCACGTCTTTGACCACTTGCCGATTCACAAACCACGCAACAACCATTGCAAGCACCATGAGGTCAAACACCGGATACTTTGCCACAGCCATCAACGCCTCGGGATGCAAGCTGTGCCCCATCATGTCGGCCCGCACGAAATTAGCGGGCGCAAAAACAATTAGTGCGGTCCCCAGCAAGTAAGCGACTATCATAGCCCACTGCCGGGCTGGCATGTGCAACTTGCGCACAATGGCGTAGGCCACCAGTCCTGCCGAGACGCCTATTGAGAAACTCTCTTGCATAGCACCTGCCACCAGTGCCAAGAGGGTCAGCATTACACTCACTAACACCCTCACACCTGTGGCTGGTGACTCACAACGATAAAATGCACACAGGAACAACAATGTCATGGCTCCGCTCCACAGATAGTCGGCGGCACCAGTCACTGAGCCCATGAACATGTAGGTCGCTCCAGGCATCAAGAGCCACAACGCACTCAGCGAAATCAGCATCCTGGTCCACGTTAGTCGCATTCCACGGCAACACAACAATGCCATGCTTGCGATGAGCAGTCCCCACGCCAGTGTGTTGAGCAGCAGCACCACCCATGCGGGTTGTGTGCCACACAGCCATTGCACCATGCCATGAATCAAGAACCTGCCATTGTAAAACTTATAGCATGCAGCCTGCGATGTCACAGCGTCGGTGAGTGAGTCAACCGGTCGCTCATGCGACATCGACGTTGTTCCATCGGCATTTGCCACACCTGTGGTGATAGTGCTAAAGGCATAATCGTCAATATCGTAGATGAACCACTGTTCGTTGGCACAATACAAGGCGCAGCCCAGTAGAACAAAGAGCAGCAACGATAATTTCTTATTCATCTTTAACACTGCGTGATGTTATTGCCAGCAATGTTGCACATCTGGCTCTGTGAGAAAATTATTTTACCATCGAAAGCATTTAGCGACGACGACTGGCGCGCATGAGTTGCTTGGGACTCATGTTGCTCACCTTGTGCATCGCTTTGCGGGTTTGGTCAAACTGTGTAATCAAGCGGTTCACTTCCTGAATGCTCGTGCCACTACCTCGCGAGATGCGCTGACGGCGACTACCATTAATCACCTCAGGATGCTCGCGCTCATAGGGGGTCATAGAGTTGATAATCGCCTCAATACCTTTAAAGGCATTGTCGTCAATATCAATATCCTTGATAGCTTTGCCCACACCAGGAATCATCGAAGCCAAGTCCTTGAGATTACCCATCTTCTTGATTTTTGAAATCTGCGACATGAAGTCGTTGAAGTCAAACTTATTCTTGGCAATCTTCTTTTGCAGCTCGCGGGCCTGTTCCTCGTCATACTGCTGTTGCATGCGGTCCACGAGCGAAACGATGTCGCCCATGTTGAGGATGCGGTCGGCCATACCCGCGGGACGGAATGGGTCGATAGCTTCCATCTTCTCACCAGTTCCCACCCACTTGATGGGCTTGTTGACAACAGTGCGAATTGACAGTGCCGCACCACCACGAGTGTCGCCGTCGAGCTTGGTGAGCACCACGCCGTCAAAATCGAGACGGTCGTTAAATGCCTTGGCTGTGTTGACAGCATCTTGACCAGTCATTGAGTCAACTACAAAGAGAGTCTCATTTGGATTAATAGCATCCTTGATAGCCTTAATTTCCTGCATCATTTGCTCATCAACAGCCAGTCGGCCGGCGGTATCGACAATTACCACGCCATGCCCCTTAGCACGAGCCTCGGCAATGGCATGCTGAGCAATCTCAACAGGGTTCTTATTCTCAGGCTCACTGTAGACAGGAACGCCAATCTGCTCTCCTAGCACCTTTAACTGCTCGATTGCGGCTGGGCGATACACGTCGCAAGCCACGAGCAATGGACTACGCTTTATCAATCGATTGGCAAGCTTGCCCGAGAAAGTTGTCTTACCTGAGCCTTGCAAACCCGACATCAAGATGATGGCAGGGTTTCCCTCTACATTGAAGGGTGCCTGCTCTCCACCCATGAGCAAGGTGAGCTCATCGTGCACAATCTTAATCATCAACTCCTTAGGCTTCAAGGAATTGATAACATTTTGTCCTAGAGCTTTCTGTTTAACAGTGTCGGTAAATGATTTTGCCACCTTGTAGTTCACGTCGGCCTCAATGAGTGTGCGACGCACTTCTTTAAGAGTTTCGGCAACATTAATCTCGGTAATCTTGCCTTCGCCCTTAAGCACCTTGAACGCGCGTTCAAGTCTTTCGCTTAGATTTTCAAACATACTATAGTAAAGTGTTAAGTGTCAAGTGTTAAGATAAGAGCATTAACATTTACAACAAGCATCAAAGCGCTTGCTAAATGAGTTTATTGGTTGATGTCTCGGGGAATATCACTTTAGGCTTGAAGCCTTGCGCCTCATCGGGTTGCATTATGCCATAAGCCATAATAATCACAATGTCGCCAATGTTCACCTTGTGAGCGGCGGCGCCGTTGAGGCAAATCTCTCCTTTACCGCGCTCTCCGGGAATGGCATAAGTGTCGAATCGTTCACCATTGTTGTTGTCAACGATAAACACACGCTCTCCCTCGCAAATTCCCGCAGCATCCATCAAGTCTTGATCAATGGTGATGCTACCAATGTAGTCGAGGTTGGCACCAGTGACGGTGACACGATGAATCTTAGATTTTACAACTTGAATAAACATGGTGTTAAAATATTAAATAATATAATAATGTGAAACACGTTGTGCAAAAAGTGTGCCACACATCACACCTGCTTAGGCTTTTTATAAGTAATATTGTCTATCTCTCGCACATCTCCACAATAGACTGTGATGCATCCCACAATGTAGTCACTATCGTCCCAGTTCTTCACTGGTTGCAAGTCAATGCCATCGCAAATTGAGAAATACTCCACATCCATCTCGGGATAAGCATTGATGGTGGCTACCACCCAGTCGTGAGTTTGCTCAACGCTGTGATCATGGGCAAACTCAACACTCTCCCGCAGCACTCGGTAAATGTTAGGAGCAATTTTTCTCACCTGTGGCGTGAGACGCACATTGCGACTACTCTTTGCCAAACCGTCGTCCTCACGAATGCAAGGGCACGACACCATTTCCAAGTTAAAGCCCAGTTGCTTTGCCATAGCTCTAATCACGGCAATCTGCTGGAAGTCTTTCTCACCAAAGTAGGCACGAGTGGGCTCAACCATAGCAAATAGCTTGCTCACTATTTGGCACACACCATTGAAGTGTCCTGGTCGCATAGCACCCTCCATCACCTCAGCCACAGGGCCAAGGTTGAACACGCGAGTGTCGGGCTCGGGATAAATATCTTCCACAGTGGGCATGAATGCGATATCCACGCCACAGCTCTCAAGCATGGCGGCATCGGCCTCGGCAGTGCGAGGATAGGTACGAAGGTCCTCCTTGTTATTAAATTGTGTGGGGTTCAGGAACACACTCACCACCACCACATCGTTCTCTCTACGAGCACGCTCCACGAGCGATTTGTGACCACCATGAAGCGCACCCATTGTGGGAACAAGACCTATTGTCTTGCCCTCACTACGAAACATCTCGACCTGCTTTCTCAGCTCGTCGACCTTTGATATAATTTTCATTGTAATTACAATTGACTTTAAAAAATCGACTGCAAAGATAGTGCAAGCCGAGAAAACCACAAAATCAAACACACATTTTTTATTTTTAAAAAGGTGAAAATTAAGCGTAAATTAAGCCGAGGCGATAAGTTTGCCTCGGCTTAATAGTGTGTGTGTATTAGATTATACTATGTATTACTCTATATCCAATATTATATTATATACCGCAGTCACGTCGCTACCTGTGATGTCGCCATCACCGTTCTGGTCGCCATTTACAATAGCACTGGCATCATTAAAGAGAATGTAGTTGTAAAGAGCTGTGACGTCGCTACCAGTGCACTCGCCGTCGCCGTTCACGTCGCCAGCCATAGTCACTGCAATGGTATACTTGGCAAGTCCATTGCCCGGAACATACATATATAGTTCCATCTCATTGGCACGGCTACCTGGCACTGCCAAGCATGGAGTGCTCATGGTAGTGCTATTAACAACCCCCAATCCATTCTTGGGTAGAGTCCACAACACATTATATCCCGCCATATCAGTTCCTGTGGAATTTACAGCCAGCTTGAAGTTATGTCCCTCACTAGTGGCATAGTCGCCACTTGAGTAAAGCAAGAAATGTTGCCCTTGTAGTTCAAAGGTTTCCAATCCATCATTGGCAGAACCTTGGCTCATAAGCGAGGCGTTAGTGTCAAAGCTGTCGAGCATAGCACCAGTGTTCATGTCATAGATGGTGGGCTCAATAGCTGCTCCATGCACCATTACCCGGTCGGCACTCAGTGCCTTAATGCGCGGAGAGGTTCCAAAGTTCGCAGCATCGCTGGGACACATCGTAGCCACATGAGTAACCTTTGTGTCGGCCACATCACCATCTGTTATGGTCCAGCGTACTATTTCATCGCTTCGGGACAGTGCGGCAAAAACTTGAAAATCACCACTTTCAACATCACCCAGCACATCGATGTGGTCGATGCGGCCTGCCGACTCACTGGTTGATAAAGTGGCACGCAAAACCACCTCGCCACTGCTTGGATTAACCGAGTGAATAACAAGTGGAGTATTATTAATTTTGAGTAGCATATTACTAATGAGCAGGTGCCCGGCATCATCAACCAGCACATTATTGCAAGGGAAATAATCAGCTTGCACTTCCTGTGGGAGAGCCAAGTCGCGTAACCACTCACCAGTGTTGGCATTATAGACCTTGAGAGAGCAGTCGGCATTAGAGGCATTTTTGCTCCGGTTAGTCAAGAACACATTGTCGCCCAGCACCGCAAACGAACGATTGAACGTGCCATAATTATCCTGTTCAAAGTTGTCATAATTACTTTTCACCGAGCGAATCCAGTTGTTGGTAATTGATACTCCCGCGGTCTTTGCGTAGGTGTCGTTATCCTCATCAATCATTTGCACATATCCTGGCTCAGTGTTACCAATGCTAATGCTGGTTATAGTGAAAGTGCGTGTCTCACTCACGTTGGGGTCGCATCCGGCTGCAGTTGTAGTCACTCTCCAGTAGTAGTTCCCTGTTCCCAGCACCGCTATCACGCACTGTAACGACAGGTTTCCATCTTGAGGCTGCAGATAGGACGACGACTGCACCACGTCGCTAAACTGCTCATCGCGAGCCACCTCCAGCTTATAAGAATCGGCTCCCACGTTTGCCACAAGAAACTTGAAATTATCATCAATCTCGGCACCATTGTCGGGATAAATAAGCGTTGCCTGTGGAGCCAAGTCACGCTGAATAGTCATGAACGAAGCCACGTCGCTGACTTTGTCAAATTTTCCTGGCTCAATAGTTGTCACACGCCAGTAGTAGAGTGTCGCCGACGCTAGAGAAGACAGGTCTACCATGGTGCTATTAGTTGTTATGGCACGCTGGCTAAAAACAACATTACTGAAGCTGGCATCGCTAGCAATCTCAAGGTTAAAAGTGGCACCATTGACAGCTGTCCACGAGAACTCTTGTTCCCACTGTGCCACAGCGTCGCCAGTGGGTGCAATGAGCGTTACTTGCTCAGCTTCGCCCGCTGGAGCATTGAGATAGGTCGGTGCGTACTCAAAGTTATATCCATCAACGCTTGAGACAGCAAACCAGTAGCCCGTCTTGTATTCATCGTCAAGAGAAAGGCTGGTTTGGTAAGTCACCGCAATGAGATAGTCGCTCTTGATGCCCTCAAACTGCTGGCTATTAATAGTGCTCACATCAACGCTAGTGGGAATAGCATAGACCGCATATTTCACCAGTTCGCCTTCCACTCCGTCCCACGACAGAGTGCCTGCGTTCAGAGCAAGATTAGTGGGAGAGTCAAGGTTATCTTTGGGTTTCCACTCCAGTGCTGGTGGCAGTGCTTTCTTGGGGAAAACAGTGCTCACCAGGTAGTTGCCAAGCCCTGTCATGCGTGGCCCATTGATGTAGCGTGACGAGTAGAAGTTCACGCCAGGAGCGTTGTTCTCAGTGTACTGGCGGCTAAGCATCACCTGTGCCGCAATCTCTTGCCAGCTGGTAGTGTTATTACCATCGCTGTCCATGAAGTATATATTTTGGCTAGCATAATGGTGACGATTGAAGTGCTTAGCCACGTAGCTCCACCACTGCGTGAGAGGGCCAAAGGGGTTAGTGGAATGATTACGTTTCCAGTAGAGTTGCGGCGATATGTAGTCGATAGTTCCCTCCTCAAGCCATGCCAGCGGGTCGCTAAAGAGCGAGGTATACTGCCAGTCGCTACCCGTAGGGCAAGGGGTAACACCATGTTGCGAAGCACTTGTTGACGCGGTTCCCGCCACTCCAGCAGGTCCAATGGCAAAGCGCACCTGCGGTTTTGTCGCCTGCACCATGTTGTAGACATCGGCCACCATCTGGTTCACCTGAGCGCGACGCCAGTTGGCAAAACTCAATGTAGAGCCACTATTTCGCCAAAGGTTGTAGTCGGCCGCGCTACTGTTAGCGGGAATTCCGCTAGGATAGAAGTAGTCATCAAAGATAATGCCGTCAATATCGTAATTCTCTATCATCTCTCGGCACACGTTCACAATGCGTTCTCGCGAGGCTGGCAAACCCGGATTAAGCACTGTTGTAGTGGTTCCAGAGCTATTAGTGTAGGTTAGCAACATGCCTAAGCTCACGAGAGCCTGATCCTGGCTTGTGTTCCAAGTAGAAGGCCCACCGTTGGCATAGCGGTAAGGATTGACCCATGCATGGCACTCAATGCCACGCATGTGGCACTGTTCCACAGCAAACTCCAGCGGGTCCCATCCAGGGTTAGCACCACGGCTCCCTGTGAGGTAGCTCGACCATGGCTCATAGCTCGACTGGTACATCGCATCGCACATTGAGCGCACCTGGATGCACACAGCATTCATGTTAGTGCCCGCGAAACCGTCAAGATAGTCAATAAGCGACTGTTTTTGCCGTTGAATAACAGCCGCACTAGTACCTCTCTCGCTGGGCCAGTCAATATTCGACACTGTTGTCAGCCAGGCGGCACGCATCTCGCGCTTTTGCTCCTCGGCACGCAGTTGAGGCATCATAAGCGCCACAACCAAAATTAAAAATATTAATTTTTTTATCATCTTTGCTTGACATTTAATTGGTTATTATTATTTCTGCCCACAAAGATAAAATAGATAATTGGAAATTTGTGTATCTAAATATTAAAAAATACAAAAATAGAACATTTGTCAATCACCGATTAAATTGCAGTGTTCATTGAAATTCTATTATTGATAATTAATCCTTTTTTTCAATCTGCTTGAATATTAAGTTGCAATTCACTATATTTGCGGTCAAAATCAGTTTAAAATTATAAAACATGAAGAAACATCTATTATTATCGTTAATATTAGCGCTCACCGCACTAAGCGCCAGCGCCACCACCGTGGCAGGCGATGTGAATGGTGATGGCGAGTGCACCGGCAGTGATGTTACCGCACTCTACAACTACATTCTCTATAACGATGCCAGCGCTATTGTAAATGGCGACCAGAACGGTGATAGCGACATCACCGGTAGCGACGTGACAGCAGTCTATAACATCATCCTCTATGGCAGTAGCCAAGATGAGGATATTGAAGACTACAACATCAACATTGCCTACGACGGCGAGAGCGCAACCGTCACCGTGGCTAAAAACATTAGTGGTTATATAACAACAGCCATTAATGGTGCTCATGTGAACATCGTTGCCGATGCCGCGTTGCAAGATTCTATATTTTTTAACCTGAGCGGCAGCACAAGCAACGGCTCTTTCTACATGGACGGAGACTACAAGTGCTACGTAAACCTCACCGACCTCGTCATCCACAACCCCGATAGCGCTGCCATCAACATCGACAACGGCAAGCGCATCGACCTCACGCTTAACGGCACCAACACCCTCACCGACGCCACTGGCGGAGCGCAACGTGCTTGTTGCTTCATCAACGGCCATGTAGTGATAGCTGGCGAAGGCACCCTCAATATCACAGGCAACAGCAAGCATGCCTACTTTAGCGACGAGTATACTCGCATGACAAGTGGCACAATCAATGTAGCCAACTCGGCGAGCGACGGCATGCACATCAACCAGTATTTCATGATGGATGGTGGCACTATTACCATCAACACCACTGGTGGCGATGGCATCGACGTGGGAATGACCAAGGATGCAACCGACAGCAACAACGGGGAATTTATCCTCAACGACGGCACCATCAGCATCACCACCTCAGGAGATGCCGTGAAAGCTATCAAGTGTGAATCGATAATGACTATAGCTGGTGGCTCAATCACCGCAACCACTAGTGGTAACGCTGTGTATGACGCTACTAAGGCCGACCTCAGTAGCTGTGCAGCCATCAAGTGCGATAGCACCTTCGTGATGACCAGTGGCACTGTCTATCTCACCAGCACTGGCGCTGGTGGCAAGGGACTGAATACCGACGGCAGCGTGAAGATTGGCGGTGGTACATTCACGGCTATCACCACGGGCGATGTGTATGAGTACTCTTCCACCCTCGACACCAAGGCAGGCGGTGTAAAAGCCGATGGCTCTATCACAATCACTGGAGGTACAGTTTGCGTTGCCGCAAGCAACGACGATGCTCGCGCCTTCAATGGAGAGCTTGGTTTCTTTACCAATGGCGGCTACATTCTGGGCATTGGAGGCAAGTCCTCGACCGTTAGCACAGGCTACACGCAGTCTTACAAATACCTGCGCAATCAGGTCATAAACGGAGGCACCACCTACACGCCACTCGTGAACAATGCCTCGGTGGGAATTTCGTTTGATATCCCATCCATCTACAGCAATAGTTCGGCGTTGGTAGTTGTCTCTACTCCCGAAATTAATTAAAAAAGCAAGTTCTACCTAGATCGGGCTTGATTTTTGCTCAGACAAACACCAGCAATTTTAATCAGCCTGTATATCAGTTTATTAACAATCAGATTAATCAGATTAATCTGTAGTAAAGAACTACGGATTTTTCTGATTAATCTGATATATAGTGGAATTTTAGAGCGTAGCCTCTTTAATTTCCATGCGCAGCATGGCACAAAGGGAGAACCACTAATTGACACTAATATTTACAACAGAAAACTGAAAACTCACCATTAGCAATTTTCCTTAATAAATCCCCTCTAATGCACGACAAATCATTAGTCCGTAATTGTCTTAAAAAAACTCTCGCAACGCATTGAGCTGGGGCTCAGCTTTGACTCGCTTTAATCGCATTTCTGTTAGTAATTGTTTGAAAAAAGGCTTTTTCATTTTGTATTTCTTTCGGTTTGCACTATTTTTGCAGTTCAAATAGTTTTCTATATGGACTTCAGGACAACGATAAGGACTCGGGATGGTGAACACTTCATGCGCCATAGCCACAAGATGATGCTCATTGGGTCGTGCTTTAGCGACAACATTGGGGCTAAGCTGCGCGATGCCATGATGCAGGTAGTGGTAAACCCGTTTGGCACCATCTTCAACCCGCTGAGCATTGCCACATGCATCAATAAGATAATTGATAATGAGGCTATTGCCGGTGCTGAGCTATTCCTGTCAAATGGCGTGTGGAACTCCTTTGACTTCCACTCCAAGTTCTCAATGACGAGCAAAGATGCAGCCTTAAATCGCATGAACAGTAGTATAAGCAATGCCCACGACCACCTGGCACAATGCAAGTCGCTCGTGGTGACGCTAGGCACTGCTGTGGTGTATCGTCGTCGCGACACTGGCGAGGTGGTGTGCAACTGCCACAAGGTCCCTCAACATGAGTTCACTCGCAGGCTAGCTAGCGTTGACGACATTACCGGCGCTCTCAATGCCATGGTTGAACGCCTGCATGAGTTCAACCCCGAGCTGAAGATAATCTTTACCGTGAGCCCCATTCGCCACATTGCCGACGGCCTGGAGATGAACTCGCTGAGTAAGGCTGTGCTACGAGTGGCAATAAACAATGTAGTGCGTAGCAACAAGGAATGGGTGAGCTATTTTCCTGCCTATGAAATTGTTCTTGACGACTTGCGCGACTATCGTTTCTACACTGCCGACATGGTTCACCCCAGCGACGTGGCAATCGAGTACATTTGGCAGGTATTCCAGGCCACCTATTTCGACGACCATTCCACTCAAGCCATTGCCCGCTGCGAGCGAGTGAACAAACGCCTAAAGCATCGCCCCATGACTAGTAACCCTGAGGTGGTGCAACGCTTTAATGCCGACACTGAAGCGGTGATAGCTAACCTCAAGAAAGAATACCCTTATATTAATGCATAATGCACAATTCATAATGCACAATTAATAATGCATAATGCATAATGCACAATGTACAATCAACTGACAACGAACTGATAACTCACAACTGATAACTCACAACTCACAACTGATAACTCACAACTGATAACTCACAACTGATAACTGACAACTGATAACTCACAACTATATGAAATACTCCATTCAAGAAATAGCCCAAATCCTTGGGATTGAGACGAGTGAACTACGTGACAAGGATGCCGAAGTGAGCCTTTTACTCACCGACTCCCGTTCACTGACCTACCCTGCCGAGACGCTATTCTTTGCCATAGCGACAAGCAACGACGATGGTCACCGCTATGTAAAGCACCTTTACAACAAGGGGGTGAGAAATTTTGTGATAGAATATAGCGGAAATGTTGATATCAATGCCATGCGCGAAGCTAATTTCCTGCGTGTGGATAATTCGCTCGATGCCATGCAGGCCATCGCCACTTATCATCGCCGTCGCTTCAACATTCCCATAATAGGCATCACCGGCAGCCGAGGCAAAACCACGGTCAAGGAGTGGCTCTATCAACTCTTGAAGGAGGATTACAACATAGTGCGCTCTCCCCGCAGCTATAACTCGCAAATAGGAGTACCACTGTCGCTGTGGGACATTGACGATAATGCTAGCTTGGCAATAATCGAAGCTGGCATTTCCACCACTGGCGAGATGGCACGCCTGCAAGCTATGATTAGACCCACAGTGGGTGTCATCACCAACATTGGGAGCGAGCACAACGATGGCTTTGCCTCGATGGAAGAAAAGGTGGAGGAGAAAGCCAAGATACTCAACAGTTGCGAGTGCATAGTATACTGTGCCGACGATCAGCTAGTGTCGCAAGCTATTGAGCCTATACTCTACGTGGCACAAGAGATCGCATGGTCGCGTCACGACCAGAGCAAGGAACTCGTTGTCAATAAAATTATTAAACGTGATAACTGGACACGAATGGAATGCACTCATGCTGGCACTAACCTGGTGCTTGACGTGCCATTCACCAGCGAGCGCGACTTGGAAAATGTGACCACGTGCGTGGCAGTGCTGCTCTACCTGGGCATTAACCACCACACCATTGCCGAGCGCGTGAAGCTGCTCACTCCCGTGGGCACTCGCATTAGTGTTATTGAGGGTGTTAATGAGTGTACGATTGTTGCCGACGGCTACACCAGCGACTACAACTCGCTATCTCCGGCACTCGACTTCATGCTGCGCCGTTGTAACCCCCAGCAGCACACTACCGTCATCCTCAGCGACCTCATGCCTGAGACCTTCAGCGACGACGAGTTATACATTCGTGCCAGCGAGTTACTCAAGAACAAGGGAATAGGTCGCCTCATTGGCATTGGCCCCGAGATGTGTCGCTACAGCAAGTATTTCAATTCACGCGGCAACCTGTTTTTTGAGTCTACAAGCCAGTTCCTTGACAACATGTCGCAAGGCGATTTCGACAACGAAACAGTGCTAGTGAAAGGTGCGTCGGCATTTGATTTCCATCAAATAATTGAAATGCTGGAAGTGCGTCGCCACCAGACGGTTGAGGAAATCGATCTCAATGCTCTAGCCGCCAATTTCAAGTTCTTCAAGTCGCGACTAAACTACTCTACTCGCACAGTGGCTATGGTCAAGGCTTCGGGCTACGGCACTGGCTCCTATGAAATAGCAAAAACTTTGCAAGACTGCGGAGCCACCTATCTGGCTGTGGCTGTGCAAGATGAGGGTGTGGAGTTGCGCAAAGCCGGCATCACCCTGCCCATTATTGTGCTAAACCCCTCGACGGTGAACTATAAGGCAATGTTTGACCGCCACCTTGAACCCGAGGTATACAGCATGGAAGAGGCTCGACAGCTCATCAAGGAAGGTCACAAATATGGTGCCAAGAATTTTCCCGTCCACATCAAGATTGACAGCGGAATGCATCGCTTGGGATTTACACTCGAGGAAATCCCAGCTCTCGTAGAACTGCTCCTCAATCAAGATGTTATCATCCCCATGAGCGTATTCTCACACCTGTGTGTTGCCGACGACCCCTCTCAAGATAGCTTCACTCACGAACAAGTGGAATACTTTGAGGACTGCGCCACACAACTTCAGGCAAACTTTTCTCATCACATCATCAAGCACATCCTCAACACCACTGGCATAGTACGCTTCCCCGAGTACCAAATGGACATGGTGCGCATTGGGGTGGGACTCTATGGCATAAAGACTACCTTCGACGGTAGCGAGGATGCCCTGCAAACTGTAGCCGAGGTGCGTGCCGTGGTGATAAGTATCAAGCAGTGGGAAGCAGGAACAACAGTGGGCTATGGCCGCAAGGGAGTACTGGAGCGCGACTCTCGCATCGCCACAGTGAGCATAGGCTATGCCGATGGCATGGACCGCCACTTTGGTAACGGATCAATTAAAGTGTGGGTTAATGGCACACTATGCCCCACCGTGGGCAACATTTGCATGGATGCCTGCATGATTGACGTGACCGATGCGCAGTGCCAAGTGGGCGACAAGATTGAAATATTTGGTCGCCACGTTCCCATTGAGCAACTGAGCGATGCACGCGGCACCATCCCCTATGAGATTCTCACCAGCATCTCCTCACGCGTGAAACGCGTCTACTTCCGCGAGTGAGCAAGGCTAAAAAACTTCGCTATCAAGAGATAATGGCCAGAAAGCTCAGTCAAATATTTTTGAAATCTACACGGTGGTTGATGAAGCCAGTACTACAGGAATTTAATTTTTTCCTGGCGGTGTGGCTCATCAACTGTAGCGTCACACTAGGTTACTTGGCAGGGTGTCCATTTATCGACGACAACCAAGTGGGGCACGCCTTGCGTTGCCTGGCACTGGGCACTGCTGTGAGCTACCTTATCACCACCCTACTCCACATCTCTCGCCCACGCTGGCTTAGAGTCTCTATCAAGAGCCTAATCTACGCACTGCTACTCACACTTCAGGCTGTTTACGTCTTCATTCATCTCAACTTCGACATGAACTTGGGACCACGAGTGATGGTGTTGCTTGCCGAGACTAACGGCAAGGAGGCCGAGGAATTTGTCACTTCTTATTTTCTTAGCTCCGCTAGCTGGTGGACCTATGCTATAATGGTTCTCGTCATTGTGGCTATTGCAGTGGCCGAGTGGAAGCGCCAGTGGCTCACATGGCTGGCAAACCGCAAGTTCATGCGTCGCCTGCTCACCATCGTAGTGTTACCACTGGTGCTGTGGGGCTTAGCGCTCACACCCTGCTACGTCACACTAGCACGTTGCCAGCACTCTAAGCAGCTCAACCAGTGGGTACAGAATTTTGGTGTTGATGCTCTTGATCACCTTAGCACCTGTTACTACTCGCTGTGCTACCTCGCAGTTGCCGAAGCCGATGTACGGCAAGCCGTAGCCGTGACTCAACAAGTGCGACACACCCCCATCACAATTACTGAGCCCGACTCGCTCAACGTCGTCTTTGTCATGGGCGAGAGCTACATCAAGAGCCACTGCGCACTATATGGCTACTCACACAACACCACTCCACACATGCTAGCAGAGCGCGACAAGGGCAACCTCATCGCTTTTACCAACATCATTTCTCCCTACAATGCCACCTCGCAGGTGCAGAAGAATGTGTTCTCACTCAACGACAAGAGTGGAGGCGAAATGTGGTATGAGAAACCCATGTTCCCCACGGTGTTCCGCCACGCAGGCTACAAGGTGTACTTTTGGGACAATCAGCGCAACTATGCCAAGACCGAGATGTTTACCATAACCGTCAACTCCTACATCTACAACCCACTGATTGCCAACATGAGCTACAACGAGAGCACTAACGGGGGCATGACATTCGATGCCAAGCTACTGGAGAACTTTCGCAACAAGTCGCGCGTGGAGCCCGGGAAATACAACCTCTACATTTTCCACCTCATGGGACAGCATGTGCACCCTTCGGGCAGATTTCCACGCAACAAAGGTTTTGACCGGTTTAATGCCGATTCGGTGAAACAAAATCTTCCTTTCTTGACTAGAGAGAAACGAAAATACATAGCACAATATGACAACGCCACGCTCTATAACGACCACGTGATGAAAACCATCTTCGACATGTGGCGACACAAAAACACGGTGGTGGTATATTTCTCCGACCACGGCGATGAGGCCTACGACTGGCGAGACCACATAGGGCGCGGAAATGTTAATTCTCCCGACCCACGCATCCTGCACAGCGACAACGACGTGCCATTCATGGTGTGGTGTAGCGACACCTTCATCAAGTTGCACCCACAACTTGTGAACGACCTGCGCAAAGCCACCACACGCCCGGGCATGCTCCACGACGTGGGCAACACATTGCTGCGCCTGGCGGGCATTAACACCCCCTATTACCTTCCCGAGCGCGACATTACCAGTGAGCGCTACAAGCCCGTGCCACGCATTGTGTACGACAAGTGGGACTACGATAAAGCAGTAAAAAAGAATTGACACATCGCTTCACAACAAAACTGATTACTAACAACAACCGAAAAAAATAATGAGAATAGACATACTCACCGTCATGCCCGAGGCGCTGGAATCGCCACTGCATTGCAGCATTGTGCAGCGAGCACAAGACAAGGGATTAGTGGAAATACACATTCACAACCTGAGAGACTGGTCACTACGCAAGCATCGCAAGGTTGATGACTACCCCTTCAGTGGCGAGGCGGGAATGGTGATGCAAATCGAACCCGTGTACCGCTGCATTGAGCACCTCAAGAGCGAGCGCGACTACGACGAAGTGATTTTCACCTCGCCCGACGGTGACTTGCTTGACCAGCCCATGGCCAACCAGCTGTCGCTAGCGCAGAACATCATCATCCTGTGTGGACACTATAAGGGCGTGGACTACCGCATTCGCGAGCACCTCATCACTCGCGAAATCTCTATTGGCAACTACGTGCTCACTGGTGGCGAGCTACCCGCCGCAGTCATCGCCGACGCCGTGGTGCGACTCATTCCCGGTGCCATTGGCGATGAGCAGAGCGCACTCAATGACTCCTTCCAGGACAATCTGCTCGAAGCACCGGTCTACACACGTCCCGCCGAGTTCAACGGCTGGAAAGTGCCCGAAGTGCTGCTCAGTGGCAACTTCGCCAAAATCGAGGAATGGAAAATGCAACAAGCCATCGAGCGCACCAAGCGCCTGCGTCCCGACCTGCTATAGAAAAAAAAGAGGGTGCAACTATAGTTGTAGTGAGTTGCCAGTTCTCAGTCGCGTTTTTAAAAGTATTAATGACAAAAATGCGATTAAGCGAGACAAAGTTTTAGCCACAGCTAAAAACCTTGCGAGCGTGAGCATTTTATTTAATTAACATTAGTGTAAATTCGTGTAAATTAGTGGTTAAAAATGCGATTAAGTGAGACAAAGCTGAGCCCCAGCTCAAAGCGTTGCGAGCGTGAGCATTTTATTTAAAATTAGTGGTTTTAACCTTTTGCGCCATGCGGGAACTTGCACATTCCAGATTAATTGAGTAATTTCGCAGTCGGAATTATAAAACGAGTAAAACACCCCCGCAACCCTTAATATGAAATTGAAGAAAATATCGCGTCCCAAGTGGATTCCACGCTGGCTAAGCCTGCCTTTCATCATCTTCATCGCATTCATTGTGATGCTGCTGTTCTATGGCGAGAATAACTACATGCTCATCAACCAGCAAAAGAAAGAGATTGACAAAATGAACGCTCAAATTAAAGTCATGGAAGACTCTGCCAAATTCTATGAACGCAAAACTCAGGAACTGAACACCGACAAGGAGACACTCGAAAAGATAGCGCGAGAGCAATATGGCATGAAACGAACCAACGAGGAAGTCTTTGAGACCGATATTCCATAATTTCTCATCACCCCCCTACACAAGCAATGAAACACAACATCAACCAGCGATACATCAACCTGCTGCTGTGCGTGGCTATGCTTGCCATGCTCATAGCCGCAATATTGCCCATCTTTGGCATCAAGTGGGAATGGCTGCGATACGCCTTTGCGGCAGCTGCAGTGCTGACCCTAGTGGCACAACTACTCACCCCCAACCCAGGCAAGAGCCTTAGAGCCAGGCGACTAGCGCGTATGAACGTGTGGTCGAGCGTGCTCTATTGCGTGTCGGCGGCATGTCTGTTCATCCACGACTCCTCTATGCAGCAAAGCTGGGTAGCCTTCCTGCTAGCGGGAGCCGTGCTGCAAATCTATGCCACACTCATGCTGGGGTCAAACTCATCAAAATAATCCCACATCGGTCATTCTAGCGCAAGCGCAACTGTGTTTTTTTTAATCCTGAAAACCGAATTGCGATAATGTGTGAAGTGTTGCAAAAAATGCTAAAAAAACCACTAAATAGCACTTTATTGAATAGTATTTACTAACTTTGCACTTTGGTAGAAAATTCTAAAAAATACTAGATGAAAAGTATAAAACTCATAGTTAGTGCCATGCTACTCACACTAGTGGGAACAACAGCAAGCGCACAAACCATCACAAGCCCATACTCAAGGCTGGGCATGGGTATACTGGGTGACAACGCCACAGGAATTCAGCGCTCAATGGGTGGGGTGGGCATAGCCATGCAAAACGGTCGCCAAATCAACGTCATGAACCCCGCCAGCTACTCGCAAGTGGACTCGCTAACGTTTTTGTGGGACATAGGCCTGGATCTTACCAACTCGTGGTCGACCGAGGGCTCTAAACACGGTTACAACCTGGGCGGTGGACTCGACTACATCACCATGGAATTTCGACTGGCAAAGAACTTGGGCGCAGCGATAGGAGTAGTGCCGTTCTCAAGCGTGGGATACACCTTTGGCGGAGAGATAGAAAATGGCTTGGACTCGCGCACCGGCTCGGGTGGGCTTTCGGAGCTCTTTGCCGGAGTGGGCTATCAGCCTTTCAAGGGTCTATCGATAGGTACCAATTTCTCTTATTTGTTTGGTTCCACCACCAACATCACTGCCGTTAGCTCCACTTCCAACACCCAGTTTTCACGTTATCTCAACGTCAAGGACTGGAACATGAAGGTGGGACTGCAATATGCCTTCATGCCTTCGCGCAAGAGCAAGGTGGTGATAGGTGCCACCTACTCTCCCAAGAAAGCCATGCATGGCGACGCTTGGGGCACCATTGCCGATATAGATCTCGACAAGAAAGCCGACACCGTGGGCTACATGAAGCTCAAGGGAAACTATGAACTGCCGGCAACCTATGGTGTGGGAGTGAGCTATACCTACGACAACCGTCTTAACATTGAGGCCGACTACATCTACCAGCAATGGTCCAAGGCTAAGTACACGCCCATTGACTACTTTGAGGACCCTAACACCAAGTGGAACGACCGCTGGAAGGTGTCGGCCGGTGTGTCTTACACCCCCGACCACCGCGGTAGCTACCTCAAGCGCATGACCTATCGCATGGGTGGATTCTACAACAACGACTACATGAACGTTAATGGCAACAAGGTGCGCGACTATGGTGTGGGAATAGGTTTCTCGTTCCCGGCGCTCAACACTAAGACCATCGTCAACCTGGGCGTGGAATGGAAACACCGCTACACAGTACCCGTCAACCTCATCAAGGAAGACTACCTCAACATCACACTGAGCGTGAACTTCAATGAGATGTGGTTCTGGAAAAACAAGATTAGATAAAAAGACACGACAACCGGATAACTAAAAAACGTCTTGAAACAGAGCAGATACTACTTTATTATAGCTATTCTCATTGTTATCCTAATTGCGTCGGGATGCAAGGACGAGGTAAGCCAAGATGCCTCGCGACGTTTCAACGCATCTAAGATGCCAACCATGGTATCGCACAATGTGCAAACTCTGCTCAGCGACTCGGGACGCTCACGTTACCGCATCACCACTAAAACTTGGCTGGCTTTTGAAAATCAGGAAAACCCGCACTGGATTTTCCCCGATGGTCTCATTGCCGAGGAGCTGGACAATAACAGCCCCGAATTCAAGGTGAAAATGTCAATGAAATGCGACTCGGCTCACTACGACCGCAACACTCGCATGCTTAACCTGGCAGGAAACGTCACCATTCATGACAACACTGGCGGTGAGATAACTTGCGACTCGGCCTACTATGACGAGGAGAAAATGCTGTGGAGCCTCAATAGCATGGTCACCATAACTAACGTCAATGGTGGCAAGATAGAGACCAACCAAATGTACTGGGACCGCACAGCCAACAAATACTACAGCGACTCGTTCATTAGAATGCAGCAAGACGGCAAGGTGCTTGAAGGGCACGGCTATGAGTCGAACGACCGCATCACCAACTATCGTGTGCGTCGCGTGCAGGCCATGCTTCCGGCTAACGACACCCGCATGCCAACCCTATAGCTCACGTTAAATTAAATATAATTAATGCCCCCTCCTCAGTGCTTTGAGGGACTAAAAAATCAAGACGCAACTCACAGCCGAGGCTAGTCCTCGCCACTATAAATTAACAACTCGTGGAACTATTTACTTCCTATCTCATCTTGACCATTGCAGCGCTCGTGTTCTCGGCATTCTTCTCGGGAATGGAGATTGCTTTTGTGTCATCCAATAAGGTACGTGCCGAAATCGACATCAAGAAAGGTGGCCTCATCAGCCAGATTCTTAACATCTTCTATGCTCACCGCGAGACGTTTATCTCCACCATGCTGGTGGGAAACAACATCGTCAACGTCATTTACGGTATTGGCATCGCTTGGCTGCTCAAGGAGCCTCTCGAAGCTTGGATTGGCAACGACAACGACGCCCTGGTGCTACTGGTGCAAACCATTATCTCCACGGCAATAGTGCTGGTGATGAGTGAATTCCTGCCCAAGACGGTCTTCCGCATGAACCCCAACCGCTCGTTGCGTTTCTTTGCCGTGCCACTCTTGCTGCTCTACCTGCTGCTCTACCCCATCTCGCAGTTCACCTCGTGGCTGTCGATGGTGCTCATGCGAGTGTTTGGCATCAAGAATGAGAAAAAGGAGATAAGGCTCATCTCGGTGGGTGAACTCGACGACTATCTGCAGGAGACAATCGACAAGAGCGAGGATGAGAACCGTGAGGTGGAGCGTGAGGTGAAATTATTTGAGAATGCACTCGACTTTAGCGACACTCGCCTGCGCGACTGCATGATACCTCGCAATGAGATAGTGGGTGTGGACATCGCCGAGACTAGCCGCGAGCAACTCATCAAACTCTTCACACGCTCAGGACTCTCGAAGCTGGTGGTCTACCACGACGACATCGACAACGTGATAGGGTTTATACAGGTGAGTGAGATGTTCAAGGCTGGCGTGAACTGGAAAGACAAAATCAAGCCTGTAATTATTGCTCCCGAGACTATGCTCGCCAAGAAGATGATGCAAAACCTGCTCAAGGAGAAGAAGAGCATGGCGATTGTGGTTGATGAGTTTGGAGGTACAGCAGGAATGATAACGCTCGAGGACCTGGTGGAGGAAATCTTTGGCGACATTGAGGACGAGCATGACCGCCGCAAGCTCATAGCTCGCAAGACGGGCGAGAACACCTACGAGCTCTCGGGCCGACTGGAGATTGAGCGCGTGAACGAGCTCTTCGACCTCGACATCCCCGAGAGTGATGATTACCAAACCATAGCCGGCTTCATCGTTACCAACCTGGAGGTGATCCCCAACCAGGGCGAGGAGCACACCATTGGCAATTACACCATCCACATCAACAAGAAAACCGGTGCACGACTGGAGCTCATAACTCTCACCGTCAACACTCCCCACGAGGAGCAAGAGGATTAGTATTGCCACACACCGGCACACCAATAAAAAGCAACCAAGACACCCATGCAAGCATGGATGTCTTGGTCGTTTTTACTATTGCAAGGTCGCAGTCACGCCGCAGCCCCACACTAATGTGGTTATTTCACTACCACCTTGTGGCCGTTTACCACATAGATACCCGGTGTGAGCCCGGTGATGGTAGCAGTGCCATCGCTGATGGTCTCGCTTGCCACTTGGCGTCCGCTCATGTCGTAAACGCCCACCACAGTGCCGTCGGCACCGTTAATAGTCAAGCCACCATAGCTTCCCGCAATGCTTAGCCCGTCACCAACCTCTATCACGTTGATAGCAGTGGGGAGATCGGCATTAGCCTCCCAGTCGAGATAGAATGTGCTGTTACCCACACCGTTATTATAGCTATAGGTTGCGCGTCCCTCGCCGGGATGTTGCGCATCTTCCTTAAGCACCACCACCGTTCCTTCCACATCAGCTCCGAGATAATCGGCCATGTTGCTTGGGTCGATGGTGACATCCTTAGGTGAAATACCGGTTGTTGCAGGGATATAGGGTGCGGCATTAGTGCCATCCCATTCTGAGATTTTAGCAAGCTCAAAGCCATCCTCACCGAGATAGCGAGTAGCATTTTTACTATCAATGCTTGTCTTTCCGGTTAACTGTTGACCTTTAATATTCTCCAACTGGAAGTAGTAGACTGTCACCTCCTCGGCAGTGCCATGCTTGATAAACTTAGCACACTCGGCAGTGATAGCCCGACCATTGTCCTCGTCGACGATGGTGGGATTGTTGCTGGCGGCGGTAGCCAGGTTAATACCATTGATGTGGTTGTGGGCAAACTCGATGTGGGTCAAGTTGCCAAAGCTACCATTGATGTAGTGCAAGTCGTTAGAATTGGCACGCACGTCGGCAATGGGAGCAGATGCATTGAACACCAAGTCGCTAAGGCTGTTGCCGGTGTCGCTAGCACTATGGCTAGAGGTTACAGGCTTCACCTCGTCGGCATCGCCACCATTGTGGTTGTTCTCAGCAAGCGATTGGTCGTCGAGTGTCTCCTCGCTGTTAGAGCAGTTGAAGTACTGCAATGCGGCGTTGGCGCTCAGGTCGAGGCTAGGAATCTGGTTGCGTGCCACGTCGAGCCAAGTGAGAGCGGTGTTAGCGCTCACGTTGAGCGTGCTGAGCGAGTTGTCATAGGCGCGCAGCTTCTGGAGAGCGGTGTTAGTGGCAACGTTGAGTTGACTTGCGCCAATGTTAGAAATCCACAGGTTCTTCAGTGCGGTGTTGCTGGCGAACGTGATGTCATTGCCCCACCGTGTGTTGTTATAGCCAAACAGTGTCTCAAGACCAGTCAAGGTGTTCAGTCCCTGGAAGTTGGCCTTCAGCAATGGGTCATTCTGGATATAAAGCGTCTTCAGGTTACGATCATTGCTCAAGTAGAGCGTGTCGAGCTTAGTGCGGTTGTGGGCGCGCACGATAGGCAGGTCGGCACAATTCTCGGCAAGCACAGTCCTGATATTAGGACAATAGGTGACATCCAATGAATTGTGGTAAGAATAATCGCTACTTGGATGGACATGGAATTTGAGCGGGTTGCCACTCACGTTGATATATTCCAGATTTATGCCATAATTAAATCGCAGCTCATTGTAGCCACTGTAACTTATGTCATAATACTTGATGTTGTTGTCATAATAAGTGTTAGCAGTGCCATCAGGTCCCACAACATTAACCGCATCCTCTATGCCAGTTTCAGAATTAGCCTTAGGGCTAAGATACTTGCGCACTCTACCTGGTCCGGTATTTGCCATGCCATATCTCAAATCATTAGATGTGGCATCACGCATGAAGTAGCAATCGCCATACATGTAAGAAGCAGTTAAAGTATCAAGCTCGGGGAAGTAACTGATACCAAGAGATTGCAGATTACAGTGATCCATGTGTATTGTCTTGAGCTTGCTACAGGGGGCGAAATAGACAAA
This sequence comes from uncultured Prevotellaceae bacterium, assembly GCA_900316835.1. Lineage (GTDB taxonomy): Bacteria > Bacteroidota > Bacteroidia > Bacteroidales > Muribaculaceae > Sodaliphilus. The sequence goes on along the minus strand of ONEL01000013.1, from coordinate 56,484 downwards.
TGTGTGGAATGCAGAATGAGAACGATGGGTTGATGTGTTTGACTGTATTGTGGCAGCAAGCGCCTCATCACTGTCGCCCACCCAGTCGGCCGACATCCAACCTGGATTCATCACACCCGGACCAGCTCCCGTGTTGTGAATATTAGTATAACTTATATCAATCCATTCTAGGTTCACATTCTTCTGAAGGTCAAGATGGTAAAGACCAGTTGTGTCGTTCAGATCCTCATAGCGAATGTCGAAAGGCACCTGGCGCGGGTTCTGAACTTCGCAAGCTTGAGCATAGAGAGCGTCGGTAAGCACGCCTTTGTCACCATAGTACATGCCATATTTCACTAAGCGTTTAGCTTTCTTGGTGCGCATGGCGTTTTGTGCTGCCACATCGCTTGGGGTAATGGTGCCGTCAATCACTCCGTGAATCTCGTTGTTGTGGCTCACGTCGAGATGCTTGAGGTTAACGTTTTTATACAGGTGTACACTGTCTTGCAGGTTGTTGTAGGCAAGGTCGAGATATTCCAGAGCAGTGAGGTGCTCAAGGCTCGACTCTGTAGGGTCGGCAATACGGTAGCTACCAGTTCCTGTTACGCCAACAGGATTAACACCATTGGTAAACGTGGTGAACTTGTTGTTGCGGGCCTGGAGCTTGGTAAGCCCGGTGACACCCTGCAGCGAGTTAAGCTGACCTAGCTTGTTGAACGAGCTGTTTTCTATATTGAGAGTTTGCAGACCGCTCAGCCCTTTGATATAAAGTCCATTATCGCTCTCAATAACGCCGTCGGGGCTGGTTTGGGTGAGTTGTGTGTTTCCGTGCAGCTCAATCTCGGTGAGAGCATCATTGCCACTTAGAGCTAGTGACTTGAGCGTGGTGTTGCCGGTCATCTTGAACTTGGTAAAACCATTGTTGCCCAGGTCAAGACCCACAAGCGACGTCTCAGGCATCTCATACTCACCACCACCAAAGTTGTTGTTCTGAGCATAGAGGTACTGTATATTGCTTTCACTCACGTTTAAGTCACTCAACTGGTTGTCATTCATAACAAGTGTGGTAAGTGATGCAATTCCAGTAGTTGGCACATCAGTAAACGCGTTACCTGTCAAGTCAAGCTTATATAACGAATTGGCACCAGTGGCGGTAATGGATGGAATAGACGTTAGCCCGCTATTGGTTATAGATAAGATAGTTTCACTTGTGTTGTTACTAATATCAATGCTCTCAATTGCAGGACAGTTGTTGATGGTAAGCTTTGGCATACTTGGATTGCTGCCTGCAATAACAGTCTTTAAGTTCTGGAAACCGTCAATAGGATTTGCACTACTTGAGATTTTTGCATTACTGATATCGAGATACTCTAGATTAGGGTTGTTAGTGGGAGTTAGAGTCGACAGTTGATATGTGGGAGTGAAATATAAATCTCCATCAGCAATCTCAAAGTGCTTGAGGCGGGGAAGTTTTTCAGTGAAGGCATACTTCAAACTGGAGTTATTGTTAATTTTCAATGTCTCCAGATTAGAAAGTGCAACTGTATTTAATGTGGTTTTTGCTCTTGTTTCATTAAGCCCGGTATTTGAAAGGTCAAGATATTTGAGATTGGTATTGTGAGTTAAGTCTAAATAAGTTGAAGAACACAAACTTGTATTATCAGCAAGAATTAAAGTCTCAAGACCGGTCAAGCCTGTTACTGAAATTCTTGATGCTGTAGTATTATGATTTGCATTTTGTCCGCTATTGGTAAGGTCAAGATATTTTAAACCTGTCTGTGCTGTAATGCCCGATGACCAGCCATCCATTGCGGTGCAGCCATTCAGGCTAAGCCATTCGAGACTACTAATGCCATAGGTGTCATGAATGGCCCTAAAGTAACCGAAATTAGTACAGCCCGAAGCATCCAGCTTCTTTAGTGGTGCCGGATTGCTACTTGGTGGCATGTTTATATAGTTATTGCTTGATGTAGCGCTATTTGATGAAAAGCCTTTTATATTTGTATTATTCTTGATGTCAAGAATTTGGAGTTTGGAATTGCCGGTTAACACCAAATGGGTTAAATTGTTGTTTCCGGCATACATCTCCTCAAGATTAGTAAAGTTGGCGATACCCGTGAGGTCGCTGATGCCTTTACCACTAACATCAAGAACTTTCACATTATTGGGATAAATTATATCACCTTCATTAACATTCAATGCTTCGGCGAGTGCAGCACGAAAATTAGCATCGGGGAAATTAGCCGCATTCAGCTGAAGCTGAGTGATAGTAGTAATTTGATAGGATGAGTTATAATAACCGCCATTATTATAGGTGAGGGTTGCAGATTGTGAACCTTGACTATTATTAAAGATTATGTTGGCTGGAATTTGTGAAGTTGTGCTCTCCCACTTCCACAAGTTAACGGAGTTTTCAACCTTGGTCATCGCTACTCCAGGCCATTCACCTGTTATGTTGCCACTGCTATTGTAAACATGAGCATAGGGCGTTTCCCAATCTTTATCATTCACATAGTAAACAAATTGTTTTCCGTCTACATAAGTGGCATTGCTTGGTATAACATACTGGTTGGTTAGGTTATAACATTCGCCTGTGTTGGTGTTGAATGCATAATATCTATCCTCATTAATTCCAACTTTATCGGATGACTGTTTGCCTTCGTAATTAAATAGAATGTTGAAATTGCTTTCGTCAAACTCTGCAACTCGCCATGTAATACCATCGTAGGTCGTTGTCTCGTCCATTTTATCGCCAGGCCAAGCGCTTGATATAATATCTGTTGAGTTATACCAAGCATAAATATTAGGAATAGCACTGGTATTTCCTTCTACCTTGACGTGAATCTTGATTCCTGCCCAGGCGTTAGTGCTCCATAGGGCAGCAAGAAGTGCCAGCAGGAGCGTGGTGTAAGTTTTAGTAGTTACTGATTTCATAATAAAAAAGTGTTAATATGATTTATATGGTTATTGATTTATTCAAGTGCACAGCATTGGTTGCAATGCTAAAAACGCACAAATTTATACATTCCACTTTAAAAAAGCAAAGATTTTTCACAAAATTATAGCAATAAACGACAAAACATAAACAAACATCAACAAATGCGAAAATAGAGAGTCACTGAGGGTGGCTCTCTAAAATAGTTATTGCAAAATCGGGGAATTTTAGCGCGAAGCGCCTTTTTTAATTTTAACGTGAGTTCGACGAATTTATCATTTGAAAATTTGATAGTTATCATACTCCTCAGTCGCTCCGCGACAGCTCCTCTATCTTAGAGGAGCAGCCTGATATACAGCTGTTTATTTTCGTCGAACTCACGTTAATTTTAGAGCGTAGCTCTTTAATTTCCATGCGTAGCATGGCGCAAATAAGTGGTGAGTAAAATCACTTGGCGTAGTAACATTTCACCTCACCAATGGGCAGCTTGCCCACTACCATTAGCGGGATGCGCTTGGCACCAGTACTGATGTAGGCATCAATGTCGTCGCTCGACTTCTTGCCGTTGTCCTGAGTGAAAGACAGCTTGAGGTGGAAAGCCTGATGCCGTGACTTGTCTCGCAACTGCAATGGCTTGATACCAACATACTTAATTGTCAATGTTTCCTTCTCTTTACCTGAGAAAATACAGGTTTTATACACCTTGTTGGTTGCCATTTGGTCGAAATCGAGATTTCGTAGCATGTAGAAGACGCTAAGCATGTCGTAGGCGACGCCACTGGTGCTCAAGTTGATATTTACCGTGGGTTTATTCTTGCGAAAGCGTGTACACTTGGCACTAGTGCCACCTCCACCACTGTTAAATGCCACCACGTCGCGGGCATAGTAGCTCTTCTCATGGGTGAGTTTCTCATACTTGATGGGCCTGAAATTGCTGTGCATCGAGCACTTGAGAGTGTCACGAACCGGGTAAATCTTGTCGGCCCAAGAGCGAGTCTTGCCCGTGAGTTGAGCATTATATCCGTCGCCGTGCTTACTTATGGATAGCGTGGCGTCACCCGCATGCTTCCACAGCACACCCCAGTGATACACGATTTGATAGTTCAGGCTCTCGTTAGTGAGCGTCAGCGCACTTGCCACAGGAGCTATCACAAGCCCCATCATTGCCATTATTGAAAGTAATAATTTTCTCATTGTCGATTGTTGATTTCATTGTTCAGTAGATAAGACTGCGAAGTGGTGCAAAAGTTTAACCCAAATCGGTCATTAGGCCGACGATAGGTTATTTTAGATGTCTTTTTATGCCATAACATTTTGTCTCGACATAGCCCGCTATGTCTTCAACAAAATCTTTACAACCTGCTTAAAATAAATTCTGTTCTAACATAAATCCTAATGACCGAATTGGGTTTAATTCAATCACAACAATGACAGCTCAGCGCCACCGGGCGAACTAACGAGAGTTCTTGCTTGACAAAAAATCCTGGTAATTGCCCTTAACAGAACAATAACCAGGATTCTAGTCATTCATTGTCTTGAAGAGAAAAACTCTTCACAAAGTTGATGCCACTAAGCCGTTGTGTCATCTCTCGTAGGCTGGAATGCCCACAAGCTTGATGCGGAAGCTGAGTGTGGAATAAGGCTTTATCTCACCAGCCGACGATGTGCCGTAGCCCACGTTGTAAGGGATGATGACACGGCAACTGTCGCCAATGTGCATCTGGGTGATGGCTATAGCCCACCCTTCAATAACGCCCGTGTTGAGACGGCAACGGAAGAGGCTGTCGGCAGGCGAAGTGCTCAAATAGGACGAGTCGACCGCAGTGCCGTCGTAGAGGCTAAGATGATACTTCACGTCCACCATCGAGGTGTAAAGAGGCTTTATGTTGCCCATGGTCTTGGTGGTATCGTTATACCAGTGAATAAGCACCTCGGCGGCAGGATCCCAAGGGGCGGTAACAGTTTTGTAGTATTTGTTTCCACCCTCAGCTAGCTGTGCTTGCTCTTCATACCAGGTGGTGTTAGCCTTTGCCCAGTCGGAATTCTGGCTACTGGGCTCGTCGCTTTTGAAACACGATGTGAGCACTGGAATCAGCGCCGCAACAAGCAATATAAATAAAGGAAACTTTTTCATTTACTAAAAAGCGTTATGTTGAGAAATTAAACGTTTTGCTTGAGCAACGCATTGAGGCTACATGCCTCGCCAATGATGGCTGGCAACTCGCTGATTGCCACGCGCTGCTGCTCCATGGTGTCGCGGTCGCGCAGGGTAACAGTGTTGTCCTCGATGGTCTGCCCGTCGATAGTGATGCAATAGGGGGTTCCAATGGCGTCCATGCGACGATAGCGCTTACCCACGCTGTCCTTCTCGTCGTAGCGGCAGGCGAAGTCAAACTTGAGCATATCCATAATTTCACGTGCTTTCTCGGGCATGCCGTCCTTGCGTACCAGTGGCAAGATGGCGCACTTGACAGGAGCCAGAGCCTTGGGCAAGTGGAGCACCACGCGAGTGTCGCCACCGTCGAGCTTCTGCTCCTCGTAGCTTGAGCACATCACCGAGAGGAACATGCGGTCTACGCCTATCGAGGTTTCGATGACGTAGGGGGTGTAGCTCTCGTTAAGCTCGGGGTCGAAATATTGAATTTTCTTGCCGCTGTACTTCTCGTGCTGCGAGAGGTCGAAATTAGTGCGGCTGTGGATGCCTTCCACCTCCTTGAAGCCAAATGGCATTTGGAACTCGATGTCGGTGGCGGCGTTGGCATAGTGAGCGAGCTTCTCATGGTCGTGGAAGCGATATTTCTCGTCGCCCAGCCCTAGTGCCTTGTGCCAGCGCAAGCGTTTCTCTTTCCATGTCTCAAACCACTTGAGTTCCTCACCTGGACGAACGAAGAATTGCATCTCCATTTGCTCAAACTCGCGCATGCGGAACACAAACTGGCGTGCCACAATCTCGTTGCGGAATGCCTTACCAATCTGTGCGATGCCAAATGGCAGACGCATGCGACCAGTCTTTTGAACATTGAGGAAGTTGACAAAGATGCCCTGTGCCGTCTCAGGACGCAGATACACGTCCATGGTGTTGTCGCTGCTACTTCCCATCTGGGTCTTGAACATGAGGTTGAACTGGCGCACATCGGTCCAGTTGCGAGTGCCACTGATGGGGTCAACTATCTCATAGTCGAGGATAATTTGCTTGAGCTCGTCAAGGTCATTGTCGTTCATCGCCTTCTCAAAGCGGCTGTGCAGCTCGTCCCATTTGCGCTGGTTCTCCAGCACACGGGGATTGGTCTGGCGGAACATAGCCTCGTCGAAGCTCTCGCCAAAGCGCTTGCGAGCCTTAGCCACCTCTTTGTCCATCTTTTCCTCAAACTTTGCCAGTTGATCCTCGATAAGCACGTCGGCACGGTAGCGTTTCTTGCTGTCGCGGTTGTCGATGAGTGGGTCGTTGAACGCATCAACGTGTCCGCTAGCTTTCCAGATGGTTGGGTGCATAAACACTGCCGAGTCGATGCCCACAATGTTGTCGTGCAACAGGGTCATTGCTTCCCACCAGTAACGCTTGATGTTGTTTTTCAACTCCACACCATTCTGTCCGTAGTCGTAGACTGCGCCCAGTCCGTCATAGATTTCGCTTGAAGGGAACACGAAACCATACTCTTTGCAATGCGATACAATTTTCTTGAAAACGTCTTCGTTCTGTGCCATATATCTTTAGTGACAAGTAAACAAGTAGACGAGCTATCAGGGCTGTAGCAAGGCTCCCTCAACTCGCTAACTTATAGTTAGTATTTCTATTAATTGAACTGCAAAGTTACAGCATTTTTATAACAATGTAAAACAACCCGTGAAAAATTTATATTTTTTCACGAATACATCAAAGGGTCGGTTCTTTTGATGTAAAAGGGATTATTATCTTATCACACCTCGCTTAACGTCGCGGTACTTGTCGCCACTGTAGCTGCTGTTGTTCATGAAGCCGTTGCTGTTGAATTCATCGTCTTCTTCTTCCTCACCGTTTTGCCCTTTTTTCTTGTCATCCTTCTTCTTGAGGATACTACTGCGCTCCTCAGGAAGGTTGCGCTTGATGGCGTCGGGTTTTTGCAGATTGACAGGAGTGGCATAAATGCTCCACGATTGTGTGACGTCGCTATATTTCTTGAGTTTGATGGCTGCGGGATAGTAGAACACATCCTCGGGCTGACGATGCTCTCTGTAGTTGCCAGTGTCCCACTTGCCGTTGCCATTGGCGTCGAGCACAAGGGCTACGTAGTAGCTGTCGGGGGTAAGGTCATAGAAGTCGGCATAGTTTCCAATAACATCCACCGTGCGCACCATCTTCCCCTGTTTGTCGAGCAGTTGCGCGAAGGCTTTTCCCTCGAGGTCGATACAGTGCATGTGCAGGTTGGCATACTCCTCTTCGCTCTTAACCTTGAAAGAAGCTTTTATAGTATCGCACGCCACTCCATAGATTGACTCCACCGCCAGCGAGTCGATTGTTAGCCGGTAGTCGGTGTTTTGTTGTAGCTCCATGGGTGCCACCCAGCGGTAGAGGTCCCACTCATTGGCTTGCACCAACGTGGGCACTTCGACAGTAGTCCAAGTACTATCCTCATTCATTTTCTCCAAGTGAATTCCCGCCATGCTAATGTGTCCAATGGGCTCTACGGCTTTGATAAATAGCGAGTCGGTAATCTCCACCTGTCCCTTGTTCGTAGCCAGCTCCAGCAACTTAGGTTTCACCTTGAGCATGTCACGCAGGTCCTTTATCTCAATAGCCACATCGGTAGTGTCCTTGCCGGCTTGTCGTTGCTTATCAAGCTTTTCAAGCAGCTTTTCCAGCTCCTTTTCTTGCTTTTCGCGCTCCTTGGCGGCTTTTTCCTTTTGCTTAATTTCCGCATTATTGCGTCGCTGCGCGAATGTTAGCGTGTCGGTCTTCAGCTCAAGCGAGTCGTTATCGGCAGTGTGCCAGTAGGTCATTTCCATGCGCACAGTGTCGGCCTTTATCAAGGCGCTATCGGTTAGCCAGTACACTAGTGAGTCGTTCCCTTGCCGTGTCTCGAGTTTGCACCACTCATCGAGGTAGGTTGTGGGCTCCAGCACACGTGCGGTGGGCATCGAGGGCATTGGCGCCGAGTAGAGCACCAGCAGTTTGTTAGGTGCAAGTCGCTCGTTTTTCTTGAAATATAGCGAGCGAAAATCTTCGTTAAAGAGTTGCAACAGCACGTCGTTAGGCAAGTACTCGGTGTGCACGGCAGTCATGATGGTGTCGATGCGGTGGTCGAAGGTGAAGACAGTGTCCTGCGAGACAAAATCGCTAGTGGTGGGCTCGATGATGCGATCGAGGAATGCGATATCCTCGGTGCGAGCCATCTTATAGTCGCCATCGGCATCTCGCAGAGCGAAAATGTGATATTTCCCTGGTGCCACATTGCGCAAGGTGAATTCGCCACGGCTATTGGTGCGACTCACCCGCTCCAGTGGTAGTGTAGTGAAAGCGCTGTCGTCGAGGTTGCTGTGCAGACCCACAAGCACATTTTTCATGGGTTCCAAATCTCGTGCCTGTAGCAAGATACCCGAGACCTGCAACGAGTCGACATGGTCGCCTGTGGAGAATGCGAAACTGAAGCCGTCAAGCACATTGCCCTCGTGGTTGTCTTCAATAGCATCGGTAAAATCGATGACGTAGGTGGTATTAGGCTTCAGCTCGTCTTGAAACTCAACGGTGATTTTCTTGCCCTGAGCACGAATGATGGGTTGCTCCTTGGGCATGGGCGACACTATCACGCGCGTGGTCTGATCCTTGATATTTACAATCTCGTCGAAATTGATTTCTATCTTCTTACCCTTGAAATTAACGGCTCCAGGGATGGGATTGCTGCGCAACATCACTGGCGGAGTATAGTCACGCGGTCCCCCCTCGGGCGAGCCAATGTTGGCACACGCGCCAAGAGCCAGCGTCACGAGCGCCAGCGCGAGAACTTGCAATATGTGTTTGAAGCCTTTCATTGTGATTTCCAACTTGCAAAGGTAATAAATAGTTTTGAGTTTTCACTCATCGGCTATCATAAATTGGTGATGTGCGCCAAAAAAGAACAGCCATCGGGTACTATATAAGAACCGATGGCTGTTGATGTTGAATAAGAATGATGTCAAATAGTCCCTGAGTGTTGCGGGGCTATGAGCTTTGGACACCTATTCTTAGTTTTCTTCGGCTTGTTGTGGAGCAGCCACTACGTTAATGTAAGTGTGGCCTGCACGATGCTGGAACTCTACTGTTCCGTCAACGAGAGCATACAAGGTGTGGTCCTTACCCATGCCCACGTTAGTACCAGCACGATGAACAGTACCGCGCTGACGGCGAATAATGTTACCGGCTTTTGCAAATTGCCCACCAAAAAGTTTCACTCCGAGTCGTTTGCTGTGCGACTCACGTCCGTTCTTAGAACTACCTACACCTTTTTTATGTGCCATAATGAAATAGTTTTTAGGGGTTAAGCAATAACATCTTTAATCACGAGCTCGGTGAAGCACTGACGGTGACCGTTCAAGCGACGATAGCCCTTGCGGCGTTTCTTCTTGAAAACAATCACGTGCTCTCCCTTAACGAGAGGATTCTTTACTTCACACACTACTTTTGCACCCTCAACGGTGGGTGCGCCAACTGTGATGGCACCGTCGGCATCCACGAGGAGAACCTTGTTGAATTCTACTGAATCGCCCTCGTTCTTCTCATCGCCGAGATAATGAACAAACAGTTTCTTGCCAGCCTCGGCCTTGAACTGCTGTCCCTGAATTTCTACAATTGCGTACATTTAAATAATTGTATTACAAGTTAAACCGTGCGGCGGTTACCTCAAGAGGCAACACTTAGTCGAGCCTTTCGGAAAATCGGGGCAAAGGTACAACAAAGTTTTTGAATATTAAAAAAAGTGGCAATATTTTTTTGTAAAACTTTAAAAAATAAATTTCTAAAGAGTCACAGCTCGGGAAAATCTTGCTTGAGGATGTGTGAGAATTTCTTTGCCCCCACGTCGGAGAGGTGATCGGGGTCATTAAAGTCTATGCCCCGGAACCGTGGGTCGAGCAAGTAGTCTTTGTATTTAGCACCATAAGCAGTGGTGAAATCATTGATAACCTTGCGCATGACAGCTATCTGCTTGTGGCTTGTCATCTCTATAAACTTATCCCACATGGGGGTGGTGATAACAATGAGGTTTACCCCCCGATGCTTACACCAGCCGCCTATGCGGTTGAGATATTGCACGTTGTAGTCTACATTGGCCCAATTCTTGCAGCGGTGACGCTCTATCACCTTCTTGGCAGCCGCTGTCATGGCTGTGGTGTCGAACTTCTCGGGGGCAAAAAAAGTGCACCCCCACCCCAGGCTGTCGCAATCGGGCGAAGTCTTGCCAGTGAAGAGGTATTTTACCGCCTTGGGGAACTTTTGGTTAAAACTTGAGAAATTTGATATCTCAAAGTTATAGATTGAGAAGTCGCTGTGCTTGGGGTAACCGTAATAAATTTTGTAATAAATCGCCCTGAACCACTCGCGGTCGTCATCCTCAAACGGAGGGTCGAAGATATTACTCTCGTCAATGATTATAACCAGGTTCTTAAGGCTAATGAGCTTCTTTTGAAACTTTGTGAGCAAGAAATAATCATATTCATGCCCTTGAGAGACATTGGCAAGGTTGAACACACTGTCGCCAATCTCCGATGGCATGACACCATAATAATTGTGTGAGCCTCCCAGTACCAATGTTTTGACACGTTGAGCATTCTCTTGCATCCAGTCGTTTTTGTAAGTGTAAGAATTGGGCATGTTGCGCACAATGACTTCGCAGCAGCCAAGAAGGATTGCCAGCAGAGCGAGAAAAAATATTGAATATTTCAAGAATCGTTTCATTGTGAGTAACATTTAAAACTGGAAATAAATGAAGTCTTGTTGCGCCCCTTGCCCCAGCAGGGTAAACAAGGCAATGCCCAAATAAAGAGTCCACCTCACCCATCGGAGCTTAAACACCCCGCCCGTGAGTTGCAACACATGTTGCTTGTCGCGCTGGATCCACTCCACAATCACGAGCCCCACACACAGTAGCAATGGCCACTTGCCAATGATATTGTCGAAACAGAATAACGACTTGTCGCAAATGTGTGAGAAGAAGTCCCCTGCCATAGCCACGTTTTGTGCTCTAAACAAGATGCGTCCCGCCGAAACAAGAATAAATGTAAGAACCATCATGCCAAGCTCCTTGATTGACGGCAACAAGCGATTATAGCCCACGTTGTGCTCAAACTTGCTCTTGAGCGGCAGGAAGCGGTAGAGCGAGCACAAAGTGGCATGATAGCAGCCGTAGAGCACAAAAGTCCAGTCGGCGCCATGCCACAAACCGCTGATGATGAACACCACATAGGTGTTAAACACCGTTCGCCACAATGGGCAGCGACTACCCCCCAGAGGGAAATATACATAGTCTCGAAACCATGACATTAACGAGATGTGCCACCGCCGCCAAAACTCGGGTATGTTTCTTGAAAAATAGGGATAATTGAAGTTACGCATCAGATTGATGCCAAAAAGACGTGCGCACCCAATGGCAATGTCGCTATAACCCGAGAAGTCACAATATACTTGGAACGAGAATAGCACACAACACAACACAAGGTTTAAAGCAGAGTATTCCGAGTAGTCACTCCACACACTATTGACGATGCTTGCACAAGTGTCGGCAACAACGAGTTTCTTAAAAAATCCCCACAGCATTTGTCGACAGCCATCAACAGCTTTCACATAGTCGAACTTGCGCGAGTCAACAAACTGCGGAAGCAAATTAGTAGCTCGCTCAATGGGACCAGCCACCAGTTGAGGGAAAAAGCTAATGAAAGCGAAGAATGCGACAATGTCGTGCTGAGGCTCAATCTTCTTGCGATAGACGTCGATAGAGTAGCTAAGTGCCTGGAATGTGTAAAAACTGATTCCCACAGGCAAGATTATGCGTGCCGTGGGCCAGTCGAGCGACATTCCTAGCGAAGCAAAGATGTCGTTAAGGCTATTAACGAAGAAGTTGTAATACTTGAAGGTTGCCAGAATGGCGATGTTAAGAATGATATTAGCCGCACTAATCGCCTTTTGTTTTCCTCGTTGTCCTTCCCAGCGCTCAATGAGAATTCCACTTGCATAGCTACAAAAAGTGGTGATGGCAATGAGAATGAGAAACCGCCAGTCCCACCAGCCATAGAACACATAGCTTGCCACAACAATGAGCAAGTTTTGCTTTCGGGTGCTCTTGAACACAAACCAGTATAACAAGAACACTAGTGGCAGGAATAGAATGAATTCTATGGAATTGAACGACATTTCGCTAATCTATTGGGATTATAAAAAGTGTGCAAATGTACTAAAAAAAATTCAGCTATCAACAAAACGAACTAAAAGGTGAGTGATTTCTTTTAGTTCATTTTGTATTGAGTGCATGGTTAGATAGTCGTTCAATAGTGCTAATTCTTGACTGGTTCGGCAACAATAATGTGTCCTATCGAAGTCCCGCCATTGGCTCCAGAACCTGTTAAATACCTTCCATGAAACTTATAGACTCCAGGCTTTACCCGCTTGCCTCGACGATTGGTTAAATCCCATGTGCACGGGAACGAGGATGTGGTTGTGGTCCACACCACATTGTCGGCAATGTCAAGCACTTTAATTTCCACAGCTGTTTCATGGGCAAATGAGGAGTCAAGATTGAAAGTAGCCCGGGTAATTGCCGGCTCTTCCTCAACCTTCAGTTCCACCTGCGACGATGATCCAACGACAAAGGTTATAGTTTGAGAGGCTTTATTGCCCGCCACATCAAAGGCTGTAAATTCTAGCGTATGCTCCCCCTCTTCAAGTTGCATGGGCATGGCAACATCAAGAGTTTTGGCATCATTGGTCATTGTGGCATAGCTCTTCACAAGAGGAAATGTTTCCTTACCGCCATCTAAAGTTACCATCATGCTATTGCCCATGGGGTGGAAGTGGTTGTTGAAAGCAACATTGTCGGTCGCCTGAACATATAGAGTGCAGTTGCCAGCGATGGCCTCAGCGTTAGCGAAAGCCTCAGGTCCATTAATATACATCGCATTGATAACGGGCGGAGTGTCGTCGGTTATATTGCTTGAATTATTGGGGTCATAGATATTTATCACCAGATTATCATAGGTGCCATTCACCATGTAGTCGCTATTGTCTTGATGAGCATACACTTTTATCAGGCTCAACCCTGATGGCTGGATGAAACGAGGCAACACCGTCCTAGCGGTAAATACCCCATTAACCACACGCCCACTGACCTTTGTGAGAAGGTTGCGAGGGTAATAGATATTGCGATTTTGGAATGTGGTTTGTAACCTTGAGTTACTATAGATTGCCATTGTGGCATTTCCATTAAACGAAGTGTTTACCGTAGTGCCGTCGGCTTTATAGACCTTAGCTTCGACCGTTACTTCTTGCAATGGTCCCGTAGCAATGCCATAGCTAGGCGGCACGCGTCCATTAATTTTTGTAATCTTAAAATCAGGACGAGGGTAATTGATTCTTATGGCAGGGTCGCCTAATAGCACAAACATCATTTTGTTGTAATTAGTGAGCTTTCCAAATGATTGCTTGCACAACATGTAGGCCTCACCCACCGTTGTCATCACGCCATTAGTGCCATAGCTGAACATTGCCTTGGTAAACGCTTGATTGAGCGCGTCGTTGCCGTCGGCATAGGCCGAGCGAGTAGAAGCTACGGCGGCAATTACTCCACCATTGGGATTATGGAACATCATTTCCACAATTCCCTGCTGGTCGCAGTCAAATCGTGCCACATCGCAGCACGCGGCTGTCATAATGGGGAAATGCGAATAGTGAACATTCTTTGCCTGTTCCGAGGTCCACAGCTTATTATTCTTGGTCAAGGAAGTGGGACCGGCATGCCCCACGTAGGTCATGAAATATTGTCCCGCATTCAAGTGAGCCGTAAGTTCATTGCGTGCTTCGAGGGCAAATCCCGAAGTAGGGTCGGTGGGGTATTGAGAATTATACACCTTGTTTCCCACCAGTCCAGCCCCTTGCGCATCAGTAATAATGGCACTGATACCTTCGGCCTGATAAATGTGCAAATAGGGTGTTGTTTCAGAGTCCACATAGTCGCCCAAGAAGACGGCATTGTTGCGCCAGTCGCCATAGTCGAGATTCTTCACATAGTTAATGAGCTTGTCCACATCATGCTCGGCTTCGGTGAGGTTGCGACAAGGAATGCGTCCCACAGCCAGCCTAAGCAGCTCGGTAGCGGGAACCCGCCCTGAGCCATCGTCCATAAACCCGAAGAAGTCATCGCTCACATAGCTAGTGCTCTCGTCACTGCTACCCGCCGATTCATAAGTTAGAATTGTGCATTCCCGCTTCGCCATGATTTGGCGATTGTCGTAGTTACCAGCACCAAACATAAGCAGAAATTTAAACCGCTGGCTGTCGCGATCGTAGAACATCTTGTTCATCAGGCGAATTGCCATAGCATCGGGAGTACCACTCGAGAACTCGTTGAAAATCTTTTGCTGATCAATCACGTGCACTATCATGTTGTCGTGCTCACGATGCAGTTGAGCCACACGTTGGGCCTGGGGCAATAGTTCCTCGCAAGTAACAATAACCATGTCAGGAACCGGCAGTGCATGAATGTTTTGGTTCTCCACATTGGCCCATCCATCAATCGACTTCAGCTTCATGCCAGGGTCAAAAGCCACAAACTGGCAAGGTGTGGAGGATGTACTGGGAGAGAACCTAATTGTGTTATCGTCAAAGACAAGATTATAAGTCTTGGGAGCACTAGGGTTGTCGATATTCCACACTTGTGTATCCTCACTAGCTTCATTAATGAAGATTGAGCTCTTGCTATTGATATTGGTATATCCCATCCTTAACTGCCCATCTTTAGCACCATGCATTGTGTTGAGATGCTGGAATGTGAGGATTAGATAGTCGAGCCTTGCCCACTTGATATTCGATGCCCCGTCGGGACAATCTATACTCACTGTTATGGTGCCATCACTAGGTATAGTCGCATCGGGGGCAGGGTTATAAGCGGCGACAGGGCTGACGGAATTGTAAAAAACATATTCCGACGATGAGCCATAGATGCGCGACGAAGCCGTAGTGAAAGCTATCTCATTGGCATTGAGAGAAGTCTTGACAAATGCCGCCTTAGCCGTCTTAGAAACAGCACAGGTGTTTACCACGACAGTCGAGTCACCACACAGGTTAGGGATATCATAATCGATTGCTAGAGCGCCATCGGTTATCATTTCTCCCAGCATATCTTTTCCCGACTGTGACGCCGATGATATTTCCTGTTCGTGATGAAAATAGTCGAAGCTTGTGTTAATACTAGTTGTGCCAGTGCCTGTGTTAACGACCCTGGTGGGTTGCACGGGTGCTGAGCCATCGTCGCAGGTGAGGAAATAGTATCCTGCGGTGCTGTAGCTGTTAATCTCCCTTGTGTAATGTGGTGCGGTAGCGGTGGATAGAGAATACTTCACCGGACCGCAAGCATAGAAGCACAGCTTATCTTTAACCCGCAAGACGGGAATTTGCTTCAGATCGTCGGTAGCACTGCCGTTGAGGTACTCATTGATGGGGTGCCCTCCCTCGCCATAGATTCTCACACTTTGCGGGTCGCTAAAGCCCATCTGGGCGAGTTCCTCGCTCGTGATTTGATACATTCCATCCTCGTTTACTTGTATTTTCACCCATTTTCCTGTCGCCAACCTTGATGAGGTGGCATACTTGCTGGTGCTAAAGGCACTTGCATTAAGTGCCGTTAAAGTCGCAATCACAGTAATCACAAAGACGTGTAGTGCTATTCTTTTGCTCATAGTATATTTAAAGTAAACAAGTTATTGCTGTTATAATCCCCTATTTCTAAAAAATGAACTGGGGCTATAAATAATAACGTGCGGGAACAAGAATTATTGTTAATAAAGACACAAGACAACCACATGTGATGGGGTGTGGTTGTCCTGTGTTTTAGATATAGATATTGTTGCTTTTAGTTGCTCGTCTTGTGAGGATCGATAACAATGAGATGCTTCATGCTTGTACCACCGTAGTTAATGCCGTCGTTGTAGGTACCAAAGAAGCGATATACCCCAGCAGGAACACGATTACCTTGACTGTCCTTGAGGTCCCAGCTATAGGGGAAGTTGCTGGTGGTTGTGCTCCACACCAGCTCGCCCACATTGTCGACCACCTTGATTGTTACAGGAGGTGTTGTAACCACATCGGTGGTGATGTTGAATGTGGCTTGCTCGGTGGCGGGCTCCTCTTCCACATTTATCTCCATGCTTGAGGTTGTTCCCACCATGAACGAGATGGTGCGGGAGGCTTTGTTGCCCGCAGCGTCATAGATGGTGAACGTGAGCGTGTGCTTTCCGTTTTGCAAGCTCATGGGGAATTCTATCGCCAGAGTTTTCCCCTCTTGCGCCATAGCGCTGTAGTTCTTGACATAGGGGTAGGTGGTCTTTCCTCCATCGAGCTGCAGCGTCATGCTATTACCAATGGCTTGAGACTGCATGTTGAACGCGTAATCGTCGGTTGCCTTAATGTAGAGAGTTGAGCTGGTTGGAATCATTGCACCGTCGTTGAAGAGTTGCTCATCATTAAAGTAGAGTTGCTCTATGACTGGTGGCATGTTGTCGACAACAGTGAGCTCATTATTCTGATCGTAAGGTTCAAAAGCCAGATTATAGAAACCGCCATTCACCATTTCTTGGGTGTCGTCTTGATGAGCATAAACCTTGATGGCACCAGCGAGGGTGTCAAGGCTGGTGATGTAGCGTGGAAGAACCACCTTGCCCGTGAAAATTCCATTTTCCACGCGACCGGTAGCTCGAGCGATGAGCTGGCGTGGATAATAGATATCGCGTGTAATATCCTTGCGATTGACGCGCATAGTAATAGACCTCTCCTGCTTCTCGGCGCCATAGACCGAGAGAGTTGCATCGCCGTTGAAGCTAGTGTTGACACTTGCCATGCCCGGGTTGAAGACTTTAGCCTCCACTGTCAATTCCCGCATAGCTCCTGTTGCAATGGCAGCGTCGGTAGCATCCTGATTATTAACTTTAGTTATCTTGAAATAAGGCTTGGGATAATTAACCTTTATTGCCGGGTCGCCCATCAGGAAGAACGACATCTTATTGTAGTTCTCGGTGCGACCAAACGACTGCTTGCAAAGCATATAAGCCTCGCCCAGGGTGGGCATATAGCCCTTAGTGCTAAAGCAGAACATAGCCTTGACAAAAGCTTGATTGAGCTGGTCGTTATCCTCGGCATATACTGCTCGTGCCGATGTCACCAGGGCAATAGCACCACCACCAGGCTTATGGAACATCATTTCCATAATACCCTGGGTATTACCGTCATATCGTGCCACATCGCAACAAGCGGTGAAGTAAATGGGAAGATTGTTATATTCCACATTCTTTACGTCGCTCGTGTTCCACAGCTTGTTCTCCTTAGTAATCGAACTAGGCCCCGCATGGCCCACATAGTCCATGAAGTACTGTCCTTGCTTGAGTTGTGCGGTGAGACTCTTGCGTGCTTCAAAAGCGAACTTAGAAGTTGGATCGTTAGGGAACTGACTGATATAAACCTTATTATTTGTCATTCCTGTTG
The DNA here is from genome assembly GCA_900316835.1 of uncultured Prevotellaceae bacterium. Taxonomy (GTDB): domain Bacteria; phylum Bacteroidota; class Bacteroidia; order Bacteroidales; family Muribaculaceae; genus Sodaliphilus. The sequence continues at coordinate 38,878 of ONEL01000013.1, read as the reverse complement.
AAAGCTCGTCGATGAGTATATTATTAACACCCTCGGCTTGGAATGCATGTAGTCCATTATCCTGCTCATCAGCAATGAGAATAAAATCGTTGCGCCAGGGACCATAGTCAGGCTCATTGACATATTTCAGCAACTTGTCCACATCGCTTTGAGCCTCGCTAAGTGAAGAGCTAGGGATGCGTCCCACGCCCAATCTCAGGTAATCGCTTTGAGGATTACTGCCTGAGTTGTCGTCAAGCATTCCAAAGAAGTCGTCGCACACATAGCTATATTCCTCGTCGTTGCTCTCGACCGACTCATAAGTAATTAGATTTATATCTTTCTTGAAAATAATCTGTCGATTATCATAGCTTCCCGCACCCATCATGAGCAAGTTCTTAAACTTTGTGCTATTGCGATCGTAGAACATCTTGTTCATCAAGCGAAGGGCCATGGCATCGGGGGTTCCACTTGAGAACTCATTAAACACCTGTTGCTGATCAAGCACATGCACTATTATGTTATCGTTGTCGCGATGCATTTGCGCGATGCGCTCGGCTTGTGGCAAAAGTTCCTGTGTTGTGACAATTATCATGTCGGGGGTTGGCAAGCCATGTATATTTTGATTTTCCACTTGCGAATATCCACTAATCGACTTTTGAGCTAAAGCAGGGTCGAAAGCTATAAATTGCAACCCATTAGAGCTACTGGTAACAGGTGAGCACATCCTTGAGTTGCCATTTTCGGTGAGTGTGTAGCTGATGGGCGCTTGTGGATCGCTCACGTTCCACACCTCGGTAGTAGCGCTTGCCTCAGGTAAGGCTATAGCTTCGCTGGCCTTTAGAACAGGAAAAGCCATTCTCAACTGATTGTCGACGGTGTTGTGGCTAAGGGTATTGTCGTGACAATAGGTGAGAATGATATAGTTAAGCCATGCGGTGTTCACTTGTCCCGCAGGACTGTAGATATTAGCATTAATAACACCGTCTTGTGTGATGGGGTTGCCGGCGGTTGGCTTATATTCAGCAAATGGACTTGCAAAATTGTAGTAAACCAAGCTATTGGCAGGCGCATAAATTTTAGAAGTGCTGAGTGTAAAATTAAGGTTGTTATTATTAATTTTTCCAGCTATGTAGGATGCGGCAGTCACCTTAGCCGCGGCACAAATGTTAATGGTCATAGCCGAGTCGCCACACAGTCCCGGCAGTGAATATGGTATATCAATTGTGGCATTATCCATCGACTCTCCCATAAATTCTCTTCCCGACTGCCCTGGCGAGACAAGATCCCTCTCATGTAGCATATAGTCGCGACTTGTAGTCCACACCTTGCCAGTAGAAAGCGTGTTGTTAACCTGGGTGGGAGCCAGCATCGCCGAGCCATCATTCTCAGTAATAAAATAATAGCCCACGGTTGAATAGCTATTAAAATCACGAGTAAAATGAGGGACCGATGTAGGAGTTTCCATGGTAAATTTCACAGGTCCACAGGCATAGAAACAAATCTTGTTGTCATAGACTTTGAAAGGAATTTGCTTCAAGTCATCAGTAGCGTTGCCGTCGAGCAGCTCACTAATGGGATGACCGCCCTGTCCATAGAGCCTTACATTCTGAGGGTTAGAGAATCCCATTTGGCTCAACTCATCAAATGTGAGCTGATAGATTCCATCCTCAGGAATAGCAATTTTTACCCACTTCCCATTAGCCAGCTTAGATGTGGTGGCATATTTAGAGGTGGAAAACGCCTGCATTGAGAACACTGTACCTGCTCCCGCAATTATGAGGCTCAAGATTCGAAATAAAAACTTTTTATGCATAGTCAAATTATTATGAATTAGCTATATATATTATTGTATAAGAATATTCTATTTAACTCTCACAACCAGCTGCCGGGTGCCGTTAAGGCTAGCCTCAAGCGTCATGCCCTCATGAAGTGGAATGTCATGAGAGCTAAGTTCCACCACTATCATGTCGCCCATCTTTAGCGTGAAATACACACTGAGGCGAGATATTAGCTGGCGATAATCAACACCTAGCGACGATAGCGACATAGCCTCTTGCTCGTCACATCCCACGGTAGTCGCCACCATGGCCCGGTTAATGTCATTCTCGCTTGCCGGCACTACGCTGTCGCCCAGCAGTAGTGCTCCATCGAAACTAGTGGCGAGAGCCGAAAATTGCTCGTTTTGCTGCACCTGGTCAAGGCCTGTGGGGTGAACAATCACCGCTGGTGCTATAGCATGGCAGTAGCGATGAGCAAATCGTGGTGCTATGTGTTTCCCAAGCCTGTCGATGTGAAGCACAATAGCACTGTTGCCATGAAAACTTTTTGCAAAATGTGGAATAAAGAAAGGCTTGTTAGTCCTGATCACAGCCGAGTCGGCCATGAGGAAAACTTGCTGAGGCATCTCCATGCCGTTTACATTTTTTATTCCTATTATCTTCACTTTGTAGTGTTTTTTATATTGTTAGTGCCATGCTCCAAGCGGTTGTACATCAGCGCTAAGTCAGCATAGATTGACGTGTTTTGCAACACCACCCCACGTGGTACTTTAATGCGGTAGGGAGTAAAATTCCAAATCGCCTTGATGTTGCTTTTCACTAGCGTGTCGGCAACCTCTTGAGCATTTTCAAATGGCACAGCCACAATGGCGATTGAAACACCCGTTTCGCGTTGCAGCTTGCCAAATTGGGCTATGTCATAGATGGGAGTGTCTCCCACATTAGCCCCTATCTTGCTAGGATTGATGTCAAAGCCGGCAACAATGTTGAGTCCATACTGCAGTAGTCCCAGGTCTCTCATCAGCGCGCTCCCTAGCGAGCCTGCCCCCACGAGGAAAGCGTTGTGGCGGTGCTTGAATCCCAAGAACTCGTTTAGCGCCTTGGCAAGCGGATGCACCTCATATCCCATCCTAGTCTTTCCCTTGATGTTAAGAAACGACAAGTCTTTAGCTATTTGCGACGCATCCACATTGAGCCTCTTCGCGATTTGTGTTGAAGAAACATATTCTTCATGCTTGCTATCAAGCATTTTAACATAGGCTAGATACCATGGCAGTCGCCTTAGTGTGGGCTCTGGCAATATCTCTCTTGCGCTATGTTTCACATTATCCATGTTTTTGCTAATGGCTCTAGCCAAATAAAACTGCAAATATATAAAAAATATTATTTTAATTCCAAAAGTGTAAACTTTTTGTTTTCAAATTGTCCCTTTACCGATGATGAGTTTTTTGTTTCTCATTACGAGGTGATAGCAAGTTTCTTAGACTTCGTACTCTCTTGATGGCCATCGGTTGAGATTGTAGCCTTGTAGATATAGATACCTCGAGGAAGACGACTACCGCTATAGTCGCTCAAGTCCCAAGTGATGGGGAACGAGGAGAACATTGAGCTACGTCCGCTCTGTGTCGTGCTCCACACGCGCTGTCCCATTAGGTTAAACACTTCGACGGTAATGGTAACATTGGCCTCAGGCCGGTTGTGTGTAACGATGAAGCTTGTGGTCGTAGACGCGGGATTAGGAAAAGCTTTAATCTCATCAATTTCGGGCTTGAGACCACTCATGACGTTGAAAGAGATTGTCTTCTCACTTGAATTATTGAACACATCCCACACCTTGAGTTTAAGGGTGTGGTGCCCATTGGCAAGATTGCTAAGCCCATAATTAATGTTTCCAGCCGAGCCTTTCTCCGCCTCAATAGCAGTGTAGTAGCTGCTCACGTCGCTATAGGTAGTAGCACCGTCGAGGGTGAGAGTCATGTTGTGCCCAATGCCCGCGTTAGAGAAGTTAATGCCACTCTCATCGCTCACCGAGGCAATAAACAATGGCGACTCGTTGACGTTGTCACCGTCGGCAAACGACGTGCTATTAAGCCCCATGTAGCTAATGTCGGGGCCTATGGTATCGGCTACAATGCTCTCGTCATACCCATAGATATAGAAGTCGTCGCATGAGCCGGTAGCCTCTTTTTTCTTTTCAGGGTCATAGGCGTAGAGACTAACGAGCGAGGGGCGATAGTTGTCGTAGCTCACAGTCACCTCGCTAGGAATTGTTATGTTTATAGTGAAGTCACCATTATTGACACGAGTCACGTTGATGGCAAGCTTGTTTTGTCGCTCCTCATAGGTTAGTGTAACATCTTTCTCAACAGTATTGCCGTTTTCGTCACGGGTAGTATAAGAATAGGTGAACGACACCGATTTCTCACAATCAAAAAGCGAGCTTTCTATGAGTCCATTAAAGTCGGTTTGTTTCTCACCTTCTTTATTCTCTATGTGCCCGGTGATGGTCATGGTTTGCCTTGCTTCAAACACTGGCATGTTATCCTCGCTCACAGGCTCGCCATTGATATTGTCGATCACAGCATTGAGCTTGGGCATAGCTGGCCTGATGGCAGGGTCGCCATAAATGTGATATCGCTTGGAATTAGAGAAAGAGTTGTTATTGGTCGACTCGAGATTGTAGTTCTTGCCAAATTTCACCATGTCGCCCACACGCATCAGCTGACCATCGCTCTGGCGCTCATACATCTTTTGTGCGACAGCCACGTTAAGAGTCTTATTATCACTCATGTAAACCAGTCGTGGAGGACAAACGAGTGTAACTACCCCTCCGTTAGGATTGAAGAACAATGACTCTCCGCCCGACACACTGCTACCATCATGACGAGAGAACTCACATGTGGCGGCAAAGAGGAATGGCTGGTGCGAATAGAAGAAGTTCTGCGCCACATCGGTGGGCACCACAAGCCCATCGTTAGTCCATCCCGTGGGACCTCCGTGCCCCGAATAGTTCCACCATAGTACCCCCTCGGTGAGAGTTTTATACATTTTCTTGCGCGCCTCGGGGTATTTTGAGCCTGAGCCGTCGCTTTTCTCTTCAAAGTCGTCGAGGAAGACGCGGTTGAAATTGGTATTTTCTCCACCATGCGTCGATATCACTTGTATCACTTCCTCGCCATGACGCCAGTGACCTCCACTATCACCATCGTCGGCGACATTGAGCATGCTGTTTTTCCAGCTGCCATAGTCGTCCTTGTTCACATATTTCATGATTTTGCTCACTGCAATGCTGGCATCGCTGATGCTGCGTGCGGGAATTCGTCCCACGGCAATATCCAGCGGTGAGCGGCTCGACATTGACGACTCATCGTGCAAAAGAGCAAAGAAATCGTCGCTAGTGTAGGACAAACTCTCATCGCTACTGTTCTCACTTTCCCACACCAGGAGTTTGGGATAATTGTTGGCGCGTGCAGCAGCTGTCACACCGCGGTTATCACAATATCCATTACCCATGAGAAGCAAGTAGCCTAGTTTATGCCCCGTGGCGTCGGTGCCGCGGTCGTAGAAATACTTGCACAGCAAGCGATAGGCCATGGCATCGGGAGTGCCACTTGAGAACTCGTTGAAAACCTTGTTGTGGTCAAGCACCAGCACTCGCATGCTGTCGAGGCTCTCGTGCATAGCGGCAAGTTGCCTGGCTTGTGGCAAGAACTCACTTGGCGAGAGAATTATCATGTCGGGGACCTGAGCACCATGAATACTCTGGTTCTCTACATCTTCAACAAACGACGGGCTAGGATATGAGCCATTCTCATTGAATGCGATAAACTCACGAGCGCCAGTCGTGCCACTACTAAATGACGCCTTGCCATCACTCACAGTGAGGTTCATCTCGATGGGGCTATAAGGCGTTGTAACATCCCACACGTGTGTACTCTCGCTGGCTCCGCTCAGCTCATAGTGTGTATCATTATTAACATTAGCACCAAAGTCGAGGCTGCTAAGACCTTGCAAGCTTAATGCCCGCTGATAATTAATAGTGATATAGTCGAGCCTGGCAAGAAAGAGAGTCCCCTTGGGGTTACAATTCACGGTATAAGTGAGATCTTGAGACCCAGTGAGGTCAAACTGACGTGTCGTCTGTGAGAAATTGTAATGATAATGATCACTATTACTAGAGCTCACAGCAGGAATATCGCTCGAGCCGGCAATGTTGTTACCATTGTACTTGAAATTTAATGTTGTGGCACCACCTAGTGTCTTAGCCGCAAACTGTGTGATTGCCACCACACTTGAGCCATCCACCAGACCTGGCAAGGAAAACTTGAACGACTGACTACTGCTACTGCCAAAGTCCTCACCCAGCAACATGCGTCCCGTCTCTCCGGGATTGAAAAGTTCTTCCTCATGGAAAACGCGGCCTGTGATGGTGTTCATAGCAGTAGTACCACTGGGTGACACCTGGGATTCAACGGCTTGCATGTCGCCATAGCTATCGTCGCTAGTGAGAAAATAGTAGCCGCGAGTGGCATAGGGGTGCTGCACTTGCACCTGTCGTGGCCCATTAATCGTCCACCTAATGGGTCCCTGAGCATAGAAGAGCAAGCGGTCGCCAGTGCGCACCACCGGCACTTGTGGGAGGTCGTCGGGAAGTGAGGAATTCAATGTCTCGCCTAGCTGCGTGGCACCATATCCAAACACCCTCACACGACTCAAGTCACCCAGTCCCCATTTGCTAGCGTCACTGGCTGTAATTTGGTAAATACCGCTGTGGTCGATAGCCACTTTCACCCATTTTCCTGTAGCGAGCTTTGAGGTATCGGCATAGTGTGACATGTCAAAAGCCATTGCCACCGGTGTCCAAGCCATTGCCAGCAGCACAAGCAACGCAAGCTTCTTGCCACAGGTTTTCATGTTTGATATGCTGTTATGATTAACTTTAACCATATTATATTTAATGATTTTGTTGACATCAGGGCACAATACACCCTGTCTAAACAATAACGTTACATGGTGGTTGTTTATTGTATATTAAATTATATAGAAATAGGTGTTGATAAGTTTATGCAAAATATTTTTTGCCAATGCCGAAAATATCACTACCTTTGCCCTACATTCGTCACCACGGTGGTGAAAAAGTCTTGCCAAGACACTGAACAAAACTGACATTCAGCGTGTTGCCTAAAGAGCAAGCATTATTGTGTAACTAAAACTATTTATTTTTTGGATCCTGACCCTTTATCGTGTATTGTTAATTTAGTCGCTGCAATAACGCAAGCGACAACGTCACAAGCAGCTATCACATTCCAAGCTCCAACCATGAGCAGCTGGATAGCTCTAGCTACAGCTTTTCTTGGACTATTCTTCTCGGCGTTCAATTCCGGCTCTGAGATTGCTTATTTTTCACTCACCAGCAAGGACCTTGAAGGCATCGAGGACGATGCTAAGCGCAGCCGCATTCAGCACCTTCTCGACCAGCCCGAGCGCTTGCTTGCCAGCATCCTGATTGGCAACAACCTTGTGAACATCATGATTGTTATTGTGCTCAACTTTGCCATGAACCAAATGTTCACTTTCAATAGTTCCATAGCTAATTTCCTGATTCAAACGGTAATTCTCACATTCCTAATCCTGCTCTTTGGTGAAGTAATTCCCAAGCTCTATGCCACCAACAACAATGTGAGCTTCGCCTCCCTTGCCGCACCAGCTCTGCAGGTGGAAATGGCTATCTTCAGCCCCATCTCAAGGCTCATGGTCAAGAGCATGGGATTTGTGAGAAAAGCTGTGGGCCACAAGGCCGACGAAATTTCGACCGAAGACCTCACTAATGCCCTGCAAATGAGCGACGTGAAGAGTGCCGACGAGAAAGACTGGCTCGAGGGCATACTCACCTTCGGCGACAAGACCGTGAGCGAAATTATGACCCCACGCATCGACATCGTTGACATTGACATAGAGGACAGCTTTGACGATGTGATAAAATGCATTGTTGACAATGGCTACTCTCGCATGCCTGTCTATGAAAACAACCCCGACAACATAAAAGGCGTGCTCTATGCCAAGGACATCCTGCCCTATATCGACAAGAAAGACAACGGCTTCAAGTGGCCTTCACTGCTCAGACCCGTGTATTTCGTTCCCGAGTCGCGCATGATCGACGACCTGCTCGAAGATTTCCGCAAGAAGAAAATACACCTGGCAGTGGTAGTTGACGAGTTTGGCTGCACCCAGGGTCTTGCCACCATGGAAGACGTGCTAGAGGAAATTGTGGGCGACATTGACGATGAATATGACACCGAGGAAAAATTCTTCACGAAGGAAGACAAGGACACATTTATCTTCGACGCCAAGACTTCGATAACCGACTTCCTTGATGTTACCGAGCTAGAAGAGAGACATTTCGCAAAATATAGCGACGAAGCCGAGAGCATTGCCGGCCTGCTTCTCAACATCAAGGGCGACTTCCTTCAAGAGAAAGAAAAAATCACTTGTGGACCATGTGAATTCACCGTGCTGAAGGTAAAGAAATACCGCATAGCAAAGGTAAAAGTCCACATCAACCGCTAAGCCGGCTACTACCATTTTTACTCCTTTTTAAAAAACAAACCATTAAAATACAAGACAAAAATGAAGCATCTATCTAGAAAAACTACCGCCATGAGCATCATCGCCATCGTGGCGATGTTCATGGGATGGGGCGTTCTACAGTCCCACGCATGTACCAACCTTATAGTGGGAAAGAAAGCCAGTGCCGACGGTTCTACCATAATTTCTTATGCCGCCGACTCTCACACCCTTTTCGGATTTCTTGACTTTATCCCCGCTGCCGACCACAAGGCGGGCGACATGCGCAAGATCTACGATTGGGACACCGGCAAGTACTGGGGCGAGATTCCCGAGGTTGCTCACACCTACAAGGTGGTGGGTAACATCAACGAGCACCAAGTGACCGTTGCCGAGTCGACATGGGGAGGACGTGAGGAACTCCACGACACCACTGCGCTCATCGACTATGGCAGTCTCATGTACCTGGCGCTGCAACGCTCCAAGACCGCTCGCGAGGCAATCAAGGTGATGACCGACCTAGTAGCACAATATGGCTATAACAGCGAGGGTGAGTCGTTCTCCATTGGCGACCCTAACGAAGTGTGGGTAATGGAGATGATAGGCAAGGGTGGCAAGGAGAAAGGTGCCGTGTGGGTAGCTATCCGCATCCCCGACGATTGCATCTCGGGCCACGCCAACCAGGCACGCATCCACAAGATTCCATTCAAGGACAAGGAGAACTGCATCTACAGCAAGGACGTGGTATCGTTTGCCCGCAAAATGGGTCTCTACAACGGCAAGGATGAGGACTTTGACTTCTCGCGCACCTATTGCCCCGCCGACTATGGCACACTGCGTGGCTGCGACGCTCGCGCATGGGCTTTCTTCAACAAGTACAAGAGTGGCATGGACCGCTACCTCCCCTACCTCGAGGGTAAGAAGGGAGCCGAAATCATGCCTCTTTATGTCAAGCCCGATGGCAAAGTGAGCCTGCGCAACGTTCAAGACATGATGCGTGACCACTTTGAGGGCACACCTTACGATATGACCCAAGACCCTGGCGCAAAGAACTACTACGGCGTGCCTTATCGCTATCGCCCAATGGAATTTAAGGTTGATAGTGTAACCTACAGCCACGAGCGCGCTATCGCCACTCAGCAAACCGGTTTTGTATTCACCTCGCAGATGCGTTCATGGCTTCCCGACCCCGTGGGAGGAATAATCTGGTTTGGCGTTGACGATGCTAACACAGCCGTTTTCAACCCCATGTACTGCTGCATGAACGAAGTGCCCGAGAGCTACCGCGAGGGCAATGGCGACTTATACAACTTCTCGTTCGACGCCGCCTTTTGGGTAAACAACCTCATTGCCAACCAGTGCTATCACCGCTACTCGCAAATGATTCCCGACGTGCGCCGTGTGCAAAAGGGACTTGAAGACAGCTTCGAAGCTCAACAACCACAAGTTGAGGCTAAGGCACTAGCTATCTACAAGAACAACCCCGCCGAGGCTGTAGAATTCCTCACCAACTACAGCGTCAACACCGCTCAAGAGTCGACCCGCCAGTATCAAGAACTGACTAAATACCTCTTTGTCAAGTTCTTGGACGGCAACATCAAGAAGGAAAAAGATGGTAAGTTTGAACGTAACAAGTGGGGTAGCCCGGTACAGCCCAAGTTTGGCGGTTACACACAAGACTACTTCAACACCATCGTTAAGGGAAGCGGTAACTACCTACGCGTAAAAGAAGTAGAGAAATAACCCTCACCGGCAAGATAGAACATATCACATAATTACTATTCACCGTGCTACAAACAATAGCTGTAGCACGGTTTTTTATTATTCATGAATAGCACAATAAATAAATTATATTTAAAATGTGAGAAAAATATTTTTCCACATTAATAAATTGTTGTATATTTGCAGGCTGAAATCGTGAAGAAGTTTTGGATTTTGCCTTTTCATCAGGCTATTCAAGACCCCTTTGCCCTTTTATCGCTAAAGAAAAACATTAAACAAAATAAATTAATAACATTAAGAAATGCAAACTAAAGGTTTTATCGTAACTATTGCTACCGCGTTAGTGCTGATATGCATCTTCTACCTGTCGTTCTCGTTTGTTTCAAGCAACATCGAGACTCAGGCCGAAAACATCGCCATGAAGGCTGCAAAGATTAAATCGGTCGACATGTCGAACGATGCTTATCGCAAAGCATATAACGAGTTTATTAGCAAAAAAGAGAAAGAGAAAGTGTGGCTAGGCTACACTTATCAGGAAGTGCGTGAGAAGCAACTTGGTTTGGGTCTTGACTTGAAGGGTGGTATGAACGTTACCCTCCAAATCTCGGTTCCCGACATCCTGCGCGTTCTCTCGGGCAACAATCAGGACAAGAAATTTAACAAGGCTATCGACGACGTTAACCCCAGTAGCGAGAACTTTGTGGCCGACTTCTGTCGCAACTACAAGCAACTTGCTCCCGAGGGTAGCTTGGTTCAAATCTTCCGCAACCGTGTGCAGAAGATTAAAGACAACCCCAATGCCAACGATGCTCAAGTAGAAAGCTTCCTCAAGGAAGAAGTTGACAAGATGGTCGACAATTCTTATAAGGTGCTTCGCACTCGTATCGACCGCTTTGGTGTGGTAGCCCCCAACATCCAGAAGCTGCAAAGCACTGGTCGCATCCTGCTTGAGTTGCCAGGCATTAAGGAGCCCGAGCGTGTAACCGCACTGCTTCAGAGCACTGCCAATCTCCAGTTCTTTGAGACCTATAAATATGGTGAAATCAAGAACGACCTCATCACATTGAGCAACAACTTCGCACAAAGTGGTGGCGCCGCTCCTGCCGACACTGCCGTGGCTGCTACAGCCGAGGGCGACACCGCTGCCGTAGCTCAAAATGCGGCTGCCAAGGTCGACACCGCCAAGAAGGCTGCTCAGGCCAAGGCTACCCCCGCCAGCAAGAAGAATGCCAACAATCTTATGCAACTGCTGGGTGGCGCACGCGACGACATGCCCGTTGTGGGCTATGTTGCTGTTAGCGACACAGCCGCTGTAAACAAGATTATCCACAGTGAGCTCGCCAAGAAGACCCTCAAGAGCGACCTGAAGCTGTGCTGGAGCGTTAAGCCTGAGACCGATGGTGCAAACGGCGCCGAGGCATTCACTCTGGTAGCCCTCAAGTGCCACCAGCCTGAGGAAGCTGTCCTCACTGGCGACGTTGTTACCAGCGCCTCAAGCGAGTTTGACAACCTGCAAGGTAATGTGGTATCAATGACCATGAATGACGAGGGTGCTCGTCGCTGGTCGTCAATCACCGCCCAGAATATCAACCGCGCAATCGCTATTGTACTCGATGACCAAGTTTATTCTTATCCTAACGTGAATGGTCAGATTGACGGTGGCCGTAGCCAAATCACTGGCCGCTTCACCCCCGAGGAGGCAAGCGACCTTGCCAACGTGCTCGAGAGCGGTAAGATGGATGCCAAGGTTAACATTGTTAGCCAGAGCGTGATTGGTCCATCGCTGGGTCAAGAGTCAATTCGCAAGGGACTCATCTCATTCGTTGTAGCACTCGTGCTGCTGATGATCTTCATGGTTTGCGTCTACGGCATCAAGGCTGGTATGATTGCCAACGTGGGTTTGTTGCTCAACCTGTTCTTCACAGCTGGTATCCTGGCATCGTTCCAGAGCGTGCTCACACTGCCTGGTATCGCCGGTATTGTGCTTGCCTTGGGTATGGCAGTGGATGCCAACGTGCTTATCTTTGAGCGCATCAAGGAAGAGCTTCGCGCCGGCAAGGGTCTCAAGGCCGCTGTTGCCGATGGTTATGGCAACGCCTTCTCGGCAATCTTCGACTCTAACTTGACATCTATCATCACCGGTATCATCCTGGCAATCCTGGGTACTGGTCCCATCAAGGGTTTTGCTGTTACCACCATCATCGGTATCTGCTGCTCGTTCTTCACCGCAGTTTACCTCACTCGCGTTCTGCTTGAGTGGTTCATAAACAAGGGCTGGTATGCTAACATGACCCTTTCAACTCCATGGACTCGCCACATGCTCGAGAATGTGAAATTCGACTTCATGGGCAAGCGTAAGATTAGCTTCACTTGTGTAGCTATCCTAGTTATCGCTATCATCGCCATGTTCTTCATTCCTGGCCGTGGCTTGAGCCTGGGTATTGACTTCTCGGGTGGTCGCAACTATGTTGTACAATTTGACCAACCTGTCAACACTGTTGAATTGCGCGCTGCCGTAGCCGACAAACTGCCTGGCGCTAACACATCTGTTATCACCATTGATAATAACACCAAGGTGCGTGTATCTACCAACTATAAGATTAAAGACGTTGACAGCAAGAAGGTAGATAAGGAAATTGAGGACGCTCTTTATGAGAGCCTCAAGGGTGCCTTTAAGAACCAGCCTACTCGCGACCAGTTTGACGTTACCAACACCGAGATTGGTATCCAGCAGAGTGAGCAGGTGGGTCCAACCATCGCAAGCGACATGACACGCGATGCCAGCTGGGCAGTATTCTTCGCATTGCTCGCAATGGCATTGTACATCCTCATCCGCTTCCGCAACGTGGCATTCTCACTGGGTGCTCTTGCAGCCGTAGCCTTCACCGCATTTGTGGTAATTGGCTTCTACACCTTGCATGGCATCTTCCCATTCTCAATGGAGATTGACCAAACCTTTATCGCAGCCATCCTAACCGTTATTGGTTACCAGGTGAACGATACTGTGGTGGTATTTGACCGCGTGCGTGAATATCGCAAGCTCTATCCCAAGCAGGAGCTCTACACCACCTTCAACCGTGCACTGTGCAGCACACTGGCACGTACAACAATGACCTCAGTTACCACCTTGCTGGTACTGCTCGTTATCTTCTTCCTGGGTGGTGAGTCGATTCGCAGCTTCATCTTCGCGATGATTCTGGGTGTTGTAATCGGTACCTTCTCGTCACTGTTTATCGCATCGCCCGTTGCCTATGCAATCGCCAAGCGTAGCGATAAAAACGCCAAGAAATAAGACACACTCTTATAACTTAATACACTAAAGCCAGATGCTCACTGTGTAGGTGAGCATCTGGCTTTCTTTATTAAAATCATGTGGCGCACACGCCTAGTGCGACAGCTAGAATAGTTGAGAGTTAGTGCCAGTGTGACAAAATGCGACAATGAAAGTAGCTGAGCATTTCGCCCCACACAATCATGTAGGGCACCGACAGGCATAAAAAAAACGCAAGCAATTAAAACTCAACTGCTTGCGATTCTCTTGAGTGGTACCTCCAGGATTCGAACCGGGGACACATGGATTTTCAGTCCATTGCTCTACCACCTGAGCTAAGGCACCATCATTTTTGCGATTTGCGAGTGCAAAGTTACGTCAAGTTTTTTAATTGACCAAATTTTTAAGCAATATTTTTTTCTTAAAAGTAAAAATTGTTCAAAAACTGCTTAAAAAGAGAAAAAAGGGGAATAAACTAGACCCAATATAGAAAAAATATGTACCTTAGCAGATTATTTTTTCACCTCATAGCAAGGATTGAAAAAATCATGTAAAAAGCACTTGGTGCAATGGAACAGTTGATGCAATACATTTGGCAACACCGCCTGTGGCGAAGCGAGGACATGGTGACTAACGATGGCCGTCATGTGCGAGTGCTAGACCAGGGGTTGCTAAACAGCGATGCTGGTCCCGACTTTTTCAATGCCAAGGTGGAGATTGACGGACAGCTGTGGGTGGGCAATGTGGAGATGCACGTGCGTGCCAGCGACTGGAAGCGCCATGGACATGACCACGACCCAGCCTACGACAGCGTGATACTGCATGTGGTGGACAAAGACGATGCTCCCGTGATGCGTAGCAACGGCGAGCGCATCCCCCAACTGGTGTTACAGGTGTCGCCATTGTTTAACCACAGTTATGCTCTGCTGGTAAATAGCCGTCAAGAGCTACCCTGCGAGGGAGTGATAAAACAGGTCCCGACGCTAACTATCACCGAGTGGATAGAGCGTCTCGCCTTTGAGCGGCTGCACAGCAAGGTGCAGCGTGTGCGCGACTTGCTTGAGATGTACAATGGCAGTTGGGAAGATGTGTGCTACGTGACACTTGCCCGCAACTTGGGATTCGGCATCAACAACGAGGCCTTTGAACGACTTGCCCGTCGCACTCCACTAAGGTTGCTACACAAGCACAGCGACTCGTTGTTGCAGATTGAGGCTTTACTCTTTGGACAAGCGGGAATGCTCGACCCTAATGCACCTGGAACCGACAGCTATTATCAGCAACTGTGCCGTGAGTATGCGTTCCTTGCCAACAAGTTCTCGCTTCACGCTATGGAACCCGAAGCATGGAAGATGTTCCGCATTAGGCCACAAAACTTCCCCTATCGTCGCATCGCCATGTTAGCGCACTACATTGAGGGCAGCTTTAGGCTCATGAACGACATCCTTGAGGCCAATGGAGAGAAAGAATTGCGCAAGCTGTTTCAAGTGGAGCTCACAGGCTACTGGAGCAATCACTACAGTTTTGGCAAGCCCAGCGAGAAACCCACGCCAGCGCTGAGTAACAAGTCGATTGACATTGTGCTTATCAACACTGTTGCCACGCTCTACTATGCCCGCGGAGAAATAACAGGGAACTATGCCCTCACCGACAAGGCCGTTAGCCTGCTTGAGAGCCTTCGCCCCGAGAGCAACTCGGTAGTGAACACTTTTGTGAAAGCTGGCATTGACTGCGACAGCGCCCTCACCTCGCAAGCCCTCATCGAGCTCAGGCGCAGCTATTGTGAGGCACGCAAGTGCATCTATTGCAAGATAGGTCACCGGTTGCTCAGCGATGCCGCTCACCGAGAAGAAAAAATGTAAAACAAACTACAAATAAAAAACTACAAAAAAAATGAGAAAAACTTTATTGATTGCTGCCATAACATGCATGTGTGCAGCAGGTGCTAAAGCCGAAACAGTTGTTCCATTGAGTTTTGGTAATTTTGACCAGTGGATTACCCGACACATTAAGGAGTCGGCAATCATTGGCGGACAAGAGAAGAAATTATTTGAAGTGGGTCCCACAAGGGCTATTTCGGGTAACAAAGCTTATACTAACATGGGTGGCTCTCCATGGGCTACAAGTAATGTGTTTGCCAAGGTTGCCGGTGTTGTAAAAGGTAGTAACCAAGTTTATCCCGACCGCCACGGCAATGGCTATTGCGCAAAGCTCACCACACAATATGAGCACGTTAAAGCCCTGGGTATTGTCAACATGGACGTGCTAGCTTCGGGAACTATGTTCTTGGGTCAAATGATTGAGCCCGTGAGCAGCACTAAGAACCCCTATAGTAAGATGAACATGGGCGTTCCTTTCACCAAGCGTCCCTCAGCATTGCAGTTTGAGTACAAACTCACCGTTCCCTCGGGACAGCGCATCTACAGCAGCGGTTTTGGCAGCAAGAAAAATCTTCCTGGCCAAGATTATGCCGAGGTTTTCATTCTGCTTCAGCGTCGCTGGGAAGACTCTAAGGGCAATATCCATGCAGCCCGCGTGGGCACTGGACGCCAGCGCTTCGGAAAGAGTGTAGCTAACTGGACCAAGCACCGCATCCCCATCTGGTATGGCGACATCACTAATCACCCTGGCTATCAAAGCTACATGGGACTTATTCCTCACGAAAAGAACTACTATGCCAAGAACAGCAAGGGCAAGATGGTGCCCATCATTGAGGAGCAATGGGACGATGCTAACGCAACTCCCACCCACATGGTGATAATGATCTCGTCGGGCTGCGGAACAGCCTACACCGGAACTCCCGGCATGGCCCTGTGGGTCGACAACGTGGCTCTAGTGTATTAACGCACACCATCACCCCCATCACTGCTGACCGAAGTCTCTTGCCCACCGCAAGACTTCGGTCAGTATTTTTCACTCTATGTTATTTCCAGTTTTCGAGAAAAAACAGTAACTTTGTGGTCAAGATAGAATAAACAATTCTCAAGTTATGGCAAAAGAAGTGGGTCAAACCCCAATGATGAAACAATTCTATGAGATGAAGGCGAAGCACCCCGATGCTTTGTTGCTTTATCGTGTTGGGGACTTTTACGAGACCTATGGCGAGGATGCCATCATCGCCAGCGAAATATTGGGCATCACGCTCACGCGTCGCTCTAATGGCACAGGAGGCAAGAACCTGGAAATGGCAGGGTTCCCGCATCATGCTCTTGACACCTATCTGCCCAAGCTGGTGCGTGCTGGCAAGCGTGTGGCAATATGCGACCAGCTCGAGGACCCCAAGCTTACTAAGAAACTCGTTAAGCGTGGCATCACCGAGCTTGTTACACCAGGTGTGGTGATTGGCAACACCTTGCTCGACCGCAAGGAGAACAATTTTCTTGCCGCAGTGCACTATGGGAAGAAAGCTACCGGTGTGGCGTTTCTCGACATCAGCACCGGCGAGTTTCTTGCAGCCGAGGGGTCGGTCGACTATGTTGACAAGTTGCTTTCCAACTTCGCCCCCAAGGAGGTCCTCATTGAGCGTGGCAACCGCAGCCGATTCCAGCAGTCAGCGACCAGCAAGTATCTCACATTTGAGATGGAAGACTGGGTGTTTACTACCGATGCCGCCCGCGACCGCTTGCTTCGTCACTTCGAGACCAAGAACTTGAAAGGATTTGGCGTGGAGAACATGGAGTGTGCCATCGTGGCTAGCGGAGCTATCTTGCACTACCTTGACCTCACGCAACACACTCAAGTCAAGCACATCACCTCGCTAGCGCGAATCGAGGCTGAGCGATATGTTCGCCTCGACAAGTTCACTGTGCGCAACCTGGAGCTTATCGCTCCCATGGCCGACGACGGCAAGAGCCTGCTGAGCGTCATTGACAAGACCCTCTCGCCCATGGGCGCACGCCTGCTACACCGCTGGATTATGTTCCCTCTCAAGGATGTGAAAGCCATCAATCGCCGCCTCGACGTGGTGGAGCACTTCTTTAAAGACCCGGCAGGTCGCGAATTGCTACGCGAGCAACTGGAGGTGATAGGCGACATCGAACGACTGGTGTCGAAGGTGGCGGTGGGACGCATCTCACCACGTGAGCTGGTGCAGCTCAAGTGCGCATTGCAAGCCATTGTGCCCATCAAGGACATGTGCGAGAACAGCGACAACGAGGTGCTTTACAGCTATGGCGAGCAACTAAACCCCTGCCCTCTCATTCGCGACCGCATTGAGCGAGAGATCAACCCCGATGCCCCTAGCATGCTCAATCGTGGCAACGTGATTCGATATGGTGTGAACGACGAGCTCGACGAGCTTCGCGACCTCTCGGCCAGCAGCAAGGACTACCTCATGCGCCTGCAACAGCAAGAAAGCGAGCGCACAGGCATCCCCAGCCTCAAGATTGCCTACAACAATGTGTTTGGATACTACATCGAGGTGCGCAACACCCACAAGGACAAGGTTCCGCCCGAGTGGATACGCAAGCAAACCCTTGTGAATGCCGAGCGATATATCACCCAGGAACTCAAAGAGCTTGAGGAAAAGATATTAGGTGCCGAGGAACGAATTCTGACCATTGAGAACAAGTTGTTTAACGAACTGGTGACCGCGGTGAGCGATTATATTCCTGCCATACAAAGCGACTCCAGCCTGCTGGCACAACTCGACTGCTTGCTCTCCTTCACTCGTGTGGCACTCGAGAACCACTACAATCGCCCTGTGGTCGACGACTCTCTCGATATCGTCATCACCGAGGGCCGCCACCCTGTTATTGAACAGCAACTACCTGTGGGTGAGATGTATGTTCCCAACGACATCCAGCTAAGCAACGACGACCAGCAAGTGATGATTATCACGGGTCCTAACATGGCGGGTAAGTCGGCACTGCTACGACAGACCGCCCTCATCGTGCTCATGGCACAGATAGGCAGCTTTGTTCCAGCCCAGGCAGCAAGCGTGGGCATCGTCGACAAGATTTTCACCCGCGTGGGAGCTAGCGACAACATCTCGCTTGGCGAGTCAACCTTCATGGTTGAGATGACCGAGGCATCGTCGATTCTTAACAACATGAGCGAGCGCAGTCTCATTCTCTTTGATGAGCTAGGTCGTGGCACTAGCACCTACGACGGCATCTCGATTGCGTGGTCGATTGTGGAATACATCCACGAGAGTAGCTCTCATCCCAAGACCCTCTTTGCCACTCACTACCACGAGCTTAACGAGATGGAGAAAACTTTCAAGCGCGTGAAAAACTACAATGTGAGCGTGCGTGAGATGGACGGCAAGGTGGTGTTCCTGCGCAAACTGGTGCCTGGTGGTAGCGAGCACAGCTTTGGTATTCATGTGGCAAAAATCGCCGGTATGCCCAAGGCTATTGTGCATCGTGCCGATGAGGTGCTAAAGCGCCTGGAACAAAACAGCAACAACGACTCGCTGAGCAAGGACCTTGACGACGTTGCCAACAACCGCAGTGGCGTGCAACTGTCGTTCTTCCAGCTCGACGACCCGGTGCTGAGCCAGGTGCGCGACGAGATTCTTAATACCGACATCAACAACCTCACCCCCATGGAAGCCCTCAACAAGCTTAACGACATCAAAAGCATCATCACGGGAAAGAAATAAGGGCAAACACCTATAAACCAATTATATAGCACATATCTTACACCTAAAAAAATTAAAACCTTATGAGCCGCTTTCTTATATATATATTAATGTGTTTTGCCTCGCTTGGGGCAATGGCACAACCCGAGCTTGCTCAACAGCAATTAATCGCCAACCACAACCGTAGCGGGAGCAACCACTATGCTTACCCCTACCCTGCTCAACCCTTGCCACAGCTCACTCCCGCACCAGCAGGCTATGAGCCATTTTTCATCAACCACTATGGTCGTCACGGTAGCCGATGGCTAACAAAGCAAAGCAGCTACACACGCCCGGTGAAGACGCTAGAACAAATGCAACAGCAACATCTTCTCAACAAGCAAGGCGAGGTGCTTCTCGAAACATTGCGAAAAGTAGCTTTTGAAGCCAGTGGGCGTGAAGGCGAACTCAGCGATGTGGGAGCCGAGCAGCATCAAGGCATAGCACGTCGCATGTGCGAGAATTTCCCCGAGGTGTTTAGCGGTGACGCACGCATCGACGCTCGCTCCACTGTGTGGATTAGATGCATCCTGTCGATGGGTAACGAGACTGCCGAAATTAAAGCCTTTAACCCACAAGCCCGCATCACCAGCGATGCCAGCTATCACGACATGTACTACACTGGGTGGGGCTACGGCGAGGACACCCTTGCCAACGCGCAGCGCAAAGCCATACGCCACATCAGCGACAGCATCTTCGACGCGCGCATTAAGCCCTATCGCTTTATGGGGCAAATTATTAAAGACCCCAGCTATGCCACCACCCACCTCAAGCAATGCGTCAAGCTAATGGAAGACGTTTATGACATAGCAGGCAGCTTGCAGAATCATCATGCCTTCGACGGCATGAACCTGTTTGGCTACTTCACCGATGAGGAGATTTACGAGCTGTGGAAAGTTAAGAACATCTACTGGTACCTGCAGTGGGCCAACTCGCCCCAAGGAGGACATCGCATGCCGTTCATTGAAAGAGCATTGCTAACCAACATGATAGAGACTGCCGATGCCGCTATTGCCAACCGCGACCGCCATGGCGCGGCATTGCGTTTTGGCCACGAGACATGCGTGTTGCCACTGGCATGCCTGCTTGAGATTGATAGTGTGAACTACTCATGCGACGACCTTAACACCCTGCATGAGCACTGGCGCAACTATGAGATATTCCCCATGGCTTGCAACGTGCAGATGGTGTTTTACCGCACCACCAAAGCTAGCGACGACGTTCTTGTTAAAGTACTGTTCAATGAGCACGAGGCAAAACTCCCCTTCGCCACCGACTGCTTCCCCTATTACCACTGGCAAGACATCAAGCCCTACTACACGCAAAAGCTCAAGACCCTCATCCAGTGGCCTAAAGCGTTGTAGAAAAATAATAAGACATAGCTAAAAAAAGCAAAAAACTGAAAAAATGTCAGTTTTTTGCTTTATCTTTGCACCACCATTTTGTGGCAACAGTGGCACAAGCGATAAGCCACGCTGCACAAAAGACTACAAAACAACGCATTATATTCCTTATGGAAAACGACAATAACACACAACAGCCCATCAAGCGCACAGTTCTCGACTACGACGACATTTGCCAAGTGGCTCCATTCTTCAAGGGAAAGGAGAAACTGGTCAACTGGCTATTTCACTTGTGTGCCGTTGACAAGACCAACGACTACCACAGCCGCAACATGCACCTCCCGTGCCCCGACTTTGCGCACAATCTTTTCAACGAGCTCGAGGCAACAATCACAGTGAGAAATGAACAGGTGCTCGACGCGATCCCCGACGGGCCATTTATCACCGTGTCTAATCACCCGTTTGGCGCGCTCGACGGCGTGGCATTAATCGACATTGTGGGTCACCATCGCCCCGACTTCAAAGTGATGGTGAACATGATATTGAACCACATTAGCGCCCTGAGACCCAGCTTCATTGCTGTCGACGCCCTGGCAAGCAACGACCCATCGAAGCGTGCCGTCTCGGTTAAAGGCATTGCCGACGCCATGCGTCACGTCAAGCAAGGGCATCCGCTAGGTTTTTTCCCTGCTGGTGCTGTGTCGAAGTTCACCTGGGGCCTGCGCATCGAGGACCGCATGTGGCAACCCTCGGTAGTGCGTATTATCCAGAAACTCAAAGTTCCCGTCATCCCCATCTATTTTCATGGTCACAACAGTGTGTTCTTCAATATCTTGGGTATGATAGACTGGCGCCTGCGCACACTGCGCCTTCCCGTGGAGGTGTTCAACAAGAAGCACCACAACTTTAGAGTCTCGGTGGGCGACATCATCAGCCCCGAGACTATAGGGCAACATGCCACCGCCGAGGACTTGGGAACCTTTCTTAAACAACAAACTTACAATTTAAAAAAATGGCAAAAATAACCGACGCTAAAATACGTGAGACCATGCAGCGCTACAGCATCATTGGCGCTGCGCCAGCACTGCTTGCAGCCGTGAAAAGGGCGCTTATCATCGCTCCCATCGACATCTCGGTGCTTATCAATGGTGAGAACGGAACCGGTAAGGAATTCTTCCCAAAGATTATTCACGACAATAGCCCCCGCAAGCATGCCAAGTATATTGCCGTCAACTGCGGAGCTATTCCCTCGGGCACTATCACCAGCGAACTCTTTGGACACGAGAAAGGAGCTTTCACCAATGCCGAGAGCGAGCATGCAGGCTACTTTGAAGTTGCCGACAAGGGCACCATCTTCCTTGACGAGGTTGCCGACCTCACCCTCGACGCCCAAGCGCGACTGCTGCGTGTGCTCGAGTCGGGAGAGTTCCTTAGAGTGGGTTCATCGAAGGTTCGCAAGACTAATGTGCGTGTGGTAGCCGCCACCAACAAGGACCTCATGCAAATGGTCAAGGTCGGCGAGTTCCGTGAGGACTTGTTCTACCGCATCGCCGCCATCCGCATTGAAGTGCCTCCCCTGCGCGACCGTGGCGAGGACATCAAGCTACTAGCCACCAAGTTCTGCTACGACTACAGCGAGCAATACCACATTCCGCCACTCACATTTGACGAGAGTGCTTACCGCCAGCTCATGGCGTTTCGCTGGGGTGGTAACGTGCGTGAGTTGCAGAGCCTTATACGTGAGATAGCATCGTTTGAGAGCGGAGTGGTAACCGGCGAGACGGTGAAACGTTATCTCAACCAAAAGAACCACAACTCCAACCTGCCTGTCGCCTACGACAACGTGCAGCACGACTATACCCAGGAACGCGAGTTGATTTTCAAGCTCATCTTGCAGATGCAGCAAGAAATCAAGGACTTGAAAGAGGCGATGAACACCGGTGGTTTCGCAAGTGGACATCAGCTCGCCAGCAGTAACAACAAGATGCACCTAAGCTCAAGCATCAGCGACTTGCAACGCCAGAGCTCAAGCATTGCTCAAGCTAGCGACATCGAGCCCACCACTCTCGAGCCCGAGCCCATGGTGTGGCAAAAGGTTGATGACTACGACCAGCATCACCACGACAACTCACCCCATGGCTCAAGCTCAGCAAGCAGGCACGCCATTCACGACATCAAGGCCACTGCCATTGATGTAGAAGAAGACAAGGTGAAGACACTGCAAGACACTGAGCGAGAAGTGATTATCAACGCCATTGAGCGCAATCACGGCAAGCGTCGACAAACCGCCGAGGAGCTGGGCATCAGCGAGCGCACTCTTTATCGCAAGATTAAAGAATACGGACTCGAATATCGCAATAATCGCAAGTGAATATAGTTAATGAACACACATGACCAATAACCCTACTATGGCACGAAAATTGCTTATTTCACTCATGGTGATGCTCATTGCACAAGCGTGCATAAGCTACAAGTTTAATGGAGCAGCACTCGACTATAACAAGTACAAGACGGTGTCGTTTGCTCAATTCCCCATTCGTGCGGCGCTCGTCTACCCTCCCTTGCAGCAAGTGTTCCAAAACAAATTGCAAGATGTGGTAGATCAGCAAACTCGCCTCACCCAGGTCGACAATCCTAACTCCGACCTGCGTTTCGAAGGAGAGATTACCACCTACAATCTATCGCCACAAGCGGTGGGCGACAATGCTTATGCCACGCGCACCAGGCTCACCATTGGAGTGAGGGTAAAATACATTGATAACGTGAACTCCGCACTGAGCAACGACATCAACGTGTCGGCCTATCGCGACTTCGATAGCAATCAGCTTCTCATCGATGTTCAAGATCAGCTGTGCGAAGAGATTAGCACCGAGCTGGTCGACCTGATTTTCAACCAAACGCTAGGAAACTGGTAAAATAGTGTATTTAACAATCTTATTTAGGTATCTAATAATGGTTTATGGCTATAGCTAGTGAAATATCGCAGTTGTTTAACTCGCCTCAAGTAGTGCCACTGAAGCAGTGGGTTGACAAAACCACTGAACAGAACCCCTACTTTGCCTTGCCACTCTTGTTGCTTGTGAAGCGAGATAGTGGCAACCACGATGAGGCATTGCAACGACTCGCTGTCATGAGCCCCGACCGTCGCGACCTTGCCATTGCCACAGGCAATGCGCCACAGGCCTTTGCGCACTTCTACCCCACTGAGCAACAGCCATCCACCCCCGACACCGACACCGCCATCGACCGCTTCATCGCCACCTACGCCCAGGGGAGTAACCAGCGGGAACTTGACGCGCTGAGCAAAGCGATTTTTAATCCCACGCCCGACTATGCCGACATTCTTGCCGCCCAGCAACAACCTGGCGAGGACAAGAATAATGGGCACAGCCACGAAGATGAGCTCATCAACAGCTTCATTGAGCATTCGCGCAAGCAAGAGCAAGATGCCCTAGAGCAGCAACCTGCTATTGATGAGCAACATGTGCCTGCCGAGCAAGCCAAGCAAGCGGCTCACGACGCCATTGAGCAATCAACTCTCCAGGACGACTCCATGCTCAGCGAAAGCCTGGCTAAAATGTACATTGCTCGTGGCAAATATTCTAAAGCTCTTGAAATTATTGAAAGCATAAATTTGAATTTTCCAGAAAAAAGTATTTACTTTGCAGACCAAATTCGCTTTTTGCGAAAATTAGTTCTTAATGAGACATTAAAAAACAAACTCTAACTACTTGATAACATGATTATTGTAATTTCAATTTTGATTTTCTTGGCATCAATTTTGCTCATTGGTGTAGTGCTTATTCAAAAGTCGAAAGGTGGCGGTCTTGCCGCCAGCGCCAGCAACTACAACCAATTTATGGGTGTGCGCAAGACTACCGACTTTGTTGAGAAAGCTACTTGGGGACTCGCTATTTTCATCTGCGTCCTGAGCATCGCTACTCCCTTTATCTCTCAACCCACTATCATCACTAGCAACAAGAAGATAACTCTTGAGGACATGAAGGCTGGTAACGACCAGAAGGCTCCACAGTTCCCGACTCAGCAAGCTGCTACAGCAGCCGACGCTAAGCAAGCTCCCGCCAAGGAAGCCGCTGCACCTGCAGCCGACGCTAAGCAAGCACCTGTTAAGGAAGCTCCCGCCAAGAAGTAAAACAACCTGATGTCACACCCAGCTTGTGTGGCTCGAAGAAACATGTCATCAAAAAAAATTTTTTGATGGCATTTTTCTTATTCAAGAAAAACAAGGTGTTGTGGACTACGAGAAAATAATTCAGCGCTACGATGCTTACTTGCGCATTGAGAAAGGACTCTCGGCCAACACGGCCCAGAGCTACTGCCACGATGTGGATCACCTGGCACGCTTTGTTGACTCAATAGGCAAGAACATAACAACAGTTGACCAATCTCAACTGGAGCAATTCCTATGCACCCTGCACGACCTGGGCATCTCGCCACGCTCGCAGGCTCGCATAATCTCGGGCATCAAGAGTTTTTTCAAGTTCCTCAAGCTGGAAGGACTCGTCGACACCGACCCCACACAGTTACTACCCGCGCCACGCTTGGGACAACACCTGCCCGAGGTACTCACCGTTGCCGAAATCGACAAGATGATTTCCTGCATCGACCTGAGCCACCCACAGGGGCAGCGCAACCGCGCCATCATTGAGGTGCTCTACGGCTGCGGGTTGCGTGTGAGCGAGCTGGTGGAGTTGCGACTTTCGCAAATCTTTGCTCAAGAGGAATACATAGTAGTAGTGGGCAAGGGCGACAAGCAACGCCTCGTCCCCATCTCGCAAGAAGCATTGCGGCAAATCGACCTTTACCTGGAGCAGACGCGCAGCCACCAAGTGGTAAAACGTGGCAGCGAGGACATCCTCTTCCTTAACCGCCGTGGCAACAGCCTCACACGAGTGATGATTTTCAACATCGTCAAGCAACTGTGCCAGCTGGCAGGAATTCGCAAGAACGTGAGTCCACACACGCTGCGTCACTCCTTTGCCACACATCTGCTTGAGGGGGGCGCCAACCTGCGAGCCATCCAGCAAATGCTAGGGCACGAGAGCATAGCCACCACGCAAATCTATGTACACATAGATCGCTCCACCCTGCGCCAGGAAATACTCGCCCACCATCCACGAAACAAGAAACAAATTTCCAGCTAACACTGAATACTTTGCGAGGCTATTGCAAAACTACTGAATCTAATGAGAACTCCTCCTCTAAGATAGAGGAGGTGCCCGAAGGGCGGAGGAGTATGATGACACACAAGATGTTGTTAATCAGAAGAATAAGGCAAGGCTGGTGTGTTCATACTCCCCCCAACCCCCTCTATCTTAGAGGGGGAGCTACACCTTTTATCACACTTTTGCAACAGCCTCAAAATTGATTTAAATAATTTCCACCCTGCCGGGTGGCGCCGAAGACTAGGCAGGCAACTTGTCAGTTAACACTGAATACTTTGCCATGCGCGCATGAAAATTGATTTATATAATTTCCACCCGGCAGGGTGGCGCAAAATATAGTAAACTATGAAACCTAAAAAAGAAACTCGCCGAGGACCCGCTACCGACAATGTGGCACGATTTACTATCAACGAGGACACCACGCTACTTGCCGCGGCAGCACAAGTATTGCCTCACCACAAGCCCACCAAACTAAAGTCATTATTGCGCCACAACCAGCTCGCGATAAATGGCGTGCCTCACACACAGTTTGACCACCCCGTCACCGCCGGCGATGAGCTATGGGTGAACTTCGACCGCTCATTCCAGGTGTTTAGTCATCCACGCGTGAAGCTCGTCTACGAGGATAACGACATCATCGTCGTCGACAAGGGATATGGCGTGCTCTCTACTGCCGCCGGGCGCCCCAGCGACGACACCGTGTTTAGCATTGTGCGCAAGTATGCCCGCGGCTTTAGCGACAAGGCTGCTGTCTACGTTGTGCACCGCCTCGACCGCGACACCTCGGGACTGATGCTACTCACCCGCACCAAGCAAGCGCGCGACCGGCTACTCAACAACTGGAACAACATGGTTGTTGAGCGCAAGTATGTAGCTGTGGTTGAGGGCAAAATGCAGCAAGCGCAAGGCACAGTCAAGAGTTTCCTAGCCGAGAACGAAGAGACATTTGAGATGTATTCCACCTCCGATCAGAAAGCTGGTCGACTTGCCGTTACCCACTATCGGGTCATTGAGCAAGGGCGCAAATTCGCCATGGTGGAACTACAGCTCAAGACTGGCCGCAAGAACCAGATTAGAGTGCACATGCACGACCTTGGCAATCCCGTGAGCGGGGACCGCAAGTATGGCGGGCACCCCAGTCCCATCAACCGCATTGCCCTTCATGCCACCCACCTGAGCCTCGTGCACCCCATCACCCAGAAAGTTGTAACCTTCACCTCCCCCGCCCC
Organism: uncultured Prevotellaceae bacterium; assembly: GCA_900316835.1. Lineage (GTDB taxonomy): Bacteria > Bacteroidota > Bacteroidia > Bacteroidales > Muribaculaceae > Sodaliphilus. The sequence continues at coordinate 12,180 of ONEL01000013.1, read as the reverse complement.
CGACAATTTCATGAAGATGGTGAAACTATAGCCCTCCCCCCCCTCAGGAGTGGAAAACAACGATGCTCAGTGCGTTGCCATGCGCTAAGCGCATGAAAATTAAAGCACTGCGTGCTAAAATTAAAAAGGCGCTAAAGCGCTAAAATTACCATCTAAGACTTACAGATTATGAACCTAATTGACGAGCATAATAAGAAATATAACTTTTTCCGTGAAATAACAGGTGAAGCAATGCTTGTTCACAGGAAGTTTAAACCAGGCTTACTTGAGTCAGCATATTCAGCAGCTTTGAGATTTCTATTAAAAGAAAAAGGGCACAAGGTTGAAAAACAAGTTTTAATTCCCATGTATTGGGACGACACTAAGCTTGATGAGTACTATAGGATTGACCTTCTTGTGGACAACAATATAATACTTGAACTTAAAGCAACTAAACAAGTTATTTCAGAGCACAGACATCAATTAATGAACTACATGAGATTGACTCATATAACCTATGGTATGTTAATCAATTTTGGCATGAGCAGTTTATATTCAGAATGGTATGAATTAGATACGAAAACTAATATGATTGAGAAAATAACATTGATGTAAAATATTATTTTAGCGACGAAGGAGCTCTTAATTTTAGTGCGAAGCACAAATTTTAATTTTAGAGCCCTGTGGCTCTTTAATTTTCACTCCGCAAGGAGTGGAAAACAACGATGCTCTGTGCATTGCCATGCGCTAAGCGCATGAAAATTAAAGCACTGTGTGCTAAAATTAATAAGGCACTAAAGCGCTAAAATTCCCTTATTTATTAATATTTTAGCGACGAAGGAGCAATTAATTTTAGTGCGTAGCACAAACAATAATTTTAGAGCCCGTGGCTCTTTAATTTTCACTCCGCTAGGAGTGGTTTAAAAATCTTATAACACAAATACTTAAATAAAAAAAATCTTTTTTTGTTATTTTTTTTACAAAATTGTTTGGTCAATAGAAAAACTTTTACTTATTTTGCATTGAATTCTATAGAAAGGGGCGAATTATGCACCCGCCTTATGGAACTCATTTCTAATAATTGAAAGACGTGACTAATAAATAATAATTAAAATTTTAACTATTAAATCATTTTAAAATGAAAAAATTATTTACTCTTTTTGCAGCTGCTTTGGTAGGTGTTAGCGCTTTCGCTTTCACCGAGGGTAACACTAAGGCTGAGTTCAAAGTAGCAAGAAATCAAGATGCCGCTCAAACTCAGATTGATGTTAACATCTTGAACAGCAATGAGGACCTGAACACTATTCAGTTAGGTATTTTGCCAGAGAATGGTGCACAGTTCGTTAAGATGGGTTCTGGTTTGAAGAAGTATTACGTTGACTACAATGGTGCTTATGTTCTTGCAAACTTGATGCCAGGTGAGGCTACTGACGAGGATCGTGAAGCATATCTTGCAGACTATGCTGCATGCCAAAGTAACGTTAAGGATGGTATGTTGGTTATTCTTACCAACTTCATCACTGCCGATGTTCAAACTTACCCAGCAACCGATGGTACCCTTGGTTTCTTTATGATGGACCTTACTGCAGTTCCCGATGGTGAGTCGGTTACTATTGCTCGTGTTGACAGTCAGTACAAGAACTCTAACTTTGGTGACACCTCAGCAAAAGGTTACCCCGCATTTGAGGAAGATGTTCTTATCAACGTAACCAAGGCTGATGGCATTGTAAGTGCAATCAACGTTGTTGAGACTTCTAAGAACGTAGCTAGCGTAAAGTACTTCAACCTGCAAGGTATTGAGAGCGCTACTCCATTCAACGGTGTTAACATCATGGTTAAGACCTATGAGGATGGCAGCAAGTCTACTACCAAAGTTGTTAAGTAATTAACACTTAGCTAAAAAATCTCAAAAATCACCCCACCTGTGGGGTGATTTTTTTTATAACCTAACGTGAGTTCGACGAAAAAAATTTCCTGCGTCAGCAGGCTTTTTGACGAATATAGTTCGCAACTTTTTGATAATAACCATGAGCTATTGCCCTTTTGATACTTCATCTATTCAAAAAGCCACACCTAGCGGTGCCAAATAGCCTCGCAAGCTCGGGATTATAATATATTTCCTGCGTCAGCAGGCTTTTTGACAAACATAGTTCGCAACTTTTTGATAATAACCATGAGCTATTGCCCCTTTGATACTTCATCTATCCAAAAAGCCACACCTGGCGGTGCCAAATAGCCTCGCAAGCTCGGGATTATAATATATTTCCTGCGTCAGCAGGCTTTTTGACGAATATAGTTCGCAACTTTTTGATAATTACCATGAGCTATTGTCCTTTTGATACTTCATCTATTCAAAAAGCCACACCTGGCGGTGCCAAAAAACCTCGCAAGCTCGGTGGGAATATCCTTGATAGAGTTGCCAAATGTAGAGAAATAAGGTGTAGTCCCCTTCTCTATGCCACATCATTTCTTAATATAATAAAGGCATCTCTTGCCAGGTGTGATAGGCAGTGGGCCCGTGGAGGGCAGTGATGTAGTGCTTATAGGTAATCATCTCAGCCCCCATGCTCATGAGGTGAGGCGTGGGAATTTGACAATCAATTAATACCATTCCTCGTTCCTGCATTTTTCTCGCAAGAGCAATGAGCGCCAGTTTGCTAGTGTTAGGTTCATAGGAGAACATGCTTTCACCCACAAATCCTGCACCCGTGAGCACACCGTAAAGTCCCCCCACCAAGTTGTTATCTCGCCACACTTCCACACTGCGCGCATGCCCCAAGCGATGCAAGTGGCAGTAGGCCTCTATCATTTCTTCTCCTAGCCAAGCCCCCACTTCTTGATTGCGGGCATCGGCTGTGGCACAAGCCTTAATCACGCGGTCGAAAGCGGTGTTGAACGTCACTCGATAAAGTCGCTTGTTCATGAGAGTGCGCATGGAATGGCTCACATGCACCTGGCTGGGGAAAATGACACATCGTTGCCTGGGAGCATACCACAGAATATCGGAATAATAATAAGGGAACCAAGGGAAAATGCCATGCCGGTAGGCTAGCAACAAGCGCCTTGCGCTCAAGTCACCGCCTTGCGCAATCTCACCGTCATTACCGTCGAAGATGGGTAACTCGGGATGCGGGAATGAAATATTATAGTCAAGCAAGCAAACCACAGGTTTCTAAATTAACGTGTGCCCAATCACAATATTACTTATTTCTTTATATCAATTTCTATATTTCCAGCTTTGGCAGTGATGAATGCTGTGCCGCCACGACGCAACTTGCCAAAAAGGATTTCGCGCACAAGCAACGTCTTGAGCCTGTGATGCAACACACGATCGAGCTCACGAGCACCATACTCGGCGGTGAACCCCTCGTTTAACAACAGCTCCCGCGCCTCGTTGCCGAGCTGCAAAGTCACTCGCTTAGCCACAAGTTTCTCTTGCAAGTCTCGCATTTTCTTGTCGAGAATCATGCCAGCCATCGTGCGGTCCATGTCGTTAAACACCACAGTGGAACTCAAGCGGTTTATAAACTCAGGTTTAAACGTTTTCTTCACTTGCTTGAGCATGTCGCCACCACGGCTTCCTCGGTTGTCAAATCCCACGCTCTTGCCCGCATATTGGGCACCAGCATTACTAGTCATAATGAGCACCACGTTGCGGAAGTCGGCTCGGCGACCCTTGTTGTCGGCAAGGCTGGCATAGTCCATTACCTGCAACAAGATGTTATAAATATCCTCATGTGCTTTTTCTATCTCATCAAGCAGTAGCACACAGTTGGGGGTGCGCCTAATGGCATCGGTGAGCAGGCCACCGTCCTCATAGCCCACATAGCCGGCAGGAGAGCCAATGAGCTTAGCCACGGTGTGCTTCTCGGTGTACTCGCTCATGTCAAATCGCACCAGTTCCACCCCCAGCTCTTGCGCCAGCACACGCGCCACCTCGGTTTTTCCCACTCCTGTGGGTCCCACAAAGAGCAACGATGCCAGTGGCTTGTTGTCGTCGATGAGCCCAGCCTTCGACATCTGCACCGCTTCCACCACCTCGCGCACCGCCTGGTCCTGACCGTAGATGCGTGCCTTGATGCGTCGCTCCAGTGTCTTGAGACTGGCATTGCTGTCTTCCTTCATTGCTACGGCATTGATTTTCATCACCTTCTTGAGCACATCGTCAATTAGAGCCCGGTCAACCGTCTGTTGCTTTTTGCTAGTGGGATGAATGTGGCGGTAAGCTCCAGCCTCGTCAATGAGGTCGATGGCTTTGTCGGGCAAGAAGCGCCCCGTGATGTGCTTGGCGCTAGAGCGCACTGCATAGTCGATGGCTGCAGGAGCATATTTCACTTTATGGAATCGCTCATAACTCCCTTTCAGGCCGTTAATTATCTCTATCGTCTCCTCCACGCTAGGCTCCAGAATGTCTATCTGCTGGAAGCGACGCACGATGCCCTTGCTGCGTGAGAGTTGCCGGTTAAATTCCTCGTAGGTGGTAGACCCAATGAAGCGCAGCTTGCCACCTTCGAGATAAGGCTTGAGCATGTTAGAGGCATCCATAGCGCTATCGCCAGTGGCACCAGCCCCCACAATGCTATGAATCTCGTCGATGTAGACAATAGCTCTCTCAAGCTTTGAGAGTTGGTCCATGGTGCGTTTCACCCTTTTCTCAAAGTCGCCACGATATTGTGTGCCGGCGAGCATCGCCGCCATGTCAATCTGGTAGATTTTGCAACCTTTCAGTTCATCAGGCACCTTGCCATCTTCAATGCGCTTTGCTAGGCCATAGACTAGTGCCGTCTTTCCCACTCCAGGCTCTCCCACATGCAGGGGGTTGTTCTTGTCCTTGCGGCACAGCACGTGGATGGTTCGTTCCAGCTCTTGCTCTCGCCCTATGAGTGGATTATGGTCGTTGATGTGGTCATTGACACACGTGACAAAAGCTCCAATGTCGAAGGTAGCCTCATCTTGTGGCGCCCCAAACATATCGTCCATCTCGTCGCGCGACTCACCATCTTCAAAGTCATCATTATCAAAGGGGGCAAACATCCCGTGGTCGCTGGTGTCGACAGTCACATTGCCATGTTCTTGCACAACGAGTCCACCAGGCAGCAAGTCCTTTCCCTTGACGGGGAAATTGACTGAGTGCTCTTCTACATGACTAATGATAGTGCTCATCAGATCGGGATAATGTTTACAATAATGCTTTAGCACATTAGCCGCAAGCGAATCCTTCAAGTCAAGAATTGCCATGAGCACATGAGTCACCTCCAGTTCAAGTGCTCCTGAGGCTTGCATTTTAGCAATAGCCCGCATAATCATCTCCTGGAACTGGAAAGACACCTCAAGCTTGTAGTGCTCATTGTGTGGAACAGGGTCGATGGTTTTTATATAGTCAAGTAGTGGTTTAATTATTTCCTCCACATCAATGCCCTCCTCCTCCACAGCTTCCGTAACAGTGTTAAGATAAAGAATGCTTATCATCATGTGTTCAGGAATGAGGAAGGGCGCGCGATTATCGAGCGCGCGATTTATAGCCACACTCGAAGCTATCTGAAGCTGAAAACTATTTATTATTTCTTTAGCCATAACATCGATTCTTTTTAGTTGATTAGCTTATTCAGGCTCATAGGCAAGACGCAACGGAAACCCCTGGTCACGGGCAAGCTGGATGGCTCGGCGCACTAGGCTCACAGCCATGTCGTAGCTATAGAGTCCCACCACCATTTGTCCCTGGTGATGCACCGCCAGCATGATGGCCTGAGCCTCGCTCGCAGGCTTGCAGAACACCTCCACAAGCACCTTAACCACAAACTCCATGGGCGTGAAATCGTCGTTATAGATAATCACCTTGTAGTGCTTGGGAAAGCCGGTGAACAGCCGTGACTTTTCCCTCAACGCACCTTGCTGTTTTGCCATAGTCTCAAAAATTATTATTCAGGCAATAATACTATACCTGCATTAACTCACATACAAAGGTAACAATAAAATAGCAATTTCTGTGCCAAAAAGGACCTTTATTATAAGAATATTTATTACCTTTGCACCACTGGTCGTGAAATCACGACTCGGTGATGCTCTGATAGTTCAACGGATAGAACGTGGGTTTCCTAAACCTAAAATCTGGGTTCGATTCCCAGTCGGAGTACAATATTCATCAGCTAACAGGCAATCGAGCAGCCTGTTAGCTGATTTTTATTTTTTTCAAAAAGTCCCATATAAATCCCCATATTAAAACTGAATCATACAGCTCACAAAGGTAGGTATTCAATGCGGTGACGAAAAACGTCTAAACTTAGCTGAATAAGTAAAGACAACAGTACTAGCCTTTGTGGCTTTTATAAAAGTTGTGTATGAGAGAATAAACACAGGATAAAAGATATATAGTGGAACGAACAACTCACATTTGCCAACTGCCACGTCAGAATTAAGCCAACTGCCACATCAAAATTCAGCCAAGTTCCACATTTTATTTAATATAATTTGCTAAAGAATTATATTAATTTGTATCTTTGTACTCCAAATTAATGCTTACAATTAATCGCTATTGATTATGGAATATAAAAAAAGAATAGCAGACCAAATACTTACCGATAAGTTAGAGGCATCTGGTGCAGTTCTTATTGAGGGCCCAAAATACTGCGGCAAGACGACTTTGGCTGCGCAACAGGCCGGTAGCATACTGTCGATGGCTGACCCTGACACATTGAGTCAGAACCTAGCTCTTGCAAGGACAAATATATCTAGGCTTCTTGTCGGTGCCACGCCTAGACTAATAGACGAATGGCAGATTGCTCCTCAGTTTTGGGATGCAGTAAGAAATGAAGTGGATAAGCGACAAGAAGACGGACAGTTTATCCTTACTGGCTCTGCTGTGCCACCTAAACCGAAGAAAGATGAGAACGGAAAACTTATAGAAGAAGAACAAATACATCATACTGGCACAGGGCGCATCTCCCGCCTCAAGCTTCGCACGATGACACTGTGGGAATCTGAGGATTCAACAGGATTGGTAAGTTTAGGAGGATTATTTGAAAATGCTGAAACAATTGATGGAGAAAGCCATATAGATTTAGATAAGCTCGCATATCTAACCTGTCGAGGGGGATGGCCAAAAGCGGCATTAAAGAAAAGCGTAAAGGCTGCTCTTGCACAAGCATTTGACTATTACGATTCAGTTGTAAGTAACGACATAAAAAGAGTCGACGACGTTGATAGAGATGAGGAACTTACCAAGCGTATCATGCGGTCATATGCACGCAACCAGGCTAGCCAGGCGACAGCTGGAACCATTTTAGCTGACATCAAGAACAACGGTGATGATCAAATGTCGGAAAACACAGTGTATAACTATATTAAAGCCCTTAAGGAAATTTTTGTTGTTGAAGACTCTATTGCCTGGAATCCTAATCTTAGAAGCAAAACGGCCATTAGAACTTCTGATACACGATATTTTATCGACCCATCTATTGCAACTGCAGCATTAGGCCTTGGACCTAAGGATTTGATAAATGATATGAACACCTTTGGACTAATATTTGAAACCCTAGCCATTAGGGATTTGCGTGTTTATGCAGAGTCAATAGATGGAAAGGTTTATCACTATCGTGACAAGAATAATTTGGAGTGCGATGCTGTTGTTCATCTTAGGAATGGTTCTTACGGACTTATTGAGATTAAAATTGGCGGTGCCCATCTTATCAATGAAGGCGCAAATAGCTTGAAAACACTTTCTTACAAGATTGACACTACAAAAATGAAGAAGCCTTCATTCCTGATGGTGTTGACTGGCATCGGTGACTATGCATACAAACGTCCAGAAGATGGCGTGTTGGTTGTACCTATAGGCTGTCTGAAAAATTAGACGGTCATCTGTATTCTCAAAAGCAAACACATTGGACTTATGCATTTAAACTATAATATGATTTGCAAAACATTTATTGCCTTCCTATAAATCCAAGGCCGAGACCATTTCTCTGCTCATGTCCTCGTCTATGTCGCGGTAGCGGGCGAAGGCGGGACTGTTGGGTGCATGAAGAATTAATTCATGTGGAGTGGACCATCTACAACGCTGATGATGAGTGTTTTTACCTGCCCATGCCTAAAGACAACATTAACACTATGGACCTCAAAGGCGGCTTCAATATTAGCTATGACCTCTATGAGCAACCTAGTAATATTCCTAATCTCACCGACTACGGTGTTTATGCCTTCGATGCCATAAATCGCCACATCGCCTCTAGCGGGGAAAACGTGCAACACAGCAAGCTCAAAGCCACGAGCTATGAGCCTTACACCGAGGGCAGTGTGAGCGACAAGTTTATCGCCTTCCCGCTCAGCTTGCCAAGCGAGCCCATAACCACCGCTATCACCAGCATCACTGCCGGCAACAAGAGCGCAGGTGAGTGGTACAGCATCGACGGCCGTTGCCTGGGCAAGCTCCGTCCCAGTGCCCCTGGCATCTACCTCAACGGTGGTAGAAAAATTATAATCAAGTGATTTTTTAAAACATCACCAAGCGCTAGAATCGAATGCCAAACACGGTGGTGAAATCGGCCACGGTGTAGCCAAAGTGTCGCTTACCGGTGATGTAGAGGCTAGTGTTTACATTACTCTGCAAGCATGCGAAGTAGCGCTTGTGGTTGTAGGTGAGCGCAAAGTTTCCGCCTGCCACCAGAGCTCCCGTGTTTCCCGAAGCCATATATTTTGTGCTGTGGATGTGCTTCACACCCATACCCGCTAGAGCGGTGATATTGAGCAGGAACTTGCTGCCTAGCACCCAGTTGTGAGCATATCCTCCCCTGAGGCAATAGTCGGTGTAACGCATGTGTGCCACACCCTCATACTCAAATTTTTGAGCCTGGTCGGGAGTGAGTTTCTCGGTATCAACCTTAAAGTCGTAGTTTACGATAGAGAACCCCGCGAGTGCCGAGCCAGCACTGCGGCGTTGAAACTTTGAGTAGCAGTAGGCAGCGGCGCGCGCATACTTGCGATTGTTGAAAAAATAGGTGGCGCTCACCCCCATCGACTCCCGTCGCAGAGCATCGAGCTTCTCGCCCTTTTTCCACTCACCGCCATCTAATTTGACGCGAGTGCTCATTCGCCCGGTGTTAGTAATCTTGTGAGCCTCGGCAGTGAAGCGTGCACACGTGAACGAGAACTCCATCATCTGGCTAGTGCCCTTGGCACCAAAGAGGCGGTCCACATCGAGCGAATATCCCACCGACACTGCCATGAACGAGAGGTAAAGCCCAATGTTGCTTGCCGCTCCACTGGTAAACATAGCATGGTTTCCATCCAGTCCTCCCGAATAGTTGTCGATCCAGTTCTGGTTCTTCAACGTAAACTTCCAGTTTTTGCCAGTAGGCACCACATAGGCCGTGTCGTAGCTATTAAAAGCCTTATCACCCCACTTGTAAACTTTGTAACAGAAGGTAACAAACTTGGGGTACCCCATGGTGGAGTCTTTAAAGTTCACTTTCCCGTGCTTCATGGCACGCCACCAGTAGCCCTGGTCGCGAGTGGTGTCGTAGGGCTCGTTGAGTTTATTGTTGATGCGCTGTGTTATATCATGTTTGAGTTTTTGAAACTTGTTAAGCTTAGCTACCGAGTCTTGCCGCTCGGTAGCATCAGCTTGCCCTGCCTGCTGTGCCCAAGCTACAGCAGTCATGCAAAGCATGAGCATTATTATCACAATAACTCGTCTCATTCACCTATTGCGTGATTAGAAATCACTAAAGAATGTTGGGCGAATGAGCAATCCCAGTCGCAAGCGGCAGTGATACTTGTTGTAGTCGAGAAGGTTCTCGCCATAGCCGTCATAGAAGTGCAACATGAGGAACTGATTATCCTTCTCGCGAATGCGGAACCCCACGTTGATGATAGTGTTGAAATTCAGGTTCCACCCTTTTCGCTTGACAAAGGTAACGTCGGCAACCCATCGCTTGTTGTTAGAAATAAACTGTGCTCCAGCTTGGAATATACCACTATACTTGAGTATATCCTTATTGTTCTGCCCGTCGATGATAGGTATCCACGCCTTGGCATGGACCATGAGATGACGGTCGATATAGGCCGAGCCTGCAAACGACACCTTGTTCCAGCTGCGCGAGGCCTCGCCATCACGGCCATTAGACTCGTGCTCAACCATAATCAAGGCATTACCTATCAGCTTGCCTCGCGCGAAAATAGGTGCTTGGAAACCAATTCCAGGGTTGAAATTCAGGTCGTGGAATGGCAACGATTCCTCAAAGATGTTCCACATCGCCTTTTGCGAGTAGCTCAAGAAGAGGTGGCTATGGAAAGGAAGTATCGACTTTGTTAATCGCTGACGAAAACTAATCTGGAACTTCACGTCGCTGTTGTACTCGTTGGGCTTGTGATTTAAAGCCGTTCCAAGCGCAAAGTAATTATCCTTGTAAATGCCAAAGAACGGACGGCTATCCAAGTCGTGGATAAGGCTGTCAACATTAAATTTACGGTCATCCTTGCCTATGTGAGTAATTTGTGCCACTGCGGGATTGGCAACCGCTACTATCACTATAATGATTATGATTTTTAAGAATTTCATTAAGTAATGATTTTTATTGTTATTAAAGAACTGTAAACCCCGTGGCACTGATGCCACTATAGGACATGATTATTTCACCATTGAGCCACAAGTAGGTAATATCGTAGTCAAGCTCGCTGTTGTACTCACTAGTGAGCACATAGAGGTCTTTGTCGTAAGTGTAAATCTCTATAGCCTGAGAGCTGGCCACACCAGTCTCACCCGAGCAATAATTAACCGGAATTCCATCTTTCCACACTGTAGCTACCAGATGATTAGATTCGTCTCTTTCCCAGCCTGCTCCATAGATGTGTCCATCACACAAGGTGATAGCATCAATGCGCCCGTAAGGGGTGTGGTCATCAAAGCTAAGAGGCTTGCTAGTCTCATAGATTTGGTATTGCTTGTCGACCCACACTGCCGGCATGCGACCAATAAAACCGCCTACAATGGTGTGATCACGGTCGTAGCTGTAGATTGCGTGGCACTCGCCAGTTACCACATCCTGGGGCATGGGCAGGTATTCTTTCTTGTAATTAGTGTAAAGTATGGGCTTGTAATATGGATCTTCGTCGGTGTCTCCGTCTCCAAAGCCACGCCCCACCACATAGCACTTGCCCTCACTAACGCTCAGTGCATGATCGGCAGGAATGAAGTCGTGGCAATTCTCCAGCGGGAAAATACCGCTATTCTTGAGCACGTTGGGCACGTCAAGCAGGAATATGTAGTAGTCCCACTTGCCCATGCCATAGATCCAGTGATCCACGTCGTCGATAAAATCGACGTGAAGCGTGTTCCACTTGCCATTCTTCCAGTAACCCACACGATCTTTCGACTGCACCCCACTCACAAAGTAGTCGTCACCATCCGAAATAATTTCGGTGGCATAAGTGCAATTAGGCAACTGCATCACCATCTCGCCATGCTGGTCATAGATCTCGCCATCGTAGTTGAGCACCAGCACGCGCCGCTCCTCAAGTGGCTTGAATGGACTGCCAGGCTCATCGTGCGAGCATGATGCAACAAGCATCAAAGTGCCAATCGCTAAGACTATTTTTATAAACGAATGATACATGTGGTAAATGTTTTTTGTTGAAATTAGAGTTACAAAGGTAATCATTTTTTTTGTATAATTTATAATTTTAAAAAAATGTTCAATAATCATATTGAAAGTATACAAAATTAGATGTATATTTGCTGATTATATGCCCAAAAAATTGAATAACTACAGAAGTAGTTCTACTAATATGATAATGAACCGATTATTAAGTCAACTAGCACTGGTGGTGACATTTGCCATCGAGCTCGGCGGCGACGCCTATGTGGTGGCACAAGACCAGACGATTAAGGACATGAAGTAAAGCGTGGACAGATGATAAAGCTCGATGCCGTTCACGCCAGTCGACCACCATCAGTTCAGCGACAACATGAACGTGGTGGCACGAGTAGTCAAGGGCAAGTTGCTCGATCATTTCACCCCCGACGATAATCAAGCAACACTCAACTTGAGTCATTTAATTGATGGAGTTTACTTCATCGAAGCCCGAACTCTCAACGGCTCTAGAGCCGCTAAGTTCACAAACGAAGTGCAAGAAAATATTTTTTTAAAAACAAAAATAAATATTTTTATGTGCTGTTGGAAGTCGGAAATAACTTCCGTAGCGAAG
>ONEL01000012.1 GCA_900316835.1 uncultured Prevotellaceae bacterium | reverse complement strand
CTCAATAAATGCTATCGCACTCTAGCACTTATCTTGCTTGTTGTGCTACTGCTGGCTATAACAAGCGTGGCGTTGAGATATAAAGAGCATGGCAATGAGCCTTGCTGTGAGCGCTGCCCCTTGCGCCCCCGCCTTGATGAGCGTGAGAGCAGGCTGGTGAGCGTTGAGGACAGTGTTCACTGCAACGAGGACGGGCTATGAAAAATAAACTCAAGAAATATATCCAGCCCGCCAGCGAGGAGCCTGTTCCCACACTGTTGCAAGACCAGCAACTGGAGCGAGGACTGCTGTGCTCGTTGCTCAACGACACTGGCGCCTTTGCTCGGGTGCGAGCCTTCAGGCAGTTCTTGCGCGAAGAAGATTTCACCGGCGAGGATAACCGTGCCACCTGGCAACTGATGCTTGCCTGTGTGGACGAGGGGCAGGAGGTGAACATGCTCAACGTCTATGCCCAGAGCGCGAGCCGTGGTCGCCAGTGGGACATGAGCCGTTACATCCAGCTCAACGGTAGTGAGGGCGACAGTAACACCATGGCTGTGACGCTTGCCTCGATGGGCATCAAGCGCAGGCTGTGTGAAGATCTCAAGACCATTGTGATGGACATTGAGTATAACACCGAGCTCAGTCCCGAGCAGCTCTTGAGCGATGTGGAAAAAATGCTCGATGCCACCTCTCGCACCGTCAAGCCCAAGACCCTGCGCTGGCAAAGCGTGTTCTCGCTCATCCTTAGCGACTACGAGAAAATAGCCACAGGGCAGGTTATCACGGGCAACAAGTGCGGGTTCTCGCTCATCGACGGCAAGGGAGGATTTGAGCTGGGTGAGCTCATGGTGATAGGTGCTCGCACCAGCAATGGCAAGACAGCATTCACCCTTAACTGCGCCGTGAACATTGCCCAGGCTGGCGTGCCCGTGGGAATTTTCTCGCTCGAGATGACTAACAAGCAACTGGGCACTCGCATCATTTCCATCATCACCGGGGTAGACTCTAGCCAGGTGAAGCAGGGCCAGCTGGAGCCTGCCGATGTGGACCGCATGACCAGCGTAGACGATAAGCTACCCATCTACTTCGACGATGTACGCTCAAGCGACATTGACGTGATAATAAACAACATCAAGGGCATGGTGCTCACCCATGGGGTGCAAGTGGTGGTGCTCGACTACCTCCAGCTCATGCGCTCGCGCGAGCGTGACCGTTTTCACCAGGTGGGAAGCATCTGCCACCGCCTTGAGGCACTGAGCAAGCAACTGGAAATAACCATTGTGCTAATCTCGCAGTTGAGGCGCAACGTGGACAAGGACCCGTGCCCACGGCTCGAGGAGCTAAAGGAGAGTGGCGACATTGCCGATGCCGCCGACAGCATTTACCTGCTCTATCGCCCCGAGCAACACGGCGAGTACTTTCGTTATCCACAGCTCAGCAAGGACTGGAGCAACGTGGACATTCACGGCACCGCCATGCTCATGTGTGTGAAAAACCGCCAGGGCGAGAAAGCGGGAGAAGAAATCCTGGGCTTTGAAGCCAAGTGCACCCGCTTCTACGAGCCTGCCTATCTAAAGAGCTACAGCGGTGTTGAACAATCTAAAACCGATGTAGAGAAAAAATTACCGTTCTAAAACTTTACTCATCATGAAGAAAAATAAATCAAAAACAGAACTTATTCTTGATTACCTGAAAACAGGTAAACCGATAACGAGCCTTATAGCTATTACAGAATTTAATGTTACAAATCTTGCAGATATGATATATAAACTTCACAAAAGAGGCTATAATTTTAAGAAAGAAAGCATCAAAACTTGTAATAATGGAACTTCATGCAAGTATTATTTAATTATTGGTAAACAGCTAGAAATCAATTTTGAGCAAAAGCCTAAAAAGAAACAATACCTAAATAAACTTGTTGAAGGAAATAAAATATATCAACTTTTAGCTTACCTGCTGCTGGGCAATGAAATTACAGCTTTAAAGGGAGCGAAATTGTTTAATATAACGCCTAGATTTGTTGTGGTTTTATTGAATTATATTAAGCAATATGGCTTTAACCTGAAATCCCGATGGGCTAATAATGAAGAAACAAATGCAAGATACAAAATTTACTACATCGACAACAATGAAAACTGAGACAATGAATTTTGAAGACTTTTGCGCCACTCATGGCGAGATAAGCGACAAGGCCACAGGCAACAAGGTGGCGTTGAAGCTCAATGGAGCGCAACGGCACGTGGTCCATTACCTGGAGAAGTGTCGAGTGGCGGGCATCCCGTGCAGGTTGCTGATACTGAAAAGTCGCCAGCTGGGCATCAGCACCGTGCTCCAGTACTATTTCACATGGCTCTTGCTCTTTCACTGCGAGATGGAAACGTTCCTGAGCTTGTGCCACAACAAGCAGTTGAGCCTGAGTTTTATTAACTCAATGATGAAAATCTACACTAGCTACAACAAGGAATCCAAGCCCAAGCGCACCGGTGAGAACATTCTCGAAGATGCGCGTGGCAACCACTTGCTCTATGGCTCGGCAAGGAACTATAACGCCATTAGAGGTTATAACATTGGCATCGCCCACTTGAGCGAGAGCGCATTCTGGCACAGCAAGACCAGCGACTGGAGCGAGGAGGTAATTCGCAGTGTGATGGGCAGTGTGGGTAACCGCCCGGGCACCTTTGTTGTGATGGAGAGCACCAGCGACGGCAAGAACAACTACTTCTACAAACTGTGGCGCGACAGCGTGGCGGGTTTTATCAGCTACAAGCCCATGTTCCTGAGCTGGAAGCTGTGTGAATACTACAGCATGCCACTCGAGAGCGAGCAAGAGCAACAGGAAATGAAAAAGCTCAGCGAGCGTGAACAGTCGCTCCTTGCCACTGGCTACAGCCTGGAACAGCTTAACTGGTACCGCCACAAGCGCAAGGAATTCAAGGACGAGAACAGTTTCTTGCGTGAATTCCCATGCACGCCCGAGGAAAGTTTCGCAAGCAGTTCAAGCCTTGTGTTCAGCGATGAGGAAATCAACTATTACAAGCAAAATGTGAAAAACGGGCGCTGGGTGGATTTTGTGCGTGACAGCTTGGGCTACACGCAGTGCGTAACGGGAATTTCTTACATGCAGTGGATAGACCGTCAATACCGCCGTCGCCGTTACTTTGTGGTGGTAACAATTGGGTGCGATGAGAGTAAAAAGAAATATAACGTGATCACCTGCTGGCAACTGAGAAATAACCAAGTGGTGGAACTGTGCCTTGAGCGCAGGTATTTAACCGAGGTTGATAATGTGATTGACGACAGCATTGAAGTGGCTAAGTACTATAACAACGCCATGCTCATTGTGGAAGTGAACAACTTCGACAGCCTGGGTTTCAGCCTCAAGGAATACTACTTGCGCAAGCTCAAGCAACGCTATTCACGCCTTTTCATGCAAGAGGGCAATGTGGGCTACAACGTGAGCCACAAGCGCAAATTGCGTGGACTGCTGGCTTTCAAGCGCAGGTTGCGTGACGGTGAGTGGCTTGACTATAGCGAATGGATGATTAGCGAAATGGAGAATTTTGTTTACGACAACGAAGATGTTACCGCAGCTGTCGACTCTCACGACGATGTGCTACTGTGCCGTCTCATTCTCAATGATGTGCTTGATGATTTGGGACCAATGCCCCCTGTAGTTACACCACGTGATATTATTTAGTTATCAGTTATCAGTTTTCAGTTATCAGTTTTCAGTTATCAGTTTTCAGTTATCTGTTTTCAGTTTTCAGTTATCAGTTTTCAGTCAGTTTTCAGTTATCAGTTTTCAGTTATCTGTTTTTAGTTTTCAGTTATCAGTTTTCAGTTATCAGTTATCAGTTTTCAGTTATCAGTTTTCAGTTATCAGTTTTCAGTTATGATTATAAAGAAACGGAGCCGGTTGATGCATCACGCTCACCGCATCTATCGCAATAGCTCGCTTGACTGGAGCGAGGCCCTGCAACAGGCATGGCAAATTTTCTACTGCCAGCGCTACATGAAACAGGGACCTGTGAAATTTTATTACAAGAAAAAAGACGGGGAAACTCGTTGCGCTTTTGGAACTCTTAAAATAAGTGGCTGGATTTTTAAAAATAAGCCCGTCTCAGAGCATTTCGACCGTGTTAGATACTTCGACCTTGAGCGCGATGATTTTCGTTGCTTCAAGCCCGAGAATTTCGTTTACATTTCTAAAACTTGGAAAAAATGAACACACCACGCCTGCCAGTAAATTTTTATCGAGAGCTCTATGAGAAAATCATTGATGAGGATTTTCGACCTGAGGACCTAGAGGACATCACTTGCGCCTGCTCGCTAGAGCTGAGTAATAACATCAATGTTGAAGTCGATGCCACGTTTGAAGTAAATCTTATCGATAACAGCTTCGATCATGCCTTTGGCACCGAGCACGTGTGGGACCTGGAAGTGGGACAGCTAAAATATATAACTGTTTACTCAATCACTCAAACCGACGAAGAAACTAACGAAGTGGTTAGCTTAAAGCATCTATTCTCTTACACAACTTTTTGGATGCAGTTCAAGAGCTTTTGTGTTAGAAAATGCTCACAACTAGTAAAATATGGCGATGTGGTTTTAGCTAAAACTTGGGCACGAGGACGATGGGAGAAAGCTATTTTTCTCTACAAGGATGAAAACACACTCCGTTACTGTTGCGCCAGCAGGGTTTACGACGGTAAATTTGTGGGTAAATCAAGCTATTACGATATAGTTCCTTTCTCTCCAATGTTTGAGAGATTGGAAAGAAAATACAAAAGTATTTAGTTTAGTTTTAGTTAGTATTTTTGTTTTGCTTCTGTGATTTTATTATTTCAATTCTTTTTCATTATATTTGCAAGTATAGCTCCGTCGTGAGATGTGGCTATATTTTTTTTATTGAGGTGCCGCAAAATGCGAAATCTAATGAGAACTCCTCCTCTAAGATAGAGGAGGTGCCCGAAGGGCGGAGGAGTATGACAACACAGAAGATGTTGTTAATCAGAAGAATAAGGCAGGGCTGGTGTGTTCATACTCCTCAGTCGCTCCGCGACAGCTCCTCTATCTTAGAGGAGCAGCCTGATATACAGCCATTTATTTTCGTCGAACTCACGTTAGTTTAGATTCCATGACTTTATTATTTTTTTAAAATTCTTTTTCATTATGTTTGCAAGTATAGCTCCGTCGTGAGATGTGGCTATATTTTTTTTATTGCGTGCCCTCGGCACGCATCCCCCCCCTTTTTTTAATTTTTTTTATTTCTTCTTGTGGTTTTTATTTGAAAATATGCCTATTTTTGTCGTGCAATTATATATAGCTAATGAAAGTTGAAGAAATAAAACCCTATAACTCCACGGGTGCCAAAACCGCTCAGGTGCGGGAAATGTTTGATAGTATAGCTCCGGCCTACGATTTCATGAACCGCGCCATGACACTGGGCATAGACCGCTGGTGGCGGCATGTGGCGGTGAAGCTGGTGCGCAAGGCACGACCCCAGCGCATTCTCGATGTCGCCACCGGCACCGGCGACTTTGCCACGGGCCTCTACAAGAAAGTGCGCCCCAAGCAAGTGGTGGGCATTGATCTATCGCGGGGAATGCTCGATGTGGCACAACGCAAAATTCAGGAGCGTGGCATGAGCGACGCGATAACCCTGCTGCAAGCCGACTGCCTTGACATGCCTTTCAGGGATGGTGAGTTTGATGCTGTGACAGTGGCATTTGGCGTGCGCAACTTTGAGCACCTGCAGCAAGGTTTTGAGCAAATGCACCGCGTGCTGTCGCCCGGGGGCATGTTGTGCGTGATAGAACTTTCCACACCTCGCAACACGGTGATAAAATGGTTCTACGACCTCTACACACTGCACATTATTCCATGGGTGGGAGCTCTCAAGTCGCACGACCGTAGCGCTTACCGTTACTTGCCACTGAGCATAGCGGCGGTGCCTCAAGGCGACGACATGCTCAACATCATGCGCCAAGCAGGCTTCAACCACTGCAAAGTGAAACGACTCACCCTGGGCACTTGCTCAATTTATACAGCTTTAAAATAATGCAATAATATGGCAAAGATAAAAACAATAGGTGTTCTCACCTCGGGAGGTGATGCGCCAGGCATGAATGCTGCTTTGCGTGCTGTCACACGCTCCGCAATATATCATGGATTTAATGTGAAAGGTATCTACCGCGGTTATCGTGGGCTAGTAGAAAATGAGATTGTAACCTTTGAGGCGAAAGATGTGTCGGGCATCATTCACCGTGGCGGAACTATCTTGCGCACGGCGCGATGCAAGGAATTCATGACCGAAGAGGGCCGACAAACGGCATATAAGAACATGAGGAAAAATGGCATCGACGCTCTGGTTGTGATAGGTGGCGACGGGACGTTGACAGGAGCCAGGCAGTTTGCTAGCGAATTTGATATTCCTATCGTGGGAATTCCCGGCACTATCGACAACGACCTCTATGGCACCGACCACACCATCGGCTACGACACGGCACTCAACACCATCATGTGGTGTGTGGACCGCATTCGCGACACTGCCAATAGTCATGAGCGTTTGTTCTTTATTGAGGTGATGGGACGCAACGCTGGTTTCCTGGCGCTCAACGGAGCCATTGCCGGGGGAGCCGAGGCTGCTATCATCCCTGAGATTTCCATCGAGGTCGACCAGCTGGCGCAGCTCATTGAGCACGGTTTCCGCACCACTAAGAAGTCGTCGATAGTGCTTGTTGCCGAGAGCCCTATTACTGGTGGCGCCATGGGGCTCGCCGAGCGCGTGCGCAAGGAGTATCCTCAATACGATGTGCGTGTAACCATCTTGGGACACCTTCAGCGTGGTGGCTCACCCACCGCACGGGACCGCATCTTGGCGTCTCGCATGGGAGCGGCGGCGATCGATGCCCTGGTTGAGGGACAGCGCAATGTGATGATTGGCGACGATGATGAGCAAATGGTCTATGTTCCATTTAGCAAAGCTATCAAGAACGAGAAGGCCATCGACCGCCAGCTCCTCGCGATGCTGAGTCATTTGGCAATATAAAAGCCATCTAAGCACTTTGCACAAGTGACACACGCGCCCTAGGGGTCATGCGAGAGGGCAAGTTTTTTCAGCTAGAGTAATATTTTTTTTCAAATAATTCTTTAGTTGAACTAAAATGCTTACCTTTGCGGCAAAATTCAAAATACACATTAATATTAACTATAAAAACTATTTACTACTATGCCAAGAAGTTTATCAGGTAGAAATTTCTTGAAGTTGTTAGACTTCACTACCGAGGAAATCCAGTACTTACTCGAGCTTTCTAAAGATTTCAAGCGCCTAAAGCGCACTAACACCCCTCACAAGTATCTCACAGGCAAGAATATCGTGCTGTTGTTTGAAAAGACTTCAACTCGCACTCGTTGCTCATTTGAGGTAGCAGGTAATGACCTGGGTATGGGCGTTACTTATCTTGACCCAGCATCTTCGCAAATGGGTAACAAGGAGTCGCTTGAGGATACTGCTAAGGTGCTTGGACGCATGTTCGACGGTATTGAGTATCGTGGCTTTGACCAGGAAATCGTTGAGAACCTGGGTCGCTATGCAGGTGTTCCCGTGTGGAACGGTTTGACTACCGAGTTCCACCCCACTCAGATGCTCGCCGACGTGCTCACTATCGAGGAGAACTTCGGTCGCTACAAGGGCCTGAAGATGGTCTTCATGGGCGATGCCCGCAACAACGTTGCCAACTCGCTGATGGTAGTGTCGGCCAAGCTGGGTATTAACTTCGTGGCTTGCGGTCCTAAGGACAATATGCCTGATGAGAAACTCGTTGCTACCTGCCGCGAAATCGCTAAGGAGCATGGTTGCACCATCACTCTCACCGACAATGTGAAAGAAGGAACCAAGAACGCCGATGTTATTTACACCGACATTTGGGTGTCGATGGGTGAGCCAGCCGAGTTGTGGGAGAAGCGCATCAAGTTGCTCAGCCCCTATCAGGTGAACGATGAGGTGATGGCCAACGCTAATCCTCACGCCATCTTCCTGCACTGCCTGCCTTCGTTCCACGACCTGGAGACTTCGGTAGGTCGCGACATCTACGAGAAGTTTGGCTTGAAAGAGATGGAGGTTACCGACAAGGTGTTCCGTAGCCCACAATCTAAGGTGTTTGACGAGGCCGAGAACCGCATGCACACCATCAAGGCTGTGATGTACGCAACATTGAAGTAAAAATTAGCCCAAAAACTTTTTACACAAACTTCGATCTCTCGATTACTCGGTTATTCGATAGCTCGAAGTTTGTTTTATAAAAAAACAAGAATTATGAGCAAACGATTAGTAATAGCCTTGGGTGGAAACGCCCTGGGCAAGACCCCTCAAGAGCAACTCGAGCTGGTGAAGGCTACCGCCTCTACTATCGTCGACCTCGTTGAGGAAGGATATGACGTTGTGATAGGTCATGGCAATGGCCCCCAAGTGGGAATGGTGAACCTGGCATTTGAATACAGCGCTAACAACGGTGGCGGCACTCCCGCCATGCCTTTCCCTGAGTGTGGAGCCATGACTCAAGGCTACATTGGCTATCACTTGCAGCAGGCTGTGGAGCGTGAACTTGCTCGCCGTGGCATCAACAAGCCCTGTGCCGCTGTGGTTACTCAGGTGGTCGTTGACCGCAGTGACGACGCTTTCCAGAAACCCACTAAGCCCGTGGGTATGTTCTACAGCAAGGAAGATGCCGACCGCATCGTGGCCGAGACGGGCTACACATTTGTTGAGGACGCTGGTCGTGGCTATCGCCGTGTGGTACCTTCACCCATACCTGTGAAGATTGTGGAACTGCCTGTTGTTGAACAACTGGTGGGCTTGCACAGCGTGGTAATCACCGTGGGTGGTGGTGGCATTCCTGTGGTAGAGAATGGTCCTGGCGACTATGAGGGCGTGGCTGCCGTTATTGACAAGGATCGTGCCAGCGCTAAGCTCGCGCTCGACCTCAATGCCGACATGCTGGTTATTCTCACCGCTGTGGAGAAAGTCTCAATCAACTTCAACAAGCCTAATCAGCAAGATCTCGACCGCATGACCATTGCCGAGGCTCGCCAGTACATCGCCGAGGGACATTTTGCTCCAGGTAGCATGTTGCCCAAGGTGGAGTCGTGCATTAGCTTCGTGGAGAACACCACAGGTGGCACTGCTCTGATTACCTCGCTCGACAAGGCTCGCGAGGCACTGCAAGGCAAGACTGGCACCGTGCTGGTGAAATAAGCGTGATGCTATAGCATTGACTTTATAAAAACACAAGCCCTGTGATTTTGCCTAGAAGCAAGTCACAGGGCTTGATGTGTTGTTTTTTATAGTGCTTTGAATTTAGCGACCGCGAGTACGGATTTGGAACGATGTGGCGGTGTAGAGCTGGTCGCCGTTTGAGAAACCTATTGAGAAGTCGGCAATTCCGTCCCTGAGTTTCTTGGTTGCTACCACCTCGGCTTGATAGCGCACTGCACGCCCTGGTCCCAGCTCACTCACGATAGCGGTGGGGGAGAGGTAGATTTGCTTAGTGCCAGTGACAGTGATAACAGGAGCGATGTCATAGACGTAGTCATTGCCGTGGTTGCGAATTTCAAAGACGAGCTTCGCGTGCTCGTTGGCATCAATGCAATTATTGGTGATAGTTTCCACTAAGCGGATGTTGTCTACACTGATGTCGGCATAGGGGCTGTAGGAATTGTTCTGACGGTAGTCGCTATAGTCGTAGCCATTGTAGTAGTCGCTAGATCGATAGTTGCCATCGCTGGTCTTGGGGGCGGTGGCAGCGGCTCCAATGGCGCCACCTATTGCCATGCCTGCAAGAGTGCCTACACTGCGACCATGCCAGCCACCAGTGATGCTACCAATAGCTGAGCCAAACATGCCCCCGAGCGAGGCTCCTGTTGCGGCTCCGTAGAACTGACCAGCCGACTGGCACCCGGTCATAATTATCATTGCAGCACCAAGCGCTGCGATTAAAGTCTTTTTCATAATATTTTTTGCGTTATAGTTTGTTTTTGGAACTGCTAAAGTAGCAAACTTCAATTAAATGACAAAATAATTTAAATAAAAGAAACGATTTTGTCTCCAAATGGACCACATTTTTGGGGTAGTCATTGAATAAGACTTTAAAATAACTCTTAGGTTTAATGTGTAACATCAATATCTCCCTCATGCTCAATGGTCACGAGCATTAAGACGCCTGGCTGAGTGGCTCAAGAAAATTAATTACAATTATGTTGGTCCGCCACAAAAAATATATTAATTTTGTCGCATGACTAATCGCAAAATTCCTCATCCCTTAGTGGCGTTGATTCCTATCGTGGCTCTAATAGGCCTGCTGGCTGTGGTAATAGCCATGTTTGGCAGTGACTCATTGAGTGGCGGGAGCCAGATAGCATTGATAATTGGCATAGCCGTGTGTGTTATAATCTCCACCGTGTTTTATAAAGTGCCATGGAAGGCTTTTGAGAAACAAATGTCCAAGACCATGGAGGAAATCTTTATAACAGTGCTTATCTTGCTGGTAGTGGGAATGTTGTCGGGGTCGTGGATGATTAGTGGGGTGGTTCCCACGCTTATTTACTATGGAGTGCAAATTCTCTCGCCTAAGTATTTCCTTGTCAGCGCATGTGTGATTTGTTCGCTGGTTTCATTGCTCTCGGGGAGTTCGTGGACCACTATCGCCACACTGGGAGTTGCGCTACTGGGAGTGGGACATGCTTTGGGAATTAGCGATGCCTGGACAGCGGGAGCAATTATCTCAGGAGCCTACTTTGGCGACAAAATGTCGCCCTTGAGCGATACCACTATCCTTGCCTCATCGTCGGCGAGGGTTGATATTTTTGAACACATTCGCTACATGACTTATACCACTGTGATAGCATTGACAGCGTCGCTAGTTATATTTCTCTTGGCGGGCTTTGGTGTTGCCACCAGCGGAGCAGTAAATGTGGAGCAGTACACTCATGGATTGTCGGAGAAGTTCAATATTTCGCTATGGACACTAGTTGTACCATTGCTCACGGGAGTGCTTATCGCTAAACGTGTACCATCGCTGATTGTGCTCTTTGCGTCGTCGATAATGGCTGGTATAGTGGCACTGGCGTTGCAGCCACACATCCTTGCCGAGGTGGCTGGAGCTGGCAACTTAGCGACCACTGCCACCCTCGTGAAAGGGCTGTTTATTACCTACTATGGCTCAACGGCATTAGATACTGGTTTCGCGGCTCTCAACGACCTGGTATCGACAGGTGGTATGGCAGGAATGCTCAACACCGTGTGGTTAATAATTTGTGCCATTAGTTTTGGGGCTGCAATGATAGCAAGTGGAATGCTCGAGAGCCTGACGCAAGTGCTGATAAAGCGCATTAGTTCTCGCACCGGGCTGGTGTCGACAACTGTGAGCTCGGGATTATTGCTCAATCTTACCACGGGCGACCAGTTTATTAGCATTGTGCTAACTGCCAACATGTTTAGAGATGTTTATCGCCAGCAAGGCTATGAATCTCGATTGCTGAGCCGAACAACCGAGGACGCTGTAACGGTGACATCGGTGCTAGTGCCATGGAACACATGTGGCATGACTCAGGCCACAGTGCTGGGTGTGCCCACACTTGTGTATTTGCCCTATTGTTTCTTCAATCTGCTATGCCCTGTGGTGACAATCCTGGTGGCGGCAATAGGGTGGAAAATAAAGCGTGTGGCTCCAGCTCAATCCGTTAAAGAGTAGTTCAATAGGAAGCCACATTTTTTTGGAAACTAGGAGATTATTATTATTTTTGTGACTTAATACACAATAAATAACAAATTATCATGAAGAATATTAAGTGTGTTGTAGCTGCTGCATCGCTTGTGCTTGCTTCTTTTAATGTGCTGGCACAGGAGCAAGAGCGGGAAAAACTCAATAACTTCGCAATCGATGCCGAGTTGATGACCCGTGGTGAGCTACGTAATGGCGGTCTGCCCACCGATGCCGAGGATACCGACAATAAGGCCTATTTCATCCTTGAGCGTACCAGGCTGGGGCTTGACTATGAGCGCACATTTCTCAAGGCACACGTGACGGCACAGCACAACGCAATATGGGGGCAGGCGGGAAAAGGCTCGTTCAATCTCTATGAAGCATGGATTCAGCTCACCTCTCGAAAAGGCTTTTTTGCCAAGATTGGCAGGCAGGTGCTAAGTTATGACGACGAGCGCATCATCGGCTCTAACGACTGGGCGATGACTGCCCTCTCGCACGACCTGGTGAAATTTGGCTATGAGAGCAAGCAGCACAAGGTTCACCTGATGCTCGCCTACAACCAAAATAGCGAGAGTGTGAATGGTGGCACTGAGTACCGCAACGGTGACAAGCCTTACAAGACAATGCAGAACCTGTGGTATCACTATCAACACCCACGCATGCCTTTTGGGGCGTCGGTGCTATTCATGAACCAGGGGTTGCAAAGTGAAAGAGATGAAAACCTTAAAAAGACCTACTATCAGCAACTCGTGGGTACTTACATTTCTTATAAGCCTCAACGCTGGAGTGCTGAGGGCTCGTTCTATTACCAAATGGGTAAGAACGAGGGTGGTACCGACATTTCGGCATGGATGGCGAGTGTGAAAGGCTCTTTCTTGCCTAGCAATCAATGGAAACTAACAGCCGGATACGATATCTTGAGCGGTGATCCCTTCTTTGCCGTTCCCGCAGGCGATGGTATAGGCTTAGGGCTAACTCAGCACAAGACAATCAAGGGCTTTAGCCCGCTATATGGTTCTCACCACAAGTTTTATGGAGCCATGGATTTCTTCTATGTGTCGACCTATTATAATGGTTTTACTCCTGGTTTGCAGAACTACTATGCCGGTGCGAGCTATAAACCCATTAACAAGTTGAAATTTGATGCCACCTATCACTACTTCGCTATTGCTACTAACACTCAAAACCTCAAAAAGCCACTTGGACATGAGATAGAGTTCTCTGCCGCCTACTCACCCATCAAGGAGGTTACCATGTCGCTGGGCTATAGCTATATGCATGGCACCGAGACTATGGTGGCTCTCAAGCGTGTAGACAGTAATCGTAACCTGCACTGGGCATGGCTTAACCTCATTGTGCGCCCCCGATTTTTGCATGTTAAATGGTGAAAAAAAGTGTGTGCCATGAAAAAAATAGTATCGCAAACGAAGAAACTCTTAAAAGGTCGCACCTGGTTGAGCTTGATGATATTGGGTGTGGCACTGCTGGTAGAACTCATCTCGGCAGCGCAATATTATTACACTAAGAGCATACTCGAGGAGGAGCTTGAGACTCGAGCGGCAAGTGAGATTGTTACCAAGGCCATCCTGGTAAAAGGAATGCTCAACACCACCGAGGGCGTGCTTAATAGCCACGTCGACGATTTAAAGCAACTAATCAAGGAGCCTCAAGAAATAGGAGATGCGTTAGAGTCGATTGTTGAGGCCAATCCTTACTTCAATGGGCTGGGACTTGCATTCAAGCCAGGTTATTATGATGATGAAGATGATCTATTTGAGCCATGGGCTTTCAACATCAACAATGAAATTAAAGTGATGAAAGATATAGCCAAGCGCGGTGGGCATGATTACACTACCTTGAATTTCTACACCCAGCCCATTGCCACTGGCAAGCCCTACTGGAGCGACCCCTACATCGACTACGATGTGACCAAGAAGTTCATAACTACCTATTCTATTCCACTTAGAGACTCACGCGACAGTATTGCTGCTGTTGCGGGTATCGACTTGTCGCTTAGCTGGCTGAGCGATACACTCAACAATCGTCACATCTATCCCTCGTCGTTCTGCTTGTTGCTCACTGACGATGGCAAGCTCATCTCGCAACCGGCAAGTAACCACCCACGTCATTGCGACTTTGACGACGCTATTAGGCTTATTAACGACTCTACCGTTCATCGTCGCGTTGTGACCAATACTAAAATCAATGTTATTGAGTTCAAAAGCGAGAAGGATGGTGAGGATGCCTGTGTTTTCTTTCATCACATGAAAGGCAACCCTCACTGGCAAGTGGCTGTGGTGTGCTATGACAACGAGGTGTTTGGCCAGCTTGATAAGATGCGGTTTAGGATTTTGTTGCTAATGATATTGGGATTTGCTTTGCTGGGATATATAATCTATCGTTTCTTTAAGAATAATAACCAGCTCATTCGCAGCGAGACCGACCGTCAGCGCATTGAGGGCGAGTTGCAAGTGGCGCAGCGCATTCAGAGCGAGATGCTACCTCACGCAAGCGTCGATCACAGTAATATTGACATCGCTTCAACACTGGTGGCGGCACGCGAGGTGGGTGGTGATATCTATGACTATTTCATTCGCGACGACAAGCTGTTCTTCGCCATTGGCGATGCCAGTGGCAAGGGGGTTCCGTCGGCGCTGGTAATGTCGGTAACACACTCGCTGTTCCGTGCCATAGGCTCTCGCGAGAGCAATCCCATGCGCATCATGCAGCTCATCAATCATGCCGTGTGTCAAGGGAATGACTCAAGCATGTTTGTGACCTTCTTTATTGGAGTTCTCGATCTTCCCACTGGTCGCATGCACTATTGCAATGCCGGTCACGATACTCCACTCATCATCAGTGACACTGCATCAAAACTCAATGTCAAGCCCAACTTGCCACTTGGTGTGATGGAAGATTGGCAATATGATGGTCAAGAGGCTCAGCTACAGCCTAACAATATCTTCTTGCTATATACCGACGGGCTCACTGAGGCTATGAACAGCACAAGGCAACAATTTGGCTTGACGCGAGTGATCTCCCAAGCCAACGCTAATGCCGGTGTGTCGCCACAACGATTGCTTGATAACGTGTTGCGCGAGGTACACACCTTTGTGGGCGATGCCGAGCAAAGCGACGACCTCACCATGCTGGCAATTAAATACATGCCGACAACCGAAACCTTCATTCTTTCGCGTGAAATATCTATCACTAACGATTTGCGACATGTGGAAACAGTCAACGACTGGGTTGAAGAAGTGTGCCACAAGCTAAGCATGAGCGAGAGCAATACCTCGAGTATGAAACTTGCGGTTGAGGAGGCTGTGGTTAATGTTATAAACTATGCTTATCCGGCGGGAGAAACAGGAGATATTAGCATTGAGGCAACAGCAACAGCCATGGCACTCAAGTTTAAGATTACCGACTCAGGAGTGAGCTTCGCACCCACCGATGCCCCCGATGTGGACACCTCGCTCAGTGCTGAGGAGCGACGCATTGGTGGGCTAGGAATTTTCCTCGTTCGACAACTCATGGACACCATCAATTATGAGCGCATCGACGGCAAGAATGTGCTCACATTGACCAAGTTGAGGTAAGAAAGTTGCAGAGGTTATAACCGCCTCTCACTTTGGTGTGTGCGAGAGGAATGTGGCTGCTCGCAATGCCATGTTCTCACGCAAGTGATTGCGGTACAGCCATATTTCACGTGAATGGTAATTTCCTTCCTTGCCAACGAGAGGCAAGACATAGTCGGTTGCGCTATATCCTTCTACTATCAGTAACCCTGATGGCACATCGAGGTGAATAGTGAGGTTGTCTTTTTCTTGCGAGCTGAGTGGTAGCAGCGGCGAGGGCTCAGTAACCAATGTCGCGGGAGTGGAATCGGTTCGCCAGTTAACCGGGTTAATGGCAAGTGCCGAACGGGGCCACATGGCACACCCGGCGTCGCGCACCGAGTTGTAGCATATTGTTACACCAGTATCGTCGCTACCGCTTGCCGGCACTATATTACTACATTTGCTGGCAAGTTGCTCGCTGATGCTTGCGCCAATGACATAGGCGGCAATCATCCTTTTACTTGTGTGTGGCGACATTTCCTTTAGTAGCTCAAGCACAATCATTGCACCCTGGCTGAAACCTGCCAGGATGAAAGGACGATCGTGGTTAATGTTATTCAAGTAGTATTCAAAGGCCCGCTTCACATCGTCTATGGCAATGGGTAACCGCTTGGCTAGGGTGTCGTTGCTGGTAAAACTCTGCAACGAGCACTGGCGATAGTAGGGTGAGAAAAAATTCAAATCACCGCTCAATAGTGTGTCCACCCCCAGCATCTCATTGTAGATTGGCGTGCGCAAGCTGTCGCGATAGGTGTCGGCCCAGTGACACATGGCGCCGCTAGGCATAGCGTAGTCTCCAGTCTCGGTCGAGGTGATATAAAAAATATCGGCACCATTCCCTTTGTCGTTCACATACCATTGAGTGTTATCGTTGTACTGTGGCTGTTGTGGTACAACATCGAGCTGGGCATGCACCTCTTGTGGGCATGCTAATGCTATTGTCAGCATTGATGCCAGTGCAAAGTAAAATAATATTTTTTTCATGTTTTTTCTTCTAAGAGGTTTCGTGGCACTTCCCGTTAAACACAAGCCAGCTGGTAATGGTGCATTGTTATTGTGGTTAAAGTGCGACAATTTTATAAAAAAAACGAATTAAAAAACCAGTTATTTTCATCGAGGGATAGATTTTTTGTAAAATGATTGCTATCTTTGCATTTATAAGACTACTTTAAATATTAATAAAATATATTATTATGGAAACAAAAATTAGTGAGTTAGACGGCAAGTTAGTTGCTACATTGAATGGTCAGCTCGACACTGCGGCGGCAGTGCAGGTAGAGAAAGAACTGAAACCACTCTACGACAACGAAGACAAAGATATCGTTATTGACTGCGAAAATATGGAGTACATTGCATCAAGTGGGCTGCGCATCATGCTCGGCATCCTCAAGAAGGCCAAGCAGCACGGTCACACTGTCACGCTCACTGGCTTGAATGATGATATCAAGAATGTGTTTAAAATGACAGGATTTATTAACCTTTTTAATTTTGAGTAAAAAAATAAAACCATGAAAATATCAGCACCACTAAGCAAGTCGCAATATGGGCTTTATGTGGATTGCGCCAGTCATCCAGGCGAGGCGCGTTATAACTTGCCTTATATCTATGTCCTTGATGGTAGTCTTGACGGCGAACGATTGTGCGCGTCGGTAGTTGCCGCTTTCAAGTCGCATCCCACAATGTTTACTAGAATTGAACTGGGTAATGATGGTGAGCCACTTCAGACTATCGACCTTGAAAAAGAAGACTTAAAAGTAAATATTAGAGACATTAAAGATATTGAGCAGGAAAAACTGAACTTGGTCAAGCCTTTCAATTTATATGGTGACAGGTTATTCCACATCGACGTGATGCATGATGGCGCTCATTACTACCTCTTTATAGATTACCATCACATCATCGTTGACGGCACTTCAATGCAGCTCCTGCTTCACGACATTGAGCATGCCTATTGCTCACA
The DNA here is from genome assembly GCA_900316835.1 of uncultured Prevotellaceae bacterium. Lineage (GTDB taxonomy): Bacteria > Bacteroidota > Bacteroidia > Bacteroidales > Muribaculaceae > Sodaliphilus. Next base: position 46,701 of record ONEL01000012.1, on the reverse strand, counting down.
GGAAATTCCTGGCGAGGGCATCACTATGGCGCAAATAGCGCTCGACGAGGTGGAGAGACGCAAGCTGCCTGAATTTGAGGAAGCCAAGCGCTGGTATGCTACCAACTTCGACTGTGGCGACACATTCACACAGCTCATGCCCGACCTCGATGAGCCTGAGTCGAGCGAGGTGAGCTTATTGCGAACCATGCAGGTCGACTTGAAGCGAGTGGAGTATTTCTGCAAGGAAAATGGCATCTTCAAGAGCAATTTTTTCACCGCTGCCTATAGCCTTCTTCTCGCAAAATATAACAATGAGCAAGAATCGCTCTTTACTACTGTCTATAATGGGCGTAGCGACAAGCGAATGTCACACACCGTGGGCATGATGGTCAAGACTTTGCCGGTGTATGGCAAGTTTACCGGCGAGACCACTACTCTCGACTTCCTGCGTGCCCTGCAAGAACAGATGACCGGTTGCCGTGAGCACAGCATTTACAGCTATAGCGACTTGATGACCGACATGAACCTGCAGACCAACTCAATGTTTGCATGGCATGCACACCTCTTTGGCGACCAGCAGTGGGCAGGCAAGCCCATGAAGACTGTGCGCCTGGGCAATAGCACTCTCGAAGCCTCTCTCTATCTTAAGGCATTCATCCTTGATGGTAAGTGCCAGGTGAAAGCCGAGTACAACAGCAACGAATATTCGCGGGAGATTATCGCACAACTGCTCGAGAGTTATGATGCTGTGCTCGAGGGATTGCTCACTCAAGAGCTGGTAAAAGACATCAACATCACCACCGCTTCGCAAATAGAGGTGCTCGACAGCTTTAACCAGGGCGATGTGCCCTACGACGACTCACAGAGCATCGTCTCACTCTTCAATAAGCAAGTGGCTACCACGCCAGAGAGCGTGGCAGTGGTGTATAAGGACCATTGTTACACCTATTCACAGGTTGATGATATTAGCAATCGCATTGCTGCGGCTATCGCTGCCATGGGCCTCGGCAAGGAAGACGTGGTGAGCGTGCTCATTCCGCGATGCGAGTGGATGGCGATTGCTTCGATGGGTGTGCTCAAGGCAGGTTGCGCTTATCAGCCTCTTGACCCAAGCTATCCCACCGAGCGCCTCAATTTCATGATGAAAGACGCCAGCGCCAAGCTGCTGATTGTCGACCCCGAACTGCGTTCGTTGGTTAATGAATATGAAGGAGATGTGCTGCTCACCACCGATATTGATGCATTGCCAAGCTCTCCAGCTCCTAGTGTAACCATAGAGCCTGATGACTTGTTTATCATGCTCTACACCAGTGGTTCTACCGGCATTCCCAAGGGGTGCCAGCTCACTCACGCCAATCTGGTGGCTTTCTGCAACTGGTATCATAGATACTATGATCTCAAGCCTGAGCATCGTGTGGCAGCCTATGCCAGCTATGGTTTCGATGCTTGCATGATGGACATGTATCCGGCTCTCACCTGTGGCGCGGCAGTTCACATTATTCCCGAAGAGATTAGGCTCGATCTCATAGCTCTCAACGATTATTTCGAGAAAAACAATATCACCCACTCGTTCATGACAACACAGGTGGGTTACCAGTTTGCAACCAGCATCGAGAACCACTCGCTATTGCACCTCAGCACCGGCGGTGAGAAGCTGGCTTCGCTCACTCCTCCCGTCGGATATAAATTCCACAATGTGTATGGTCCCACCGAGTGTACGATTTTTACGACCACATTCATAGTCGACAAGCGATACAAGGACATCCCCATCGGCAAGCCGTTGGAGAACATGAGGCTTTACATTGTTGATCCTCAACAGCACAGGCTTCCTGTGGGAGCTGCGGGAGAGCTGTGGGTGGCAGGACCTCAAGTGAGTCGTGGCTACCTCAACCGTCCCGAGAAGACAGCCGAGGTCTACATTGACAACCCTTTCACGAGCGATGAGAAATACCGCCGCATCTACCGCACGGGCGACATCGTGCGCTACCTGCCTGGTGGCGACATCCAGTTTGTGGGCCGTCGCGATGGTCAGGTGAAAATACGTGGTTTCCGCATTGAGCTCAAGGAGGTGGAAGGTATCATCCGTGAGTTTCCTGGAATTAAGGATGCTACAGTTCAAGCATTTGACGAGGAAGGCGGTGGCAAGTTTATTGCAGCCTACATAGTTAGTGACAGTGAGGTGGATATTGAAGCTCTCAACAACTTCATTCTCGACGAGAAACCTCCCTACATGGTTCCCGCAGTGACAATGCAAATAGATGCCATACCACTGAATCAGAACCAGAAGGTTAATAAGCGTGCTTTGCCCAAACCTGAGAAAAAGGCTCAAGCCATTGAGGAAGTGAATGTACCCATGAATGTTCTGGAGCAAGAGTTGCACGACATTGTTGCGCAAATTGTGGGCAACACCGACTTCGGCATTACCACGCCCCTGGGCTATGCGGGGCTAACATCAATATCGTCAATCCGCTTAGCCGTGCAGGTGAACAAGCGCTATGGTGTCACACTCGACTCCAAGTCGCTTGTCAAGACTGGCACTCTGCAAAGCATTGAGAATGACATCCTCAAGCACCTGATGGAGGGTGGGGCGATGGCAACGGCCGCTACCACTACTGCATCCAGCGCCAAGGCACTTACTGCGGTGCCACTATCTTATGCCCAAACTGGTGTGTACTTTGAGTGCTTAAAGAATCCCACATCCACGATATATAATATACCTTATTTGCTCACTTACCCATCGACCATTGAGCCCGAACGGCTAGCAGGTGTGGTGAAGAAAGTGGTGGAGAGTCATCCCGGGTTGAGCGTGCATTTTGTCACCGATGGCGACAAGATTATGCAAACTCTCACCGATGCCGCTACTGTAACAGTGCCAATAACTCGCATGAGTGATGAGGAACTGGCAACCTACAAGAACGAGTTTGTGCGACCGTTCAACTTGCAAAAGGCACCGCTCTACCGCTTTGAGGTGGTTGTGACTGCTAGTGGCACGCATCTGCTGCTTGATGTGCATCATCTGCTCTTCGATGGCGGTTCTGCCGACTTGATGATACGCCAGCTCAACGCTACTCTTGAAGGCAAGGATGTGGAGAAGGAGACTTATTCCTACCTCGACTTTGTTAATGACCAGCAAGCTGCTCAGGAAAGCGATGAGTTCAAGGCTTCGCAACAGTTCTTTGCCCAGCGCCTCGCCACATGTGAGGGTGCTAGCGAGATTGCTGCCGACCTGCCCAAGAGCGACATCCAGGGAATGATTGGCGAGGTTGTGTGTCCTGTCGATCACGACAAGGTTGCTGCCTTTGGTCGTGACAAGGAGGTGACTCCTGCTCACATTTTCCTTGCCGCAACAGCACTGGTAGTGGCACGCCACACTAACAATCGCGACGTGTTCCTGTGCACTGTGAGCAACGGCCGTTCTAATCTTAAGATAGCCGACACTGTGGGCATGTTTGTCAACACCTTGCCACTGGGCATAAGCATTGATGACGTGAGTGTAGAGGATTATCTGCGTTCTACTAGCGAGACATTCGACCTCACGCTGCGACACGAGGATTACCCCTTTGCCCGCATCGCCGCCGATTACAATTTCCGCCCGGCCATTGCCTATGCTTATCAGGTGGGTGTGCTGTCGCAATACACTGTCGACGGTCAGGCCATTAACCAGGAATTGCTTGAGCTGAAGGTTCCCAAGTTCAAAATAAATATCAAGATAGAATCGAGAGGTGTCGTGGTGCAATATGACGACGCCCTCTACAGCGAGCGCCTAGCGACATCGCTGGCACAAAGCATAGCTGTGGTTGTGGAACGCATGATGGCTCAATCCACTATCAATGTGCGCCACATCTCTATCGTGAGCGACGAGCAAGAGAATGAACTGGCGCAACTACGTCAAGTAGCTACTGCCGATGCTCCGCTTCAACTCTTCCACGATTGTATTGGCCACTACGCCGCCTCTACTCCCGAGCGCGACGCGCTGGTGGCAGTCGACGGCAAGTTCACCTACAGCGAAATGGATGAGGTGACCACGCGCATAGCGGCTGCCCTGCAAGCACGTGGCGTGAAGGAACGTGACCGCGTGGCATTGCTCTTGCCACGCACCAGCAGGTTGATATTGGCACTCTTTGGTGTGCTAAAAACCGGAGCCGCCTACATACCTTGCGACCCCGAGTATCCTGCCGACCGCATCAAGCTAATCCTTGAGGATAGCAAGGCGCGCTACATCATCACCACTTCCGACCGTCTAGGTAGTGTCGCCCCCGAGAAAGCTATTGATGTGGAGGAACTTATAGCATGTGATGCCGAGTACCACAAACCTGATATCACCCCCGACGACCTAGCCTATCTCATTTATACTAGTGGCTCTACAGGTCGCCCTAAGGGTGTGATGCTACGCCATGAAGGCATTTGCAATTATCTCTACGGGCATCTTGCCAACGTCTTTGCCAACGCCGTGCTTACCGATGCCGAGCGTGTGCTTAGCGTGACCACGATCTCGTTTGATGCCGCATTGCAAGACATTGGCATGGCCTACTACAACGGCAAGACACTTGTTGTCGCCACCGAAGAGCAAGCCAACAATCCACTTGAGCTGGCCGCGCTCATCAAGCGCGAGGGTATCAACATGGTGAGTGGAACTCCTTCCAGATGGCAAACATGGCTCACTAGCGAGGACTTTGCTCAAGCTATCGCCAACATTAAGATTGCGCGAGCCGGTGGTGAGAAATTCAGCGACCAGCTGTTGCACCAGTTGCGCACCGTGAGCAAGGCACGCATCTTTAACTGCTATGGTCCAACCGAGATTACTGTAGCTTCCAACAATGCTGAGCTCACTCGTGCCGGCATCGTCACCGTGGGCCGCCCGCAGCTCAATGTCAAGGAGTTTATCGTCGATAGTGACGGTAACGAACTGCCTGTGGGTGTAGTGGGAGAACTTTACATTGGTGGACGTGGAGTGGCGCGAGGCTATAACAACCTCGACGACATGACGCGTGAACGCTTCGTCGATTATCATGGCACGCGCATCTATAAGAGTGGAGACTACGCCAAGTGGTTACCCGACGGAAACGTCGTGATTCTAGGTCGAACCGACCATCAAATCAAGCTGCGTGGTCTGCGCATCGAGCTGGGCGAGATTGAGAATGTGATGCTCAAGGTTGATGGCATCGACAAGGTAGTGATCATGATTCGCAAGATTGCCGGCAAGGAGCACTTGTGTGCTTACTATACCGCCGACCGACCACTCGCGCCTGACGCTGTGAAAGATGAAATAGCTAAGAGCTTGACTCAATACATGGTGCCCACAGCCTATAAGCAACTCGACAAGATGCCGATGACGCCAAATGGCAAGACCGACGTCAAGGCGCTGCCTGAGCCTGAGCTGGCGGTAACTTCGGCCTATGAGGAACCTGCCACCAAGACCGAGCGAACATTCTGCGACATCTTTGCCGACATTCTGCAAATGGACAAGGTGGGAGCTACCGACAACTTCTTTGAGCTTGGAGGTACATCACTGGTGGTGACACGCGTCATCATCGAGGCCGACAAAGCCGGAATGCATGTGGCCTACGGCGACGTCTTCGCCAACCCCACTCCACGCCAACTGGCGCGCCTGGTGAGTGGTGAAGGTGACAGCGAGGGCAGTGACGAGGTAACCTCGTTTGACTACTCTGCCATCAACACCATGCTGGCAGGCAACACGCTCGACGCCTTCCGCCAGGGTGAGCGGCAGCAACTGGGCAATGTATTGCTCACTGGTGCCACCGGTTACCTGGGCATACACATCTTGCGCGAGCTAATCGACAGTGATGCCCGCAATATCTACTGCCTTGTGCGTGGCAAGGATGCCGAGAAAGCCGAGAGTCGCCTGCGCACGCTGCTGTTCTACTACTTTGCCGACGCCTTTAAGGACCTCTTTGGCAAGCGCCTGCATGTGGTGGTGGGCGATGTGACGAGCGACTTTGACGAGAGTCTCGACATCAACACCATCTTCAACTGCGCCGCTATTGTGAAACACTTCAGTGAGGGCACAGAGATTGAGGATGTGAACATAGGCGGAGCCAAGCGCTGCGTTGACTTCTGCTTGAAGAAGGGCGCCAAGTTGATTCACATTTCCACAGCCAGCACTCGAGGCCTGTGGGCAGGCGAGGCGCGCGACGATGTGTTCACCGAGCAACGATTCTACATGGGACAGTTCTTGGGTAACAAGTACATTTACTCTAAGTTTATGGCCGAGCGCCTCATCCTCGACGCCGTTGCGCGGCAGGGACTCAGCGCCAAGATAATGCGTGTGGGTAACCTCGCCGCTCGTTCGACCGACGGTGAGTTCCAAGCCAACTTCCAGACTAACTCGTTCATGGGTCGCATCAAGGTCTACAACATGCTTGGGGAGTGCCCCTTCGCCATGCGCAACAAGACTGTTGAGTTCTCGCCCATCAACGAGGTGGCACATGCCATTGTGATGCTTGCCACCACGCCACGCGAGTGCTGCGTGTTCCACCCCTACAACATCCACACGCAGTTCCTAGGCGACGTGCTCATGGGCCTGCACACTGTGGGCGAGGGAATACGCTTCGTTGAGCAGGAAGAGTTTAACAAGGCTATGGACGACGCTAAGAACGACCCCGACAAGGCACGACAGCTGTCGAGCTTGCTCGCCTACCAAGACATGGCTCATGGACAAAAGACCACCGAAGTCAAGCGCGACAATGACTACACTACTCAAGTCCTTTACCGCTTGGGCTTTGCCTGGTCACCCACCTCGTGGGACTATGTGGAGCGCATGCTCACAGCCATTAGCGGCCTAGGCTTCTTCGACCTCGAGTAAAGTCCCCTAAGGTGTCCTCAAAGGGCCGTTTCCTTTGAGGACATTTTAGAAATAAACATGTCGGAACAGCGCAAAATATCTATCCGTTTCTACAACTAGCGCGAAGTGCGTGCCGTGTGGGACAACGAGAGCAACCGATGGTGGTTCTCGGTCCTTGACATTGTGGGTGCGATTAATGAGCAAGATGACTATAATCGCACCCGCAATTACTGGAAATATCTCAAGACCAAGCTACGCAAGCAGGGCAGTGAAGTGGTTAGTGTCACTAACCAGTTGAAATTGCTTGCACCCGATGGTAAGAGGCGATATACCGATGTGCTCGACTATAACGGTGTGATGCTACTGGCTCAAAACATCCCAAACACTAATGCTACCCGTTTTATACACTGGTTCGCCAGCGACAGCGAGAGCATTGACGGGAAGAGCCGTGAGAAAGCTTATGCCTTATGGGAGAGTTGCTAAGACGATGATTTCCAAACGATAAATCCGTCGAACTCACGTTAGTTAGTGTACATATCAAAAGCCACTCGTTCTATTCCGACAATTGATAAGCAGAAAAAACTGTTCCAACTAAGATTAATTCCGTGCCAATTTTTAAAGCTTGAAAAGGCAAAGTTCTTATACTGCACTCACGTTTACTCCCGGTCTTATTAGGCTGGAAAGTGATATCAAAATAATCAATCCGTTCCTTGCCATTGTCATTGACATAAAAAGGCGTTATGGAAATAAAATCACTCTTTAGTCCTAATGGTGGTTCCAATTCAATGCCCGTCATCCAATTCACAACATCATCTATGCGGTAGGTCGCGCCCTGAGCTGGTACATTTAGTTCATAGCCAGGGTCTGGAAACGGCCCAAAATTCCAGTTGAGCATGACTCCATCTTTATAAACCACGTACTCACTGGATTCTGTCACAACGTCATCAACTACTTCTTCCTTGTCTTTACAGGAGGTGAATGTAATTTCACACACAAAAAGCATTAATGTCAAATATATAATTGTTTTTTTCATGTCAAGATTAATTTAAGTGGATAAATATCATAAAGGTTAGCTCATGACATGGCAAAGATACAACTAAAATCTGACAACATCAACCCCTTCGGTGGACTTTTTTCGATTTTTAGGCACATGTCGGGCGGGCTCTTCAGGAGTGCAGGTGAGACCTCTTAAGATAATGTAGCGTCTACATCTCCCGAGCGCACTCGCCCTCTTCATTGAGGACACAAGAAAAGTTAATTGAAATTCGTTTAATGCGTGTGCTATAAAAGCAGGCTAATATATATCTTTATTACTTCACTCCCATCTGCTTCTTGTAATCGGCCAGGGGCGGTAGGTCCATAGCTTTGCGCCACTGGTCAACTTGCGCGGGGTCGAGGAGTTGATAAATAACACGCTGGCCCTTGTCGTTTTCCACGATTTGTGAACCATACTTTTGTGGTCGACCCTCATGCAAGGCAATGCGGTCGTCCATCATTGCCACCTGCGAGCGCGCCAAGTCGCCGCGCTCCATAGCGACGACAAAGAGAGGGAAATATTTTTTCTGCATCTCGACAGGCGCGTGCTGGATAACAAGCCAATAGACGGCCGACGCGTCGCCCACCTTGTCGCGCCCCACAAAACCTCGCGTGTCGAGAATTTCGCTAATGGCACACAGGTTTATGCTGTCGACACGCTGCATTTGGGCTATAAGTGAATCAACAAGTGCCTGATTGCGAGGGTGGGCATTGTAGGCGGCGAGGAACTCATAACGCACATCCTGGTCGCTACGCCCAATCTCTTGTAGCCTGCGACGCAAGGGCATGTCGAATGCCGCCTCTGCGCGGTCGCGCCTGGCAATAACGGTGTCGCAATAGGTTTTCCACCTCACGTCGCTGTGCAGGTTCTTAAGGTCGCTGTCGTGGTTGGGGTCGTCGACCCACCAGTTGCTGTCGCTGCTGAGCCTCATGTTCAATCGCTCGAAAGCAACATCGCTGAGTCCTGCCATTGCAGCCGCACAGGCGCCGTTGTAGAGATGTGTGCCCTGAATCTTAGTCTTCATCCCGAAGGCGTTTCCAAACGCGTTACTGGCACCCACATAGTCTCCTCGCATGAAGCATGAGTCGGCGCGCATGATGTAATCGTCATAACTCATGACTTGAACCTCGGTCTTCAAGGCGTCAATCGACTTGTCCATGAGCGATTCAAGCATGGTACCTGTGGACTGAATGTTGCGCTCACCGGTTATGTCGAATTGAATGTTACGCACCAATGGCGAACTCTTGCTCTCGCTCTGTAGCACATACACAATGGCATAGTGCCGGTTGTTCCTTATCAGGCGGTCAACGACAATGATTTGGTGTTTCGACTTGTTGATGATGAGGTTGCGCCACAATTCATCATGTGGCTGCCTGAGGCTCTGAACAGGGTTGGCCTGGACGGTAAGGATTGTGCCATCGGCACGGCGCACATAGTCGGGCTCCCACGCGCTTGTGGCATTGGTCGATAAAATCAAGTATTGATCGGCAAGAATTACCTCTACTGAATCTATTTTTAAGGGAATTTGCTTGAGGACATCGGTAATATACTTGGCACATTTCGGGTCATAGGCATTAAAGCCGTCTTGGCTGGTGATAAAGTGCAGGTCATATTCACCGTTGCCGGCGTTGGCCATGATGCCATTGCCGCCAAAGTTGACAGCCATATCGCTGCTTATCACCATGTTGCCCGTCAAGTTCCAATTGCCGGAAGTGCCAAACGGCGGCACGTGATAACTCCCGCAACTTGCAAGTCCTAAGGTTGCTAATAGGAGATATAGAAAATTTCTCATAGTCTTCATTTTCTTGTTATTTTTGAATTACACAAAAAAGCTGCCAGTTGGTTCAACGTTTCGCATTGTGCTCGTGTTATTCTACGATGGTCATTGTGATGTTCCCAAGGCGATAACAATAATAAACGTCCTTCGCTACACGCATCAAACTGGCGACCACATGGTTTCTGCATGTGGCTAATTCCATTTTCTAACAAAAATATAAGAGGGAAACCTGCAGTGAAGGCTCTTTTCATCACTTCTTTCTCACCATCACTAATGCTAGGCGACACAAGAACTGCACCATCTTGTGCAAGAGATAAATAATGACTGCACGCAGCTTCTATATCGCTTTGTGTCATCTTTCGGGAGCATTTTACCGCTACCTTATAAGGATATTCAAGTAGAAAAAGATTACCCAAAGCCGACAATTCATGACCGCATACTTTGATTCCCTGGCGAGCGGTTAGGTAATGAGGATTTTCACGCTTCACCCACAGGCGACGTGGGTTGTCTTGTAAATAATGTATCCAAGTTGCTAATTGTCCCTTGCCCGAGAGAATGCGGTCGTTATACCCCGGCTCCCAAAGCTGAATAGTCCGAGACTGTGTCTCGGAGCACGCAAACTGAGAACGAAATCCCTTGGTTACCTTTGCTTTAAAACGACTTATTATGTGCCCAACGTGGCGTTGTAACTGCTCTCTAACAAATAAAATCCCATGCACATGGTCGGGCATTAGCTGGAAAGCAATATTCTCTACTTGAGGATTTTCGATAGAGATATTATCCCAGCACTTTGTCGCTTCACACCCTAGTTCAGATGGTAACACCCACGGAGAAGGATGAACAGCATCGGCATCGCACAGAGTACCAAAAAACGGCTTGCGACCCAACACGCAGATAGTGAACATATAAACACAGCGGCCAGCATAATTGTGGTCAAACTTGCGACGATGCATAGATGGCACTAACTGCAACTCCTTGTGGTTGTTAACCCACTCAATGCGTTTAGCAACTGTTTCTCCTTTCATCTTCTAAAAAAGTTAATGTACTACGAGACATAGTCTCGTAAATTTAAATCTTGCCACAAAGTTAACCCATAATACTCAAACCACAAAGACCTTTCTTCTTCTTCACAAAATAATAACTTAAGATAATGACGGAAAATATCCATCCCCCCCCATTAAGATGGCTGCGAAATTATAGAATTTCAATTATGGGACTTGTATAATTTGTGGATTTATTCTACATTTGTAGTCATTGAGACTATTTTAGAGGAAAATTTTATCATGAGTGATAAAAGCATACACCAGCAATTCTATAACTACCTGTGGGCTTACATACTGGTGGCACTCTCGGGGTGCTTGGGAAATGTGGTCGACGGCATCATTGTGGGCAACCTTATCAGTGCCGATGGTGTGAGTGCCATCAACCTGTCGAAACCCATCAACCAGTTTATCTTCACCTTGCATCTGCTCATCAACGCCGGTGCCGGTATGCTCGTGGCGTACGCCCTGGGCAAGAATGACATTGCCCAAGCACGTCGGTTTTTCACTCGCGCTCTCACGCTAAGCACGGGCATAGGCTTGCTGCTCACCATCTTTGGCGGGCTCATCTTCCCTGATGAGGTGGCACGCTTGCTGTGTAGCAATGAGCACATCCTTCCACTGGCACAGGACTACATGCAGGTGCTTCTCATTGGCAATCCCGCTTTCATAGTGATGTGGGGCCTATCTACAATGGTGGGAGTGAACGGTAGCCCCAAGCTGGTGTCGCTGGCGGTGATTGTGGACAATGCTCTCAACTTGTTGCTCGACATTGTGTTCATCCAAGTTTTTGATTGGGGAATCACCGGCTCAAGCGCGGCGACTGTGGTGGGTCATCTTGTGGGAATTGCAATCCTGCTCACTCACTGGCTTAAACCCGAGAACCGCGGGCTCAAGCTGCAGTTTGGCGGTGGCAACCTGCTTGACTCATGGCGTCGCATCATCGCGCAGGGCGCACCATTAGCTCTGGCAAGCATCTGCCTCACGCTGCTCTTGCTCAGCGCCAACACAATCGTGCTTTCCACCACGGGTCGCACAGGCATCTTCGTCTTCGCCTTGTGCATGAACCTGCTGCAAGTCTATAACCTTTTCCTCTCGGGCACCTGCCAAACGCTCCAGTCGCTCGGCGCTATCCAGGTGGGCAAGAGCGACGAAGATGGACTCAAAGCCGTCATCAACAAGGGATTCCGTTTCATCACCGTGGCAATGGTAGTCACCTGCCTCGTGGTGTGGATTTACCCCGAGGGCATAGCGCGCCTCTTTGGCGGTAAAGACCCGGCGATGCTCGAGCAGAGCAATCATGCCCTGCGCGTCTTTGCTCTTAGCTTCATCCCATTCTGCTACATCTATGTGCTCATGATTGTCTACAAACTCTACAGCCACCACCGCATGGCACTCTTTATCTCGCTCGCCTTGTCGCTCACGGTGATTCCCGTGCTGTGGATCATATCTCGCTCTATGCCACAAGCCATTTGGTATAGCTATCTTATAGCCTATGTTATTGAAGCGATAATAATATTCGCACTTCACAAGTGGCGGAAAATTGAGTTTAAACTTAAAGCGGATTCAAGAAATTAAAATACTTCACGACAGTTATTAACTTATATAAAGTAGTAGATTATTTGTATATCACAGAAAATTAATGTACCTTTGCCACGTGATAATGTGGTGGCCACTATGAGTAACCGCTCCGCTGGTGGCTGAAAAGGGAACACAGGTGAGACTCCTGGGCAGAACCCGCTGCTGTATTTTCCCCATCTACAATATCGCTTGCCGAATTTCTCAACTCGGTCACTGCCAGCCTAGTGCGCTGGTGGGAAGGCCCTTCAAGGCAAGCGATGGGAATGAGCCAGAAGACCTGCCTCGTTATCGTTAAAAACAATTTCGAGCTCTCGTGGAATTAGAGCGCGGAACACAGGCAGTTTTTCTTTGGCTACATCTATTGTGCCACAGGAGGATCTTCATTGGGAGGTCAAAATGCATCCATAGCAATGGGTGTGTTGCACTTTAATCTATAGTGCTTCATTGTGTTAACGTTGTTCCACCCGAGCAGCTGGTGTGAAACGACTTTTTTATTAACATAATTATTTATCAAAACACTATGAAGCAATTAAGTTTACTTTCCAAGACTTTTGCGCTGATTCTCGCTATCACGGCACTGGCACTGCCAGCCCGTGCCGACCGCACCGTGAACCAGTTGCAATTTGGCAAGCAGACCATTGAAGTTGCTGCCGACGAGGTGATTACTTTCCTTGATATGAATAGCAATCAAGGTATCAGTAGCTCAAATAGCAGCAACTCGCAGTCGCTCACAGTGTTCAAGCCAGCTCAAGGTATGGCCATTCAGCTCACCTTTGAGAAGCTTGACGTGCGTAGCGACGGCAACAACTGGCCTGCTTATGTGAGCGTGTATGCTGGCGACCCCGATGCCGACAACTCGTTCACCTATGCCACATCAACCAGTGGTGTTACTGCTTCGTCGACCCTACCCGAAGGTAAGGTACTCGAGACGCTCGACGGCACCTACACCAACAAGACCTACACCGCCAGCGATGCAAGCGGCATCATCTCGGTGGGCTACATCTACCGCTATGCCAAGTCTATTGATGGCTGGAAGGCTACTGTGAAGTGTATCACTCTAGAAGACATGGTCGTGACCGGTGCTGCCAGCAACTATGACAACGTTGAGGCTAGCACCAGTGCCACCCAAGGCATCAACTTCGCCACTGCTCAAATCACCACTACCGGCGTGATGAATGCCGATGCAGTGACCGCAATCTCATTTAAGGCTACAACCAATGAGGATGCTATCGACCCAACTCAGCTGCGACTCTACGCAGGCTCTAAAGCCTCGTTTATGGGCGATAACGCACTCACTGCCAGTGTCGTTGCCGATGGCGAGGGCTACACCTTCAACCTCAACCAGCCATTGGGTGAGGGACTTAACCAGTACTCGATTGCTGGCGAGTTTCTTAGCGCTGCCACTCCAGGTGCCAAGGCTGCTATCGAAATCACCAAGATTGCAACCACAGGCCACCCCGATGGCGTGACCCCATTCACCGCAGGCACTACAGTGGCAGTTGCCAAGCCTGCTATTGCAATGATCTCGACCACCCCACAAGTCATCACCGTGGGCGATGTGCCCTACAACTTCTACGACGATGGTGGAAAAGACGGCAATATCACTCAGGGTTTTGAGGGACAAGTCACCTTTGTTCCCGCAACTGAAGGTAATGCTATCAAGATTGATTTCTCAAAGCTTGAACTGTTCAATACCTCGACCGTTGGCTATAACGACGTTTTCAAGTTCTATAACGGCCGTGAGGTGAACGAGGAGAACCTTATCACCACCCTGCTTGACGAGCCTGAAATAGTGAAGTCGACTGCCGACGATGGCTCTATGACTGTTTACCTCAAGAGCACTGCCGGTTATCCCAAGAGCGGCTGGGAGGCTACAGTTAGCCAGTTCCTGCCGGGCAACATGACACTCGCTGGAGTTAGCGGCGAGGCGGCTTCAACAGCCACAGTTAGTGCTGGCGATACCGATGCTCAAATGCTTGTTATTGATGTTGCTACCGACAATACCGCTAATCCACTGAGCTTGAAGGGCATCAATCTCACTGCTGCCGATGCTAAGAATATATCGCGCGCGCGTGCCTATTATTTAGGTAAGAAAAACACCTTCGCCACTACCGACAAGTTTGGCGAGGTAGAGGTTAGTGGCACCACTATCGCTATCACTGGCGAGAAGGAGCTTATTGAAGGTCACAACTATGTGGCTATCGTGCTAGATATCAACAACGGAGCTCAAAACGATGAGCAAATCACCCTGTCGCTGAATGATGTCACAGTGGGCGAAACCACTCAGGCACCTGCCACTGCAGTGAGTGCTACTCGCACTGTAAACAATGTGTGTAGAGCAACTCAGGGCGCTCACAGCCACGTGATAAGCGGTCCTTGGACCTTTACCAATACCGAGGGATATAGCGGCAAGTATGAGACTGTTGATGCCGACTACGTTGTCACTTTCACGCCCGCCGAGGCTGGTACTGTGGCGGAGATCAACTTCTCAAGTTTCGATGTTTACTATTCAAGTTCTAGCTATAGCACTCGTGCCGTGTTTGAGATTTACAGCGGTACCGAGGTTAGTGCCGACAAGCTGTTGTGGAATCTCAAGGACAACAGCGAGTCTAAAGTAGGTCCGGGTAAAGTGCTGCGCTCACAAAGCGCCGACGGCTCGTTGACCATCCGTTTCAACCCCAAGACCACCAGCAGCTACTATGCCGGCACTGGATGGACCGCCACTGTGCAGCCCTTCCAGAACCACGACATGAGTGTGAAGAACATCACCGTTAACCAAACCAGCAGCGACGTGCTTGCTGTGGGCGCTACTGGTGCCGAGCTCATCGACTTCAACCTTGAAACCGAGGGCACCCTCTCGCTCATGACCGTTAAGGACATCAACCTTGATCTCAAGAACACGCAGGCAGCTATCAGCAAGGTGAGTGTATTCTACAACAACACTAACGACCGCGCCAGCGCCGTTGAGTTTGGTGCTGTTGAGAACCCCGAGTCCAGCGCCATCACCGTGAGCGGTGAGCGCGAGCTTGCCGAGGGCAACAACTACTGGTGGGTGAACGTCGACATTAAGGCCGACGCTGCTGCCGAGAGCGTAGTGGATGCCAAACTGGTGTCGATAGTAGACGCCGCTGGCACTACCACCACCATCGAGAATGGCGACCCCGAGGGCAATCGCGTGGTTAAGTACATCTACCTCATGCAAGAGGGCAACAACATCGTTACCGTCACCGAGCCATTGCTCTTCTACGACGACGGTGGCGCCGACGGCAAGCTCACCAAGGGCTTCAAGGGAACTGTGACCTTTGTTCCCGGCCGTGACAACAGTGCCGTGCAAATCAACACCCTGAACACATTCTCTATTGGCTCGGGCAAGATGATGATTTACAGCGGCCGTGAGGCCAACGAAGAGAATATCTTGGGCAAGATCACAGGCTACAGCACCACCACTGGTCCTGCCAACCTCGTGAGCAAGGCCGAAGATGGCTCGATGACTGTAGTCTTTGAAGCCAACGCCAGCGCCAGCACTCTCGACGGCTGGGAGATGGAGGTGAGCCTGCACGAGAAGACTCCATTTACCATCGAGACTATCGAGGTTGCTAGCACCAACACCGACGTGATGCGCAACTCGCAAGACAACGTGATGCAGCAGATCAAGCTCAACGTGAGGGGTGACAAGGACCCCATTGCCCTGAGCAGTGTTGCCTTCAATGCTACCGGCAATGCCCACATCGCCAATGCTAAGGTTTACTACACCGAGCACAATGCAGTATTCAGCACCAACACCCTGCTAGGCAGCGTTACTGTAGCCGATGGGGAGAATACACTCTCCCTCGACGAGCCTCTAGAGATTACCGACAATGGCGACTACTACCTGTGGCTCACCTACGACATCGCTACCGATGCCACCGTTGGTACTGCTGTGACTGCTCAGATTACCAAGGTTGGCGACACCGATGTCACTGCCACTGCCGCAAGCCGCACCATCAAGGCGGGCCTCAAGGGCAACTACATCATTGGTGCCAGCGACAACGCCCACTATCACACCTTTGCCGAGGCTACCGAGGCTCTGCAAGGTGGTGTTGAGGGAGCTGTAACCTTCCAGGTTGAGGATGGTACCTATGCCGAGAACATTTGGTTTGCAAGTGTTCCTGGGGCAGGCGAGAACAACACCATCACTTTCACTAGTCTTAGTGGCAATCGCGACAACGTGATCATTGCTGGCGCTGGCTCTAGCGAATACATGCCTGGCTCGTCGAGCTACAAGAAGGGCGTGGTATTCATCGACAACACCCCCTATGTCACCCTCGACAAGCTGAGCTTCGTTCCCGCCAAGGAGAGCGAGTACAGCTACGTGGTTCAAATCTACGACCGCAGCCACCACTTCATCCTGAGCGACTGCCATGTGAAAGCTACTCCCGTGCTGAGCGGCTACAGCGGCATCAACCTGGTGAAGATGAGCGCTGTGAATGAGGATGGTCGCAACAATGACTTCGCCACATTCGAGAACAACCTGCTCGAGGGCGGTTACATCGCTCTCTACCTGGGTGGAACCAACAATGTGAGCCTCTCTAAGGAGCAAGGTCTTGTGGTGCGTGGCAACACCATCAGCGAGGCTGGTTCTAAGGGTATTTACATCTACGACGAAATCAACACCGTTGTTGAGAATAACGTCATCAGCCAGTCGACTGTGCAGAAGACCGGCTACTGGGGTATCGACATTGCCCGCAACCGCGGCAACGTGGTAGTGAGTGGCAACAAGATTAACAACAGCACCACCTACTACAGCGGCGGCATCCAGCTGCGTGGCGAGACTTTCGGCACTCCCGAGGTTCCCGTCAAGGTTTACAACAATGCTATCTCTATCATCAACTCGCCCAGCAACAGCACTGTCGGCATCGAGATTGACCTTGACCAGAAGTATATCGACGTTGTAAACAACACCGTGCGCATTGCAGGTAATGGAGGTTACACCTTCTACACCGCTCGTCGCACTCCTATCGCCTATGAGGGCATCAAGTTGCAGAACAACCTGCTGCAGAACACCACCAGCAGCCCAGCAATGTTTATCATCAGCGGCTACAACGACAAGCCTAGCATGATCAACAACGCACTTTGGGGCGAAACAGTGATGGAGGGCACCACAATCGACGCACTCAACGATATGGCCGGCAACAGTGGCAACATCACCGAGCAGGCCGACTTCATGAGCGATGTGGACCTGCACCTCAAGAGCGCTGGCAACCTGTGCATGGGCTTACCTGTTGACTACATCACTACCGACGCCGACGGCCTCAGCCGCAACGCCGAGACACCCACTGTGGGTGCCTACGAGTTTGCCGAGGTAGTTGAGCAGAAACCCGAGATTGCCGAGGGTTACCCCACCGTTAACGACGTCACCGAGACTACTGCCACCATCAAGAGCAAGTGGACTGTGGGCGGCAAACTTTACTACAAGGTTGAAGAGATGACCGAGCCTACTGCTGGTGCTCCTGCCCTCAAAGTTGTCACTGCCGACGACCTGCTCGCTAGCGAGAGCGTCGACATCAATGCCGACACCGAGGTGAGCACCGCACTCGCCGATCTCACTCCTGCCACTACCTATAAGGCTTATCTCATGGTAGTGAGCGCGCTGGGCGTGGAGAGCGACGTGGTTGAGACCGAGCAGTTCACCACTTTGCGTCACATCGAGCCTCTCACAGCAACTCTCGACAAGGTTGCCGCTACAATCAGTGCCGGTGAAACCGCAACAATCACTGCTGTGGTGGCAGGTGGCGATGAGCCTTACACCTATGAGTGGCGTGACCAGATGAACCAGGTAGTAGGCAATGAGGCTACATTGAGCGTAGCGCCTGAGTATTCTTATGGCTATCGCCTCACTGTTACTAGTGCCGATGGGCAGACCGTTAACGCTAAGACTGGCGTGCGTGTGCTGGGCGAGGCTGTTGCCGCGTCGATGGACGATAACTATCTCGACGAAGATAGCCACTGGGCCTACGATCCAAGTACAGCATCGATGATAACCGATGGTTTCTATAGTGGTTCTTACTACTTTAATAATGGTGCTATGCCAGGCTACAACTACTGGTATGGATACTCATTAAGCAATGAGACATCGACGGCCTATGCGTCCCTTGCCGATCAGTGGCACAGTGCTGTGGGCGAAGGTCATAATGGTTCAAGCAACTATTGCGTTGCCTTCCCCGAAGGGCAATTTGTGGAGATTACTAATAGCGTCGACGGAGACAACTTGCTGGGTGTGTATGTGAGCAATAGTGCTTACTCGTTCAATGGTATGGCTAATGGCGATGGCTTTGCAAGAGCCTTCAAGCAAGACGACTGGTTTAAGCTCACCGCAGTGGGATTTGATGCTAACAACACAGAGACTGCGCGTGTCGACTTCTATCTAGCTGACTATCGCAGCACTAACTCACTCGACCACTACATCCTTGACACCTGGCAGTGGATGGACCTGCGCCCACTGGGCAAGGTAGCTAAAGTGCGTTTCCTGCTTGATGGTACCGACAAGGGTAATTATGGTTTGAATACCGCCGCTTATTTTGTAATGGACGATTTCAACTGTGAGCGTGATATGACTCAAGCAACTTGCGTTGTGAAGCTTGGTGAGAGCACGATCAACTTGCGTGACTACGTTATGGTTGATGACAATGGCTCCACCATGGTTTTCACACTTGAAGACGCCGGTGCGGTTATGGCTTCGGCAGGAGCTCCTGCTCTTAAGGACATCACTACCGATGCCATCGACATCGCTCTCGATGAGAACGGCATACTTAATATCAACGCTAAAGTTGACCTTAGTGCTCACAAAGTGCTCGTTGGCCTCACTCAGCAGGGCAAGACCCGGTGGGTTGAGCTCACTGTTAAGGTTGACAACAACACTGCTATCGATGGCGTTATCGTTGAGAACGGTAAGATGGTTGAAAATCGCCAGTATATAAATGTTGCCGGGCAGGTTAGCGATCATCCATTCAATGGTCTCAACATCATTGTCACTCGCTATACCGATGGTAGTACAACCTCGGTAAAGAAGATTTTCTAAGCGAGCTAATAATGCTGAAATCTCAGTCTGACGAAGATTCAGATTATCGATTTATATAGTAACAAATAGAGAAACCACCCCTCGACGCGATGCCGAGGGGTGGTTTGGTATTTATATAAAGGGAAATAATTGGGTAAAAAATGTTGATTTTATTGTTTGTGGAAAATAAAATTGCGAAATTTGTTGGTTCTATTGTTTATAGAAAATAAAAATCGTTTTATGAACCACGATAAGATAATAATAAGGGGAGCTAGAGAGAACAATCTCAAGGGCGTGTCGCTCGAGATTCCCAAGCATCAAATCACAGTTTTTACAGGTGTCTCGGGCTCGGGAAAGAGTTCGCTGGTGCTTGACACCATAGCTGCTAAGTCGCGACGTGAGCTTAATGACACGTTTCCATCGTTTGTGCAGCAATACCTTCCCAAGTATGGTCGTCCGCATGTCGATGCCATTGAGAACCTTCCCATCGCCATTGTCATTGACCAGAAGAAGCCGGCGCAAAATTCGCGCTCAACGGTGGCTACCTATACCGATATCGCCGCTCCCTTGCGACTGCTCTTCTCAAGGGTGGGGCAGCCCTTTGTGGGATATGCCGAGTCATTCAGCTTCAATCACCCCGAGGGTAGTTGTCCACGTTGCTCGGGGCTAGGCGAGATTCGCGAGCTCGACATCCACAAGCTAGTAGATTTTGACAAGAGCCTCAACGACGAGGACACCATCCATTACATCGCCTTTGGCAAGGGTGGCTGGCGATGGATACGCTATGCCCACAGCGGGCTCTTCGATCTCGATAAGAAAATCAAGGACTACAGCCCTGAAGAACTGGATTTGTTCCTTAATAGCCCTCAAATTCGCCTTAAGAATCCGCCTGCCAACTGGCCCAAGAGTGCAAAATATGAAGGCATAATCCCACGCATGTATCGCAGCATCATCAATAGCGAGGAGGGCTTGCTGCATGCAGCAGTGCTCAATCCCATGCTCAACATGGGCACATGCCCCGACTGTGGCGGCACGCGCCTAAGCCCGCGAGTGCTCTCGTGCAAAATCGATGGCATTAACATTGCACAGGCTTGCGCTATGTCAATCACACGCCTCAACCGGTGGATTAAGTCATTGACGTCGCCACTGGCTGTCGACATCAAGCAAGCCATTAGCGCGCGCCTCACAGCACTCGAAGAAATAGGACTGGGCTATCTGAGCCTTGACCGTGCTGTGGGCACACTCTCGGGTGGTGAAGCGCAACGATGCAAGATCGCAAAATATATTAACTCGTCGCTTGCCGACGTGCTATATATCCTCGACGAGCCCAGCACGGGCCTCCACGACCACGACATTGAGAAGATGAAACACTCGGTGCGTCGCCTGCGTGACGCCGGCAACACTGTTCTGCTTGTGGAACATCACCGCGAGATGATTGCCATTGCCGACCACATTGTGGATTTAGGGCCGGGACCAGGCAGTAGGGGAGGGCAAATTGTGTTTCAAGGCACTTATGACCAACTCTTGCGCAGTGGCACAAGCACTGGCGAGATGATGAGCATGAAAAGTGGCTTTAACCAGGCGCCACGTGTAGCTACCGCTACTTTTGCCCTGCGCAATGCCTCGCTTCACAATCTAAAGAACGTGAACATTGACTTGCCACTGGGAGTCTTTGCCGTGGTGGCTGGTGTTGCAGGGTCGGGAAAGAGTTCGCTCATGGAATGTTTCAGGCGCGAGAAAGAGGGTATTGTTTATGTTAGTCAAAAAAACATAGGTGCTAGCCTGCGTTCAACTCCTGCCACCTACATGGACGTTGCGCCCGACATTCGCAAGCGTTTTGCTCGCGCTCACAAGATGCGGGAGCAATATTTCACCTTCAATGGAAAGGGTGGCTGTCCGGTGTGTGGCGGCAAGGGGGTGGTGATTGCCGAGATGGCATTTATGGACAACATCGAGACCACCTGCGAGGCATGTGGAGGACTGCGCTACTCTAAGGAGGCGCTGCAATACACCCTCAATGGCATGAACATTGCCCAGGTAATGGACCTTAGCGTGCGGCGAGCGAGTGAGTTTTTTGCAGGGACATCTATTGAGGAAAAATTGCGTCCTCTCATGGTGGTGGGACTTGACTATCTGCACTTGAACCAGGCGCTCAGCACACTCTCGGGTGGCGAGCTGCAGCGCATGAAGATTGCTTCCTACTTGCAGTCTTACACTTCGCCAGTGGGCGAGGGTGGGCAACGTGGCATTTTTATCATCGACGAACCCACCGACGGCCTCCACCTCAAGGATGTGCACCATCTCATCACCTTGTTCAACAAGATGGTTGATGAGGGAAATACAGTCTATGTTGTTGAGCACAACACCAGTGTCATCAAGGCCGCCGACCATGTGATTGAACTAGGTCCCGGCGCTGGCGAAGAAGGTGGAACCATAATCTATCAAGGTACTCCAATGGGAATGCTCAACAGTTCTCTATCGATTACGGCAAGATATTTGTAAAAACCGTTATATATTAACCCCAATCATAACGACCGACCAGGGTTAAAAAATCTGTTGCAGGATAAACGTCACGCTCACCACTGTCATGAAGATGGCGGGGATGAGGGTCACCCAGTAGCATTTCTTGTACTTGTAAAGGAAGATGGTGATGGTCCACAGGGTGAACACCGAGAGGGTCTGGTTGGCCCACCCAAAGTATTGCCACAGCGTGTTGAAGCCGTTGGGGCTGGCGAGCTGCCAAATGAGTAAAAGTAGCACTGCCGCAAACAAGGGCACGGCAATCATCAAGCGCTTTGTCATGGGCTTTTGGTCAAACTTTAGGAAGTCGGCGATTATCAGTCGTGCACTGCGCAAGGCGGTGTCGCCACTGGTGATGGGGGCAGCCACCACACCGAGCATCGCCAGGATGCCTCCCGCCACGCCGAGCCAACTGCTGCACACGAGCTTGACAACAGCGGGTGCATTGAAATATTGTATGAGTGACTTGCCGTCGGGATTGCCAACCTGTGCCAAGAACTCGTTGACAGCATCTTGTGGCAGCACTTCGCGCCAGCCGCCGCTGTAGAAGAACCACGACGACACGGCAGCCCATACCAGTGCCACCAAACCCTCGGTAATCATTGAGCCGTAGAATATGGGTCGTCCCAGTTTCTCGCTCTTGATGCAGCGAGCCATGAGCGGGCTTTGCGTGGCGTGAAATCCACTGATAGCACCACAGGCTATGGTGATGAACATGGCGGGGAAGATGGAGTTGGCAGTGAGGTATTCTTCTATTCCCAGCAGGTCGTTGCCATTATGAGTTTGAGCTGTTATCCATGTGTCCATGTTGCCTATGTGCCACACTTCGGGAATGGTTGGCATTTTGATGATCAGGACCACAAAGAGGCCTATGGCCATAAATATCAATGCGATGGCAAACAAGGGGTAGATCTTGCCTATAATCTTGTCGATGGGTAGCAGAGTTGCAATGATGTAGTAGATGAAAATCACCACAAACCACATGATCTCGTTGCCGCCTAAGCCTGCAAGTATCGAGGCAGGGCTATACACAAACACCGCGCCCACCATCAAGAGTAGCAGTATCGAGAAAGCAAGCATGATAATGCGTATGGTATTGCCCATGTACTTGCCCACCAGCTCGGGCAGACCGGCACCATTGTGGCGTATCGACATCATGCCGCTCAGGTAGTCGTGTACTGAGCCGGCAAAGATGCAGCCTAGCACTATCCACAGGAAACTGGCAGGTCCAAACCACGCTCCCATGATGGCTCCAAAGATGGGGCCTGTGCCGGCGATGTTCAGGAACTGAATCATAAACACCTTCCACGTGGGCATGGCGATGTAGTCTACACCGTCGGGGTGTGCAACGGCAGGGGTCTTGCGGTCGTCGGGACCGAAGATGCGCTCTATTACTCTACCATATATCAAATAGCCCAAAATTAGGGCAACAAAACTAAGTAAAAAGGAAATCATAGTGTGTTTTAGTTGGATTTGGGAAATGCAAAAGTAGCAAAAAGAATTTATTTTTTACTATAAAGAGTGTGATAATCGAAAAAAACTATGTAAATTTGCGCCATAATATTATAATTAAATTGTAGATATGAAAGCTAATTTATATAACGAGGTAGAGCAGGCGGTAGAGCCTATCGATGAGCACAAGCTGGCTGTGGATGAGCATAAGCCCGAGAAAATTGACGCACCCAAGCCCACTTACTATATCGTCAATTATAAAACTCTGGCAATTCCAACTCTCATCGCTCTCGCAATTTTTGTGGTTTGGGCTGTTGCCACTTGGTTGCTCTAACTATCAGTAAACTAGCGGGATGCAAAAATGAGAATAAAAAAATGAATTTTTTTTGAAAAAAAGTGACCAAAAATTGTTGCTGGTTCAAAAAAAATGCCTAACTTTGCAACCGCAAAACGAAAATGATGGCTCCTTAGCTCAACTGAATAGAGCATCTGACTACGGATCAGAAGGTTGCAGGTTTGAATCCTGCAGGAGTCACAAAACCAAGAGAGAACCAATGGGCTACACTTTATAGCGCTTGGTTCTCTCGCTTTTTGTAACACCATCACAAGCTATGGTTAATGCGAACTAATACTAAAACATGATGAAAGCTTATAGATTAATAATGATGCTTGCCCTGCTTGCATTCTCATCTACCACTATGGCATGGGGGCAATATTTTACCGATCGCAATCACAACCAGGGTAGCGACTCGCTCATGGTTTACAACTCGTGGCGCTCACTTTATTACACAGGCCCCGACACGGTGGCGGTCAACCCCAACGTTGATATATACTCTCCTTTTCACTACAAGTTCAAGCCCACCGAGAAGAGTAACAAGCAGCTCAAAAAGATGATAGAGAAGACTAGCCCTGTGGTAGCCATTGGCGACACGGTGTGGTTTGTAAATGCCCGTTTCCTGCGCGATAGCCTTGATGGTGCTTACAATCGCTTCCTCGAAGATTACCTGCCACTATATTTCAATGACAAGATAATCTTCTTCCAGTTCATTCCCACCGATATTTCTTATCTCTACACCGAGATCGACAGCTTTGAGGGACTCGATACTTATGCTGGTGTGGGGCGTAGTAGCGTGCTGGAGTATGGTGGCGGGATTGCCGATGTGGCTCACTTCGTTGTGGACCTTGAGAACAAGACTGTGTTTCTCGTCGACAAGACTTACCTGCTCTATCTGCTTGATTTTTATCCCGACATGAAACGTCGGTTCGAGATGATGCAAGATCAAAACGAGTTTTACCTCATCAACGAGTTCTTCTGGGACTTCGTCGACCGCATCTCTCGCGACCCCTATTATCCTCAAATAAAAGGATTTTAAAATCCCCTTTACTAATCTGACCGATAAGGGAGGTGTAGGCACACAAATTCAACTAATTTGTGGATTAAAATAATAGAATGTAGCTTTGCCCCGCCTGGCATCTTCAACGCATTTAGCCAGTGGTTGGTCATGCGTCACCGGCGTAGAATACAAATCAGTTAGTCTCCTAATTGAGGTTACTAGTTGATTTTGTGTGTTTTTTTATGTAAATTTCTTTGTTAATTATTAATTATTGTGTAATTTTGTTGCCACACATGTGGGTTTGTGTTATAAATTGAAACCACAGCGTGTTTAATGATGCCAAGTCTAATGCGATAACTAACCATATATTTTTTTAATCTAAACTTAATGCAATGAAAAAAATCTTACTATTTTTAGCATTGTGTGCCTCATTTACAATGATGGCACAAGAGACTGAGGTAGTCAAAGGAATTCTTCCTAGTGGACTAACCTCTAGTGTTGTTGACAACAATGCCACATTTAAGTTCTATTCTAATAGCGCTGCCGAGAGCGCTCAGCTCATTTTCTATGACGCAGCATCTGGTGAACAAGTTGGCACTTATGACCTTACTGGTGTGGTGGAAGGTAACAATGAGTTTGTAATTCCATGCTCTGAACTTCCTGGCTTAAATGGGCAGGATTTGAACTGGGCAGTGAAACTTGTGGGTAAACCCATCACCGAGTTCACTCTTATCAACAACTTGGATGATTTCAACTACACCTATTCGTTCAATACTGTTGATAACAATCCCGAGAGCGACTTCTTTGGACGCATCTACGTGGGACATCGTCCAAATACAGCCGACGCTAATAACGGCCTCTGGATTTACAATCCCGACTACACTAAGGTTAACGAGACAGTGATTAATGCCCGTAACGATGGTAAGACTTTCCGTAGCAACTTCCGTATTGGTATTGACCCAGAGGGTAAGGTGTACATGCCAGACTGGGGTGATGATCCTTCGGGAGTCTATATTTTCAATCCCGCTGAACCTGATGCAGGATTCAAGGCATTTTTCGCTAATCCTGACGGCACATTCCTCGATCGCAATAGCGACGGTCTGATTACTAATGCCGATGGTGAGGCTGTGGGTGGATCTTCTCCAGGTGTTGCTATAGGTGGTGCTGGAGCAAATACTAAGCTCTATGTATATAATGAGGACATAATTCTTAATGGAAGTGGCAATAACGTGAGCGTTTATAACATTGGTAATGAAGATGGCACTATTGCAACAACTTGGAACAAGGCTCCCGATGTGACTTACGCTGTGGGTGCGCTACAAGCTAACACTAATGGTAATATTGTTGTTGATAACGCTCACGGTGGCATTTGGGTTGGTCAAATTCGTGCACTAAATCAAAACACTACTGCTGTGCCATCATTAATTTATATCAATGAATCTAGTGAGGTTGTTTACAATTCTGGTAATCAGGCTGATATTTTGAATGGTTCTCAAGGTGCAGGTTTTGCCATTACACCCGACGGAAACCGCTTGGTAATCAGTGATGGGAACACAAAAATCAGTTTCTATGACGTTACATGGACCGATGGAGTTCCTTCATTGTCTTATGTTGATCAATTTACTCCTGCCTCAGGAATTGCAATGAGCAATGGCCGTATTCTTCAGATGAATTTCGACTATGCTGGCAACCTTATTATGAGTGGCGCTAAGGTTGGTATATATTCTGTTCCAACCGAGGAGAATGTTACTATTGTTCCAGCTAAGAAGGCTCTTCTGGTTCAGCATGTAGATGCGGCACCCACTCACACCTACACTGTGGCTGGTTCTCCCGCCGGATTCTTTGGTACTGTTTGGACTCCCACTATTGAGGCTAACGATATGACTCTCAACGCTGAGACCGGTAAATATGAGTGGACTAGCCCTGAGGCTACTCTCAATGCCGGCGATAATGTTGAGTTCAAGGTAGTTCAAGATCACTCTTGGGATATTTCTTATGGCCTGGAAGGTGGTGTTCCTAATGTAGTTCTCACAGCCGAGAAGGCCGGCAAGTACACCCTCACCGTTTACTTCGACCCACAGAATAACAACAACGTTACCGGTGAGCTTACTCTCATCGAGGAAATCGTGCCTGAGTACAGCGAGTTCTATGCAGTGGGCTACTTCAACGACTGGAACCAGACAGCCGAAGGTGGTCGCATAGCACTTGATGAGAAAGAGGCTGGAGTTTATGAGGCTACTCTCACTCTCGAGGCTGGCCAGGCTGGTGAGTTCAAGGTTATTACCTTCAATGAGGATGGCACAACTAAGTGGTTTGGTGGTGCCGACGAGAACAACGTAGGTTTCTTCCTGCTCAACAGCGACATGCTGGGTGTCGACATCACACTCACCAATGGTGCGAACTTCCGTCCTGAAGAGGCTGGAAAATACACTGTTCAAATCTATGAGAAACCAGTCACTACCGGTCTCAAGGCTATTAGCGAACCACTGGTAATGAAGATTGTTAAGAACTCTAGCACTGGCATCGAAACAGTGGGTCGTGATATCAAGAGCGACAATGCATGGTATAACCTGCAGGGCGTTCGCTTCGAGAATAAGCCCGTGGCTCCTGGCATCTACATCCACAATGGCAAGAAGGTGATGGTTAAATAATTATTGACTATCATCTCACGCTCATAACAAAAGGTGGACTCCTGCACATGTGGAGTCCACCTTATTTTAAAGTGAATTCGATGAAAATAAATAGCTGTATATCAGGCTGCTCCTCTAAGATAGAGGAGCTGTCGCGGAGCGACTGAGGAGTATGATAACTATCAAATGATGTGACATACTCCCCCCTGCCCCCTCTATCTTAGAGGGGGAGCTGCGTCTTTTATCACATTTTGACACCCTCAGCTGCTAACGCAATGATTTTCAAACGATAAATTGGATAAAATGCTCACGCTCGCAACGTTTTTAGCAAGCTAAAACTTTGTCTCGCTTAATCGCATTTTTCATCGAACTCACGGTATTTTTTAAGAGTTGTAGAAATTTAGGTTGTTATTGCGGGGAAAGTTCGTTGGTATAAATCATTCTCACTTGCGGGGCATTGTTGAATATTTTCTCGGCATTTTCCAGGTCGACAGCTGTCCACATCGCCACAGGGATGTTAAAAATTTTTATCAACCATCGGTTAAGGCGCTGATGGTCATAGGTGTCGCGCGACATTGCTATCATTTCCACCTTGGGCTCGCTGGGGCAGAAGATGTGCTTGATGCCTTGCCACACAATAGTGGCGCGCCCCACGCTGTTCTCGCTGAGCAATGCCTGCTTGAAACCAGCATTCTTGACTTGGGCGTAGCGCTCAAGCGAGAAGCACTCCACCACCATACGGTTCTTGAGACGTGGGAAGAATTTCTTGAGAATGGCAGGGTCGTCGGTCTTGTCGACGACGAAGGTGAGGTCGGGGTGGGAGAGGAATATCTCATTTATCTCGCGCCAGGTGAGTGGAGTGTAGAGTTTGCCGTTCTTGCCACGCAGTGGCGCTGCCTTAAACTCGCCCATGTGAGGCGGGTCGCAGCTGTAGAGGGTGTCGATCATGTCGGGGCTCGAGTGGAAGGCTAGTGGCTCTCCCTCGGGCGAGATTACGATGTCGAGTTCAATATATTTCACTCCTTGCGCAATGGCATTCATCACCGCCTCGCGGCTGTTAGAATAGGTTAGCGAGTCGATACTCCCACCGGCATGTGCTATTATAGTGCGTTCGGGCACCACGCAATCGTTGTTGCGCATGTAAGCTACAAATGCGACAGCAAGGACTGCTAGTGTAGCCATTGTCACGATGATGATTTTTTTTCGCATAATGTGATTGTTAGTGTTGTTGATTTTCAAGCTGTTCCTTTCTTTAACCCTAATGACCGAATTGGGTTTAAGCGACGAGACCTGCCTCGTCCACCGCCATCATCAATGTTTTAGGGTTGTGGCGCTAACGAGACAGGACTCGGTCATGCATTGTTGAAATAAGGGTGGGCGTTATTGATCCTCCTTAATTTCCCAGCCCAGAGCCGATGCTCCCAGCACAGCGGCATCGCTCTCTTTGAGTTCGCTGATGAGGATTTTTACCTTTCCCTTGAACACCTTCATGATGTTCTTGTCGAAGGCCTCGCGGATGGGGTTCATGATGTAGTCGCCACTCTTGGTGAGTCCGCCAAAGATAACGAAAGCTTCGGGGCTGGAGAAGGTCACAAAGTCGGCAAGCGCTTCGCCCAGGATAGTGCCAGTGTAGTTGAAAATGTCGATTGCCAGCTTGTCGCCCTTCACAGCGCAGTCATACACGTCCTTAGAGGTGATGCTCTCGATGTCGTAGTCGCGCAGGAGCGACTCGTCGTTGCGAATTTCGAGGAACTCGCGGGCGGTGCGGGCAACACCTGTTGCCGAGCAGTAGGCCTCAAGGCATCCGGTGCGACCACAACCACACACGCGGCCGTTGTTACGCTTCATGATCACGTGTCCTAGCTCGCCGGCAAAACCGTCGTGACCATAGACCATTTGTCCATTAACCACAATACCGCTTCCCACACCAGTGCCCAGGGTTATCATGATGAAATCCTTCAGGCCACGGGCTGCGCCATAGGTCATCTCGCCAATGGCGGCGGCGTTAGCGTCGTTAGTGATAAGGCATGGAATGCCAAATTTCTTAGTGATGAGGTCGGCAAGAGGTATGGGGGTGGGCCATGGCAGGTTCACACCATCTTCTATCACTCCGGTGAAGTAGTTGGCATTAGGTGCTCCAATGCCAATTCCGTTAATCTTCCCCTCGGCGTCGTTAGCCACGATGAGGCGATGCAGCTCCTGGTAGAGCTCATCGATATAGTCTTCGATTTTTGAGTGTTTGCCAGTCTTGATAGAGCTGCTGGCGATCACGGTTCCACGAGCGTCAACAATACCAAAAGCAGTGTTAGTGCCACCCATGTCGATACCTATTACATAAGGTTTTGCCATAATGTTATTTGATTTAATAAGTTAATATTTAATGTGTATTGTGTGTTGTAAATAAGTTGTTGCGGTGCCTAGAAGTTCATGGTCAATCGCACATTGAACTGGCGGCGTGTGAGGTAGTTGGGCACGGCATACTGGATACGGTTCACGTCGGTCACCCAGTAGTAACTGCTCACGTTGCTGATGTCGAGCAGGTTGAATGCGTCAACGCCCAGCCAGATGCTCTTGAAGTGGCTAAAGAAGCCGCTCGCGGGCTTGTGTCCCTCGCCCAGGATGAGATAGGATAGTCCCACGTCCACGCGCTTGTAGGCTGGCTGGCGGAAGTAGCTCTCGGCGCGGGTGTGATGAGGTGCTGTGGTGGGCAGACCGTCACTGATGATACCACGCAGGCTGAACTTGATGCGTGGGAACTTGGGGAAATAGTCGGTAAAGAATATTGCCACGCTATAGCGCTGGTCGGTGGGCAACGGCACTTTCACGCCGTTAAGCTCTTCTTGGGTCTTCATCAGTGAGAAACTTATCCACGAGTCGGAACCCTCCACAAATTGCCCAAATATCTTGAAGTCTACACCGGCAATGTAGCCCTTGCTCGAGTTGGTGCCACTGTAGCTGAGTTTGAGGTTTTCAACTTCATAGGGGATGAGGTTGCTCAGGTTCTTGTAGTATATCTCGGCGGTGAGCTTGAAGGGGCGATTGAGTGCTCTGAACGAGTAGTCACCACCCAGGATGACGTGGATGCTTCGTTGCGACTTGATGTCGCGGTTAAGCACGATGATGGAATTACCCTGCTCGTCGGTGCTCTGGATGCGATATTCCTTGTAGAATGGTGACTGGTAATATAATCCGCCCGCCAGTCGCATGGCAAAACGGTTGTTGCGCTCGGGCACATAGCCAATGCTGAAGCGTGGCGAGATGAGCGACTCCTTGTTGAAGTCCCAGTAGCTGTAGCGGATGCCCGCATTAAAAGTGAATGCTCCGGCACCGGTGTAGAGGCGATAGGTGTCTTGCACGAAAGCCGAGAAGCGATTAGTGCTGATATCGTTGCTCGAGCTCATGCTATAAATAACATTCACCTGTTCGGGAATGTGGGGCAACGAGTAGCCTGCCGAGTCGCGCCATTGCCACTCGCGCGAGCGCTCGAAAATAACGTCATGGCGCATCTGGAAGCCGTAGCTGATGTTATTGTTGTTCAAACCAATGTTACCCTTGAGTGATGCACTGTAGACGTTGATTTTAAGGCGGTTGCGGGCGTGCTCGTGGTACTTGCCCACACCCAGCTCTCCACCCACGCTCTCCTCGCCACTGGTACCAGCCTGGTCGAGCCAGTACTCGCCGTGGATGTCGTAGGCTACAAGCTCATCGGTGCGATAGGCGCTACCGGTGAGAGTGAGGTCGGTGCCCTTGTCGTTGAACTTGTAGTTAAGTTGCAGGGCTCCGAAGAAGGTGTGGAATTTATCTTTCTCCTGGCCGTCGAAATAGACGAGGAACGACTTGGCGTTGGTCGAGGTGCCAAAGCTGGTCTCGCGGTTGGCGGGAGTAAAGCGGTAGTCGTTGATCGACACGTTGCCTAGCAGTGATACTTTGAATTTCTTGCTTGGAGCAAGCGTGATGTGGGTCTGATAGTCAAAGAACTGGGGGTCATACTCTCCCTTCGATTCCAGCGAGCCTAGCATCGACGAGTTGCGCTTGTAGCGCACGCCATGCATCTGTGAGAACTTGCCAGTGCTGTGGCCCAGCGTGAGGCTTCCGCCTTGAAGGCTGGCGCTGAGGCTGCCCTCAAACGCCTGTGGCTCCTTGTAGGTTATGTCGAGCACACTCGACATCTTGTCGCTATACTCGGCGTTAAAGCCACCGGTTGAGAATGCAACCTTCTGCACCATGTCGCCATTGATAATGCTCAAGCCCTCTTGCTGGCCGTTACTCACCAGCTGTGGGCGATACACTTCAATGCCATTGATGTAGACACTATTCTCGTCGTAGGTGCCACCACGCACCATGTATTGCGCGCTCATCTCGTTCTTACTACTCACGCCGGCTTGCGTGGTAATCACGTTCTCCACGGTGTTACCACTAGCACTGGGGGTCATCTTCGCAATCTCCACGTCGATGTCCTGCATGGTGTTGGTTTGGCGTTTGTATTCAGTTACTTGCACCTCGGCAAGCTCAACGGTGCTCTTGTAGAGCTTGGGGCTTAACGTCACGGGACTCACTGGCTTGATGAGGCGTCGCTTCACGTCGCTGTAGCCAATGCATGAGAACACCACGTCGATGGTGTCCTTAGCGGGAATGCTTATCTCGTACTGTCCTTTCAAGTCGGTATTCACGCCAAGCGTGGTGCCCTGGATGCGCACAGTGGCAAACTCAAGCGGATTGTTGAACTCGTCAACAACCGTGCCGGTGATTTTTATTTGTCCGTTCATTGCCAGTGCCGTGGTCATCATCAACACTAGCAACGCTATCTTGTTTATCATATTTCTCATTATAATTATAATAACGAGAAAAAAACGGGATTAGTATTTTATGTGCTCAAAACCGCATTCAAGTTAAGAAAAAAATGCACCCCTTGCGAGGTGCATTTTTTATAAATTAAAGCTACTGGAGAAGATTAGCGAACGATAACCTTCTTGCCACCGTTGATGTAGATGCCGGGAACACTGGGCTTGCCGTTGAACTTAACACCTTGCATATTATACCAAGTGTTGTCGGCCTTCTCGGTGCTGATGCTCTCAATAGCGGTGGGTGCGTAGTATATGAACTCAACCTGGAATGGAGCAGTGATCGACTTGGGTGATATACTTGGAGTAGGAGCCGAAGTGACGCGAATGATGTAAACACCATCGTTCTCCATCTTGAAGTTTGCACCGTCAATCAGGGCTGTTGGAGTGCTGAGCAGGTCGTCGGTGATCAGGTAATAGCCAATACCAGCTTCATCAATACCACCAAACCACATGATGCCACCATCGTAGGGATAGATAATCTTGAATTGGTTGCCTTGTCCATCTTCTGCATCCTTCCTGTTGAAGTCAACCTTAGCCTCAAATGTACCCTCTTCAATCTCCTCAAATGGGATACAGAGCTCTGGATCCTGGCTCCAACCGTTGAGCGTGCCAGTAACATAAAGACCACCCTCAATCACCAGTGGCGCACCCTCGAGTTGAGCGTTAACTTCGTTAGTCTCGGGGTTGTAAGTTACGAAGAGTGTGTATTCGCCATCGGCGGGAACAGGAATGTAGTAGTTGTTGACAGGGTAGGCAACATCCCAAGCGTGATCTTGAACAACCTTGAACTCAACAGCGCCTGCATTGAGGTTGGTGGGCTCGCTTGTCCACACGTAGATACCATCGTCGGTGAGAGTCATCTCGGGAGCCTCGGCGGGAGCCCAGTCGGAGGTCATGCCAAACAGGGCTGCGGGAGCACCGCACACGGCATAAGTGTGCTCGGGAGCAACGCTACCGGCAAACTGATAGCAAGCAATGTAGTTGGCGCCGGCATACTGATAGAGGCAGTCGCCATCAACATCTAGCCACTGAACGCAGATTCCACCATTGTTCAGGTCAAGGCCTGTGTCCTCAACTTGGAACACGGGAGCTTCGCCACCAATCTCCATGATTGCAAAGCCATCGCCATAGTCGCGGTCGGCGGGCTTGAGTGAGTAGGCAATGTAGTTCTTGCCGTCACGGGCGAAGCACTTGTAACCGCTCAGGTTTCCACGGCTTACAGTGTTGATAGCGGTGGCGGTGAACAGGTCGCCATCCTCGTTGAGGGTCATGTCGTAGGGAACAATGCCACGCCAGTGCAACAGATAGTGTGTAGTGCCATCGGCAGCCTCCCAAGCGCTAACGTAGGCTCCAGTATTTTTAAAGTTTGTTACGCCATCAATTGGAATCAGTGCAATGTGGTCAACATCAATCTCGCCCTCGATGAAGGGAACACGCAGAACTCCAGTAGAGTTACCTGTTACCAAATTGATTGCGCCTTCCTCAAGCAGGTTGCCCTCGGCAGTGCCCAAGTAGTCCATGCGACCATTCTCAGTCCCGAAGTCGGCAAAGAGATTGCCCTCTACCGCAATGGGGTCGCCACCGCCTGCGGGGAAAATCTTGAACAAAATGGTGTCGGCCTTGAAACTGCCTGGCCAGTTGTTGTCGACGCGAACGATGATGTTGCCGGCTTGATCTTTGGCAATAGCGGGGAACGAAGCGGTAGCCTCGGTAACACCAAATGCGGTAGCGCCGTTGGCGTCATAGGCGGTGAGAGTGCCTGCCACCTTGTTGTTGATGATGAACTTGCCGTCGAGGGCAATACCCTGGCGTGTGTTAGCCAGTGCGGGAGCTGTGGTTTGCCAAGCCTTAGTGAGCTGCAAATCCTGTGCGTTGCCGGCAAATGCCGCGGCAACTACAGCTGCAAGAAGTAAAAATTTCTTCATGATAATAAAGCTTTAGTTAATAAAAAAGTTAAAAAATATGGTCTCGATATAGTTATTTTATGGTTAAGAGGTTGAATGCTTACAAAGTAATAAATCAACTCACAAAAATAACTTTTTTTATTAATGTGACAAAATTTTTTAGAAAAAAACGAAAAAAAATAACCACAATTAGGATTGAGGTTATCTTTTTACTACCATTTTGGGTAACGCGTGTAAAAACGTATTATTTTTTCAGTATCGAGGTTAGTAAGCACGAGCATGCGTCCTCAAGCAAGTCGAGAACTAATTCAAATCCCTCGGCGCCCTCGTAGTAGGGGTCGGGAACATAGTCGTAGTGAGCGCGTAGTTTAACAATGTAGTCGCCCATCATCACTATTTTAGCTTCCTGCTCGGGTGTGGAGGCAAGATGACATAGCGTGCGTCGGTTGCTCTCGTCCATTGCCACAATAATGTCAAAATGCTCGAAGTCGTCGATTGTGACTGGGCGAGCATGGTGAGTGAGGTCGTAGCCACGACGGCTCGCGTGGCGACGCATGCGCGGGTCGGGAAGTTGACCACGGTGACCACTGTAAGTCCCCGCCGAGTCAATCTCAAACTTCTCACTCACTCCGCGCTCATCAACTAGGCGTTGCATCACACCCTGAGCTGCCGGTGAGCGGCAAATGTTGCC
Organism: uncultured Prevotellaceae bacterium; assembly: GCA_900316835.1. Lineage (GTDB taxonomy): Bacteria > Bacteroidota > Bacteroidia > Bacteroidales > Muribaculaceae > Sodaliphilus. The sequence continues at coordinate 12,072 of ONEL01000012.1, read as the reverse complement.
CAGGCACACAAATAGTATCTTGATTTTTTTCATGCCACAAAATTACAAAATATTTTCTAATATCAGTTTTCGTTTCTTTTAAGACAATTACGGACTAATGATTTGTACATTAGAGAGGATTTATTAAAGACAATTACTGGGATTTTTTTTCAAACAATTGCAAACAATTACTAACAATTAAATTATAGCGCGACGGCGCATTATATTCCGGCGATAGCCGGCTTTTTGACGCCGCAAGGCGCGACTTTTCGGATAACTTTTTTCAAACAATTACTAACAATTACAAACAATTTAAAAGGCGCTGTGCGCTAAAATTCCCCTACATATCAGGACAAGTCAGAAAAATCCGTAGTTTTTCACTAGCTCAAATCTGTTTAATCTGTTTAATTTGTGGTTTATTAATCGAGAACCTGTGATGTGGTTGTTAATAAGTGTAAAAAATAGTACACGATGCTAAAAAAATAAAAAAAATTTATTTTTCTTTAATATAACTAATGTGTTTTGAAAATAATTGTTTAAGTTTGTAGTGTGAAAAGTTATCAATTGTAAGCAATTCTAGGACCATATTATTGCTATTAGATTGAATAATAAAGCATAATACCCCAAGAGAAACTAACCATAAATAAAAATATAAAACTTAAGTAATTATGAGAAAACAGCTACTACTGTTATTTTCCCTCATTGCGGTGCTGGGTTATGCCCGCGTTGTGACGGGAGTAGTGACTCAGAAGAGCGACGGGGAAACCATCATTGGTGCCTCGGTGCAGGTTAAGGGGACTACTCGCGGCACGGCAACCGACATTGACGGAAAATACTCTATTGAGGTCAATGATGGCGAAGTTCTCGAGATCTCTTATGTGGGGATGACCCCGGTCAGTGTTAAGGTTGGTCGCGGACAAAGCGTCATTAACATTGAGATGGAGGAGAACTCCCAAGTGCTTCAGGAAGTTGTGGTAACCGCCTATGGCCAAACTCAGGAGAAGAAGAAACTAAACTTTGCGGTGCAATCGTTAAGTAGCGACCAAGTCACCGCCGGTGGTTCGGCCAATTTTGCCAACTCTCTACAGGGAAAGGTGGCAGGTCTGCAAGTGTCGACCGGTGGTGGTTCTCCCAACTCCTCTACTCAGCTTATTATTCGTGCTATTAGTTCGGTAAACAACTCTCAGAGCAACGAGCCACTCATGGTGGTGGATGGCGTAGCAATTCGTGGTAAAGGGTCCACGCTTGCCGACATCAACCCCGACGACATCGAGAACATGAGCGTGCTAAAGGGTGCCGCGGCAAGTGCCTTGTATGGTCAAGAGGGTGCCAATGGTGTTATTCTTATCACAACCAAGAGTGGTAGTAAGGACGGCTCAATCAAGGTGTCGGCCAGCGCCACTCTAGAGATTAGCAACTGCATGCGCGTGCCCAAGCTGCAGAGCATGTTTGCACCAGGCACTAAGGGATTCTACAAGGAGAACAGCGGTGGCGGCGGCTGGGGTCCCTACATTCAGCCCGGTCAAACGGTGTATGACAACCTGGGAGATTTCTTGGGAACGGGATTGTTGCAAAAGTATAGTGTGAGCGTGAGCGGTGGTACCGAGAAATTCAATTCTTATGCCTCGGTGGCCTACATGCGCAACGAGGGTGTTGTGCCCAAGGACTATAAAAACCAAATCACTGCCTTCCTCAAGGGTATGTACAAGCCATCGGAGCAGGTGACAATACAGTTGTCGCTCAACTTTATTGACACTCGTTCGCGTGGCTTTGGTAACTCAATGTCAACCATCTACAACTGGGGACGAAACTTCAACATGGCCGACTACGTTACCCCCGACGGCACAGTAAACTGGGCTAATCGCTATGACCGCTGGGACCTGTTGCTCGACACCGAGCGCATTGGTGCAACAGTTTCGCCTTACTACGGTCGCTACCTCGACAAGAGCCTTACCGAGAGCAACCGCATCATGCTCAACGGTCAGATAGCCTACGAGCCCATCAAGGGTCTCGTGTTCACTGGCAAGCTTGGCTACGACAAGGGCTACACCATGTATGATGCCTACACCGTGCCTCGTCTTTATGAGTCAGACTTTGTGGACATTAACAACGAAGAGGTGCAGACCGTTCTTGCCGCCAACAAGTCACGACTGGGAGAATATTCCTTCCAGCCCTCACGTGGCGAGCAAATCACAGCGCAATTCTTCGCCAACTATGCCCACACCTTTGCTGAGGACTTCAATATCAATATCTTCTATGGTATGGAATATACCAAATATAAAGGCATAGAGGGCAGCTTTGGCGCCTACGATTTCATCCTCACCGACTCGCACAGTGCTGCCGACGGCTTCTACAGCTGGCAGAACATCGATCCCGAGACCTATCTCGAGCATGGCATGAGCCTCTACCACTCCAGCCGTGACAAGTATGGCTACTTTGGTGAGGTGCGCTTCGACTATAAGGGCATTGCCCAAATCTCTGGCACCTGGCGTCACGACGGTGCGTCGCAATTCAAGCAGAACTTCAAGACCAGTTACTTCTATCCTTCGGTGACAGCAGGTGTCATCTTCAGCGAGCTGTTCCACTTGACCAACAACTGGTTCTCTTATGGTAAGCTGCGTGGCAACTGGGCAAAGGTTGGTAAAACCAGTCCTGCTTATCTGTTTACCGACACCTACAAGCGCTGGACCACCTTTCCCGACCCAGGTTATGGCATCGACCCAACCACCTCTCGCGCCACAGTGCTCGAGCCTGAGATGACAAGTTCGTGGGAGATTGGCGCCGACCTGCGATTCTTCAACAGCCGCACACGCCTCGACGTGGCCTATTACTCCACTTCGGTCGATAATCAGATTGTGAGTGTGCGCGTGTCGCCAGCTTCGGGTACCATTCTCCAAACCCGCAACGAGGGTACCATCGAGAACCACGGTGTGGAGTTGTCGCTAGCGCAAGACATCATTCGCAGCAACGACATCGACTGGACCGCTACACTCAATTACTCATTCAACCGCGGACGTGTTAAGAGTCTGCCCGACGATGTGATTGAGATTCAGGGAACACACTATGGCGACATATTCCCTGTGGCTCGCCTCAACGGTTCTTCTACTGGTCTCTCGGGTAAAGACTACATGCGTGACCCCGACGGCAATGTGATTTGCAATGCCGACGGTTATCCCATCATCGACGCTCAAAAAGGCATCTACATTGGAAATCGTGAGCCCGATTTCCTACTGGGACTGGGCTCAAACTTCCGCTGGAAGAACCTCTCAGTGGGCTTCCTCTTCGATTGCCGCAAGGGTGGCGATGTGGCCAACGTGACAGGGCGTAGCCTTATCACTAACGGCATGGACCACCGCTACGATAACTATCGCAACCGTGAAATTATCTTCAAGGGTGTGGTTGATAATGGCGATGGTACTTACTCGCCTAACACTACCCCCATTATCCTTGACCAGAATTTCATAGCTACCTACTATAGCACTGTATCTTCTAATTTCATTGAAGACGGCTCTTACATCCGCTTGAGCTACGTTTCGCTGGGCTATGATTTCACAAGCCTGCTCAAGCGAGGATGTCCCATCAAGCACCTGAGCCTCAACTGCACGGGCCGAAACCTGTTCTTGCTCACCAAGTACACCGGCAACGACCCCGCAATCCTGGCTAGCACAAGTGGCGGTACTGGCGGCATGGGTATCGATAACTATAGCGTGCCCACTACCCGCAGCTTTAACTTCACATTGAAAGCATCATTCTAATCATCGGCTTCGCCGAAGTTTAGAGGTTGGAGAGTAAAGTTTAGAAACCTCTAAACAACTAAACTCTAAAAACTAAACAGCGCGAAGCGCATAAAATAAATAGAAATCATGAATAAACTTAAAATAACAGCATTATTAGTTCTTACATGCCTGGTGGGTGTGAGCTGTGAAGATATTCTTGATGACAATGTCAACCCCGACAAGCCACACTCTATCAGTGTCACCGAGGCGTTGCCAGTGGTAGTGTTCTATGCTCAGCAAATCAATTATGACCATGCCGAGTATTACAACTACTTCTCGCAGTTCCTCACCACTGGAGGAAAGAGCTCGGTGGGTGCCTATTCCTACAAGTGCGAATGGGAGATGCTCACCATGAACCGCCATCCTCAGTGGCGACGCCACTTCTACGACATTGGCGTGAATGCCATGAACCTGATAGAATTCTCACAAGACATTGGTTCACCAAACTATGAGCTAATAGCCCGTACCATCAAGTTGATGTCTACTCAGCTTACAACCGACGCCTTTGGCGACATGCCGCGTTCACAAGCCTACTTGACCAACGCTCCAACCTACGACACACAGGCGAGCATCTACAAGTGGATGTTTGAGGAAGCCGACGAGCTGATTAGACTCTATGAGGACCCTGCCTACACTCAGAATGAGAACAATCTGGTGATTGATGCGACTCAAGACCGTGTCTACGCGGGCGACCTGGAGAAATGGAAAGGACTGGTATATGCCATCAAGGCGCGACTGTTACTGCGCAACATTCCCAATGTGGACCGCAGCACAGCTATGTGCCAGAAGATTATCGACGCCGCCAATGCTGCCATCAACCAGTGGCGCAAGGGCGACTTGCTCTACGGCAACTGGTTTGGCAACGAACCACGCTACAATTTTGATGGTGGCACAGGCACGCAAAACTGTGTGTGGAGCCTCTCGAAACCGGTGATTAACAGCTGGGAGTCGCGCTCTAATTTGCTTGATAACGCTATCCCCAGCAAGTATTTCATGGTAGATGTGCTGGGAATTAGTGCGCCCGACAATGAGCGTTTCTGCGGCACCTACAATGGTGGTACAGCATCAAGTTTCCAGGGCTATGCTAACGACCCACGATGCGTGTTGCTCATGATTCCTCGCACAGGGCCACAGTCCCCAAGCAATACCACTGCAAGTGTTATCAAGATGCGATACCTGGAGAACAATATTGGCATGAGTACCAGCTACAAGATTGCTAATTATCCCAATCTTTACATGGGCGCCTACTGTGGTGATCCCACGGGCTATAACCCCATCTTTACTATGGAGGAGCTCTACTTCATCAAGGCCGAAGCTCTATACTGGATGGGCGATAAGGCAGGAGCTTGCGCACTCGCCAAAGAAGCTACCGAGCACAACATTGAGCGGCATTTGGAGTTCTTCCTCAACAAGTATCCTAATCCCAATTATAACGAGAACACTGATAATAAGTATCCTGGTCAATGCACAGTGAGTGGAACTCCTGGGTACACACAGGCACAATACTGGGAAGGGCAGCTCAACTCATTCCTCAACAACGAGGACTACTATACTTATACATCTTCGGGTAAAGGAACACTACGCGTCCCCAAGGTTACCGACCGAGGTAATAAGCATTGGTTCTTTAATCCCTCTGAGTATACACTCAGTGACTTGATGATTCAAAAGTATGTCGCCATGGTTTATCAGCCCGAGATGTGGACCGACATGCGTCGCTATCACTACAGCAACAAGCGTAACAACTATGGTATTGGCGATGCTAATGAGATTGTTTATCCCAATCTGCGACGCCCCTACAATCTCTATGCACCTTACTGGGTCGACGGCTTGACCGAGGCTCAAAAGGAGAATACCTGGATACAGCGTCTCAACTACGACCCCGAAACCGAGGAGAAATACAACCGCTCGGAGCTGCAGCGACTGGGCGCCTACAAGAACTACAAGTGGTTGCAGGAACCCATGATTTGGGCACACAACTATGGCGAGGTGACTTCGCTCACCGGTAATTAAGCCAAGCAGTGTGATTATATTAAATAGGTGAAAACAAAGTATATAAAAATACAAGAACTATGAAGATTTTCAATATATTAGGATCAATTTCACTGCTGGCGGCATTAGCTACCTCGTGTGCTGTGCATGACCCCTTTGCCGACAACATGGACATTGGGCAGGTGGTACCCACTGTGTCGTGGGAGCTCAGTGACGTGGCTAAAGCTGGAGGTTTTGTCAACTTTAGAGCTAAATACTACACCAGCAGCGAGCACAGTATCGATCACAGCGAGGTGTGGGGACTAGTAACCCGCACTACAGCGGCTGCGGCTACTTGCCGATTGACAAGAGCGCTCTCTTACACTAAGACCGTGAACTCTACCGATACCGTGCGAACCGATGTCAAGCTCGCTACTTTCTCGCACGACAAAGCCGAGTGGGACGGTCATGAATATGTGCTGGTCGACTCTTTCCAGGTGTCGTCAACGCTGGCGCCAGTGAGTTGGGTAGACCCCGAGGAGTTTGACGAGGACCGCTTCAACATGTACTATCCATCTACATTCCAGGATGAATTCACTGCTCATGTGGTGAACTATTTAACCAAAGATAGCACTTACTATAACGACTTGCGAAACATCTATATCAACTACGACTTCACAGCCGAGCAATTCGAGGCACTCAACGCACAGTATGGGCTATCTATGCCCACCGAGACCGAGACTGGCAAGAAGAGCGACTTGTGGTTTGTGGATGATGAAGAGGTTGATCACTACTACTACATCACTATTGACGAGGCAGGTGTGAAAACCGAGCATGAGATCGCGACCCCCGACCAGGCTCCTGCAGGTGTGAGCGTCTATGAAGTCTACAAGTCGTGCGACTGGGTGTATTGCCGCTACAGTGATGACACTGGTGGCCGCATCACCTCCATTCGCCCGCAGTACATGCCATTCTGGAAATCGCTCATAGAGCTTATTCCTTTCAAAGACTGGATTTATAATAGTGGCGATAAGAACTACTCGATTAATTTCACTCGCAACTATATTCTGTATCCCACCTTCCGTGTCTTCGACGAGAATGGCAAGATGGGTAAAGATACTGAGACCAAGCAAATTTCTCTTAACTAAAAAAACACACACTTTGAAGTTATGAAGATTTTTAAGAATAATATAGCACTAATGACATTGCTGGTGTTGACGCTATGCTCGTGCGTGGAGAAGGAGCCTGCCTATGGCAACTTCGGCGGCAAGGATGTGGATTTTACCTACAATGTCGATGGCGACGAGTACACGTTAGATTTCTATGTGGTGTCTACAATCAAGTTCAACAATATCAGCGAAAAGAGCGGGTCGGTGACTTGGGATTTTGGCGATGGTAACACCTCGAGCGACCAGAACCCCACTCACAAGTATGACAAAGCAGGGCTGTATAATGTCACGCTCACCGTTGCGGGAGCGGGGTCGAGAACCTACCCGTTGCTCATCTACGACATCGCTCCAGTGCTGAGTGTGGTTGAACAAAGTGCCGAGACAGTGGTAATCAACGATGTCACGGTACTGCTCGATATCTCGTTGCCCAACCCCGAGGACCTGGAGTGCAAGTACGTGTGGCGTTTCCCCGAGGGAACAGCTCTTGAGGACGGCACGCCTATCACCGAGTTCACGGGCTATAGCCACAGCGATGGCACAGTTGATAATCCTGGCCGTCTCAAGTTCAAGAACATAGGCTCGCAAAAGATTGAGTTGCAAACGTGGTTTGACATCAACGGTGAGAACCGCCGTCTCGAGGATAGCTACGTGAATGTGCAGGTGGGCTCGTCGATTCCTTGTCCCACGCTCTACTATGCCGTCTTCGGTGGCAACATCAAGGCCTATAAGCTTGTGGACATGAGTCAGCTGCCCGAGGGTACCAAGAACATGCCGTTTGACATGGGCGTGAGCTCGGGTAATATGCCCACTAATCTCGTCTTTGCCAGCGTTGAAGACCGCGACTACGTCTACATCCTCGACTGTGGTAAGCAGTACTATTACGTTAACGACGAGAACAGCGTGCTGGGCGATGGCAAGATTAGCGTAATGACTGCCGACGGTACCGACGTGAGCACTATGGTTTCCAACGTGGGTGGACAAGCCTTCAACGACCCCTTCCAGGGATTTAGTGACGGTACCAATCTCTACTACACCGACCGCAACACTGGCATTCGCCGGTTGCCACTCACCGCGCGTGGCGAGCAGGAAACCACCAATTTCAACAGCACGGCAGGCTACTTCTGCGTCAATAACATGCTCAACTACTATGGTAACGGCATTGCCTACGGTGCTATCCACACAGGGCTCTTGCAGGACAAGAGTGGCACATTCTGGTGGGGTAAGAACTACTCAGGTAACGGCATCTACCGCTTCCGCACCAGCGACATTGGTGAGGCCTCGGCTACCAAGACGGGACCCATTCCTTTCCCCATCTTGTTGCAAGCCACACAGCCGCGAGCTTTCACTATCGACGAGGAGATAGGAAACCTCTACGTGTGGATGTGCAAGGGTGGCACCCCTGGACCTGGTTTCACTTGCTACCCGTTGCCTGGGCCTACACAAGGTCTCAGCTATGATAATTACACATCATTCATCGCTATGGAGGCTAATCCCGAGAACACCACTGCCGATGAGGGTGTTTACACCACCCAGTTTGCCATCGACCCGCTCACACACTTTGTATACTTCGGCTTCCGTGCTGCAAGCACTGAGAATACTTACACCACGGGTTTAAAGTACTTCAATCCTGAGACCAAGAAAGTTGAGGACTTCAATGGCAACAAGGAGCGCATTTTGGGGCTGTGCGTCAACCCTCGAGAGACACAACTGTTCTGACCCCGCCTGAGTCTCAGTTAGCTCAAAAGAAATGGAGTGCGTAATGTGGTTTTGTTTTGAACAACGCACTCCATTAGCTTTATTTTGTGAGGAATTGCAACATTAGCGAGCTAAAAGATAAAAAATGCTTTGAAAATTTTGCGTTTTAATTTCTTTTTGTTTTCTTTGTGGCAAGAAAAACAATACATAAAATAATACTAATAACAAAAAACTTTTTATCAACATGAAAAAATTTTTACTTCTATTTTTAATGTCAATGCTAGCCGGCGCGAGCCTTATGGCAGCGGGCTTGACACGTGACCCCAATAGCTATGAGGGCAAAAATGGAATCAACATTCGTAGTCTGTGGCTCAAAGACCGTTTCCACTATGGCACCTTTGAATTAGGGAATCTAGAGTGGTGTAATCAAAGGGCTCGCACTGCTGTGATGCAAGATGGCATCGTTTATGTGGCACGTAGCGAGGCTAAGCAGATTATTCCTCAGCCTGGCGATACTATCATGGCTTCAGTGATTTATCGATTCGACGCGTGGACTGGTGAAGAACTGGCTCCACTTGATGTAACTCTCAACGGTGAGCCTTATGGTGTGTTTCTAGGCGTTAATACCATTGGGAAGGACAACTTCGGACACGTGTGGGTTGCACCTTACACCAGCGAATCAGCTGCCAGCATTAATCTTTATCAACTCGATGTCCAGACTGGTGAACTCACACTGAGAGGCTCGCTAAATAAAGGTGATGTGATAGCACGCACCGACTATGTAGACCTTGTGGGTGATATCACTCTAGAAGAGGCTGAGTGTAATGTCATGACACCTGGTGCCAATGTGCCTACAGTTTATGGATGGCACAACGACCAGGGTGGCGACATCGACACGTGGGATGGATTCTTCAGCGGTGACCCCTACATGGATTTTACCGAGTTCTATCCCGAAACACAAACCCAGTGGGGCTTAGCACCATGTTCTCGCTTCGTGCTTAGTGAAGATGAGGAGAGCCGCTACAGTGGAGAGTGCTTCTACATCGATGGCTTTACAACAGTGCCGGTGCTCTATGCCAACGATGGCACTATCATCGATGGCTTTGGCAGTCTCTCACAGGAAGAACTGGATGCCGACAGCCTGCTCTTGCCTAAGGTGGGATGTAATGGTATTGCCGAGTTTACTCTTGCCGGTCGCAACTTTATCGCCTATCCCATTGGACAATATGACGCGCCAAACTCTTGCCAAATCAATGTGTGTGAACTGGGCGAGGGCATGGCATTTAGCGGAATGCAACGCTACTGGACTCTGCCAGCCGACGGCATGGGACAGACCAGTGACTCTGGCTTGCGTATTCATCCACTTACCGCCGATTACACTACCGAGGGCGGCAAGGATGCTGTTATCTTGCTTGACTATAAGTGCTTTAACGGCATAGGCGTATACCTCATTGGCGAAGGTGTTACCCCCGACGATCCTATCCAAACCACGGTTCCCGGCGACGTTAATGGCGACGGCGAGGTTACCGGTAGTGACGTAACCGCGCTCTACAACCACATTCTCTTCGGTCAGGACACCGAGGTGTTTAACGGCGACCAAAATGGCGATGGCGAGGTTACCGGTAGCGATGTCACCGCCGTCTATAACATTATCTTGGGGATATGATAAATGCATAATTCACAATGCATAATTCACAATGCATAATTCTTAAGAATCAATAAGATATTTAGTGGAAGGGGGGAGGACACTCACAAGGGTGTTGTCCCCCCTTTCTTGATTAATCATACTCATGAAAAATAATATAAAAATGAAAAGAATTCTACTTTTTAGCTTGACTGCTGTGATTACAGTCATTAGTGGCATGGCTGTGACCGATAATCAATCTTATGAACCAGTCAATGGCATCAATGTGAGGAACTTGTGGATGCTCGACCGTGTTCATGCCAAGAATGCCTACACCGAGCTACCCATTTGCCACACTAATGCTCGAACCGCCACCATGACTGGTGGGGTGGTGTATGTTTCTCGTAGCCAGGAGAAGCAAGTGATAATCCCTAATCCAGGCACCGGGCGCAACGACACCATCATGCAGGGAGTGATACACTGCTTTGATGCTCTCACGGGCATGCCAACTAAAGACCTGGATCTTACCTTAAATGGCGAGCCCTACGGGGTGTTCTTGGGTAATGCGAGCATCGGCTGTGACAATTTTGGACACATCTGGGTGGCACCCATGACCAGTGCGGCTGCCTCAATGATACCTGTTTACATGGTAGATGTTGAGAGTGGAGCGATGACCCTGATAACCAATATGGAAAAAGGTGATGTGATGCATCGAACCGACTATCTCGACCTCGTGGGAGACCTTACACTTGAGAATGCTGAATGCAATATCATGGCTGTAGGGCACGATAGTAACAATCCCGGCAAGCCCACGGTTTATCGCTGGCATAACGACCAGGGTGGGGACATCGACACGTGGGAAGGTGGATTTAGTGGAGACCCGTACATGGATTTTACCAATTTCTATCCCGAAAACAGGGTGGGTTTTGCTATGGCGCCAGTAGTGAAAATGTTGCTTGGCGAGGATGACAATACACGCTATAGCGGTGAGTACTTCTACATTGATGGCTCCGACGAAGGCCCTGTGCTCTACTCAGTCGACGGTGATGTGATCGACAGCTTCGAGAATGTTCCCACTGAGTTGAGGCAGAGAAGTTTTACAGCTAATGGCATGAACGAGTTTACTCTCGACGGACGCCATTTCTTTGCCTATGTCAGGAGCGACATGAATGGCGATGGAAATGGATGCCAAATCAATGTGTGTGAACTGGGCGAGGGCGACATGCTCGAAACAATGACCAAGTACTGGCAATTACCCGCCGATAGCCTGGGCAAGGTGAACGATAGCGGACTGCGGGTTCATTGCATCGCAGTGGAGAAAGGTGTTGACGAAGATGGAAACGAAGAAGTGACGTTACTCACCTTCAAGGCCTTCAATGGCATGGGCGTCTACAAGATAGGAAAGGGTGTGGAACCTGGTGGGCCGGTAACGGTTCCCGGCGACGTGAATGGCGACGGTGAGGTTACCGGTAGCGACGTAACCGCGCTCTACAACCACATTCTCTTCGGTCAGGACACCGAGATATTTAACGGCGACCAAAATGGCGATGGCGAGGTCACCGGTAGCGATGTCACCGCCGTCTACAACATTATCTTGGGGTTATGATAAATGCATAATTCACAATGCATAATTCACAATGCATAATTCACAATGCATAATTCACAATGCATAATTCACAATGCATAATTTGGGCAATATGTATTTTTAATCTCATTTGTTTAATTGTGTATATTGCTTAATTGATAGTTTTATTTATAAAATGTGAATTCTAATAGCAAGTGCGAAATTAGTCAAAATTATTGATATTTTTGAAGAAACTTGATTTTGGTGTATCGAAATCAAGTTTTTTTCTTGGCCTCC
>ONEL01000011.1 GCA_900316835.1 uncultured Prevotellaceae bacterium | reverse complement strand
TGATGTGAAGGCCCGCAATTTTCGACCTTATGCACTGTGTCGCGCTGTTGATGGTGGCGTTATTGAGCGTCAGCGCGTTGCCCACAGGGTCGTAGGTCATGGTGCCGTCGCCCAGGATGTCGCCGCAGTTGACGCTGGTAACCTGCACACCGCCCACTGTCAAGTCGTAGGTCTTAGGTCCAACTTCTACCGTGGTGCCGGCAACCAGGTTGCCATTAGTGTCAACAACGCCGTGGGCCGATTGGCTCCAAGATGCACCCTCGGGAGCAACGATAGCATAGCTGTTAAGGTTGAAAGCCTTGAGTTGGGCTACGCTGGCTGTGTTACCATTCGACAGTAGCTTTCCGCCCTCCATGTTGAATGTGCCATTGTAAACTGTTGAGGGGCTTGTGACCATTGAGCCCCTGATGCCATAGGTGGCACCTTGAGCATCGAGCGTGCCATTCTTTACAGTGAGTGCATTGTCGCACGTGAGCCACACGGCAGTGCCCTGCAATGAGCGCAGACACAGGGTGCGGCTGGCAGCATCGGGTTCGTAAGTGGCAGGAGCATTGAGTTTCAACACTGTTCCGGCATAACCCACATTGTTCAGATTGGTGCCTGTCGACTTGATTTTAAGCCCGTCGATGTTGCTCTCGATTAATGGAATAGCTGTGTTGGTGCAATTCACTATGTTGCTACCGAAGCTGTCGAACGTCAGTGTCTTATAACCATCAAATTTTATGGCATTGGCAAAAGCGTTGTTGCCAAACAGCTCACTCATGTGGCTCACCAGATAGTCGGTGATGGCCGCGCCCAGGATCTTGAGGCCGTATGTGTTACCCACCCAGCCTATCTCGGCACTTGTGGCTTCGCTATTATCAGCAGCGCAAACGTAATAGAAGTAGCCAGCTTGCCGAATTGTCTCGCCGTGGCGGAAACCATAGTTGTCGCCACCCGAAGTGAATCGATACTTTATTGGAGGCACATCATCACCGGCGCCACTACCAAAACTTATAGCACCTTGAGTTCCTGAGAATTTTGTCACGCCCGACTCATAATTAATCTGGCCAAAGTCACCATAGAAGCCATAACCATTGCTGGCATTAATAGTGAGCAGGGCAGGATCGTTAGGACCAGGGTTTATGTTACCATTAGTAATGGTGAATGTGTAATTGCCACTGCCACTGCCATTGCCGGCATAAAGCATCGCTATGTTGTGATAAATGCCATTGCGAGTATTAATGGTCAAGTGAGCACCATTATAGAGCCGCAACTTCATGTTGGCCTTGTTGTTATCGATTCCAACCCTTGTATCGCCACCAAATGTGTTGTTACCTGAAAAAGTAACAAGAAGATTATTAATTCCAGGTGCATATACGCTGCCATCAAGGTTGTGATTTCCATTTCTCACTATCGCTGAATAATAAGGACCAATATTATATTCTATATTGGCATTATAGAATTCGAGATCAGCGTTATCAGGAAGGTATTGTACTGTGCCACTCTTCAGATAGCCCCGGTTTGTCAGTATAGTGGTGAGCTTCGACGCATTGTCGGCATCGACCTGAACACCACACACATACAGGGGATATTGCTCAGGACCAACGGTGAAGGTTTTTACCGAATTGCCACTACTATTACACATTGTGTACATGTAATCATCTTCACCTATATGACCATTTTCGGGATCTATCACTTTTCGCTTGTTACTTAGGTTCATCGCCGTGATGCCTTCATGCATGCAAGCATACACTGTTCCTGTGGCTTTAAACGTGCCATGCCCGAGCATGTATTGAAATGTGGTGCTACCCAGGCTGCGCACACCGGTGAATCCGTCACACTCAATGGTGGGAGTGCAACTCTCAGTAAGGGTAGTCACCGACACTCCACTGCGATTAGCCGCAGTGATGCCGGCACCGGTGCTACTGCCACCGTGCAACTCTAGAGTGCCATTGCCACTAAATTCAAGTCTGGCGAAATCGCTACAAGCAGTGCCGCCCATGTAGATTGCCGATCCTCCCGAATTAGTGTTAGTGATGACGTTGGTACCATTCAAGACTATTTCTAACTGGTCAAGATCGATGTAAGAGCCTAAGCTACCATTCACGCCCGCCCAAATGACACCGGTGTTTTTGTTGTAACTCAGCACTGCATTGGTGAGTATAAGTTTTCCTGTGTGATAATCACCTTGCCAGTCGTGCTGAAACTCAACGGTGCCACTCTGGAGCACACCATTGCTCTGCAGTTGACTTGTCAAGGTTGACGACGAAGCAATGTTAAGAGTATTGAGCTGAACGCCACCAATGAACATCGCAAAGTAGTCAGTTGCACCGGCACTCATCGCCATCAGCACTAAGACAAGTGAGGTTAATAGTTTTCTCATAATTTATTTTGTTGTTGGGTTAATAATTTCATTTGGCTCATGCGCTTGCGAAGTATCGCCCGATTGAGCATGCTTGTGTTCTTGCTCGGCAAGTTTGCGCTGCACGATGCTCTCGATTTTTCTTTCTACACGATTCTCAACATAATCTTCAAGCTCGAGTAATCGCTCAAGATAGTCCATCGCATAACGCATAGCGGCATCGTTATATTTCTTCTTTTCGGGCATACAAAAAAAGTGCTAATTTCACATTTGCAAAATTAGCACACTACCCATTTTGGGATGTTATCATTTCGTGAAATTAAATTATCATTTCGTAAAAAAACAACTTAAAATCATTATTATTTACTCACATTCCTCTATTCTACATTAGTCTCACCGATTAGTGAGATATTGCGATGGAGTGATGCCAAACGCGTTTTTGAAAGCACGAGTAAAATTAGGGGTGTCGTTGTAGGCACACAGGCGGGCAACATCGCTCACGCTAAGCTCGGGGTGGTTGTCGAGCAAGTGGCGAGCACGTCGCATTCTTATCACCTGGATAAATGCCTGCGGTGTGTTGCCTGTTATTGCCGAGAGCCGTTGACGGAACTGATAAGGGCTCAAGTTAAGGCGCGCGGCAACAGTTGCCGCATCAATCTGTCCCTCGCCAATGAGCTCGTTCACAACATTGACGGTGCTTTCAAGAAAATCCTTATCGGAATCGTTCAAACTTTCTCCCTCGTGCTTGCCGCTTGTTGTCGCCATGGCGGCATCGTAGTTGAGATGTAGCTGGCGATACTGTTCACGCAGTTCGTCGATGTTGGCACTGAGTTGCTCGTTAATGTCGTTTTGTCGCTTGTTGCGACGGCGCATAATCCACCACACCAGCACCCCAAGCGCCAGCAGGACTAGAGCCACCGCCACTCCAATTAAAATAGCGTTGCGAGTACTCGTGCGTTGAGCCTCATTCTCAAGCTGTAGCTCGTTGTTTTCAAGCTCGGCGCTGTTGCGTCCCAGGCTCTCGGCAGTCTCGCTGCTGTAAATACTGTCCTTGAGCGCCTTGTAGCGTTCCATCTCGGCCATGGCGGCCTTGGGGTCACTATCCTTTAGGGCGTTATAAAGCCCCAAGCGGGTGTGACTCTCGTTGTAATAGTCCTTGAGCTTGACAAAGATGTCGGCAGCCTCGCGGTAATACTTCACCGCCTCGGCGGGGCGCTTGGTCTGTAGCATCACGCCTCCCATCTGATTGAGGGCGACACCCAGCGATGGCAAGTTGCCGTCGGCTCGTAGCTGCGGTATAGCGGCATCGAGATTGCTCTTAGCCTCGTCATATCGCTTGAGCCATAGCAGAGCCGATGCCATACCCACCTGGCGCATGGCGGCACTGCTCTTGTCGCCCTGCCGCATGTTGATATCAAAGGCTTGTTTGGCATAGTCATAGGCCTTTTGCTCATCGCCCAGCGAATGATAGATTTCATTGGCTGTGCCATAGATAACGGCCATGCGTGTTGGATTCTGCGCTTTCTTGGCGTTGTCAATCGCCTGCAGGATATATTTCTCGGCCTCACGGGGTTGCCGCGCGCCCATATATATTTTAGCCAGAGTGTTAAGGCTGGAGCTCATCATGTCGGGGTCGCCACTGCGCCGGTCGAGCTCGTAGCATGCCTTAGCGTGAATAGCGGCATTCTTGTAGTCGGAAAGACGGATGAAAATGGCACCCAGCAGGTTCTCGCAGTCGCCCTCCACTACCCTATTATTACCAGTTTTGCAATGTGGCAATGCCTTGAGGCCATAATCACGTGCCAGCTCAAACTGTTGCTGGTCGTAGTACCACTCGGCAGCCCAGTACCACACCTGCTGCCGTAGCGTGTCGGCATTGGTGGCAGGCTTGAACGCCAGCAATTCGTCGGTAAACTGTTCTTTGTCAAGTTGCTGGAATACGGCATTGGCGGTGGCTACATTTTGTTTCTTGTCGAAACTCTGGATGAGTTCATCCACGTTAGCGCCCATCAGCGCTAGCGCCCACGTAGCTAGCAACATCGCCACAACATATCGAAATGAATTGTGATAAGTCATTTTCAAAGAATAATGTGATAATTCCTATTGATTACTTGGCAAAATTAAGCATTTTTTTCCACATTACAAAAAAATAGCCACCTTTGGCACAAGATTTGCATTTTTCACATTAAAAAACTAACTTTGCAAGAAAATAAGCATGGATGAAAATCGATTATCACAACGGCTGGAGTGGATTAAACAACATCCTGAACATCAGTTTCAACACGGCAAGTTGCAGCGCAAGGTTTCACATGACTACAAGGCAAAAGGAATCTACATGATAACCTTGTGCACAGAACAACGAAAGACTGTGCTAGGCACCCTACATGGCAGCGATGAGCAACATGAAATGCCGTGGGTTGAACCAAGCGAATTGGGAAAGAATGTGATTCTTGCTTGGCGCGATATTCAACACTACTATCCCAAAGTTCAAGTTATTGCCTACCAACTTATGCCCGACCACTTCCATGGTGTTATTTATTTTACCGAGGATATTCCGCAACACTTGGGACAGATAGTTAATGGATTTAAGATTGGATGCAATCGCGCGGTAAGGCGATTGTTGGAGAAGGCAGAGGCAATGCCTCAGCCCACATCAACAAGTGGCAATAGCAGCCAGCTATCATTGCCATTGTGGGAACATGGCTATCATGACCGCATTTTAAAAGGGAGAGACCAACTGCAACACATGATAGACTATGTGCATGACAATCCCAGGCGCCTGTGGATTAAACGTCAACACCCTGATTTTTTCTCCGTAAATTCTGAAATGATTATTGGTGATACAAAAGCCATAACCATCGGTAACCGTTTCTTGCTCAACTATCCATTGAAAGTGCAAGTGCAGTGCTCAAGAAAACTGACCGAACAGCAAATTGAGGATAAATGGAAAGAAATTCTCAATTTAGCCGAGCAAGGTTATGTGATAGTAACTCCTAGCATCAGCCCTGGGGAGAGAGCCATCATGAACCGTGCCATCGAACATAATTTGCCCATCATCATTCCCACAAATAAGAAATACTCTAACAAAGAGAAACCACCAGGCAAACTATTTGACGCCTGTGCTAATGGTACCCTTTTACTTGTAACACCAGAGCTGAAAGAAAAACAAAAGGACTTAACAAGAAATCAATGCCATGAACTTAACAACTTTGCTCATTTAATTTTGATAAATCAAGCCGCAGTTTAGAAAACTCAAACAAGTTTGGCCTTCATTTATCTTGTACTGATTTTGTGGCATGGAAGTTGCTATTCAGACAAAAAAAATATAACTTTGTAGCAATAAATAAATAGAAACTCATTTATATTAATTCAAATGAAAGTAGCAATAGTGGGCGCTAGTGGCGCTGTGGGACAAGAGTTTATGCGAGTGCTCGACGAGCAGAATTTCCCTGTCGACGAGCTGGTATTGTTTGGGTCGGCGCGTAGTGCCGGTCGCATCTTCACCTTCCGTGGCAAGGACCATGTGGTGAAGCTGCTGCAACACAACGACGACTTCAAGGATATTGATATCGCCTTTGTGTCGATGGGTGGCGGCCCGGCGCGGGAATTTGCCGAGACTATCACCAAGCACGGTTGCATCATGATTGACAACAGTAGCGCCTTCCGCATGGACGACGATGTGCCACTGGTTGTGCCCGAAGTGAATGGTGACGACGCCCTCAACGCCCCACGACGCATCATCGCCAACCCTAACTGCTCCACTATCATCCTGGTGGTGGCATTGAAACCGCTTGATAACATCTCGCACATCAAGAATGTGCAAGTGGCTACCTATCAGGCTGCCAGCGGCGCTGGCTTGCAGGCAATGGACGAACTGGCGCTACAACAGAGCGAGATTGCTCATGGCAAGCTAGAGACCACGGTTAAGCACTTCCAGCACCAGTTAGCCTATAATGTGATTCCTCACATTGATGTGTTTGCCGACAACGACTATACTAAAGAGGAAATGAAGATGGTGCGCGAGACTTGCAAAATAATGCATAGCGACATTCGCGTGAGTGCCACTTGCGTGCGCGTGCCAGTGATGCGCACCCACAGCGAGGCGGTGTGGATTGAATGCGAGGAACCCATATCACCCGAGGAGGCACGTGCCGCACTGCAACTTGCTCCTGGCATTGTGGTGATGGATGAGCCCGCCAGCAACACTTACCCCATGCCCATCACCTGCACGAGGAAAGACCCCGTGTATGTGGGTCGCATACGCATTGACACCAGTAGCGACAATGGCTTGACCTTCTGGGTCGTGGGTGATCAAATAAAGAAAGGTGCAGCGCTGAATGCGGTGCAGATAGGACAATACCTAATCTCTCATCGCGGATTTCAAAAGACTAGGATAGGAGTTACTAGGAGTTACTAGGAGCTGCTAGGAGTGGCTAGGAGTGACTAGGAGTGACTAGGAGTGACTAGGAGTGGCTAGGAGTGGCTAGGAGCTGCTAGGAGTGGCTAGGGGAAGTTCTTAGTAGCTCTTAGTAGCTCCTAGTAGTTCCTAGTAGTTCCTAGTAGCTCCTAGTCATCCCTAGCAATGACTGGGGTTTTAGTGACTTGTAGCACGCCTGTGTTGTTGTAGATGAAGGCGATGACTGAGAGTTTTTCGGGCTTCCAGTCGTCATGAAAATTGAGTGTAACGTCACGTTCCTCGGTGTAGCCTTCTTTCACGCTGATGTCTTCACCCCATGTGCCATTGACTGCGGCACGAAACACGTGCTGATGCACATAGTTGTCGTTACGAGTGCCGTCGGGCATCATTTGGAAAGCTGTGATGTCGTCTTCCACAATCCATAGTTGCAGCTTGCCCTGAGTGTCACCATCAACACCCTTCACTTTAGTGTGAGCATTGAAGCCTTCATCGTTCTCGGTCACTTCAAGGTCAATATCAACCGGTGCCGGTCGTTGCAGAGCATCACGGATGAGCGTTCCCCAAGCGGTAAACTCGGCTGGAGCGCCACGATTGATTAATCCCACCGGTTGAAACTCTAAGTTCCAGTGGTTGTAATACTCATCACCCTCATCGGTAGCGAGTCCCAAGAAGCGACTATTTGTGCGGAAACCTAGCGGTCCCGAGTGAATTGAGACAGCTATAATGGCATCGCCATACTGCTCATGCAGCTTAGCGATCTCATCGGCAGCATTAGGACAGTTCACACATCGCTGCCCCGTGAAGTCCTCTAGCAACACACTGCGCTCAACGGCAGCCGGTTTCACATAAATCAGCCTGTCTTCCTCAGCAATATCGCCACAAGCCTGCATGAGCAAGGTGGCTAATAGCAATGTTATATAAACCTTTATTTTCATGTTTTAGTCCTAGAAGCTATAGTTGTAAGACAAAGTGAAACCGCGACTAGCGGGAACATAGCGGCACACACCACCCGAGCAGTTATATCCAGCCCTAGTGCGACCAAAGCCTGCCTGCACACGATGGCCCGACATGCTGAAGGTGACATCGCCATGATAGTAATGAAGGTTAGTCTCCCCCACATTGTACATGTCGCTAAGCGAGAACATCCAGTTTGGCGCAAGCGAGAATTCCAGTAGTCCATAGAGCCAGTCGCCCTTATCGTCGGGGGTGGAAAGGTACTGAACCTCGGCTCTCAAAGTGGTTTTCTTTGATAGCTGAAACTTGCCGTCAACAATGAAGATATTAGAGCGCACCATGCCTCCATGCCCTTCGACCACCGTCATGTTGTAACGCTGGTTCATATACATAAAGACAAACTTAGTGCTCTTAGAGAACTTGCGAGTGAGCTGAAGGTCAATATCTTGATAGTAAGTTTCCCCTTTCCATCTCACATGCGAGAAATTCAGCTTGACGTTCATGCCATATTTTCCACCCAGTGTGCTCTTGCGCTTGAAGTTGTAGCCCACCTCGGCCTGATAAGCCCATTCACCGCCAGCCAACTGGGTGGCATAGGGATAAAGTGCCGCAAGAGCATAGGTCTGCTCCTGGGTAAAAGCCGGCAAGTGATTGATAAATGATGAGGTACCAATCATGCTGCGACGGCTGCGATAGGACATGTTCTCACTGCGCTTCGCTTGCAATAGCACACTAAGACCATTATTAGAATAGGAACCCGACAGAACCACTGCCGACCCCTTGCGATAGTTGTAGCCGTTGTCGAACGACGGGTCTTGACCCTTGTGGGCATACTCAGCCAGCAAGCTCCACGGACCAGTGTTTAGCGATGCACGCACGTCCCATGAGTTGACATACTCTGGCAGGTTGAGCTTGTGGGTAGGGTCAACAAAGATGTCTTCTTGCTTCTCATATTTATTCACCCATGAGCCACCTATCATGATCTCGGTGCCACGGTCGCGCAGAGCCGGTATCCACTCGTTAATATTCAACTCGGCATCGGCACCACTCACCAGGCCCTTATTCCAACCCCAGTAGCGACGCTGTCGTCCCGCAAGAGCCTTGACAGTAACCCCCTTGACTGGTCTTGTGACGAGTCGTGCTCCCAGGAGTGAGTTGTCGATACCCAGCGAGCGTTCCTCGTAGGTGCGCAAGATGAGTCCCAAGCCAAACTGCTCGTAGAACGTACCCACCGTCAACTCAGTGTTTTTGTAACGACCTTTCACCCAAAAGTGAGGTACACCCCACCCCTTGAAATCCTTCTCAAAACCAGGCAATGGGTGGTCGAGATATTCCAGTCGCACCCCCGCGTCAACCCACTTGCTTTGAAGCATAAGGTCGGCGTAGGTGTTAGTTTGGAAATCCTCGGTTTTCTCGGCGCCAATGGCTTCGTCGCGCATGGGGATGAGAATATCGCTCTGGATGCTACCGGTCACTTTAACCTTTTGCTGCTCTTGCGCCATGGCACAAAAGCAGCAAAAGGAAATTACAATATAGCAGAGAGTCCGTTTCATTGGTCGTTGAGTTCACGCACCTTGTTAATAAGTTCTTGCTCATCGCCATCGGTATAGCCAATGTGCTTATAAGCCACCTTTCCTTGCCCATCAATAATCATGGTGTAAGGAATCATCTGAACCCCAAAGGCACGCTTGAGCTCCTCGGTTGTGTCAAGGAACACCTCATATTCCCAATCATGGTTGCTTACCAGTGGCTTAACCTTGTGCACATTTTGAGCTTGGTCGATGCTGATTGCGATAATTTTCACCCCGGTCTCCTCCTGCCACTCGTCGTAGACCTCGGCAATGGCATCGAGCTCGCGCAAGCAAGGTTTGCACCAGGTGGCAAAGAAATCAACAATAAAGGGCTTGCCACCATTAGCAACGGTATCCATTCTCACCATTTGCCCATCAATGGTCTTGAGTGTTACAGCAGGCATTTGCGCATAGGCATCAATCGCTGTAATTGTAGCCATCAGGCAAAGTAACAAAACAATCTTTTTCATTTTAGTTAAGTGTTATTTTATAGAAAAGTGGGTCCTGAATGAACCACTAATGAACTGATTAATCCAGAACCCACTTAATGAATGAAAATCAAAGTCCTAAAATAATGTTATAAACCGCGGTAACATCACTACCGGTAACCTCACCATCGCCATTTTGGTCGCCATTGAAAATATCAGTGTCCTGACCGAAGAGGATGTGGTTGTAAAGTGCTGTCACATCGCTACCTGTAACCTCACCATCACCATTCACGTCGCCGGGAATAACTGGGTTGCCCACAGGCAGCAGGGTGAGGGTCATGTCGTTAGTGTTAAGACGGAATGTGAACTCACCACCATTCTCCATGCGGAAGTTTGAGCCGTCAACCAGCGAGAGGGGCACGTTGAGCAGATTGTCGTAGATCAAGAAGAAACCCACGTTATTCTCATCAACGCCACCAAGCCATTTCCATCCGTCGCCATCGGGAGTGATGAGCTTAAACTCAGCTCCAGCCTCGAGAGTGCCAGTGGCCTCATAGATGCCAGCCTCGTCGGTAGCGACAAATGCCAAGCGTCCACCTTCCTCGGTGGTGTGCCAATCATTAAACGAACCCACCATGTAATACTCCTCAACACCCATGGGCTTGATGGTTGTGTGAGCCGCATTGATGATGTGGCCAGTGCTGCGGTCGATGAGCAAAGCAATCACCTTGAGCTGTTCCTTGTCTTGGATAACGTTGATAGGTATAGTTCCATTTTCTGTTTGCGGTGCAGTGAGATCGGCAAGATAGGTAAACTTGTTAGGCTCACCGACCACAACCGAAGTTGGCACAGAACCATCAAAACCATTCTTGATATTCCAAGCGGCAACAGCCACGAAGTTGTAGGTCAAGCCCGAAATGTAATTACCGGCACCATACCAGTCGGACATATAAGAATCGGTTGCTGGTTCAGTGTTGTAGTAGTTAGCCTGAGCCCAGCTTGAGCCAGAGCCTTTCATGCCGTCATTGGTCAGCACAAGCGCGATACCATAGTTAGGATTTACCATATCGTAGGCAAACCTGCTATTGGCCTCAATGTTGATTGCTGTCTTTTCATCGTTGCTCCATTGAGCACGAACCTCAACCATTCCATCGGGAGACTCGTCCATGTGTGATTTGAGATAATCAAGGAAAGTTGCAGGATGAGGATTAACGTCGGCCTCGCGATTAATTTTAGATGTTGGGAAGCTACTTGCCATTACAGGATTGTATCCCGACACTTCCATTGGGTCACCATTGTGTGCGGCGATGAGCACCACTTTGTCGCCATAAGTTTCACGCACAGTCTCCATGCCAACAAAACCACGTGGACACCATCCGCACCAAGTTCCGGTGAACTCCTCAATTACCGGTGTTCTAGAGAACAACACACCTTTGATATAGAATTGTCCTGTAGCAGTGTTTTTGGGCGATGGGGTCTCATTTTCCACACCATTCACCTTAGTGATGGTAATAGTCCTGGTGCATGCAAGAGCTTTGCTAGTGTCGAACGACACATCTATTGTAGTTGTGCCATTATAGGGCAAGTTATTGACAGGAACAGTAACCTCGGGAGTTGTTGTAGAGGCATCGCCATTGGTAGTGATGGTATAAGACACCGAAGTGATAGGTGCCATACCATTGTTCTTGATTTTCACTGGAATGATAGCCTCATCACCCTTCATGAGAGAGTGAGTACCAAAGTCAAATACCTCAGCGGCATTAACCGGGAACTGAGCCCCGTCAACAAGTAGTTGTAGCGCCAGCTTGCCTCTGGAGATTGATTGCCAGTTGGTTTGTTGAGCTGTAGCTCGGAACCAGAAAGATCCTGACTCATACTCGCCACCATTCATGATAGCATTGTCTTGAGCACTAAGTTCTATTGTATAGCCCGCAAAGGTTGTTGCGTTTTTGATTTCGAAAGGTGTGTTAAGCGCGATATCGTTAGCTCCAGCTGTCAACGTCGAAACATCGACGTCTTGAGCATACAAGGCATTGTCGGCGGCATTAACCTTGATGTTTTTAATAAACCAAACCCTTAATCTGGTGATTTTTGGAATAGTTGTTGCATTAAGCCAAATGCGAAAAGCCTTAACCGTTGCATTTCCAAGATTAGGATTATTGGCACTAATGCGGATAGCGGTCTCATAGTTGGCCCGTTCGCTCACTCCATAGCCAGTGAAGTTAGAGGCATTAACATCGTCATCGATAAAGTAGCCCCACCAAATTTCGTTGCCGGTGGGCGTGATTGATTTGCTCTGCACTTGAGCAAAAGTTGTTGTTGCCATCACAATAGCAAACAGAAGTAGTAATGTCTTTTTCATTTTGTTGAGTATTTATTAGGTTTTTAGTTAGATAAGCTGGGAGAAAATTATTCCACACCAAGAATAATATTATAAACAGCAGTCACGTCGCTTCCAGTGATTTCACCATCGCCATTTTGGTCGCCAGTGACAATAGCTGAGCTGTCGTTATAAAGAATATAATTGTAAAGAGCCGTCACATCGCTACCAGTGCACTCACCATCGCCATTAACATCGCCAGCGACAGCAACATCGCCATTAACGAATTTTATTATTACCGAGTGGGTCTCAGTGCCAACTGTAGCGGAGAGAGTGGCTAGCAAAACGCCTTCACTACGTATATTTATAGCATCAAACTGAGTAAGAACAATACCCTCTTTAAATGTAAAATCCTTAGTAACTGATGTTTTACTACCAAGTTGCATACAAGAACCTCCCATGCACCACAAAATTCTATCTGGGCTAAGGGTATTCTCCTCAATTACTATGGTCGCATTTCCTGTAGCATTAGCTCCTGCGAGCAAACTTAAGATTAAACCATTGCCGGGATCTAAAGGCGGGTTAGTTTCACATGCCAGTTCATCAAATTCATTCATCTCGGCAAAGATTGTCACAGTCCCACCATCGGGGACTGGTTCACCATGATAGCGGAATTCAAAAGTTTGCGCTAGCACAGCTGGTACCGACATTAAACAAATTATGGCTATAGAAAGTAAATGTTTCATCATTGAGTTTCTCATGGCGGGTTCCATTGTTCCTGAATTAAGCCTCAATAATGGCAGAACCCTTTAACCACTATCGCGACCAAACTTTCATCGTTACAAAGTTACATTTTTATTTCAATAACACTATTTATTATGCAAAGTTTTAACTTTTATTTACTTATCATTACCTAATGTGAGTGCCACCACCCAAGTCGCTGAAGCGTGCCGCATTGATGAGCACAACCTCGCTCACGCCATGGTCGATGGCCGAGAAAGCGTTGTCGATGGTAGAGAAAGCCTCAGGCTTTATAATCCCCATCTCACGCAAAGCTTTATATTGAGTGCGTCGCAACATGGGAATAACGCTGTTAGGGTTTTGCTCATTGGTTAGCACGCCATTTTGCTCACCCAGCACGTTGATGATTGTCACATCATAGGCAATGGTGAGGGTGCGAGCTATCTCGTAGGCAAAGGTGTTTACATCGGCATTGAGCAGAGTGCCCTTGCCGTCGTGGGTGAGCGGCGCGATAACCGGCACCAGCCCCTCGTCAAGCATCTTGACAAGCATGGTGGAATTAACGCGCTTGACAGTGCCCACTCTCCCCACATTCACGGGCTTAACAGGCACTTTAGTGCTGAGCACCAAATTGAGGTCCACACCAGTAAGTCCCACGGCATTAAGTCCTCGCCATTGCATTATAGCCACCAAGCGCTTGTTTACGAGTCCGCCATAGACCATAGTGACTAGATCCATCACCCGGTCGTCGATAATGTCACGGCCATCGCTAGCCTGACGAATATTTATCCCCATCTTCTCGGCTACCATTGAAGCCATGGTTCCCTCGCCATGCACAAAAAGCTTGAGCCCCTCGATGGCGGCAAAGTCGCGAATGAGCTTGCGCAAATTCTCCGGGTTCTCCACCACCACCCCTTCAACATTTACTATAGTAAGTTTCTTCCTCATGTTTCCAAAGAATCTTTTTAAAGACTATTAAGGACAATAATTTTGTCCTTTTTATTTATTAAAGACAATTTAATTACTCACAGGCTAATGCCATCACATTGACGACACTCTCATCCGTCGGTCATAATTATAAATCACATGCCCATCGGTTGCAACAATTTGATGAGTATCCTTATCATAAAAGTATCTTTCTACTTGAGCTGAAAAGGGGTAAAAATTTACCAAAACACCACACTGTTTTTGCAAAATTCTCATATAGTTAAACAACTGGGCACGATGGTTACCTAAGACCTCAGAAACTGCCTTGCATTCAACAATAATATTATCTTTACAAATAAAATCCACACGAAAAGTTGAATCCATTTCGATTCCATGATAATTGGGGTGAAATGTCATTTCACGGACAAAGGGTATCTTTTTTTCTTTCAACTCTAATTGTAAACCTTCTTGATAGCATGCCTCATTAAGTCCTGGTCCCAACTCAATGTGAACATCATAGATAGCTCTAACCACATCATAGACCTCATGTTTTAAAACATTTATATCCATCCTGGAAGAAAGTTGTATCTAAAATGGTTAATAATAATTGAAAGAAAAGAAGTAACTATTTTGTCCTTAATAATAACAAAAACAATTAGATTGTCTTTAATTGTCTTCACCCCAAAAACGGTTATTCGTCGGTGGAGAATTCCATTAGGTAGGCTTTGATGAAGTCGTCGATGTCGCCATCCATGACGGCGCCCACGTTGCTGGTCTGGTGATTGGTGCGATGGTCCTTGACGCGGCGGTCGTCGAAGACGTAGCTACGAATTTGGCTACCCCACTCAATCTTCTTCTTGCTGTCCTCAATCTTGCGCTGCTCCTCGCGACGGTGCTCAAGCTCCTTGTTATAGAGGATTGACTTGAGATTTCGCAAGGCATTCTCTCGGTTCTTGGGCTGGTCACGCGTCTCGGTGTTCTCAACGAGGATTTCCTCTTCCTCGCCGGTGTAGGGGTCCTTGTACTGGTAACGCACGCGCACACCACTCTCCACCTTGTTCACGTTCTGACCACCGGCGCCACCGCTACGGAAGGTGTCCCACGAGATGCTAGCCGGGTCGAGAACAATCTCAATGGTGTCGTCGACCATGGGGCTAACAAAAACCGAGGCAAACGAAGTCATGCGCTTGCCCTGGGCATTATAGGGCGACACACGCACCAGGCGATGCACACCGTTTTCACTCTTGAGATATCCGTAGGCAAAATCGCCTTCAATACCTATTGTCACACTCTTGATGCCAGCCTCGTCGCCGTCGACCATGTGCTGAATGGCAGTCTTGTAGCCATGCTTCTCACACCAGCGCAAATACATGCGCATGAGCATCGAAGCCCAGTCCTGGCTCTCGGTGCCACCGGCCCCCGAGTTAATCTTCATGATGGCGCTTAGCTTGTCTTCCTCGCGTCGGAGCATGTTGCGCAGCTCCAGTTTCTCGATTTTGTCGAGAGCGTCGGCATAGAGCTCGTCGAGTTCCTGCTCGCTAAGGACTCCTTCTTTCACGAAGTCGAAGCCCACTTCCACTTCACCCACTGCGGCATCCACCTCGGCGCATTTCTCAATCCACATTTTCAGCGTCTTGATTTTGCGCATCTGCGCTTCGGCTTTCTTTTGGTCACTCCAGAAGTCGGGCACATGAGTGCGCAACTCCTCTTCTTCTAGTTGGATTTTCTTGTTATCGATGTCAAAGATACCTCCCCAACGCATCCTTGCGTTCTTGTATCTCTTTTAGTTGATCGGTTGTAATCATCTGAGCTCAATGATTTAGGGGTTAATAAATAAGTTTATTAGGTTTCTAGTTTTTCTAGATAGTCTAGATTTTCTAGAAGTTCTAGAAGTTCTAGATATCATGTTATAAAATAATCTTGCCCTTAGCACTACTTTTACAGGCTTAGGTCAACATCAAGTTTTTCTTCTTTTTTGTTTTTAGGGCGATAGTCGGCGGCATACATTGCGTCAATCAACTTTGCATATCGCTTGTTGACTACGGCTCGTTTAATCTTGAGAGTGTTAGTGAGTTCACCACTTTCCATTGTAAATGGTCGTGGCAAGAGCACAAATCGCTTGATTTGCTCATAGCTGGCAAGATTCTTTTGATACTCATTGATGAGTTTTTCCATCATGTCGTGAATCTTGGGATTATTTACAAGCTCCTCGCGATTCTTATATTGAATTTTGTGCTTAGTAGCATAACGCTCAAGTTCCTCAAAATCGGGGACAATAAGAGCCGAGACATACTTGCGCCCGTCGCCTATCACAGCCACCTGAGCCATATACTTGTCTTGAGCCAGTAGCGACTCTAGCACTTGGGGAGCGATGTACTTGCCATTGCTCGTCTTGTACAGGTCCTTGAGACGCTCGGTCATTATGAGGTGCCCTTTCTCGGTTATCTCGCCACAATCGCCGGTGTGGAACCAGCCGTCGGCATCTATAGCCTGGGCTGTTTCCTCGGGCTTGTTATAGTATCCCTTCATCACTGTGGGCCCCTTTACCAATATCTCGTTTTGCTCACCAATCTTGACACGTACCCCTGGAATGGGCTCGCCTATGGTTCCCAGCTCCCAGCCAGTGTTGGGATAGAAGCTCACCGAAGCGTTGGTCTCACTAAGGCCATATCCAATCACAATGTTGATGCCCACGGCATGTAGCATCTCGGTGATATTGTCGCTGAGCATCGCGCCGGCTGTGGGAAAGAGCTTTCCATTTTCCACACCTATGGCTCGACGCAGGCGTGAGAACACTTTTTTCTCAAAATATTGATATTGTTTTTCAACCAGATAAGGAGCTTTTTGTCCATTGCGAGCATACTTGATATTGCGGGTCTTACCCACGCGAATAGCTGTCTTGAACAAAGTCTTAACCACGGGTTTAGCGCCATTCACATTGTCCATGATAGCCGTGTAGACCTTTTCCCAAAATCGGGGCACGCTACACATACAGTTGGGGCTGATTTCCTTGACAGCGCGCTGAATATCCTTGGGGTTATAATTGATTGCCACCACAAGCCCGTGAATGAGGCAGTACATCGTCCACCCCAGTTCAAACACATGACTCAAGGGCAAGAAACTAAGGGAGACGTCGTTGTCGTCGACATAGGTCAAGCGCATGCCGTGAGCCATCATGGCTGCACTAAAGTTGCTGTGAGTGAGCATCACACCCTTAGGCTGGCCTGTGGTCCCCGAGGTGTAGATAAGATACATCAAGTCGTCGGGGCGACCCTCATCCATGCGTTTTCTCACCGCACTCTGCACTAGCTCTCCCGCCTGTGCGCCCTCGCTCAAGAACTTGCGCCAGCTCACCATGCGTTTTTGATTTGGGTCAATGTCCACCTTAGTGTTAAGCACCACCACAAGTTTTAGCTTGGGGCACTCATCAAGGAGTTGAATCGCGATGTCGACCTGCTCTTTATCGCCAGCCATGAGCACTGTAGCGCCCGAGTCATTGATAATGTAGGCGGCCTCATCTTTGCTGCTAGTAGCATAGATGGGGACTGGGATAGCGCGATTATAGAACGAGGCGAAATGAGTTACCAGGATTTCGGGACAGTTGTTGGTGAAGACCGCCACCTTTCCTTGAGGTTCTACACCAGCCTGAAGCAGAGCATTAGCACAACGCTCTATGTCTTGCTTGAAGCTGTTCCACGACATTGAGGTCCACTGCTCGGTAAGATAGTCGCGATAACGCAATGCCTCGCGATTGCCATATTTCTTTGCCTGATTGGCTATCAGGCTAACAAATTCATTTAACATAAGCCATGATATTGTTTAATCGTGCAAAAATAATGAAAATAACGCGATTTTGCAACATTATTCCTCTTTTTTGCCGGCAAGTACAATTATGACCGCTACTAATGCGTTATAATCTAAAAACATAGACTATCATGACACGAGAGATTTATTTGGCAGGAGGATGCTTTTGGGGAACCGAGCATTTCTTCAAACTCATTGACGGAGTGGTTGAAACGCAAGTGGGATATGCCAACGGCACAGTGGAGAACCCCACCTATGAGCAAGTGTGCACTCACACCACAGGGCACGCCGAGACCGTCAAGGTGGTATATGACCCTGAGCGCATTGGACTGGAATTCCTTCTCGACATGTATTTTAAGGCTATTGATCCCACTCTCGAAGACCAGCAAGGTCATGACGTGGGTCCGCAATATCGCACAGGCATCTACTACACCGACCCCACCGACGTGCCCATCATCGAAAAACGCGTCGCTGCCGAGGCCGAGCGCTACTTCAAGCCCATCGTCACCGAGGTGCTGCCACTGAACTGCTTCTACTCTGCTGAGGAGTACCACCAAGACTACCTCGACAAGAACCCCGACGGCTACTGCCACCTCCCTGTGGGTCTCTTCGAGCTCGCCCGCCGTGCCAAGCCATAGTGAAATAAATGCAACATAGATTATGGCTTTCTTTGTTGCATTTGATAAACAATAGTAAAATTTTGAGCAGAAAATTACCAAAAAGGTTATTTACTATTCAAAATTTTACTATATTTGCGCCATGAACAATTTACTTAGAGAAATAAGCAATATACCTGTTACTAACTCCGTAATATCTAGCCTTCATCCAAACATAAAGGCTATAAACAAGAAAATTAGCGAGTTAGAGCATTCGAATGCATTAATTCGACTTAAGAGGGGACTATATGTAGCTTCCCCCGAGATCACACACACACCTCTATCAACTGAACTAATCGCCAATCATTTATATTCTCCGTCTTATGTCTCATGTCTCACTGCTTTGAGATTTTATGGTCTTATTCCCGAAGATGTATTTATCACGCAGTCTATGACAATAAAGCGTGGACGCACTTTTAATACTAAGTTGGGCTGTTTCCAATATTTCACATGCTCAAAGGAGGCTTTTGCCGTGGGTATCACTATTGCAAAGGTCAGCAATCAGCAATTCTTAATTGCAACTCCCGAGAAAGCGTTGTGCGATTTCATAGCCACAAGCCCATCTTTGAATTTAAGATACAAGAGAGAGACTGAAGAATATTTAGAAGAGTATTTGCGTCTTGACATGGAAGAATTCTACAAGATGAGAATATCAATTTTTCAAGAATATGCTACAGTTGGCAAGAAGGCAAATAGTGTCCAACAAATTATTAATCTTCTAGTTAAATCATGAACGAGGTATATCAAAAAATGCTCAGTCAGTATGACTTATCGACCATGCAAAAAAGGAGGAATGGCATCTTCGAGGTCAATCAACAAATTGTTTTAGCAGGTCTTTATCAAGGTGGATTCTTTAATCACGCTGCGTTTTATGGAGGTACTTGTTTACGTATTTTCCATGGATTGCAACGTTTTAGTGAAGATATGGACTTCTCACTCCTTAAACCAGATGACAACTTTGACTTCAAGAAGTTTTTCCAACCCATTATTGATCAGTTTGTCATCGTTGGCCGAGAGGTTGAGATAACAAAAAAGGACAAAAAGAGCTTTGGGAAAGTTGAGTCTGCCTTCCTCAAGGACACCACCGATGTTTACGACATATCATTTCGTACCGAGAAATCAATAAAAATAAAAATTGAGGTTGACACGCAACCACCACTAGAATTCTCTACAGAGCACAAATTGCTATTACAACCTTATTCATTCATGACAAGATGCTTCACACTGCCATGTTTATTTGCTGGCAAGATGCACGCACTTGTATTCCGCACTTGGAAAAACAGAGTGAAAGGCCGAGATTGGTACGATTTTGAGTGGTATGTGAGAAATCGCGTGCCATTAAACTTCAAGCATTTGCAGGAGAGAATACGGCAATTTAATGGACTGATTGTAAGTCAAGATGAGTTTTTGACAATGCTTAAAGACAAGCTTGCAACTACCAACATCAACCAAGTAAAACAAGATGTGATGCCATTCTTAAAGAATCCTAACGAACTCAATATCTGGTCTAATGATTATTTTCTTCAACTATCACAAATGATTGAATGGGAATTATAAAGAAAATAGCAATTCTTTTCATTGTCCTTTCGCTTGGATTTCAAGTGCAGGCTCAACGTTGTGGGGCATGCATCATCAAAGGAGACATCGTAATCGACTTTGCATATTCTTTTGAACAGCGCTATGAGATGAACAGCGTGATGAAGTTTCCGCAAGCCATCTATGTCGCCCACTTTCTTGACTCGTGCGGCATCAGTCTCGACAAGCAAGTGACTGTCAAAAAGCAGGATTTAGAACAGGACACTTGGTCGCCAATGCTCAAAATGATTGACGAGGAGCGAGAATTCAGCTATGGCCAGCTGCTTGCCCTGTCGCTACAACAGAGTGACAACAACGCCTGCGACCTGCTGTTCAAGTTGTGCGGTAGACCCAATGATGTACAAAACTACTTGCGAAACTTGGGATTTAAGGACATACGCCTAAAATGGACCGAAAAGCAGATGCACAGCAAGCCACGACGAGCACGCGACAACTGGTGCACTCCCCGAGATATGGCAGAACTGCTCAATTGGTTCTACTGCAAGAAGCAATCAAGCCATGTGTTGATGTATATATGGGACTTGATGCTCAGGTGTGAAACTGGCAACAACCGCATCAAAGCCGCACTGCCACCAGGTGCTACGCTCGCCCACAAGACTGGCACCGGATTCTCTAAAGGCAAAACACTTAGAGGCATCAACGATGTGGGCATCGTTGTCATGCCCGATGGCGACTTCTACCCCATCGCCATCTTCATTAAGCGCACTAAACGCGAGGAAGAAGTCGCCGAGATTGCCAAGATTTTGCTCTCTCCATAACCCAGAATTCACTTTATACAATAAATCATAACACTATGGAAATGAAATGGGAAGACGGCTTCTCGATTGCCGTGAATGTTGAGAATAATGCTGTGACAATAAGCGCAAACAAGGAAGGATTGCTATCGCTTGCAAACCACTTGAGAGCATTGGCACAAGACGATGCTCCAGGCGCGCACATCCATCTCGATGAGCACAACTCCCTTGAGGAAAACTCCACCGAACTAATCGTCGAGAAGACAAATTAAAAAAAGTAATAACTTTCTTACTAAGAAGTTTGTTACTAAGAAGTTTATTTAATATATTTGCAGGCATAAACCTAACCACCTACAATTATGAACGAGATTAATCCTTTTGTTTTTGGAAAAGCCGCGGAGGGAGAGTATTTCACCGACAGGCAAGAAGATGCGAGGCGTCTGAATGCCAACCTAACTCACGGTATCAATACCATATTGATTTCCCCACGCCGATGGGGAAAGACCTCGCTCGTCAAAAAAGTGATTTCTGAGATTAGCAATCCCAGAATAAAACCTATCTACATCGATATTTTTCAATGCAAGTCGGAGAATGAATTCTATCATGCCTTTGCTTCAACAATCATAAAACAGACCTCATCAAAGCTTGAGGAATGGGCCGAGATGGCGAAGACTTTTCTTGCACGGGTGTCACCCAAATTTTCTTTTGGTCCCGACCCCATGAGCGATTTCTCAATGTCTTTTGACTGGAATCCAAAAGATGATTCCGATTTAGACATACTGCAATTACCTGAAAAAATCGCACAAAAGAAGAACATCAGGCTCGTTATATGTTTAGACGAGTTCCAGCAGATTGGTGACTTCCATGAATCAATAAAGTTTCAAAAAAAATTGCGTTCCGCATGGCAACATCAGCAGCATGTAACTTATTGTATGTTTGGCAGCAAGAAACACCTGATGGAGCAGTTCTTCAATGACAAGAGTATGCCATTCTTCAAATTTGGCGACATGATGTTCTTGAAGAAAATCCCCACAAGCGAATGGGTACCTTTCATTTGCGACAAGTTCAAGGAAACAGGAAAGGTAATCACCATGGAACAAGCGACTAAGATTTGTGATATAACCGACAATCTTTCCTCCTACGTCCAACATTTAGCATGGATTATTTGGTACAAATCAGGGAAAGTTGTCACCAATGAAGACATTGATTCGGCAGTAAATGACTTGCTCGAACAGAATAGGATTTTCTTTCAGCGAGAAGTCGAACAGCTCTCAGAATTGCAAATGAATTTTCTCAGGGCTGTTGCCAGCGGTATTACTACTGGTCACAGCAGCAAGGAAGTCATCAAGAAATACAGGCTTGAATCATCGGCAAACGTGAATGCTATAAAGAAAGCCCTGCTAAAAAAAGACATAATCGACATTGAAGGGCAAGCCGTAACAATCAACGACTCCCTCTTCAAGCTCTGGATAAACCGCCAGCAGTTCTTTGACTAGAGAGGAAAATATGATACATAGGTGACAGCAGTAATCAATTATTCACCCAAAATTCAGCGACGGCGGCATCCGACATCGTTTCTAACTTCTGTAGCAACCAGAGGCAGATAAAACAACCATTGGTGCAAGTCGAGAGCAGAAACCAAACTCGTTTGGTCTCTGCCGAGGCGCTGCCCAATGATGGGCACCGCCAACCTTAGTGAGCGGTAACGCCCACTATACCTTGAAAGCAAACCACCGCCTCCCGGCGGTTGGTATGCGACTATTGCTCCCGACATCAATGTCGCGAGCAAGAAAAAGCCCCAGATCGCGCGTCAGCGTTCCGAGGCTATATAAGTTTAATTTTTGAGAAAACCTTAACACGTCGATATGAATGTGTTAATTTTTTAAACGCGTCAGCAATAACAAGTTAAGAAATTGGATTTTCTTTAACTTGAATAGATTCGATATGATCATTTGCCCTTGCATCAACCTCGCCAAATTCAATAAAAAGCTTCATTAAACGAGTATTAATATAGTAGTTCTCTTTGCCAAATTTTTCTTTTGTAAGAGCTAAGTATCCTCGCATTACTTGGCTTGACATTTTGTTTTGATTGTTAAAACCCACATTGACTTTATCTTGGTCCTATAAATTTATCACCATTTAAATGAATCATGTGGTCGGGCATTTCTGCAATCCACACTTCAGTTTCCCATGCTATTTGTTCAGAGAATTTTTTATAAGTGGAAAAATCAAGGAAAGCAGTTACAAATATTTTGCCACACCTCACATCTTGAGTAAATGATTGAATTTCAACTATTCTTTTAGGATCCATTGGTCCAACAGAAGTGACAGCTTCGATAAAATAAATCCAGTCTTTATCAGAGCGAAATAAAACAACATCTGGCATTTTGTCGTGCAATGTTATCTGAAATCCAAGTTTAGCAAGACGTTCCACATCTTTTACCATATCTTTCTGTATCGTATCACCGACATAGAGGCATTCTGAATTAGGAGCAAATCTTGGCGCAAATTCCTCGATAATAGCTTTTTGAAGTAGGTTATGTTTGCCGGGGCTAAAAGTAAAATCAAGACCATTAATTTTAACTGGCATTTTTCTCATAGTCTTTTTTGAGGCGTATATGTCAATTAATTTTGTATGATTACTTAAGAAGTCCTGCTTTGCGGTATTATTTATACC
Organism: uncultured Prevotellaceae bacterium; assembly: GCA_900316835.1. Lineage (GTDB taxonomy): Bacteria > Bacteroidota > Bacteroidia > Bacteroidales > Muribaculaceae > Sodaliphilus. The sequence continues at coordinate 70,209 of ONEL01000011.1, read as the reverse complement.
GATGCTGCGTATTACATTCAGAAATTCTGATGTGAGTCGCCAGCGATAGTTTGGGCTATTAGTCGCTCTGCCATTGTCTTCGACAATAGCTGCTGTTCTAAAATGATGCAATGCCTGTTTCCTAAAAGTTTCCCTTGAATTCTCTGCATAATTAACATTATAATGAGAATTAGAAAACGCTATTATATCATGAATTCTAACCCATTTATTACTGGCATTTGACCATGCCATATCTTTTGTCAATCCACAAAGCGCTAAAATAGTTAAAACACAAATGTCTGACTGTTGACGTTGTGGTAATCCTAATTCATTAAGCAATTCTCTAATTGTTGTTATCTTATCCATTTATCTATGATTTTATTACAGTTCGTTTCTGAAAGCTCTTGTCCCATTAGTTCTTGTCCCATCAGGCGAATATTTTCTCTTGATGGTACAGGCATAGAATTTATTTCTGTAGAATTAACTTGTGTTGATCCATTCAGGATACGATAATAATTATCGTAAAGTGTGGAATTAAGAATAACAAACAATCCGTAAGCAAACTCTGTTTGCTCGCACTTGATATAGTTAATCTTATTCTGTGTACTTATGTATTTATATTTTTTATGTTCAGCATTTAAGTATATACCACATTGTAAACGCCGCTTTTCTTCTTTTGCTGTGAAACGTTTAATGAAAACATAATCAGTGTTTTCTTGTAGATAGCCTATTCTATCTGTCAAAATATACTCATTTTCATGACCTATAGGCCAACATATTCTGCCGTTGCGAATATGCTGGGAGTAAAATAAAGGATATGTCCCTTTTTCTTCTTGATTTCTTAAAACATCTCTGGTTCTAAAATCAACAATAATGCCAGTGCGCATTTGTAGGTTATCAGATACAAGAGTGTGGTCTTGCCTATTCACTCTTGATAAAATATTCGCATCCTCATCATTGGTAACTAAAAAAACATATTGATTAGGTGCCACAACAACATCATAATTAACCTTATAGTGGGACACATTTAAAAAATCGGAAGTTTCTGAATGAGACATTGTTATGGACTTTGGCCGAATCTTACTTTTACGAATCTTTATTATCATAGTCTCTTGTAAAATAGATTCACCGTCAAAAACTTTATCTCTACTCCCGAATATGTGTATATCCGTAATAACGCAATTTGAAAATAAAAATCTTCTAAATTTTTCAAAATATGCACCTGAAGTCCAAGAACGAGGTATAATATAGACCAACTCGCCATTTTCTATCAAGTTGTGTATTCCCATAGTCCAAAATAAGAAGTATAAATTGGGAGCACCATAACAAACCTCCGGTAAGGCTTTTGCTTCTTCTGCATTTTTAGGAATTTTCAAGTATGGTGGATTTCCAATTATATAATCAAATTTTTCAATATTACCAAAAAGACCGGATAAGCTTTCTGATTGTGAAATGATATAATTATCAATTCTTATTTCATACTTGATATTGGCTTTTTGTTTGAGGCATTCAAGATTCTCAGATAGAATCGGCAAAACTTTAACATCGTTTTCGTAACAGATTACAGTAATATTTCCTTTATATTTTGCATCTCGAATTCTTTTGACAAGGGCGGTTGACAATATTCCCGTCCCAGCCCCTGCGTCAAGAATTGATATAGAAGGCTTGTTGAAATCTATGCAAAAAAGTGAAGACATAAATTCTGCTGTCCTTTGGGAAGTAAAGAATTGACCATAACTTTTACGCTCAGCTTTTGATCTTTTATTAACAAATGCTGAAGTAACACTACATGCTGATGAAAGAATATCAGTCATAAATTCTTATTGAAAAACCAAAACTCCAGTGTAGCCCAGCGAGCCGACCAGAGCTCATAAACTACAAGGGAGTTTGTTGTGTCTTAATCAATTAAGTGGTCTTTTGCTGGAGGCAAGAGTATTCTTGGTGCCGAATGCAAAGATAAGTAAAATTTCCCAACCGAGGCATATTCAAGCTGCGTTTTTTTCGCAGGTTGTGGAAAAATTTTGCGTTGGCCGTTGCATTCACGCTGCAAAGTTAGTGCTTGTGTGTGCCAAAATTAGGTACTCTTGTATGTAAAATTGTTAATAAGCCCATGAGAGCTATTGAAAATGTAGAGGTAGTAACCAGGCCAGTTAGCCATGAATAAATGCCATCGGGGTTGAGTGACCTCGATGGCATTTTTGTTTTAGAACTGTCTAACAGGTTATTATGCCTTGTTGAACTTTTCTTTGGGTTGCTTGCAGCGGGGGCAGCGCCAGTCGTCGGGGAGGTCTTCGAAGGCAACGCCATCGTGCTCGGCTGGATCGTAGACGTAGCCGCACACTGAGCACACATATTTGCCCGAGGCCTCTTTCTTTGAGAAGTCCACCTCATCAAAGATTGTCTCTACCGGATTGTCAAGGTCCATCACGCGCTTGGCTTCAAGGTTCTCATAGCCCTGTGGCGAGTGAGTTGAGATATAAACAGTGGGGTGATTGCGAACAAACTCGCGCACGCGGTCGAGGGTCTCACGGGCCGCTTCACGGTCATCGTAGACAACCGAGAGTTTATTCTCATAAAGAGCCTCGTCAACGTAGGTGATGTCGCCGTGAATCATGTAGAACAAGCCGTCCATCTCAACGATGATGATGCTGTTGCCGCGAGTGTGGCCCTTGGCTTTAATCAGATAGATGCCCTCCTGAATCTTCTGGCACTCGGGGAAATTGTAATAAGCCCCATCGGTGAAGCTCACGGGAACGATGTTATCAAGACCCTGAAGCTCGTCGGCACCAAGTTCTTCCTCATTCACATAGATTTTAGCGTTAGGGAACGAGCGCAACTCGCCCGAGTGGTCACTGTGACGGTGAGTGAGCAAGATTATTGTCACCTGCTCGGGCTTATAGCCAAGAGCCGCAAAAGCTTCCATGTAGGTGCAGATGTCCTCACCGGTGTAGGCTGGCGAGTTCTCATCGGGCACCTCCTCGGGAGTGCCTGCGGGGATACCTGTATCCACCAATATCACCTCGTCGCCAGTGTCGATAAGGTAGTTTTGCAGGCTGCCACGATAGCGAATGTTTTTGTCAAATTTTTCAAGCCCCTCTTCACCACCAAAGGCAAAAGGCTGTCCATAGAATCCGTTTTTACGGAATTTTACAGCTTTAATTTCCATCGTCTTATTTTTTATTATTGGTTTGCTAATATCTTCTCTGCCATACGACGACCGGCGTCGTGAGCCCGTTGCAGGTCGTTCTCCCAGTTCTCGTCACGATACTGGCGCTTAGCCTCCTCGCTAAAGCCTGCGAGCTCATAGCGGTCGTAGTTCTTAACTTGATAGGTGTTATGAGCATCCACATGCTCCACGTCGCCCATGGCACGGGAGAGGCAGCTCTCAATAATACCCATCGACTGATAAACGCCTTGAGCCTGCTCGGTATTGGCATTCATGGTGTAAGTGAGAATAACCGGAATGCGCTTGGGAGCGGTAAGGCTGTAGTCGTTATAGGAAAGCCATGGGAACACCAGGCGCTCCAGGAAGGCACGCAACTGTGCCGTCACCTCGCTGAAGTAGATGGGTGAGCCCATCACCAGTCCGTCGGCTTGAGCAATCTCTTCGAGCACAGGAGTGAGCGAGTCACGGAACTTGCACACATTAGTAGCTTTACCCTTCACCTTGCAAGCCAGGCACGACATGCAACCCTTATAGTCCATGCCATAGAGGCGCACGGTCTTAACTTCTATCTCTTCACTTACCGAGGCCACGCCCTCGGCAATCTTTTGCAACATTGAGGCCGTGTTAAACGTCTTGCGTGGGCCTCCGTCGATAATTATAATTTTCTTCATTGTTATCCAAGCATTTCTTCGATATCCTTAACTAACTTCTCGGGTGCGGTGGTGGGAGCATAACGCTTTATCACCTCACCGTCGTGCGAGATGAGGAACTTGGTAAAGTTCCACTTAATGGCACTGCCCAGCACACCCTTAGTCCTGCTCTTGAGGAACTTGAAGATGGGGTGAGCATCATCGCCATTGACTTTGATTTTCTTCATGATTTGGAATGTAACACCATAGTTTAACTGGCAAAATCCTTCAATCTCGCTGTCGGTGCCAGGGTCCTGATGGTTGAACTGGTTGCAGGGGAACCCTATTGTTACCAGTCCGCGGTCCTTATATCGCTGGTTGAGTTCTTCCAAACCCTTAAACTGTGGTGTAAAGCCACACTTGCTGGCGGTGTTGACAATGAGCAACACCTTACCCTTGAACTGAGCGAAGTCAAGTTCCTTCCCTTTGCTCGTCAAAGCTTTAAAATCATATATTGTCTCCATACAAATTTTGTTTTTTCTTGATTTAGAAAAACAAGTTGGGTATCATGGTTGCAGCGATGCAATCACAATTACCCAACCATTAAACGTTTGTGTTTTGTGAGCCTTACTTAGCAGGCTCCCACTTGCAACGCACGGGCGATGTGATAGCACCCTCTTTCTTCAACTCGGCAAATGCCTTGTCAACAACCTTGCGGTCGAGGCCAGTGAGCTCTGCCACCTTGCCAGCAGCCAAAGGCACACCTGCCTTGCGCATAGCTTCCAATACTTGCTCTTTAGCTTCCATATCTTTTTAAATTATATATGTTAATAAAATTGTGTTTGTTTTGATGCTGCAAAATTACAGCGTTTTTCGTCGATAAACACTATTTTTTCAAAACCAATGATTATCCCAAACGAAACAAACGATATTTTTTATTATCTTTGCAGCAAAAATCAATCAACATGGCAAATCTGAACGAAATCAGCACAACACATCTCCAGATGCTCGAACGTGAGACATGGGACAATAAGCTCACTTGCGCACTCACCGACAAACAGCTTACCATGCTATCAAACGAGCTCACAGGAGCTCTTAACTGGTATAGTTTCACCCTGGTTACCGAGGGATATATCATTCTTGACAATGGTGGTGGAGAGATGATATTCACCCCTAATGAAATGTTTGTTTTCTACCCCGGAAGCCCCATCTACATTCACGAGGCAAGCGATGATTACCGAGGTATCTGCCTCATCTGCGACGAGCAAATGGCACACGACACTCAAGCATTTCGCAACCTGATTAAGGCGTCGGTAATTCCCATTTCTAATTACGGAAACTCCAAGGTAACACTTTCTCCCATCGACGCCCAACGATTGCGGTCGCTCATGCTCTTGATTAGGCAATACATCATGCAACCGCTCTCGCTCAAGAATGAGATTCTTGAACAGCTCTACTCAGTGTTCATTAACGACTTGGTTAGTATCCAATCATTTGAAAAAACCAGATTATCAATTTCACGGCAAAGTGAGGAGATTTTTATCTCATTCTACACATTGCTCACCAGCAACTATCTTGAGCACCGCGACCTCAAGTTTTATGCTGACAGCCTTTTCATCACCACCACCTACCTATCAAGAATAGTAAAGCAAATAACAGGCAAAACCGTGATGGACTGCATCAACGAGTTGCTGGCAATGGAAGCCACACGCCTGCTCAAGTCAACAGCAATGACCGTTGAGCAGATTGCCTACCAGTTACACTTTGCCACCAGCGCCTCGCTCGACAAGTTCTACAAGCGCATGCGTGGCATCACCCCACTGGCAGTGCGAAAAAACTAAAATTTCACAACTTTATTGACAATATAGCTTGGTCATATCCCGCAATTAATTTAAATTTGCCTAGTTTATCATTTGACATAATTTAATAAATCAAAAGCACAATATGAAAAAAATATTATTTACAGCCTTGGCTGCACTAGCGATGCTTACATGTTACGCCCAAAAGAGTTATGTGACCATTTATGTTGACTTGGACATCCCCACCAACAACTGGGTTCACGCAAGACTAGGAGGTGATGTTCCCGATGGTATCAACAAAGTCTTCAACAAGAGCTTTGACAGGTTGAATGAAGGTCAAATCATCAACATGCTTGCCGCCGAAGGATATACCGTAGAAAGCATTACAGGCATTGGCGATGGTGTAGGGACTAATCAAAGCAATAGCGTTCACACAGCCCTTATCCTCATGTCAAAACCCTCAAGTGGCAATGACGACTCAGGCATAAGCCCAAACATCATTAGCAATAATTCTGCCGAAGCGCATGAAGTCGCAAGATATAATTTGCAAGGAATAAAAGTTGATGAGCACGAGAAGGGTATTCAAATTATTGTTTACTCCAACTTCACTACCAAAACAGTTATTGTTGAATAATTTTTCTTATTTTAAAGAGGTGTAAGTAGGTGGTAATTCAAGCTAAATTTGTATATTTGCAAATTATTTTAGTGACCAGATTCACTGAACTATGGATTATCAACTGATTGCCAACATATTACTTGCCGTTTCGGCTTTTTTCTCACTCGTTGCAATGCTACGGTGGGACTTGCTAATTCTGCAAGGCAAGGATTATAGCAACAAGGAGTTCATGACATGGCTACACGACAGCGAGGAGACCTTTAGCACCAAGCGCGTCATCCCAATGGCTGCCCTGATGGCATGCGCCACTCCATGGGCTCGCGAGTCGTGGATAGTGGTTCTGCTTATCGCCATTGCTATGGCAGCTCTTACTGTCACACTCTTGATAAGCAAGCGCAAGGTGCTATTTAGCCTGCGCTCCACAGCCACTGTGGCAGTAGTAATGGGCCTGGTCGCAACATGTGCTGTCTTGCTGTTCAATGCCCATTTCTCGCTCGAAGCGGGAATGATGCTCTTGCTCTTCACGGCATTCTCCTATGTGCTGACAATGAGTGCCAACTGGATTGCAAAGCTGCTCACCAAGAAAAATCATTAAACTTACATTCTATAAAATCACAATGAAGAAATTTAACGAATACAACAAGTTCAATCTCAGCGACATCAATAAAGAAGTGCTGAAGAAATGGGACGAAGAAAACGTGTTCAACAAGAGTATTGAGGAACGCGACGGAGCACCTGCTTTTGTTTTCTACGAAGGTCCTCCTAGCGCCAACGGAATGCCTGGCATTCACCATGTGATGGCTCGCACCATTAAGGACATAGTGTGCCGCTTCAAGACAATGCAGGGTTACCAAGTGCTGCGCAAGGCTGGTTGGGACACCCATGGTTTGCCAGTAGAACTAGGCGTAGAGAAAGCCCTGGGCATCACTAAGGAAGACATTGGCAAGAAGGTGAGTGTAGACGAATATAATGCCACCTGCCGCAAGGAGGTGATGAAATATACCCGCGAGTGGGAAGACCTTACTCACAAGATGGGATACTGGGTTGATATGAAAGACCCCTACATCACTTACAAGAACAGCTACATCGAGTCGCTGTGGTGGCTCTTGAAGCAGCTCTACAACAAAGGGTTGCTCTATAAAGGCTATACCATTCAGCCCTACTCGCCAGCCGCTGGCACAGGCTTGAGTTCGCATGAGCTCAACCAGCCCGGTTGCTACCGCGACGTTAAGGACCAAACCGTGACCGCTCAGTTCAGCATCGTGGACAACGGTCACAAGGTGCTTGAGGCTATCAAGGCTGCCGCCGACGAGAAATTCCGCGACAACCTTTGCATCCTGGCATGGACCACTACCCCATGGACTTTGCCCAGCAACACAGCGCTATGTGTAGGTCCCAAGATTGACTATGTTGCTCTTGAGAGCTACAACCCCTATAATGGCACACCAGCCATCTACCTCATGGCAAAGGCTCGTGTTGATGCCTATTTCAAGCCCGAGGGTGCCAACATGCCCCTCGACGAGTACAATGCCGGCGACAAGATTATCCCCTATAAGATTATCGCTGAGTTCAAGGGCACCGACTTGCTTGACATCAAGTACAAGCAGCTCTTCCCCTGGGTAAAACCAGTCGATAAGATCGACGACAAGATTGTGGGCAACGACAACGGTTTCCGCGTTATTCCTGGCGATTATGTCACCACCGAGGATGGTACCGGTATCGTTCACATCGCTCCTACCTTTGGTGCCGACGATGCTAATGTGGCTCACGCCGCTGGCATTCCCGCGCTCTACATGATAAACAAGAAGATGGAGACTCGCCCCATGGTCGACCTCACTGGCAAGTACTACCTGCTCGAGGACCTAGACGAGGACTTCGTTAAGAACTTCGTTAATATTGAACTCTATAAGGAATATGCCGGAGCCTGGGTAAAGAATGCCTACGATCCCAAGTTCACTGTTAACGGCAAGTATGACGAGGCGGCAGCCAGCAAGGCCGAGGATTTGAACATCTACATGTGCATCCGCATGAAGCAGATGGGCACCGCTTTCAAGATTGAGAAACACGTGCACAACTATCCCCACTGCTGGCGCACCGACAAACCAGTGCTCTACTATCCCCTTGATAGCTGGTTCATTCGCTCCACCGCTTGCAAAGACCGCATGGTGGAACTTAACAAGACCATCAAGTGGAAACCCGAGCACACCGGCACAGGCCGCTTTGGGAAGTGGCTTGAGAACCTCAATGACTGGAACCTGAGCCGCAGCCGCTACTGGGGCACTCCACTGCCCATCTGGCGAAATGACGATGGAGAGGAGAAGTGCATAGGTAGTATTGAGGAACTTTACAACGAGATTGAAAAAGCTGTCGCAGCAGGCGTGATGGGAGGTAATCCACTCAAGGAGAAAGGCTTCGTTCCTGGTGACTACAGCGAGGAAAACTACAACAAGATAGACATTCATCGCCCGTATGTTGACTACATCACACTGGTGAGCGACACAGGCAAACCCATGAAGCGCGAGCTTGACTTGATCGACGTGTGGTTTGACAGTGGTGCAATGCCCTATGCTCAGTTGCACTACCCGTTTGAGAACAAAGAACTCGTTGACGAGCGCAAATTCTATCCTGCCGACTTCATCGCCGAGGGCGTGGACCAAACTCGCGGATGGTTCTTCACCTTGCATGCCATTGCCACAATGGTATTTGACAGCGTGGCCTATAAGGGCTTGATCTCCAACGGTCTCGTTCTCGACAAGAACGGCAACAAGATGAGTAAGCGCTTGGGCAATGCCGTTGACCCATTCTCAACCATCGAGAAATACGGCACCGACCCACTGCGCTGGTACATGATTAGCAACTCATCGCCATGGGAAAACCTCAAGTTTGACACCGCTGGCGTTGAGGAAGTGAGCCGTAAGTTCTTTGGCACACTCTACAACACCTACTCATTCTTTGCACTCTATGCTAACGTCGACGGTTTCGATCCTACTACTGCTCAAGTACCCATCGAGAAACGTTCAGAAATTGACCGCTGGATTATCTCGTTGCTAAACTCACTTGTTAAGGAAGTTACCGAGCAGTTTAACGACTACGAGCCCACTCGAGCCACTCGAGCCATCAGTGAGTTTGTGAGCGAGAACTTGAGTAACTGGTACGTGCGATTGAACCGCAAGCGCTTCTGGGGCGGAGAGATGAACGATGACAAACTGGCTGCTTACCAAACTCTGTATCAGTGCCTTGAAACCATCGCACGCCTCATGGCTCCAGTATCGCCATTCTATAGCGACATGCTCTATCGTGACCTTACCGGTAGCACAACATCGGTACACCTGGCAATGTATCCCACTGCCGACGAGAGCGTGATTGACAGTGCACTTGAGCACCGCATGGCAATAGCCCAGAAGGTAACATCAATGGTTCTTGCTCTGCGCCGCAAGAAAAACTTGAAAGTGCGCCAGCCACTCACTTCAATCATGATTCCCGTTGCCGATGACGCTCAACGCGCGGCTATCGAAGCCGTTAGCGATCTCATCACCAGCGAGGTAAATGTTAAGAGCATCAAATTTGTGGGCAATGATGAGGGTATCCTAGTTAAGAAAGTAAAACCCGACTTCAAAAAGCTTGGCCCTAAATATGGCAAAATCATGAAGGCTCTGGCAGCACAGCTCACCACAATGCCCCAAGCCGATATCCTCCAACTAGAACAAGAGGGCTCCATTAAGCTCATGGTGGGCGACCAGGAAGCTGTGGTAGAGACTGCCGACGTGGAAATCATCAGCGAGGATATTCCCGGCTGGCTCGTTTCTAACGAGGGGAACCTCACCGTGGCACTCGACATCACCGTTACCGACGAGCTTCGTCGCGAAGGCATGGCACGAGAGCTCGTGAACCGCATCCAGAATGTGCGCAAGAGCAAGAATTTCGACATCACCGACAAGGTGCGTGTCATCATCAATCCCGATGAGCGCATTAACGATGCCGTAGCCAGCTTTGGCGACTACATAGCTCACCAAGTGCTTGCTGTCGCAATCAATGTTGAGCCAGTGGAAGGTGCCGATGCCATTGAACTTGACATGGACGGATGGACACTTAACGTCAAGGTAGAAAAAGCATAAATCATAATAACCCGGACCTTAGCATCAGTGATAAAATGGTGCTAAGGTCTTTAATTCGATAACACTGTAATTCATTGATATTATGGCAACAGAACAAGAAAAGACCCGTTACAGCGATGAGGAATTACAAGAGTTTAAAACTCTGATTCTTGAAAAAATCGAGGTTGCAAAAAAGAGCTATGAGCAACTAATGGCTAAGCTTCAGGCCGACGAGTCGAGAAACAGCTTTAATATGCTTGAAGAGGGTGCCAACACTCAAGAGCAAGAAGAGGCAAGCCAGCGTGCAGCTCGCCAGCAAGACTTCATCAAGAAACTGCAGGCAGCGCTCGTGCGCATTGAGAACAAGACCTATGGTGTGTGCCGCGTCACTGGCAAGCTCATTCCCAAGGGTCGCTTGCTGGCAGTCCCCCACGCAACCCTCTCGGTCGAAGGAAAAGAGATTGAACAACAGCGCAAGAAACAGTAATCACGCGCCACACACCCTCATTATTGCTACACAATAACGGCAAATGAAAAAAATATCTAACGGATGGCTGGCAACAATCATCATTGTCGTAGCCATCATCATTGACCAAGCCACTAAAATCTGGGTCAAGACTCATTTCTACTATGGTGAACAGGTAGATGTGGCGTCATGGTTCAAGATATTGTTCATTGAGAACAATGGGATGGCTTTTGGCATGGAACTGGGCAGCAAAACAGTGCTCACGTGGCTTCGCATCATCTTCTCGGCACTCTTTATCTACTACCTTTACAAGATTAGGAGCCGTACCGACTTACCACGCGGTTTTGTGGCATGCGTCGCATTTATCACTGCCGGTGCCATTGGCAACGTAATTGACTGTGTCGCCTATGGCCAGCTCTTCAACGACCCCATCGCACCACAAGTAGCACAATTTCTCCCCAGCGAGGGTGGCTATGCCTCGCTATTTAACGGCAAGGTGGTAGACATGCTCTACTTCCCGTTGTGCGAGTGGGACTGGCCCCAGTGGATGCCAGGAGTGGGAGGTGAACATTTTCTTTTTTTCCAACCCATCTTTAATGTTGCCGATGCTTGTCTCACCACCAGCATCATCGTGATGATACTATTCTACAGCAAGTATCTCGCAGGCGACAAGAAAAAGGAAGAAGAAGCCAGTGAGGAAGGTAAAACCAACAAAAACGCGACTGAAAAATAAATGAAACATACAAGGGCCATACTGCTTACCATGCTTGCCGCAACACTCATTATAATGGGGTGCGACAAGGCACCTAATGGTGTGATTAAGGAAAGCGACATGGCTCACGTTATTGCTGAGATAGCCAAGGCTAATGCATTGATTGAGCAAAACCCCAATATGTTCCCCGACGACTCATCAAAGCTAGCCCTCAAGCAGTCAATATTAGGAAAATATGATGCCGACCTTGCAATGTATGACTCATCGCTGGTGTGGTATGCCCACAACTTGAAAATCTATGCCGAGGTGAGCGACAAGGCACTAGCCCTGCTTGAGAAAGAAGCTAACGTAAAACATGATTCAGGCAACGGTAGCACAAATAATGCCACTGTAGGTCCCATGATGCCAGGCACGCAACAGCAAGGACAAAGGCGAGTGTTCCCCACCGAGGGCGATAGCGCCAACCTTTGGAAAGAGCCACAGCAATGGATGCTAACCAGTGCTATGGCGTGTGGAGGCTACATCACATGGGATTACTCCCCCGACCGCGAGTCGCGCAAGGGCGACATGTATTCACTTAACTTTAAGATGCTGAGCACTAGCGGTAATTCCACTAAGGTAATGCTAGCCATCGACTATGCTGATGGTGCTACAACCTATGTCAATCGCACCGCGAGCACCACTGGATGGACAAGCTTCACCCTTCAAACCGATACCACACGCTCGGTTAAGCGCATATATGGCTTTATTAGATGTGGCGTCAATGCTCACAATGTGACTTTTGTGGACAGCATTTACTTGTTGCGAACCCATCTCGACCGCACACGATATAACATGATTGCAGTCCAGCGCATTGCCGGTCCCAAAGCTGTGCTCAATAATGCCAACAACGGGCAAGATGACAATCAAGAAACAAATAACACAGCTAACGAAACCAACCGCAACGATAGTTTTCCAGGCTTGCCGTCACAAGCCAAGAAAGTTGCTGGGCGCCCACTGTCGCCCAATCGCCCCTCGGTGAAAACTTTTCAACCCAAGCCCGGACTTAACAAAAGCGTGATTCCTAGCCGCGAACGAATAACAAACCCCAATGGCGCCCATGTGCCACCCAAGCCAGTAGACAGATAACATGAAGCGTTTCATCTCTAACTACACCATCTTGACCAGTGGCAAGGAATATATTAATCACATCACAACCATCACCGACGATAATAAGCTATTGTCGATTGAGCCATTTGACCGCGAACTTGGCAACACTCGCTACGTACCCACGCCACTATGTGTCACCACCAGTGACCATTATAATAAAGTAAAAGAAGCATTCCATGCCAGTAGTTCTCGCCAGCAGTTCAAGCAATGCCTGGAGGGTTTGAAAAAACATGACGCTCAAGAAGGAAATATTGTAATAATTCTCAATCTTGACTTCTCTAGCAAAACGATAACCCAATTATAAACCCCCAATTTAATATGGAACAAATAGAACGAATTAAAACAATGGAGGAGCATCTCAATAAGGCCACGGCTGCCGTGAAGGCCCTGAACGATGCCCTTGACCTCTATACCGAGGCCCAAGAGTCGCTTGAGATTATTGACGACTACTTGGTAAGCGATGAATGGGAAAAAGATTTTGCCGATAGTGAAGCCGGCCGATTGCCTAGCGACCTGAAATGCGGAGTGCTAAGTGAAGACGGAATTTGGGATGTGCTCGACACCAGTCGTGAACTCAACTGCCAAATGCTCGAAATTGTCGCCACTCGCATGAGACGAGAAAACGAATAATACATCCCCCTAATAAATATCAAACAGGGTGTGTCATTGGATTTTAACCTGACACACCCTGTTTCAATTTCTTAGAAAGTCTTAGTCCTAACGTTACTTGCCATCGACAGCAGCAAATTTCAATTCAGCACCTGCGCTATCCACGAGGACAAGCTCGGTGGCGGTAAGGCTCTTGATAGTGGCATTATCCAATTTTGGCAACTCACTAACCATCTCTTTAATCATCTCAGGCTTCTGCTTTTCTATCTCCCCCATTAGCATGTTCTTTATCATTTTTTTATTAGCCTCGGGAGCTCCAGGAATATCTAAGTCGAAGTCGAGTTCGGCCTTTGATTTCTCGGTTTTCATCGTTAGCTTATTGCCATTGTGAGTGAAAGTGCCAGGTACAATGAGCGTGATATTAAGTGTTACGCCCTTATCAACCTCCTGTCCCGACAAAATGCTCATATAAGAAGTTCCATTTTCTTCAAACCCAATCAAGAAGTGTGTGTTAGGTGTTTCTTTAGTTGACATGTCGGCTGCCCACACTTTACCTGTTAAACTCTGTGCTTGCACAGCTACAACACTAGCCAGCATAAGCATCAACGCAAAAAATTTTGTTTTCATTAGGAAATTATTTATTGGTTAAAAAAATGAATGAATTAATAATATGATAATATCAATTATTTATTATCGATGTTTCGGGTGCGACTGTAGCCATGTTCAAGGCGATACTTGCGCACATCGGCAAAGAGGTCGGTGGCATAGACAAAGCTGTTGAGATGCTCATTGTCGACGTTATAGATTTCATCCTTGTTGCCAATCCATCCCACATGACCTTTATAGATGAAAACAATATTCTCACCAATTCCCATCACCGAGTTCATGTCGTGAGTGTTGATGATAGTAGTGATGCCAAACTCGTGAGTTATATCCATGAGCAAATCATCTATCACGAGCGACGTCTTGGGGTCTAGACCCGAGTTGGGCTCATCACAGAATAGGTACTTGGGGTTTAACGATATAGCACGGGCAATGGCGCAACGTTTTTGCATACCACCACTTAGCTCGCTAGGATACTTATTTTCACTGCCGGTGAGGTTCACACGGTCGATACAAAACTGAGCTCGCTCTCGCTGCTCGGCAGGGCTCATCTTTGAGAACATCTTGAGTGGGAAGATGACGTTTCCCATCACCGTCTCGCTATCGAAGAGCGCCGAACCCTGAAAGAGCATACCTATCTCCTTGCGCAACTGCTTGCGTTGCTTATCGTCCATGTGAGTGATATCGCGACCATCGTAAAGGATTTCGCCACTATCGGGCTGGAAAAGCCCCACCAGGTTCTTGACCAGCACTGTTTTACCCGAGCCACTCTGTCCTATAATCAAGTTCACCTTGCCATCGTAGAACTTAGCATTAATGCCAAAGAGCACCTGCCGGCGCCCTCCCACGTCGTCGAACGATTTCTCAACGTTTCTTACCTCTATCATAATTGATTATTGCATTCAGTTTTTAAAAGAAATCACATCATTAGCAGTTTGGTCAGCACCACATCGGTGAGCAGGATCATGATGTTACTCATCACCACGGCATCGGTGCTTGCTTGACCCACCTCGATAGAGCCACCCTTCACGGTGTAGCCATAGAACGACGATATACTCGAAATGATGAAAGCAAAGAATAGTGACTTAATCAACGCAAACCACACATACCACTCTATGAAGAGGGTTTGTATACCATAAATATAGGTATCGGTATCAATTATCTGTGTGAGCACACAAATTAACCACCCACCAAAGAGGCTGGTCACCATACAAATTATCACCAGGAAAGGCATAATCGTTACTAGACCGGTAATCTTGGGCATGATTAAGAAATTGGCACTATTGATACCCATAATGTCAAGAGCATC
Organism: uncultured Prevotellaceae bacterium; assembly: GCA_900316835.1. Taxonomy (GTDB): domain Bacteria; phylum Bacteroidota; class Bacteroidia; order Bacteroidales; family Muribaculaceae; genus Sodaliphilus. The sequence continues at coordinate 55,078 of ONEL01000011.1, read as the reverse complement.
AATCTGCTCGGTCACACGCATGGTCCCAATCTCACTGGCGATATTACTACCTATCTTGCCCGATAAAATCAAGCACAGGATTGAAGAAGAAAATTCGAGCAAGATAATTTCACGCGTGGTGAGTCCCACCGTGTAGCGTGGCAACAACGGATTGCTGATGTTTAGCTTGATGAGTAGCGTGCACAGGGCACCTATAAACAGCGAGACAATGAGGATGAGCGGTATGGAGTCAATTCCCAGCTTATATATCTCAGCCATATAGCGCTTGAAGAATTCCCGCCATTTGTCGGGAATTCCAATGCTACGCCACATGAGCATGCAATAAGAGCCAAATTTTTCTAGCGACTTTGTAAGTCCCATAAAAATGCATATTTATAAATTAACTTGCAAAAGTAATAAAAACAATCGGCTTTGAAAAGTAAAACCCATTATTTTTAGAGATTGTTAAACAAAAGCGGGAACAAATGCAACAACTGGTAATTAGCGTTTTAGCTTTCTCTGCAACAGCAACGGGTCATTAGTAGTGATAAAGTCCACGCCATAGTTAATACACCAATCCATGTCGCGCTCGCTATTTACTGTCCACACGTTCACCTTCATGCCTAGCGAGTGAGCCTCATCTATCCACTCTGGATTCTTGCGCATGGTGCCAATGCTGTAATCAATGCCAGCGATGTGCAATTCACTGAGTTGCCGTGGCGACATGTCGCCGTTGAGGTAATAGACGGGAATACCGGGGTTGACAAGTGTCTTTAACACTTTAACGGCCTGATAAGAGAAAGTGATGTACTCAACACGGTGGGTGAGTTTTAATTTTCTAACCATTTTCACCGCACGGCGAGCTGCCTCGGCCTCTTGCTGCTTATCAGTGTGCGGTTTAAGTTCCAGGATGAGACGTGTCTTGAGCTTCTTGCCACAGTTGAGCATCTCCTTGAGAGTAGACAATTTCTCACCGTTGGCAAGACGCATATTCTTCAAGTCCTTCCACTTGGCTGTCTCAATCACCACGCCACCATAGCTCTCGTCATGATTTACCACAAGCACGCCATCGGCAGTCATCCACACATCAAACTCCGAGCCCCAAGCGCCTATCGAATCGGCCTTGACAAGCGATCGAATGGAATTTTGTGCCGAGCCTTCCACATCCCAGTAACCACGATGACAAATCACCTCTTGCGCTCCAGCACTTAATGCCACAGCAGCCACTATAAATAATAGAAAATGTTTCATGATTTATTGATTTTTTGTGTAGATTTTTTGAGCATAAAAATTGCGATAATTAGAGCTGTAGCCACAGCACTTGCAATAGCCAGCCATGGTGTAGCACCAGCCTGCGGGACTCCCAAGTGGTTGATGACATTCTCATCTATGTAGTGGTTATTACCCAAGAATGTCGCTATCACCACCATGCTGTTGTTGAGCGCATGGGCAATGACAGGAGTCCACACGTCGCCACTCCACAGCATCAGGTAGCCAAACCAGGCTCCTAGCAACAAGCGTGGCACAAAACCGTAGAATTGCATGTGGAACGCACTAAAAATTAGCGCAACAGTCCACACTGCCACATGACGATTTACACGCCCGCTGTGCATTGAGCCAAGCAAGCCGGCACGGAAGAAGATTTCCTCGCCCAAGCCAGTGAGCACTCCCACCACTAGCACCATAAACAGCATCTCAACCCATGAGGTGGTGTTAAGCAAACCCTGAGTGACAAGCTGCGCCGAGTCTTCAAGCGCCCTCAGTTGTTGTTCAATATCATGCAACGATGCCGGCAACTTGATGTGCTCATTCCAGTCTACGAGATAGTTCATAAATGGCAATGACGCCACATAGGTGAGCACCACCAGCGCAATGCTGCGCATTGAAGGCGAGTGTCGCATCCACATGGTGCTTGCCACAGGACTTTTTTCCCACTTAAAGCACAAACTCGCCAAAACGACTACAGGCACAATAAAGACTATAATATTTTGCAACACCATTGTTATCACTTGCGCCATCTTGCCGGTATTGTTAATTCCAAAAACAAGGGCTGCCGATAGTGCTACCACAAATAGTGCCACCAGCATCATTCCAACTAATATCAAAACCTTAGTTGGCCATGAAATCTTAAAATTGTTAGTCATTATTCAAAAAAGGTATTTCAAAATATTTTGGGCAAAAATATAAAAAAAACACTAATTTGATGCAGTATTTTCAAGGTTTGTGCGTTTATATAGTGTAAATTTCCAACAACTAACAATAAAACATCTTGCTATGAAACGGATTAATTTTTTCTTAACAATGCTACTGGCAACAATGATTGCCTTACCTAGTGTCGCGCTAGCTCAGGACTATACCGACGATGTGTATGTCATTGAAGAAACAAAGCCCATCCCAGCCAATGAAACAAAAAAGGAGCGCAAAGAGCGCATCAAGAAAGGCCACGACATCGTTGATTCGGTCTTCCACCTCAAGGCTGCACGCGCGGCTTATGACCAGTTCTTTGTTTTGCAGGCCACGCAAGTGAACAATGGCAGGGGATTCTATGAACTGGGTCTCAACGACAACACTAATTTCCTGCTCATGCAAGGCGACAAGGGCATCTTCCAAGTGGCATTCAACAACATGGATGCGGGCATGAACGGTCTGGGTGGTGTGACGTTGCACGGCAACATTCGCAACTTCAATGTCAAGGACGACAAGAAAGGAAACACCATCATGACCTACAGCATGATAGGTCGCAACATGAACGCCAGCGTGTCCATCACAATCTATAGTGGCAGTGACCAAGCTGTAGCCGACATCTACCCCACTCTGGGCTACGGTCGCATCTCATTGCGTGGACGTCTAGTCCCCTATCGCAACGACGATATCAGCATTAATCCGTAATCACTAGCACTTCACAATAATTATACTGGGAACGCCTGTAACAACAATTACGGGCGTTTCTTTGTATACTTTTCTTTCACTAATTCGTAAGATGCGGTTATTAATTGCCTGGCAAGGTCATCGCCTATGGTCTCAACATCAAGCCCTATCCAGTGACGTGGACTCATGTTGTAAGGTGCTGTTACGCCCACGCACTCGGCTCGCAACTCATCAATAAGCTGTGGCTCACACTTGACCGTAACAACCGTGAAATGTGCCAAGTCGAAGTAGCAAAACATGTGCCCGCACACGTAGAACACCAGCACCTCGCTAGCCGCATGAAACTTGGCAAAAGGCATTTTCTCCTCTACCCCATCGCCTAACGACAGGCAAAACTCTCTTAAATCCTCAACATTCATCTTCATGCAGGCAAAATTAATCATCTTTCCTTGTTTTTTCAAGCGAAACCCGGGGATAAATCAATGATTATGACATTTTTTCTAAAATAAATGTGTACCTTTGCGAAATTTTAATAACGCAATGTAAGGAAAAAGAATATGGAAACCAAGAGCAAGAAACTAAAGCCACTAGCCGGCATGAACTTGAATGAACTGCGTGAAGTAACAGCTGGACTCGGAATGCCCAAGTTTGTCGCCACACAGCTTGCCGAGTGGATCTACAAGAAGCATGTGAGCACATTTGATGAAATGCGCAATATCTCTAAGGCTAACAAGGAGTTACTGGCAAAGAATTATTGCGTGGGTCTATATGGTCCACAAAGTGCCCAATCGAGCGAGGACGGAACAGTAAAATATCTCTTTGATGCCGGTGATGGCAAGGCTGTGGAGAGCGTGTTTATCCCTGAGGAAGAACGCGCCACCCTGTGCATCTCGTCGCAGAAGGGATGCCGCATGAACTGCTACTTCTGCATGACAGGTCGCCAAGGTTTCCATGGCAACCTCACTGCCAACCAAATTATCAACCAGGTGCTTAGTGTGCCACAGACTAATGAACTGACCAATGTCGTGTTCATGGGCATGGGAGAGCCTCTCGACAATCTCGACAATGTGCTCAAGGTGATAGAAATTCTCACCGAGCCATGGGGACTGGCATGGAGCCCCAAGCGCATCACAGTGTCGACAGTGGGTGTTAAGAACGCCCTGAAAGTGTTGTGCGAGACCACTAGCGTTCACATCGCTGTGAGCGTTCACAATGCCATTGAAGATGAGCGTGGCCAGCTAATGCCCATTGAGAACGCTTTCCACATCAAGGAAGTTATGGACCTGCTAGGCAAGTATGATTTCGCCCACCAGCGTCGCTTGTCGGTAGAGTACATCATGTGGCAGTGGTTCAATGACGACATCAAGCACGCCGAGGCACTACGCGAAATCCTGCCAAACGAGCATGTGCGCGTCAACCTCATTCGTTATCACATGATCCCTGGCGTTGCCAAGCTACGCACATCGAGCGATGAACGCATGACCTACTTCCGTGACTACCTTAACGGCAAGGGCATCACCTGCACCATTCGTCGCAGCCGTGGCGAGGACATCAGCGCCGCCTGTGGCATGCTTGCCGGCAAGGTTAAAGAGGCTGAAAAGGATGAGGACAAGAAAAACAAAAAAGTCACCAAATAAATTTTAATTCCTACCACTTATCACTAATGAGACAGCTTACCACAACACTAGTTGTGGTTCTTGCCATGGTGGCAATTACCGCAACAGCTGCCGAGCCCACTGGATATTACTCGGCAGCCGAGAACAAGACCAAGCAAGGCTTGCTCACTGCACTTTACAACATTATTCACGAACACACCAAGATAGACTACGACGACTTGTGGGATGCTTATCTCACCACCGACACCGGTAGCGATGGCTACCTGCTCGACATGTACAGTACAGCCAAATATAAAACCGGCGACAAGTGTGGTAACTACTCGGCAGTGGGCGACTGCGTGAACCGTGAGCACTCGTTCCCCAAGAGCTGGTGGGGAAGCACTAAAGACGAGAAATACAGCGACATCTTCCACCTCTATCCCACCGACGGCTATGTAAATAACCAGCGTAGTAACTACCCCTTTGGCGTGTGTGCCGGTGGTACCCGTGTCCCCGACGCTAATGGTGCTCATGCTCTAGGCAAGAAAGGCACGAGCACTTACAATGGCTACTCGGGAATAGTTTTTGAGCCCGACGACATGTACAAGGGCGACTTTGCACGCACCTATTTCTACATGGCCACCTGCTACAATAACCAGATTGCCAACTGGTCGAGCGACATGCTTGCCGGCAACAACTATCCCGTGTTCAGCACATGGGCGCTTAACATGCTGCTTGAGTGGCATCGCAACGACCCCGTGAGCGAAAAGGAAATTAAGCGCAACGATGCTGCCTATGCTTGCCAGGACAACCGCAATCCTTTCATCGATCATCCTGAGCTAGCCGAGTACATCTGGGGAAATAAGATGGGGACAAACTGGACCCTCAATGCCAGCGCCGACCCCAATCCCGTGCTCCTCTCGCCTAATGATGTCTCGACAATCGACATGGGTGTAGTGGCAATCAACACCAGCAAGCAAGTAACCATCACCGTCAAGGGCAAGGACTTGAGTAAGGAACTTGCATTGAGCGTTACTAACTCAGCTTTTATCCTGAACAAGAGCTCCATCACTGCCGCTAATGCCAACGCCGGTACAACGCTCACCATCACCTACAACGCTCCAGCCACAGCACAAAACACTGCCGCAACACTAATTATCACAAGCGACGAGGTTAGCACGCGTGTGCCACTAACGGCACAAACTGTGAGCGGCATTCCAGCACAGGCTGCCAGCGAGATAACCCAATCCTCGTTCCAAGCCAACTGGACAAACGTGGGAGGAGCCACCAGTTACACCCTGAGCGTGCTTGAAGCCGACGGCACCACAATGGTCAATGGCTATCCCGTGAGTGTGAACGCGAGCGATGAGACCTATCTTGTCACTGGTCTAAACGCTAATAGTAAATATTACTACCGCCTCTCAGGTGGTAGCATGACCAGCAATGTGATAGAGGTAACAACCCTCGACAACGCTTCTATTATCTCGCTTCAAACTGCCGAGTCATTCACCCTCACCGGCATGGTGGGAACTCTCAACCCCGTGCTTGAAGCACTAGTCTATACCGAGTGGGTGGAAGAAGACATTGAGCTCACCGTGAGCGGTAATTTTGAAATTAGTCTCGACAAGCAAAACTGGTCGCAAGCACTCACTATCGACAAAGATGGCGAGACATTCTACATCCGTTTCAAGAGCATCGATCAAGCTGGTGAATTCGATGGCATTCTCAGTGCCAGCACGCTCACTTTGAGTGGTGCCACCGAGGAAATAACAGGAGTTATCCTGAGCAACGAGCAAGAAAGCGTTATCGAAGATTGGGAAGGTTGTACAACCGGTGGCTACTGGGACAAAGAGGTGCAAGGACATCTCTACCTGTGGCGGTTTAACAATGCCGGAATATGGAATCAAACTAGCGACAAGTACCATGGAACCCTAAGTTGTAGATTTGGAAAGAATTCCACTTCGTCTATCACCATGCTCGAAGATAAAGAGAACGGAGTGAGCATGGTATCGTTTTGGGCGGCTAAGTTTGGCAGCGACGCTAATGCAATCATCACCCTGTCTTATTCGGCCGACGGTGGTCAGCATTGGGTTGAAATTGAAGACTTCAACATTAATAGCACCGAGCTCACACAATACACTTCTAGAAACCTCAACGTCCCCGGTGATGTGAGAATAAAGTTGCAACAAGTGGAGGGCGCGCGCCTCAACATTGACGACATTGAGATAACCGATTTCACCACCGCCACCATTATCGACATTGTTAAAGACAAGCAATCTCTCACCTGGGATGCCTACTGCAGCAAGGGAAACCTTATCATTGAGAGCGATAACGCGCAACGATTTGAAATCTACAACCTTGAGGCAAAGCTTGTGAAGAAGATGCGCACCAACGGTCGCACATCAATTAGCCTGCCCGCAGGAATCTATGTGGTAGTGAGTGGCAACCATTCCAAGAAGGTGATAATTAAATAACCCTTATCTAACTATAGCAGCAAGGAGTTACTTGATTATAGTAAGAGCCCAAATAATAGATGGTGTGTCAAATTTGACACACCATCTTTATTAGATTTCGCACGATAGCACATAATCAGTTGCTAACATATTGACTAGCAACCAATAAATGTGTTAAATCCACGTTAGTTATTGCTGATAGGCGATGTGGGGTTGAAATAATAGGTGCTACTCTTGTCGGCATGCTCTTCAATCTCGCGGTCGATATTTTCATACTCGCTGTGCATGCTCTTATACTCAGGCACAAACATCTTCATGCTTCTCACCATATCGTGGGTGTTGCCACTTTGTGCCAGTTCCACAATGTTATCGATGTTGTTGCACACGTCCATGTAGTCATACTTGCGCACCTGTGCAATCATAATCTTCTCATTATCGGTCTTGATAGTGTTTTCCTTGTCGTTGAGCAGTTCCTCATAGAGTTTCTCGCCCGGGCGCAAACCTATCTCTTCAATCTTGATGTCGACATTGGGACGCAGTCCTGCCAGCGAAATCATGCGAGTGGCAAGGTCGTAGATGCGCACCGGCTGACCCATATCAAAGATATATATCTCTCCACCATGCCCCATGCAACCTGCCTCGAGCACTAGCGAGCATGCCTCGGGGATGGTCATGAAATAGCGTATTATATCGCGGTGAGTAACAGTAACTGGGCCCCCGTTCTCAATTTGTTTGCGGAACAATGGAATCACCGAGCCGTTGCTTCCCAGCACGTTGCCAAAGCGAGTGGTAATGAACTGTGTGTTCTTACCTTTCTTTTGCGCGTCGAAGAAGAGCGACTGACAGTAAATCTCGGCAAGACGCTTAGTGCATCCCATTATATTGCTGGGGTTCACAGCCTTGTCGGTAGATACCATCACAAACTTATACACTCCATATTTCAATGCCAGGTCGGCGATGTTCTTGGTTCCCTCCACGTTAGTAAGCACAGCCTCGGTGGGGTTAATTTCCATCATGGGCACATGTTTGTAGGCAGCGGCGTGGAACACATAGCGTGGCCTGTAGCGCTTGAAGGCGTCCTCCATGCGAGCATGGTTGTGCACATCGCCCATGAAGAGTACCACATTGACCTCGGGGTAGTCTTTTTTTAATTCCAAGCTCAAATCGTGCATGGGTGTCTCGGCCTGGTCAACGAGCACGATTTGTCTAGCCTTGTAGGTAGCTACTTGCCGCACAATCTCACTACCTATTGAGCCACAAGCGACAGTGATGAGAACCACAGCATCCTTGATGTGAGAGCGCACCAGCGTGTTGTTAAGCACAATGGGCTCACGTCCCAGCAAGTCCTCGATTTGGATTTCCTTGATGTAGGTAGAAATGTTAGAGCCATCGTTATTATCGTCAAGTTCAAACTCCTCGACCCTGTTGATGGCGAGCAGGGCGATATTATTCTCAATGAAAGCATCGGCAAAGCCGTTGCGCATCAAGCGAATACTCGACGAGTCGAAAATCAACGCATGAATACCACCACCGGCAAAGATTTTTTGCACCTCGCCCGGCTCATATTTGTAAACTTTGAAACCATTGATTTCGTCCTTATCCTTGCCTGTCTTGATGCTCAAGAGTCCCACCGGCTCGTACTTGCCGTCAATCTCGTTCTTGAGCGCGTTGGCAAGGATGAGCGAGTCGAGTGAGGTTCCAAGCACGAGCACCTTTTTACGAGTGCTACCACCTGCCGTGATGCGAGCATAGACATGCTTGATAACCAGGCGCTCAATGGTGAGCATAGCAAACGATAGTACCCCCACGTAGATCACACCCCAGTAGCTAAAGAGCACATCACGAGTTATTGCCGACCACAACAGGTTGACGCCCATGAGAATGATAGTGGAGAGAAAAACCACCACAAACTCACGATACAAATCCTCGATTACCGAGAGGCGGATAATACAAGTATAGCTCTTTGACAGATAAGTTATTGCGCCATAAACCGCAACAATAATAGCCAAGTTTCGCAACATCACAAACGTTGTTGCGGTCTCGTGATGACTAAGGCTTGATGCTAGGAACACACCATAGCTGCATGCCACAAGCAACATGTCGATTAGCAGTATTACCCATCGTGGAACAATATTAGCCTTCAGCGACTTAAACCATCGTATTTCAAAAATCTGTCGTATTATGGTGTCTAACATGAGCTAGCTTTTAAATTTCACAAAAAAATATTCTTTGCTATCCTAACAAATTGAAATGGCAAATAGCATTTGTCGCCTTCAATTAGATGCATTTATACATTTGTGGCGCAAATATACAATTTTTATTTTAATAAAAAATATCAAGCATTATTTTTTTTATTATTTACATAAATTACTGACATTATTAGTTTATTATTAAAAATATAAATACTAAAATTTAGTTTATATCAAAAATTATAACTAACTTTGCAACTTGAATTTGCGCCAAGTCGAGCAAAAAGACTTGTTTGGTTTTTGATTATTAAGCACTTTAGTTAGGGGCACCCCTGCTATAACATGTAGTAAAACGATTTTAAAGTATAAAAACTTTCAAGCTAATAAAAGAATGAGGTTTTTTAATAATAACATCATCGCAATTGCGATTTTTGCACTACTGGCAGTTACCACCACTTCTTGTTTCAAGGAAGAGCCACTCAATGCCGAGTGCGACATTGAGAAGGCATGGCTACACGTTGATGATGTGGACGCTATGTTCTACAGTGCTACCGACACTCTCATCAATGTCATCAGCACCGAGGATAAGATTATCTTCAACTTGCGCGATGGTGCCGACATCACAGCTCTGGCACCGCAGTTTGCCATAACTGCCGGCGCCACCATCACTCCCGCTAGCGGTTCGGCACACGACTTTAGCCAGGGACCAGTCACCTACACCGTCACCTCCGAGGATGGCAAGTGGAGCCGCAAGTACACCGTGCAGTGCAACCGGGTATCACACTATGTGGTAGCCGAGATGAACTTCGACTTTGAGCATTTTGAGATGGATCCCGTTTTCAACAAGTTCTACATTTGGCACAATACTCTCCCCGATGGCTCGCTAGGAAACGATTGGGCAAGTGGCAACGAAGGCTTTAAATTATCGATGAGTAATGCCAAGCCCGACGAGTACCCCACTACAGTTCTGATGCAGGGTTACGATGGTCATGGTGTGCTACTGACGACTCGCTCAACGGGTATGCTAGGCAAGATGAGCAAGAAACCCATTGCCGCGGGCAACATGTTCCTGGGCAAATTTGACATATCAAAAGCCATGACCAAGACCATGGAGGCCACCGAGTTTGGTGTTCCCATATCAGCCAAGCCTCTGCGCTTCTCGGGCTATTACCAGTATAGCCCCGCGTCGCCCTTTATCGACAAGAACTTTGTGGAATATCCTAATCGAGTTGATGCCGGCGACATCTATTCAGTGCTTTACCTCAACCATGACGCTGATGGCAATCCCGTTGTTCTCTATGGCGACAATGTGCTCTCGAGCGACCTTATTGTGGCTGTTGCCCGAGTTAAGAACGTGGGTGAGACTCATGGTGAGTGGATACACTACGACATTGAGTACCAGTATCTCAAGGAATTTGACTACACCATCATGGAGCAACGTGGCTACAACTTCACTGTTGTGTTCTCTTCGAGCATAGAAGGAGCCACATTTGAGGGCGCCATTGGCAGCACACTCAAGGTCGACAAGGTGAGGGTGACATGTGAAACCAAAGAATAATACAATCCAAGAAGCAGTGTTAAAGGTTTTTTAGACAAGTATAAATGAAACGATATATTACAACGATAGTATCATTGGCTATAATGCTTAATGCCTGGGCGACAGGGCTAACCGAGAAAGCCGAAGCAACTGACATCGAGCACAACAAATCATCATTTGTGTGCCAAAATCTCAAGAACTTCTTCCACAACTTCGAAAGCTATGGTCGCTTGGGATACAGCATTGGTGGTACGGCTCCTATGGGCATGCCTGCCGAGATTCGCAAGCTCAACAAGTTTATCCTGCAACCCAACGTGTCGTTTGGTGTTGACGGTCTCAAGCCCGTTAGCGAGCGCATGGGTGTGCTAGTGGGCATTCACTTCGAGAACAAAGCCATGCACATTGATGCCAGTGTCAAGAACTATCACATGCAAATCACCCAGGGTGGTCAAACACTCGAAGGCATGTTCACCGGCAAGAACGACAGCCATGCCGTGCAGTGGACATTTACAATCCCCATTCAGGCTGTTTACAAGTTTAACGACAGGTGGAAACTCAAGGTTGGACCCTATTTCTCTTATCTCACCAGTTGCAACTTCGATGGCTTTGCCTACGACGGCTATCTGCGTGTCGATGACCCCACAGGCGCTAAAGTGCTACTGGGCAGCACCGAGGAAGAACGCGGAAACTATGACTTCAAAGATGAGATTCGCAAGTGCCAGTGGGGCTTGGGAGTGGGAGTAGACTACTTCTTCACTCGCAAGTTTGGGGTATATGCCGACCTCAACTGGGGCCTGAGCGGTTTCTTCAAGGGCAGTTTCAAGACCCTTGACCAGACGCTCTTCCCCATCTATGGCACAATAGGTATAGCTTACAAGATAAAATAACAAAACACTAATATTTAAACGTTTAAATCATGAAAAAAATTTTTACTCTAATCGCCGCAGCTGCAGTTAGTCTTGCAGCAATGGCAACCGACTACACTGGTAACATTACCGTATCGATTAACGGTGAGGGTTCCACCCAAGAGACCACAATCAAAGTGGAACAAAACGAAGACAATACCTACAAGTTGAGCATTAACAATTTCAATCTAGTTTCTCCCGAGACCACTATTAATGTGGGTAATATTGTGCTCGACAACATGAAGGGCTACACTATTAATGGTGTAACAACCGTTGTTGCCGACCAAAATATCACCATCACTGAGGGTGATGAACCAGATGTTCCTTTCTGGCTTGGTCCAGTGCTTGGTGAAGTTCCCATCATTCTTGTCGCACAATTTGACAACACTAACGCCAAGGCCGATATTGACATTGACCTGAGCGACCCCGAAAAGCTTGGTCAGTTTATTAATGTTAAGTTCAACACCCGCGATGAAGGAACCGGCATTTATGGCGACGTTAATGGCGATGGCGAGGTTACAGGTAGTGACGTGACCGCTATCTACAATATCATCCTGGGTCTTTAAATATTCAACTTAAAAAAATCGACAACATGAAAAAATTACTTTCAACAATGCTCGCTGCAGTGACTGCACTGACAGCATTGGCAACCAACTACACCGGCACACTCACCGTTACCATCAACGGCGAGTCCACAACGCAAGATGGAGTTGAAATCACAGTGGACCAAAGTGGCAACGACTACACCCTTAGCTTGAACAATTTCAAAATGGACTTTATTCCTGTGGGCAATATTGTGGTTACCGCTCCTGGAACCACAGCCAACGGCTTTACCAGCATCGTTACCAGCCAGAGCATCAACATCACTGCCGGTGATGAGGGAGAAGAGTGGATTGGCCCCACACTGGGCGAGGTACCCATCAACATGGTACTGGCTTTTAACGACTATGCCATGTCCACCAACATCGACATCTTTATGGCAGAGTTAGGCCAGAACATAAACGTAAAGTTCGCTCAAGATGGTGAAGCTACAGGCTACCAAATCAGGAATAGTGGCTTTGAGAACTATGTTTCCTCCAGTGGTGAGCCAATCGCTTGGCACGGATTCAAAAGTGCTAAAGGCTCATATGCCAGCATGGCTCAAGGCAAATTGGAATCAAGCACCGATGTGCGCGAGGGAGCAGGTCATAGTGCGGTTATCACTGCAGGAAAAGTTTTAGGCTTCATTAACAACGGCACAATGACCACTGGCCAACTTCAAGCAGGTAGCATGAGCGCCACCAACACCGCCAACCATAGCGAGATGGACAAGTCATCGACTGCCAAAGACAAAAATGGCGACCCATTCTACACGGTTATGCATGGTCGCCCCGACGCGTTAAAGTTCTGGATAAAGTGCCAGCCCGTCAACGATGCTCACAAGGCTTCAGTTAGTGCCATTATCACCAATGGAACTTATTATCAAGATCCAGAGAACAAAGAGTACACTAACAAGCTTGCCAGCGCCAAGAACACCAATATCGCCAAGTGTGGCTGGACCGAGATGTCGGTTCCTTTCACCTACATTGACGAAACCATTATCGGCGATGCGTTACTCATCACATTCTCTACCAACAACACCCCCGGTCAGGGCACAAGTGGTGACCAGGTTTTTGTTGATGACATTGCTCTTGTGTATAATGCCGCAATCACCGGCATCACCATTAAAGGTACTTCACTTGAGGGCTTTGCACAGGATATCCATGAGTACAACTTTGAAATAGGCACCGATGAAACTATCACCGATACTGACATTGAAGCCACTTTCGTAAGCGAACATGCCTACCTAGTGAAGAAAGTTATTGAGACCAGCGATGGCTACAAGGTATTCGTCGCTGTAGTAAGCAACGATTTCAACACCACTGAGGTTTACACCATCAACTTCACCAAGCCAGTGGTTACCACTCCTCTTGCCGAGATTATTGAGAGCGGTGAGAATGGTGCAGAATATACTATCGCCGAGGACCTCGCTGTGGTTGACATCGCTCAGCTCGAGAACCATGCGTTTGTCACCGACGGCAACAACAACTGGCTTCGCGTTGACTTTAGTGACGACATTGAGGATTTCGTCTTGATGAATGCCATCAAGGGCGGTACTCTCAAGGGCACATTGAGCGACGTTGAGCTCAACCCAGTGTTCACAGTAACCGAGATGCCACAAGAGGGTGAGAACACAGTAGACTTCACCGTTGAGAAGATTAACCTTGCCGATGAATTCACCCTGAAGAGCAACCAGGTGGTTGACGCCACTGGTTACTGGCAAGCAGCCAATAGCTGTCTGCGTGGCTACTCGTCGGGCGGTCAAAGCTTGACTATCAACAGCGCGTGGGCTACTGCCGACAACACTATGGAGAATGGCAAACGCTACACCGTGCGCTGCGCCATTAGCCTCAAGGAAGCCTGGAAAGCTACAGCAGGCATTGCTCCCAAGGACTATGACTACGACTTCCAGAACTACCAGGGCAACATGCTCGTGATGCCTTCTACCCCCACCGCCATTGACGCTATCAACACCAATACCAACCGCCAAGTTGAGGCAGTTTACAATGCACAAGGTCAGCGCGTGGGCAAGGATGCCAAGGGCGTGCTCATAGTTCGCTACACCGACGGCACCGTGGCAAAGGTGGTTCGTTAACCACTAATTTCAAAACAACCACTAATTTGCACGAATTTTCACTAAATTATATAAAACAACCATCCCTTCGTTTTTGAAGTGATGGTTGTTTTTTTTGAGGAAATTGATTATTTTTGCACAAATATATATTTCTTAAAAACACTTTTAGCTATGAAAATTGTAGTTCTTGACGGATATGTGGGCAATCCTGGCGACTTGTCGTGGGAACCACTGGAGAGACTGGGCGACGTGACTGTGTATCCACGCAGCAAGCCCGAGGAGATTGTGGAGCGTGCCATGCCTGCCGATGTGGCACTGACTAACAAGGTGGTATTTGACCGCAAGTTGATTGAAGCGCTACCAAATCTCAAGTATATTGGAGTTATTGCCACAGGCTATAACATCGTGGACCTGGAAGCTGCCAACGAGCGTGGCATCCTCGTCGCTAACGTGCCAGCCTACAGCACCGCCTCGGTGGCACAAGTGGCGTTTGCCCACCTGCTCAACATGACCACTCATGTTGAGCACTACACGCGCGAAGCCCGCGAGGGCGTGTGGAGCCGCAGCAAGGATTACACCTACTGCAGCGCTCCATTCATTGAGCTTGAAGGGAAAACAATGGGAGTGGTGGCAATGGGCAACATAGGCAGTGCCGTGGCACGCATGGCAGCCGGTTTTGGCATGAAGGTGCTTGCTTTCACCAGCAAGCCACAAGAGCAACTGCCACCCTACGTCACTAAAGCCACATCGCTCGACCAGGTGTTCAGCGAGAGTGACGCGGTGAGTCTGCACTGCCCTCTCACCGCCGAGACCCGTGGCATGGTCGACGCTCGCCGCTTGGCACTGATGAAGCCCACCGCCATGCTCATCAACACCAGCCGCGGACCGCTAATCGTGGAAGAAGACTTGGCTACTGCCTTGAAGAATGGTGTTATTGCCAGTGCCGCGGTCGACGTGCTGTGCCAAGAACCTCCCGCTGCCGACAATCCACTTCTCGCACTCGACAACTGCTATTTCACACCTCACATTGGCTGGACAAGCCCCGAAGCTCGCCAGCGCCTAATGGACGTGGTGGTTAATAATGTCAAAACCTTTATCGAAGGCAACCCCACCAACATTGTGAATCGCTAATCTTTTTTTTAACCATTAATTTAACCACTAATTTACACGAATTTTCACTAATTATTCTTTCATTACTGGTTGATCACAACATTCACTAATTTTGCTAATAACATGTCGAGTCTCATATACAAAGATGAATGCTTTAATATAACAGGTGCTGTAATGGCGGTTCATTCATGGTTAGGCACAGGATTTCTTGAGGAGGTATACCAAGAGGCTCTAGAAATTGAGTTCAAAAAGCGTAATATCCCTTACGAACGTGAGAAAGTCTTAAAAATAAACTACCGTGGCATCATTCTCAATAAGTATTACAAAGCAGACTTTATATGTTATAATAAGATATTAATTGAGCTCAAGACAGTTAATAAAATACTTCCTGAACACGAGGCTCAGGTAATAAATTATTTAAAAGCCACTGGATTAAAGTTGGGTCTACTCTTCAACTTCAGAGAAGAATCTATCTATCCTCATCGTTATGTTTTATAACAATTATTAATAACGAAGCCAAATTAGTGAAAATTCGTGTAAATTAGTGGTTATAGTAAATTAGTGGTTAAATTAAATTAGTGGTTGTAAATTAGTGGTTGCGGGTGAAGCGCTGGCGATTGAAGATGCTGTCCCAGCGCAACTTGATAACACCGAAGAGTGCCTCGCTGAAGATTCCACCGCTCATCTTGCTGGTGCCGAGCACGCGGTTGATGAAGACGATGGGAACTTCCTTGATGCGGAACCCCATTTGATAGGCTGTGAATTTCATTTCTATCTGGAAAGCGTAGCCCTTAAACTCGATGGCGTCGAGGTTGATGGTCTCAAGTACCTCACGCTTGTAGCACACAAAGCCAGCGGTGGTGTCGCGAACATTCATGCCAGTGACTATGCGCACGTAGGCCGAGGCATAGTAGCTCATCAACACGCGTCCCATGGGCCAGTTCACCACGTTCACCCCAGTAATGTAGCGCGACCCCACCGAGAGGTCGGCACCTTCCTGCGCACATGCACGCTGCAATGGAATTAAATCCTCGGGGCGATGCGAGAAATCGGCATCCATCTCAATCATGTAGTCATACCCCTTCTCCAGCGCCCACTTGAAACCGGCGATGTAGGCGGTTCCCAGTCCCAGCTTACCGCTACGCTTGATGATGTTGATGCGCTCGGGGATCTCGCTAATGAGTCGCTCCACAATATCGGCAGTGCCATCGGGGCTATTATCATCAATGACAAGCACGTCAAACTTGTGCTGCTCCTCAAGAGCCAACACAGCTTTGATTATAGCCTCGATATTCTCTTTCTCGTTGTAGGTGGGGATGATAACTACGCTATCGCTCATTTTTGTCAACCTTAAAAAAATAGTGAAACGTTGTGGCTGTGGACCCGCTATAGTAAATTACACGGAGCACAATTCCACTTTATTTAGACTACAAAATTAATAATAAAATTATTATCAACACTATTTTTATATTTTTTTTAATGAAAAAGTGCTAAAAGATAACCGCATAGTAACGCAACCATTTGTATAGAACCAGCATTAATTTTTGCCTATTTCACAAAAAAGCAGTACCTTAGCGCATTATTTCGAGTCGCTGCCACCCACAACACTGTGGGGAGGCAATGACTTGACGCACTTAAACCATTATTACACAATGAGTAACAATCGCAAAATTCGTATAGGCATCACCCATGGCGACACTAACGGAGTGGGCTATGAGGTTATCTTAAAATGCTTCGCCAGCAATGACATTCTGGAGCTGTGCACCCCCATCATCTACGGCTCGAGTAAAATCATGAACTACCACAAGAAGGCGATGAGCATTCAAACCACCCAAGTAAATGTGACTCGCGACATCAAGAACGTGAAAGAAAGCGCGTTAAACCTGATTGATATAGTAACCGACGAGGTGAAAGTAGAACTAGGGCAACCGAGCAAACAAGCAGGAAAAGCAGCCTTTCTCGCGCTCGAAGCCGCCGTTAGCGATCTCAAGCGAGGTTCTATCGATGTGCTGGTAACAGCTCCCATCAACAAGGACAACATTCATAGCGATGAATTTGCCTTTGCCGGTCACACCGAGTATCTCGAAGCAAGCACTGGCGATGGTGAGAAAGCACTCATGATCTTGTGCAACGATGCCATGAAGGTGGCTTTAGTCACCACTCATGTGCCCCTGGCAAGTGTAGCTGCCGCTATCACTAAGGAGAACATAGTGGAGAAATTGCGCATCTTCAACAACTCGCTCAAGCGCGACTTTAACATCTCTTGCCCACGCATTGCCGTGCTGGGCCTTAACCCCCACTGTGGCGACAACGGCTTAATGGGAAGCGAGGAGAAGGACATCATTTCTCCCGCAATCCAGCAAGCCAACGACGATCGCATAGTGTGTTTTGGTCCATATGCCGCCGATGGTTTCTTTGGCAACAACCAGTATCGCCGCTTCGATGGAGTGCTGGCAATGTATCACGACCAGGGCTTGGCACCATTCAAGACTATTGCCATGGAAGACGGCGTGAATGTGACAGCGGGCCTGCCCATCGTGCGCACCAGCCCCGACCACGGCACCGGCTATGACATAGCTGGCCAGGGTGTGGCAAGTGAGGCATCGATGCGTCATGCCATCTTCACAGCTATCGACATCTTCCGCAACCGTCAGCAATGGGACGAGGCCATGAGTAACCCGCTCAAGAAGCAATACTTCGACAAGGGCAAAGATAACGTAGTCCTCGACCTCACCAAGATTGAAGACGAGGACCCTATAGGCTAAGAACTGAGAATAAAGTGCTAAACTTTTAACTCCATTAAACCAATAACTCCATTAATTCATTTTCGGAAAAGACTATGCACTACGCAATAATAGCAGCAGGCGAGGGCTCAAGGCTCGCACAAGAAGGAGTAGCCCGCCCCAAGCCACTGGTAGAACTCAATGGTGAGCCCATGATCTTGAGGCTTATCAACATCTTCACACGTTGCAACGCACAGAGCATTTCAATCATCATTAACGACTTCATGCCCGAGGTAAAGGACTTCGTCAAGTCGTTACAACTTGATGTGCCACTCAACTTAGTGATAAAGTCAACGCCTAGCTCAATGCACAGCTTTTGGGAACTGAGCAAGGTGATGGCTCCAGGCAAGTTTTGCCTTACCACTGTCGACACCATTTTCCGCGAGGAAGACTTTGCACGCTATATCCACGCCTTCGAAGCCGATACCAGCCACGATGGCATGTGGGCTGTGACACCATTCATCGAGGACGAGAAACCCCTCTATGTCGACGTTGACAGCAAGATGAACATCAAGGCATTCTGTGACAAGGAGTTTGACGGAGCAAAATATGTGTCGGGAGGCATTTATGCCATGAGCGACAGCGCGTTCCCTGTTCTCAACGATTGCATTGAGCAAGGCATCTCGCGCATGCGCAACTTCCAGCGCGCGCTCATTGCCGCCGGCATGAGACTCAAAGCATTCAGCATCGACAAGATTATCGACGTTGACCACGCCAGTGACATAGAGGTGGCACAACGCTTCATCAACGAGAAATAAAGAAAAACATTGATATCCACACAACACACCTTAATTATTATTTGTTATGGCCGAGATTAATATTGCGGGAATAATGAGGGCTGGAGCCTATTCACCCAACCACATAGGCAACGACACAGCAATTTTTAATGCTGTCGCCGAGCAGTTGCGCAAGCGAGGATGCATAGTAAACACCTACAGCGAGGAACAGTTCAACAGCAGTGACTTGAAAGAGGACATCATCGTCAACATGTGTCGCGAGCACAGCTCAATAATGAAGCTGCAGCAACTGGAAAACGCAGGAAGACTAGTGATAAACTCGGGGTTTGGTATTGAAAACTGCACCCGCGAGCGCATGACACGCATCTTACTGGGAAACGGCATTCCCTACCCCGACAGCCTCATTGTAAACACTAATGAGGTGGTGAAAGATCGCCTTGAGAAAAGCGGCTTCCAAAGTTGCTGGATAAAACGTGGCGACTTCCATGCCATGCACAAGGAGGATGTGAGCTACGTGCGCCACAGCGAGGAAGCTCAAGAAGTGCTGCAAGAATACTTCTTGCGTGGCATCAAGCGTGCCGTTATCAACGTGCACCTGGTGGGCGACCTCATCAAGTTCTATGGTGTGCGCGGCACCAACTATTTCTTCTGGTTCTACCCCTTTGATGAGGGACATAGCAAGTATGGACACGAGGCTATCAACGGCAAGTCACAGGGCTTGAAATTTGACGTCAAGCATCTCAAGACCATTTGCAATCGTGCCGCCGATGAGCTAAATGTGGAAATTTATGGTGGCGACTGCATTGTGGGCAAAGACGGTGATATAAAAATTATCGACTTCAACGACTGGCCCAGCTTTGCTCCCTGTCGCTACGATGCCGCTCCACACATCGCAAAACGCATTATAAGCATCATTAAGAACCGATGAGTTAATGCATAATTCCAATATCAATAAATAAAGTTATAAATCTACTTGAATAATGAACTTAAAGGAACTAAAACAACAATATAATGAATCGCTAAAGTCGATGGACACCGAGGAAACCATCGACCTGTGGTTCTACCGCCCACTAGGATTTGCTTGGGCCGTGCTCTTCTCAAAACTGGGCATTAAGCCCAATGCTGTTACCATCGCTTCCATCTTCCTGGGCGTGGCTGGAGGCATTTTGCTCTACTTTGGAGCGTCACCACTCATCTGGCTCAACTATGTGGGTATTTTCCTCATCATCTGGGCCAACACCTACGACAGTGCCGACGGCCAGCTGGCACGCCTCACAAAACAGTATTCACAAATTGGTCGCATACTCGACGGTGTGAGTGGCGACTTCTGGGCATTTGCGATATATTTTGCGCTTGTATTCCGTGAGTTGCACTTTGGCGACGCATGGCTTGGCGACTTCTTCTCTGGGCATCCCTGGGTGATATGGACTCTCGCCATCACCGCTGGAGTGAGCCATGCTCTGCAATGCGCTATGGCCGACTACTACCGCCAGTTCCATCTTTATTTCCTCAAGGGAGAAAGCGGCAGCGAACTCGAGAGCACCGATAAACTTGACGAGCAAATAAAACAAACCACAGGTTTTAAGCGCATCACCATGTTCTTCTATCGCAACTACACAGCCAACCAGGAACGCCTTACTCCCGCCATGCAACGCCTGCGTAGCGAACTGAGAAACCAATTTGGTGACCAAATGGCTCCCCAGCAGTTCCGCGATGACTTCCGTCGCCTGAGCCTGCCACTGATGAAGTACACTAACATGCTCACCTTTAACACTCGCACCATTGCCATGTTCATATCGGTGATCATACGCATCCCCTGGTTATACTTCGCATTCGAGCTCGTCGTGCTCAACACGATGCTTGTTTACATGATAGGCCGTCACGAAAGCTTGTGCCGCAAGCTCACTAACGACCTTAAAGTAGGTAAATACAATAACTAATAGCGTTGAAGAAGGCGAGAAAATCATTAACCGGGCATCACATTAACGCCTAGTCATCTCGTCGACTTCCACACTTCTCTACTCGTTTTCTAAATTATGATAAAAGGTATAATTTTCGACTATGGCGGCACCATCGACAGTCGCGGAGTGCACTGGAGCGAGGTGATTTGGGACGGATACCAAGTTGCAAAAGTTCCAGTCACTAAAGAACAATTCCGCGACAGCTACGTCATCGCCGAGCGAGAGCTGGCACGCGTGCGACACATCATGCCAAATGACAACTTCCACGACCTGCTACTCAAGAAAATGCGCATTGAGCTCCAAGACCTTGTCAACAACGGGCATCTGCACAGCGACAACATCGAGCCCATGGCGCAACAAGTGGCGCAATACTGCTACGATGCAGCCCGCTCCTCGATTGAAGAAGCCAGACCGGTGCTTGAAGAACTCTCACAGCGCTACCCGATGATGCTCGTGAGCAACTTCTACGGCAACGTGGATAGCGTGTTGCGCGACTTCGACCTGCGCAAGTATTTCAAGGGAGTGATTGAGAGTGCCGTGGTGGGAGTGCGCAAACCCAATCCTGTCATCTTCCGCCTGGGAGTAGATGTGCTGGAACTCGAGCCTGGCGAGGTACTCATCGTGGGCGATAGCCTCAAGAAAGATATTCTTCCCGCCGAGTCGCTAGGTTGCCACACACTGTGGCTCAAAGGCAAAGGGTGGACCGCCGACGAAGATGCCCAAACCCACCCCGGCACCATCAAGTCGCTAAACGAAGTGCTACAGCTATTGAATATAAAATAGATATCAGCAACCATTAAACTACACACCGCAAGCGTCATCGTGAACGGTGTGTTTTCCTGTTTTCCGCAATGGGACACGACCAACGATAAGGGTAAAAGCATCGATGATGCTGGGCGGGTCGGAGACCCGACTTCTATGGTAAGACCATGCAAGAGCCCCGAAGGGGGACGCAGCTTGGTCCTTGTAAATCAATTATCTATGTGCCTCGTAGAGGAACTTCAATCGGACATTAACCGATAAAAGACTCAGTACGGATTGATGACGAAGTTCGCCTTCGGCGCACCTTTCATTTGATGAGGTATGGACCAAGCTGCGAGGGTCTTCAACCCTCTTGCATGGTCTTAGCGACAAATAGCATCTCCGATGCATTTTGCGTCACCGACGCAATCTGCCTAAATCGTTTAATTACAATTTATTCAAGTCAAAAGTCAACGAAGATAGTATGTTCTTAATTTGACTTTTATTTTTAAAAAAACTGTAATTTACTGAACGGGACACGCCATTTTTCAAATTTCTTGGGCTATATCACTGATTATAAGATGACTTTTTTCTCAACAATTAACTAGCGCGGAAAACAGGAGCGGTGTTTTTTGCCTATAAATCAACACATTACACCATCGGGTTTTCCAAATCACCACAAAATTTGTCCAAAAATCGCACTTTGGTATTAAACCTTTGCAACCCTTACCAAGTCCTATAAGAAAATTGCAAATTCTACCGTTTTAGACGTCAAAAATGTGGAGGTAGCATTCTAGTTCATTAACCAAAATTTCCTATTCGTATGTAAAAATTAAGTTAAATTCACCAATCGGGCACTTTGTTGGACATATTTAACTAATAAAGTTGTTTAAATATTTTTTTGGTTTAGAAAAAGGCAGTACTTTTACAGCGCTTTTTTCGCAAAAAGCAAAAAAATAGGCAAAAAAAGAGACTATAAATCAAACAGTAAGATAACATTAACTATTTCACTATGAGCAATTCAAATGTAAAACCCGCTACCGGCAAGTTAGGTATTATGGTAGTAGGTCTGGGTGCAGTTAGCACCACTTTTATGACTGGTGTCATGATGACACGCAAGGGTCTGGCAAAGCCTGTTGGCTCAATGACTCAGTACGACAAAATCCGTGTAGGACGTGGAGAGAACAAGAAATACTTGCACTACAACGAAATCGCCCCCATTGCTAAGCTTGACGACATCGTGTTTGCTGCTTGGGACGTATATCCTGCTAACGCCTACGAGAGCGCTATCAACGCCGAGGTGCTTAAGGAAAAAGATATCGAGCCAGTTAAAGACGAGCTTCTCAAGATTAAGCCCCTCAAGGCTGCATTTGACAAGAACTACGCAAAGCGCCTCGATGGCGACAACGTGAAGCAATGCAAGGACCGCTGGGACATGATGGAGCAAGTGCGTGAGGACATCCGCAACTTCAAGAAGGAGACAGGCGTTGACCGCGTGGTAGTACTCTGGGCCGCATCGACCGAGATTTACGTAGCTCCCGACAAGAACGTACATTATACTATTGAGCAGCTTGAGGCAGCCATGAAGGCT
The DNA here is from genome assembly GCA_900316835.1 of uncultured Prevotellaceae bacterium. Classification (GTDB taxonomy): domain Bacteria; phylum Bacteroidota; class Bacteroidia; order Bacteroidales; family Muribaculaceae; genus Sodaliphilus. Next base: position 31,976 of record ONEL01000011.1, on the reverse strand, counting down.
AACGATGTAGACCACATCGCCCCCTCAATGTGCTATGCCTATGCAGCACTCAAGGAAGACTGCCCATTCATTATGGGTGCTCCTAACACCACCGTCGACATTCCCGCAATGTGGCAACTGAGCGAGGAGACTAAGGTGCCCATCGCAGGCAAGGACTTCAAGACTGGCCAAACACTGGTTAAGAGTGGTTTCGCTCCAATCATTGGCACTCGCATGCTGGGCTTGAGCGGATGGTTCTCAACCAACATCCTGGGTAACCGCGATGGTCTCGTGCTTGATGAGCCAGCCAACTTCCGCACCAAGGAGGTTAGTAAGCTCTCTACACTGGAATCAATCCTCGTGGCCGATAAGCAACCCGACCTCTACACCGACTACTTCCACAAGGTGCGCATTAACTACTATCCACCTCGCAACGACAACAAGGAAGGCTGGGACAACATCGACATCTTTGGTTGGATGGGCTACCCCATGCAGATTAAGATCAACTTCCTGTGCCGCGACTCTATCCTGGCAGCGCCCCTGTGCCTCGACCTGTGCTTGCTCATGGACCTTGCTCACCGCGCCGGACGCTATGGCACTCAACGCTTCCTGAGCTTCTTCCTCAAGAGCCCAATGCACGACTATACAGTTGACGAGATCCCCGTTAACCACCTGTTCCAACAGTATGTTATGCTCAAGAACGCCATCCGCGAGATGGGCGGTTACGAGGCCGACGAGGAAATCGACTAAAAACTTTTTATAGTCCCATTCCTAAAAAAATAAAATACACTAAATTTATATCCATATAGTGAGCCTTACACTGCCACAGTGCGAGGCTCACTTTTTAGAAACAATCATGAAGTTTACTAATCAAGAGAAAATAGCCATTGTGAGCCTGCTAATAGAAATGGCAAACTCCGATAGCCAGATAGCCTATGAGGAGATGATAACTTTCAACCACATCTGCCACAGGCTGCAAATCGACCACTCCACATTTGTCGTGGGACACGGGCTCAAGTGCGAGCACGCCGTGGAAGTGCTAACGGGCATGACCGATGATAAAAAACTTGAACTTGCTCAACTGATGGTAGAACTTATCGACAGCGACAATAAAGTCGATGATGCCGAAATAGCTCTTCTCAACCACGTTTGCAAAAAAATTGGCATTGACAAACTCTTAACACAAATATAAAACACAATTTTTATAACAACTTTTTCTTGCTACATTCAGCTAAAAAGTATAACTTTGCATCGCTTTTAAATAATTCAGCAGGAACAATGAAAAAAATTCTACTTTCAGCGCTGGCACTTGTGGTTGCGTCAATAACAATTGGCACAACGCTCGAGGGATGTAGCAACGAGACAAAGCACAGCGACACTCTCGACACTGTGGTTATCCCAGCCAAAGTGGTCACAGAGCCAGCCGATAGCAACGCTAACGTGCTCACCATCACAGGAAAAGTAATGGATGGCGCGATGAACAGCGTGTGGGTAGAAGTTTCGCCCGACAGCACTATAGAATTCTCTTATCCACAACTTGACCGCAACAATAGCGAATTGTTCTATAACTGGTCGATTGACGACAAGATTACCATTAAGTATATAAAGACAGCAACTAACGGCGATAGCGTCATCAGCATCCAGAAGGCTGAATAAACTTGAAATTATCACACAGCACGAAGCGCCAAGAAAAACGACAAGCGCCCCCCCCACCTGTGAAAAAGAAACACATATAATGCGGTAGTAGCTCAGTTGGTAGAGCATCAGCTTCCCAAGCTGAGGGCCGCGGGTTCGAGCCCCGTCTACCGCTCTAGTTTTAGAATTGAGGGTGTGCCAAAAAAAATTGGCACACCCTCAGTTGCTACGAAAATAAACAGCTGTATATCAGGCTGCTCCTCTAAGATAGAGGAGCTGTCGCGGAGCGACTGAGGAGTATGATAACTATCAAATGAGGTGACATACTTCCCCCGACCCGCTCTAACTTAGAGGGGGAGTTGCTAAAGTAATGATTAAAAATGACAAATTTAATAACAACGCTCACGTTAATATAAAACCTAGGATGTCACAGCCGGCATCCTAGGTTCGTCTCATATAAAACTATTTCCAGTCAATTACACCATTGCCACCTCTAGGTGGCAAGAGCTTGTGGACGCATTAAAATATCTTGTAGGCTAGGCGTATTTGTATCATGGGGTAAGCACTAAACCACGAGATAAAGTGTGTAATGCCCGATTCCTTTGAGGTAGATTTAATTTTCTTACCATTGTTAAAGACAAACTGTGGCGAACCCCAGAACAGAAGACCCGCATCAACAGCGACACTCAAGCGGTGATGACGTGCCATGCTTTGCCCAAATCCTATACCCAGATAGGGTTTCACAGCCCATGTTCTCATCTTCACATCGATGTTGTAGTTCTCATCAGCGGTAAACACATAGTCACCAAACTTGAGTCCCACGGGTGGATAGTTGGTATGGTACAGCGCGTTGTAGTCTTCAACCTTTTTATTGGCATCGTAGAGCGACTCTAACGCTCCCTCGTTAGTGTTGCGGAAGTGCAGGAAAGTGCGGTTGCCGGCAAAAAGACCAGCTGAGAAATAGAATGGTGTGGGGAAAGGATGTACTTCAGCCATAATAAACGCATTCCAGAAACGTGGCTTGATGGCAAGTTCCACCTTGTCGATCATCTTTGCTTGCTTGACGGCGTCATCTTCCACAAGCTGCATCTGCGTGATTTCGCTTGCGGTGTTAATGGCCTTGAACTTGATATCGCCAAATGCGTTTCCCACAATACCGGCACGCACTGTAACGATGCGATGTAAAGGCATCGCCACATCGATACCCGTTCCACCTAAGCCAGTCTGAAGTCCCACCGAGAGGTGGTTCAACATGCCATTCTCACTGTGAAGCTTCAAGTTCTTGTTCTCCTGTGCCCCTATGGCAGGTGTCAAAAGCGCTATTGCCACAGCCACCATTGCCACACGGAAAAAATGTGATATATAATGTCTAAACTGTTTCATCTCGATACTAAAGCACGTTGATTATTTAAAAAATTTCTTATTCGACATGACAAGCAGATTGGTCAGCGACTGACTGCGCGGATAGAAACCATAGAGGTAGTCGCTTGTGTAGGGAGTGCCTCCGTTGATAATACAATGCACGTAGTCATGACACGACATGTCCATGGGCATTATGCCCACCGTGCCCTCGTGTGCCAGCAGTTCTTCAATCACCTTGGGATGCAAGTTAGAGGCATTAGTGATATAGCCTCGCGCCGACACCTCGGTATAAGCCGAACAGTGGTTCACAATCCAGATGTTCTCGTCGCTTGCGGTAGCCTCGCGCGCGCTAGTCATCATAGCTAGCACAGTAGCAATCTTAGTCGCCATGCGCTTCTCGCTTGTTGTCTTGTAGTAGTCTTGTTTATAGAGCGTGGCTTTGATGCTCGGGTCTTCCATGTTGTAGATGGCGCAACTGCGCTGTTGCTCGGGATGCACCTCCTCATCCACGTCGGGATCCTCGTCGGGCCAGTCACAATAAGCGACAGGATAGTGGAAGGCGGGGTTAACAGGGCGCAAATCGTAACGACTGAGCCACAATATCTTGCCTCGCATCTCACCCACAGTGATATCGGGTCGCCAACTCTCGACAAAGAGCCCCTGGTACTTGGGCATCGAAAGCACTTTGTTGAGCAATACAGTCCAGTTTTGCTGGCTCTCCATGCCATTGTCGGCTTGTATTTTTACAATAAAGAACTCCGATGGGTGCGACTTAAGGAACTGCTGCATCCAGTCGATGGATTCCTCGAGCGTCACATCCACCTCGGTAAAGCCGTGTGCCAAGCGCAGGATTTGCCTGTCTTCAGGCTTCTGGGCGAGGGTGTCGATAGCCACCACCGGGCGGAAGTCGAAGAAACGAATACCATTCGACATCTGCTCGTCAAAGGTTGACACCTGACTAATTGCCATGATGTTAGAAAAGTACTTAATAACTGGGGTGTAGAAGCCCATGCCCGTCATGCTGTCGTGAGTGCCGGGAATACTTAACTTACACACTTTCACATCGTCGCGCACGAGCGACAGCCAGTCGGTTAACGGTGTAGCCAGTTCATAAGGATACTGGATTTGGTCTTGATACCCTTCGGAGAATAGATAGGGCACGTCGAGCGAATTTTCATCGTAGTAAGGCAGTCCGTTTTCTTCGTCACAGCTCCCCAGCCCAAAGGCGCATAGCATTGTGAGTGTTCCAAAAACGAAGTGACTCCATGTTTTTTGTTTTAGATTGATTTTCATCTGCTTTAGAGACTTCAATAAATATTCACTGAATAATGTGAAAATCTTAATTAAACAATGCTACATGCAGTGTTTTTCATTTTCACATGCGTATTTTTTGCAAAGATACAACATTTTTTTACAATATTAAACCTTTTCGCCTTAAATCTTTCTACACCTCATTGGACAAAAGCCTGCCACAAAGCCAGCGTGCACTGGCTTTTTCCTTGCATATTTATTGATGTTCTAAAGAAATTCACTAACTTTGCACCCCACTAACCCAAGACTAAAACATCTTTTCAATAATTTCAAATTTTTTTTATCTAAAATGATTAAATTCTGCGTGCGATTAGTACAACGTTGGTTACCTGAACCATTTATATTTGCCATACTGCTCACCTTTGTGGCGGCATTGGTGGCGATGCCATTGTGTCATCAGACTCCCCTTGAAGTGGTTGAACACTGGGGTGGCGGAGTATGGAACTTGTTGGAATTTGCCATGCAGATGGCTCTGGTTCTTGTGTGTGGCTCAACACTAGCGGCGGCACCAGTTATCAAGCGTGCGATCAATGCGATGGCTAGCTTGCCACAGAGTGCACCAGCGGCAATAGCACTTGTGACCGTTGTGTCGGCACTCTCGTGCTGGCTCAACTGGGGATTTGGACTAATCGTGGGCGTTGTGTTTGCTAAAGCAATAGCACGTCAGCGTTCCGACGTCGATTATCGACTTCTTATCGCATCGGCCTACAGTGGCTTCGTTGTGTGGCATGCCGGCATTTCAGGCTCCATCCCCCTCACAATGGCTACGCCCGGCGAGGCTCTCGCAAAGGCTACCAATGGTGCGCTAATCAACCCTGTGCCTGTTGCGCAAACCATCCTCAACTGGCACAATCTCGTGATTGTGCTGCTGGTGATAATTGGTATCACCATAGCTAACACTTTGATGCACCCCAAGCGAGGCATTCTCTCTATCGACCCTGCCCTTCTGAAGGACGATGACAACACCACGACTAGCACTTCCACCTCAACAAAGACGCCTGCACAGCGACTCGAGCAAAGCAAATTACTCTCATGGCTCGTGGCGCTGATGCTTGTCGCCTATCTCGTGATACATCTTGGCGTGAACGATGCTAGTTTAGACCTGGGTGCAGTAATAATGATATTCCTCGCACTGGGTCTTGTGCTACACCCCACGCCAGTCGACTATGTGCGCGCCTTTGGAAAGGCGACCTCGGGTGCCGCGGGAATCATATTGCAATTTCCTTTCTATGCCGGCATCATGGGCATCGTCACAGGCATCGGCGTGAGTGGAATAAGTTTAGGTGGAGTCTTGGCACAAGCTTGCATCCAAATCAGCAATTCCGTCACCTACCCCCTGCTCACTTTCCTGTGTGCCGCAGTGCTCAACCTGTTTGTACCCAGTGGCGGAGGTCATTGGGCTGTGCAAGCACCAGTTATGTTCACCGCTGGAGCTAGCCTCGGTGTAGACCCCGGCTTGACAGGCATGGCCATTTCGTGGGGCGACGCATGGACTAATCTCATCCAACCATTCTGGGCTCTCCCTGCCCTGGCTATAGCTCGCCTTGACGCGAGAGATATCATGGGCTATTGCCTCATCGATCTTTTAGTCACTGGTGTTATCATCTGCGCTGGTATGTTAGTCTGGGCAATGTAGTTGACCACCCTTAGACTGAGCGAAACAAAAAGCCTGATGTGCTACCCATGTGATTGAATTGTAATATTCCAATATATCCGTAACGTTCATTAAGGCATCAAGCGGTTGGTTTACCCTTGCGGAGTAACCAACCGCTAATTTTATGCAATAATGACAACGAGACTAATTTTTAATGACGAGCAAATTGCCGACGGCACGATTGCCACGGCGTTGCAAGCAGGTCGCACAGAGGAAGTGTGGGTGCAGGACGGGGAAAACGGCATGCCCATGCTCAAAATCTTCTTAGAACCGACAACTCCTACCCACATTGTGGATATCAGCGCCACCACCAAGTCCAAGAGCAGCCAGCGTTACAACCTCATGGGACAGCCCGTGGGCCGCGACTACAAGGGCATCGTCATCGAGAACAGGCGAAAGATTATTAATTATGAGATAAGGCAAAAATCGGAATAAGCTCAATATTTTTTGCTATTTTGATTGCAGTTTTGAAAATTGTTTTTATCTTTGCATTATGGTATATTAGGTTTTATTTATCATGAGTACGGAAGACATCAAAACGACAATCGCCGAGTATTTCAAGACACAACCCGTCTTGAAAGCATGGCTATTCGGGTCTTTCGCTCGTGGCGAGGAGACCCCCGATAGTGACATAGACATCCTTGTTGAATTTGACCATAGTACGGCAATCGGACTTTTAGCTTACGCCCGAATGTGGAGAGAGTTAAAGGAGAAGCTTGGTCGAGATGTTGATCTTGTTGAAGACGGCACCATGCGTCCACTGATTGCTGAGGATGCAAACTACGATAGACAATTAATCTATGAGAGAGCAATCTAAAGATAAGGACAGACTTCAACACATTCTTGAGTGTATTGAAAATGTTTTCCAGTTTTTGGATGGAAAAACGTTTGAAGATATGACAAATAACAGAATGTGCTTTCATGCTGTTGTCTATAACATCATGATTATTGGAGAGGCGGCAAATATGCTGACCAAAGAATTTCGTGATGAAAACCAAGACACCCCATGGCGCGACATTATTGACATGCGCAACGTGTTAGTTCATGGTTACTATATCGCCAGTCCTAAATTTGTCTGGGACACTTATGTTAATGACTTGCCAATTCTTAAACAACAAGTTGAGAACTATCTTAATGCTTTATGATGCGCGATTGTCAATATAACACCCAACTGACGTTTGACTCGCACAATTTACACAAGACACTGATTAGCAGCACATTATTGTCCTCCACAATTTTATAGGATAGGTTTAAAAACAACCTCATACGGCACATTCCGGCTACGGCTGGAGTGTGCCACTTTTGCTTCGTATAACCTAATTTATTTACTATTAAAACCAAACGCTTATGAAAAAGTTAATACACCATCTTATGTGTTTAGTCAGAAATGTGACAATTTGAGTAGTTTTGCTGTTGCAACCTTAAAAAATCCAGCCAAAAAGCACTGATTTTCAAAATATTATTATACATTTGCGATTATCATGCGCTCTTCGTTTAGGCCAATCTGGATTCTTCCTATATGTTGAGCTATATGTTTGTTACATAGAATCCTACCAATAACGATATGGAAGATTGCAATCAACAAATCGAACACCTCCCCATTGAACAAGAAATATTGTCGCTTTCCAGGCCGAGCCGAAAAAGTTGGATAGTGTTCTTGATATTTTTCATTATTTTCCTATGCGCCTTTTTCGCCTTCAAAGCGGGTGCGCAAAGTCTCACCTTTGCCGACCGCAACATTGAGCGGCGCGCACTGCTCAAAGGCGACACCGATGGCGACGGCCACATCTCAAGGGTTGAGGCCGATTCTGTTAAGTCACTCATCCTCACGCAGTACCGCACAGACATGTTTGAGGTATCAACCTACGAAGACCTCGCCTTGTTCCCCAACCTTGAGAAACTGTGGCTGGGAGAAAGTAAACTCGACACTGTGGACTTGAGCAAGAACTGGAACTTGAAGTATGTCCACATTGAGAGCGACAACGTGAAGGTGATTATCCTCGCCGTGGGTTGCACGCCCAAGTTGGCCTACCCTATGCACAGCGGCGAAATCATCGTCCGACGCATCAAGAATCCCGACGCACCGGGAGCCATGTTTTTCCAGTATTAAAACCCTGCCATCATGAAAAGACTTTTTTTGATAACGCTTACGGGACTGATGGCATTGGTCTCTCATGCGCAGTTCCCCGTCAGTGACCCACATTGCGCCTATTGCGATGTGAACCTGAAGACTGGCGAAGCGCACAAGAGCTCATGCCCCTATTATGAAGCACCAAGGGAAGAATCGTCGTCTTCGTCCAGTTCATCGTCTTCTTCATCTTCTTCATCTTCCAGCTCCACGCATCTGCGTGACTATAAGCCGATGAATGAGGTGAAAAGCAAGCTGAATGTGCTTCCCGGCTCATATGAACAATTGTACAAGGTGGGGCATGGCAAGGATGGCTGCCCTTATTGCCACAAATTTGTTCATGCCGACAGGTGCGCAATAAAGACTTACCAGGAAGGGGCAAACAAGTGGAGGGCTAAAGCTATGTCTGCCACCACACGTGAAGAACGAGAGACGGCTCTGAAACAATTTTATTATTCGGAGGAGATGTTGCTTTATGAATATAACAATGCAGTGGATCGCCTGTTTGAGAAAGACAGAAACACGCAGCAAGCACAGCCAACAACATCCGGCAACTCCACTCAATCACAATCCTCATGGACATCATGGACGAGCAACAGCACTCAAACTCATACCGTAACGCCGAGGGCGTATATTGCCCAACACTACGACAAAGAACTGACTTTCGGGAGCATGTTTGCACGTGCCCTGGGAGCCACCATGCCCAATGGCGAGGAGCGTTGGTTGCTTGCCAACGCTAAAGGCGAAGAAGTGGGCCAGTTCTCGAAGGTGGAATTTGTCGAGGCAAGTGGCATAGACCAGTTTATTCTTGTTCGTGACTTTAACGGAAAGTGGGGCATACACAGCCGTGGAGGAACCAAGTTGTGCGAGCCCAAGTTTGAGAGCGTAAAGATGTTATCGACTATTGTCAATGATATTGGGGCTAAAGAGGTAGTCTTCGATGTGACGATGAGGAACAATGGCGGCGTACTCCAGCACGGCATTTACGACCCTGTCAATGCCGAAATGCAAATGATTGGTGAGAAGAACTTTAATCCCATGCCCATTCCGTGCGAGTATGACTATGTGGAGTTGATTGATCGCAGTGCAACGAATGAAGGCGTACTGGCAAAGGTGAGAAAAAATGGGCTTTCGGGTGTTATCAGCACCTTCAATGGTACGGTACAGATTCCCGTTGCATACTCCTATATAAACACCTACTTCACGCTCAAGGGAGGCATGTACGTCCTCGCAGGCGACGGCAATCGCATGGGCGCTTACCACGTGGGCGATGAGGTTGTGGAAGTGGTTCCCGTCACCGAGGGCTACACACTTGACAAAGTGAAACGTCTAATCGCTGTAATAGAAGAGGAATGAAAACGTTTATAGTAGCAGTTTTAGCCTTGTTGGCCTTGCAGGTGCTTGCCTCGCCAACACCCGAGGAGATGTATGGCTCGCTTGATAAAGATGGCAAATACCGCCAAATGCAGGAGCAAGTTGACCAAATGATTCAAAAGAATGAGGAAGCCGCGCGAGACAAAGCGGCCAAGCAACAGGTTGCGCTATGGGTCGCCCTCGCTATCGGCTTTATACCGCTTTGTGCCATCGGCAAGCAAGTGCTCTCAAAACGCACTTGGGACGAAAACCCAAGTGGCACCCGTCAGGCACTGGCCATCGGCCTTGCCGGAGCAGCAGTACTTTTTGGACTGAATTACGGCATTTTCCTGCTCAAGATTGAGTATGGCAGCAAATTCAATGCCGCACTTGCGGCAGCATTGGTGCTGCTGCTCACAATCGGCGCAATTTATATGGTAAAGAAGAAATAACGACTCACAAAAACTTAATAAAAGCTCACCGATAAAGTGGGCTTTTGTTACCTTTGGGCAAGATCCTATAGCGACTTCACCTGGTGGAGAGCGTGGAGCATGGAGCGGACAACGTGGAGCACGTGAACATCGTCATGACCCTGCGCGCTTGAAATGAGGAAAACAGGCATAGGATGACTATCAAAAATAGTCCCAAGAAATAAGCGCAGGTAGCATAATAATCGCGATTTTCCTGCGTTAATTTGTAGTAGTAAAATAAGTAATTTAGAGTAATATGAGAAATTTAAAGTTTTTAGGAATTATACCGCTATTATTCACAGTGTTCTACCTCGCATCTTGTAGCAGCGAAAACGATGTTGTGAAGCGGTTGACGAGCAAACAAAAGGAAACCTATGCGCAAAACATTTCGGGTGAATATCCTGGTCGGTATGTCATTGTCTACAAAAATAAGGATTGTGTCGAGGGTACAGATGAGGAGGGTCGACCTATAACGGTAGCCCATAGTGAAACCTTCAGTGGCATACAGGTTGATGTGTCTGACAACAATATGCTGCATGTTTTCTTTCAAGACTTCCCCATATTTCTGATTTCAAAGGTGGTTACTGACGAAGGACTCAGCCATGCACTTGCCGAGTCTACTCAGCAGGCTATCACTGCCCGCTATGGCTTCGACTACGACACTGACTATTCTCATGTGAAATGGGCTTTCATCCCCAATGTCATGCTGCTAAACTTGAACTACGATGGTGTTGATCATCACATCCGCATAGAGTTTAATAACAACAGCCAGTATTACAAGTTTACGGAGGACGAACTGAAACAGCCGAAAGCGTTCTGCTCACTTGCTAAAAACGGCATAACCCTGCAACTGGAAGCTATCTACGACGGTCCCACGCTCATACAACGCTTCGGTTATGAGAATGGAAACTATATGCATATTGTCTTCAAAGCGGATTGACAAAAACAGATAAATCGGGGATTTACAAATATTCAAGGTGGGTTCTATAAATTAAATTGAGATGTTTTTGATTTATTTTCGAGCAGATGAGAAGTTAAAGCAGCAGCGGCATAGCGGGCTATGTTGCAATGATTTAACGCAACAGATGCCGAAAAGAAACAAAAACAGCCAAGAACCCATCTCAACTTTTTATTAATTTATAGAACTCACCATAATAATATCTTTAAGTTATGAGAAAATTTAAGTATCTTAGTTTCATCTTTTTATCAATCACACTTCTTGCCGCAACATCATGCGGCGACGATGATGTCAAGAGTTTTGACTCAAGCAAACTTGAGGGCATTTGGACACAAGTGTTCGATAGTAGAATTCAAGATGCGAGTGTCGTTAAATATGTGTTCTATCCTGAAACTTCTTATTCCGGGCGCATTGAGCTTTATGAATCAAATTGGCCCGATGAAGGATGGACGGTTACCGACCTTCATTACCGAGTTGGAGAAACAGCACACATGAACATCTTCACCGGCAAGGAACATGATGGTCAGACCCATATTTATATTGAGTGTGACATTCACCGACTCACAAATAACGAAATGGTTTGGTATAAGACCGATTCCCAAGAGGAAATCGCTCGTTTTAAGAAAGACACCAAAATAGACAATAACTGATGTCGCAAACGTCTTTTAAGACTTAAAGCGGTTGAGTTACCCAAGCGTATCTCAACCGCTTAACTTATGGCAATGTCACTCACAATAGACGGTGCACAGCGTGGGCACGCCTTTATTTCAATTATTGTAATTCAAGCTGTTTTCGTTGAGCAAGAAGTCGTAAATACTAATGAACAATACCCCTTCATCATTCCATTGTGGCGACGACTTATTAATCTGTTTAAATGGATGTTACGTTATATTTCCATATTTGTTATGATTGTTTTTTGTGCAAATGCACAGTTTTCGTCCACAAAGTCAAACATTTTTTGTTCCTGGCAACCGTATGAACTCTCTTTTTTACAAACCCCAATGGTCATGGTCCGTGACAACAATGCTCTACGTGAAATATTGCGCTAGCCTAATACAGAGGCAAGCTCACTTGCACTATGCCTTGCAAGGAGGAAGAAAGCGATAGCTAACCAACCTCAAGCGATTGGCGAGCAAAAACGCCAACGGCGTAAGAGGTTCAATTCCAAATACTACGCCGCAGCCATGAATATAAAGGAGTTCTATGAGGAGAACCTGGGGTGGCAGTTCTGTGGCCTGATTAGCTCCCTGAACAAGAAAAATTTCAGTAAGAATCATTGATTATTACAATAATTGTTGTATTTTTGCACAGCTTAATGTATAACTGATTTTTATTTTTTCAAACAATAATAATCTTCTTTATGAAAAAGTTTGGTTTGTTAATAACAATTATTATCGCTTGTCTTTTTTCATCTTTCAGTCATGAAATAAACAACTATAGAATGATTTGTTTTGATATTCAAGAGAATCCTTATGGAATTGAAAAACGATTCAAAGAAGAATTTTTGAAATATGGATTTCAAATAATTGACCATAAATTTTATGAAACATTAGATGCAAAGAATAAATCGATAACTCTTTTTTTAGATTATGACTATTTTTTAAACTATAATGGACCAAGTACACTCTCAGTTGAATTAACTAATGCGGCAGGTGCTTCAGTATGGAAAGCATCAGGGCAAGGAAATACTTTTCTCTCTCCTACTGGGGATATGAAAGGCGCCACCAAACAGATAATGAAACAATTTGCAAAACTTAAGTATACATTTGTAGAACCACTTGTAGATAATAATACAATACCAAATCCTTTCTCAAATTGGACAGAAGATAGTGTAAAAGTCTATTTTAATTCACATTCATTATCGCCAATAGAAGGTATTTATAAAAATTATTCTAATGATGGGAATTCATATAAAATTGCTATTTTAAGGAATAAAGACCAATATGTTGGCATCATTGTAGATGCAGATAATACATTATGGAAAAAAGGTGAAATTAAAATAACTCTTAATCATATTGAAGGAGGTGCATATGATGCTGAGTATTTTGATGCTAATCGCAAAAAATTAAATGCAATAGCAGGAATAAAAGATAATAGATTACTGGAATTTACAGTTCCAAATATAGGGAATTTCTCATTTTTAAAGATTTATCCCTCTAGCAATGAGCATAGTAATGTAGGCATTAATACTAATGTTCAATATAGCGCTACAGGAAGTGGAGTATTGATTTATGACAATATCATAATAACCAATTATCATGTAATAAAAGATGCAGAAAAGATTGAGGCAATAATTAATATTAATGGTATGCCTGAAACATTTTCAGCTAGAGTATTGTGCTCTGATAAAACCAATGATTTAGCGATTGTTTGTATAAAAGATGAGAAATACAAAGGACAAACAAAGTTTCCTTTCAAAATCTTATCACATACTGTTGATGTTGGTACATCTGTTTTTACTATGGGATTTCCATTAACTACATTTCTTGGAGATGAAGTAAAAATCACAGACGGAATAATTAGTTCCAAATCAGGATATAATGGAGATATCGTATTATATCAAATTTCTGCTCCAATACAACCAGGTAATAGTGGTGGACCTCTATTTGATAAAAATGGAAATTTGGTTGGTATAACTAATGCAGGAATAGATAAATCTGTTGCAGAAAATGTTGGATATGCAATTAAATCTAACTATGTGCTTAATATTATTGATTCAGCACCAATAAATATACCAATTCCTAAAGGAAATCCTTTGCCCAAAGAGGACTTGCCTTCTCTTATTAAAATTCTTAAACCATATGTTGTTTATCTAAAAATATATTAACTCTTTTTGCACAAATCAACTTATTAAACATGAGTTAATTCAATCACTCCAATAATAGTATATATTGTCAAAACAGTATATATACTATTTTTTTGTCTTTTACAAATTGGCTCAATCATAATAGTTTTGCGACAGAAAACCGCAAAATCAGTGCAAGAGGCGCAGCCGGGGTTGCGGTCACGAAACGCCTCGTGGAAACTCCGGCGATCTCGGCCGTGCCAAAACTTCTCGTGCAAGCCGAACGCAGAGTCAAGCTCGCTTGAACTCTGATGAGGCGCAGCCGAGAACGGTGGGACACAAGCGCAAGCGCCGCCACTGATTCTCGCGAAAGTATTACGCTTCGGTCATGCGAATCAAGGAGTTCTATGAAGATAATATAGGATGCTCGTTCACGGGCATTTTGTCAGATTCTGTCCAGCAATGTAATAAAGGCCGTGAATAGTCATTTTTATTATTATTGTGTAATTGTATAATTGTTGTATCTTTGCATTATGAAAGATAACAAAAACATCATAAAAGCGAAAGACAACCAAGTGTTGCCCACACAATTAGTTGACGATGTAAAACAAATTATCGAGTGTGGGTTGCGTGAAGCATACGATAAAGTTAACACAGTTGCCATTCATACGTATTGGCTTATTGGCAAGCGCATTGTTGAAGAAGAACAGCATGGGTTTCGGAGAGCTGAGTATGGCAGCAGATTAATCATATCACTTGCAGAGCAGATTTCTATAGAATATTCCAAAGGTTTTACTGCAAGGGATTTACGCAATTATCGTCAATTGTATCTGTGCTTCAATGATTTAGAGATTTGGTACACGCGTGTACCAAATCTTAAATGGTCACACTACCGTACTGTTTTGTCGGTCACAAGTGAAGATGCAAGATACTGGTATATTCATGAGGCCTCTACAGAATCATGGAGTGTGCGTACCCTTGCACGCAATGTTGGCTCTCAGTACTACCACCGATTACTTCAATCGCCCAGAAAAGAGGACGTTATCAATGAAATGCTGCAACTCACAGCACCATTGAAAGACAAGCCGCAAGGTTTTCTCAAAGACCCTGTTGTGGCGGAGTTTCTGCAACTCCCGTCTAATGCTTCATTCACCGAAACCGAACTTGAGAAAGCAATTATACAGCACTTGAAAGACTTCCTGCTTGAAATGGGCCGTGGATTTGCATTCATGGCTGAGCAATACCACATCAGCACCGATGCCGGTGATTTCTTTGTTGACTTGGTATTCTACAATGTGGTGTTGAAATGCTATGTACTTATCGACCTCAAAACAAAACGAGTGACCCATCAAGATGTCGGACAGATGGATATGTATGTGCGAATGTTCGATGACCTGAAGCGTACCGAAGGCGACAATCCAACCATCGGCTTGTTGCTTTGCTCCGACACAAGCAAAGACATAGCCCAATACTCAGTGCTTCACGACAGCAAACAACTCTTTGCCGCCAAATATCTCACCTATCTGCCCTCGGAAGAAATGCTCAGGCGCGAGATTGAGCAGCAAAAGGAAATATTCTATCTGCAACACAACAAATCAGCAAAAGAAGATACAGAACAATAACATCTATTTTACTTCTTTTTGTCAATAATATAGATTATTCAAAAAATGGTTCGACTGGAAAACGTATCATTTGGATACAAGAAACATAAATATATACTTCAAGACATCAATCTTCTATTGATGCCGTCTCATGTTTATGGGCTTTTGGGAATGAATGGAGTTGGCAAATCCACATTATTGTATTTAATTACCAATTTGTTGCGTCCACAACAAGGAACAATCTCATATAAAAATTCCGCCGATGGAAAATGGCAGAATAAGATTGAAGACTTCTTCTTTGTTCCTGAAGAATTTGATTTGCCAAACATCAGTATTAGAAACTATCTGAAAATAAACGTTCCATTCTACCCAAAGTTCAGCGAAGATGATTTTTCCCAATATCTCAGCCTTTTTGGTATTGATTGCGACAATAGACTGGGAGAGTTGTCGATGGGGCAAAAGAAAAAATTCTATTTGAGTTTTGCTCATTCTGCGAATACCGACTTACTTATCCTTGACGAGCCGACTAATGGCTTGGACATAGTAAGCAAGCAGCAATTCCGGGATTTCATTTCCCAATCCACGGAGAATAGTGACAAATGTATTATTCTTTCCACTCATCAGATTAATGATGTTGATGTTTTGTTTGACGATGTTGTTATCTTACATGACAAGCATATAATTCTTCAAGCTGATTGCGAATCTTTATCACGAAGATTTGTTATTGAGAAAGATGGAGCACAAATAAATGATAGAAACTACTTGGCAGTTCTACAAGATGCAAACAGAAATTTCTCATTACGAGCTGCCCAAAGCAACACGAGAATAGATTTGGAGATGTTATATAATATGTTGGTGCACAATCCGAGCATTGCAGAAACTATAAATCATGAACTCACAAAATAAAATCAATCATTTATTTATGGCATTCAGGAAGTTTCTTCATGAAAATGCCAGACGATTGCTGTATTATGCCGCATTGATGTTTGCGGCAATGTTGCTTTCGTACTTGATATTTGCAATTATTCCCGTCCTATCGCGACCTCAATCTAATCTTAATTATGCCGACGAGATAATGCAAATAAGCATTTTCTTGTTGTTTGTATTTGGCTGCTTAAGCGCAAGCATCATGTTTCGGGAGTTAAGAAATCGAAGAACGAGAATAGCCTATGTATGCTTCCCAACCACCAAGTTTGAGAAGTATATTGTAGAATGGTTTGTTTATGTTTTGTTATTCCCAGTTATATTTTTGTTGTTATCTGAATTATCGGTAAAACTACTTATTGCTATTCTTCACTTCTCTGTGGAATCCACAAAAAGTATGGAGAACATATCGGTTACAGAACAACTCATTGAGTTTGCGAAAAGTGAAAATAGTGTATTCTTGTTTTTCTTAGCTGTTCAATCATGTTTTATGATTGGTAGCGCATATTGGCGGAAATTCCCTTTTATTAAAACTTTCTTATGTATAGTGGGCATTTCTGTTGCTTTGTTCTTCTATACTCTACATTCCAAGAATCAAGATGTTTTAATCGCATACAACTATGTCTATTTAATCTTCACTCTAATTGCATGGGCATTATCATATATTGTTTTTCGAAGGAACGCAACATTAGTATAATCAAAGATAGTTAAGCCTACTTTGGTGGGCTTTTTTTGTGTCTTTTGCTCCACCGCTCAATCAATGTAGTTTTGCACAAGAAATCGCAAAACTACATTTTTTATGATTGACGTAAACCAACTCACCTCGCTTATTTCGGCGTTCCGTGTCGAGACAGAGAAAGAAAGTATCTCGCCGGAGACCGTCGGCTCACTCCTTCAGAACATCACTGACTTGCTCGCTAATGCGTCAAGCAGCACCGAGCAACAGATATTCGAGAACTAGAAGGCGATTCTCTCGCAACTCCACCTGGTGGAGAGCGTGGAGCAGGGAGCGGACAACGTGGAGCAAGTGAACATCGCCATGACACTGCGCGCTTGCAAAGAGGAAAACAGGCATAGGATGACTATCAAAGGCTGATGAACAATAAATCCCCGAAGAATAAACGCAAGTAGCGAGAATTTCACTACCTTTGCGGTCGAAAAATAAATGAATCATAAATTAAAATTTATTATTTTGCTATGAAGAAATTAATATTTACACTCGTTGTGTCCGCTTTGGTTGCAACAACCGCATTTGCGCAAGATGCTAAATGTTATCGTGGATTTACTGACCTTAGTTATACGCTAGGTGTAGGCGAAGTTAGCGAAGACTTTGACCGTTTCACACTTTCAACAACACATGGATATCAACTGGACGATTTGTTCTTCGTCGGTGCCGGTGTGAGCTTGGAATATGTTCGCGATCTGGCTGCGGCATTGGTTCCTATCTATGCTGATGTACGTTTGGATCTACCCTTGCATGGCAGAAGCATCAAGCCATATGCTGATGTTAAAATTGGCTACGCGGCAGGCGAAGTAGATGGATTCTATTTTGCTCCTACTGTTGGCATTAGAGTTCCAGTTAGGTTTGTCAAGGCAATGAACTTTGGTTTCGGTTACAAGTTGCAAAAACTTCAAGATGGCGGTGTAAACACTAACGCTCTTACTTTTAATGTGGGAATTGAATTTTAAATAAGGCAACGTCTTTTATAGGCACAAGCGGTTGGTTTTGCTGTTACAGTAAATCAACCGCTTAACTTATGGCAATGTCACTCACAATAGACGGTGCACAGCGTGGGCATAAAGGCTCGTCAACTGAATGCGTTTAGATTAATTAGGATGTACCTTGGAAAAACACAAATAAATTTGTTTTTTAATAAAATGCTCACGCACGAAAAAAAACTAGAATAATAAATCATCGAAGAATAAACGAAAGTAGTAAAATAATCACTAACTTTCCTCTATAAAAGAAAAGCAAATTGTCCCGTTCTAGCTCAAAATCGTCGTTTTTCGACACTTTTGCGCACAACAGCTTTCACGTTGCGACTCTGTCTCGCAGCATGTAACGTTTAATAAAAAATTGGTACTTTCCTCTTCGAGCTCTAAGCTATAGACTGGTTTTCATCGCCGTCCATGTTGTCGGTTAATTTGCGAACGGGGTCATGGCCACCACAAAGTTAATAGCCTTTCCATGGACGGGTATATCACTATACGCCGTTCGATATACGACGTTCGCGATCCGGGTCGAAGTCCTTGTAGTCGGTCTGGTCGTGTAGCACGTGCCACACTGCGATGAGCAGCTTGCGCGCCACGGCGACAAGTACTTTCATTTTGTTTTTTCTGCGGACTTGGGTCTGATAGTATGAGAACCAGCTGAAGAAGCATCCCTGCGTGCGGCTTGCCCCCCAAGCGCACTCGATGAGTGTCTTGCGCAGGAACACGTTGCCGTGGGTGATTCTGCGTGACTTCACTTTCCTGTTTGACTCGTCATTGCGAGGCCTCAGGCCGCTCCATGATGCAAGGTGCGCCGCAGTCTGGAATTTGGTCATATCGACTCCAATCTCTGCGATCAATGATGTGGCGGCGCGTTCCTTGATGCCAGGTATGGTCATCAGCCTCTTGAACTGTTCGCGAAAGTGTGTCTGGCATATCTCAACCATCTTCTTGTGGCATTCCTGCTTATGGCTCTCTGCCATCTCAAGCTCCTGCCTGAGCTGGCGCATCACGTCCTTTTCCGCGTCAGAGACTACTCCCGTCAGTGCTGCCAGGATGGTTTCTCGTCCGTGCTTGTTGATGATGCGCCCGTGGATTCGTTTTATCAGCTGCTCGGGGTCAGTGGTGCCCCCACACAGGCACTCTACGACCTGCTTGTAACTCTTCGTGTCGGTGTTGGACACGTAGTTGCTCAGACGCAGGTTGCAACGCTGCATCACCGCGTCAAGCTTGGAGAGTTTGCGTACAATCTCGGCATCGAGGTCGAAGATGCGTCGGTCGTACTGGAGCAACTGCTGGATAATCTCTGGAGGGACGAAACTGCCACGGATTAGGTCCTTGCAGGTACACTCAGCTATCCACTGCGCATCCTTGACGTCGCTCTTGCGACCCGGCATCTGCTTTATGAAGTATGGGTTGACCAGACGCAGATGGAAGTACGGCTCAAGCACGCGCCATATTGGAATCCAGTAAACCGACGTGCTCTCCATCGTCACCTCACTCACTTCATAGGACTGCATAAGGCGGCGCATGTCACGCAGCTGAAATGTTAAAACTCCGAAAACTCTCTCAACAATCTCGCCCGTTTCGCACAAGATACACAGAAATACACTATCTTTGTGCACATCAAGGCCACATACTGCTCTCATAAGCCTATAATTTTGAGGATTAAACAAAATTTAAAATTATTCTCACCTCAAATATATGAATTAATAGTGACGTAAGAGCACTGAAAGATTAGGATTGAGCGTGTGTCGGCCTTGATTTCTGCAAATAATGGTAACTTCAGGGGCAACTTGCTCTGCTTTTTTATCTCGACTGGCTTATATATCGAGATTTTTATCTAACTTTGTAGCAGTAAAATTACAATCCTTACCAAATTATTGATATGGTGAAACATGAGATTCTAATAGAAAGCAATGAGTTGTCAGAGCAATTTTCTGAAGTAATTACTATGATAAACAAAGCCCGCACTAATGTCATTAAGGTTGCTAATACAGCTATGATTGACCTTTATTGGCAAGTTGGCAAGCTTTTACATGAAAAACTGGCAAATGCTGAATGGGGGGATTCAGTAGTTGCGCAATTAGCTAATTTCATTGCGAAGAATGCGCCTGATATCAAGGGTTTTTCGGATAAAAATCTTTGGCGTATGAAACAATTCTTTGAGACATATCCCAATACCAGCGAAATTCTCTCACCACTGGTGAGACAAATTTCATGGACTAATAATTTGCTGATAATGAGCCGAGTCAAGTCGGCAGAGGAGCGCGAGTTCTATTTGAGGTTATGCATTCAAGAGCGATGGTCAAAACGTGAGCTCACACGTCAGATTGACTCCGCACTGTTTGAGCGCACAATGATTGGTGAGCCAAAACTCTCACCAATGGTGCGACAAATTGCACCATCCGCTGGACAAGTGTTCCGTGACCAATATGTTCTTGAGTTTATTGGAGGAAGAGAATATAATCATGAAAATGATTTTCGCCGAGCACTCGTTAACAACATGAAAAAAATGATATTGGAACTTGGTAAGGACTTTATCTTTATGGATCAAGAATACAAACTACAAGTTGGGAATAGTGACTTTCGTGTAGATTTGTTGTTCTTTCATCGTGAACTTCAATGTCTTGTTGCATTTGAGTTGAAGATGGAAAGTTTCAAGCCTGAGCATCTCGGCCAGCTCAATTTTTACCTCGAAGCTCTTGACAGAGATGTGAAGAAACCCAAGGAGAACCCAAGCATAGGCGTTCTCTTATGCAAAGACAAAGACAACGAAGTGGTTGAGTATGCACTTAGTCGTTCTTTGTCTCCGACAATGGTTGCCGAGTATCAACTTTGCTTGCCAGATAAAAAACTGCTTCAACAACGAATCAGAGAACTTTTCGCAAATTCAGATGTAGAATAATTCAGAAATATCTCACATCTTTTAAGGCTTCAAGCGATTGGCGAGCAAAAAAACAACAGCGTAAGTGGTTCAGCACCAAATACTACGCCTCAGTAATGAATATCAAAAAGTTCTATGAGGAGAACTTGGGATGGCAGTTCTGTGGCCTGATTAGTTCGGCTTTGAGCAAGAAAACTTTCAGCATGAATCATTGATAATTACAACTTTTGTTGTAATTTTGGTGCATAATTAAAGCCGTATAGATTATGAGACTAAACATTCAACTTTTTATTTTCTTTGTGTTAATTATTTTATCATCTTGTGGTGACGATAAAAAAGATGAGCCAAACAATCCAGTTGAACCTGTTACTCGCACATGGATAAATATTGAACGCGAAAATCCATTTCGTGAAACACCTCTTATGGCTCCTTATGAGAGATCATTTGGTCGCAAAATGTGGACAACACGAGTAGTTGAAGATAGTGGTTTAAAAGGCAAAGGTGGAGATTATTATTATTGGGAACAACACAAAGCTGAGGCTGGTACAATGAATGAATTATTGGCACTTTGTGATGTGCCTGAAGATAAGCTGTATGCTATGTCAACACGCAATCTAGCTCTCACATGTTTTATGCATCCCTATAATGGTGTTTATGATTTGTATAATGTATTATATGAAAGTGTCTTTACAATGACGCTTGCCAACTGTTATCAAGAGCTGATGCAACGACTCACAGGTGCAACAGAATTACTCAACCTTTATTGTGAACTTGATTACCCAAAATCAAAACCTGTAAATACTACTGCTGGTTTAAGTTATGAAGATTATAATAAAAACACATTTGAAAATATTTTGCATTTAAATGGTCTTACACTTTTCCTGATGACTGCAGTGGATTTTAATGCACTCAACAAAGAACAACTTTCAGTTCTTTCAAGTGAGATTTTCAAAAAGATAGACAATATCGCTACTGCAGACGAAGGAGTTTATGATTATTATACAATGCGTTTTCCATATCTCTTGGGAGCTTTTATCGCATATCATTATGACGAACAGCTCAATGACGAAGAAGCAACATTATTATATAATTATACAGGTTTTTCGGGACTTCCTGGTGTTGCTGGAGGACAATCATTTACTTCTGAAGATGTTTCTCGCTCAACATTAATTATTATACAAAGCCTTGAACGCATGAAGTGAATTATGTAATATACATGGATACCAAAACTCACCTTCTCGGTGAGTTTTTCTTGTCTTTTGTCAAAACTTTTTCTCTTTCTACTTTTGCGTTGCAACCTAACGCAAAAGTATTATGATTGACACAACACAACTAACTAACCTTATCTCCGCATTCCGTGTGGAGACGGAGAAGGAGTCGATCTCGCCGGAGACCGTCGGCTCTCTCCTTCAGAACATCACTGACTTGCTCGCCAATGCCTCAAGCACCACCGAGCAACAGATATTCAAGAACTGGAAGGTGATTCTCTCGCAACTCCACCTGGTGGAGAGCGTGGAGCAGGGAGCGAACAACGTGGAGCACGTGAACATCGCCATGACACTGCGCGCTTGCAATGAGGGAGACTAGCATAAGATTATTACCAACGGCCGATGAATAATAAATCTCCCAGAAACAAACGCAAGTAGAATAATAATCACTATAAATCGGAATTTACATGAATCGTAATTCTCAAATCATTCGGACTAGTTGGATAGGCATAGTTGCCAATGTCTTTCTGGCAGGTTTCAAGGCGGCAGTAGGCCTTCTGGCAAATTCTGTCGCTATTGTGATGGATGCGGTTAATAATCTCAGCGATGCGTTGTCGAGCGTCATCACCATTGTCGGCACTAAACTGTCACAACGCCCAGCCGACAGGAAGCATCCCTTCGGTCATGGGCGCATAGAGTATTTCAGTGCTATCATCATAGCCGTCATCGTTTTGTCGGCGGGTGTCACCTCACTCTTCGAGTCAGCAAAGAAGATTCTCAATCCGACACAACCGGAATACACCCATACTACACTCATCGTCATTGTTGTAGCCATTATCGTGAAACTGGTGCTGGGCAGGTATGTCAAGAACAAGGGCGTGCAATTGAACAGTGATGCGCTGATAGCCTCAGGAGCAGATGCCTTGTTTGATGCCATTATAACCCTGACTACGCTTGTCTCGGCTGGTGTTATGCTGTTGTGGGGCATTTCGCTCGATGGTATTCTCGGTGTTCTCATTTCCATTGTCATCATCAAGGCCGGTATCGAAATGCTGTCCTCGCCTGTCAACGAACTGTTAGGCACCAGTATTCCCGTTGAGCTCACCAATCAAATCAAGAAGGAGGTCTCTGAATTTGAGGGAGTGCATGGAGTTTATGATCTGATACTCCACAATTATGGCCCGGATATGAAGATAGGCTCGCTGCACATCAACGTTTATGACACGATGTCGGCTCACGAAATCCACGGACTCACTCGCAAGATTACCATGCAGATGTTAGCGCGTCACGGTATCATTCTGACCGTTGGTATCTATGCCATTGCAACAGGCGACAACAAGCGGGCAGAGTTGCAGACGAAGGTCTTGCAGGCTCTTCACTCGCGCAAGGATATTGTTCAGGTTCATGGCTTCTATTATTCAGAAAAGGAGAATACAATTTCCGTTGATGTTGTCCCTGACTTTGCCGTCCACGATGAGAAGGCCTTAGTCAGCCAGCTCATCAGTGACATTCAGCCTTTAGTGCCTGGAGTACATCTGGATATAATAGTTGACCATAATTATAGCGACTAAATTCCAATTTATCGGCTATCGTCTTTTAAGACTTAATGCGGTTGGTTTACCTTTGCAGTAAATCAGCCGCTTAACTTATTGTACAATAAACGGTGCGCAGGTGGCGCTGAAGAAAGGCTCGGACAAACTTTTAAGCAAGCCCAAGTTGACTACCTAAGTCTGTTGAATAACAAAAGTCCGTAATACAGAGAGAAAAAAAATGCAGCAAAACTTAATTTTTAAGTTAATTTATTTGATGCTTTGAATTCTTTGGCTTACCTTTGTGGCGAGATAACTTATAAGTTAAGAATGAAACAGCATTATTACATAGATTTGATTGAAGAATATTCCAACGTGAATTTCTACAGCATACATTTAGAGGGGGAGGAACTCTCTGAATTAGAGCGTTTCTTCGAAAAATTCCCAGTTGGAAGTGAATATGATGAAGATATAGATGTAGTTATTTCTTGGCTCGACAATATTGCCGAGCGAGGTGCGCTTGAACGCTATTTCCGTCCCGAAGGTCATTATGGCGACGGCGTGGGTGTGATACCGATTGACATCGGCAACAAAGTGCGGCTTTACTGCCTGCGATTGTCCGATAAAATATTGGTGTTTGGCAATGGTGGAGTTAAAGATGCACCCACTTGGGAAGAAAGCGAACAACTTGCACCATACGTCAAACTATTGATTGATACAAGCCGCTTTATTTCATCAAGGATTAAAGACGGCACAATAGTTTTGGTTGATAAAGAAATTGTTGGAAACTTAAACTTTAGCAGAGATGAAACGGAGTAAGATAATAGAAGAACGTCGCCGACAGGTAAGCCCCGAAGTGAGGGAACGCGTAAGCCTTTCATTTCAGATTGTTGACCGTATTCATGAGATTCTTGAGGAGCGTAACCTTCGGCAAAAAGACCTCGCGCTCATGCTTGGCAAGAGCGAGGCAGAGATAAGTAAATGGATGCGTGGAACTCACAATTTCACGATTGACACAGTTGTTGCTATCGAAGAAGCATTGCAAGCTCCTGTGCTTCAAGTATATCACGAAGTGGAAACGGTGTGAAACATTCTTACGTCTTTTAAGACTTAAAGCGGTTGAGTTGGCATTAGCTTATCTCAGCCGCTTAATTTATGGCTATATCACTCACATTAGGTGGAATGCATGTTGCGTTGAAGAAAGGCCTTTTAGCCAAACCCAAGACGGATTCCACCACATAATGAATAATAAGCCCCAAGAAACAAGCGCAGGTAGCGGAAAAATGCCTACCTTTGCAGAGTAATTAAAACGAAAAATCGCAATTTTATATGATAGAAGAAATAATTCCAAGGCGGATGCTCTTGCTTTGCGGCTGTGCTGCATTGGAGGCAAGAGGTGACTTGCAACGTCTCGACGTGGCCATTCGCAAGGCGCTCGACGGCGGTGTGGGCGTGAATGAGCTGAAGGATGCCTTTGCACAGCTCTATGCCTATACGGGCTTTCCCCGTTCACTGAATGCTCTAAACACGCTTGAACGTGTGCTATCAGAGCGCGAGACGGAGGGAATAGCCGACCATGAAGGAAAGCCGTTCCAGCGGCCCGCTGCTTGGGATGATGCCAAGCTAGCATTGCAGCTCGGCACCGCCATGCAGACCCGTGATGAGGGTGGCACGCCATGGAACTATTCTTTCTGTCCACAGGCCGACTATTACATGAAGTCGCACCTCTTTGGTGATATCTTCGCTTGTGACCAACTCTCTCCGGCCGAACGCGAACTGATTACCGTTTCGGCTCTTAGCGCAATGGACGGTGTAACCCCACAGTTTGAGGGGCATAAGGAATGTGCCGTCTTCATGGGCAATACCAAGGAGCAGGTGGATTATCTCTGTCGTTGGCTTGAAGACAACATTTAACAGCTATCATTAGGATACATTTCAATTTAATAATCATTACGACGAATATGAAAAAAGTAATAGTAATATCAACGAGCTTGCGTCATGGCTCAAACAGCGACATGCTCGCCGAGAAGTTTGTGGAAGGTGCCAAAGCTGCCGGAAACGATGTGGAGAAGATTTCTCTTGTGGACAAGAATATTCAGTTCTGCAAGGGCTGCATGGGATGCCAAAAGTTGGGCCGCTGCGTCATTAATGACGACGTGAACGACATCATGGCCAGGGTGCTGAAGGCCGACGTGGTGGTTTGGGCCACACCTATCTACTATTATGAAATGAGTGGACAGATGAAGACGCTCATCGACCGCATGAATGCCATGTATGAGCAGGATTACCAGTTCCGTGATGTCTACCTGCTTACAACTGCTGCTGAGGATGAAGCCGAGACACCGAAGCGGGCCGAGGCTGGATTGACAGGCTGGATAGACTGCTATCCCAAGAGCCGTCTGGCCGCTACACTCTTCTGCGGTGGCGTGAACGATGCCCGCGAGATTGAGGGCAATCCAAAACTCCAGGAAGCCTACGAGATTGGCAAAAGCATCTGACCACAGGCGAATGAAGCATAAAGGAATTATCTGCGGCATACTGGCCGCGGTCTGTTATGGTACCAACCCATTTGGAGCCTTGCCGCTTTATGAGGAGGGTGTGAACACGTCGTCCATTCTCTTTTATCGTTTCTCACTTCCACCTGCGTACAATTAGCCATACGATAACCGCCATCGTCAGAAAAACCTGGCGATGGAAATCATAAACGGAATTTGGTATAAGAACTGATAAATATTGGAATTTATATGAGTATAATAAATGCGTTTAATCAACAAACGATAGAGTCTTTGGCATATTATGTTTATGCCTTAATAGATCCGAGAGATAATAGGATTTTCTATATAGGAAAAGGAAAAGGGAATAGGATTTTTCAACATGCGAAAGATGCTTTAGACTGTAATGACCAAAGTCTTAAACTTGATATTATAAGAAGTATTTTAAGAGAAGGTAAACAAGTGGGTCTCTACATTTTACGGCACAATCTGACTGAAGATACGGCGTATGTTGTAGAATCTGTGCTTATTGACTTACTAACATATAGAAAGTTTAACAAGACAAATATATTGGCAAATATTGTTGCTGGTCACCATCAATGGGACGAGGGTATTAAGGATGTCGATGAAATTGATTCAATTTACAACTGTATGAAAATAGAAGTAAAACAAAGGGACACATTGCTTTTAGTTAGTCTAAACAAAAGTTTTGACCAAGCAAAAGCCGATGGAGTGTATCGCAGAATTGATATTTATGAAGCTACTCGCAAGTACTGGAAAATCGGCAAGAATGCGCCTCAAGAGATTAAATACGTGCTTGGTGTATACAAAGGCGTTGTCCGTAGCGTGATAGAAATCACATCTTGGGAATGGACAGATGTTGCTGAAGATGGTACGAAGTTTAAGTCTGACCGCTGTATCTTTGAAGGTAAACTACTCAATGATTCCACATATCTTAATAAAGATGTCTCAGACTATCCCTTTGGCAAAGGAGGAGCAGTAAGGTACATAAGAAAGTAAATTCTAATTTGACAAGGAATTATCATGTAGCAAGATTTTGGGTCTTTAAATCTGAATTCAAATGAAGTGACATTGCAGTATGACTACTCACTCATTGCCTGAGAAAAACATTGGCGGCACAAACCCATCATCATAGCCATCATCTTTTCCTTCACGGAGACACCTGCGGCTCTTAGATTTCTTATCTAACGCTTTCTCGTTTTCCTCTTCCTGGAGTGGCTGACGCATCCTCTTGAAGAATATGGTAAAAAGTTCTGGCCCCAATATAATGAGAAGGACTCCTATAAGCAACCCAGCTTCCCAAGCCCACAACAAGCCTACGATAACACCCACCACCAAGGCTACTGGTATCATCAACAACCTCGACCCTGTGCGATATGGATATTTCTCACCTATCATAGCTACCTGTTTTTATTATTATGATACAAAAAGCGTACCAAAGTTTAACATGGCAACTAAAATCTGTATAATCTGCGTTTTTTAAACAGCAATCGTAAGTAAGAAGAGCTATTGTCCGTAATAAATCCCAAACAACATTGTCAGTAATTGTCTTACAAACAAAAATACTCGCAACTCAGAACTTTATACATCTTTGCACCGACAATCGGTCAAGCTCCGAGCGTTTAAAAGAACTCTATTGCCCCGTCTTACTCCAAGGCGGGGCTTTTTAGGAGTTTGCTTTTAGGTTAAATGTGGTATAATTAACGTTTATAATCCTTAAAGTTCTTGTTGGTTTAATTTAATATTCGATATCTTTGTCGTGTATATTATTCCATCACAATTATATTGGTGGATAATAAGACTTAACCAAACTGATCCTTAAAATAACATTTTATGGCAATGTTTAAAAGGACTCTATCATTGCCACAACAAACAACAAGAGCCCGCTTTTTTAGAAATGAGAAAAACTTTTACACGAGTTGCTATCGCATTACTCACTGCAGTAACAGTCACACCAACTGCAGCATGGGCGAACAGCAACAAAGCACCTTCGCTTAAAAATCTAAAAATCAATGGTGTGCTCACTTATGATAACGACCGCGATGTAAACATCTTTGGCGTGTACAGCTACAATGCGATGGCACCA
The DNA here is from genome assembly GCA_900316835.1 of uncultured Prevotellaceae bacterium. Taxonomy (GTDB): domain Bacteria; phylum Bacteroidota; class Bacteroidia; order Bacteroidales; family Muribaculaceae; genus Sodaliphilus. Next base: position 3,883 of record ONEL01000011.1, on the reverse strand, counting down.
GTCGCAAGAGAGAAAGTGACTGGAATCCGAGCTATCGCGGCATCGGGAGGCATAGCCTATGACAATGGCAAACTATATGCCTATGACTACTCTATTAGCTATGGTTATGTGATGTCGAGCAATTACTACGTCTATGACGCGACAACCGGTGAACAGTTATCAACTAAATCGATGGGATATGACGTGGCTACGGTCTATGCCATGGCCGCGACAGCCAACACTAAAGACTTAACAACTGGAACTCATTACGCCTGCTCCTACGTTTATGACGACGCATCACAGGCAGTGAGCTATGTGCTGTCGAAATGGAACCTTGAAGATGGCACTAAAGAAGCTATCGCCCCATTGGCAAGCCCACTCAGGGTTATGGCATGTGACTCACAAGGACAACTTTATGGCATCACAATGACTGCTCTTGATGGCAGCGGAACGGGAGGTAATTTTGTTAAAATCGACAAAGCGACAGGTGAGGAAACGGTGCTCGGCACCACTGGAGTCAATGCTAACAGATATTACCAATCGGCGGTTATCGACACTAATAATGATACTTTCTACTGGTTTGCTGTTGACGACAATGAGGCAGCCAACCTTTACACCGTAAGCCTTACCAATGGCTCGGTCACTTTAATAGGAGCATTGCCTAATGGTGACCAAGTGCAGGGTGCCTACATGCCAGCAGCCGAGGCAGCCGATGGCGCTCCATCACCTGCTGAAAACTTGACCGCAATCTTCGCTGGCAGTAGCCTGCAGGGTAAGATAGCTTTTGATGTCCCTAGCGAGACCTACAGCGGTGAAGCATTGAGCGGTGACATCAACTACACCATCACTGCCAATGGCACAGTTCTAGCCGAAGGGCAAGCATCAGCCGGCAGCAATGTTGTGGTTGATGCAGCAGTCAACGAGGCTGCCGAATATGAAATTATTGTAGTTCTAAGCAATCAAGCTGGAAATAGTCCCAAGGCATCTACAAGTCTTTATATTGGCCCCGATACCCCAGTATCGCCTTCTAATGTAACAGCGACTAAAGACGGTCAAGTAATAAACATTACATGGGTCGCTCCTACTAAAGGCATTCATGATGCCGACATCGATGCAAACGATTTAACCTACACTATCACTCGTCAACCAAGTGGAGACGTGGTTGCAAACAACGTGCAAGGCACAAGCTATGCAGACAACTTCAGCAGCGAAACGTTGCAAGCTATCTACTATGAGGTGGTAGCAAACAATGGTGACCTCAGCAGCCAGCCTGGTGTATCGGGCAAGGTGCTGGTGGGCGAGTCGGTAGCTCTCCCCTATTCCCAAGATTTCACCGATGAAAATAGCCTCGACCTCTTCACTATTATTGACGCTAACGCCGACAATAGCGCATGGGCTTACTATCGCGGCACAGCACGCTATCGCGCTAACTATAACAATGATGCTGACGACTGGCTGATTCTGCCTCCTGTCAAACTGCAAAAGGGCTATAGATATGAACTGCAATTTGACGCTAATGGTTCTAATTCCCGCTATACCAACAACATGACTGTTGCCATGGGCAATAGTGCTACCGCAGCGGCAATGACCACAATTCTTAAAGAAGGAACCTATGTCGGAACAACAGTAACAACCGAGAAGATAACAATCACCCCCGAAGCTGATGGCATCTACTACATTGGCATGCATGTTACAAGCCCAGCTGCCCAAGGCAACTTGAGCATTGACAACTTAAGCATCAGCGCTCCAAAGAGTGACAACGTACCGGCACATGTCAACAACCTGAACGTAGTGCCTGGCGAAAACGGCGCGCTAAACGCGACAATTTCATTTGAATCACCGGCAACAACCGCTAAGGGTGAAGAGCTGACTGAGCTTACAGCGCTTGAGATTTCACGCAATGGAGAAAAAATCCACACCATAACTCCCGCAAGTGCCACGGCTACTCAATACACCTATACCGACCTTGACGCACAACAAGGAGAAAACATATACTCAGTTGTCGCTGTCAACAGCCAGGGGGTGAGCGAAGCTGCCAACGACACCGTATGGGTAGGTATCGACACACCGCTTGCACCACAGGCATTTAGTGTCGTGGACAATGGCGATGGCACTGCTGTCGCCACATGGCAAGCCGTTGGCGACACAGGCGCTAATGGTGGCTATGTAAACACCAATGACGTGGCATACACAATTTATGATGCAAATGGCTCAGTAATCGCAACCGACATCTACGACACTTCGTTCACTATCACAGGTCTCAACAGCCAGCAACCTCAGGTTGTCACATCATTTGTGGTAGCGGCAAAGAATGTAGCTGGCGAGTCGCTGAAGACTAATAGCGATGAGGTGCTGGTTGGCCCAAGTTTGGCTATACCATTCTCTGAGTCGTTTGCGCAAGCTGAATATGCCAACACCCCCTGGACTACCAAGACTTTGGCAGGCAAGTCCTATAATGGTCGTTGGGCTTTGCGTAATGACGCCGACCACAACAACGATGGCGCAGGTGCCGACTTCCAAGGATATGAGGAGAATTCATGCTCGAGACTTCAAAGTCCTAAAATCGACATCAGCACTGCCAAGAGACCGGTTCTTACTTTCTTTGCAAACATTCCCACTGGTGGAGCTGTAGTGACAGTGGAAGTCAGCGTTAATGGTGGTCAATGGCAAGAAATTAAGACTATTGAAAACGTCACAGAGTGGACTGCTTATAATATTGACCTAAGTCAATTCAATACAAATTCATTACGTATTGGTTTTAAAGGACTATGCACCGCAGGCTATAACTTTGCCTACATTGACGAGATTAAGGTGGAAGATCAGGATTTAACCAATATAAACTCAATTGTCACCGATGATAACGACATCACTATTTATAACATGAATGGCGTGCTCGTTGGTAATAGCCTTGATAATCTCACTCCTGGAATTTATATCATCAAGAGTGCCAACAACATTAAGAAAGTTTTGGTGAAATAATCTCTTCGATAACATTAAAGTTTTAATGGTTGTGAAGTTTTTATAATGGCTTCACAACCATTATTCATAATATCAAACTTAGAGAATCCGCATTCATACAGCTCATTCACAAGTATCTTATGCTCTGCATTATCAAAAAAATGTGATTACCACATTTTTTCGTAATGCAAAGTTAAAACTCTATTATCCACATAGCCAAAAATTTTGAGATTAATATTGCCGCTAAAGCAACTTGGGCATCTTGAGGCATCTTTATAGTTCGCATGTTTGATTTCTGTGTAAATGCACAGTTTTCGTTCATGAAACAATGCAATAATTTGGCAACATGACGGTTATTCAACCGAACAACAGTTTCCCAATTGTGGCAGTGGCTTGTCATTCTGTGCAAATGCACACTTTTGACGCACAATGCTAGAGATTATCCTGGTTAGAATGATCATAGTAAATGTCCCACATCGCATCGGGAAAGACCAGTCCGCAGATCCTCATTCAGGAGAATGCCGAACTGCGGGAGGCGATAAAGAGGCTGAATGCAAGACTTGATGAGCCGTTTGTCACCATCAACACGGTCACTGGTGACATGGGCATCAAGCAAGCGCAGGATGATTACCAACGGTTGATGAATAATAAATCTCCAAAGAACAAGCGCAGGTAGCGGAAAAATGCCTATCTTTGCAGCGAAATTAGAACTATAAATCGGAATTTAGCAATATGACACTCAAAATCATTGATGAAACATTTTGTGTCTGCCAAGTCGCAGACTAATTTGCAGAACCAATATCATAATGCTTTCAGCAGTGATTGAAATTACTCCGCTATTAAAATGATAATACTGAAATGAAGATAGAACTATTTTCTAACGAAGATTTTGCTAAAGCCTTTCCTTTGGCAGCAGGCGCATGGGGCGAATTTTATGCCGATGAAC
>ONEL01000002.1 GCA_900316835.1 uncultured Prevotellaceae bacterium | reverse complement strand
CTCAATAGAAGACCAAGAGAAAAACTTAATTTCTCTACGCCCAAGAAAGAGTTCTTCAAACATTTTATTTAATTTTGCGCTTGCCAGTTGACTCTACAGCCATCAAGCAAATTCTCAAACAGTGAAAAATGCGGTTAATTTACTTGCACCAATCAAGTTTTATGACGATATTTGCAAACTCTAAATAAAAATGACTTTTATATAAGTTGAAGAGTTTTCTTTAGATGAGGGTGTTGCAAAACTTCTGAATCTAATGAGAACTCCTCCTCTAAGATAGAGGAGGTGCCCAAAGGGCGGAGGAGTATGATAATGCAGAAGATATTGTTAATCAGAAGAATAAAGCAAGGCAGATGTATTCATACTCCCCCCAGCCCCCTCTATCTTAGAGGGGGAGTTGCACCTTTTATTGCAATATGACACACCCTCATTCTAAGGGTGTTATAATAATAATCACAATAAAAACAAGATTAATGAAAAAGTTCATTTTGCTGGCAGTAGCTATGATTTCTCTCTCAGTAATGGCTCAGAATGTTGTCCAACAGCCATTTAGTGTGCGATACATCGATGAGAGCAAGTTGTATACGCAATATGTGGTAGCACAGCAGTACAACCAGTTGCAGACCAAGCTTCACACCGATTTTCAAGCCGCCGAGAAGAAGAAGCGTGACCAGATTGAGACATTCTACAACCAAATCGTGAAGAAAAACAAGAACGGACAGTACAAGTCGCAAAAAGCCCTCGAAGCCGACCAGACTAAGCTGGAGCAGATGCAGCAATCGGCACAAAAGGAAATGGAGGCTATGCAGAAGCAAATGGAGCAACAACTCAACCAGGAGGCTCAAAAACTCGCTAACGAGATTGACTTGTTTCTTGCCGACTATGCCGTGCGCAACGGTTACGATGCTATCTTGCGCAAGGAAGCATCAATGTTTATTAACCCCAAGTGGGATGTTACCGACGAGGTCGCCGAGGGGCTCAACGCTCGCTACAACGCCGCTCATGCCCCCGAGGCAAAGGGTGAGCCCGAGGTGGATAGTCACCCCACAAACTCTAATGACACAACTAGCACTGCCAAATAATTATCAATTATGAAAAAAATATTTACACTAATTGCAGCCTTAGCGCTCATTACCGGTATGGCGATTGCCGACGATAACATTGTGGAAATTCCATTGAAGAAGGTGCCTGACCTGGGCATGCGCATGGTAAATAGTTATTTTCCTGGTCACGAAGTGGTTAAAGCGGTTAAAAACAACACCAAGGACATGAAGAACCGCACTTGTGTGCTACTCGACAACAATGCCACCATCGATTTTGACAAAGATGGGCACTGGATGATTGTTGACTGCCGCGAGAGCGAAGTTCCACAGCGCATGGTGCCAGGCAAGATTATCATGTATCTCAACGCTAACCACAATGGCAAGAAGGTGCTCTACATGGGGCGCAAAATAAAAAATGGCGATATCACACTGCTTCTCGACGACGGCACCGAGTTGCATTTCACCAACGAACATCAACTCATAAAATAACGAAGTGACAGGAAAAACTGAAAGCAAAATGCAACGTAGCGACTTTGAAATCATGGCGCCTGTGGGCTCGTGGGAGTCGCTGGTTGCGGCACATCAAGGTGGTGCCGACGCCATCTACTTTGGCATAGAGAACCTTAACATGCGCTCAAAGTCGAGCGTAAACTTCACCATCAACGACCTCCACACAATAGCCAAGTGGTGTGCCGAGCGCGGCATCAAGACTTATCTCACAGTCAATACCATCATCTATGACGAAGACATCGACTACATGCATCGCATAGTGGATGCTGCGCGTGAGGCGAAGCTAACTGCTATCATCGCAAGCGACATGGCCACCATCCTCTATGCGCGCAGCACCGGGGTGGAAGTGCACATCTCCACTCAGGTGAATGTGAGCAACAGCGAGGCGGTAAAATACTATGCCCAGTGGGCCGACGTGATGGTGCTAGCAAGAGAGCTGAACCTGGAGCAAGTGAGCCGAATCCACAACAACATCACCGAGCAGGGCGTGATGGGACCTCATAGCGAGCCAGTGAGACTGGAGATGTTTTGCCACGGTGCCTTGTGCATGGCAGTGAGTGGCAAGTGCTACATGAGCTTGCAGGAAACCAATTCGAGCGCCAACCGTGGTGCCTGCCGCCAGATTTGCCGGCGTAGCTACATCGTCACCGACCGCGACACAGGCGACGAACTCGCTATCGAGAATAAATATATCATGTCGCCCAAGGACTTGAAGACTATCCACTTCCTCAACAAGATGATTGATGCCGGAGTGCGAGTTTTCAAGATTGAGGGACGCGCACGTGGTCCTGAATATGTGCGCACTGTGGTGAGCTGCTACAACGAGGCCATCAATGCCATCATCGATGGCACCTATAGCGAGGAGCTCATTGCACAGTGGAACGAGCGTCTGGCACGTGTGTTTAACCGTGGTTTTTGGGATGGTTACTACCTGGGGCAGCGCTTGGGCGAGTGGACCTCGAAATATGGCTCCAGCGCCACTCATGTCAAGGTGTATGCCGCTAAGGGAGTGCGCTACTTCTCCAAGCTGGGCGTGGCAGAGTTCCTGATGGAAGCCGGTGAGTTGCACGTGGGCGACGAGATCATCATCACTGGTCCCACCACTGGAGCATTGACGATGACTGTGGAGGAGATACGCGTCGACCTCAAGCCAGTGAGCAAGACGGTAAAAGGCGAGCGCTTCTCAATCAAGACTGGCGAGAAAATACGTCCCAGCGACAAACTCTTTGTGTGGAAACCTGTTGAAGATGTCAAGAAATGAGAAAATGGGGTGTGTCAAAAAGAATTGACACACCCCATTTTTTAGGCACTTAGGTTTCTATTGCTATTTACTTCGCTTCCTTAACCAGATAAATCATGGTGGGGAAGTGATCGCTGTAGCCGTTGAGGAATACTCCGCCACTATAGGTGCGCAGTGGATACCCCTTGCGGTCTCCTTCTTGAGTCTTGAGGAAGTCGCGATTTAGCGCCTCGCAACGCAGGTAGGTGAGTTGTGGCTTGTCTTTGCCCTTGTAGTTCTTAGTGAAGAAACCATTGCACATGATTTGGTCGAAGAGGTTCCATTGTCCCTTATAGGCAAGAGTTCCTACACCCTTGGCAAGGACGTTCCAGAAGGGGTTGAACATTTCGTCGGCATCATCCACGTCGTCAATATCACGCTTGCCACCCACAGCCTTAGCACATGCCTTGTCCATGGGGTCATCGTTAAGGTCACCCATGAAAATGATGCCAATGTTATCGCCATGCACATTGACGAGCGAGTCGATGGTGCGACGGCACATGTAGCCGGCAGCTTCACGCTTGGGGCTCGATGCCTCTTGTCCTCCCAGTCGCGAGGGCCAGTGATTTACCATCACTGCCACAGTGTCGCCAGCAAGAATTCCCACCACGCAAATTTGGTCGCGTGTGCGGAAGTTTTCGTTCCACTCGTAGTCGAGCTTGCGGTCATCGTCGGCATCTTCGCGTGCGCGCGCAAAGTCTTCCTCGCTCAGACGCTGGTTAGTAACATTAAGCACACGGAAATAGCGGGGGTTATAGAGCACTCCCACGTCCACGCCACGGCGGTCGGGGCTGTCGTGATAGGGAGCAATCTGCAAGCGCCAGTCACGAATTTGCGGGTCGCGAACCAGGTCTTGCAGAACAGTAACGTTTTCAATCTCACTAACGCCAATGATAGCAGGCCCCATGGGGGTGTTGCTAGTCTTCATCTGCGAGATGGCATAGGCCATGCGGTTGATTTTTGACCAGTATTTGCGTCCGTCCCATTGGCGTGCGCCACTAGGAGAGAATTCCAGGTCGTAGGTGCCATTGCTGTTGATGGTGTCGAAAAGGTTCTCAAGGTTGTAGAACATGACGCCATACATGTTGTAGCGCTTAGCTTGCGCGTCATCCTGCGCATTAACTGCTGGTGCGATGACCAGTGCCACCAGTGCGGCGAGAAGTAATTTCTTCATAGATTTATGCGAATTAGAGAGTTGATATTTTTCCTAGTTATTAATAATTTTTCAAATTTACTACTTTTTCTTGAAATAACACACGATTTTCGGGAAAAAGTGGAAAATAAAGTATGCATGGAAGATGTTCTCGTGTATATAAAGTCTACGGAGTCATGGAGTGTGAAGTGTTTTTTATTAATAAAACTTCATTACTCCAAGACTCCGTAGAGTATGTGCTTTAAGCATAGTTCACCTATGGGTTCCAGAATGAACTGTCGTAGGTGGCCTCTACAGCATCTTCGATGTCATCGGGAAGGTTACAGAAGAAGTCAATGCCCGTTCGCCGCTCCAGCTCATCGATAGTGATAGCGCATGAGGCTAGAGAAGTGCTGGAGCAATTGCTGTTAATTTGTTCGCTCCAGAATGCCATGGCATGATAAGTGCCGTTTTTATAACAAAGCACTGCCATATACCAGTAGCGAGGAATAACAAGAGTTCCTGTAAGAGTAACATCGAACTTTGTTTTAACCTCCGAATAAGGAATTGTACCCGAAACTGTTTGACCATCAAGTTTGACATCGGCTATTGTAGCGCCCTTGCACACATAGAGCGTGTCGCGGAAACTGCTACTGTAGCCCCAGTTCTGAACCTTGCTTTCAATTCTGCCCCATATACCTCCATTATGTTGTTGATATTGTGGATGACAGTTGCTGGTGTAGAATGTGTGGGAATTTTGTTCCTTTAAAGATTGCCTATCTTCAGATGCACAAATGTGTCCACGAGAGAACAGAACTGTTCTAGAACCATCAAGGTTTGTAGTTTCTGTTGTGTATTTACCAGATGAATACTCTTCGGTATCAACTTGAGCATTTGAAGGCAGACATGGATCACTTCTCCATGTGCCATAACGCCCTACATCTTTATTAGGAACTCCATCATGCATAGTAAAGCACGACCAACGATTAGCCCTTTGACTCTTGTCTATTTCCATAGAAAGAGAAATCTTATATTGTGAAGTTGCGTGAACAACGACAGTGCTATTAGCATCTGTACTGATGTGGGGATATTCCAGTCGCCATGCCATGCCACAGGTGGCTCTTGATGAGGTAAAATCATCATGGTCATCAGCACTATTATAAAGTGCTTCATGCCAGTTGGCATTCACATTGTTGTCGGTTGTGCTGCCTGAGTTAATTGTGAATGTTGCTGTAGCGACTGCACTCGACACACCATCCTTGACAGCTATGGCTTTTATGGTGGTAGTAGTGCTCACTGTGATTGCAGCAGTGTAGTGTGTGGAATTGGTGGTGGGAGTAGTGCCATCGGTGGTGTAGTAGATGGTTGCTCCGCTGGTTGTTGTGGTAATGGTCACAGTTTGTGCTACAGAGTAGTTTCCTCCTGTGGGAGAGAATGTGGGAGCAGCTACGGTTGATTCCTGGGTGTCGTAGACTATAGATGTGATTTGTGAGTAGAGGTAGTCCTCGCTAGAGGTAGCTGTGATGTAGAGCTTGATACCCACAGCACCTTCCTTGCCAAACTCTCCTCCCACATAGGTAACGTGGTCGAGCTGGCTGGCGTCGTACTTAATCACTTGTCCATTCTTGAGGGTGATAGTGATGTTTTGGAAATCTACTGCGGCGTTGGCAGTGATAATTGTCATTAAGCCCATGAGGGCGACCAGTAATGCTTTCTTCATTGTTGTGTCCTCCTCAGCGCTTAACGTTTAACAATCTTTTTACCGTTCACAATATATATGCCTGGCGGTAGCTCCCAGAGCGGTCGCGTGAGTCGCTGTCCCATGAGGTTGTAGATAACCGTTTCGGCTGGCATGCCATGGCGCATCGCCACTGTGGTGATGGCTGTAATTACCGGTTCGCTACTGTCCTCCAAGCCAAGAGCCACACCGGCACCACTGGGGATGGTGATGTAGCCTTGCGTGCCACCCACTTCAACAGCAGTGACGTCGTCGATGAGTGAAGTCCAGCTTATCTCATTATTGCCTGTAAAGACCACTGTCTCCTCATTCTTATCGAGAGTAACAGGGCTGTAGGAACCCACTAGCGAGTAGTCGCCCGCCCACACGGGAGACGATTGCGCCATTAGTCCATTGCCCATAGTTACCTGGGCAGTAGCGGGTAGTGTCTTGGTTATAGTGCCCGCCGGAGCGCTGCTCAGCGTCACCGCAGTAAAGGTTTTACCGTTTTTCACCGAGGAGCTTGGCTTTACCAGATAAGGCACGCCAGCTTGCATTACCGAGCCAGTGTTGAGGTAGCCAAATCGCATCACTCCGCCCTGTATGTCGTAGGTGTTGCCATTGTAGACATAGCTTCCCACCTTGCCCAGTTCCACTCCTGTGTATTGCATCACCTCACCGTCAAAGTCGTTGACATCAATATCGAATGGCACGGTGAGCAAGTTCCACTGCGATGACGAGAGAGAGCGCTTCAGCCTCACGTTAGCATTCTCAATGCTCGCCGACGGACTGGTAAAACTCTTCTCGGCGTCAACCACAAATGTGATGGGAGCCTTATTCAAATCATCTACCGGATAAAGTTTACCATTAGCGGCAATGCCTGTGACGTCGACGATAGCGCCAGCGTAGGCTTGGTCTTGGTAAGCAAGGTTGAATTTTGAAGCATCCACATTGTTGCCAGTCACCTCCAGGTCGCTGATAGTCACCCAGTTGGCAAGGTTATTACCCACTGCGCCAGCGTCAATCGCCTTGGGTTGTGTAATTTCTTCGGTCACGCGGTCGGCGATCACAAGCTGGTCAGTGTTAGTAAGACCATTGGCAGGCTCAAACTGTGGAATGCCATCGTTGCCAATAGTATATTTACCTGTTATCCATCCTGCCAGATGCTGATCGTAGGTCATAGCGCGATTGGGCGAGATGCCTGTCATGCGCATGGCGCCGGTGTTGTCGCGCACATAGGCATCAACAGTGCCGCCGTTGCCGGCTTCCACATGGGTCACACGCGCATTATAACTGTCAGGGAGATACAGCTGCACTGTTGTGCCACTGGTCACATTCTTGAAGTTAGCAATACCCGTGACAGTGGGAATGGAAGGAGCTGTGGAGTAATAATATTGAACTTTTGATATTTGAATTAATCCATTGGAGCCTTTTGCACAATCATACTCCAGCTTGTAGTACATATTTTCAGATGGATTATTTATTGTATATACCATCTCTCCTACTGAAGCTCCTAAAGTGATTGTTTGGAGATTTTGTGTAAAACTGGCATTGGACGCAACATATAACTTAGTTGAATTGATTTTGTCGGTAGTGCAAGCATCTACTGTCACAACAACTTTGGTTATGGCTTTATCAATTGCTGCATTAGTTGAAATATTAGCAACAGAAGTATAATCTTTACGACCTGCTCTAATAAAGTTCCAAGCATTATTATTGTTATTGAAGTTTTCAATAGTCCAACTAAAACCATTTATAGTTGCCGACCAAGTATCAGTATAACTTGAAACCCCTTTGCTATTTGTAGAAGAAGAAAAGGTCAAGGTTTTGTATACCTCATCTGCTGCCCATGCTGTTGTGACGGCTAGGGTGCACAATATTGCCGTTAATAATTTATTCATAATATTATAAAGATGTGTGATTTATCGTGCAAAGTTAATGAAAAAGGTTGTTAGTAACTAAATTAGTGGCAAAAAATCAACCAAGATCTCTTAATATACACCTAAAGGGCTGTAAACTAAGAGCAAACATCTGGTTTTTAACTAGAAGAAAACCCAATAACTAAAGGCAAAAAATGGTAGCAATTTGGATAAAAGGACAAAAATGCTTAACTTGCACAAATTTTTACTAAGAACATAAACAAATAAAAAACATAAAGCTATGATTAAACGACTTTACTTAATTGCAACGCTTGCATGCGCGGCACTGGCAACGCACGCTGTCACCAAGACGGCAGTTTTCGATTTCAGCTCGCCCGAGGCTCTCGCACAACTGGGTCTCCCGACCCCAACAAGTAGCAGTCCCACCTACCTGCGCGACAATATCACCGTGGGCGATATCACATTTGTGCCAGGTAGCAGTTCGCCACGCTCTACCTACTACCAGAGCAAATACACCTTCTACACCACCAGTGGCAACTCCTTCTCGTTTCAGGCTGCCGATGGTGCCACCATCACGCGAGTGGATTTCAACGGTTTCTACCCAAAACAGAATTTCACCGCCAGTCCGGCAGGATTTGATACTGGCAACACCTTCTGGAGTGGCTCCACAAGCAAGGTTACTTTCACCGGCACCAGTGGCAACAGCCTGTACTCAATGACGGTGACTTATGAAATGGAAGACCAACAAGAGTTTTCCAGTCTCGATGTCAACCGCGACGGCGAAGTGACCGGTAGCGATGTCACGGCAGTATATAACTACCTCCTCAATAACAACACAACTTACCTTGCAACCAGCGATGTGAATGGCGATGGCGAGGTAACAGGTAGCGACGTGACAGCAATCTATAACTACCTGCTCTTTGGCATAGAGCCTTCCAGCCCTGTACCCATGCCCACCTTTAGTCACCCCTCGGGCACGGTGTTTAACACGCCCACCGTTGTCACCGTCACAGGTCCTGCCGGTAGTCGCATCTATGTCACCACCAACGGTAGCACACCCTCTACCACCAACTATGAAGACAATGCCTACGACAAAATAGATATAACCGTTGGCTTTAACATGACCCTCAAAGCCATTGCCGTGCTAGATGGCGAGTCGAGTGCCGTGGCAACCGCCATCTACACCCTGGAGCAAGTTGTGGATAATAACCAAAACCGCAACTCGTTGTCAAGCTATTACAATGCCAGCAAATACATGTATCGCCTGGAATGGCCACGCATAAAAGAAAACGGCAACCAAACATGGCTCGCCAAGAGTGAGAGCGAATATGGATTAGCCCTTGAGATGGAATGGGACAACAGCAAGATTGCCAACCGCTTCACTTGCTACTACATGGATGAAAACAACACGGCACAAAACGTGTCTCGTCACGATTCATTTAAGGAAGACCCCGAAATTCCTTCAGCCTACCGCTCTAAGTTAAGTGACTACAGTGGTAGCGGATATGCCCGTGGTCATTTATGTCCTAGCGCCGACCGACGAGCCTCCGACGATCAGCAAGCTTTAACTTACTACCTGAGCAACATGCAACCACAATGGCAAAAGCATAATGAGGCTCAATGGGCAAACCTCGAAGGAGATGTCAGAAAATGGGCTGCACGATGCGACACGCTCTATGTGGTGAAAGCCGCCACCATCGACGACATCACCCTCAACAACGTAACCGAAAGTGGCGTGTATAGCACCACCTACAACGGAACCTATTATTCCGACCTCAAGTGTAACGGGCGACTGCTGGTAGCAAAATACTACTACATGGCGCTCCTCGCCTTCAACAAAAGCACTAACACTTATCAGGCTATAGGAATATGGACCAAGCACTACAATGCGGGAACCACTGGAGCAAGCGGGAGCGGAAGTTACGACTGGCCCATCATCAATAAAGAGAATGCGCAATACATTTCAATCGATGAGCTTGAGAAACGCACCGGCATCGACTTCTTCTGTAACCTGCCCGATGATATTGAGGACCAAGTTGAAGCATCATTTAATACCAGTTATTGGTCAAGTGGAGCTGCCCTCAACAGATAAGCACATAATAATTAACGAAAACATTTCACCCAAAATAAATGGTTGAATATAAGACTGCTCCTCTAAAAATAGAGGAGCAGTTCTCATTATATTCTGAAGTTTTGCAACACCCTCCTATAGCAATAATTTTCAAACGACACATTCATCTAACTCACGTTAGTTTATAGAAACTCAACGCGGTTGATTACAAATCCCACTTGCTTGAAGAGGTAGTTGTGTAGGGTGCCGGTGGCGGTGTGGAGCAATGTTAGGGTGCCGTCGGGGTGCACGGCATGAATCGTGGCCTCAAACTGCTCTCCACCTGGCTTGGTAAACAAGTGTGGCTTGCCGTCGTTGCGATAGAGCTTGCTCAAGTATCGTTCGTGCAGCTTGTCGAGTTGCTCTTGCGTGCCATCGAAGCGGCAGTACTGCTCTATCCTGTCGCAAATGGCATGAGAAATTTCACTCACTCTATATTTGTCGCCAGTAATGCTCGCCAGCGAGATGGGATTAGGCGCCCCGCTGGTGAACTCTCGCTGATTGACGTTCACACCTATTCCCGCAATGGAATAGTCGATACTCCCATCGCTCGTGAGCGACTGCTCAATGAGAATGCCACAAATCTTGTTGTCGCCATGATAAATGTCGTTAGGCCACTTGATGGAGAATCCTGTGGCATACTGCTCCAGCGTGTCGATAATAGCCAGCGACACCGCCTCGCTAATGTAGAATTGCTCCTTGACACTCACCCTAGGGCGGCTAATGAGCATCGAGAACGTGGCGTTCATGCCAGGAGCAGCTTCCCAGCTGTTCCCCTTTTGTCCACGTCCTGCCGTTTGGCTATAGGCTTCAATCACCGTCCACGGCTCAAAGAGGTTAATATTGCGCTTGAGGTAGGAATTGGTGGAATCTACTTCTTGAAGCAGAATAAAGTTTGGCATATATTGTGTCGCTAATGGTTAAGGCAAAGTCATTTTCAGAGTGCGCGAATCGTCGTCGGGATTAACGATGATGTCGACGCGCACGGTGTCGTCGGGCAATAGTCCCTCAATGCGCTCAGGCCACTCGATGAAGCACAGCGCTCCGCAGTCGAAATAATCCTCGGCGCCAATGTCTTGAGCCTCGGCTTCGTTCTCAAGGCGATAGCAGTCGAAGTGGTAGATGAGCTCGGCTGTGGTATCGCTGCGATACTCGTTGATAATGGCAAACGATGGCGAACTGGTTATGTCGGTCTCCACGCCCAGTTCCTTGCACAGAGCATTGATAAAAGTGGTCTTTCCCGCGCCCATCTCGCCATAGAAGGCATAGACAGTGTAGTCACCCATTTGAGCCATAAACTGGCGAGCCGCCTCGGGCAGTTGCTCGAGCGACGCTATTTTTATTTCTATTGTTGTCATTTTATATAAAGGTTTTTAAGGAGTTAAAAAATGGGATGTTTACTACATCTTCTCGCCGTAGAGCAGGTCGCCGGCGTCGCCCAGTCCTGGCACGATGTAGCTGTGCTCATTGAGCTCATGATCAATGTCGCAAGCCCACACGGTGAGATTTTCGCACGGAATATTATTCTTCACGAAGTCGATGGCCTGGTCGGTAGCGACAATCGATGCCATGTGCACATGAGCGGGAGTGCCACGTTGCAGCAACGCCTTGTAGGCCAGTGCCATCGAGAGCCCGGTAGCAAGCATGGGGTCGACGATGCACAGCACTTTACCTTCGATTGATGGGCAAGCGAGGTACTCGATTTTCACGTCAAACTTGTTAGGGTCGTGAGCGTCATACTTGCGATAAGCGCTCACAAATCCATTCTCGGCCTTGTCAAAGAAGCTCAAGAAGCCCTCGTGCAGTGGCAGTCCGGCACGCAAGATGGTGGAGAGCACCACTTGGTCGGCAATGACGCTAGTTTTAGCCACAGCCAGCGGTGTCTCGGTGTCGATAGTCTTGTACTGCAAGCGTTTAGAAATTTCGTAAGCCATTATTTGTCCCAAGCGGTGCACGTTGGCACGAAAGCGCAGGCGATCCTGCTGGATATTCTTGTCACGCAACTCGCTCATAAACTGGCTCACAAGCGAATTATTCTCACAAAGATTAATGAGTTCCATAATGTGTTTAATATAGGTTGTGATTTGTAATGTAATTGTCAAGAATTTGGATAGAGAGTGTCTTGTCGTGAGTGAGTTGCTCACGTAGCTGGTCGATGCTGCCCAGCTTGAATTCAAGCCTCAAGAAGCGTATGAACAGCAACGTGATGGGTTTGCCATAGATGTCGCTGTCGAAGTCGAAGATATTAACCTCGATTGAGAGCTGAGGGCCGTTGTCGAGAGTGGGGCGATGCCCAATGTTTACCATGCCCTTGTGCCAAGAGCCATCCACGTTTACCATTACAGCATAAGCGCCATTGTGAGGCAAGATAATGCCTTGAGCGAGGTTTCCCACATTGGCTGTGGGGAAACCAATGCCCCTGCCATTGTGGAAACCATGCACCACAGTTCCTGCCAGCTCAAATGGATGCCCCATGCAGTTCATGGCATCTTCCACACGTCCGCTAGAGATGAGCTGACGCACTATCGAGGAACTCACTGGAGCATACTGCCCCAGGTACTCAGGAGCCTTTACCACTTCCACACCTAGGGCTTGTCCTTTCTCCACATAGGCGTCAAAACTCATGTTGTGGTCGTGCCCAAAGCGGTGATTGTAGCCCATCACCAGGGTGTCGACATGGAAGCGCTCGTGCAGCATGTTCATGAAGTCGCTGGCGCTGAGCTGTGCCAGCTGTGCGTTGAAGTCAAGTACCAGCAGGTAGTCGACTCCGGTAGTGCCTAGAGCTTCGATTTTCTTGTCGAGGGTCATCAGTGAGCGTGGATGCTTGCCGGGGCGTAGCGTCTCCTGCGGATGCCGTGCAAAGGTAACAATGGCGGTAGCTCGGCCTCGTGTTGCCGCCTCCTGCTTGAGGGCATTGATGAGAGTGATGTGACCACGGTGCATGCCGTCAAACATGCCAATGGTTGCCGCCAGCCTCACCTCGCCAGTCACGGCATCACTTGCATGCAGTAGCTTCATTGATTCTCAAGATTAGTTATAATATCCATGAACTCCACTCCTGGCTCCACAAGCGCGGTACGAAATCCCAGTTGCGCCGCCACATCGAGGTTTTCTTGCCCATCGTCGAAGAATAATGTCTCTTGTGGGACAATGCCCATGGTGCTTATAGCATATTCAAATATCTTGCGGTCGGGCTTGCAGCTATGAGCTTTATAGCTCACCGTCACGCCATCAAAATAGGCATTAACATCCATGCCCTCCTGCGCAAATCCGCGTGCTATCACACCCTCAAACATGAGTGGGTTAGTATTTGACAAAATGAAAGTCTTGTAGCGCTTGCGCAACTCGCGCAGTGCCACAAGGCGATGTAGTGGAATGCCCACAATGAAAGAACTAAAGGCATGGTCCATGTGCTCATCACTCACACCCGCCGGCATGAGAGGGCGCAAGGCGTCATGAAACTGGTCGAGCGTGATGTCGCCGTTCTCAAGCGCAAAGAATGGGCCCTCCTGCTTGTAGAGCCCAATTAACAATTCAGGATGATCCATCCCCAGTTTTCTCATTTCATCAAGGCACCGGTCGCGCTTAATATCCACTATCACGCCACCCTGGTCGAAGAGCAGGTTCTTAATACCCTTAATTGTAAGACTATCGTGCATTACGCATTATAAATTATTCATAATAAATTGTACATTAAATCAAGGCATTTGGCTCTTGATAATGCGCATTGTGTCGTTGCACAGCTTGATGAAAACCTCGCGGTTCTTGAGCAAGCTACTGGTCTTTACCTGGCGGTCTAATCCCTTGAAGATGAAACCAGTGTCGCTCGACTCCAGCGCTCGCATGACTGCTATGGCACCATCCTCGGGGTTGTGGATGAGCGTCTGCCCCACGTGGTCGCGAATGGTGTCGATCCAGTGGCTAATGGTTAGCATGCCTGCATTAATAATGCCAGGGTCGGCACAGTTTACTGTCACGTGGCGAGTGCGCAAGGTTGTAGACATGTAGATTGAGAATAGCGTGAGTGCCAGCTTGCTCTGAGCAAAGGTGGTGAGCGGAACAAAGTTGTTCACAGCCGGAAACTCATAGGGCAACGAGGTGAAGTTTCGCATCAACGATGTGGTCATTACAATGCGACCGCCATTCTCGCTAAAGAGTGGCACCACCATCATCGAGAGCAGCACAGTGCTCAGGAAGTTCACCTGAATGGTATATTCAAAGCCGTCGACCGAAGTCTTGCGCCGGCGTGGCAACACTGCCGAGTTGTTGATAAGTGCAGCCACTGGTCGATGAAGCTCGGTAAGCTCGGTAACAAAAGCCTTGACACGTGCAAACGAGCTAAGGTCGAGGTGCATGGCATGGATGTCGGCATTGAGGGTTTTCTCCTTCAGTTCCGATGCCAGTTTCTCGCCCTTGTCGAGCTCGCGACATGCCAGGATTAACGGCTTTCCCTGAGCCGCAATGCGCTTAGCAATCACTTTTCCCATTGCCCCTGTGGCACCAGTTATAATATACAGTGGCTTAACCTCACTCGCTGCGGTGTTTTGATTTAGAGAAGTGTTATTATCGTCCATTGTTTTAAACAATTAAACCATGTTTCTTTTTATTTGCCCACAAAGATAACTAAAAATGCTCAATAACAATGCATTCAAGCATTAAAAATCGTGAATTATGCAGCAGTTTTCAGTTGTTTTAAAACGCGACAATGCCATGCCCCTGAAAGCAGGCATGGCATTGAATTATCATTTATGCACTAAACACGATTTGTGCCCAGCGCATTAAGAATCGCGCATTAATTAGAGACCCAAGATGATATTGTATACAGCGGTAACATCGCTACCGGTAACTTCACCATCGCCATTCTGGTCACCATTAAAGATCTCGGTATCTTGACCAAAGAGGATGTGGTTGTAGAGAGCGGTTACGTCACTACCGGTAACCTCACCATCGCCATTAACGTCGCCGGGAACGGGCTGTGGCTCGCCACCCACCTTTTCAAACTCAACTGGATAGAACTCCATAATTGCGGTTTCGGCATCTTTTGGCTTGTAGAGGGTAAGGAAACCACTCACATTATAGGTGGCAGTCAAGTCCTCGGGAGCGGTAACGCCGTTGAACTTCATGTACATAGTCAAGTCGCCTGTCTCATCGTTGAGGTTGTAGTTCACATCGTCAACCTTGGTCATAGCGCAGTTGTCAATCTTGATGAACTTGTGAACGAGGTTGGTGCTGAGCTCCTCGATGGCAAGAACCTCGGGCTCTACAGCAGTGCCTGGGGTTGCCTCGCCAAATGACTCGGCCAGTGGAATCATCTCAATAATTTGGTAATAGGTCTTCCAGCTACCGGCGATGCCTGTGAGGATGTCACCATTGTTGTAGGTGTTATCAAGTTGACCAAACACAAGTGTCCAAGCACTTTCATCCTGGATGTAAAGGTTTTCACCATTCTGATAAACTACGGTAACGGGGTTAGAGATTTTAACATCGGTACCCTCGGCTGTAGCCAGCAGAGCAGCAATGTTATCAACGGTCGAAAGGTCGTCGATATTGATAATCTTCTCAAAGTTGCTTGGGAGAAGTTGAACATTATTGTTGTGGCTGGCAACAATACCTGTAATATTGTATTCTACCTCAAGATCGGTAGGAAGGGTTATATTCATGCCATTGTAGCCGGCAAGTGTTCCAGCAGCGTCATTGATATTGAAGTTCTTATTATTCACATCGCTAACTGTTGCTTTCTTGATTTCAACATAGTGTCCCCAAATGTCGGTAGAAACATTAGCTGTAGTAACAACTTCGGGTGCTATAGCGTCACCGTGGATAGTTGCTTCCTGGAAACCAAAGAGGTCTTGGTCGCCTTCGAAGGTCATTTCAGGACCGCCATTGTACTCCTTGAGGTAACCACCAAATCCGCCAGGAATCACGTCGCCACTCTTGTAGTTCATGTTTCCAACCACTTTGCCGTAGATGCACATGCGACCACTCTCGTCCATCACCCAAACGTTTTGACCTTTCACAAAGTAAACGGTAACAGGATTAGCGATAGCTGCATAAGCACCACTACCAAGAGCTACATACTCAGCAATGTTGTTAACAGTAGTAATTTGCTCAATAGTGTAAGTTGCGCTTGCAACTGAGCTTACCAGGTCGTCCTTAGTGGCGATAGCCTTAATGGTAGTGGTGCTTGCCACGTTGATAGGCTCACTGTAGACGGCGCTTGCGGTTGTTGGGTCACTGCCATCGGTGGTGTAATAGATAGTTGCACCGCTTGCGGCCTTAATCTCAACATTCTGAGCAACATAGTAGGTTCCACCTGCAGGGCTGAATGTGGGAGCGCCAATAGTGGGAGTTGCCTCACCGTCGATGGTAATGGTTATCTTAGTAGCACGAACTTGATGACCACTAGCAGTGAATTTAACTTCATTAGCATTACCTGTCCAAGTAACAGTTTTTGTATCCTCACTTACAGTCATTCCGTCCATGGCAGCAAAACCATCACCACCATAATAACTACTACCGACCTTATCAATACAATCGAATACAATTTTTGTGATTTTTGAGTCACAAGAGATTGTTGTTTCTGAACTTTTTGCAAAGCGGTATTCATTCACGACATTTCCACTAGTTGTGGGATTAAAGGCTCCCTTAGTAGTTTTTATGGTAACACCTTCAAACATCATTTCGTCTGCTCCATCGGCAGCAGTTCTAGTACCTCTAGTTACCGCAGGATCAAACACAACTTCGCCTGCCATTGCGCCAAATGCGCAAAGGCAAACCATCATGAGAGATAATAATTTCTTCATAAATAGCTTTGAATTAAGAAGTTAATAATTTATAATAATTAAAGAATTCACAGTCGTATATAGTTACCGCAAAGTTAGTCATTATTTTTAAATAATGAGTAAGAAAAAAAGAAAAAGTTGAGAAAAATTATTCTAAGGGGCAAGAATGAGGGTGCGTCATAATGCAATAAATGGTGCAACACCCTCAGTTTACACTATATTTCGCATTTTGACACATCCTCGAATTATGCATTGTGCATTATGCATTATGCATTGTGCATTCGTGCATTGTGCATTATGAATTGAGCATTATGCATTTTTAGAGTAACGCCATCCCACCCACAGGTTGCGCGAGAAGATAAGGATTGAAATGCTCTGGCCGAGCATGAGAATGGGGTCGTGGCGCACGATGCCGTAGATGAGCGTGAGCGATGCTCCCACCACACTGATGAGCCAGAACACCGGTGGCAGACACGACTCGTGGCGTCGCACCGAGTAAACCACCTGATAGGCATAACGCGAGAGGAAAACCAGCTGAGCACAAGTGCCATAAATCATTAGCCCCAGTGGGATGTGGGGGTTGTGGATGAAGCGGTCGACCAGGTGAGGCGCATTGACAGCAGTGGCGATGAGCGCTACCACCGGCACGAAGTAGAGGATAACGCGAACAGGTAGCGGAACACGCCTCCAAGCTCCCTTGTAATCGAGGTTGAGCACGTAGACGTAGAATGACAATATCTGACCCAAAAGTATCACAATATCCTCGCGTAGCCAGCCGTACCACAGCATGAAACAGCAGCCCGCCAGGCTAAACGCCCAGTAGCCCGTGGGCGACACCACGCGCTTGAGACGCTCGGTCATGACCCACTGCACCAGTTGTCGCGCTCCATAACACAGCTGCGACATCAGCCCGATGAAGAAAGTAAAAGTAAACATTTGCGAGGCAAAAATACTAAAAAAATGCGCTCACACGTTCATATTGCACAAAAATAACTATATTTGTAGTCTTATTTTTATTGTAAAAAAAGAGTAAGCATGAATTTTATCGACGTAAATGATGTTGTGAAGCAATATGACGGGCACCTGGCACTCGACCATGTGGACCTGCATGTGCCACAAGGGTGCATTTATGGCTTGCTGGGACCGAATGGTGCCGGCAAGACATCGCTCATACGCATCATCAATCGCATCACGCGTCAGGACAGTGGCACAGTGCTGCTTAATGGGCGCGAAATGGTGCAGAACGACATTGCCAACATAGGCTACCTGCCCGAGGAACGCGGGCTTTACAAGAAGCTCAAGGTGTGTGATGAGATTGTATACCTTGCACGCCTCAAAGGTATGCCTCGTCGCATCGCCGTCGCCGAGATGGAGAAATGGCTGGAGCGCTTCGACCTCACCGAGTGGCGCAACCGCAAGGTAGAGGAGCTATCGAAGGGTATGCAACAAAAGGTGCAGTTTATCACAACTGTTATTCACCGGCCACAGTTGCTCATCTTTGACGAGCCATTCTCGGGGTTCGACCCGGTGAACGCCGAGCAACTCAAGCGCGAGATAATTCAGTTGCGCGACGAGGGAGTCACCATCTTGTTCTCCACCCACAACATGGCAAGTGTGGAGGAAGTGTGCGAGAAAATCACCCTCATCAATCACTCGCGGGTGGTGCTCGAGGGTCGCGTGGACGAAATAAAGCAACGCTACAAGAAGAACCTCTTCGTGGTAAATATCGCTGGCGACAAGGATATTGAAGCGCAGGAGTCGCTCTTCGACGTTGTGCCCGACCAGTCACATAGCAGTGGCACTCTCATCAAGCTACACAACGGCGTGGCACTACGTGATACCATCGCCTGGCTCAACGAGCACTACACCCTCACTGGCATAAACGAACAACTGCCCAGCATGAATGAAATCTTTATTGAGACAGTTCAAAACAACTGATAACAACCGACACATGAATAAATTAAAACTAATAATACAGCATGAGTACATGACAATCGTTGGCAAGAAGTCGTTCATTGTCATGACGTTACTTATTCCATTCCTGATAATCGTGCTCGGTTGCGTGCCTGTGTTGCTAGCCTATGTCAACGACAGCACCGACACCAGCGTGACGCGCATCGCCGTCATCGACGAGACTGGAAAATATGGCGGCGCCATGAAGAATAACGACAACTATCGCTTTGTGCCACTCATGGGGCAAAAAGTTGATAATCCACACGAGTTCTACAAAGCTGCCGGCGAAAGCCTAGATGCCGTAATGGTTATTCCCGCCGATGTGGAAGAAAGCCAGCAAGTGAGCATCTTTAGCGAGAAAACTCTCGACCACAACACAGTAAACTATCTGTCACACTGTCTTGACGACACCCTGCGCAACGCTAAGATAGCCGCCATGGGCGACCCCGAGTTACTCTCCAAGATGGAGCAGGCGCAGGTTAAAACTCAGGTCAAGAGCATTAAGTGGGACGAGCAGGGCGAAGAGCAAGAGCAGAGCGCCGAGTTTGCGTCAATCATTGGCATGGTGCTG
Organism: uncultured Prevotellaceae bacterium; assembly: GCA_900316835.1. GTDB lineage: Bacteria > Bacteroidota > Bacteroidia > Bacteroidales > Muribaculaceae > Sodaliphilus. The sequence goes on along the minus strand of ONEL01000002.1, from coordinate 285,325 downwards.
GCGTTTGTTACTTACATGTTTGTTCTTTCTTATGGAGCCATGATCATGAACAGTGTGGTTGAAGAGAAGACTAACCGCATTGTTGAAGTAATAGTGAGTAGTTGCAAACCCATGGAACTGATGATGGGTAAAATAATTGGTGTGGGGCTCGTGGGGCTCACTCAATTTGCTATCTGGGTAGTGCTGTTGAGCATTGGCTCGGTGGTGCTGAGCCTTGTAGCTGGACCAGCAATGGTTACCGACACCAGCGCCATGACTGCCGGCATGAATCTGCCTGGCGACTCGGGCATGGGCGCTGGCATGGCAGTTGAAATATCTAAAGCACTATCAAGCATCAACTGGCTGTCGTTGCTGGGCAACTTTGTACTCTACTTCATAGGTGGCTACCTGCTTTACTCCTCGCTGTTCGCAGGCTTTGGCTCGGCAGTCGACCAGGCTAGCGACAGCTCACAGTTCACCACCCCCATCATCTTAATCATGGTTATCGCTCTCTATGCCGGCATCGCCTGCATCGAGAATCCCAGTGGTCCCATGGCGGTGTGGTGCTCAATCATTCCATTCACCTCCCCCATTGTAATGATGGTGCGCTTGCCCTTTGACGTGCCCTGGTGGCAGATGCTGTTGAGCATTGTGCTGCTCTACGCTACCGCGCTGCTGTGCATCTGGATTTCGGCACGCATCTATCGCACTGGCATCCTGCTTTATGGCAAGAAACGCTCATTCAAAGAGGTGCTGAAATGGATTAAATAAATCAGAACAAAAAAACTACGATACAATAATGGAAAAGAACACACTTGACAAGCGATTGATTGGCACCCTCACGGTGCGTGGTGTTATCACCTTTGTGCTTTCGATACTGGCCTTTGCCGCCATTTCGTGGATATATTTTTATCCTAACGATGTGAACGGCGATGTGCTCCAGCAAAACGACGTGATGCAGGGCGCGGCCAACGGGCAAGAGGCAAAACTCTATAACGAAAGCCACAATGGCGAGCCCACATGGTGGACCAACAGCCTCTTTGGCGGCATGCCCACCTTCCAAATTGCTCCCAGCTACAAGAGCAACTCTATCATCAACACCCTGGGCAAAGTGCTCACCCTGGGATTCCCCGAGCCCGTGAGCTGGATATTCTTGCTAATGCTAGGGTTCTTCATCTTGATGCTATCGTTCGACATGAAGTGGTACTTGGCAGTGCTAGGTGCCATAGGCTATGCTTTCTCGTCCTACTTCTTCATCATCATCGATGCCGGTCACATTTGGAAATTGCTCACCTTGTGCTACATTCCACCAACAATAGCCGGCATTGTGTGGGCCTATCGCGGCAAGTATCTGCTGGGCATGGCAGTGGCAGCCTTCTTTGCCACAATGCAGCTCATCAGTAACCATGTGCAGATGACCTACTACTCGCTCTTTATCATTGTGCCACTTGTGATAGCCTTCCTGGTAAAGGCAATCATCGACAAGAAGGTGGGACGCTGGCTCATCGCCACTGGCGCACTTGCCATAGCCGCTGTGCTAGCCTTGGGTGCCAACGCGTCGAACCTGTACCTTTCTTATAAATACTCGCAGGAAACCATGCGTGGCGGTCACAGCGAGCTCACTCCACTCCCCAGCAAAGATGGCGAGAAGAAGGTGAGCAGTGAGCCCACCAATGGTGGTCTGAGCAAGGAATACATAACCCAGTGGAGCTACGGAATTGACGAGACATGGACACTAATGGTACCCAACGTGAAAGGTGGCACCAGCATGAAGTCGCTCGCCGAGACCGAGAAGGCTGAGCAAATGTCCTACGACGGCTCACTCGGCAGCCAAGATGCCCAAGCCATGCAAGTGTTCTCGCAATACTTTGGCGACCAGCCTTTCACTAGCGGTCCAGTCTATGTGGGCGCGCTAATCTTTGTGCTGTTTATCCTGAGCCTCTTTGTGGTAAAAGGTCCCGTGAAGTGGGCACTACTCTTTGCCACTGTGCTATCGATATTGCTCTCGTGGGGTCACAATTTCATGGGACTTACCGATTTCTTTATCGACCACTTCCCCATGTATAACAAGTTCCGCACTGTGTCGAGCATCCTTGTGATTGCCGAGTTTACCATGCCCTTGATGGCAGTTCTCGCACTCAAGGAAATGTTCACCCAGGAGGATTTCTTCAAGAAATATGACAAGCTGCTCTACGGCGTGTTTGGAGCCTGCGCGTTGTTGTGCGTGTTCTTTGCGTTGTCGCCAAGCTTCTTTGGTGGAGCGCCCAACGATGCCGATGCCATGCGCTTCATGCAAGCCACCGGCGGGCAAGCAACTATCGACCAATTTCCAAGCATTGCCAGCGCTGTGGAGACCATTCGCCACAGCCTTGTGAGCAACGATGCCTGGCGTAGCCTGCTAATTATCGTGCTGGGCTTTGCGCTAATCATGGTGTATCGCTACAACAAGCTAAATGCCATGGTAACAGGGCTAGCGATAGCAGCTATTGTGCTCATTGACATGTACAGCGTGAACAAGCGCTACCTCAATGCCGACCGCTTTGTAGACCGTGACGAAGTGCCCGAAACAACATTTGAGGCACGCGCCGCCGACAAACAAGTACTTGCCGACACCACCCAGAACTATCGCGTGCTCGACATGCAAAACTTCTCGTCGCCCATGCCTAGCTATTTCCACAAGACGGTGGGCGGATATCATGCCGCTAAGCTCACTCGCTACAACGACCTGATTGAGCGTCAGCTCTCAAAGAACAACATGGCAGTGTTGAACATGCTCAACACTCGCTGGGTTATCGTTGATGAGCAACAAGCGCAGCTCAACCCCGAGGCTCTGGGCAATGCTTGGTGGGTAGACTCGCTGACCTATGTCAACAATGCCGATGCCGAGATGAAGTTCCTCGACAATTTCAACCCAGCCACCGCTGCCGTAGCCGATGCTAAATTCAAGGACGCACTGAGGGCGGCAAAGCCCAAGCAAGCCGGCGATACCATTTTCGAGACCACTTACGCTCCTAACAAGCTCACTTATCACACCCATAGTGCCCAAGGAGGCCTGGCGGTGTTCAGCGAAATTTACTTCCCATGGGGCTGGAAAGCCACTATCGATGGCAAAGAGGCAAAAATTGGCCGCGTGAACTATGTGCTACGCGCCATGCAAGTGCCCGCTGGCGACCACACCATTGTCATGACCTTCGACCCACAAGAGGTGAAAGACACCGAGGGTGTTGCCAAAGGTTCGGTTTATGGTATCATGCTACTAATATTGTTAGCACTGGGCTGGGGAATATATTCAGGCACTCGCCGCAAGGAAACACAAGACTGATCAACTCGGGATTCTAGATTTTCTAGAAGTTCTAGACTTCCTAGAAAATCTAGACTGCCTGTTTTATAGACGATTTTTTAAGTTTTGGGACGCATCAAGAGATACCGCACGGCACTAAGCCGCCATCACCGCAGCAGGGGGTTTGGAATTCATTCCCCCTTTGCGTTCAACTTTGTGTGCCATGTGCTTCGCGAGAAACATCCCTACTATTGTTATGACTACCTAGAGGAAATCAGGCAGGCTGTAATTGAGCAGTTACGCAATGAGCCTGGCAGGCACCCGCGGGTGATATCGTTCAAGGGACTTAAAATGGTGTTTAGAATAGCAAACCATTTCAATCCCGCTAGCTTCCTGCAGGTGGGGTCATGCTACGGACTAACGGCGGCTAGCATGCTGAGCGTGGCGTCAACAAGTCGCCTGTTTCTCTATGAGCCACACCTTGAGCAATTTCCAGTCATAGCTCAGGTGCTCGCTCCCTACTACGAGAGCGTGGAGTGTTACGACTCGCTGCAGGTCGCCACAAGCGATTATAGCCAGGCGCTCACCGCCGGCGCGGCAGCCTTTGTGCTGGTAAACTCCATCCCACAAGCGCAAGATGCCACAATGCTGGAGCAGTACTTGAAGTCATTAATAGATACTACCGACTGTGTTATTATAATGCGCAACCTGAACCGTAACGATGGCATGAAGCGACTGTGGGGCAACCTCAAGGGCGACATGCGACACGGGCAATCATTCACTAACGAAAAGACCGGCATTCTAGTGATGAAAAAGAAGCTCAACCTTGAGCATTTTTTCCTGTGGTTTTAGCTCCTCAAAAAATGACCCGAAATTAAAGCCATAATATAAGGACGCAAAATGACAAAGAAAATCAATTTGAAAAAAATGGACCAATTTGAACCAAAATGGACTTCAATTTGTTCTTAATACTTAAAATCATCATTTTGGTGGTTAATATGTGTTAAAACAGCCCTATAGGATTAAAAATTCTTTGTCAAAACAAAAAAAACGTTTTAAATTTGCATAGCAAAAAAGGTGAAGGACATTCATCATTATATATAACCATCGTAATTAATACATTCCTTTTTAGTTGTCTGCGTCTGCTTTGTTTGAAAAGCGGGCGTAGGTTTTTTTATGGCACTTTTCAACATTGCAATTTCAATGAAATTTTGGGCGCAGACTTCATTTTGGATTTCTCAATTATTTTGTGCAAATTTGCAACCACTAAAAGACAAACGAAAAACTACAGCTTTAAGAAGATGCAAAAAATGAGGTCAATATTGCTTGTCACAGTTGTGGCGATTATCAACTTAACATTAATGGCAAGCACACAAAACACAGACTTGCCACACAGCACGCCCGCCCGTGAAGGTGTTGAACCACAAGCAATAGCCACGTTTGTCGACTCATTAATGGCGGTGCCACTGACCGATATTCACCATGTGATTATAGTGCGCCATGGCAAGGTGATAGCCGAGGCGCATCCTGCTCCCTTTGAACGCGATGAGTTACACACCCTGTTCTCGTGCAGCAAAACTTTTACAATGCTAGCCATAGGAATGCTCGTTGACGATGGCAAGCTCAGTGTTGACGATCGTGTGGTAGAGCTCCTGCCTGATATTGCTCCAGCCGTGGTTTCCGAGGGCCACAAGACAATGACGGTTAAGCACCTGCTCACGATGTGTGCCGGCATCAAGCCCGATGTCATTCCTAGCCACGACACTGGTAACTGGGCACGCACCTGGCTTGCCCAGCCCGTGACACGCCAGGGCAAATTTCAATATGACTCAATGTGTACCTACATGCTAGCACTAATCGTGCAGCGCATCAGTGGCAAGACTTTGCTCGATTTCCTCAACGAGCGTTTTTTCGCACCACTAGGCATCACCGACGCCCAGTGGGAGATGTGTCCCGATGGTGTGTGCGTGGGAGGCTGGGGCTTGCGACTCTCAGCCGAATCGCTGGCAAAGGCTGGAATGTGCATGATGAACAAGGGAATGTGGCAAGGACGGCAGCTGATAAGCTCCAAGTGGCTTGAAGAAGCATCACAACCTCACACCAATTATGAAAATCCCGTGCCCTACCCCACCGACAAGAATCAGGGCTACTGCTACCAGATGTGGCGATGTCTGCAGCCAGGCGCTTTCCGTGCTGATGGCGCCTACGGGCAGTTTATCGTGATGCTTCCCGAGCAAGACATGGTTGTGGTGATCAATGGCGTGTCGCATGAAACCGACAAAGAACTGGCAACAATTTGGAATCATCTTGTCCCCGGAGTAAAAGAGGAGGCACTAGCATTCAATCAGGCACAGCAAGATGCACTTGAGGAAAAACTCCAAACCCTGTCGTTGCCATTACTGAGCGACTGCTCACGTGGCAAGTGGGACTTGGGCTACACGTTCAAACTTGCCCAAAATGTGAGACGATACAAGCGCATAACGCTAGAATACATTGGTCCCAGAGCATCACAATGCTTGATGACCATAGAGGACAGCGACGGCAAGGTGCTAATGTTCCCCGCCAAGACTGGTGGATGGGGCTATCAGCACTCGGGGCAACTGCCACCCTACGCCGATGGCGACAAGGGCGTGTATCGCGAGAGTATTGCCGGTTTACACGGCGATTTCATTACCGCAGGTAACTGCGCATGGGTCGAAAAAAACAAATTTGTCGTTAGACTTTACTGGACCAACTGGATTGTATCACAAACACTCACTTTCCACATCAAGGGTGACGGCACTGCCACCATCACAAACGACGAAGGATATCCCGGCATCAACCCCGAGACAATCGCTGCCACTTGGAGCCAAGTGAAATAGTTTTTTCAAATCGTTATAAAAAATGGTTATAAAAATTTGGTAAATTGCCAATGTTGTGGTAAATTTGCCAATAAAATTAATTAGACGATATGGCCGACAATGAAGTAGCGAAACGCATTAAGTTCTTAATGAAGGAGTTAAACTATCGCCAGGTAGATTTTGCTCAAAAAATTGATGTTGACACAAGCAACTTGTCTAAATATTTGAACGGCAGGCTGGCTATGAGTGACGCGCTTATCAACAAAATTGTGGTGAACCTGGGAGTATCGAAACAATGGCTCGAAACTGGCGAGGACCTGCCCTTTGCCAAGCAACAACCGCAACAGTTGATTACCGTGCCTGAGTCGCGCATTGTCACAGAGCCCACTAAGGCATTAGTCAAGAAAGGGACTCCAGTCTACGACATCGACGTGACTGCCGGCTACCAGCCCCAGGCGCGCATGTTCACCGACGACCAGATTATTGGCTTTGTGGACCTGCCCGACATGACCAGCACCAACTGTCGCATAGTGCGCGTGAGCGGCGACTCGATGAGCCCTGTAATTCGCAGTGGCGACTACATTGCTGTGCGCGAGCTGAGTAACCTGCGCCAAATCTTTTGGGGCCAAATCTATGTGGTCATTCTCGACGACTATCGCCTGGTGAAGTACGTGCGCCGCCACGACGATCCATCAATGGTGATCTTGCGTAGCGAGAACAGGCGTTATGACGACATGGAAATTGACCGCGCCGATATTCGCGACCTGATGTTTGTGCAAAACATCATCCACGTCGACACCCGCATGTAATAAACATAAAAGAGTTTTACAATTAATGCTGAATAACGAGAATATAGCACTGCACACGTTGCCCAACGGGTTACGACTTGTGCATGTGCGCAGACCATCGCCCGTGGCATGGTGTGGACTGGCAGTGAATGCCGGTAGCCGCGATGAGGAGCAGGGACATTATGGCCTCGCCCATTTTGTGGAGCACACAATCTTCAAGGGCACAAAGAAGCGCTCTTCAACTCGCATCAACAACCGCATGGAGCAGGTGGGTGGCGAACTCAACGCCTACACCACCAAGGAAAGTACCATGCTCTACTGCATCTTCCCCGGCGAGCATCTGGAGCGCGCCGTGGAACTGATAGCCGACTTGGTGACTAACTCCATCTTTCCAGAGCACGAGCTTGAGACTGAACTAGATGTTGTGCTTGAGGAAGTAGCGAGCTACCGCGACTCGCCCAGCGAGGCTGTCTATGACGACTTTGAAGACATGCTACTCGCCGGAAGCCAGCTGGGACACAACATCCTGGGTGATGAGAAGCAACTGCGCACCCTCACCAGCACTCACTGCCACGACTATCTCAGGCACCTCTATGTGCCCGGCAACATGGTCTTTTTCTCGGTGGGGGACACGCCTGCGGGTCGCGTTTTTCGTCTTGCCGAGAAGTACTTAGGGCTCATGTCACACACCAAGCAAGGCATTGAGCGCATCGTCCCTGCCATGCTGGCGCCCCAGCACAAAGTGGTAGACTTGGGGTTGCATCAGTCCCACACCATAGTTGGCGCAAGAGTGCCGGGAATGTATGATGAGCAGCGCTTTGCATTTGCATTGCTCAACAATATCCTTGGCGGACCGGGTATGAACTCGCTGCTCAACATCAGCCTGCGCGAGAAGCGCGGTCTGGTCTACACCGTGGAGTCGTCGCTTGTCACTTTCACCGACTGTGGCATGATACAAATCTACCTGGGATGCGAACAGGACAAACTCAAGAAAGCACTGCGTCTCATAGGCACCACCATCGACACGCTGGCACAATCGCCACTGAGTGAGCGTCGCATCGATGCTTACAAGCGCCAGTATTGCGGCCAGATGCTAGTGGCCAGCGACAGTGCCGAGGTCACCGCCATGGCTGCAGGTCGTGGGCTGCTCTACTATGGCGACGTGAGCACCCTCAAGGAAAACATCGACTGCATCCAGAGCGTCACCCCTGCCCAGCTTCAACAAGCCGCCCAAGCCATCACCCTCGACCACTGCTCAATGCTCACCTTCAGGTAAAGCAAGACTTCTCATGCAAGTTATTCTATGGTTCAAAATAATTGCACATTAACAGTTGTTACACATAACTAGAAACATTTAACTGCGATTATTAAAACAGGCTAGCAATTTATGTTTATTTTTGCCCACCCTATTTTAGAAAACCTATTTTTTAACAAACAAAAAATTGAATCATGAGAAAGTTCTTGATTATTCTTATTAGTGTTGCCTTGGCAACAGGTGCCGCAACGGCTCAAAAACGCTTTACTTTTGGTCCTAAGATTGGTGTTGACTACACCCATTATTGGGGAAAGTACCATTTGCACGGTGGTCAATTGAACTATCAAGCTGGTTTGTTCATGGAGTATCGCTTTAACAACAAGTTCTCAATCGCTCCCGAGGTTGTTTTTGCTGCTCAGGGCGCAAAGAGAGATGGAGTAGAGCTTATTTCGCCCACAGAATTTTTTGATGCAGTTTACACCGACAATTTGAACTACATCAACGTTCCCGTAATGTTGAAGTACTATGTGTGTCCATCATTAAGCATTGATTTTGGTCCACAATTGGGCATAAACGTTTATCACAAATGCACTGTCAAAGGTAAAGATGGTCACAAAGATTATAAAAAGACCTATGACACTGATGCTAAAAGTGTTGATTTTGGTCTTGGCCTTGGCTTGACCTACAACATTACTAAGGATGTGTTTGTGCAAGGTCGTTACACAATGGGATTGACTAATGTCTTTAAAAAGGTTGACGAAGCTCCATTTCCAGATGAGACAAAGAACGGCAATGCCCAAATTGCCATTGGCTTCCGCTTTTAATCTAAATAAATAAAGTATCCAGGCACTTGAGGGGCTACTTGCTCTGCCGTTTTTTATCAGCTTCTTGCTCTGCAATAGGCTTGACAAACATGCAAAAAAGCAAGTTTTTTGATGATTTTCTTGCAACGATAGTAAAAAATGTATATTTTCGTGGTTTGAAAATGAAAATCCGAAAATAATTAACTAAATAATATATCATTATGGAAGATGTAAAAACCTATCTTGACGCAGCCGAGAAGAAGATGAACGAGGCTGTGGCTTATCTCGACGAAACCCTCTCGCGCGTGCGCGCCGGCAAGGCCAACCCCAAAATTCTGGACCCTGTGAAGGTGGAATATTATGGCTCAATGATGCCCATCGCCAACGTCGCCAACGTGGCAGTGCCCGATGCTCGCAGCATCACCATCACTCCATGGGAAAAACCCATGATCAAGGTGATTGAGAAAGCTATTCTCGACTCCAACATAGGCATCACTCCCGAGAACAACGGCGAGATTATCCGCCTCAACTTCCCACCCCTCACCGAGGAGCGCCGCAAGCAACTCGTGAAGGACGCTAAAGCCGAGGCCGAGAAAGCTAAAGTGAGCGTGCGCAACGCCCGCCGTGAGCTCATTGAGGGCTTGAAGAAAGCCGTTAAAGACGGTATGCCCGAGGATGCCCAGAAGGACGGAGAGGAAAAAGTGCAGAAACTCCACGACAAGTACCTCAAGAAAATTGACGAAGTCTTCGCCGCCAAGGAGAAGGAGATTCTCACTGTGTAAAAAAATCGGATCGCATTTTTTCACCACAAGATAACCTGCACACCATCATGGCTGTGCAGGTTTTTTGTACCTATTGTTGATGCCTTAGGTCTTTAAATTCTTTAATTCCTTTTTCCATATAAAAATAATGTGTAACTTTGCATCGTTTTTGACAACGACTTTACTCAAAACACTTATATAAACTATAACTTACAATGATTTACCCAATTATCACAGCCGAAGAGGCTGCCGAGTTTGTCCAGAATGGTGACAACGTGGGCGTATCGGGCTTTACCGCTCCTGGCTGCCCCAAGGCAGTAGCCCCTTTCATCGCCGCTAAGGCCCGTCGCGAGCATGAAGCTGGTCGCGAGTTTAAAATCAACATCTTCAGCGGTGCTTCGACCAACGACTTCATCGATGGCGAGCTCACACGCGCCGAGGCCATCAACTATCGCACCCCTTACCAGTCGCACCCCGACTTGCGCAAGGCTATCAACAGTAATGCTATCCACTACAACGACCGCCACTTGAGCGAGCTCTCACAAGAGTTCCGCTACAACTATTACGGCAAGATGAACGTTGCCATCGTTGAGGCTCAAAGCATCACCGACGATGGCGAAATCGTGCTTGGCACCTCGGTGGGCTGCACCCCCACATGGCTCATGTGCGCCGACAAGGTTATCATCGAGCTCAACGACCAGTTGCCCGAGAGCATTCGTGGCTTGCACGACATCTACATTCCTCTCGACCCTCCCTGCCGTCGCGAAATTCCCATCTACACTCCTCACGACCGCGCTGGCTCACCCACTGCTCATGTCGACCCCAAGAAGGTTGTGGGCGTGGTAAAAACTTCGTTCCAGCTTGGCAAGGCCGGTGCCTTCACTCCAGTCGATGACACCACCCGCAAGATTGGTCACAACGTGGTTCAATTCCTTATCAACGAGATGAAGTGTGGCCGCATCCCCAAGTCGTTCTTGCCATTGCAGAGTGGTGTGGGTAACATCGCCAATGCCGTGCTCGACAGCCTTGAGGAGAGTGACGAGATTCCGGCATTTGAGGTTTACACCGAGGTTATGCAAGACACCTTCGTGAAGCTACTGCTCGACGGTCACTGCAAGTTTGTGAGCACCTGCTCACTCACTCTTGCCCACGACACCATGGCAGAGTTCTTTGCTAACATCGACAAGCTGCACGACAAGGTGCTCATGCGCCCCAGCGAGATAAGCAATAACCCCGAGGTTATCCGTCGCCTGGGCGTGCTCTCAATGAACACCGCCATCGAGGCCGACATCTTTGGCAATATCAACTCATCGCACGTGAGCGGCACAAGACTGATGAACGGAATTGGCGGCAGTGGCGACTTCACTCGCAACGCTTACACCAGCATCTTCATGTGCCCATCAATCAAGAAGGACGACTGCATCTCAACCATCGTGCCCATGTGTACTCACATCGACCACACTGTGCACAGTGTTGACATCATCGTTACCGACCAGGGTGTTGCCGACCTGCGCTTCAAGGACCCCGTGCAATGCGCCGAGGAAATCATCGAGAATGCGGCTCATCCCGTCTATCGCCCATTGCTGCGCGAGTACCTGAAGGCTTGCAAGATGGGACACGTGATGCAGAACAACGAGATGGCTCTCGCCTTCCACACCGCGCTGGCTCGCACCGGCGACATGCGCAATGCCGACTTCTCGGCCAAATAATAAAGCGGGATTTTTTCAATCTACCGCACATTAAGACTCGGGCATAGGTCCGAGTCTTTTTTTATAGAAACACTATCTAATACCTTATAAAATAAATTGCGCAGAACTGGAAATAATTGTTATTTTACCTTAATTAATTTGCATTTTACCATTTTGTGTATTATCTTTGTACCGTGAATTACGACACACACCATGTATTAACCTTAATAAAAAACAACATTACACATCATGAACTATTTGAACAAGAGCGAAAGCGCTCAACGTCGCGACACACGCGACAGGGAATTGACCGAACTTTATTGCGAAATCTACGACAATCTGCGCTCACGACGCGTGAAGAACCTGCGCCGCGTGGCACTTGAGATAGCACTTGCCACAGGCGCCCCACCCTATCATGTGGGCTACGACCGCGCTTGCATTGTAGTATCACACCTGCTCAGGCACGACACCAGTTTCAGCCTCAAGAGCACAGTGAATCAGGAAATGTGGCTTGAACTCACCAGTAAGGTAGAGTGCCTCATGCAGCAAGGCAAGATGTCGATGTCGCGAGCTATCACTCTGGTGCTGGAGCAGTGCCGTGCCTCTCGTTTCTATCTCACTCACGACCATGCCTGGGCAATCATCAAGCGCATGTTAAGGCTCATGCACATCCGTCGCCCCTATGGCCGTGTGGCATAAGAGCACCTGGCTTTAACATCATTCTTTTACAGTAACACCTTTTTCTAAACACACTCACACATCTATCATGAACAAGCACAACATCACAATCACAATCGACATCGACGATATCCTAAACTATGTCTACGCACAAAGCGCATGGTACAATGCCCACAAGCCTGGAGCACGAGTGCTCACAGCCGACAACCGCAACATGCTGTTAATCAAGCTGCGCGAAGGATATGCCGACCTGCGACAGCGAGTCATGGGATATCTCTACTTTGACAACTATAACCCCAACGCGACCAGCGCTAACATCACCATGACGTTCACTTTCAAGCATGAGCAAGGACAACTATTTGAAACCGCCTTGCGCGACACCATAGTGGCACTACTGGCACAATTCATGCTCATGCGTTTCTATGGCGAGATCGACCCGCACACTAACGACCACAACCCTAGCATCTACCACTTGGAGTGGCGACGCTACAAAGCAAAGCTACTGCTGGCATTCGCCCACGACGAATTGTAAGACAACGTTCACAGTAAGTCATGCGGTATGTTTTTCAGCACACTTATTAAACTAATTTGAACCACACAAAATGTGACGTTCCTGCCAACTGTGCAACTGATGACAACTCCTCCTTCTATATAACGCACGTGTAAGAGTTATATAGAAGGAGGAGCTAAAGTTTATCGCGCATTTTGACACACGCGCTAATAAAAAATAATTATCGCTTTGAGAGAAACCAGCCACTCATTTCAAGGCATCGTCGATGGCTTTTTCCAGCATCTTCACGCCTTGCTTTGCAGCAGTGCGGGCACTTTCTTTAATGATAGTGTCGACTTGCGCTGGCAGGTTGAACGACGATTCGGCACGATCCTCGGGGGTAATCTCCTCTTCTTGCACCGGGTCTTCTTGAGACGGCTCAACAACGGCATTGTCTTGTCGCACATCGTCGGCATTATCTCCTCCAATGCTTTTGCCTATATTGATAAGTTCTTTTATGTTAAGTCCAATGGCCTCTTGGAGCTTTTCGTCAATATGGCTTTTCTCGAAGGTAAACACATGTCCCAAGATGCCCAGCGACACTTTCGATTTCTCGGCACCAGTGTCGATATATCCCATTGAGAACAGAACATAGTTGTCGACATCGACAAACTGATTTATTGCGCTGCGAATGAGCTGAGTAGACCCAACCTTAACAATGCCGCCTATAATTCCTGTCCCACCCATGTCGCTAATGGTCTCGGTCATCCATGTGCGCGACACCTTAGTAATGGCGCGACAATGGTCGTCCTTGTCGGGGTTAGTGACAGCAAGGATGATGGCAATAACAGCCAGCAATGCTAGCGTGACCCATAATGCTGTGTGGCTCTTGCGAGGCTTGGGAGCAACGGGTTCAACCTGGGCAGGCTGGCCCGCACGATATTTAGCGCCATCCCATTGAGGTGGTTGCGTGCCTTGCCGCTGAGTAGTAGCTGTTGCGGGAGCTACCGCCCCTGGCGCATAAGCCACCATGTGCTGCAACTCAGCCACATTGCAGGCTGGTTCCCAGTCTACCATACCTTCATGCCACACTGGTGTATCGGGCATGATGCTCATGCCACTCAGTTGCTCAAGGGTAAATGGCCCTTGCTGCTGATCATTCATGATTATAAAAAATTCCATTGTACCTAAAACATTTTTTAAAAGTGAAACAAAACATTAATTAAATATATAGAATTTTTTTACGCTTTCAAGCCTTTAGATTGTCGCAAAGGTATCTAAGTTTAAAATACAATAGCAAAAACCATGCCACTTTTAACTATAAATTAACGTTTTAAGTTCACAATGCCCGCCCTTGCGCAAATAAAAAATGGGCACAGCCTAGTTGCCATGCCCATGCTTTGCTATTGCGATTAATATAATTACTGATACTTAACCACGTCGAAGCCAAGTCGCACACCGTCGAAGTTGTCGCCCAGGTTGCCAATGGTGGTAAGGGTGCTGTTGCCGGTGAGAGCCATCAAGGTTTTTAGTGTACTCAAGAGTTTCTTTGATTCCATGGTGATCGACAATCCATTAGTGGTGCGAGTCACAAATGCAGGAACAGTAAACAAAGCGGTCTTGAGGTTGAGTTTACCGTTGCTGGTGTCAAGAGTGTAAGTGCCCTTCAAGGGGAGACCCTTGATATAGCCCTCGAAATTGCCTTGCTGGTCAAACGCGAAGCCAGTGTTCTGGCTCGAAATCCCCAGGCTATTATAGGCAGTGAGCAACTTTTGCTTAACTTGAGTAGCCGCTACCGAGCCTCCTGCCTTGGCAAGCAGGTTCTCGCTTGTGAAGGCACATCCTGGCTCACTATAAACCCAAGTACCCACCATCTCGGTTTGACTCAGTTTCACATGGCCAATCACCATGTCGAGCAATCCGCTGGCTGTGTTGCTGTTGATAACACTTCCCAGCACACCGCCCAGCAAGCCACCACCGGTCGAGGCGCTGCTGCTACCGCCAAGCACGCTGCCCAGCACGCTTCCCAGCACACTACTTGTGCCATTTGTAGTTCCCATTGTTCCGCCACCAAGCACATTGCCCAGCAAGCCATTGCCAGTTGTGCCACATCCGCTCAGGAATAGCGAAGTGGCAATAATTGTAGAGTAAATAACTTTCTTGAACATAATAATAGTATTTTAATTTAGATAAGAAAATGTGTCACACAATACTAGTAGATTGCAAAAATAATAAAAAAAATTAAGAATTAAGATAATTAACTCACATTTTTCGACCAATGAACAAATTGTCACGTCGAGAAATGGATATAAAATGATTTCATGCCTAAAAATAATTAACATATTTGTATGTGACTGTAAAAAAAAAGTTGTATCTTTGAAAACTTTATACTTAACTATGAAATGACCTACGCCAGTTTTTAACCTTTTTTAGGTTAAGCGTGTTAATCGAGAACATTAAACATTATTAATCAAATACTATTTATGAGACTTAAACTATTCATGCTTCTTACGCTCTTCTTGAGCCTCAACACGTGGGCTCAGAGTGGGCTGCGAGGCATCGTGATTGACAGCCGAACCAGTGTGCCGGTTGTGGGTGCCACTGTGCTTCTTGATGAGCAAGGAGTCAGTGCCATCACTGGCCCCAGTGGCGACTTTGTTATCACCGATGCCAAGCCAGGTAGCGACCGAGTGATGATTCTTTGCTACGGCTACCGCGACCTTGTGCTCGATGTTACTATTCTCAACGGCATTGACGACTTGGGCACAATCAAGCTGATCCCGTCGTCTTCCGAAATCGATGACGAGAACAATGAGAATGCCGAGATTGTTCTCACCGAGTCGATGCTTGAGGACGAGGAAGGTAACACACAGCAAGTGGGAGCTCTGACAGGAGCTACCGACAATCCTTACTACAAGGCCACGAACTACAACTTCAGCACCATGCGATTCAGAATTCGTGGTTACAACAATGAGTACAGCCAGACCTACATCAACGGCATCAACTTCAACGACGCCGCACGTGGACGCTTCAACTACTCCATGATAGGTGGTATGAACCAGGCGTTCCGCAGCCGCAGCGTGGGGTATGCTACCGAGGCCACCAGCTTTGGTTTTGGCGATGTGGGTGGAGCTACTAACATTTTCACCTATGCCAAGGACTACGCTCCCGGATTCCGCGGAAGCATTGCCTACACTAACAGCAATTACCGCTGGCGTGGCATGATAACTTACAGCACCGGTCTTAACCAGCACGGATGGGCACTCACACTCAGTGCCATAGCCCGCTATGCCGGCGAGGGCATAATCCCTGGCTCGTTCTACAACAGCTGGGGCGCTTTCTTGTCGTTGCAGAAGGTACTTAACTCTGAGCACTCAGTATCGCTAACAGTGTTTGGAGCACCCACTAAGCGCGCCAGCAACTCTGCCACCTTCGACGAGGCTTACCAGCTCGCCGGTAGCAACCTTTACAACACCAACTGGGGCTGGCAAGAGGGCAAGAAGCGCAACGCGCGCGTGGTACAATCCTTCGATCCCACAGCTATCCTGAGCTGGATATGGACCCCAAAGACAGGGACAACGCTCAACACCGGACTAGCTTTCCACAAGTCGTTCTACTCCTCTAGCGCCCTGAACTGGTACAACTCGCGCGACCCACGTCCCGACTACTACCGCTATCTTCCTTCCTATTACCGCACCAGCAGTCCCGAGACTGCCGACCTCTTTGAGTGGGAGTGGCTCAACATGGAGGAAAAACGTCAGCTCAACTGGGCAAATCTCTACCAAATCAACTACCTCAACAACTATGAATATGAGAACGGTGGAGAGGACAAGGGGTCAAGCTATGTGATTGAAAATCGCCACAGCAATCAGTTCAACTGGATGCTGAGCAGCAACCTCAACATGCGACTCACCGAGAAGATCACACTGCAAGGTGGCGTGAGTGCCAACTATAGCCGCTCGTCCTACTACAAGACTATGAAAGACCTGCTGGGTGGACGCTACTGGCTCGACGTTGACCAGTATGCCGAGCGTGACTTCCCCGGTGACGCCGAGCTCCTGCAAAACGACCTCGACAACCCCAATCGCCGCATCATGGAAAAAGACCGTTTCGGTTATGACTATAACATCAATTCGATTACTGGCAGGATTTGGGCACAAAATGTGATTAACCTGAGCCGCTTCGACATCAACTATGGCGCGCAGGTTAGCGCCACATCCTTCCAGCGCGACGGTAACATGCGCAACGGACGTGCACCCGAGAATTCTAAAGGCAAGGGCGACAGCCACAGCTTCATCAACTATGCCGTGAAGGCCGGCGCAATCTTCAAGATTGACGGTCGCAACAACATCCAGTTGCATGCCTACTATGGCACTCGCGCTCCCGAGTATTACAATGCCTACATCTCTCCACGCATCAAGGACGATGTTATCACCGACCTCAAGAGCGCACGCGTGCTTTCGGGCGACATTGGCTACGTGTGGAATTACCGCAACTTCATGGGCTCTATCACCGGTTTCTGGACCGAGTTCTGGGACATGACCGAGCGCACCTCGTTCTACGACGACTACAACAGCACCTTTGTGAACTATGCGCTCACAGGCGTGCAAAAGGAACACAAAGGCGTGGAGATTGGTGCAGCCTACAAGATTACACCATCTCTCACCCTCAATGCCGCGGCAACCATTGCCCGCTATCAGTACAAGAACCGTCCAACCGGCACTCGCAGCTTTGAGAACGGCTCGGTGGCCGATGTCACTCAAACCGTTTACTTGAAGAACTTCTACGTGAGCGGAACTCCACAAGAGGCCTATAGCCTAGGCTTCAACTGGAGCGCCCCCAAGATGTGGTTCTTTGAGATTAACGGTGTGTGGATGAACCGCTCTTACGTAGACCTCTCGCCCATTCGCCACGAGGTTCTGCCCGAGCTCTACACCAAGGCAAGCAGCGAGCAAGAACTCATGCAGATGATGCAGGACATTGGCAAGCAAGAGAAGCTCAACGAGGCTCTCATTATCAACATGAGCATTGGTAAGGTTATCTACCTTAACCGTCGCGCTTCGCTCAACCTTAACCTCAGTCTTAACAACCTGCTCAACAACACCAGCATCCAAACTGGCGGCTACCAGCAGGGACGTTTCGACTACAAAAACTACACCACTGCCAAGTTCCCCAACAAGTATTATTATGCTCA
Source organism: uncultured Prevotellaceae bacterium (assembly GCA_900316835.1). Taxonomy (GTDB): domain Bacteria; phylum Bacteroidota; class Bacteroidia; order Bacteroidales; family Muribaculaceae; genus Sodaliphilus. The sequence continues at coordinate 267,569 of ONEL01000002.1, read as the reverse complement.
AGGATTTCGCATGTACTTGAACGTGGGAGTGAGATTCTAATCAAAGAGGCACACACATTAATAAATAGAATTTAATAAAAACAAGATATTCAATATGAAACGTTTAAATTTATTTCTCAATGCATTGTTGCTCATGATGGTAGCGGTGGGTTGTAACGACGAGTTTGACACACCACCCATGGTGGTGCCACACGCCGAGCATCAGGCCAACATGACTATTGCCGAATTTAAGGCAAAATACTGGCAGGACGGTCGCAACTTTATCGACACCTGCAAGGAGGACACCTACATCCACGGCTGGGTGACCAGTAGCGATGAGGAAGGTAACATCTACAAGTATCTCTACATCCAGGACGAGACTGCCGGCATTGGTATCTCAATCGACGCCAACAGCATCTACAACACCTATCGTGTGGGACAAGAGATTGTTATTAGCATGAAGGACTTTTGGATTGGTAAATACAACGGCCAGTACCTCATTGGCAAGCCCGAGTGGTATGCCGCTCAAAGTGTGTGGGAGGCTGGACGCATGACTCTCGACCAATTCAACGAGCATGTGGAACTCAACGGCCTGCCCAATGTGGAGAAAATCTCTCCCGTTGAGCTAAACATTGCCGATGTGATAGGACACAGCGACAGCGAAACTCAACTCAAGTACCAAGGTCAGTTTGTTATAATTCGTAATGTAGAATGGGAAGCAGCCGATGGCGAGACACCCTATAGCGAGAGTGGCTCTTCGACCGTTCGCACCATTAAGGACGAGCAAGGCAACACCCTCAATGTCAACAACAGCAACTACGCCAACTTCCGCGCCGAGCCATTGCCACTGGGCAAGGGCGACGTGCAAGGAATTCTCTACATGACTGGCGACAGCAACTGGGCACTTTACCTGCGCGACACCAACGACTGCATTGGATTCTCTAACAACCGCAAGGGATATCTCATCGACCCATGGACCGTGAGCGAAGCCATTGAAGTGCAAAACACCGGAGCCAGCGGATGGGTGAAAGGTTACATCGTGGGAGCCATAACTGCTGGAGTGACACAGGTCAGCGACAACGCTCACATTGAATGGAGCGCTCCCACCACTATGGACAACACCCTCATCATTGCCGACAACCCCGACGTGCGCGACTACACCCGTTGCATTGCCGTAGAGCTGCCACAAGGTTCTAGCTTCCGTCGCGACGCTAACCTGCGCGACTACCCACAGTTGCTGGGCACCGAAATCTATGTGAAGGGTACTCTGGCATCACTAATGGGCATGGCAGGTATTACCGACAACAGTGGCTCTAGCGATGAATACAAACTCTCGATGATGACAGGTGGCGTTACCGAACTCGAAGAGAACTTTGAGGGAACTTCAATACCTAACGGATGGAAAATTGTTAAAACCAAGGGCGACAAAGACTGGTACATGACTAGCTTTAACAACAATGGCTACATTGCTGTTACCGGCTACACCGGCAAGGAGCCTCCATTCGACGCATGGCTCATCTCACCGGCTCTCGACATCAAGAATGCGGGTCGCAAGACGATTAGCTTCGACACCGAGGTGCGCTATTACCGTGGAACCGACATGCTTGAGGTTTACCTGATGTCGACCAACGATCCCGCAACCGCCGAGCTCACCAAGCTCAATCCCACACTCGCTACAGCAGCGATAGGTGGACAATCGGAATTCATCTCGTCGGGCGAGATTGACCTCAGCCAGTTCAGTGGCACTTACTGCATTGGCTTCCGCTATGTATCGGAACGTCAGGACAACTACACCACTTGGCAGCTCGACAACTTCAAGTTTGGTGGCGAGCCACTACTTGAGACCATCGACGACTTTGAGACAATGAATGGTGGCACTCCCACCTCACAGACCTCTTTCGCCAGCCTTGAGTCGGCAAAGGGTTGGAGCGCTGTTAATGCCGGCCTGTTGCGTGGTGGCGACAACGACTCTCCCCCAACCTACGCAGCCATTGGCAAGAAAGCCGACGGCAGTGACAAGTGGGCCTATGCCGTGCACCTCAATGGCAACAAGAACAGCAAGGGCGCATTGGTTTCACCCGTCATCTCGGGTGGCATCAAGACCCTCCAGTTCAACTATGGCTACTTCCTCACCGAGAGCAATGGTGTTCAATTCCGCGTGTTCATCCTCAGCAACGGACAAGTGGTTAAGCAGTTTGACGTGATTAACACTAGCGCCGAGAAGAGCAAAGCCTATACCCACACCGAGGCTATCAACGTGTCGGGCGACTGCCAAATTCACATTGAGCCACTCAGCCCCAGCAACGCGACATCCAACAAAGACCGTTTTGCCGTGTGGAACATAGTGTGGGAACAATAACCCACCATTGACCACCCAAAGGGTCAATTCCATAAAAAAGCTCCTTGCCAGAATACTGGCAAGGAGTTTTTTTCGTTTGCAAAAAACTAATAGCATGAATTAATTATTCTATTTCCACAAGCCATCAACAAATATAAGTTTTCCAAAAATATTTTTATCTACCTAGTAATAAGCGGTTTAAAAATTACGACAAGACAAAAAGTTTTCCAAAATGAAAATTTGTTGATAAATTTTAGTGAAAAAATTTTGCTATTTCTACAACCTTTAGTAGCTTTGCAATGCAATAAAAAAGACACAAACAATCCCCAGGAATTGCTTACAAAATGTTCAAAGCCATAACTTTTTTAAGCAATTCCACCATCTAAAGCCCGAGAAATTGGGCTTTTTCGTCGCCACAATTTCATACAACTAAAAATACTTATATAACATTCTCTCAAAACAAACTATGATTCAAACTGTTGTAAAGCGTGATGGACGCATCGTTGGATACAACGAGGAAAAGATTAAAGCCGCTATTCGCAAAGCTATGCTCGCTACCGACGCGGGCGACGATGAGGCGCTTATCCAGCGCATCGCCGACCACATTGGCGCTCGGGGCAAGAGCCAGATGAGCGTGGAAGGTATTCAAGACATGGTAGAGTTGGAGCTCATGAAGAGCCCCCGCAAGGAGGTGGCTAAATGCTATATCAACTACCGCCACAAGCGCAGCGTGGCTCGAAAAGCCAAGACTCGCGACATCTTCCTGGAGATTATCAATGCCAAGAATAATGATATCACTCGCGAAAACGCTAACATGAATGCCGACTCGCCAGCCGGCATGATGATGAAGTTTGCCAGCGAGACAACGAAACCCTTCGTCGATGACTATCTGCTCAGCGACGAGGCTCGCGAGGCTGTGCGCGACAACTACTTGCACATTCACGACAAGGACTACTACCCCACCAAGAGTCTCACTTGCGTGCAACATCCGCTCGACAAGATACTAAACAACGGCTTCTGGGCCGGACATGGCGAGTCGCGACCAGCAAAGCGCATTGAGACAGCTAGCGTGATAGCCTGCATCTCGATGGAAACCGCGCAAAACGAAATGCACGGTGGTCAGGCTATCCCCGCCTTTGACTTCTATCTGGCACCTTTCGTGCGCAAAACATTTGTTGAGGAAGTGAAATTTGCCGAGCAAATTAGCGGTGACGATTACAGCGACTTGCTAAGCGCAAAAATCGACGACTACATCATGCGTCCACTTGAGGGGCTGAAGGGGCGCGAGCGCGCACTGCAACACGCCATCAATCGCACTGCCGAGCGTGTGCACCAAGCCATGGAAGCTTTCATCCACAACATGAACACCATACACAGCCGTGGCGGCAACCAGGTGGTGTTTAGCTCCATCAACTACGGCACCGACTTCAGTGCCGAGGGTCGATGCATCATTCGCGAGCTGCTTCACTCCACATGGGAAGGTGTGGGCAACGGCTCCACAGCCATTTTCCCCATCCAAATCTGGAAGAAGAAACGTGGCGTGAGCTACTTGCCCGGCGACCCCAACTACGACCTCTACAAGCTCGCGTGCAAGGTGACAGCTCGCCGTTTCTTCCCTAATTTTGTCAATCTCGACGCCAGTTACAACCAGCATGAGAAATGGGACATCAACGATCCTGAGCGTTACCACTACGAGCTGGCAACCATGGGGTGCCGCACGCGTGTGTTTGAAAACCGTTTTGGTCCCAAGACAAGCATTGGCCGTGGCAACTTGTCGTTCTCAACCATTAACATTGTGCGTCTAGCCATTGAGTGCATGAAGATTGAGGACCGCGACGAGCGCATCAAGGAGTTCTTCCGCCGCCTCGACAACGTGCTCGACATCACGGCTCGCCAACTACACGACCGCTTCAACTTCCAGAAGACGGCAATGGCTAAACAATTCCCACTTGTGATGTCGCAACTGTGGAACGGCAGCGAGAACCTTAAACCTTGCGAGACTATCGAGAGCGTGATTAACCAAGGCACGCTGGGCATTGGGTTCATAGGTCTTGCCGAGTGCCTTATCGCACTCACCGGCAAGCATCATGGCGAGAGCCAAGAGAGCCAAGAACTAGGACTGAAGATTGTCTCACACATGCGCGACCGCGTGAATGAGTACAGTGAGCAGTACCAGCACAACTATAGCGTGCTCGCCACTCCCGCCGAGGGGCTCGCCGGCAAATTCACTCGCCGCGACCGCAAGGACTTTGGCGAAATTCCCGGTGTTACCGACAAGATTTATTACACCAATAGCAACCATGTGCCCGTTTACTACAAGTGTAGCCCCAAGCACAAAGCTCAGGTAGAGGCTCCTTATCACGAAATCACCCGTGGAGGACACATCTTCTACGTGGAAATCGACGGTGACGCCACCCACAACCCTCAGGCTATCATGGATATAGTGGACCTGATGGACAAGTACGACATTGGCTACGGCTCAGTAAACCACAACCGCAACCGCTGCATGGATTGTGGCTACGAAGATGCCAGCGAGGACTTGCATGAATGCCCCGAGTGCCACGGCCACAACATCGACAAGTTGCAACGCATCACCGGCTACCTGGTGGGAACTACCGATCGCTGGAACAGTGGCAAGCTTGCCGAGCTCCGCGACCGCGTGGTGCACAAATAATTCCACATCACACTTAAACAACGTGCGTGTTTTACACATAGTTGAGGGAACTAGCGTAGATGGGCCAGGACTGCGCACATCGATCTACATGGCAGGATGCAAGCATCACTGCCCCGGATGCCACAACCCTGAGTCATGGGCAAGCGATGGTGGTCAAGAGCGCACTCTCGATGAACTCATGCAAGTGATTGCCTACAATGAGGCTCCGGTCACCTTCTCGGGAGGAGATCCGCTTGCTCAGCCCCGTGAGCTGGAGCGTCTCACAGCTCGCATCAAGCATGAGCTGGGCTACAACATTTGGTGCTACACAGGCTACACCTGGGAGCAAATCAGCAAGCGTGCTGAGCTAATGGCAGTGATGCGCAACATCGACGCGCTTGTCGATAGCCCTTTCGTTCTTGCCGAGCGCAACACTAAGCTGCGATTTCGTGGTAGCAACAACCAGCGCATCATCAACGTTCCCGCTACACTCAAGAGTGGAAACATCACTCTGTGGCATGATGACGATTAACCAGCCCCTTCAGGCACAAGTTTACTAGAAACAACAAATCCCTGCCGCGCTCATGGAGCCAGCAGGGATTTGTTTATTTAACTTACTACTCTAAGTGTGAGTTGTCTCTTACACCGATTTCATCTTGTAGAACGAACGGTAAACGAAGTAAACAGCTACCAGAACAAAGCCCCAGCCAAAGTATGGAGCCAAATCGCGGAAGTTCTCGCTGATGGCGATTTCCATTGCAAGCACACCAAAGAGGGTGGTGAACTTGATAATGGGGTTCAAAGCTACTGAGCTGGTATCCTTGAATGGGTCACCCACGGTGTCGCCCACTACACTTGCGTCGTGGAGTTCGGTGCCCTTAGCCTTGAGGTCTACCTCCACCACCTTCTTGGCATTGTCCCACGCGCCACCAGCGTTAGCCATAAACACAGCTTGGAACAGACCAAACACGGCAATCGAAATCAAGTAGCTGACGAAGAGACAAACCGCATCGTTGCCACCAAATCCGCCTGGCGACGACAGGCAAGCAAAGCCCAGTGCGAAGCAGAATATCGCGATAAAGATATTGAGCATACCCTTTTGGGCATATTCGGTACAAATCTTCACCACTTCCTGACTCTTGCTAATGTCGGCCTTCTTGGGTGCGTTAGCATCGAGCTTGATATTATTCTTGATGAAGTCAACAGCACGGTTGGCACCGGTAGTAACAGCTTGCATTGACGAGCCAGTAAACCAGAAAACAACACAACCGCCCAAGATGAAGCCAAGGATTGAATAAGGATTCAAGAGGTTCAAGATTTCGGCTGGATCAACGCCCAGAGTTTTCTGAATCATGAGAATCAATGAGAAAATCATGGTAGTGGCACCAGCCACGGCAGTACCAATGAGCACTGGCTTGGCTGTAGCCTTGAAGGTGTTACCAGCGCCATCGTTGGCCTCAAGATAGTATTTAGCCTTCTCAAAGTCGGGAGTAAAGCCAAAGTCGTTCTCAATGTCGGTCTTAGCCTTGTCGATGTCATCCTCGATGAGCGAGAGCTCATACACGCTCTGAGCATTGTCGGTAACAGGACCATAGCTGTCGACTGCGATAGTCACAGGACCCATGCCAAGCATACCAAAGGCCACCAAACCAAATGCAAAGATTGAGAAATAAGGACCAAGTAGAGGCACCATGTCAAACTGCGACGAAGCCACATAAGCAAAGAACATGAGCAGGAAGAACACCAGTCCTGTCCAGAAACCACCAAAGTTACCAGCCACAAGACCCGAGAGAATGTTGAGCGACGCACCACCTTGTTTTGAGGTTTCTACAACCTCATTAACGTGAGTTGAAGTGGGCGATGTGAAGAGCTTAGTAATCTCAGGAATAAGAGCGGCACCCAGCGTACCACACGAGATAATAGTTGCCAAGCCAAGCCACCAGTTGTTGCCACCTTCTCCCAAATCATGCAGCAAGAAGTAGCTAGCGGCAAATGTAGCGACAATCGAGAAGATAGAAGTAATCCACACCAGGCTGGTGAGGGGTTTCTCAAAGTCGAGGTCGTCGGCCTTGCTATATTTAGCTTTAGAGAGGGCACCATTAATATAATAGGAGAATACCGATGTCACAACACCCAAGATGCGCATCACAAAGATCCATACCAGCAGTGGAACCTGATACTCAACAGGCACAGCAAGCAAGATGAACGATACCAGAGCTACACCTGTCACGCCATAGGTCTCGAAACCGTCGGCTGTCGGGCCAATGGAATCGCCGGCATTGTCGCCAGTACAGTCGGCAATAACACCAGGGTTGCGGGGATCGTCCTCGCCAATCTTGAATACCACCTTCATCAGGTCGCTACCAATGTCGGCAATCTTGGTGAAGATACCACCGGCGATGCGCAGAGCGCTGGCGCCAAGCGACTCACCAATGGCAAAGCCAATGAAGCAGCTACCAGCCAAATCCTCGGGCATGAATAGCAAGATTACAAGCATGAGTAACAACTCAACGCAAATCAGCACCACGCCAATGCTCATACCTGCCGACAATGGAATGTTCAACAGGTCGAGAGGATGACGGCGCAGCGACGCGAATGCCATGCGGCTGTTGGCGAGAGTATTCATGCGAACACCAAACCAAGCCACAGCATAAGAGCCAAGAATACCGATTACCGTCCATGCGAGAATGAGTAGCACCGACCCTATGGGCATGTGTGAGAGCACACCAAAGTACAACGCGATTGCGGCACCAATGAATACAAACAGAATGCCCAGGAACTTACCCTGCTGCTTGAGGTAGGTTGAACAAGTCTTGAAAATCACATTGCCAATCTCAAGCATTGAGGCGTGAGCCTTGAGTTTACGCACTCTGCTGAATTGCCACAGGCCAAACAGCATACCTAAAATCACAATCAAGAAGCCCCAGTAAAGCACACTTGTAAGCTCATGAGAAGCGAAGCCCTCGGGCATCTTCAGGTCGGCCTCACTCGCCATGAGCGATGCCGGAAGCATTAACAGGGTTAATGCGGATAGTAACTTTTTCATATACTTTTATTAGATTATAATTGAATAGTCTAGTTTATAGATAATTAGCAACCCCACTAAGGTCTATGTCTTTATTTGAGCGTGTAAAGGTAGCAAAAAATAGCCTAAATAACAAAAATTAGCATCAATTTTCAACAACTATTAATATTTTACCATTATCAGCTCGTAGCACCGCAAAAACTGGCTCGACATCATGTCGAGCCAGCCTTAGTAGTATTCATTTAAATTACACCTTGTGAGTGTTTTAGCCGTTGTGCTTCTTCATAACCTTAATCAGGTCGATAACCTTGTGGCTGTAGCCAATCTCGTTGTCGTACCACGATACTACTTTCACAAACTTGTCGGTGAGGTAAACACCAGCGTCGGCATCGAAGATTGAAGTGCGGGGATCACCCAGGAAGTCGCTCGAAACAACCTTATCCTCGGTGTAACCCAGAATGCCCTTGAGCTCGCCCTCGCTAGCCTTCTTCATAGCAGCGCAGATATCCTCCTTAGTGGCGGGGTTCTTCAAGTTAACTGTGAGGTCAACAACACTAACGTCGAGAGTGGGGACACGCATCGAGATGCCAGTGAGCTTGCCATTGAGCTCGGGGATAACTTTACCCACAGCCTTAGCGGCACCAGTCGACGAAGGGATGATGTTGCCGGCAGCGGCACGACCACCACGCCAGTCCTTCAACGATGGACCATCAACTGTGCGCTGAGTAGCGGTAGTAGAGTGAACAGTAGTCATGAGACCATTCTCAATACCAAAAGCATCGTTCAAGACCTTAGCGATGGGAGCAAGGCAGTTAGTGGTGCAAGAAGCGTTAGAAACGATAGTTTCACCGGCATACTTATCATCATTAACACCGCACACAAACATTGGAGCTTGACGACCATCATCACCAGCCTTAGAGGGAGCTGAGAGAACTACATACTTGGCGCCAGCCTGAAGGTGTTTCTCGGCACGGTCCATAGTGAGATAGAGACCTGTAGACTCAACTACATACTCGGCACCCACTTCGTCCCATTTAAGGTCGGCGGCGTCCTTTTCGGCAGTAACACGGATTTCGTTACCGTTAACGATGAGCTTGTTGTTCTCAACGTCGGCCTTGATGTCGCCACAGAACTGACCATGCATAGTATCATATTTGAGCATGTAAGCCATGTAGTCTACTGGCAGCAAGTCGTTAATACCTACTACTACCACGTCATTCTTGTTAGCCTCTTCGAGTGAAGCACGGAAAACGAAACGACCAATGCGTCCAAATCCGTTAATACCGATTTTAATTTTACCCATAATTTTTTAATAATTTGTTTAAATAAAATAATTATTATTATCTAAAATTTATTATCTTTGCACAAACTATTACAAAGTGCTGATAATGACCAGCTATTTTTTTATTGTCATAGTTTTCGACTGCAAAATTAATATTTTTTTTGTAAAACATAACCCTATCGACAATAAAATAATGTCATTAACCAGCTCAATTAAGAATGTTTAATAGTTGGATTTCGATTAAATGACTACTAACTTTTATTTATTAATTTAAAATATCTAAATCACTATGGGATTTATCAAAGAATTTAAAGAATTTGCCATGAAGGGCAACGTGATGGACATGGCAGTAGGTGTAATCATTGGCGGTGCATTCGGCAAGATTGTGAGCTCGCTTGTTGACGATGTGCTCATGCCAGCCATTGGTATGCTCACCGGTAATGTTGATTTCACCAAGCTTGTGTGCAAGATTGGCGAGGGCGAGAACGCCGCAGTGCTCAACTATGGCACATTTATCCAGAATGTGGTTGACTTCCTTATTATCGCCCTGTGCATCTTCCTGATGCTCAAGGGCATTAACAAGCTCACCAAGAAAAAAGAAGAAGAGCCTGCCGCCGAGCCCGAGCCCAGCAACGAGGAGAAACTCCTGGGCGAGATTCGCGACCTGCTCAAGAAAGACAAGTAATCCACTCTGGCTAAAAAAATCACGCTGCATCAAGCTTTTTCCATGGCTTGATGCAGTATTTTTATCATGTGGGTGTTTATAGATTGTGAGTGAGAGAGAGATTTACAAAAACCTAGTAATTTTGATAACAATAGTTTGCTGGAACAAAATTTTCTCGGCTCATTATTTGCGATTTACAATAAAACTACTTACTTTTGCGATATATTTACATTGGGAAACTAACATTTTTTATAATTATTTCATCAATAAAAATAGTACTATTATGAAGAAATTTATGAGTCTTTTCATGAGCGCTGTGTTGCTCATTTCGTTTAGTGGTTGTGGTTCAATGAGCAAGACCCTGCAAGGCGGCCTCATTGGCGGTGGCGGTGGCGCTGCAATTGGTGCTGGTATTGGCGCTCTCATTGGCAAGGGCAAGGGTGCTGCCATTGGTGGTGCTATTGGTGCCGTTGCTGGTGGTGTAGCTGGTACTCTCATTGGCAAGCACATGCAGAAGAAAGCCGACGAGCTCGCCGCTATCGAAGGTGCATCGGTTACCACAGTAACTGACGCTAACGGCTTCACCGGCATTCAGGTAACATTTGACGAGGGTATCCTCTTCGACACTGGCAAGTATGCCCTCAAGACTCCTGCCAAGAATGCTTTGACACGCTTTGCGACCTCGCTCATCAACGATCCTAACACTAATGTGCAAATCTACGGCCACACCGACAACACCGGTAGCCGTGCCGTTAACGAGAAACTCTCGCTCAATCGTGCAAATGCTGTAAAGAACTACTTGCAGAACAGTGGCGTGGCAGGAACCCGCATGGATACTAAGGGCTTAGCCTACGACTATCCTATCGCCGACAACAGCACCGCTGCCGGTCGCGCTCAAAACCGTCGTGTAGAGGTTTACATCACCGCCGATGACACTATGATTCAGCAAGCCGAGGCTGGTACTCTGCAATAATTTACTATAGAGTACTTTATTTAAAACCCCAAACACGGCCGGCAGCCCTCACGTGGTGGCCGGCCGTGATTATTCACACTAACCATCTATAATCAATGAAAATCAAGCATCTTCTCCTGGCACTGGCTATCATGATGACAACCGGAGCTGTGGCACAGGACTTCACTAGCACTGACACACTCAAGTTCTACGATGCGCTGCGATTCCGCCTCATCAACAAGGGTTTCGACAACTCGTTTACCCCCTACACACGCATCCCCGCAACCATCAAGGACAGCGTGCGCACCACCCTATGGGACCGCGCTAAGAACTCGGCAGGCATTGGCATTCGGTTTGCCACCAATAGTCATTGCGTGGCTGTGCGCTACAACTTGCTGAGCAACTTCCACATGGCTCACATGGCCGACACGGGCATTAAGGGCACCGACCTTTACATCCTCGACGACGAGGGCAAATGGCGTTTTGTGAACTGTAACCGCCCCTATCGTGACTACAATCACACTGGCGATGGACCACGCAAGGACTCCATCCAGAGCAAAGTGTATATCGACCGCCTTGACGGACGCTGGCATGAGTACATGATTTATTTGCCCCTCTACGACGGTATCAACTGGCTGGAAATAGGCATCGAGCCCAGTGCCGAAATTGCTCAACCACGTGTCAATAGTCCACGACGCGAGCACAAGTTTGTCTTTTACGGCACCAGTATCCTGCATGGTGGATGCGCTTCACGCACGGGAATGGTAGCAACGAGCATTCTGCAACGCGACCTTGACGTGGAATGTGTGAACCTGGGATTCAGTGGTGAGGGAAAGATGGATAGTTGCATGGCACGCGCCATGGCGGCAATCCCCGGTGTGGACGCCTACATCCTCGACCCAATCCCAAACTGCACCAAGCTCATGTGCGACACCGTGACCTATGGCTTCGTGAACCTGCTGCGCACACTGCGCCCCGACGTGCCCATCTTTATGGTTGAGGGGCAGGAATATAGCTACGAGCGGTTTAGTGGTTTCTACAGCAAGTACCTGCCACAAAAGAATTATGAGTTCCACAAGAATTACCTCAAGCTGCGCGAGGACAACCCACACAACCTCTACTACATTGACCGCGAGAACCTGTACGGGCCCGACTGCGAAGGAGCTGTTGATGGTATTCATCTCACCGACCTGGGATTCTTCTACTATGCTCAAAAGCTAAAGCCCTATCTCAAGGCCATTCTCGACCACACCCCTGTTCCCTTCCAGGATAAAGTCAACAAGCCCTACGCACCCATTGAAGATTAAAAAATGAGACAACGAGAACAGCCCTCCCACTAGAGCTCGCTATATTTCATTTATCAAAAAAAGTGCCAAAGGTGCTTATTTCTCATTTTTTATTTCTACTTTTGTAATTTAGAATAAACCCTAAACACACTTTGAAGGCTAGAGAAGTATGAGTCAAGAGGATGATAACAAATTGATTGATGACGCTTATCAGTCGTTGCTTAACGGCTATCTGTCAAGCAATCACCGCAAGAAGGTGGAGAAGATAGAGAAGGCCTATCGCTTCGCGCGACGTGCCCATGAGGGAATAAGACGCCGCTCGGGCGAGCCTTACATTCTTCATCCCATCGCGGTAGCGACCATCGTGAGTCAAGAGATAGGACTGGGGTCCACTTCAATATGCGCCGCACTGCTACACGACGTGGTGGAAGACACCGACTACACTACCGACGACATCAAGGCCATCTTTGGCGACGAGACGATAGGAGAAACAGGCGAGAAAGTGGGCGATAAGATTGCTAACATCGTTGAGGGCCTCACTAAAATCTCGGGAGGCATCTTTGGTGAGAAAGCATCGGCACAGGCCGAGAATTTCCGCAAGCTATTGCTCACCATGAGCGACGACATACGCGTGGTTCTCATCAAGATGGCCGACCGTCTTCACAACATGCGCACTCTTGCCTCGATGCCCGCCGCTAAGCAATACAAGATAGCTGGCGAGACATTATACATCTATGCTCCTCTTGCCCATCGCCTAGGGCTCTTTGCCATAAAAACCGAGCTCGAGGACTTGAGCTTCAAATATGAGCACCCCGACATCTACCAGTCGATAGCCGATGCCATCGCCGCTAGTGAGAATAAGCGCAACGACATGTTCCAACGCTTTTCCACACCCATTCGCGAGCGCCTCGACGCCATGGGACTGGACTATGAGTTCAAGGCAAGAGTGAAATCGTGCTACTCGATATGGAAAAAGATGCAAACCAAGCGCATCCCCATCGATGAAATCTACGACATCTATGCCGCACGCATCGTTTTTGAATGCCCCGACGACAAAGACGAGAACGGCATGTGCTGGGCTATCTATAACGAGATTACTAAGGTATATAACAAAATCCACCCCGACCGCATCCGCGACTGGCTATCTCACGCAAAGCCCAATGGCTATCGAGCCCTGCACGTGACTGTGATGGGTCCCGACGGAGAATGGATAGAGGTGCAGATTCGCAGTCGCAAGATGGACACCATCGACGAGCGCGGAGTCACCGCTCACTGGGTGTACAAAGAAGGTGGCACGGAAATGGAAGAGGACGGCCAGCTGCGTGGGTGGCTACAGGAAATTGAGGATATCCTCAAGAATCCCGAACCTAATGCTCTCGACTTCCTCGACTCTATCAAGCTCAACCTCTACGCTCGTGAGATCACCGTTTTTACCCCCAAGGGCGACATGATTTCGCTACCCGTGGGAGCCTCGGTGCTCGACCTGGCATTTACTCTACATAGCGAAATTGGAACCCACTGCATTGCCGGCAAGGTGAATCACAAACTTGTGCCACTATCGCAGCGCCTCTCGAGTGGCGACCAGGTGGAAATTCTCACCTCGCAATCGCAACGCCCACAGCTAGAGTGGAAAAAATTTGTCGCCACCGCCAAGGGCAAAACTCGCCTCAACTATGCCTTGCGCCACATGCGTCGCGAGGTGATGGACAAGGGAGAAGAGATGTTCAAGCACTTCATGGCCGAGAACAATGCCGAGATTAACAACGAGAATCTCACGCGCATCATCAGTAGCCTGAGAGTGCAAAACAAGGAAGACCTTTTCTACAAGATTGGCAAAGGGGATGTAGATCTTTCACCCATCATCCTCAAGTCGTTAAAACCAGCTTCGCAAAACTTGCTCAGCAAGCTATGGCGAAACTCATTTGGAGGACGGCCTTCAAAGAACACCGAGCAGGACACCACATCCACTACCACCAACGAGAAAGTAGACCGCAAGAAGGTATATGTGCTCAAGACCATCGACGGGCAAAGCAATTACCAGCTTGCCAAGTGTTGCCATCCACTGCCAGGCGACGATGTTATAGGTTATGTGAACTATAATAATGAGGTGATTGTTCACAAAACCGACTGCCCCACCGCCATGAAACTCAAGAGTGGATTTGGCAGCAGGCTAGTGGAAACCAAGTGGGAAATAGGTAGCGAGACATTCTTCGCTTCAATTCTCGTTGAGGGAATCGACCGCATGGGCATCCTTCAAGAGATTATTTATCTCATTTCCACCAACCTTGCCATTAACATCCGCAGGCTGAACATCCGTTCAGAGGCTGGAGTGTTCACTTGCGAGATGGACGTCCTTGTCGAGGATGTTAATGCGGTGACTAAGATGTGCAAGCGACTGAGCAAAGTGAAAGGTGTGAACAAGGCTATTAGACAAAGCTAAGAAACACATTGAACTTACCGACAACTTTTTTTCAACAACAACACCCAATTAAGGAACTCGCATGAAGACGCTGACACGTAACAAACTAATAGTATGGCTACTTATTGTACTAACGGTGAGCACGTTATCGTTATTTTTCGGCGGAGGCTCGCATGATGCCCTCGTCTACAATGAGGGTCGCCCTTGGAACTACCCTAAACTCATTGCTCCCTTCGACATTCCCATCGAGTATGACTCGGTGAGTGCCAAGAAGATAAAAGATAGTATTGATAGCAATTTCGCGCCTATCTATTCCCGCAACGAGGTACTGACGCAAAAGTCGATTGAGAATATCGAGACAGGTCTTGCTCACATGAGTGGTGTTTCCTCAAGCACTAAGCAGCACCTAATCCAGATGACGAGACAACTCTACGAGAAAGGCATTGTTGATAACAACACCAAGAATCTCATTTCCAATGGAAAAATTAAGCAGGTGAGGGTCGTCAACAGCCAGGGTAATGAAAGCGTTGTGGTCAATAGTAGCGACTTAATGTCGGCAATGGAAGCCTATAACTACCTCGACACCACGGTTCTCTTTGGTGTGCAACAAAGCAAGGAGCTGTCGCAGTTGTTCTATACCAACCTCTCCCCCAGCCTAATGTATGACTCGGTGAAATCGCAGTCGCTACTTGACGATGCCTACAAAATGGCCCTTGCGCCTCATGGTGTGAAAGTTACCGGTGAGGGTATCATTGACTATGGCGAGATTGTCACCGCCGAGAAATACTCACTGTTGCAAACCTATGAACGCCTCAGCGCCGAGCGAAACATCAACAACACACTGCAACATTTCTCCATGCTAGGCAACGTGGTGGTGCTACTGCTCATCATGCTAGTGTTCTACCTCTACATCCGCATCATGCACCCCACCGTTTTCCGCAGTATGCGACACATGCTGTTTTTGTTTAGTTTTGTGTTTGTATTCTCGCTGATTGTCTATGTCATAGCTCATCTGCGACCGGGGTTCATGTATATCATTCCATTTGCTCTGGTACCCATTGTAGTCACCATTTTCTTTAGCACTTCGCTAGGATTCTTCACCCACATGGTGGTGGTGCTGCTAAGCTCGCTTGTTGCCCCCGATGCCAGCGACTTTGTGCTCTTGCAATTCATGGCCGGCACTATCGCCATCATGTCGATAAAAGGACTGATGCAACGCTCGCAGCTGGTGGTGTGCGCGTTACTCATTTTCTTGTGCTACTCAGCCACTTATATTGCTCAATATATAGTGCGCAACGGCACCATCTCCACTCTCGACTGGCATGTAATTCTTTACTTTGCCGTCAACTGCATCGTCCTCTCGTTTGCTTATTTTGTAATCTTTATCGTGGAGAAAATTTTTGGCTTCACCTCGCAAGTGACACTTGTTGAGCTCAGCGACATCAACAATCCTGTGTTGCGCGAACTTTCAGAAAACTGCCCTGGCACATTCCAGCACTCCCTGCAGGTGGCAACACTAGCCGGCGAAGCGGCTAGGAAAGTGGGGGCTAACGTGCAACTAGTGAGAGCTGGAGCACTATTCCACGACATTGGCAAAATCAACAACCCCGCATTCTTCACCGAGAACCAGAGTGGCGTGAACCCGCACGATGTGCTACAACCCGACCAGAGTGCGTTGATAGTAATCTCACATGTCACCGATGGACTGCAACGCGCCGAGAAAGCTAATTTGCCACAGGTCATCAAGGACCTCATCGCCCAGCACCATGGCAAGAGCAAGACGCGCTATTTCTACAACAAGGCTCTCAAGCAGAGTGCTACAGGAAATGTGGATCCAGCGCCCTACACCTATCCTGGTCCCAATCCTCAAACTCGCGAGGCGGCAATCCTGATGATGGCCGACGCATGCGAGGCCGCTGCCAAGAGTCTAACAGTACCCAACGAGGAGAACATCACTAACATAGTGAACAAGATTATCGACTCGCAGGTGAGCGACGGCATGTTTAACGAGTCGCCCATTAGCTTCAAGGAAATTAATGAGGTAAAAAACTGCCTCATCAAGCGACTGCTCACTTTCTATCACACTCGCGTTTCCTACCCCGACGATGTGAAGCATGAAGACCCCGCCCCCACCAGCGACAGCGACACTCAAGCCAATGAGATACAGCAACCGCAGGAGTAAAAACCTAACTCCCCAGCTTGCAAAAAAGTAATAAAAAAAGTTATTTATATCGAAAGTATCCACTGTTTATCAATCATGATATTAAGCAAAATTCTTCTCATTGCGGGCATTGTGCTCATGCTACTGGCACTCGTGCTACTGTTCAAGCCATGGATTGCCGCCGCCCTGCCAGCCTATGCCGGGCTGTGGCTCATGCACTTGAGCACCTACACCACTTTTCCACAATGGATATTCATCTTCTATGGCGTGACAACACTAATGGTGATGGGCATCAAGTACCTCCAGCCCAAAGGCGAGCCTGGCGGCAAGAGCACGGGCAATTTATATCTTGCCCTAGGAGCAATAATGGGATGCTTGCTGGGAATGCTGGTCGAAGCCCGCTTCATGGTTCTGGGAACGATTTTGGGCACAATAATGGGACAACTGGCCTTCAGCATGACTCCCCATGGCAAATGGCTGAAATTTCCAAAATCCAATTTTATTCAGTACCTTTGCGCCAAAGGTCTGGCTGTGATAGTTGCCGTGGCAATGATGGGTCTCGCAGTAGAAGGCTTTGTGTTTGATATCAAATGACAGTAGTAATTAATCGACAATGAAACAAAAACTATTTATAGCATTAATCCTTGTGGCATGTGGCTCGCTGTTGATGAGCATGCATGCACAATACCGCTTTGAGGTGCGTGAAGTGGACTTCGACAAGATAAAACGAGAAACCCTCGACCCCTATTCGCGTTACTATTACCCCAAACTGGTGCGCTCGTTCAAGAGCAACGATACCATCATGAACTTTGAGGCCTATCGCGACCTCTACTATGGCTTCATTTTCCAAGAGGACTATAACCCGTTCCGCCACACTGAGTTTGAAAACAAAGACGAGGTGGAACAACTCTACTATAAACAACCCCTCAGCCGCGAGGAGTGTGACAAGATTGAGGAATATGCCGTGCAAGCACTCGACGACAACATCTTCGATATAGAGCAACTGAACTACTACATCTATGCTCTCAAGCAAAAGAAAAAATATGCACGAGCCGCTGTGCGCCAGTATCGCCTCGACAAACTCATAGCCGCCATCATGTCGAGCGGACGCGGCACTGAGGAAGAACCCTGGGTAGTGCTATATCCCGAGCATGAGTACACGCTCATCAACTTCCTGGGATATGTCGCAAAAGACCATCAGGAGCTCTCGGGCGGAATTGACTGCATCAAAGCCACTAGCGAAACCGATGAAACGAAGACCAAGGATTTCTACTTCGATGTTTCGCGCATGCTTAAGGAGGCAGCCCGCAAGTTCCCCGACGATTTCTAAATCTTGCCTTATTCACTCTCCATACATCACATAATTACTGCATCACCATGGAAACCATCAAGCGCTGGCTATCGAAACTGTCATTTCGCACAGGTGTCATTGTGCTCGCCATGTGTGTGCCATGCTACCTAATCTCTTTTTTCCCAGTAATACCCTGGATAAAAGATTTGAGCATCATCACCTGGATGAGCGCTTATGGAAAGTGGCTGTGGTGGGTAGTGTGGTTGGGACTAGCTAAAACCTTTCAATATAGTGGCATCACCATCCTGGGCGTGGAAGGTTACAAGCGTCTAAAAGCCATCCTGGGCCGAAAAAAAAGAAAGTTTTCAACTGATTATATAAACCCTACAAAAGAAAAATAATCATGAAAAAAAATGCTTTATTATTATTTGCTGTTTTATTAATGCCAGTTTTGGCTAGTGCGCAAGGACTTGTGCAAGCCTATATTATTGATAATGATGGCGCTGCCACCAACGTGCGTAATGCCCCTAATGGAAAAGTGGTAGCAACGTTACCCACTAGCGAGGCATTTGTGGTGACACTGCTTGACGTGAAAAATGGATGGTGGAAGATTGACTCCGACGTGGAACAGTATGGCGACGATGAGAAAACCATAACCCTTAATGGCTCGAAGACCGGATATTGGATTCATCAATCGTTGCTCATGTTGGCAACCATGGGAAGTAACTATACCAAGCTATATAAGACCCCTAGCACCAAGGGCAAGCTAGTGTTCAAGGGAGAGAAATATCTTGATTTCCACCCAATCGGCATCAAGGGAAAGTGGGTTAAAGTGGAGTCGGTCGACGGCAAGTACACAGGTTGGGGACTGAGTGACCACTTCTGCACCAACCCCCTCACCACATGCCCATAACAGGCTGAGCTACTCATTACTGGAGTGCATAAATCCTAATGTCCAAATTGGGATAAAATTAAAAAAAGCAAGATTATTTGTCAAAAAATCGCAATAAATTTGGTTTTATTGCGATTTTTGTATAACTTAGTAGCGTCACGATAATAACACTGAGTTCCAAATTGCACTATTGCTATGGGTAAAGAAATTGACAACTACTTGCAATTCATTAGGCTAGAGAAAAACCTCTCGCCCCACACCGTTGTCGCCTATCGCTGCGACTTGGAGCAATGGGAGCAATTTCTCACCGGCGGCAAGGAGGCACTCGATGTGAAAAGCGTGACAACAGGCGACATCAGGGCTTGGATGCTCCACCTCAACAAGCAGGGCGACAGTGCCCGCACCATGCGGCGCAAAGTGCAAGCCGTGCGCTCATTCTACAAGTGGCTCATGAAGCAGGGCATGGCAAGCGACAGCCCGGCGGCTGCGGTAGAATTGGCACGAATTCCCAAGCGACTGCCACAACTGGTGCGAAGCAGTAGCATGGATGAGCTACTCGATCAAGAGATTGATGAGACCGACTTTGTGCAAGTGCGCAACCGCCTGATAGTGATGATGCTATATGAGACAGGAATACGCCGCGCCGAGCTCCTTGACCTTCTCGACCGCAACGTGGACACTGCCAGTGGCGAGCTCAAAGTGCACGGCAAGCGTGACAAGGATCGCATAATCCCGTTTGGCACAGAACTTGCACAGGCAATAGACAGCTACCGCCTCTTGCGAGATGAGCTAGTGAGAGGGTGCGAGCATTTTTTTGTCAAAGAAGACGGCAATCCTCTCTACCCCATGCTCGTGTACCGCATTGTGCATCGAGCGTTGCAAGAAGTGGGCGTAACGAGCAAGCGCAGTCCCCACGTGTTGCGCCACAGTTTTGCTACCGCAATGCTCAACGACGGTGCCGCGATCAACAGTGTTAAAGAGCTGCTTGGGCATGAATCGCTCGCTACAACCCAAATCTACACACATGTGACTTTTAGTGAATTGAAAAATAATTATAAACTCGCCCATCCCAGGGCACTTAACAAAGGAGGCTAATATGGAAATTAAAGTAAAAGCCATTCATTTTGATGCAACAGAGAAACTAGAGCAGTTCATCAACAAGAAAGTTGAAAAACTCGTTAAGCATCATGAGGAAATCACCAATGCTGAGGTGACATTGAAAGTTGTTAAACCCGAGACCGCTATGAACAAAGAGGCCAGTATCAAACTGTTTGTTCCCCAACGCGACGACTTGTTTGCCAACAAGGTGGCCGACACGTTTGAAGAGGCTATTGATGTAGCAGTCGATGCCCTAAAGCGCCAGCTTGAGAAAACCAAGAAAGACAAGTAATTATAAATACATATCATCTTGCTCAACAAGTCACATTGGCATTAGTGATTGATTGAAGCAATAGCTAAAAGGAGTTTCACCCATCGCTTGAGTGAAACTCCTTTAGTTTTGTCATGACTGTGCATTACCGCTAGCCTGATGTGGCTGGCTGGCAAAATGTTTTAGAAAGCACGCTGACCAGCACCATTGCGCAAGCGCTCGTAGTTGAGATCACGGTGTTGTTGCTGTTGTTGTTGCTGCTGTTGCTGCTGACGCTGTTGTTGCTGTTGTTGCTGACGTTGCTTCTCAGCTTGCTGGCGCTGACGTTCAGCTTGCTGCTGAGCCTGCTTTCGCAGTTTTTCAGCTTGCTGGCGTTGCTTCTCGGCCTGCTGGCGCATTTTCTCAACTTGATGATCAACATCGGGCCTGGTGGCTGGCTGGATATCTACTTCAGGCTTAGGTTCATCGATTGAAGGACCATTACCATCATTTTCGCCCTGGTCACCATCAGTCTCACCCTGGTCACCATCATTCTCTCCTGGGGTCTCAACAACATCACCACTATTGCCTTCCTCAACATCGGTGCTAAAGCTTTCCACATTTAAGTTCTCGTCGGTTTGCTCCACCTTGGGTTTATCTTTATCGCCATTAAACAAAAGGAAATAGGCTGCCACACCAGCTCCTGCTAAAGCAAGAACTCCAGCTATGATGCCAATGAGCAACCATGGCGATTTCTTCTTCTCAGGAACCATCACAGGGGCTGGCTCAACGGGTGCCACAGGTGGCGCGGGCGCGGGAACCGCAACTGGCTCAGGTTCAACAGGAGCCACAGGTTCGGGAGCTACTGGTGGTTCAGGAGCTGCGGGTGCCACGGGCTCAGGTACTGCGGGTGGTTCAGGAACCGCAGGAGCTACGGGCTCGGGTACTGCAGGTGGTTCAGGAACCGCAGGAGCTACGGGCTCGGGTACTGCGGGTGGTTCAGGAACTGCTGGTGCCACGGGCTCGGGTACTGCAGGTGGTTCAGGAACCGCAGGAGCTACGGGCTCGGGTACTGCAGGTGGTTCAGGAACCGCCGGTATTTCAGGTATTTCCGGCACTGCTGGTGGTTCGGCGGCGGCAGCCTCGGCCGCCACCGCGGTTGTAGTCGCGGCCGCCACACCAGGGATGGGAGGCATGCCTTCAACCTTGGGTTGCTCGGGAAGAGGGGGCATGCCGGGCACTGGTGGAGGAGTAGCCTCGGCAGTGGGTGTTAGTGTCTTTCCACAATTATAGCACACAGGTGTGCCAACTGGCATAACGTTTCCACAAAAAGGGCATTTGATAGTTTCCATAACTTTTATATTTTACAGGTTTAATTCACTAATATCTGTTTTTAAATATTGACATTTGTAAGCTATGCAAAATTGAGAAAAATTATTGACAAAAACAAAAAATAGTGTAACAAATGCGCTTTTAGTTATTTTTTTTTCTTTTTAATATTATTAGGTGTGTAGTGTAATGAAATAATAATTATATTTGCAAGTTAAATTAATAGATAAAATTAGAAACACAATATACCACACTTTTATTATGGAACTCAAGAAAGTTTTGTTAATTGCATGCGTGCTTGCGGCACCAGGGCTCGCTATGGCTCAGCCACTTGTGATGAACACTAACGGTGAAGGCTATAACTTGCGTGGATTGCTAATGCATGACCGTCGCAACTATGTGGGCTCAATCCACCAGCTATCACACTTCAACACTTATCTAGGTCCCCTGTGGGATGAAGATATTGAGGCCGAATACACCATAGCCCTCAATAATTTTGAGCTTGGCAAACCTGTTTCGCTCACTATGCTTGAAGAGTTTATAGAGAATCATCCTTATGAGCCACTGGCGGTAGCCGCCAGAGCCAAGGTGGGTGATTACTATTTCTATCACGGTGAGTTTGCACAAGCATTAACAAGCTATGAGCAAGTGCGCGAGAAAGCCCTTGATGATGACACCGACGAGGACGTGCTCTACCGTCGTGCCTATAGCAACCTGATGCTGGGCAACTATAGCGAGGCACACAACCTCTTCGACCGGCTCTCAAAGACAAAACAATATAGTAGCGCGGCAACGTTCTTCAATGCCTATATTGAGTATGCCAACGAGCGCTACGACAACGCCATGGAACTATTCCAGAGCGTGGACCGCGTGGGCGAGCTGGGCTACCAGTCGCAGTACTATATGTGCCAAATCATGTACAAGCAGGGCGACTACAGCAATGCCATCACCCTGGGCGAGTCGCTCATCGAAGACCAGGCCAACGACTACTTCACCGCCGAGATGAACCGCATTGTGGGTGAAAGCTACTACCGCATGGGCAACAATGCGAAAGCAAAACCATTTCTTGAGAAATTTGTCGCGCTCGTCGACAGCGACTCCCCTTCGCGTCGCACCGCAACCTACATGCTGGGAGTTGTCGACTTCAACAACCGCGACTACAAGGAATCGATAGAGCACATGCTCGACGTTACACAGGTCGACGACGCCATGACGCAGAGTGCTTACCTCTATGTGGGACAGAGCCGTCTCAAGAGTGGTGACTACAATGGTGCCGCACTGGCATTTGAAAACGCCGCTAACATGCGCTGGGACAACAACGTGCGTGAGACAGCGTTCTACAACTATGCTATTAGCCAGAGTCAAGGCGGACGCACTCCTTTCAACAAGTCGATCGACATGTTTGAACAATTCCTCAATGAGTATCCCAATTCGGCCTACTATAGCAACGTTGAGAACTACCTTATCGATGCCTACAACACCACTAGTGACTATGATAAGGCACTGCGTAGCATCAACAACATCAAGAACCCTAGCGACAAGGTGCTGCAGGCTAAGCAATCGGTACTCTATCACAAGGGCGTGCAACAGTTGCGCAACAACAAGCCCATTGATGCTGCCAGCAGCCTGAGCCAGGCGGTCGACATGGGTAGCAAGGACAACAATATCTACAACGACAGCAAGCTGTGGCTTGCCGAGGCACAATACCAACTGGGCGACTACAAGAGCGCGGCTAAGAACCAGCAAGACTACGTTAATGCGGTGTCTAGCAACGATGCCAACTATGGCATCGCACAATACAACCTGGGCTCGTCGCTCTTCAACCAGCAAGACTACGCTAATGCTATCACAGCATTCAAGAAAGGTATTGAGACCAACTCTCTGAGCCGCGAAATGGTGAGTGACGCCTACAATCGCATTGCCGACGCACAATATTACCTCAAGGATTTTGACGGAGCTATGAGCAGCTACACAAAAGCTGCAAGTGGAGGTGTTGAGGCCGCCGCCGAGTATGCGCTATTGCGCAAAGCCATTGTGGCTGGCGACAAGAACCAGTATGGCTCGAAGATTGAGCAACTAGATGCTCTTATTAACACCTACCCCAACTCTAGCAAGGTGCCTGAGGCTATGCTCGAAAAAGGTAACGCACAAGTGCTGGCAGGAAAGACTGCCGACGCTATCAATTCCTATTCTACACTTATAGCTAAGTACCCCGACCAACCCGAAGCACGCGAAGCACTATTGCGCATGGCACTGGCTCAAAAAGCCAGCAACAATGTTGACAAAGCAATATCCAACTACTGGAAGGTGATAGAGACCTATCCCGCCAGCAACGAGGCAAAAACCGCGGCCCATGACCTTAAGCTCATCTACGCCGACCGTGGCGAGCTCACCACCTTTAGTCGTCGTCTCAACGGCATTGCCGGTGGTCCAAAGATTGACGTCAAGGAAGTGGAGAAAACGACATTTGAAGTTGCCGAGACTTACTACATTGATAAGAACAACATCGGCAAACTCGAAAACTACCTGCGTGATTATCCCAATGGCGCCTATGTGAGCGAAGCTAAATACTACATTGGTCACTACTACTATAACAAGCGCGACTACAATAGTGCCATGGACGCGCTCAACGATGCGCTTGAAGGCAACGAGGATGCAGCGTTTGCTCAGCGTGCTATGGCTCTCAAGGGTGTAATACTGCTCGACCAGGGCAAGGGTGAACAGGCCTACGACGTTTACAGCACTTGGGCTACAAAGGCCACTAACGACGACAACTTCACACTAGCTCAACTGGGAATGGTGCGCGCCGCACGTGAGGCTCAATTATGGAATGAGCTCGTTAATAGCGCCGACAATCTGCTTGAGGGCTCTAACACTCTCAACAACGAGCAGGTGCAAGAGGTGATGCTGGCACGAGCTATGGCCAACGCTAACCTGGGCAATCAACATGCCGCTAATGCCGACCTTGAAACTCTTGCTGCCAACACCCAGAGCGAGGCTGGAGCCGAAGCAGCCTACATGCTGGCGCAATTCCAGTATGACGACGGCAACCTCACCGCTGCCGAGGAGCGCATTAACACTCTGATTGAGAGCGACACACCTCACAACTACTGGCTTGCTAAAGGATTTATCCTGCTGTGCGACATCTACTATGACCAAAACAAGAAGCAAGATGCCG
Source organism: uncultured Prevotellaceae bacterium (assembly GCA_900316835.1). Classification (GTDB taxonomy): domain Bacteria; phylum Bacteroidota; class Bacteroidia; order Bacteroidales; family Muribaculaceae; genus Sodaliphilus. Next base: position 242,772 of record ONEL01000002.1, on the reverse strand, counting down.
TCGACTATCTGCGTAGCCTCAAGTCGAACTATCCCGGCAAGGAGGGTGAAATCTTCAACGAGATTGATAGCCGCCTCGCCAAGTGGACTAAGAAATCCAAGTAAATAGAGAACTTTTTTAAGCTTACACGAAGTATCATCCATCATCACGATTATATTATATAACTCCCATGAATAAGAAAGCAACTTATTTAGCTATAGCCGTGGCAGCAATAACATGTTGCAATACCACTGCGCAAACCACCAAGACCGACCTCAACAAGGAAATAACCCTGGAACGCGATTTCGATCCAGTAAAAAAAGAGGTGGTAAAGAAAACCGTGTTGCCTAAGGAAATAAAGAAAAGCAGCAAGGAAGCTGTGGCTCCACAGTTCAGCGACTGGACAGTGCCTACACTGGTGCCAGTCGAAATCCCCACTATGCTACCCTATGGCTACCGCACTCGCCACAACTTCTCTAACCAGCGAGGATATCTTGACCTGGGCGCAGGAACACATCTTAACATTATTGCCAATGCCGGCTATCGCCTCATCGACAAGGAGGAAGAACAATTAGACCTGTGGTTGCAACACAACAGCACATGGATTGGGAAAAACACTACCAAACTCATTGAGCAACCTTCTAACCGCTCCAAGCAACGCTTCAACGATAACCTGTTGAGCGCCAGCTGGAACAAGAAATTGAATAAAGGAGTGCTAGGGCTTGATGGCCATCTACACTTCGACAGCTACAATTTCTATGGCGGTTTTGGCGACTTCCTCAAGGATCACAAGACAGCGTTCTTCGAGGCACGTGTCGATGGCAAGTGGCAAAGCGAATATAACATCAAGGGTGAGGGCATTGAATATGAGGCTACAGCCACTATCGACTATGCCGGTTACGACAAGTCGCACTTGCAAGGAATTGATGGAGCCAAGGAGTTCTGGCTCAATGCCGGCTTAGGTGCTGAATATAATTTTGACCGCATTGGTGATGTGGGATTTAACTTCTCGGCCGACATCGTGAATTTGCGCCGCCACGACATCATCAATAACCAGCCAACTGATAACACCTACGGCATGCTCACCCTATCGCCCTACTACCTCTATGAGAACGATATTTTCAAGGCTAAGGCGGGCTTTAATGTCCAATTCTCGTTTAACGATGGAGCCGCAGTGCGCTTCTCGCCCGACGTTGACCTGCACTTCAAGATTATAAAGGGTTTGAGTCTCTTTGCACAAGCCACTGGTGGAAAGGAAATCAACCACTTGGGAGCCATGCACGATGCTTTTCGCTACAACGACCCACTTGGGAAATATGGCAACACCTACATTCCCTTCGACGGGCGTGTAGGATTTGATGTCGGTCCCTTTGTTGGTTTCAGCGCAAAAGCCTTTGCGGGCTATGGATTCATTAATGCTCAACTCGACCCCATTGTTCCCGGCGCCAATTCAGGAGTCTACAAAGATGTTCTTGATTTAGATAACGACACCCCCGATGGTCCTGGGTCGCCCTATAAAGACGTTAATCAATATGCGGCTGTCATTTACCTGATGTCGAAGTGTAAAGGTGCTTATATAGGTTTTGACATGAACTACAAGTACCGCTCGCTTGTCGAGGCCAATGCAAAGTTTATTCACACTTTCGCTGGTGATGAAGATTATGAAGAAGACACTCGCTACTTGGGTTACCCCCTTGGCGATGATGGTTCCACCACCATTTTCAACTTTGATGTGAAAGTGTGGCCCATCAAGCCACTGATGGTTACAGCGGGGCTTAATTGCCGTATCAACCGCTCCACCTTCGCCCGCTGGTACGTAAAACCTGTGATAGATGAAGATGGTATCACCATTCACCCAGGATATTATAAATATGGAGCAATAGAAATGAATGATGTCATCGACCTTCATGTGGGTGCTCGCTACAACTTCAGCCACGCCTTTGCGGTGTGGGCTCAAGCTGGCAACTTGCTATGCAAGCAATGGGACATCATGCCCGGTATGGGCGCTCAAAAGATTAGCCTCATGGGTGGCATCTCGCTTAATTTCTAAAAATATATATTATAATAATGGCTGTGATTATCTTTTTCACAGCCATTATATTTTTTTCTTCACACAACCATGCAAGACAATCGCACTATCAGGCACGCCACTCTCAACGACATCGACGACATAATGGCGGTGCTAGCTGTCGCTAGAGAAAAGATGCGTCGCTCGGGGAACGCTAACCAGTGGATTAATGGCTACCCCACCGAGCAAGCCGTCATTGCCGACATTGAATGCAACGGAGGGCTTGTAGTGGAAGAGTGTGGAAACATCGTGGCCTACTTCGCCTTCCTGCCATCGCCTGAGCCAACCTACGCCTGCATCTACGATGGCGAGTGGCTCGACGACACCCTGCCCTATCATGTAGTGCACCGCATGGGAAGCCTCAACACCGTTCATGGCATTTTCAACGACGTGGTGGACTATTGCTTCTCATGCGTCACGAACTTGCGCATCGATACCCACCGCGACAACAAGATAATGCGAAACCTCCTTCTCGAGCATGGCTTCCACTACTGTGGCATCATCTACCTGCAGGGCGGCGACGAACGTCTCGCCTACCAGCGCCTTACAATTAATTCCCGTAACACCTAATTCAAAGTCCTAGAATGATGTTGTAGACCGCAGTGACGTCGCTACCGGTGATGTTGCCATCGCCGTTTTGGTCACCATTTACAATAGCACTTGTATCGTTGTAGAGGATGTAGTTGTAGAGCGCGGTCACATCGCTTCCCGTGCACTGACCATCGCCATTCACGTCGCCCGCCACCGCCACTGGAGCCGTGCCACTGTTGTAGACAAAGGAGATGACGTTGCAATAGTCGGTGTTAGCATTTCCACTCTCGGTAGCATAAGCGGCACGTGCACGTGCATAATAGGTCTTGCCATCCTCCATTAGTTTGTTATTCACCTTTATGTCACCTGCTAATGCCGTGGTGTGATAGGCAAAGTCACGCACCGTTTCCACAAATCGTGTGCGCCCCCATGTTGTGGCGCTGGTAGATATTTCTATGGTGTAGCTCACTGCCGCTTCCTGGCGGTTGAGTGTAACATACTGGTCGCTATAGAGCGTGCCCCCATCGATGGGAATGGCAAATGTGGGTGGCTCGGCATTGAGATAGGCCGTCTTGAAGGTAACAGTGCTTGTAACGCGATAGTTATCGTTGTCAATCATATGGACTCGCATGTAGTAGTACTGTCCCGGCATGAGAGTGTACTGTGGAATTGCCAGCTCGCCTTGCGATGAATTGCCACTGAAGACGATGTTGCTAAACGCATCGTCGGTAGCTATCTCGAGTGTTGCCTGGGCGCTGGAGCCTCCAGTGAGCCATTGCGCGGTGAATGAGGGATGAATGTCCTGAGCGCCATTCTCAGGATAGGTGATAGTGAACACCTGTGGAGAACAGTGCCGTGTCTCGCTCACACCATCAACATATCCCTCGGCACATGCGCGCACGCGCCAGTAATAGGTGCGAGGCAAGAAGTCGCCAAACTCGCTCGACGAGATTGAGGTGCCGGTGGTAGTGCGTCGCACCACATTAGTAAAGAGTTCATCGGTCGAGAGTTCCACCATGTAGCCCTGGGCGTTAGCAACCGCGTTCCACTCCATGGTGAATGGATCGGGAACCAGGTCGCCGTTTGACGGCGACACCAGTACTGGAGCCGCGAGTTGCATGTCGGCCGGTGGCACCAAGAAAGCGGGTTCAAACTCGTTGTCCAAGCGGTCGACTGGGCACACGGCATAGTAATAGCCAAAACGTGCATCCTCAGGCAAGGTGAAACTAGTGGTGTAGCTCACATCAAGCAACGACTCAGCATCGCGACTAAACTGCTCGGGCGCCACGCTATTAGGCACAGCATAAATGCTATACTTGTAATTGTCAAATCCTGTCCACGACAGCACATGATTCTCACTTGAGAGGTTAGTCACAAGACCTGGGTCGGTGCCTGGTTTCCAGGGCATGGCGGGAGGCAAAGCCGGGCGCGAGAACACCTTGCGATGCAGATAGGTTGCCAGTTCCTCGCGGTTACCAGTGCGATAGAGATACTTGCAACTGTAAAAGATAGCCCCGGGCGCACCATCATAGCTGGTGGTGCGATTAAGTTCCACTTCATTAGCATATTCCTCGTGGTCAAGCTCAGTGCTAGTGGAGCCCATGCTTGAAATAGAGCTAGAGACAAAGAGCTGACGATCGAAATAATCGCACACCTGGTTCCACCAGGGCACAATCTTGCTATAGTCGGCACTAGAACCTATTTTCCAGTAAACCTGTGGCGAGATGTAGTCGATAGTCTTCTCGTTGAGCCATGCCAGCGGGTCGCTAAAGATGCCGTTATACTGCCAGTCACTACCCGCCGGGCAACGAGGCAAGCCATAGTTGGGAGCCGAAGTCCCCGCCACCCCCGCTGGCGAGATACCAAAGCGAATGTCGGGGCGCGTGACTTGAATCATGTCATAAACAGCTTTTACCATGCGGTTGACGTTAGCGCGACGCCAGTCACCGAAGGTCATGTCGGTATTGCTATCGAGCCACTCCTGATAGTCACCGGCATCACTGCCACTACTGATGCCGTCGGGGTAGAAATAGTCGTCATAGAGAATGCCGTCAACGTCATATTTTGTGATAATTTCTTTACACACGTTCACAATGCGCTCAATGGTCTCGTCGCGAGCGGGGTCGAGCACCACATAGTTGCCTGCCGCGAGCAATAGCCCCGACTGTCGCAACGCCATGTCCTTGGGGTTGGCGGCGGCATCCCACTGGTCGATGCCGTTACTGCTATAGCGATAAGGATTAATCCACGCGTGGCATTCCATGCCACGCAGGTGACACTGCTCAACGGCATAGGCTAGCGGGTCCCACGTGGGCACCTGTCCGCGCGTTCCGGTAAGGTAGCTCGACCATGGCTCGTAGCTCGACTCATACATTGCATCGCACATCGAGCGCACCTGGAAGTTGATAGCATTGAAATTATTTTTCTTGAGTGAGTCAAGCATGCGATTGAGTTGAGCCTTCTGCTTGACCTCGGCATTAGTGCCATAAGCCTGGGTCTCGGGCCAGTCGAGGCACCACACGGTGGCCACCCAAGCTGAGCGAAATTCGCGCTTGGGCGTGTTGCCGGTAGCAGCCTGGGCCATCATGCCCACCATCAGCGCTAAGCACAGCACTAGATTTTGTAACCTTTTCATAGTATTTTGAATTTAAAATGTGTGTTTCGCTTACAAAAATACAACTTTTTTCCATAAAAACACTACAAAGCCCAAAATCTAATCACTAATTTATAAAATTATAAATGTATAAACCCGTTGGCGGAATTAATAAAACATCACATTATGATGGAAAATATTGTTAATGAAGAAGTTCCTCTTCGAGGCACTTTTCGTCAGATTCAGTAAGGACCAAGCTGCGAACCCCTACGGGGTCCTTGCATGGTCTTACGAACAAAGTCGGGTCTTCGACCCGCCCAGCGTCTTCGATGCAAATACCTGAAAGCCAATATGTTTTATCATAATTCATACTCAACTTAATTCCGCCAACGGGTATGTTTAATTAAAAAATCCCAAGCGAAGAACTTGGGATTCAGTGGTGGAGAAGAATTACTCATGGGCTCACACCCTGATGGGGAGAACTCGGTCGATGCTCTGGTCGAGTGAAATAAGCGTCTCGGTCGATCTCACTCCGGGGATGTGCTGAATTTTGTTGTTCAACAAGTCCATGAGGTGTTCGTTACTGCTGGCATAGAGCTTAACAAGCATGCTGTAAGAGCCTGTGGTATAGTGGCACTCCACAATCTCAGGAATTTTCTCAAGCTCGGGAACCACATTTCGATATAGCGACCCCTTGTCGAGCTTGATGCCAATGTAGGTACAGGTGTTGTAACCCAGTGCAATGGGGTCAACATTATAGCATGAACCGGTAATCACTTTCAGGTCGGCCATGCGCTGAATGCGCTGATGCACTGCCGCTCTTGATACGCCACACTCCAGCGCCACATCCTTCGATGCGATGCGTGCGTTGGTCATGATAATCTTCAAGATTTTCTTGTCTAGGTTGTCTATTCTCTCCATAGGATTATAACATTTTTAAAGAAAAAATATTCGATTGATTGCAAATATACAATCTTTATACAAATTTACCAAATAAAATGAGAGTAAAATCTTCTTTTTCTTGATTTTTAACTTTTTACATATTCACCAAATCCCCTACCACCCCCAGTAGCATTGGGATTTTCATGATTTTTCCCTTGCGAGAGTTTTTTTTAAAAGACAAAAATGCTCACGCTCGCAAAATTAGTGCAAGCCGAAGCCAATGCGGCAAAACTTGTTTTGACATTGGTGAGGCGAAGCCTAATTTATCTAACGTTTTTAGCTGTGGCTAAAACTTTGACTCGCTTAATCGCATTTTTGATACTAATTGTTTGAAAAAAGTTATTCGAAAAGTCGCGCCTTGCGGCGTCAAAAAGCCGGCTATCGCCGGAATATAATGCGCCGTCGCGATATAATTTAATTGTTAGTAATTGTTTGCAATTGTTTGAAAAAAATCCCGGCAATTTTTAAAAAAATAGTTTATTTTTTCTTTTTCTTGGCATCGGCAAACTCGCCCGGGTATTCTATCACCTCGCGAGGACGACGCAAGGCACGCACTATGAGCCAAATGCCTGCAATCACAAACGGGATGCTCAGCAACTGTCCCTGATCAAGACCAATGCTCTGGCGCAACCCCACCTCCCACGGCTCTTGCACATTCTTAACAAACTCGATAAAGAACCTTGTGCCAAAGATGCCCACGAGGAAAGTGCCCAAGATGAGCCCTGGTCGCTCTTGAGCATTGCGACGCCAGTACATGTACATGCAAATGCCAAACACGGCAAGATAGCACAGCGCCTCATAGATTTGAGTGGGGTGACATGGCTGTGTGAACACCGGCTCAGCTCCTTGCATATACTGGTTGATGTTACTGATGAACTCAAAGCCCCATGGCTGGCTAGTGGGCCCGCCATAGATTTCGTGATTCATGAGGTTGCCAATGCGAATCAAAGCCCCCACCAGACCAATGGGAATACACAAGCGGTCAAGAGTCCACAAAGCGCTCTTCTTGGTCACATGCCAGCTAAAGATGAAAATAGCAATGATAATGCCAATGGTGCCACCATGGCTCGCCAAGCCACCTTCCCACACCTTGAGAATGTCGGCAGGATGTTGACTGTAGTAACCCCAGTCGTAGAAGAACACATGCCCTAACCTGGCTCCTAGCACCGTGGCAATCACCACATAGAAAAATAACGGCGCAAGCCAAGCCTCGGGCGCACCCTCGCGCTTGAAAATGCGGTAAACTATCTCATAGCCAATCAAGAACCCAATGGCAAACATGAGTCCATACCACCTCACTGTAACGAAGCCACTAAAGAGGTTGGGATTAGCTGTCCAAGTAACAAAATCTAACATCATTGTTATTAATGAATTATTGGTATCACGCCCACAAAGGTAATATTTTTTTATAACTTAGCTCAACATTGTGCCTCAAAATCACCATAGCAATGTTCCAAAACGCGGCTTGAGACAATCTTTTTTTGGCAGTATAATATTTTTTTGTAATTTTGCCATTGACAAAGCTTAGAGTATTAATTTTAACACATTTATAATCATGAAGAAATTAGCATTACTGGCAACCTTTGCTCTTGCCATGACAATCAATTTTAGCGCTGCGGCAACCACTAGCGTCGCCCCCGATGATGACAACATTACTCAAGTGGCCAACGAGACCAAGGCTAAGGCCGAGGCCATGAAGAAATATGAAAAAGCGCTCAAGGAAGAGGCTAAGGCTACCAAAGATGTGGAAAAAGCAAAGAAAAAGGCCGAGAAAGCTAACCAAGACATTGACAAGGCTCGCCAAAAGGTGAAAGACGCCGAGAAGAAAGCCGAGGATGCAAAGAAGGACTATGAGAAAGCCGTAGAAAAGGCCAGCAAAGCCAAGGAGAAAACTATCGAGATGAAGAATAATGTTCAAAAGATGGAAGGTCTTTACATTCGCGACGGCTACGGCAAGTAATAAATCTTTCACCATTTATTCATCACAGCACACGCACGGGCTCGGCGGTTAGCGCCGGGTCCGTGTGCTTTCATGATTGATAACATTTTTTTACTATGCGAAGATAAATGATATAGTATAAATTTATTATCTTTGTTGATTGAAAAAAACACAAATATAAACATTATGAGAATTATTCGATTTTTACTGATAGCCTTGATTGCCACACTGGTGGTACCGGTGGGGGCTTGCGCACAAAACAAGCGTGTGAACGCTAAACGTAGCCACAGATCAAGGCTGGCAAAAGCTGTCATTGTGGGCGCCGAGCGCACCGACCAGTATTTGCCCCTATTGCGCGGAAAGCGCATTGCCCTGCTGAGCAATCAGACGGGCGTCGTGGGGCGCAACCATGACAAGCACACCCTTGACCTAATGCTTGAAAAGGGCTTGAACGTAACCACCATCTTCTCGCCCGAACACGGATTTCGGGGCAAGGCCGACGCTGGCGAGCACGTGAGTAGCAGCGTTGATGAGAAGACTGGCATCCCCATCGCATCGCTCTATGAGGGCAAGAGTCGCATGCCCAGCAAGGAGACGATGGACCGCTTCGACGTCATCGTTACCGACATTCAGGACGTGGGCCTGCGTTTCTACACCTACTACATCACCATGGTGAACATGATGGATGCCGCCGCAACCTACGATAAGGAGTTTGTGGTTTTTGACCGTCCCAACCCTAATGGTATGACCGTCGACGGCCCCATCCTTGACATGAACCTCAAGAGTGGTGTGGGCAGGCTTCCAATCCCCACTGTACATGGCATGACCATGGGCGAGATTGCCCTGATGACCAATGGTGAGGGCTGGCTCACCGATGGCAAGAAAGTGAAGCTCACAGTGATCGCGTGCAAAAACTACACCCATCGCACCCGCTATAAGTTGCCAATAGCTCCGTCGCCCAACCTTCCCAACATGCTCTCGGTCTACCTCTACCCTTCCACATGCTACTTTGAAGGCACTCCGGTGAGCCTGGGTCGTGGCACCGACTGGCCATTCCAGGTGTATGGTCACCCCGACATGAAGGGCTACTCCTTCTCATTCACCCCCACTAGTCGTCCTGGAGCCAAGACCCCTCCACAGCAGGACAAGTTGTGCCATGGCGTAGACCTTCACAACCTCAAAGCCGAGGATGTGATAGCTCAAGGCATGAACCTGGAATATGTTATCGACGCTTATCGCAACCTCAATATTGGCGAGAAATTCTTTACTAAATTCTTCGACTTGCTCGCCGGCCGCACCTACATCCGCGAGATGATTCTTGAGGGCAAGGGTGCCCAAGAGATAAAAGCCATGTGGCAAGATGATGTGAAACGCTTTAAGGAGCAACGTCGCCCTTATTTACTCTACAAAGAATAAACTATCGACACATAAAACTTACACACTTACAATTTAACACTATTACAACCAAATGATGAACACTGCTTGGATAGTACTTGCCACAATAGTTGGCTATTTTATTCTTCTATTTATAATCTCATGGCTAGCGTCGCGCAAGACCGACACTAGCACCGCACTCACTGGTGGTCGCCAGGCCCCATGGTTTATTGTAGCGATAGCCATGATAGGCGCACCCATCTCGGGTGTGACTTTCATCTCGGTGCCAGGCTACGTGGTGGGCTCTAGCTACAGCTACATGCAAATGGTGCTGGGTTTTGCCGTGGGCTACTTTGTGATAGCCTACGTGCTCATGCCCATGTTTTTCAAGCGCAACCTGGTGTCGATCTACGGCTACCTTGAGGACCGCTTTGGTGTGAGCACCCACAAGACTGGCGCGTGGTTTTTCTTCATCAGCAAGATGCTGGGAGCCGCCGTGCGCTTCCTTGTAGTGTGTGTAACGCTACAAATGCTGGTGTTTGAGCCCTTGCACATACCATTTATCTTCAATGTCATCGCCACAATCGCCCTTATTTTCCTCTACACCCTGCAAGGTGGTGTAAAAACTGTGATATGGACCGACACTCTCAAGTCGCTATGCCTTATCCTGTCGGTGGTGCTCTGCATCGTGTTTATAGCTCAAGCGCTAGGATATGGAGCCGCCGACATGGTGAAAGCCATCGCTGCCGACGACTCGTCGCGCATCTTCTTCTTCGACAATCCCAAGGAGGACACCTATTTCTGGAAACAGTTTATTGCCGGCATCTTCATGGTCATTGCCATGACCGGTCTTGATCAGGACTTGATGCAGCGCACCCTTGCCAGTAAGAACGTGAAAGAGTCGAAGAAGGGCCTTATCGTGAGCGGTATCACTCAGGTAGTGGTTGTGGGATTATTCCTCGTGCTGGGTACACTGCTAGTGCTCTATACACGCCACTCGGGCATGGCAATGCCCGAGAAGAACGATGCCCTCTTTGGCATGGTTGCGCAAGATAGCTCCATGCCCGTAATCATGCTCATCCTTTTTGTGCTGGGATTGATTGCTGCAGGCTACTCGGCGGCAGGCTCAGCCCTAACGGCACTCACCACCTCGTTCACTGTCGACATCCTTGAGAGCGACAAGAAACAAGACGAGGCTAAACTCGCCCGCACCCGTCGCATGGTACACATAGGCATGGCGGTGGTGATGGGCATCATCATCTATGTGTTCTACTTGCTCAACAACGATAGCGCCATCAAGATGGTCTATGCCCTGGCCAGCTACACCTATGGCCCCATTCTGGGTCTTTTTGCTTACGGCATGATGTGCAAGTGGGGAGTGCGCGACCGCATGGTGCCCCTGGTGTGCATCGCGGCTCCAGTGCTGAGCTGGGTTATACAATGGTGGCTCAAGGCACAATTTGACTACACCATTGGTTTTGAATTGCTGCTACTCAACGCAGCCTTGACCATGGTGGGACTATTAATCTTTAAGAAAAAGATTTAATGGCAAAAAACATAATTAGCAAATACATTTGGATGGTCGACACCATCGAGCGCTACGGCGCCATCACCCGCGACCGGCTGAGCCTGTTGTGGCAGGAGAGCGAGTTTGGCAACGGCAAACCCTTGCCACGTCGCTCGTTCTACAACTACCGCAATGGCATCGCCGACACTCTGGGCATTGACATTGGGTTTAACCAGTCGACCTATGAGTACTACATTGAGAATGATGGTAGCGAATCCACTAGCAAGCGGCAACAGTGGTTACTCGACTCAATGGCGATAAGTGGCATGGTAAGCAGTAGTGCCGACCTCTCAAGTCGCATTGTGCTGGAGTATGTCCCATCGTCACGCGAATTCCTGCCTCTGGTAGTTGATGCTATGCGCACCAACAAGCGCATCAGCTTCAGCTACAAGAGCTATCAGCGTGTGCTACAGCAGCACGGCATCGTCATTGAGCCCTACTTTGTAAAGATATTCAAGCAGCTGTGGTACGTGATTGGCTACAACGTTAAGGACAAGAAGATAAAGACCTATTCCCTTGACCGCATGAGCAATGTCAAGATCGAAGACCAGCGGTTTGTGATGCCCGAGGACTTCAGCGCCGAGGACTTCTTTGCCGATTGCTACGGCATCACCTCCAGCCAGGGCACTCCCAAGCGCGTTGTGCTCAAGGTGGAGCCCACTCAGGCAAAATATTTCAGGGCTTTGCCACTTCACCCGTCACAGCAAGAGGAAGTTCACGACCATTACTCGCTGTTCAGCTACAAGATGCACAACACCTACGACCTGCGCGAGCGCATTCTATCGCATGGCAGCCATGTGCAAGTGATTGAGCCCCGAGAGCTTAAAATTCAAATTATCAATGAGATGAAAGATGCTCTCAATAACTATGAAAAGGTGACAAAATAAAAAAACAAAAGCTTTTAATATTATTTCACGACAGTGAGCTTGATTTTTGCACAACCAGTGCTTAACTTTGCAACGAAAAAATAAAATATTAACTCTCACATATAAATATAATTCATCATGAAAATTGGAGATAAGATACCCGAAATCCTAGGAAAAGATGCTCAAGGCAACACAATCAAGGCTAGCGACTTTGCCGGCAAGAAACTCATCATCTATTTCTACCCCAAGGACAACACCGCCGGCTGCACCGCCGAGGCATGTAGTCTTAGCGAGGGCTACGGCAAGTTACGCAAGGCAGGATTTGAACTGCTGGGAGTGAGCAAAGACAGTGCCGCGAGCCACGAGAAATTTGCCGCCAAGCACAATCTTCCTTTCCCTCTTATCGCCGACGTAGACCTGGAGATGAACAAGGCCTTCGGGGTGTGGCAAGAGAAAAAGATGGCAGGCCGCACCTACATGGGTACCGTGCGCACCACTTTCATCATTGATGAGCAAGGTTGCGTGATGCACATCATCAACAAGGTGAACACCAAGGACAGCGCTAACCAAATTCTCAATCTCGATTTATAAAACTCTAAAAAATATAACACTATCATGACAGACGAACTATTCAACACCGAGGAGACTCAAGCCACCGCCGAGCAACCCGCCCGCGTGGCACCATCGCCCGAGAAACTAAAAGCCCTGCAAGTGGCTATGGACAAGATTGACAAGACCTACGGTCGTGGCTCAATCATGAAACTGGGCGACGATAACATTGAGAACGTAGAAGTAATTCCCAGTGGCTCTATTGGGCTTAATTACGCCCTTGGCGTGGGAGGTTACCCTCGCGGACGCATCATCGAGATTTATGGTCCCGAGTCGAGCGGAAAGACCACACTGGCAATCCACGCTATTGCCGAGGCACAAAAGATGGGAGGCATCGCAGCCATCATCGACGCCGAGCATGCATTCGACCGCTTTTATGCCGAGTCGCTGGGTGTTGATGTTAACAACCTGTGGATTTCTCAACCCGACAACGGTGAGCAAGCCCTCGAAATCGCCGACCAGCTCATTCGTTCTTCGGCAGTAGATATCGTGGTAATCGACTCGGTGGCGGCTCTAACCCCTAAGGCCGAGATTGAAGGCGAGATGGGCGAGAGCAAGATGGGACTGCAAGCACGCTTGATGTCGCAAGCGTTGCGCAAACTCACCGCTACCATCTCTAAGACTAACACCACTTGCATCTTCATCAACCAGCTGCGTGAGAAACTGGGTGTGCTCTTTGGCAATCCCGAGACCACGACCGGTGGCAACGCCTTGAAATTCTATGCCTCGGTGCGCATCGACATCCGACGCATTGGCCAGCTCAAAGACGGCGACCAGGTGATTGGCAACCTCACCCGTGTGAAGGTGGTCAAGAACAAAGTGGCTCCACCATTCCGCAAGGCGGAGTTCGAAATTCTCTTTGGCAAGGGCATCTCTAAGACAGGTGAAATTATCGACCTGGGCATCCAGTTTGGCATCATCAACAAGAGTGGAGCATGGCTGTCCTACGAGGGCACCAAGTTCCAGGGGCGTGACAATGCCAAGCAACTCATCGAGGATAATCCAGAGCTTGCCGAGGAGCTAGAAGCTAAAATATTTGAAGCCATGAAGAACCCTGCTCCCAAGAAGAAATAAAAACACTCTCTTCGCCGAGCAAAACACCCGCTGTTTCGAAACAACTAAAAGGGGAGATGCAACGATTTGTGCATCTCCCCTTTCTCACTTTATTTAATTATTCCCTGTGCTTAGCGAATAATCTTGCTAGTAGAACAAGTGCCGTCCTCGTAGGTCTTAACAACCACATTAACACCCTGGAATGGAGTGCTACTCTCAACACCAGCGAGGTTGACATACTTCACACTGGCCACCTGCTTAGTGGTGTTTACGTTCTCGATAGCGGTGGGAGCGTCATTAACCTGGAACTTGTCCATGCAGAAGTAGGCGGCAGTATTCATTCCGTAGGCCCCAACATCGGTCGAATTCAAGGTGAAATAAACCTTCTCCACCTCGCCCAGACTTGTGAGGTCGAATAAAGTCCAATCGTTAAGAGCTTGGAGCTCGCCATTAGCGTACTCAATCAGCTTGATGCTAGTGGTTTTCTCATTATCCTCGGCGTCAACACCATGGGCGATAAGTTCAAAATAGTCGCCTTCGGCAAAAGCACGAGCCGAGCCGTCTCCATTTACACTCTCATAATAAGGCCAGGGATGGTTGCAAACATACACGCCCTGTGGACGGAAAGTGGTGCCACCATTCTTATTGACAAACATCACCTGGTTGGTGGGGTCAGCGCTCCATGAGCCCCAATAGCCCACTAGATAAGGCTCAGCGGGATTGGCTGCAACAGTGCCGTCCTCGTTGATAACACAGCCACCGCCTGCCATGCAGCCTCCATAATTAGTAGTCCAGGAACCACCCGAACCAGCTACTCCATAGTCGGTCTTGTCACCACCCATTGCAGGACAGAAACCATCCCAGTATATACCACCCCACGATGAGCCTTCACCACCAATGAGGTGCGAAATCAAGAACTCGCCATTCTCGTCGCCAAACTCCATCCAAGTGTAGTCCACGTCGTTATAGCAACCAGTCCAGATGCCTTGCTCGTTATAGTCGAGCGAAGTGGGGTTCATTGGCTTGTTCAAGTCAAGAGTAACGATACTGGCCATTGTGGCCGAAGCGGTCAAAGTGACCGCAGCAAAAAGTGTAAAATTTTTCTTCATAAAAAACAGTTTTTATTTAATAATATATTGATGTGAGTTTTTATCCTTAATAAAGGATGATGTTATATACTGCTGTAACATCGCTACCGGTGATGTCGCCATCATCATTTTGGTCGCCATTGACAATCGACGAGCTATCGTTGTAGAGAATGAAGTTGTAGAGTGCAGTCACGTCACTGCCGGTGCATTCTCCATCGCCGTTCACATCGCCTGGCACAACCTCGGGCTCAGCCACGGCATTAGGGTGCAAGTCGATGGCGCCGCACACCTCGGTCGATGTTTCGCCAAGCCACCCACAATCTTGCAGCTCGGCGCAATAAACTTTGATAAAGTCCACCTGCTTCAGTTCCACAGGATTTCCCTCATCGTCCACCGCCCAGTCAAGATTAAAACCATCGTTAAGCACCGCATTAGTAACATCGGTATAATAACCATAGCTATTATCGGGGCGATTATCGACATACCCCCAGTCGAAAAAGTGCTGAACATAGTAAGAGCCTTGACCACTCTCGTCAACAGCATTGCATGGGAGTTTTGTTCCCTCGAAGGTTAATGTCTCGCCCTCCGCCCATGCCGGCCAATAGCTTTGTGCATTGAAACTATTCTTGCGAATGTATCCCTCCTGCAAGCTATCAACACTGTTGCAAGTCCAGCGGATGTACTCGGCGTCGGTTATAAACGGAGGCTCGGGAACCGGCGTCTTATTCTCGTCGGGCTTATAATAAGTGATAGTGAAATGCTTCTGAGTCTTGGAATTGTTATATTCACTTCCCGCAAGTTCATACCAAGGGTCGTCGGGGATGCCATTACCATTTACATCGCGGCTCACCATCACAATGCCAGGCTCACTGCTGCCACCTGCCGATGATGAATTATTAGCTTGTGAAGCGTTAGCAAATATCTGCATGTCGTACTCCCCTTTCACATTCACTACAGGGTGGTCAAAACCAAATATCACATAACCGCCAAAAGAGCCCAAGCTCAAAACTCCAGGCTTAACTTCAAGAATTGTATCACTAACGAGGGTGCCGTCGGGGAGCTCGCCCTGCTCTATTGTCTCACGACCGCAAATCATTCGCTCCACTCTTGCTATCACGCTATCGAGAGGCTCGCCAGGATTAAGAGAAGGCGCTTTATTAACAAACTGCCCCGGTGCAGGCAAGAAGTCGTAAACCTTAGTGATGTAAGGCTTATTTTGAGCTTGTGCCATAACAGCAACAAGAATAAATAAAATTAGTAAATAGCGTCTCATATTTTTTTGCCTTTATTTCTCATTAATGTTGTCGCCCAGGAACACGAAGTGGGCAGGGATGTCGCCGGTGCGCACATCCCATTTCTTGATGCCATCGCTCGAGAAGCAATAGAGCCTGCCAGCGTCAACATAGCTACTGGCATCGGTTACATAGATATCCTTAGTGATGGGATTTACAGCGATGCCATAAGGCATGACAATGGTGGCATCGGTGCCGTCGGTGATAAACTTGCTCGACACCTGCTCCATTGTGAGGGTGTTAATGATGGCATAGGTGGTCTCATAGTTCATTGTCACATAGCTGAATTGCGCTCCTATCACGTAGAGAGAGTCACCATCGAGCCACATGTTGCTTACTCGCAAGTCAAGAGTCTTAGCCAGCCGCTGGTGACGTGTGTCGTAGACATATAGCCTGCTCTGATTATCGTAATAGTCGCCTCGCGACGAGAGCCACAGCATGCCATGGCTGTCGGCCTTGCAGCACTGCAGGTTAATGGCAATCTCAATTCTCGAATCCTCGGTAAAGGTGTCAATATCAATAACCGATACCGTGTTCTCATAGTTTGGCACCATGTAGCCACCACTGTTAGCCACATAAATCTTTCCATTCACGATATCGAGCTCGTCGGGCTGGAACCCCACCAGGCATTTGTCAACCACCTGCAAAGTTGCCGTATCGATTTTAGCCACATAGCCCCGCTGCGTGTACTCGGGACTTAACTCAACTGGTCCGGCATAGCTTGTCACATAGGCATATCCGCCATAGAACTTGATGTAACGGCAGTTGGGAATATCAATTTGCCCAATCTTCTTCACCGTGTTTTTGTCCATGACGTCGATTTTGTTAGAACAATTTATGACGGCATATAGCTTGCTGCCGTAGATGCCCAGGTCATTTCCCACGTCGCCCATTTCCTTGGGCACATTGGGGTTAGCAAAGGCAAACACGTTGCGAGTGTAGCGCCCAGTGCGGAAGTTATAGTAGTCGAGAGTTGCCTTATTGCTGTTCATGTTGCCCTCGTTGAGCAAGTAAAAGCCTTGCAGCGAGGTGTACTCGGGCAGGGTTACCTCGACCTCCTCAGGCACAAAGATAAACTGCTCCTCGCGACATGCCACCAGTAGCATCATCGCCATCAATGCCACAAGCAACATTATTTTATTTCTTATAGATATCATATATCAAACTTCAATATTATCCTATAGTTTCGCCCTGGCATGGGATAGTTTTGAATAACGTCATACTGCTGGTTGAAGATGTTATTGACCTCGGCAGTAATCTTGAGTGTTGTCTTCTTGACATTGAACAAATAGCTTGCACTCAAGTCGTGAGTGTACCATGGCTCCTCATGATTGGCGAGAATGTTAGTGCTGTTGTGATAACGTTCTCCCACATAGATGAAACTATAGTTAAAGTCTAAATTCTTCCACGCCGCATGCACAGTGCCACTACCGCTGTGCCAGGGGATATAGGCAATCTGGCTCTTGTAGGTACCACCATCATGGTTGTCGGCAGGATTAGTGTAGTCCTGCGCTCGCTGGTAGGTGTAGTTGAGTCCTCCTTCCAGCACAATGCTGTGTGGAAGCCTAAATGCCAAGCGTGCCGTAACATCGATACCACGAATCTTCACCTTGCCAATGTTTAGCATCATCCAGCGATATTGACCACGCCCGCTAGGAACAGCTATAATCTTATCGTTGACGATATTATAATAAGCATCGGCACTGAATTTCATAGCACTGAGCACACCAGCGTCGTTATAACGCTGATACAAAGCTCCCACATTCCACTGTGTGGCATACTCAGGACGGAGCCCGGCGTTGCCAATGTCGGTGTAATAAAGGTCGTTAAATGTGGGCATGCGGAAGATGCGCTTGAAGAATGCTCTGAAATTCAAGTCATGCTCTTGCCATGGCCGGTAGCTGAGGAACACGGCTGGTGTTATTTTGTTCAGATGCTTATTGTGCTTCTCAAGCACTACACCGGCCGAGCGCGCGCTATACCGGTCGTTGACATGAGTGAAAAGGGCACTAGCCTGCATCTTAAATCCTCGCCATGTGCGGGCGGTAGCCAGTGCGGCAAGCACCGTGTGGCGGGTGGGATAGGCAAAATTCACAAGATTAGAGTTGAGGTAGTTCCACTTGTAGTCAACACTCAAGTTCACGTCCCAGTCGGTCTTGATGGTGTATTTGTTGGCACTGGAGACGTAGATTTCATCTTGCCAGAACTTGTTGTCGAGATACATGAGTGTGGTGTCGGGGTTGAGATAGCGCATGTAGTCGCGAGCATATTTTGCGCTTATCATCATTTCATAGCGCTCACCCACACGCTGCTGCCACCGCCCTTGCGCAAAGAAGTTGCGATCCCACTGGCGCTGGGAATTGAACCACACATTATTGACGATAGCGCCAGGGATGCCGCGCTCGCTATCGTAGTAGTAGACCTTAGCGTTCCACTTGCCGTCACTGGTAGTGCCAAAGATTGCCGCCTCGGCACGGAAAGCTTTCACATCGCCATTCTTGCGCACCGCGGTTGTGTCCCATGCCAGCACACCATCGCTAAAGCGCTTGCGATAACGGAAGTGGTACTGTCCTGTGGCATAAGTATACTCCGCATTAAGCGACATGGTGAGATTGCGTGTGAACTTGTGTTCCCATCTCACACTGGGATTAGCTAGGCCGAACGACCCCGTGCGCATCGTCACATTGAGGTTGTCGTTCTTCTCACCAGTAAATTTAGGGCGGCGAGTGCGCAGATAGATGCTACCAGCCGAGCCGTAGTCGCGTGCCGGCTGGAATATCTCGCTCTTTTGCCCATTATAGAGCGAAATTTCCTCAATGTTATCGAGCGAGAAGCGCCCCAGGTCGATTTGCCCGTTTTGCGCGTTTCCCAGCTGTATGCCGTCGTAGAACACACCCATGTGATTGGTGCCCATTGAGCGCATGTCCACCGTCTTAATTCCACCCACGCCACCGTAGTCCTTAAGCTGCACGCCGGCAAAGTAACGAATGGCATCGGCAACCGAGTGGCTGTTGAGCCGTTCAAGCTGCTTGCCCCTGAGCATCTGCGACGGAATCACATTGCCGTAAGGCTTGTTGCCATAGACTACCACATCTTGCAAATACTGAATGGTGTCGATACCGGTAATTGGGTCAATATTAGAGGGGGTGTGCCCTTGGGGCGCAAAGTTAGCTTCCTGAGCCATCAAGCCCACGACGCACACGACAATAGCCAGCAATGACACGGCAATTCTCTTTAACATAACTCTTTTAACCCCGTTAGTTTGTTAAAAATCAATGCATTGTGGCAGGTTTTCTGGCTTATCCCGCTGTAGCACCGCCTTCCCATCATTTTCTCGACAGTGACGATAGTATAGAATGTGTGTGTGTGCTACAACTTGGTTGTGGGAAACACAGCAGCGTGGTCTGTCCAGGAATCTCACCTGGTTCCCTTTTATCTGGACGGGACCGCATGGAGCCCGCCCAGCACCAAAATGCGGTGCAAAGATAATGAAAAGTTTTTAGTTTTGAAATATTAGTGCGTTAGTTTTTAATGATATACCCTCATAATTGAGGACTTGCGAGCGTTTTTTAAAAGATAATTAAGGACTAAGGCTTTGCGCTTTAGAGAGGACATATTAAAGACATTGCTAATACTGAGTTTTCAGTTGCGCTTTTTTCTACATTTGCTCCATCTAAAAAAAAGAAACTCTGGGATTGTTCCGATAAAGGCCACAACCCCAGAGTTCTTCAAAAATGCTCCTTCGGTTAGGACAAGAGCATCAATGTTTTTTACTTCAGTTGATCCACAACCTCGGCATCCTTTAGCACTGCCGCGCGGTCAAAGTCGTCTTTGTTGCCAACAACAAGAGTTTGATATTCACGCAGTCCAGTACCGGCTGGGATGAGGTGACCGCAAATCACGTTCTCCTTCATGCCCTCGAGGTAGTCGACCTTGCCGCTGATAGCAGCCTCGTTGAGCACCTTGGTAGTCTCCTGGAAGGATGCTGCCGAGATGAAGCTCTTAGTCTGCAGAGCGGCACGTGTAATACCTTGCAGGATTTGCTCGCTGGTTGCCGGCACAGCGTCGCGCACCTTAACTTCGCGCAGCGCCTTGCGCTTGAGCATAGAGTTGATGTCGCGCAACTTGCGTGGGGTGATCATCTGTCCCTTGTCGATGTCGAGAGCATCGCCACAGTCGATAACAATCTTCTTTCCCCAGATGCGGTCGTTCTCGTCCATGAAGTCGCGCTTGTCGACGATTTGTTGCTCAAGGAAGTTAGTATCGCCTGGATCGATGATGTTTACCTTGCGCATCATCTGGCGCACGATAACCTCAAAGTGCTTGTCGTTGATCTTCACACCCTGCAGGCGGTAAACGTCTTGAACCTCGTTAACGATATAGTCCTGAACGGCTGTTGGGCCCTTGATGCGCAGGATGTCGGCGGGAGTGACAGCACCGTCACTGAGTGGAGTACCGGCACGCACCGAGTCGTTCTCGAGCACGAGAATTTGCTTCGACATGGGCACGAGATACTTCTTCTGCTCGCCATTCTTGCTGGTGACGATAATCTCACGGTTACCACGCTTGATCTTACCGAAGGTAACCACACCGTCGATTTCGCTAACGATAGCAGGGTTAGACGGGTTACGAGCCTCGAAGAGCTCGGTAACACGTGGCAGACCACCAGTGATATCACCGGCACCACCACTCGAAGCGCGTGGAATCTTCACAAACACCTCGCCCGGAGTGATTTCCTCACCCTCAACCTTCATCAAGTGAGCACCCACTGGCAGTGAGTAAGTCTTGATGGGCACAGCGTCGGGATTGTCGAAGTCCTCAACGGCCATGAGTTGAGCTTCAGGAATGCGAGTGTGATCTTTCGACTCTATCACAATCATCTCGCTCTTGTTAGAAGTCTCGTCCACCTCGTTGCGATAGGTAACGCCCTCAATGAGGTTCTTGTAGCGCAAGCGTCCACCCACCTCGCTCACGATAACGGCGTTGAATGGGTCCCACTCACAAATCACATCACCCTTCTTGAGCATGTCGCCAGGCTTGAAGAATAGTTTCGAGCCATAGACAATATTGGCTGTTGTGAGCATCATGTTAGTGTTAGGATCGACGATGCGCATTTCCGCCATACGACCAATGACGATGTCGTGACCATCCTTGTCGGCAACTGTGCGGAGCTCGTCAATCTCAAGACGGCCGTCGTACTTAGAAGTCATGTTGCTAACGGCAGCGATGTTGCTTGCCACACCACCCACGTGGAAGGTACGCAGTGTGAGCTGAGTACCAGGCTCGCCAATCGACTGAGCGGCAATCACGCCCACTGCCTCACCCTTCTGAACCAGACGGTGGTTAGCCAGGTTGCGACCATAGCACTTGGCGCAAACACCATGTTTCGACTCGCAAGTGAGGACCGAACGAATTTCCACACTCTCGATGGGAGAGTTGTTGATGCGGTCGGCGGCGGCGTCGCCAATTTCCTCGCCTGCCTCGACGATTACCTCGCCAGTGGTTGGGTCAATAACATCATGAACCGAGACACGACCCACAATGCGCTCGCCCAGAGTGGCTACCACGTCGTCGTTATTCTTCACCTCACGGCAAACCAGGCCACGCAATGTGCCACAGTCTTCCTCGTTGATGATAACGTCGTGAGCCACATCAACCAAGCGACGGGTAAGATAACCGGCGTCGGCGGTCTTAAGCGCGGTATCGGCAAGACCCTTGCGGGCACCATGGGTAGAGATAAAGTACTCCAGCACCGAGAGACCCTCCTTGAAGTTTGCAAGAATTGGGTTCTCAATAATCTGGTGTCCACCTTCCACACCACTCTTTTGTGGCTTAGCCATCAGACCACGCATACCCGAGAGCTGACGAATCTGGTCACGCGAACCACGGGCACCCGAGTCAAGCATCATGTAGACTGAGTTAAAGCCCTGCTTGTCGGCCGAGATTTGCTTCATCAGCGTGTCGGTCAAGCGGCTATTCACATGAGTCCAAATATCAATGATTTGGTTATAACGCTCGTTGTTAGTAATGAAGCCCATGTTGTAGTTGTTCATTACCTCTTCCACTTGTGCGTCACCTTCCTCGATGAGCTGTTGCTTCTCGGGGGGAACAAGCACGTCGTCGAGGTTGAACGACAGGCCACCCTTGAATGCCATGTAGTAACCCAGGTTCTTGATGTCGTCAAGGAACTTGGCACTGCGAGGCACACCACAGTTGCGAATAACCTTAGTAATAATCTTCTTGAGTGACTTCTTAGAAATCACCTCATTAACATAACCCAGCTCAGAAGGAACACAGCTGTTGAAGATGATGCGACCCACCGAGGTGTCCTTAACGATGTGGCGGATGGGGTTGCCATCGGCATCAACGTCGTCAACCATAACCGAAATTATAGCATTCATCGCCAGCTTACCCTCATTGAAGGCAATATTGGCCTCTTCAGGACCATAGAATGTGAGTCCCTCACCCTTGGCACCCTCACGCAGCTTGGTGATGTAGTACAAGCCCAGAACCATATCCTGCGATGGCACAGTGATGGGCTCACCATTAGCGGGATTAAGGATGTTATGAGGCATGAGCATGAGCATCTGAGCCTCTACAATGGCCTCGTTGCCCAGTGGCAAGTGCACTGCCATCTGGTCACCATCGAAGTCGGCATTAAATGGAGTACATGCCAGTGGATGCAGCTGAATTGCCTTGCCCTCGATGAGCTTGGGCTGGAAGGCTTGGATACCCAAGCGGTGCAGTGTAGGAGCACGGTTGAGGAGCACTGGGTGTCCCTTCATCACGTTCTCGAGGATGTCCCACACCACGGGTTCCTTGCGGTCCACAATCTTCTTGGCGCTCTTAACGGTCTTCACAATTCCACGCTCAATGAGCTTGCGAATGACGAAAGGCTTGTAAAGCTCGGCAGCCATATCCTTAGGAATACCGCACTCACCCATCTTGAGCTCAGGACCTACAACGATAACCGAGCGAGCTGAGTAGTCAACACGTTTACCAAGCAAATTTTGACGGAAACGACCTTGCTTACCCTTGAGACTGTCGCTCAGCGACTTCAATGGGCGGTTAGCATCGCTCTTAACGGCGCTAGACTTGCGCGAGTTGTCGAGTAGTGAATCAACAGCTTCTTGCAACATGCGCTTCTCGTTGCGCAAGATAACTTCAGGAGCCTTAATCTCGATGAGTCGCTTGAGGCGGTTGTTGCGAATGATGACGCGACGATAGAGGTCGTTGAGGTCGCTAGTAGCGAAACGACCACCATCCAGTGGCACAAGTGGGCGCAAATCGGGTGGAATAACGGGTATCACCTTCAGTATCATCCACTCGGGGCGGTTCATGTTCTTGCTCGCGCGGAACATCTCCACCACCTGACGGCGCTTGAGGGCATCGGTCTTGCGTTGCTGCGATGTCTCGTGGCTGGCACGGTCGCGCAACTCGTTAGAGAGCTTGTCGAGGTTGAGCTCGGCGAGCAGGTCATAGATAGCCTCAGCACCCATCTTAGCGATAAACTTGTTAGGATCGCTATCGTCAAGATTGCGATTGCCCTCGGGCAACTTCTCTTGGATGGCAAGATATTCTTCCTCGCTCAGGAGTTCATACTTTTGCAGACGGTTAATTTGATCACGCTCCTTAGTGCTCTCGGCAATGCCGGGCTGCACGTTGAAAGTTCCAGTTTGCTCATCAACCACCACATTACCTGGATTGATAACGATGTAACGCTCGTAGTAGATTACCGAGTCGAGCTTCTTGGTGGGTAATCCCAGCAAGTAACCAATCTTGTTGGGCAGCGAACGGAAATACCAGATGTGTGCCACGGGCACCACAAGCTGGATGTGACCGCTACGCTCGCGGCGCACTTTCTTTTCAGTAACCTCAACACCGCAACGGTCGCACACGATGTTGCGATAGCGAATGCGCTTGTACTTGCCGCAGTGGCACTCGTAGTCTTTAACAGGACCAAAAATGCGCTCGCAGAACAAGCCGTCACGCTCGGGCTTATAGGTGCGGTAATTGATAGTCTCGGGCTTTAGGACTTCACCTTTAGAGTTGCTCAAGATATCGTCGGGCGAGGCAAGACCTATCGTGATGCGCGAGAAGTTACTTTTTATCTTATTGTCTTTCTTGAAAGCCATTATGCGATAATATTATAATGAAAAGAGAAAACGTTTTAAATCTTAATCGAGTGTGACACTTAAGCACAATCCACGCAACTCATGCAAGAGCACGTTGAGAGATTCGGGGATACCTGGAGTGGGCATTGGGTCGCCCTTTACAATAGCTTCGTAGGCACGGCTACGACCTGTTACATCGTCACTCTTGATGGTGAGGATCTCTTGCAGCACATGGCTAGCGCCAAAGGCCTCAAGAGCCCAAACCTCCATCTCACCGAAACGCTGACCACCAAACTGTGCTTTACCACCAAGTGGCTGCTGAGTGATGAGCGAGTACGGACCAATGCTACGAGCGTGCATCTTGTCTTCTACCATGTGACCCAGCTTGAGCATGTAAGTCACACCCACAGTAGCCTGCTGGTCGAAACGCTCACCAGTGCCACCGTCGTAGAGCCATGTCTTGCCCACGCGTGGCAGCCCAGCCTTATCGGTCCACTCGTTAAGGTCGTCGAGCGAAGCACCGTCGAAGATGGGAGTAGCAAACTTCACATCAAGCTCACGTCCTGCCCAGCCTAGCACAGCCTCAAAAATCTGTCCCAGGTTCATACGCGAAGGCACACCCAGTGGGTTGAGCACGATGTCGACAGGAGTACCGTCGGCAAGGAAAGGCATGTCTTCCTGACGCACTACGCGCGAAACAATACCCTTGTTACCATGGCGACCTGCCATCTTATCACCCACGCCAATCTTGCGCTTCTTGGCAACGTAAACCTTTGCCATCTGCATGATGCCCGATGGAAGGTCATCGCCAATTGAGATGTCAAACTTCTTGCGACGCAACTCGGCATCGATGGCCTTGCTCTTGCGCAGATAGTTCATCACGCAGGCACGAATCATGTCGTTAGTGTGCGCATCGCCAGTCCACTTGCTCAGGCTCACCGAGTCGTAGTCGATGTTCTTGAGCACCTCGGCAGTAAAGTTAGCGCCCTTGGGCACAACCTCGGTGTCGAGGAAGTCCTTCACGCCCTGCGACTGCTTGCCCTCGGTGAGGATGAGCAGTTTTTCCACGAGCATGTTCTTCACCTCGTCGAGGCGTGCGGTATAGTCTTTCTCGAGCTTGTCGAGCACGGGGTCTCCACCCTTAGTTTTTCTCTTCTTGATAGCGCGAGTGAACAGGCGTGTGTTGATGATAACACCCTTGAGCGATGGGTTAGCCTTGAGCGAGGCATCTTTCACATCGCCCGCCTTGTCGCCAAAGATAGCACGCAACAGTTTCTCCTCGGGGGTGGGATCGCTCTCGCCCTTAGGTGTGATTTTACCAATGAGGATATCGCCCGGTTGAACATGAGCACCAACGCGAATGATACCACGCTCGTCGAGGTCCTTGGTTGCATCCTCACTAACGTTAGGAATGTCGCTGGTGAGCTCTTCCATGCCTCGCTTGGTCTCACGCACCTCAAGAGTGTACTCGTCGACGTGTACCGAAGTGAGAATATCCTCACGCACCATGCGCTCGTTGAGCACGATAGCGTCCTCGTAGTTGTAACCCTTCCATGGCATGTAAGCCACCTTGAGGTTGCGACCCAGAGCAAGCTCACCATCGCTGGTAGAGTAACCCTCGGTGAGGATATCGCCCTTTTCCACATGCTGACCACGGTCGCACACTGGACGCAAGTCGATAGTTGTGCTCTGGTTGGTCTTACGGAACTTGGGCAGTCGATATTCTTTCACGGGCTCGTCGAAGCTAACGAATGCCTCGTCTTCGGTTTGCTCATATCGGATGCGGATAACATCGGCGTCGACATATTCAATCACACCAGTGCCCTCGGCCTGGATTTGAGTGCGGCTGTCGAATGCCAGTCGCGCTTCAATGCCAGTGCCCACAATTGGAGCCTCGCTACGCATCAGTGGCACAGCCTGGCGCATCATGTTAGCGCCCATCAGTGCACGGTTGGCATCATCGTGCTCAAGGAATGGAATCATAGCGGCAGCAATCGAAGCGATTTGCTGTGGCGAGACGTCCATGAGCGAAATTTGGTCGGGCGAGACAACGGGGAAGTCGGCATCGAGGCGAGCTTTTACGCGTGTGCGCTGGAAAGAACCATCCTCATTGAGCGGAGCATTACCCTGAGCAATAATATTGCTCTCCTCGCTCTCGGCAGTGAGATAAACGATCTCTTCGTTATTAAGATTTACCTTAGAGTTCTCAACCTTGCGGTAAGGAGTCTCGATAAATCCTAGCTTATTAATCTTTGCATAGATACAAAGCGATGAAATCAGACCAATGTTAGGACCTTCAGGAGTCTCGATTGGGCACAAGCGACCATAGTGTGTGTAGTGCACGTCGCGCACCTCAAAACCGGCACGCTCACGCGACAGACCACCAGGACCCAGCGCGCTCATACGACGCTTGTGAGTAATCTCGGCAAGCGGATTGGTCTGGTCCATAAATTGCGACAATGCGTTGGTACCAAAGAATGTGTTGATAACCGACGAGATTGTCTTAGCGTTAATCAGGTCGATGGGAGTGAACACCTCGTTGTCACGCACATTCATGCGCTCACGGATGGTGCGCGACATGCGCGCCAGGCCCACACCAAACTGGTTGTAAAGTTGCTCACCCACGGTGCGCACGCGACGATTGCTCAAGTGGTCGATATCATCGACATCGGTCTTGCTGTTGATGAGGCCAATGAGATACTTAATGATCTCGATGATGTCTTCCTTGGTGAGCACGCGCACGTCGTCGGGGGTTGTGAGACCCAGCTTCTTGTTGATGCGGAAACGGCCCACATCACCCAAGTCGTAACGCTTCTCGCTGAAGAACAAGTTGTTAATCACCTCACGGGCGCTAGCATCATCGGGTGGCTCGGCGTTGCGCAACTGGCGATAGACGTAGTTGATGGCCTCCTTCTCGCTGTTGCAGGCGTCCTTGTTGAGGGTGTTGAAAATGATTTGATATTCTCCAGTGTTGATGTCCTCCTTGTGCAGAAGGATAGTTTGAACGCCCGAGTCGAGGATCTCGGCAATATTATCCTCCTCGATGATGGTGTCGCGGTCAACGACAACATCGTTACGCTCAATAGAAACCACCTCGCCAGTGTCCTCGTCAACGAAGTCCTCGTTCCAAGATTTCAGGACACGTGCTGCAAGCTTGCGGCCCACAGCCTTCTTGAGGTTGGTCTTGTTCACTTTAATTTCTTCGGCCAGTCCAAAGATTTTGATGATGTCGTTATCGGTCTCAAGGCCTATTGAGCGCAACAGCGTGGTCACGGGCAATTTCTTCTTGCGGTCGATGTAGGCATACATCACGTTGTTGATGTCGGTTGCAAACTCAATCCAGCTACCGCGGAATGGGATAATGCGTGCCGAATAGAGCTTAGTGCCGTTAGCATGCACGCTCTGGCCAAAGAAAACACCTGGCGAGCGGTGCAACTGCGACACAATCACGCGCTCAGCACCATTGATGACAAACGTTCCCTTGTCGGTCATGTAAGGGATAGGGCCCAAATACACGTCCTGCACTACTGTAGCAAAATCCTCGTGATCGGGGTCGGTACAGTAGAGCTTAAGCTTTGCCTTCAAGGGGACACTATAGGTCAATCCCCTGTCGAGGCACTCCTCAACGGTGTAGCGTGGTGGATCAATAAAATAATCAAGGAATTCAAGGACAAAGTTGTTGCGAGTGTCGGCAATAGGGAAATTCTCGCTAAACACTTTATAGAGTCCCTCGTTTTTTCTTTTCTCTGTGGGAGTATCTAATTGCAGAAAATCTCTGAAAGATTGTAATTGCACCTCAAGAAAATCGGGATAAGGATAAGGATTTTTGACACGTGCAAAATTTACGCGTTGTGATTTGGAAACTGACATTGAAAAATAAAATTAAGGTGAACTCAAAATTGCGGGAAGCGCTATAAATCAACTCTTTACAATCGCCATCCCAAAAAAAAGACACAAAAAGGTTAAGAATCGACAATCTCTTGGGATTCTTAACCTATATACCTGATTAACAGGTAGTATTATTTAAGTTCAACTTCAGCTCCGAGCTCTTCGAGTTGTTTCTTCATGCCCTCAGCCTCAGCCTTAGCGAGACCTTCCTTAACGGTACCAGGAGCGTTGTCAACGAGAGCCTTAGCGTCCTTCAGGCCAAGACCTGTGAGCTCCTTAACGAGCTTGATAACTTTGAGCTTCTCGGCACCAGCAGCCTTAAGCACTACGTCGAAAGAAGACTTCTCCTCCTCGGCAGCAGCACCACCAGCGGCAGGACCTGCAGCAACTGCAACAGCTGCAGCGGCTGGTTCAATACCATATTCATCCTTAAGGATTTGAGCGAGCTCGTTTACTTCCTTAACTGAAAGATTAACTAATTGTTCTGCAAAAGCTTTTAAATCTGCCATTTTTGTATGATTTAATTGATTTGTTATTAATTTTCTTTATTTGATAATGTTTCCAGAATTCCGTGCAGCTTATTGCCACCACTCTGCAGAGCGCTGATGACGTTCTTAGCTGGCGATTGCAGCAGAGCCACAACGTCGGCGATAAGTTCGTTCTTGCTCTTGATGGTTGCGAGCACGTCGAGTTGATCGGCACCCACATAGGTTGTCTCCTCAACAAACGCAGCCTTCAAAGCAGGCAGTGTCTCTTTCTTCTGACGGAAACTCTTGATAAGTTTAGCAGGCGCATTACCCGTGTTGCTCAGCATCAGGGTAGTGGGACCAGCCAGGGCTTCATAAAGACCACTGTAGTCAACATCCATTTGCTCCATGGCCTTCTTGAGCAGTGTGTTCTTAACCACTACCATCTTCACGTCGTTCTTGAACGCTGCACGACGCAGGTCCACAGTCTTCTCGGCGTTAAGAGCGGTAGTCTCGGTCAAATAAACACAGCTATAGTCGGTAAGCAATTGCTTAATTGCTTCAATCTGTTTTGCTTTATCTTCCTTCTTCATTTTCTTCTTTTGAATTAAAATTAAGCGTCAATTGACTTGACATCAATCTTGATACCAGGACTCATTGTACTAGAAAGATAAATGCTCTTGATATATGTACCCTTGGCAGTATTAGGCTTGAGTTTCACCAGTGTGTTGATGAAAGCCTGGGCGTTCTCCTTGATTTGCTCAGGAGAGAACGACATTCTACCAATTGAAGTGTGTACAATACCCTTCTTGTCTACCTTGAAGTCAATCTTACCCTGCTTAACCTCCTTAACGGCCTTAGCCACGTCGGGGGTTACAGTGCCGCTCTTGGGGTTAGGCATCAAGCCACGGGGACCCAGGATACGACCCAAGGGACCCAGCTTACCCATGCACTGAGGCTGAGTAATGATCACATCAACGTCGGTCCATCCACCCTTAATCTTGTCGATATACTCGTCAAGACCTACATAGTCGGCACCAGCCTCCTTAGCAGCGGCCTCAGCATCGGCAGTACACATAACGAGCACGCGCACTGTCTTACCAGTTCCGTTAGGCAGTGAAACAACACCACGCACATTTTGGTCGGCCTTACGGGGGTCAACACCAAGACGTACATCGATATCGGCCGAGGCATCAAACTTAGTGAAGGTAATCTCCTTCAGCAAAGCAGCAGCCTCCAGTAGGGTGTAACTCTTCCCGGCTTCAATCTTCTCTTTTGCTAACTTTTGATTTTTTGTCAGTTTACTCATAGTTCAATTGAAGTTTTAAATGTTTTCAGGGAATTCGCCCTTTACTGTGATACCCATACTTCTTGCTGTACCAGCCACCATTCTCATAGCCGAAGCCAGAGTGAAGCAGTTAAGGTCGGCCATTTTATCCTCGGCGATAGCCTTAATCTGCTCCCAAGTTACGCTAGCCACCTTCTTGCGGTTAGGCTCACCCGAACCACCTTTAACCTTGGCGGCATCGAGCAGCTGTACTGCAGCGGGCGAAGTCTTAACGATGAAGTCAAAACTCTTGTCGGCATAGTAAGTGATAACCACTGGCAACACTTTACCGGCGCTAGCTTGAGTGCGGGCATTGAATTGCTTGCAAAACTCCATGATATTGATACCCTTAGCACCAAGTGCAGGTCCTACTGGGGGTGAAGGGTTTGCTGCTCCACCTTTAATCTGTAATTTGATCTGTCCAGCAATTTCTTTAGCCATTGTTCTGTAAAATTTCTAAAATGTTTATTAAACGTATAAACAAGTTGCGATACGTGGTCCTCTCCCGTAACAAAAAAGATTCTCACTCTCGCGTTACCTGCGAATTATCCAGCTCCAGAGGTGTCTTGCGACCAAACACCTTAACCATCACCTTGAGTTTGCGCTTCTCGCGGTTAACTTCCTCAATTTCTCCGGTAAAACCGTTGAAAGGTCCGTCGTTAACCTTTACAGTCTCACCCACGATGTAATCGTTAGGCGAAGCATCATCGGTAGTCTCCTCACCCTCGGCGGCATTAAGCATGCGCGCTATATCGCTCTCGCGAATGGGTTCGGGCTTGCGATTAGCATCACGACTGCGCACAAAGTCAATAACGTTGGTGGTGTTGCGCAAGTAATCCTCAACGTCGCCTCTTAAAATAGCCTGAACGAACACATACCCCGAGAAAAGATTGCGCTCCTTGAGCACCTTCTTTCCACCACGAGTAGTATAAACCTTCTCGGTAGGGATCAGCACCTGAGCCACATACTTGCCCAGGTCGGTATTCTTGCAGGCGGCATCAAGCATTTCCTTGACTTTCGCCTCTTTACCAGAGATGGCACGCAACACGTACCATTGCAGTTTCTTGTTCTCGGCCATAGATCTCTTTTAAAGTCTTAAGCTAAACGTTGAAGAAAAAAATAACTATTGGTTTATTCACACGCTCTGTGAGAGCAACATCATGTCACCCTTTCATTTAAAAACCTGGCATGTAACACTAATGTGGAAGCGAGTGTTAAGCCAAGCTATAGATAAGGTGCATAATATTGTTGATAACCCAGTCAACAACCCAGATTATCAGTGCGGCAATGATGGAAGCAACCATTACCACTATCGTGCTGTTGACCAGCTCACTCCTGGTTGGCCAAGAAACCTTATGAACGAGCTCGTTATAAGATTCCTCGATGTCCGTAAGTAACTTGTATTTTTTCATTATTAATCTGAGATAATTAGCACGGGAAGTAAGACTCGAACTCACGACCTACGGTTTTGGAGACCGTCGTTCTACCAACTGAACTATTCCCGTGTAAAAAACAAACCGGTCACGCAAGGCAACCTTGCTTTGATGCGCACGCTCTCGCGCAACCGGTTTCTCTTGTTATGTTATTATGGCTCCCCGCGTGATCGTCATGCCACGCTAGGGACTTCCACTGTGCACAAGTGATTAATCGTCGATGATCTTGGTGATTTGACCAGAACCAACGGTGCGACCACCCTCGCGGATAGCGAAGCGAAGACCTTCGCTGCAAGCTACTGGAGTGATGAGCTTAACGTTGATCTCAACGTGGTCACCAGGCATTACCATCTCTACACCCTCTGGCAGAGTGATCTCGCCAGTCACGTCGAGTGTGCGGATGTAGAACTGTGGACGATACTTGTTGTGGAATGGAGTGTGACGGCCACCCTCTTCTTTCTTCAGCACGTAAACCGAAGCAGTGAAGTGATCGTGTGGCTTAACGAGTCCTGGATGGCAGATTACCATACCGCGCTTGATCTCCTTGTAGTCGATACCACGCAGCAACAGACCTACGTTATCGCCAGCCTCACCCTGGTCGAGCAGCTTGCGGAACATCTCAACACCGGTAACAACCGACTTGAGGTCAGCACCCAGACCCATGATTTGCACAGCGTCACCAACCTTGATGATACCAGTCTCGATACGACCAGTAGCAACAGTACCACGGCCAGTGATAGAGAATACGTCCTCGATAGGCATCAAGAATGGCTTGTCGATATCACGTGGGGGCAGTGGAATCCACTCGTCAACAGCCTTCATAAGCTCAAGAACTGTCGCCTCCCACTTGGGCTCACCATTCAGTGCACCAAGAGCCGAACCCTTGATAACTGGAGTGTTCTCACCATCATACTCATACTCGCTCAACAGGTCACGAACGTCCATCTCAACGAGCTCGATCATCTCCTCGTCAACATCGGGAGAGTCGCACTTGTTCAAGAAGATAACCAGGCGAGGCACATTTACTTGGCGAGCCAAGAGGATGTGCTCACGAGTCTGTGGCATAACACCGTCGGTAGCAGCGATAACTACAATAGCACCGTCCATCTGAGCAGCACCAGTTACCATGTTCTTCACATAGTCGGCGTGTCCAGGGCAGTCAACGTGTGCATAGTGACGATTCTCAGTCTCATACTCAACGTGTGCAGTGTTGATAGTGATACCACGCTCTTTCTCCTCGGGTGCGTTGTCGATAGAATCGAACGAGCGAACCTCCTGCTGAGAATAACCCTGCTTCGAGAGCACGAGGGTGATAGCGGCGGTCAAAGTAGTTTTACCGTGGTCAACGTGACCAATAGTACCGATGTTAACATGCGGTTTCGTTCTTACGAATTTCTCTTTTGCCATAACTTTTCTTGTTACTAAAATTATAAATGATTAACTTATCAAATTTCGCTCATAATTACACATTTCACTTCGCCCCCATGACGAGCGCCCTTGTTAACGCACCGCGACTAGAGAAGCGAAGCTATTGTGTCTTTATTTTAGAGCCGATGGCGGGAATTGAACCCGCGACCTCATCCTTACCAAGGATGCGCTCTACCCCTGAGCTACATAGGCATTCCATATTTTCTTGAGCGGAAGACGGGGCTCAAACCCGCGGCCCTCAGCTTGGAAGGCTGATGCTCTATCGACTGAGCTACTTCCGCAACATTAAGTTGAGTGGGAAGAGGTGGACTCGAACCACCGAACCCGAAGGAGCGGATTTACAGTCCGCCGCAATTGCCACTATGCGATCTTCCCGTTCGTTTTGAGCCTCTTGTCGGATTCGAACCAACGACCCCGAGATTACAAATCACGTGCTCTGGCCAACTGAGCTAAAGAGGCATTCTCCGTCAATAAAACCCCACACGGGGGTTCTAAAGCGGTTGCAAAGTTAGACATTATTTTTAAACTGGCAAAACTTTCTTGAAACTTTTTTCAAAAAAATCTCACAAGAACTTTCATCAAAAGCCACCCGAGAACCGCTTATTCCACTACCATTCAACAACTTATAGCACCTCGGATATTTTTTTCAAAAAAAAATCAAACCAGCGTCACCGTCCACACCTCCCATAACACTAAGGCACTACACATTATATATAATATAAGAAATTTATCACTTTCACCACAAGCTCAATGAAGATAAATAACTACCCTACAATAGCCATGACCTAAAGGACAAAAATTTCAGGCATCAAAAAAATACCCCCCAAAAAAAAGGTGATTCATCGTCTTTTTATGGGGCATTTATCGTTTTTCTTTGGCTATTCGGAATATTTTTTGTTACTTTGCGCTGCTAAATAAACCTGGATTATCACAATTATCAATATTTACTAAACAACTAATTAATTCTTTTATGACTAAGAAAATTACTCTTGCAGTGCTTGCCATCGTTGCACTGTGCAGTTTTACTACCAGCGCCGATTCCATCAAGATCAAGGGTGTGTACAATAACAACCGCTACGACGACCATGCCGACCATTGGTATAGCACCTACGTGGGCTATAACACCACTCTAGGCAAGGCTATCTTCGTGGTGGAAAATGGCATCTACGCCATGGAACTTGATGGCAACAGCTTGTCTACTCCCACCAAAGAGCCTGCTGTAAACATTAGCGATTTTTACTCAAACGGACAATTCACTAACAACGACATGGCTTTGTGGGCCAACAACTTCAACCTCATGTTTGGTAACTCGGGTGCCGTGAATGCCAATGGCACTATCATTACCGTCACTTCTCGCAATGGCGACGACGTAGAGGACAGCGAGCGCTTTGCCGTCCGCAAGTGGAATGCCGAAACCGGCGACTTGCTCAACTCGGCAAGTGAGTATCACGCTAAAGGCGAATGGCTCGAGAGCGCGGGCATGTGTGTTAACCCCAAGGACAACAAGGTTTATGGCTTGTTCTATCTCACCGACGTGAAACTCCCCGATGAGATTATCAACGACCCCGACTTCTTTGGCGACACCATTGACTCGGGTTATGCAATCTGCACCATCGACCCTGAGACTATGCAGGTAACTCCCATCACCCCAGGTCTATATTACGAAAACTACGTTACTTTTGCAATCAACAAGGATGGCCGTGCATTTGCCATGACCAGCGGTTCTACAGCTGGTGTTGAAGGTGAGGACGGCAAGTTCTACAACATCGATGGCGAGCTCACTGGCGCTCACGTGATAGAATTTGATCTTGCTACAGGTCTCGTTGTCAATGACCTTGGTGCCACCGGTTATTGCTCACAAGCAAAACGCCAGAGCGCCTGCTTCAGCAAGAAAGACCCCAACAAGATGTACTGGAACGGTTTC
This sequence comes from uncultured Prevotellaceae bacterium, assembly GCA_900316835.1. Classification (GTDB taxonomy): domain Bacteria; phylum Bacteroidota; class Bacteroidia; order Bacteroidales; family Muribaculaceae; genus Sodaliphilus. The sequence goes on along the minus strand of ONEL01000002.1, from coordinate 208,290 downwards.
ATCAACAGTGGCATGGGCTATAACGAATATGGCAACTGGGCTAATCTCCCCGATAGCGACTGGAAGACCAACGGCAAGTATGACACCGCCCTCTATGAGGTAGACATCACCACTGGCGAGACCACCCGCATTGCTAAGATCGACAACCGCTTCACTTTCTCGTGCATGTGGGTTGTAGAAGATGAGGAAGCACCCATCTACGACGACGTGAACCAAGACGGAGAGTGGACAGGCTCGGACGTTACAGCTCTGTACAACTACCTCCTCTACGGTGACACTACCTACATTGCCACCAGTGATGTTAACCACGACGGCGAAATCACCGGTAGCGATGTTACCGCTGTTTATAACATCATCTTGAATCTGGGTAACGAATAATCCTCCACTACCCTACAGGTTCTTTTAACATCACACTAGGATGACAAGTTTTGCGCTTGTTATCCTAGTTTTTTTACACATTTTTATAGTACTAAAGATGATGATTTATTGATTTTTGCCTAACTTTGTAGCCACATCACTATTCACTTAACTATTTTATGCTAAAAAAAATCCGACGCATTCTGGCAGTGCTGAGCTTTGTAGCCATCACACTGCTATTTCTTGACTTCACTGGCACATTACATCACTGGTTGGGATGGATGGCAAAAATCCAGTTTCTGCCGGCAGTGCTGGCACTAAACTTTGTGATTGTTGCCGTGTTGCTAGTAATAACCTTCATCTTTGGTCGCGTCTACTGCTCGGTGATTTGTCCGCTAGGCGTGATGCAAGACCTCATCTCGTGGATTCATGGCAAGCGCAAGAAGAACCGCTTTAGCTATTCTAAAGAGGTGAAATGGCTACGCTACGCCATGCTGCTAGTCTTCATCGCGGCAATAGCTCTAGGAGTAGGCTCGCTGGTTGCGCTGCTTGACCCCTACAGCACCTATGGACTCATTGTCACTAATCTTCTACAGCCACTCTACGCCTGGTGTAACAATGCGTTGGCAATGATTGCCGAGCACTACGACAGCTATCTGTTCTATAGCACCGACGTGTGGATGAAGGGTGCCGTGTCGCTTGCCATCGCAACCGCACTGCTAGTGATTATCGCAATCCTGGCATGGCGTGGTGGCAGGACTTATTGTAACACATTTTGCCCCGTAGGAACTGTGCTGAGTCTCGTGTCTAGATTCTCAATTCTCAAGATTCACATCGACGGCGACCGCTGCGTCAAGTGTGGCATGTGCACACGCAACTGCAAGTCGTCATGTATCGACTATAAAAACGGAACCATTGACCATAGCCGCTGTGTTACCTGTGGCAACTGCATTGAGAAATGCCACAAAGACGCTATCTACTACGGTCGTCCACGCAAGCAAGCGGTAACCGACAATGACGAGAAGAAAAGTGTAGACGAGGGCAAACGCGCCTTCCTCATTGGCGCTGGCGTGGCGGTCGCCACCACAGCTATGGCTCAAGCCAAGAAAAAAGTGGATGGAGGCCTTGCCACTATCGAAGAGAAACAAATGCCCAAGCGCAAGAACCCCATCACTCCACCTGGCTCTGTGAGCGCCCGCAACATGCAGCGTCACTGCACCGCATGCCAGCTGTGCGTGGCACAATGCCCTAATCATGTGCTACAACCCGGTACAGGCGATTTGCTCACCCTCATGCAACCCATCATGAGCTATGAACGTGGATACTGCCGTCCCGAGTGCAACCGCTGCTCGCAGGTGTGCCCCACCGGAGCCATCAAGCCCATCACACTGGAGCAAAAAGCATCGACCAAGATTGGTACTGCCGTGTGGACACACTTCCTGTGCATCCCCACACGCGACAAGACCGAGGATGGCACTCCAGTGTCGTGTGGCAACTGCGCGCGCCACTGCCCCACCGGTGCCATCACCATGATTCAACTCGACGAGAATGACGAGAACTCTCCCATGGTGCCAAGTATTAATGAAGCGAAATGCATTGGCTGTGGCGCTTGCGAACATGTGTGCCCCGCGCGACCTGTCGCCGCAATCCACGTTGAAGGACACGAAGATCATCGAACCATTTAACACACCACTTGAACAATGAGTAAAAACGACAATCATAATATGAGTCGCCGCCACTTCCTGAAGGTGGCAGGTGGCACAGCCGTGGCATCGAGCGCGGTGCTTGCGGCTTGCACCACTAGTAAGGACGACGACAGCAATGCCATCTCGGCTGCCGACGTTCCAAAAGACAAGATGACCTATCGCACTAATAACAACACCGGCGATCGCGTGTCGATACTGGGCTACGGCATGATGCGACTGCCGGTAGAGGGCGACTTCTCAGGACGAGAGAACCCCGATGCTCCCATCGACCAGGAACTGGTGAACAAGGAAGTGGATTTTGCTATTGAGCATGGTGTTAACTACTTCGACACCTCGCCTGCCTACTGCCAGGGGCGTAGTGAAACAGCCACAGGTATCGCCTTGAGCCGCCATCCGCGCGACAAGTACTTCATCGCGACCAAACTATCTAATTTCGACCCGTCTACTTGGCCTCTTGAAGAAAGCCAAAAAATGTTCCACAACTCACTCAAGGAGCTAAAGGTTGATTACATCGACTACTTGCTCTTGCACTCGGTGGGTGGAGGTAAAGACGCCATTGAGGAATTCAATGGACGGTTTATGGATAACGGATTGCTCGACTGGCTGGTTGAACAAAAGGAAGCTGGTAAAATTCGCAACCTGGGTTTCAGCTATCACGGCGACATCGCTGTCTTCGACAACCTGCTGGCTTGGCATGACTCGGGTGACTATCATTGGGACTTTGTGCAAATTGAGCTAAACTACCTCGACTGGAAGCATGCCAAGGAAATCAATGAGCGCAACACTAATGCCGAATATCTCTATGCCGAACTCAAGAAGCGTAACATACCGGCTGTCATCATGGAGCCATTGCTGGGTGGACGACTGGCTAACGTGCCCGATGCCATCGTGGCCGACATGAAGCGTCGCGACCCTAAAAGTAGCGTGGCATCGTGGGCTTTCCGCTATGCCGGCACTCCCGACGGTGTGCTTACTGTGCTCAGTGGCATGACTTATATGGATCACCTCATGGAAAATATAAAAACCTATTCGCCACTGCGACCCATCACGCCCGAGGAAAACGCATTTCTTGAAACCATCGCCGACAAGCTGGTAGCACTGCAAACAATCCCCTGCAACGACTGCAAGTACTGCATGCCATGCCCCTATGGCATCAACATCCCTGCCATCTTTGTACATTACAATAAGTGCATCAAGGAAGGCAACCTGGTGCGTAACGAGCAGGATAATGCCTACAAACGCGCACGCCGTGCATTCCTTGTGGGATATGACCGCAGTGTGCCCAAGCTACGCCAAGCGCAAATGTGCATAGGGTGTGGCCAGTGCGAGGGCCATTGCCCGCAGCGCATCAGGATTCCACAGGAACTTGCCAAAATCGATGAGTTTGTGGAGAAACTAAAACGCAGCGACCCCAAGGATTAAAAAAGAGAGAAAAGGTGAAGAAAAAGTAATTAGTTTTTTCTTCACCTTTTTTTAATCGAAGAGCGAGAGTTGCCCCACAAGATTGAACGACTTGCGGTGATAGGGCGAGATGCCGTGTGCTACGATAGCGGCGCGGTGGTCGCGAGTGGGATAACCCTTATTCTTTTCCCAGCCATAGTGAGGATATTCAAGGGCAATGCGGCGCATGTATTCGTCACGATGAGTCTTGGCAAGCACACTTGCTGCCGCAATGCTCATCATCTTGCCATCACCCTTGATTATGGTGGTGAAAGGAATGTCGCTATATGGAATAAAACGATTGCCATCGACGAGGATGTGCTCAGGTCTTACAGTAAGTTGGTCAAGCGCGCGATGCATAGCGATGAACGATGCCCGCAAGATGTTGATAGTATCAATTTCTTGAGGCGACACCATTGCCACAGCCCATGCCAGTGCCTCACGCTCGATGATAGGGCGCAGCGTGTCGCGCTGGTGCTCGGTGAGTTGCTTGCTGTCGTTGAGCAACTCATTGCTAAAATCGGGAGGCAAAATCACAGCAGCCGCCGTCACCGGCCCCGCCAGGCATCCACGCCCAGCCTCATCACACCCAGCCTCAACACGGCCCTCCTGTAAATATCGTTGTAGCATAGTATAAATCAAATTATTAGTTCTGATATTCTATCGGTGAAGAACTCATCTTCGACTATTGTGCCAAATTTAAACGGATTTTTCATGACTTGCGAAAATTTTCGTTACGAATTATTTCGTAATGAAGTATATTGATTTAATTAGTCTTATTGGTCAAATTGGACTAATTTGGCTAATTATTTAATGTTAGCATCTGGTCTATGACATTGCGGTTGTTGCTCAGGCGTGGGATTTTGCGCTGGCCGCCTAGTTTGCCTGTTGTTGCGAGCCAGCGGTCAAAGAGCCCGCGTGGCGCTACTATCACCTGTGGCGCATCGAGGAAGATGCCCTTGTAGCGCTTGGCCTGATAGTCTCCATTGTCTTCTTGCAGATACTTGTCGAGCAGTGCGGTAAACTCGTCGAGGCTCGCTGGTTCTTTCTCAAACTCCACAAGCCACTGGTGGCGCCCCTTGCTCTTATCGCCGGCATAGACTGGTGCGGCAGTGTAATCTAGCACCTGGGCTCCTGTTTCTTGAGCAGCGCGAGTAATGGCTTTGTCGGCATTGTGCACCATGAGCTCCTCGCCAAAGGCGTTGATAAAGCTCTTGGTTCGGCCAGCTATATTGATTTTCACTGGGTTGAGCTGCTCAATGTGCACTGTATCACCAATGCGGTAACGCCACAACCCATTGCAAGCGGTGATGACTAGTTCGTAGGTCTTACCGGCCTCTATCTCCCAAATTGGCAGCACGTCGGGGTGATCGCTGTCAACCTCACTCAATGGGATGAACTCGTAGAAGACGCCCACGTCGAGTAGCAGCAGCATTGCCGTGGTATCCCACGAGCTCTGAGTGGCGAAGAAGCCCTCGCTGGCGTTGTAGGTGTTGAGGAAGTGCATCTTGCTCATGTCGCACAAGCGCTCATATTGCTGGCGGTAAGGCTCAAAAGCTATGCCGCCGTGGAAGAATACCTCAAGATTGGGCCACACATCGTGTATACAGTCCTTGCCTGTGGCTTTAAGAACCTCCTTGAGAACTGTCAAGAACCACGATGGCACACCGCTAAGATTGGTAATGTTCTCACCTTTGCTTTTCTCCACCAGCGCCGGGAGTTTTACAGCCCAGTCTTCGAGCAAGGCGGTTTGCTTGTCGGGCACACGGAACCAGTTGGCAACGGGGTTGATATTGTTAATGAGCGTTGCCGAGAGGTCGCCCACCATTGTGCCGGGCTTCAGGTCGAGTTCGTTGGCAAACGAGCCTCCCAGTATCAGCGCTTTACCAGCAAAAAGACGACTCGCCGGATTGAGGTTGAGATAGTGCACTACCACATCGCTGGCACCACGATAGTGATTCCACTGTAGCGACTCGCGAGTGATGGGAATGTACTTGTGATTGCCATCGCTGGTGCCTGAAGACTGCGCGAAATTGAAGCATCGCCCTGGCCACAGCACGTCTTTCTCGCCACGCACCATGCGCATGATGGCCGGTTGCAGGTCCTCGTAGCGGTAGAGTGGCACGCGTGTGGCGAACTGCTCATAGGTGCGACAAGTGGAAAAGTCATACTTGCGACCTTGCCACGTGAGCGCCGCTTTTTCAATGAGTCGCACCAGCTGTTCCTGTTGCACAGCCTCGGGGTGGGAGATGTATCGCTCATGTTGCCCAAGTCTAGGCAGCAGAAAAGAACGAGCTATGGGAGTGAAATTTATCAAGTTGAGTGATTAATTTAAGTAATGAGTTGTTGCACAAAAATAATACATTTATCACTGACGGGCAAATTTTGAATAAAAAAAGTGCCTCGGGGCTGCTCTTCAGCCTCGAGGCACACATGTAATTAAGTTTTGGGTTATTTAGGCTTAAATTATTGTGCTGTAAATGATGTAAACGATGTTGTTCCCACTGCCGAGCTTCCCAAGTACACACCGTGCCATGCTGTTGTGGCATCGGTAGGAGCTGTGGTGCTGTACTTCACTGTGTAGCTCTGCCCCTTGGTCATGCCCTTGGCTGTGAAAAGCGATAGAGAGCTTGACACACCAGCCTCGAAGCTATAGGTCATCAAGTTGGTGCCACTGCTATTGGCAATGGTGTAGTAGCGACCTGCTGTATAGCTGAGCGAAGTGGTGTTCAGGTAGTAGCCTTGCACTGCGCTACCCAGACCACTTGAGCCTCCCCAGCCACCGCCTTGGCTACCGCCAGCGGCGATAGCGTAGCCATTGCCAGTGATAGAGATGTAGCTGTTGTAGTCGCAGTCGAGACCTTCCTCAGGACCACCTGCGCTGGTGTAGGCCACAATACATCCGTTACCAATCTCAATTGCGCCCGAATGACCATAGTTGCTGTCGACAGCGTCGTTGCCGTTACTATAAACTACAGTCACACCACCCAGGAACCTGATAGCTCCGGCGCAGTTCATACCGTCGTCGTAGGCCTTGTAGTAATGGTTACCGCCATTGATGGTGATACTTGTTTTTGACTCAATGCCCTCGGCACCGTTAGTGGCTGTCGAAACCTCGCTCTGACCACCGTTGATGGTTATTGTGCCCAGTACCTTGATAGCCTTGGCGCTACCCGAGCCGCTGCTTTCCATGCCGCCGCCGGGGCCCCAGCCGCCACCTCCACTGTTTCCACCAGCCGAGCTACCGGTGGTGATAACGGTGATAGCGGCACCTGTGCCATCGCTGTTGCCTTGCACATAGTTACCATTAACCTTGATTCCCTTGCCGCCATTGCCAGTCATCTTGATGTAGATTGTGCCGCCAAGCAAGTTGAGATTGCCGTCGGTCTTAAAGCCCTTAGCGGTGTAGTAGTCGCCACTCGATGCCGACTGTGGCGCACCACTGTTGTTGATGGTGATGTTGCCACCGTTGGTGGTGATGTTGGTTGTTGAAACCGCCTTGCCGGCAGTTCCGCTCGAGGTGATGGTGAGCGTGCCATTGTTCATCACAAAGTCGACAGCCTTGATGCCGCTACTATAGCTGGCATCGTTGTTGATAACCTTCATAGCGCCACTGGGGGTGAGAGTGATATTGCCGCCGTCAATTGTAACAGTGGCCTTACTCTTGATACTCTTGCTCATCTCGCCACTGTTGGCAATGGTGATGGTGCCTGCGCCAATGGTGATGTTGCCGTCGGCCTTGATGCCGGCAGCGTTGTAGCTGGTGCCGGTGTCCTCGCTCAGGTCGCTAGTGCCACCATAGGTGGTGGTGACGTTGGTTAGGGAGTAAGTGCGAGTGGAGCCACTGGTTGTGTAGCCTCCAAGTTCGTAGTAAATGTCACTGCCACTGGTGGGACCACTGAAGGTAGCACTTTGGATTGCGTAGGTTGTACCTCCACCCCAGCCACCACCGCTGGTGTAGTTGTCACTCTTGAAATAGTAGGTGCCACTGTCGGCAGCGCCAAAGTCGTAATAATAGAATGTGAGCGTGCTATAGCCCGATGACTTCTGCACGGTGTTACCGGTGATATTTGCCACCAGTGTGCCGTCGCTCTTGTAGAGGTAAACATTTGACCAAGCATTGCTGCCACCGCCACCAGGGCCATAGCCACCACCGGTGGGTTTAGCGACATAGATTCTATAAGAAGCCGTTGTGCCGCCACTTTCAGAGCCACTGGTCTCGGCAGTGCCACCCTGGCCGTTGGCCTTGACATTGATAGTGGTAGTAGCTGTCTCCTCGTTGATGAGGATGGTTCCGTCGGCGTTGAGGCCCTTACCGCCTTGCGCGGTGTTGTTGATGTCGACCGAGCCACCGGTGATGGTGATGTTACCGTCGGCCTTGACACTGGTGCCGTAGCTGATGTCGGCTCCGTCAACAACGAGGTTGCCACTTTGCACAACCTTGAGTTCGCCACCTTGCATGATGAAATCGCCTTGAGTCTTGAGCCCCTTGCCACCATTGCTGGTCATGGTGAGGTCGAGCGTGCCACCCTTGAGAGTAATTTCGCCGGTGTTGTCAACATCTTCCTCGATGTTGTCGGCATCATCGGTCTCAAACGATACTTGAATGCCGTCGTCGGTCACGTTCTTCACAGTCACCTTGCCGCCATTTTGCTGATAGTATTGGTTGATATTGAAACCGTCGCCCTTTGCGCCCAGGATATTGATTTCGCCCACGGTCTTTTTCACCTCAACATATTCCTTGCCCCAGAAGGCATGGCTTGAGTTACCGGTGATATTGAGCACACCAGCGCCCTTAAACTCGGTGTGTCCCTTCACGGCAAAGCAGCCCTTTTGCGAGCCACCCTCGCCGTCGGTGAGGTTGTTGGTTGTTCCCTCAACGAGTTCCACCGCTATGCGTTTTCCGTCGCGAATGTTGATAGCTGCGCTATCAGGGTTATTGAGGGTGAGACCGTTGAGTTTCACTGTTATCTTGAGGTCACCATCCTGGTAGAACGAGCCGTTGGTTGATTCACCACTCAGGGTGTAGACAATCTCCTCGGTCACACAGGTATCTTGCAATGCCACCACGTGAGCGCCATTGACACTGGCGGTCATGTTCTTGGCTATGTTACCAGCCACAATCATCTTGGCGGTGGTGCCGTTGTAGGCCACATCTACAGTATTGTCGGCTACTGCCACATTGTCCACATAGATGCTATCCACACTTGTCATCAAGAATGTCTTGCCCAGTGCGGTGAAAGTAGTGTCGGTGTAGGCTATAGTGTCGAGTTGAGCTGTAGTAAATGCCCACTTCACATCGCCGGTAACAACCCACATGGTCTGGTCACCTTCAGTAATCTCGCCCACCTCAACAACGGTTCCACCGGTTGAAGGCTCCTCAGTATTACCAAAGAGAATAATATTGTAAACCGATGTCACATCGCTACCGGTAATATCTCCATCATTGTTTTGGTCGCCATTGACGATAGCTGAATTATCGTTATAAAGAATGTAATTGTAAAGGGCGGTAACATCGCTACCTGTGCACTCGCCATCGCCGTTTACATCGCCGGCTACTACCGTGTCGTCACCGCCGCCACTAGTTTCTTTCCCAAGTCCGAACACCATGTAGAGCACATTGTTCAGATTGTTGCTTCCCGCTAGTGTGCCACCATTGGCCGCTACCAGCTTACCATCTTCAAATTTCAGAGTCAGTCCCGTCGCCGGATATGACACCTCCGAGCCATTGTCAAGGCCCACATTCAAATAGGGATAAATAGTAGCCGTAGCCACTATTACACCTAGTGAAATCAGGATTGATAAAATTGCTTTTTTCATAAGCATAATAAATTTATTTTTGTTTGTCTTTTCTTATTACAATAGTAATGCAAATGTGCAAAAATATATTAATAATGTAACGAGAGCAATTTTTTTCAACCAAAAGCGACAATTATTAAGCTAAAAAGTAATTATTAAAAAACATTTCATAATTTTTTCTTGATAACTGCTTAAACTATCAGTCAAGTGCTCAGATACTTTTGTCTACTTGAAAAAAATATTGTAACTTTGCAACTTGAAATTAGCGCACAGGGTGCTGAAGGCATTTTGAAGGCAAAAAAATAATATAATCTACAATATGAACATTTTAGAACTTAGCGAACAAGAGATAGTTAGGCGTAACAGTTTAAACCAGTTGCGTGAGTTGGGGATTGATCCTTATCCTGCTGCAGAGTATAAGGTAAACGCATGGAGCGACGATATAAAATCAAACTTCAAAGACGAAGATGAGCCACGCCAGGTGAGCATTGCCGGCCGCATCATGAGCCGTCGCATCATGGGCAAGGCCTCGTTTATGGAGCTCAAGGACTCGCGTGGACGTGTGCAGGTTTACATCAGTCGCGACGACTTGTGCCCCGACGAGAACAAAGACCTATACAACGTAGTGTTCAAGAAACTGCTCGACATTGGCGACTTTGTGGGCATCGAGGGCTACGTGTTCCGTACCCAAACTGGTGAAATCAGTGTTCACGCCCAGCAACTAAAGGTGCTGAGCAAGAGCCTGAAGCCACTACCCATCGTTAAGGTTAAGGATGGTGTAACCTACGATGCCTTTGAAGACCCCGAGCTTCGCTATCGCCAACGCTATGTCGACCTCGTGGTTAATGAGGGAGTGAAAGACACCTTCATCAAGCGTGCCACCGTTATTCGCACCATGCGTCGCGTGCTTGACGAGGCTGGCTACACCGAGGTAGAGACACCCACCCTGCAGGCCATTGCTGGTGGTGCCAGCGCTCGTCCCTTCATCACCCACTTCAATGCGCTGAACATCGACATGTACATGCGCATCGCCACCGAGCTTTACTTAAAGCGCCTGATTGTGGGAGGCTTTGAAGGTGTGTATGAGATAGGCAAGAACTTCCGCAACGAAGGCATGGACCGCAACCACAATCCCGAGTTCACCTGCATGGAGCTCTATGTTCAGTATAAAGATTACAACTGGATGATGTCTTTCACCGAAAAGCTACTCGAGACCATCTGTGTTGCTGTCAACGGTAAGCCAGAAGTGGAAATTGATGGCAAGACCATCAGCCTAAAAGCCCCCTTCCGTCGCCTGCCCATTCTTGATGCCATCAAGGAGAAGACCGGCTATGACCTGGACGGCATGGATGAGCCCCAACTGCGTGAAGTGGCACAGAAACTTGGCATTGAGGTTGATGAAACCATGGGCAAGGGCAAGCTCATTGACGAGATTTTTGGCGAGACTTGCGAGGGTTCATTCATTCAACCCACCTTTATCATCGACTATCCTGTGGAGATGTCGCCACTCACCAAGATGCATCGCAGCAAGCCAGGGCTCACCGAGCGCTTTGAACTCATGGTCAATGGCAAGGAGATTGCCAACGCCTACAGCGAGCTCAACGACCCCATCGACCAGGAAGAACGCTTCAAGGAGCAAATGCGCTTGGCCGACAAGGGCGACGACGAGGCAATGATAATTGATCAAGATTTCTTGCGGGCACTGCAATATGGCATGCCACCCACCAGTGGCATTGGAATAGGCATCGACCGCCTAGTAATGCTCATGACTGGCAACAGCTACATTCAAGATGTGCTCTTGTTCCCGCAAATGCGCCCCGAGAAAGTGGCTCACCGCGACAAGGAAGAGGCTTTCACCGCCATTGGCGTGCCTGCCGAGTGGGTTGCACCCATCCAGAAAGCCGGCATCCTCACCGTTGAAGCCTTAGGCTCCCTTGAGAAACCCGGCAAACTGTTCCAAGACCTGCTTGAAATTAACAAGAAATACAAGCTTGGCTACAAGAACCCCATGCCCGACGAGGTGAAGAACTGGGTGGAAGCCGCTGGGAAGAATGAATAATGCACTAAGCACAATACAACAAGAGCTGAGGGACAAGTGGTGGTCTAAGGTTATTACCCGTCGCTCAGCCTTCTTCTTGATTGATGGAGCGGTGATTGTGCTGATGCTACTCGTGGTGGGCATAAGCATCACCCACAACATGTTTGGCTCGCTATCACAGCAACCGCTGTGCAAGATGTTCTTCAATAGCGTTGCCGATACACTCCTACTGCTCTCACCATGCTGGATTGTGAAGCGCAAGCGTGCAATAGCGCTAGTTATAACATGGCTGGTGGCATTGTGGAGCTTTGTGCAAATCTTGTATTTCCAAACCTATCAAGACGTGATGCCCTTCGCATCGTTCTTGATGGTTGAGAACATCTCCCCCACCCTCATCCACAGTGCGCTGGGCTCTATAACAAAAAAATCGATATTTGTTCTACTATTGCCACTATTGCCACATCTCTACCACCTGCTGTGGCTTCGCAATGACCGCAAGCACAAAGGGCAACGGCGGTGGTGGATGTTTGTCATTAGCATTATCACGTTCGTGGTGATGAGACTCGTCATCACCACTTCCATCTATCTCACTAACAAGCAGAACTACCACGACCTGCACGAAGCCTTCGTGAGTAGATATTGTCACCTGGGCGGACGTCATCGCAACTATATCATGCACAACGGCGTCATGGCTTATTCCATCTACAACTTAATATCAGGAATAAAAGTTAGTGTGAGCAAGGAAGAGCTGGACATGGCAAGAACTTTCTTAAAAAAAGACTGCCCTCACTACAACGACAATCCCCATGCCACCACCATAGCTAAGCCTAACCTCATCTTTATCATGGTGGAATCGCTCAACGCTTGGGCCGTAAATCTAGACATTGACGGCAAGCCCGTCACTCCCACCCTCAATGCTCTAGCTGCCGACACCGCCAGCAACATTGTGTGCCTGAACATGATAACTCAAGTGAAAAACGGGCGATCGAGCGATGGCAAGTTTATGTACCAAACAGGACTGCTGCCACTCACCAATAAGGTGGTTGCCGTCGAGTTCAGCAACCGCAATTTCCCCTCGCTGGTAAAAGCCTTGAAACAAAAAGGGTATCGAGCTATAGAAATATGTGGCGACGAGCCCAGCTTGTGGAACATTGAGCACATGTCGCAAGCCTACGGCTTTGACACACTCATGCACGGCCCCGAACTCAAAGAGCAACTCATGGCTAGCGATTACATGATAGACAAAGTGGTGATGGAAAAAGCGGCTAGCTTCCTCCCTAGTGTTAATGGCAATTTCATAGCTCAACTATTCACAGGAGTGATGCATAGCCCCTATAACGACACGTGGCGAGCTCCCACCTGGATTAGTGGCAGCAAGCAATACTCTCCCGCAGTGCGCAACTACCTGGAAAAGACCCACTATTTCGACACGCAGCTTGGTATCTTCTTGCAACAGCTGAAGCAAAGTGGAATATATGACAAATCAGTAATAGTCATTGCCAGTGACCACAGCGAACTAGTTGACGATGCACCCAATGGTCGCCCAAGCCTGAGCCGCAATGGCAATGAATGTGTGCTTATTGTTATCAACCCCTCCCACGGCAAGCTAATAGATGGTCCCATGGGGCAAATAGATGTCTACCCCACTGTGCTTGATGTGATGGGGCTCAACGGCTACTACTGGAAAGGGCTTGGACATAGCGCTTTACGCAACAACCCGCATAGCGTTTCCATTACACTTGACGAAACCACAGGCACCTCCCCCCTGCTACATCAGCAACAGCAAGCGTGGAAAGTGAGCGACATCCTCATCAGAGCTGACAAGTTTAAATTCTAAAAATAATAAAGGCAAGAACTCTAAAGAACGAGTAACTTGCCTTTATTTTATAGTCGGGGTGAGAGGACTCGAACTTCCGACCTCCACGTCCCGAACGTGGCGCGCTAACCAACTGTGCTACACCCCGAACTATTAATTTCAGGCTGCAAAGGTAACAAAAATGTTTTAATAATAACTTTATTATGGTAAAAAATATTTACCTTTGCATCCAATTAATAAGCAACACTATATAATTATGTCAGTAGAAATTAGGAAAATAGAGCCCACCAAGAAAGAGCTGAGCAAGTTTGTGAAGTTCCCCATTGATGTTCTTTATCGTGACAGTAAATGTTATGTTCCGGCACTCATCAGCGATGAGATTGCCACTCTCATGCCCGAAAAAAATCCCGCTTTTGACTTTTGCGAGAGTGTCTACTACATGGCCTATCGTGACGGAAAGCCGGTGGGGCGCATTGCCGGCATCATCAACCACCGCTTTAATGAGAGTCACAACAAGAAGGAAGGTCGTTTTGGCTGGATTGACTTTATTGATGACGATGAGGTGGTCGACGCTCTCATCGATGCCGTGAAGAAATGGAACAAAGAGAAAGGCATGACCGAGCTCACTGGTCCACTGGGCTTTACCGACATGGACCCCGAAGGTTGCTTGGTAATGGGCTTTGACGAAGTGGGCACTAATGCCACCATCTATAATTATGACTACTACCCTCGCCAGTTTGAGCGCTTGGGATTTGTCAAGGATGTTGACTGGGTGGAATTTCACATCAAGGTACCCGATGAGATACCTGAGAAGATGCAACGCATCAGCGACATCGTGAAGAAGCGCTTCAACGTTGACAATATCAAGTACACCAACCGCAAACAGCTTGTTGCCGACTATGGTCAGGCAATTTTCAAGCTCATCAACGAAGCGTTTGAGAACCTCTTCGGCTACTCGCAACTGAGCGAGAAACAAATTGAGCATTACATCAAGATGTACCTGCCCTACCTGCCACTGGAAGACCTGTCGCTAATCATTAAGAATGACACTCGTGAGCTAGTGGGTGTGGGCATTGCAATACCATCACTCTCGCAAGCACTCATCAAGAACCGTGGACGTATGTTCCCCTTTGGCTGGTATCACATGCTCAAGGCATTCAAGAAGAACGATGTGGTAGACTTGCTACTCGTGGCAGTGAAACCCGAATACCAAAGTAAAGGCGTGAATTCACTGCTCTTTACCGATCTTCTTCCCTGCTTCTTCAAGTTAGGCTACAAATGGGCCGAAAGCAGTCACGAGCTTGAGCACAACGAGATGGTGCAAAAGCAGTGGCAATATTTCGATACCACCCTCAACAAGCGCCGTCGCGCCTACACCATGCCCATTTAAACCATCTAGAACTTCTAGAAAATCTAGAGATTCTAGAAATTCTAGCAAAAATCAAAAACTAAAAACTAAGAACTATATGATAAGCATCAGCAACAAGTCGGTTCTTGGAACCGTTAGTGAGAAAGATATTGAAGCGTTGAAACCACAGGCACTTGCTGCCACCCAAACCCTTGAGAAGGGCGACGGCGCAGGCAACGACTTCCTGGGGTGGCTACACCTGCCAAGTGAAATAACCACAGCCCAGCTTGACGACATCAATGCCACAGCCAAGCACCTGCGTGAGCAGTGCGACTACGTGGTGGTGATTGGAATTGGCGGCAGCTACCTGGGTGCCAAGGCGGTAATTGAGGCTTTGAGCGACAACTTCGCGGCTTTCAAGCAGAACGATGGAGCCAAGGTTGTCTTTGCCGGCAACAACATCGGCGAGGACTACCTCTACGACCTCATGCACCTGCTCGAGGGCAAGCGCTTTGGCATCGTGGTGATTTCCAAGTCGGGTACCACTACCGAGCCCGCTATCGCCTTCCGCCTGCTCAAAGCCATGCTAGAGAAGCAAGTGGGCAAGGCCGAGGCCGCCAAGCTCATCGTTGCTATCACCGACGCTCGTCGCGGTGCTCTGCGCAGCCTCGCCACTCAAGAGGGCTATAAGACCTATGTCATCGCCGACAATGTGGGTGGTCGCTTCTCGGTGCTCACTCCAGTAGGATTGCTGCCCGTGGCTATCGCAGGATTTGACATCAATGCCCTGGTTGCCGGTGCCGTTGAGATGGAGAAGGCTCCTGCCGACATGATGGTCGACTATGCAACCACTCGCAACGCCCTGTATCAGGCAGGCAAGAAGATTGAGATTTTGGTTAACTTCAACCCCAGCTTGCACTACCTCGCCGAGTGGTGGAAGCAGCTCTACGGCGAGAGCGAGGGCAAGGACGGCAAGGGCATATTCCCCGCCAGCGTCGACTTTACCACCGACCTGCACTCGATGGGACAGTGGATTCAGGAAGGCGAGCGCACCATCTTCGAGACTGTTATCACCGTTGAGAAGCAGCGCAACGAGGTAGTAATCCCCACCGACGACGCCGACCTCGACGGACTCAACTACATCGCCGGCAAGCGTGTTGATGAGGTAAACAAGATGGCAGAACTCGGCACTCGCCTGGCTCACGTGGACGGTGGCGTGCCCTGCATGCTCATCACCCTGCCGGCACTCAACGAGAAGTACTTGGGACAGCTCATCTACTTCTTCGAGAAAGCCTGTGGCATGAGCGGCTACATGCTAGGTGTGAACCCCTTCAACCAACCTGGCGTCGAGGCCTACAAGCGCAACATGTTCGCCCTGCTCAACAAGCCCGGCTATGAGGAGCAAAGCGCCGAACTGGCTAAGCGACTCTAAACACATAGAGCATCTGGGCAATCTTGAATATCTAGAATTTCTAGTCCATCTAGATTGCCTAGAACTTCTAGAACTATCTTATGAAGAAGAAATCAATGCTCGATTTGCACCGTGTGAGTGCCGAGGAGTTTAAAGCAGTAGAGAAAATTCCGGTTGCTGTGGTGCTCGACGACGTGCGCAGCGAGATGAATGTGGGTAGTGTGTTCCGCACTGCCGACGCGTTTGTGATTGAGCACATAGCCCTGTGTGGCATCACTGGCAAGCCACCCAGCCACGAGATTCACAAAACGGCGCTCGGCGCCGAGGACTCGGTGAGCTGGAGTTATCATGCCTCAGCCCTCGAAGCAGTGCAGCAACTGCGCCTAGAGGGCTATACCATCTGTTCCATCGAGCAGGTGCACGGTAGCGTGAGCCTTGAGCAGTTCACAATCGAGCCGGGCAAGAAATATGCCCTCGTCTTCGGCAACGAGGTCAAGGGCGTGAGCCAAGCTGTGGTCGACAGTAGCGACTGCTGCATCGAGATTCCGCAACATGGCACCAAGCACTCGCTCAACATCGCCTGCTCGGCAGCTATAGTGATGTGGCACTTCTTCAGCGCCATCACAAAATAACAACAACGCAATATAATAACCGGAGGCGTGCTTATTTTAGCCAAAGCACGCCTCCGGTTAATTTTGTTACAATCCACTCTATCAGTTGTTCACGCTAGTCTCAACAAACATGTCATAGATGTAGGGCTCACCGCTAATGTTTATAGTCCTGTAGGTGCCGTTGAAGAACTGCGTTGGGGTACCATAGAGGATCTGACGGTTGCTTGTATTGTCGGTTAAAGCATAAATCGAGCCGTTAACGTAACGCATGAGTCTCACGCGAGGTATTGACGAGTTGACATCGTTCACCTCATTGGTCCTGAGGTTGTGATATTTCAGAGTTCCACCAAGAGTTCCATCAATAAAGAACACGCGCTCGTTGGTCTGGTCCTCGAAGAAGAAGTCGCCATAATATTTCACGTTGTTCTGGCGCAGGAAGCCGTTGCTGGAATCATAGGTGTAGGTCTTGTCCACAGTGTAATAGCTCTCGTGGATTTTTCCATTGTAGTCGCGATAGCCATGCTCCTCGATGTCGAAACCATCAATTAGCACAAAGTTATACTGGATGGTCATCTTGCCAAAGTGGGGGCTACGATAGCCTGTGTAGGTTTGTGTGCCTGGCTGATAGCCACCAAGATCTGTGGTGATGCGGTCGGTGGGCATGTTGTAGACCAAAGCATTGCCATCAAGGTTGGTAGCCAGCCAAGCGATGTCGCTACTTGCCGACTTGGTGGGGTCGGCGCAAGTGTAACCACTAATCCACACCGCACCACTGCTACTCGACTCGTCCTGCTTGAGGTCGGTAATGGTGGCGTTGCCGGTGCGAGTGTACACCAGCGTGTTGCCCTTGTACACGTTCTTGCCGTTAGTGTACCACATGTCGCCATTCTTTGTTACCAGGAAGTGCTCCATGGGAGTGTTGAGCCGCTGAATGAACGAGCCTCCGTAAACTGGATTGGTGCTGCGCATGATGTAAGGCGCGGCATTGGGGTTGGAGCTGTCGGAGGCGCGGATGTAAGCCGTGCCATTGCGCACAAACACCTGGTCGATGCGGTTAGCACTCACGCTCAGGCTGCTGTACTTGACAGTATTATTGCGATAGAGCATCGGCTTGCCATTGGCACTACCGGCGAGCCACACGGCGGGCTGAACGTAAACCCGCACATAAAAGTCGAAACTCTCACCCTGCGAGGTCCTATAGGTAAACGTCACGTAGGCCTCGCCCACTCCCACAGCCTTGATCATGGTGGAATTGTTGTTGGTGCTTGCAATGGCTGTCACCACATTGCTGCTGGCCGTGTAGCGACTGGTGGTAGTGCCACCGCTGGCGGTCATGCCACCCTCTTGAGGCGCAAAGGTGATTTCGGTGCCCACAAGCATGTGGATGGTCTTGGTCAGGTCGGGGACCACACGCTGGCGCGACTGCGTGTCATCATAGTCCCAGAAGGTCATCACGAAGTCGCGACTCCAACCATTGGAGCCATCATAGGGATAAGGATTAGCAAGCCCTATCATGCGCCCGGCATTAAGCTTGCCGGTGCCCATTTTGCTCCAGCTGCGCCCATTCGGGTCGGTAACATGATAAATGGTCTTGCCGTCGGAACTGACGTCGGTAAACTCGCCAAACACACAATACTCATTGCCAATGTGCATTACCGTGCTTTTTCCGCCATCCACTCCGTAGATAAGCTCTCCGGTTTCGCCATTAGAAAACGCATTGATGTTATACACATGATTAACGCGATAGCAATAGGTCATGTTGGCCATCATTGATGCCATTGACCCTGTGAGCACCACTTTGCTCTCGGCGAGGGTGAGGTTGAGGTTAATCGACACGGTGGTGCCTGCTAGGGTGTAGGTGCCTGAGCCCAGGGCGTAGTCATAGGGCACTCTGATATCATACACCTGATCGATGTTCCAATAGCCGCCACGCACCCACATTGCCTTGAGGTTGCCGCTGCTCTTGAAGCCAGCCTTGCTGTTGCCGCCCACGTCCTTAAGCGCCCATTTGCCGCCGGTGCGCACAAGCACATACATGTTTTGCTCCACGCCGTCGAGGGTGATATAGATCACGTCACCATAGTAGGCACTCTCGACGTTGGTCCACGTGTAGTCGCTGACATAGGACGAAGTGACATTCTGATAGTCTTTCATCTTGATTGAAGTGGGAGCAATAGTACCACCACCGGTGCCAAGAATAATATTGTAGACCGCCGTCACGTCGCTTCCTGTCACATCGCCATCATTGTTTTGATCGCCATTGACCATAGCGCTGTTATCATTGTAGAGGATGTAATTATAGAGTGCCGTCACGTCGCTTCCTGTGCACTCACCATCGCCATTAACATCGCCCGGCACGGCACCACCTTCACTGGCAAGAGTGTAATAACTGGCGGGATAGGTGGCTGCCGCCATCGATAATGATGCAATCCACAGCATTACCGTAAATAATAGTGATTTATACATAATAATGATTTTTATTAAATAACAAATCTATTTTTTGCAAATATAGTTAAATTTCTCCATATATATGGCAATAATTAAATTTTATAATTATTTTTGTGCTTAAAACAAAAATAATACAATTATGAGAAGTATTGCATCTTTTTTATTGATTTTCTTTATTACACTTAGCGCGACTGCCATGTCGCTTGCAGGTAAATGGGAAGGCACCCTATCGCTAGGTCCGCAAAAAATTCCAGTGGCGTTTAACATCACACAAGCAGATGCCGGCAAGTGGCACGTCACACTCGACGTACCTTCACAAGGTGGCTACGGCATCCCATGCGAGGCAACGGTGGGTGACAATAAAATTGAGATAAAAATGGATGCAATGAATGCGTCTTACAACGGCACCATCACTAGCGACAACACTATCAAGGGAACCTTTTCGCAAAGGGGGTTCAACTTGCCACTTGAACTAACCAAGAAAGAAAGTAACAGTAATGACCGCATTGAGCCACAGCAACAGCAACGACGAGAACAAGCCGTCTCCTTCACTAGCGATGGGGTGACACTAAGTGGCACCCTCGAACTTCCCAGCCGTAGCGATGTGGCAACGCCTTACCCGGCAGTGGTGCTGGTGAGTGGCAGTGGCACACAAGACCGCGACGAGACAATCCTGGGGCACAAACCGTTTAAGGAAATAAGCAACTATCTTGCCGACAACGGCATTGCCGTGTTGCGCTACGACGACCGTGGCGCCGGCGAGTCGGGACCACTCAAGGGCAACGAGACAACAATCGACTTTGCCCGAGATGCTCATGCGGCATTTGAGTGCCTGGCAAGCCAGCCAAACATTGATGCGCGTCGCATGGGATACATAGGCCACAGCGAGGGAGGACTCATAGCCTTCATCAATGCCGCCGGCAATCCAGGCGTGGGATTTGTCATCTCACTAGCAGGACCGGCAGTTAAAGGCAACGAATTAATGGTTAAGCAAAACCTCGCGCTACTTGAAGCTAGAGGTATTCCTTACACCCAAGCACAAGTAGATGAACTAAAAACTATTTTCAACAACATCGTCACCATCAACGACACCCTAAAGCTACGCGAGGTACTGCGCGCCAACCTTGCGGCATCCACCTTGCAACGCTACACCAGCGAGCAACTGGACCAAAGCGTGGCAGTGATGACCTCGCCATGGTATATTTCCTTCATTCGCTTCAACCCCACCCCCTATTTGCAACAAATCACCTGCCCTGTGCTGGCACTGGGCGGAGAATGGGATTTCCAGGTTGACGCCGAGCAAAACCTGGCAGCCATCAAGGCCAATGTTAAGAATGCCACCTGCGTAGGCCTACCACGTCACAATCACCTGTTTCAGGAGGCTAATAGCAGAATCGAGAGCTTAAATTACGGCGCCCTTGGCAATATTTCCAAGCTAACCCTTGAAACCATTCTCAATTTCATTAAAGGCAATGGAAGTTCGCAAACAAATAACAGCGAAAGATAGGGTTCTAAGTTGCGAAAAACTATTTTTTGGCACAAAATTTGCGATTATTTCAACAAAAAGCATTACTTTTACAAAAAAAATTAATTTTTATAACCATTTAATACTTTAAATAATTATGGATCAGAACACAACAGTTAACAATCCTAATGTTAATCCAGTTAACAATGCAATGGGTGGAAATGCCGCTAAAGGATGCTTTGGCTTGGGCAAGATGGGATGCATTGGCATCGCAGTGCTCGCCGCTCTTGCAATGTGGGTATACAGTGGCTACAATGACCTCGTTACTAAAGAAGAGGGAGTGAAGACAGCTTGGTCGCAGGTTGAAAACCAGTATCAGCGCCGCATCGACCTTATCAAGAATGTGGCTGCTAGCGCCAAGAAGTATGCTAAACATGAGCAAGGTACCTTCCAGGGTGTGACTAATGCGCGTGCCCGCACTAATGTGGGCGAGCAAGCCGACCAGCAGATGCAAGCCGTTGCCGCTACCGCCGACTCGCTGGCAAACGTTAAGATGGATCCTAACAATGCTCAGTCGATGCAGCAGTATGCCGCCGCTCAAGACAAGATGCTGGAGCAAGCACGCTTGGCTATCAATGTGGTGCATGAGGCTTATCCTGAGCTCAAGGCCGACAAGCTCTTTGAGAACCTGCAAGTACAGCTCGAAGGCACTGAGAACCGCGTAGCCACCGAGCGCAAGAGATTTAATGAAACAGCTCAGGATTACAACACCAACATCCGCAAGTTCCCACGCAACATCCTGGCAAAGGTATTTGGTTTCAACGAGCGTCCTTACTTTGCTGCTCAAGAAGGTGCCGACAAGGCTCCCGACCTTGACACTATGTTTGACGAATAATTAACAATCATTGAAAGTAGTAGAGTAGCGATAAAAATCACTGCTATTCTACTACTATTCTACTAAAATACTACTCCACTATTAAATAACAATGCAACTCGACGATTTTATTAGCATCCCCGACCAGGGGCGTGTGGTAGATGCCATAGGCGAAGCTGAGAAGATGACCTCGGGCGAAATTCGCGTGCATGTCACTCCCAAGTGTGGCGACGATGTCATGAAAGACGCCATCAAGACTTTCAATCGCCTGGAGATGTATAAGACCCGTCATCGCAATGGCGTGCTCATCTTTATTGCTTTCGAGAGCCGCAAGTTTGCTATCCTGGGCGACGCCGGCATCAATGCTGTTGTCCCCGAGGACTACTGGAACAACGAGAAAGACACCCTGCTGGAATATCTCAAGCTAAACGACCCCGCCACGGGACTGTGCAAAGTGATAGCCAGTGTGGGCGAGAAGTTAAAAACTTTCTTCCCCATTGAGGAAGATGACGAGAACGAGCTGAGCAATGAGATCTCTTTTGAACAATAAGATATCGCTCACCCTTGCCCTGGCAGTGCTGCTCATGGTGGCATTGCCAGGTTGCAAGGGCAATGATAACAAATACGTCATCGACAATGTGCAATTACTCAATGTCGAAGACGTTGAGCAAATTAACGAAACCATCAACAATCTTGATGACAAGGGCTTGGCTCAAGTGGCGGTGATAACCACCCTCGACCTTGAGGGAAAACCCATCCTTGACTATGCTACCGACATCGCAAACCAGCTGGGCGTGGGACACAAAGAAAGCAACGATGGCATCACAATCGTGATAAAACCCAAGACCGCCGACAGCAATGGCGAGGCAGCCATTGCCACAGGCCTGGGTATGGAAAAGATACTCACTAACGACAAGTGCAAGCGCTTGTGCGACGAAGTGATGATACCACGCTTCAAGGAGAACCGTTATGGACAAGGCATAAAAGATGCCCTCAACAAGATTGAAGAATTATTGGAAAAACAGCAGTAACAAGATGAAAACACGCATCACTCCCTTGATAGCTGTCGTTGTGCTCATGTGCCTGACGCTGAACATGAACGCCAAAGTTCCCGACAAGCCCACGCAGAAACTCCTGCTGTGGGACTATGCTGGCATCTTCAACGATAGCGAGAAGGCTCTTATTGAGGACTCGCTAGAGTCGTTCTCGCGCAACACTAGCAACCAAGTGGTGGTCATGACTGTCACTAACGAAATTCTTGAGGGCTATGAAATGGCAGAGTTTGGCCAGCAAGTAGGCGAGAAATGGGGCGTGGGCTACAAAGGGAAGAACAACGGTCTGGTGGTTCTAATCAAGCCCAAAACCGGTGATGATGCCATGGGAAAAGGGCGCGCATTCATCTCTACCGGCTACGGCGCCGAGGGTCCACTTCCCGACCTGCTGTGCTCCAATATTGTGAATGAGTGCATGATACCTCGCTTCAGGGAGAACGACTATGCTGGGGGTGTACTGGCAGCCATGGAGGTTATCAAGCCAGCACTGATGGGCGACTTCAACGAAGCCGAAAACCTGATGAACGATGATGCCGCCGACGCTGTGCTTGCCATCATCGTGCTGATGATGATTATTTGTTTCATCTTTGTGGTTATGAGCAAGGGTAACAATGGCAATGGCAACAATACTCGCACCTACACTGGTGGCCCCATCATTTTTCCTGGCACCTTTGGTTCAGGCAGTTCGTCGCGTGGCAGCTGGGGTGGCGGCTTCGGTGGAAGCTCTGGCGGTGGCTGGGGCGGATTTGGTGGCGGCAGCTTTGGCGGCGGTGGCGGCGGCGGAAGCTGGTGAGGAGTTTTCAGTTCTCAGTTTTCAGTTCTCAGTTTTCAGTTCTCAGTTTTCAGTTCTCAGTTTTCTAATCTCACATCTCATTTTTTAGTTTATTGTAAATGAAGTCACTAGAAAAATCAATAATAGCGCTTGTGCTGCTGTCGGCGGGATGGCTTGCAAGCATGGCACAAGTACCCGACAAGCCCAAGAATGCCACACCAATAGTAGACTTGGCTGCAATTATCAACAACGACTCGCTGGTAACAGCTCTCAACGCACAGCTCGACACACTGTCGCATCGCACAAAGTACCAAATGGTTGTGGTTACTGTGTCCGACATGGACGGGATGGACGCTAAGGAGTTTGCCACTGAGCTCGGCAACAAGTGGGGCATTGGCGGAAAGAATCTCGACAACGGACTGGTGGTGGTTGTAAAGCCTAAAAATGAGAATGGTAGCGGACAAGTGGGATTTGCGACAGGCTACGCACTCGAAGGAAATTTCCCCGACACCTATTGCAAGCGATTGCAAGAGGAATTTATGCTACCCCACTTCAAGGAAAACGACTACGCTGGAGGCATAAAAGCCGCAGTAGATGAGATCATTCCTTTGCTCCAGCAGGACTATAAGGAAAACCAAGCTACCACTAGTGGCACAAAAGCCAAGAAAAAAGGCGGTGGCAGTGGCACAGGATGGTTTATCCTGGCAGCAATAGCCGCAGCAATAGGACTATTTACCATGCTGCGCAAGCGTGGCAAGCCTGCCGGCAATCCCCAAGCGCAGCCTCAAGCTGCCCAGCAAGCAGTCTCTCAACCGCAAGAGCAAGAACCACAAGAGAAGCCCGCTCAAGCAGCTGGCGCTGTGGCAGGTGCCACTTTAGCGAGTGCCGCGAAGCCCACCACACGAGCTTCCAAGCCACAACCAGCCAAGAAAGAGGAAGAACCTTACAAGTATGGCTACGGAGGTGGTAGCTTTGGTGGCGGTGGAGCTAGCTCTAGCTGGTAATTAAAGCCTAATTTATGGTTATAGGTTTCTCTTTTTAGATTTTGTTTTTGAAAAAGGTATATATAATATAAGGTATGAGTAATTTTTTTGACAAATTAGGGGAGTGGATTATTTGGCTCAGCGACACGCTGTGTAACTACCCGGAATTTCTGCTGCTCATTGGTGGCGGTCTATTTTTGTTTTGTTATTCGGGAGCGGTATCTATCAGGCGACTGCCACAGGCAATCAAAGCCTTGACAGCCAAGCAGACTGCCGATAGCGGAAAGGCCGAAGGGCAAATCAGCTCGGTGCAGGCACTGCTTAGCGCTATTGCGGCTACCGTGGGGATGGGAAACATAGCAGGCGTGGCAATAGCCCTGTCGCTTGGAGGCCCGGGTGTCATCTTCTGGATGTGGGTGAGTGCGCTTGTGGGCATGAGCACAAAGTTCTTTGAGGGCACATTATCTATAATGTATAAAGGGCAAGACGACAAGGGCGAGGCACAAGGCGGCCCCATGTACATCATCACCAAGGGACTGGGCGAGAAATGGAAACCCATGGCTGTGGCATTCTCAATCTTCGGTCTAATAGGTACACTGTGCTTCATGCAAGCCAACCAGCTTGTGGAGAGTGTGACAACTGTTTTCACCACTCCCATGGGCATTGAGAACACCCCCATGTTACGGTTTATCATGGGACTGGTGATGGTGGTGATAGTGGGTGGTGTCATCCTGGGTGGCATCAAGCGCATCGCAAAGTTTGCCTCCAGCATAGTCCCCACTATGGTAATTATATATCTAGCGATGGTGATAGTGATTATGGTCATGAACTACAAAGCCATCCCCGGCGTGTTTGCATCAATCTTTGAAGAAGCATTCTCGCTAAAAGCTGGATTTGGTGCAATGGTGGGCGTGGCGGTAATAGGTGCCCGACGTGCAGCCTTTGTCAACGAGGCCGGTGTGGGTACCGCATCTATGATGCATGGAGCCAGCAAGAACCCTGAGCCTGTGCGCGAGGGACTCATTGCCATGCTAGGCCCTGCCATCGACTCTGGACTGGTGTGCACACTCACGGCTATTCCCATCCTCATCGCAGGCAATTATGTGGGCCTTGACGACCCCAAGGGTCTCTACGTGGCTCTGGGCGCTTGGGGACAGCTGTTGCCACATGTGGGTCACATCCTGCTAATGATTATTGTGTTCTTCTTTGCTTTCTCCACCATGTTCTCCTATAGCTATTATGGACAAAAGTGCACCAGCTACCTGCTGGGAGCCAACCGTGGCAAGTACTACAACTACTTCTATCTTGCCATGATAGTAGTTGCCGCTGTGGTTCCACTCAAGGTGGTAGTGGGTGTCATGGACCTGGCGTTCTTCTTCATGGCATGTTGCACAATGACAACTATCATAGCTCTCTCTCC
Source organism: uncultured Prevotellaceae bacterium (assembly GCA_900316835.1). Classification (GTDB taxonomy): domain Bacteria; phylum Bacteroidota; class Bacteroidia; order Bacteroidales; family Muribaculaceae; genus Sodaliphilus. The sequence continues at coordinate 182,750 of ONEL01000002.1, read as the reverse complement.
CAAAGCCAAGAAAGCCGCAAGAGAGTATTTCAAGAAAAAATAGTACACCTCGCCACATCACGCTGGAGAGAGTAAATAACACAAACACCCACAAAAGCGATATTTTTTAGTAAAAATATCGCTTTTTGTTTGTTTTTTGAAATAAATTTATTATATTTGCGACGAAATAATAACTGACGTTTATTGAAAAGCACAATAAAAGTAAATTTTCTCATACTCTAAAATCCTGCTGGAGCGATTTTGTGAAAAATCGCTCCAGCACTTTATATCAAAAACCCAGTTCTATAAACGAAAGAAAGAGCGAATAGTGCCGAAGCACATCTTCGCTCTTCTCCTCTCTCCACTTGCGGTGCGTACAGGACTCGAACCAGCGACCTCCTGCGTGACAGGCAGGCATTCTAACCAACTGAACTAACGCACCGTTTCTGAATTAGCGGTGCAAAGTTACGCACATTTTTTTAAATAGCAAATTTTTTGGCGATTTTTTTTAAAAAATATATTGTTTTGCTAGTTTAAAAGGCGTGCTATTACAATCTGTAGGCACTTTTTGGTAGTGCTAAATTTTGATACTATCAATTATTTCCAAATCCTATCATTATCATGCTACTAAAAGGGGTAGTTTTGCGGTTTTGTCAAGAAAAACATTTCTAATTATTTGGAAATTATGCAATTGTGTTTTTATTTTGCGAATGCTTAATAGAAAAATTTAATAGATTATAACAAATATGACAAACACCATTAAAGATTTGACGGTGCGAGAACGTGAAGTTCTAAAGTTTCTTGTAGAGGGTATGAGCAGTCGTGAGATAGCCGATAAGTTGTATATCTCTATTAATACTGTTCAGTATCACCGCAAGCAATTGTTGCACAAGACTGACTCGCGCAACGTTGCCGAACTAATAGGCAAAGCCTACAGGTTTAAATTGATTGATTTAGAATGATGATAGATTATAGTTATTATCATTAAGTTTTAATCTACTTCCATCTCAAAACGTACAGTGCTGGGATGGTTTTTTTTATTAAACACCGGCTGCTAGTAAGGTTAAGCCTTTCACCCCTCCCGAAAAAAGGAATTGTTATTTTTTGGCATGCTTTTTGCAAATTATTTGATAATTAAGAAGAATGTAACACAGTAACAGTAAGCATCATGAAAAAATCAAAGATCACCAAGAGCAACTCAATGGATAAAATCATCAAAATGATTTCACGCAATGAGCAAATGGAACGCAATGGCGGTGGCCAGTGGGTTGCCACTCACCGTGTGCACAAGTCGAAGAAGACCTATTCACGCAAGCGCTTTAAGCGCGACACCAAGGACGCCCTCGACGATTGAGACTAACTAAGAATAGTATAAGAAAAAGAGCGGGTGGCTTGCCACCAACCGGGAGCCTAGGCATGGACTAGCTCCCATTAATATAAAAAACCAAACTTAACACTTAAAACATAACAGTTAAAACTTATTTTTACTATCTTTGCAGATTAATGTTATGATATTAATCACACTTAACTGCAATAAAATGAAAAAATACATGATTATGTGCGCAGCACTCATGATCGCTGGCTCGGCAGTAGCACAGCAAAAAATCAACTACCCCAAGGCTAAAACAGTCGATGTTGTAGACGACTACTTTGGCACTAAGGTTGCCGACCCTTATCGCTGGCTCGAGGACGATAATAGCCAGGCGACAGCCCAGTGGGTAAAAGCCGAGAACGAAGTTACTCAGGCTTATCTTAAGAAAATTCCTTTCCGCGACAAAGTAAAAAAACGCCTCACCGAGCTGGCAAACTATGCCAAGATGGGGACTCCTTTCTATGTAAAGGACAAGATTTACTACTTCTATAACGATGGGCTACAAAACCAAAGCGTGCTCTACGTTAAAGACCGCCTTGATGGTGAGGGACGCATGGTGTTTGACCCCAACACTCTGAGCAAGGACGGAACTGTGGCATTGCAGAGCCTCAACTTTTCGAAAGATGGTCGCTATGCCGCCTACACCATCACGCGTAACGGTAGCGACTGGAACGAGATCATCGTTCACGACCTGGTAGCCGACAAGATGCTCGACGACCACATCGTGTGGGCTAAATTTACTAACGCTCAGTGGCTTGGCGATGGATTCTTCTACAGCGCCTACGACAAGCCCGAAGATGCCAAGTCGTCAAAGAACGAGTGGCACAAGGTAATGTATCACAAGCTGGGCACACCGCAGAGCGAGGACTACCTAGAGTTCCGCAGCTACGACGACCCACTGCTTTTCAACCAAGTGGGCGTAGACGAGGATGAACGTTTTGTATTTATCTTGCAAAGTGCCGGTGAGGGCAACGCTCTCTATGTCAAGGACCTCAAGAGCATTAATCCACACTATGTTAAGATTGCTCAGGATGGCGAGTACGCCTTCGACCCCATTGGTGTTGAAGGTGACAAGATTTATGTACTCACTAACCAAAACGCGCCATGCTACAAGGTGCTTGCCTACGACGCCAACAACCTGGGTGCCAAGAACTTCACCGAGTTTATTCCCGAGAAACAGTGGGTGCTGAGTGGTATACAGATGAGCGATCACAAGTTCATCGTAACCTACGACAAGGATGCCAGCTCCCACGCTTACCTATATGACGCCAACGGTCGCGAAATACGTGAAATAAAGTTGCCAACCCTGGGATCGGTGGGATTTAGCTGCAAGAACACTCGCAAAGAGGTGTTCTACACTTTCACATCCTACACCTTCCCCAGCACCATCTATAGCTACGACGCAGCCACCGGCGAGTCGCGCGAGTTCTTCAAGCCCACCATCGCCCTTAATCCCGACGACTACGTGACCGAGCAAGTGTTCTATCCCAGCAAGGACGGCACCAAGATTCCCATGTTCCTTATCTACAAGAAGGGTTTGAAGAAAGACGGCAAGCGCCCCGTGTTCCTCTATGGTTACGGAGGCTTCAACGTGTCGATGAACCCTGGCTTCAGCTACTCTCGCACCCCATTTGCCATGCTCGACAAGGGAGGCATTTGCGCCTACACTAATCTGCGTGGTGGTGGCGAGTATGGCGAGCGATGGCACAAGGCCGGCACCAAGATGCAGAAACAAAACGTCTTTGACGACTTTATATCCGCTGCCGAGTGGCTCATCGACCAGGGCTACACCAAGAAAGGTAAAATCGCTTGCAACGGAGGTAGCAATGGCGGCCTGCTAGTGGGAGCAGTGGTAAATCAACGTCCCGACCTGTGGGGTGCCGCGGTGCCTCAAGTGGGCGTTATGGACATGTTGCGTTATCACTTGTTTACTATTGGTTGGAACTGGGCTCCCGACTATGGTCGCAGCGACGACAGCCGCGAGATGTTCCAGTACCTCAAGGGGTATTCTCCCCTGCACACTATCAAGAATGATGGCACTCCCTACCCTCCCATCATGGTCACTACCAGCGACCACGACGACCGCGTGGTACCTGCCCACTCGTTCAAGTATGCCGCTCAGTTGCAAGCCAGCAACACAGGCAATGCCGTTAAGCTCATTCGCATCGACGTCAATGCCGGCCACGGTCATGGCAAGCCCATGAGCAAGGTCATCGACGAGTATACCGACATCCAGTCATTTATCATGTACAACCTGGGAGTTAAGCCCTGATAAGTGCGTTACTTATAAAGACTTAGAAAGTCAAAAAAAAAATAATCCAGAACCTCTACATTTAAACAACTTGATAGAAGCAAAAAACATAGTAAAGCGATATGGCGAGCTTGAAGTGCTGCGCGATGTGACAGTAAGCATTGGCGATGGCGAGATAGTGGCTATTGTGGGACCTAGCGGTGCCGGTAAAACAACACTGCTGCAAATCATAGGCACTCTCGACTCGCCACAGAGCGGGCAAGTGCTCTACGACGGCACCGACGTGCTCAAACTGAGTCAGCGCGAGATGGCTCGATTCCGCAACCGCAACATTGGTTTCGTGTTCCAGTTCCACCAGTTGCTACCTGAGTTCACCACGCTTGAGAATGTGGCTATCCCGGCACTCATTGGTGGCGACAAGAAGAGCGATGCCTACGACCGCGCACGCCATCTGCTCGACCACCTGGGGCTCTCAAGCCGCCTTGAGCACAAGCCAGCGCAACTGAGTGGTGGCGAGCGCCAGCGTGTGGCGGTGGCACGAGCACTAATCAACAATCCCAAGGTAATACTTGCCGATGAGCCCTCGGGGTCGCTCGACACGCAAAACAAGCAGGAGCTGCACAAGCTATTCTTTGACCTGCGCGACGAGTTCAAGCAAACCTTTGTCATCGTCACTCACGACGAGAGCCTGGCAGCCAACGTGGACCGTGTGCTACACATGCGCGATGGATTAATAATTAACGCTTAACTAATGATGCTTAATTTTTCACAATGCGTAACGCACAATTAAATATCGCGCGCCACAGCACAAGAACACTCGCGCTAGTGATAGCATTACTGCTGGTAGCAACAGCTTGCGATCGCAGTCACAACGGCAATCTTGACGAAAGCTTTGAGACCCAACTCACCGACCTGGTCACCTATACCGGTCTCGATAGCGACAACCATGCCATGTTCCGCCTCGAAGGGCGAGACGATGCCCCCGCCATCGATCTCTTCACCACCGTGGGAGAGCCACAAAAGGTGGACCTGCACTCGAGAGTGCTATTGCGTTATAGCATCAACCACAAGGACCCGGCGGGAAAATACTGGGACATAAACGCCATGTCGCTCACTCGCATCATGAGCGACTCGATGAGAGTAAACATCAACCCTCTCGACACTTATAGTCGCCACCCCATTCGCCTGCTCAGCGCATGGCGCACTGGTGAATTCATCAACCTGCATGGTCAAGTGGAATACACAGGCAAAAGTCGCTTCCTCTACATGCTTGTAGACCGTGACACCCGCATGAACGACACTGTCGACGCCTATCTCATACACGACCTGCTAGGTACGCCACAAGACAGCGTCTACTACTGGCGTGAGTTCTACCTCTCGGTAAACATTGGCAACCTGCAGAAACCGCAAGCACCATGCCACACCATCTCCCTCCACATCAACGACCTCAACAACCCCAATGTTGAGCACATCAACTTTAGAATAAAATAGAAATAATTAATCATTAAAATATTTTTTTAAAAATGGCAAACGAAAACAAAAAACAAGGTAATCAAATTCAAATCGAAGTTCCTAACGATGAAATGCAGGGTCGCTACTCTAATCTGGCTGTGATCTCACACTCGCCCAACGACTTTGTGATGGACATGATTTTTGTAGCTCCTAACACCCCTAAGGCACGCGTGCAGAGCCGCATCATCATGACTCCCGAGAATGCTAAGCAGTTGCTCTACGCACTGAAGGAGAACGTTGACAAATATGAAGCTCACTTTGGTGAAATCAAGCCTCGCGTTCCCGCCAACAACAATGGCATCATGGACTTCCCACTGCCTAAGGGACAAGCTTAGTTTTTTTGCTTAATGCGCACAGTGAATAATGCTTAATGAGCAATGAGCGATGCTTAATGCATGATTATTTTTAATTCTGAATAATGTATTCTTAGCAAGAATGGAACACAAACTATTTATATATAACACACTCACGCGTCGCAAGGAACTGTTTAAGCCTCTGCAGGAGCCCAATGTGGGCATGTATGTGTGCGGGCCAACAGTTTATGGCGACCCACACTTGGGCCATGCCCGGCCATCAATAACATTTGATGTGCTATTCCGCTACCTCAAGCACTTGGGCTACAAGGTGCGCTACGTGCGCAACATCACCGATGTGGGTCACCTTGAGCATGATGCCGACGCCGGCGAGGACAAGATTGCAAAGAAGGCACGCCTAGAACAACTTGAGCCCATGGAAGTGGCACAATTCTACACCAATCGCTATCACGATGCCATGCGCGCCCTCAACGTGTTACCTCCCAGCATCGAGCCTCATGCCACAGGTCACATCATTGAACAAGAACAGTTGGTGCAAGAAATTCTCGACAACGGCTATGCCTACGAGAGCAACGGCAGTGTGTACTTCGACGTTGAGAAATATAACAAGGATCACAAATATGGCAAACTTAGTGGCCGCAACCTTGAGGATGTGATTAACAACAGTCGCACCCTCGATGGTGTGGACGAGAAACGCAACCAGGTGGACTTTGCCCTGTGGAAAAAGGCTCAGCCTGAGCACATCATGCGATGGCCATCGCGCTGGAGCCAGGGATTTCCTGGATGGCACTGCGAGTGTACCGCCATGGGACGCAAGTACCTGGGTAACCACTTCGACATTCATGGTGGTGGCATGGACCTCGTGTTCCCGCACCACGAGTGCGAGATTGCACAAGCTGTGGCCAGCCAGGGCGATGAGATGGTGCACTACTGGATGCACAACAACATGATTACCATCAATGGGCAAAAGATGGGCAAGTCGCTTGGCAACTTCATCACACTTGAGCAGTTCTTCACCGGCAACCACAAGCTACTCGACCAAGCTTACACACCCATGACAGTGCGCTTCTTTATCCTGCAAGCGCACTATCGTGGCACTGTCGACTTCTCTAATGCCGCTTTGCAAGCCGCCGAGAAAGCCTACGAACGAATGATGGACGGATGGCACCGCCTTGCTGAGCTCAAGGCTGCCGATGCCAGCAGCATCAAGCTCGACGACTATGCCGCACGATGCGCCGACGCCATGAACGACGACCTCAACACCGCCCAAGTCATCGCCACCCTCTTCGACGCTTGCAAGGTCATCAACCAAGTTAATGACGGCAACGCCACACTCTCACAAGAAGACATCGACACACTCAAGGCCACGTTCCAGACCTATCTCTTCGACGTGCTGGGCGTGCGCGACGATGCTGCCGGCACCAGCGAGGGCGTGAACCTTGAACCATATAAAAAAGCCGTAGACCTGCTACTTGAGATGCGTCGCAACGCCAAGGCCGCAAAGGACTGGGCTACGAGCGATCTCATTCGCGACCGCCTCAACGAAGCCGGTTTCGACGTGAAGGACACCAAGGACGGCTTTGAGTGGAAAGTGAGATAACTCCACAATCCACAAAACCAATGAAAGTTTCAGTAATCATACCAGTCTACAACGTGCAGGATTATCTTGCACGTTGTATCGACTCGGTTGTTACTCAAACTCATCACGACCTAGAAATACTACTTGTTGATGATGGTAGCACCGACGCAAGTGGAGACATTTGTAACAAACTGGCTAGGCAAGACCAGCGCATCACCGTTATCCACAAGGAAAATGGTGGCTTGAGTGATGCCCGCAACGCTGGACTCGATGCAATGACTGGCGACTATGTCACCTTTATCGATGGCGACGATTATGTGCACCCTAGGTTTGTTGAGCTCCTGTTGCACACCATCAATAGCACCAGTTCAGACATTGCCGTGTGCCACTGGAAAGAGCTGGACGAGGGGCAGCACCCTAAAGCTGTAAATATCAACACCCCTCCCCTTGCCAGCGATTGCAAACTCTTCACCCGCGCCGAAGCCCTCAAGTCAATCTTTTACCAGCAAGAACTCACCCACTCGGCATGTAGTCGCCTCTTTGACGCAAGGATTTTTAGCGACATTCGTTTCCCGCAAGGCATGCTCTATGAGGACCTTGCCATCATCTATCCCATCATGAACAAGGTGGAGAGAGTGGCTCTCATTGGGCCTGCAATGTACTACTACATGCACCGCTCGGGAAGCATAACAAGCACCGTGTCGCTCAAGCGCACCCATGTTCTCAAAATCCTTGACGACCTCGAGAAGCAGGTTTCGCGACAAGAGCCATCGCTGTTGCCAGCCGTGCGCAGTAGGCACATGAGCGCGTGCTTCAACATGCTTCGCATCATGCCCTTGAACGACCCCGCATGGCAACCCACCAAGAAATTATGCATAGATTATACAAAAAAAATGCGAAAATTATGCTTGCTTGACAAAGAAGTTAGAATAAAAAACAAAATTGCCATAATTCTATCATATTTAGGGACACCACTATTGCTATTAATAGTTAATAGAAGAAAGAAAAAGTAGTCAAAAACTTGTCATCAAAGTGTAAAAATTGTAAATATTACCCATTTATCTATAAAATCAAGGCGTTTGTATATAAATCTTTGTTTATTCAATATTTATAAATTATTTTTGCAACATAATTCATAGGCATAAAGGTAAAATTGTTTTAGGCTTGTTTATTTTTATACATTTGTTGTTTGTCCATGAAAAACACTTTTTTTGGGTTTAGTAAATTTTAGGCTTCAAGAAAAAACACTTGAAATTATCGAGGCGGAGACGTTGATGTCTCTGCCTCGGTAACTTTTATTCCTCGCCCAATAGCGTTTGGCGACGAGTGGTGCGACAGCACAATAATTTACTGGAAATTCATTTTGTTCACCTCGCGACGCAGGTCGGCTGCTTCTTCCATGCCGGCATCGTCGTTATTCTTTTGCGACAACTTCATGAGTTGAGTAAGGTCGGTGAGCAGTTCCTCTTTACGTTTAGCACCCAGTTCTTGCATCTCGACAGTGGGTTTCTTGGCAAACTCTTTATAGAGGTCCACAAGCTTATTGTACTTAGTGCGACAAGCTACAATCTTACTATTGACAGCCCCCACCGTCGACACATGCTGCTCAAGCTCGGTGACAACCACCGGTGTAACCTCCTGCAGTTCCTCCTTAGAGGTTCCAGGCACATCGTCGGCACTGGGTGCGGGAGGCAATGGCCCCTCGCCAAATCCTGGCACATGAGTGGGAGGTGGTCCATCAACAGGTTTTACTATTCCCGCTGTGAGCAGAGAGTCGGCAAGCGCAAGGCTATCGAGAAGTGAATCGTGTGGAACATCAATTTTCTCAATCTCAACCTCTTCCACGGGGCGTCCGTATTCAAACTCGTCAACCCGCGTTGTATCAGGCTTAGGCAAGCCTTTTTCATCCCTTCCCAGCAAGACATTCCCCCAGCGGTGCACTGGAGGGCAAAAGATATATAGCAGCACCAGCGCAACCACTGCTGCCACCGCAATCCATCCATATATTTTCTTGTTGCGAGATGTCATTAACAATCATGCTTATAGCACATTTTTTGCCAAAAAGCGTTGCAAATTTACTTTATATATTTCGATAAACCACACTTATTAACGAAATGTTAAGTTTTTTTTATTCTTGCAACGAAAACAAGAAATATTAATGTCATGATAATATATATAATGTGTAACCCTTACTGGCATTAAATAAAGACGAAAAGAGAGTAAAAAAATGGCAACATAGGCAATTATTCGGATTTTTCTGTGTAATTTTGCATTTTAGTGAGGTTTCACTTCATTAATGACCACTGCTGGTGACATATTAAAACCACAACTCTTCAAGTTTGAGCTCAACTTGAAGAAGGTGCTGTGGGGAGGCGACAAGATTGCTGCCTTCAAGGGTGTCACGCTCGAGGAGCACAATGTGGGAGAGAGCTGGGAAATATCAGGACTTAAAGGGCATGAGTCGATTGTGTCGCAAGGTTCCGACAAGGGTCTCTCGCTACGTGAATTAATTACCAAGTATCGTGGCCAGCTAGTTGGGCACCGTGTGTATCGCAAGCACGGCAACGAATTCCCGCTACTAATCAAGTTTATTGATGCCCGTCAAAACTTGAGCGTTCAGGTACACCCCGACGATGACTTAGCTCGCCGGCGCCATGGTTGCAGTGGCAAGACTGAGATGTGGTATATCATTGATGCTCAACCAGGCGCCACATTGCTTGCCGGCATGAGCCACACTATCACTCCGCAGCAGTATCTTGAGCACATGTCAAGTGGCACCCTTCTTGATGTACTTGCGCGTCACATCACTCATCCTGGCGACATCTTTTTCTTGCCCTCGGGGCGCATCCATTCCATTGGAGCTGGCAATCTGCTACTCGAAGTTCAGCAGGCTAGCGATATCACCTATCGTGTTTATGATTTCGACCGCCTTGACTCCAATGGTAAACCCCGCGAGCTCCACACCGAGCTTGCCATTGATGCTATCGATTACACCATCAGTCGCGATTGCCTGCGTCATTATCCTGATCACACTGGCGACACACGCCTCATCAGTAGCATTTTCTTTGATGTGGACCGCCTCATCGTGGACGGCGCACTAACCCGTCGCATGCCCCACGACGCATTCCTGTGCCTGATGTGCATTGATGGTGAAGCCCTCATCGATTGTGGCAACGGCTCCCTCACCTCCATTGCTCGTGGCGAGTCGATACTAGCTCCAGCATGCCTTCACTATCTTGACATCAAGGGGCATGCCACCATCATCACCGCCACTGTTTAGTTAATGATTAATGCACAATTATTTATATACACAACTCATGAAACGGTCTCTATTTATCATATTGGTCCTAGCCCTTGTGACTGCGGCGCAAGCTAAGGTGAGTGTGCGTGAAGCTTTCACACAAGACATTCGCCGCAGTGCCAATAACTATCTAGCTTACCCCGATGCTAATCTTCCCACTCTCACACCGGCTCCAGCGGGTTACACACCATTCTTTATCAACCACTATGGCCGTCATGGTAGTCGATGGCTCATAGCTCCCACCGACTACACCCTGCCCGTTGAGCAGCTGTCGAAAGGCGAGCGCAACGGCAAGCTCACCAAGCGTGGCAAGGAAGTGCTTGCCACATGCAGGCTCATGCTAGAAGCTTCTAGTCAGCGCCTAGGCGAACTCAGCGACATTGGTGCTGAGCAGCATCAACGCATTGCACGTCGCATGTATGAGAACTTTCCACAGGTGTGGCAGGGCGACGCGCAAGTTGATGCCCGCTCCACAGTGGTGATTAGATGCATTCTCTCAATGCTTAACGAGGTAGACATGCTCAAGTCGCTCAACCCAAGCCTGCGCATCACCACCGATGCCAGTGAGCACGACATGTATTACATGAATTATCGCGACACCGTTGCCATTGCGGCACAAAAAGGAGCCCGCCCCGCCACCGATGCCCTCAAGGCTAAAATCTTCACTCCCAAAAAGCTTGAGAAAATGACATCAAGGCTGTTCACCGACAAGCGTTTCGTGCGCGACAGCATCGACAGTTTCCGCCTTGAGTACGTTCTCTTCGACCTGGTCAGCAACATGCAGAGCCATCATGCATTTGATGGAATAGACTTATACACAGGCGTTTTCACTGTTGATGATGCTGTCGATTTCTGGACCTATAACAATGCCCGCTGGTATGTCTACTCAGGTAATACTCCATTGACGGCTGGTACCGGTCCCTTAGCTCACCGCCACTTGTTGAGGAACTTTATCGATGCCGCCGATGCGGCTATAGCCAGTGGTAAAAACTGCGCAACCCTGCGTTTTGGTCATGAGAGCGTAGTGCTTCCTGTGGTGTGCCTGATGGGACTCAATGGCATGGACTATGAGACTACCGACCTCAACACCCTTGCTGAGCACTGGCGCTCCTACGAAGTGTTCCCCATGGCGGCAAACATACAAATGATTTACTACCGCAAGCCCCATAGCAGCGATATTCTAGTTAAGATTCTACTCAACGAGCGTGAGGCTACCCTTCCCATTGCTACCGATGTTGCCCCCTATTACCACTGGCAAGACGTGCGACATCATTTCATGAAGGCCATCAGCCCCCACGAGACAAAATAACAACGGGGTAACAACAACTCTACTGCCGCATCGACTCCTCATCCTCAACCAGGACAATGGAATGAGCCGTGGCGTTGTAGGTGAAATAGCAACTTAGCGCCGTGCTGTAGACCGAGAATGTGTTCATGCCATAGAGGTCGTGACCATAGAGCAGGAAAGTTGCCACATCGGTGGGTGTGATGTAAGGATTATCCTTGAGGTGCGAGTGTGTGCACTTGTGAATATTACCCTCCTTTTGAGAAAAATCGATGGGTATGAACGAATTGTGATATTTGCGTCGGGCAATCAGGTTACAGTTCTTGTCGAAGTCGAAACTGTAATCGTTTCCAAAGGGAATAAGTTTCGACTTGTTAGTGCCCTGAATGAGATACAATCGTGTGAGATTATCGCCCATCTCAACCACATCGATATTTAAGTTTCCTGCCTCGCTAACGTTAGCTATCCCATCAAGCGAGCTAATTTTCTCAAGCAATGTCACTTGCCGCTCGGCTCTCTCCAGTTCCTTCTTGCTTAGCCCTCGCACCATGTTGATGGATTGCAAATCGCCGGTGTTGAGGTTGAGCCTGCACTCAAACACACACTTCAGCTGGTCCACATCAATCATGATACCACTCATGAGACTATCGTTAAGTACTCCCACCACCGAGAGCGATGCCGTCTTGCTAGAGCACTGTTGCTTATAATAGTCGCTGAGTGCCCAGTTGAGTTTATCATGCAAGTATAATGTGTAGCCCTCGTCAACGATACTATCGTTAATAGCATTAATAACGTGCATCGCAGGCCGTTGTGCCTGTAATGGTACAAAAGTGGCAATTGCCGCAACAATTGCCAATAAATTTTTCAGCAAGAAATTCATTAGAGTGTATTAAAATTCACTAAAAGCCAGTGGCAATAGAGATTTAATGCTCTCAAGGCGATACACCTTGTCGCTACCTGCCAGTAAAACCTCGATGGGCTTGCCTGCTTGAGTCTCAAACTCCAGGAGAGCTTGGCGACAAACGCCACATGGTGCCGTGGGTGTTTCCACAAAAGCCCCCTTGTGGAAGGCTGTAATTGCAATCTTGACGATTGGCACTCCGGGATAGTTAGCACCGGCATTGTAGCACGCGCTGCGTTCACCGCACGTCCCGGCAAAAGCCGCATTTTCCTGATTAGCACCCTTTATAATCACTCCGTTTTCGAGCATTAACGCAGATCCCACATGGAAGTGGCTATAAGGAGCATAGCTAGCCTTTGTAGCCTCCCGCGCAAGGTCAACGAGTTTTTTATCCTCCTCGTTTAGTTCAGTATAAGAGTAAATTTGTATCTTTGTAACAAAATTCTTCTCGGTCATGATGTTTAAGATTTTAAATAGCAATCGCAAATTTATTGATTATTTTTTAATTATCAAGCATAAAAGTGCTTTTTGCTTGTTTTTTGCCCTTGTTTTTTGCCAAATCAGCCACTGTGCAACGCGTGAAGACGTGTATAAATACATCGATCGATATAAAAACACAGCTCTGCTGGAACAGCAAAAAACAGGCATTCCCGCAAGCATCACTCTAGCCCAAGGATTGCTCGAGAGCGCAGCCGGCACCAGCAAACTAGCCCGCGAGGGCAACAATCACTTTGGCATCAAGTGTCATCGAGCCTACTACAATGGCGACAGCATCAAGCTTGGCAGGATATGCTATCGCCGTTACCACTCGGCTCACGAGTCGTTTCTTGATCACTCTAAATTCCTAAAGCAAAAACGCTATCAATCATTGTTTTCGCTACGGGTTACAGACTATCGTGGCTGGGCTCATGGCTTGAAACATTGTGGCTATGCCACCGACCCCCTCTATGCCGAGAAACTCATCAGCATGATTGAAACTTATGGGTTAGATAAATATGTAGACGAGAAACCCGTCAATGAGCAAACCGAGCCCCAAATAAGGAAAAAACGCGACCGTCCCTTGTTTCGCCACCCCACCAAGCGTCGCCACAACCTCAACTGCATCATGGCGGTGCTAGGCGACACCTATCAAGACATTGCCGATGAATATAACATAAAGCTCTCAAAACTGCTTGACTACAACGATTTGCCCCACGATGTCAAGCAACCCGAGGTGGGTGATATTGTGTATGTAAACAAGAAGCATAGCCAGGCTCAAGGCATTCATGAGCAATATCGTGTTAAAGAAGATGGTGAGTCATTGTGGTTCATCTCGCAGATGTTTGGCATCCGCCTGAAGGACCTGGCTAAGATGAACGACCTCTCGCCCGACACAAAACTTCACAAGGGTGAATTGATAAAACTCAAAAAAAGTACTGATTGAAAATTTGTTAAAATCACTAGTGAGTAAATTGACGTGCAAAATCTAAATTCGGATTTCTGTAATATGAAACTTTTCATTACCTTTGCACGATTTTTTGGAGAGAGATAGATAGAGTAAATGGAGAAAAATTACTTGAGCAGAGTGGTGCTGATTGTGCTGGCTGTGGTGCTGGTGCTACTGGGCTTGTACTGGTTGCCCACGTGGAGCGTGGGTGACTGGACAATGCGCAAGGTAGACCTGCTTGCCGACATCAGGAGCGACTCGGCAGTGAATGAATTGCTGCTACGTGATTCTATCGCGAGTAAAACATTGCTTGAGAACGACAGCAACGCGCGACTCGCCCACAGCGACTCGTCCCAAAATCTTCACATTCTAGAAGGCTCACGTCTCACACGCGACAAGCATGGCAACCTAGTCACGCTCGAGGACTCCATCATCAACGCTAAAGCCGAGGTTACCGAGAAACGATCGGGGGTGACTAGCATCATCGACATGAGCAATGGCGCCGCCGGAGGCATGACAGCTTTCTATAATGCTCTGGCTCAAGCCCAAAACCGCCCCGTGCGCATTGCCGTGCTTGGCGACTCCTTCATCGAGGGCGACATTCTCACTGGCCGGCTTCGCGAACTGTTGCAACAGCGCTTCGGTGGTGAGGGTGTGGGGTTCCTGCCCATGACATCAATCACAGCCGACTTCCGCCGCTCGGTAAAACAGAGCTTTGGAGGCTGGACCCAGCACAAGGCGGTAGACCGCAATGGATATGCCCTCACCTTTAACAATATCACCGGCAACTACTTCACCGCTGGTCCTGGAGCATGGGTTAGCGCTAAGGGACTATCAACTCCTTATCCTCATGCGGCATCCTGCACCAGTTCTTCGTTCTACTTTGTTAACGGCACCGGCTCAGGCTACGCCACCGCCGTTGTCAACGGCACCGACACCACCATTTTCTCCCTTCAGTCACAAAGTGGCTTGATAGGTCACGCTATAGTTAGGGGGGCTAGCATCAACAGTGTTCGCTGGACCGTTAGCAACCCTGGCAGCATGGTATTCCTGGGCACATCGATGGACTGTGACCATGGCGTGATAGTCGACAACCTGTCGTTGCGCTCGTCGCGCGGAAGCCACTTGAGTAAAATCCAGGCTGGAATGATGAGTGCTTTCAACCAGGTGCGACACTACGACCTGGTCATCATCATGTATGGTCTCAACGTGGCAGGCAAGCAAAACAGCGAGTTCACCGCCTATTGCAACACCCTCATCAGCGCCATCAACAACATCAAGAGCAACATGCCTGGCACCAGCGTGCTGATGGTGGGCTGTAGCGACCGCGAGGAGCGCACCGCCAGTGGCTGGCACACGATGAAAGGCGTGTTAGGCTTGATACAAGCCCAGAAACGTGTTGCTATCAACTGCGATGTAGCCTTTTGGGACTTGTATGAGGCGATGGGTGGCGAAGGCAGCATCGTGAACATGGTTCGTAACGGTGAGGCTAACAGCGACTACACCCACATCAACCACAAGGGTGGTGACCGCATAGCCCGCTATTTATATGACGCATTAATACTGGGGTTTGAAAATCGTTAATCCCATGACAAAATAATATGGAAAACATTTGGCACAACCTATTAAGCTACTTGAAGTTGCAGTTTGGCACTCTCGACCCATCGTTGCTACTGCATCAGCTCGCCTACGACGAGAAATCACCACTCATTTTCTCGAGTGGGCTATTCCTGTGCATGTTTACCATCTTTATCGTGATTTACTCCCTGCTGAGCAAGAAATCACTAGCCCGCACGCTCTTTGTCGTAGCCTTTAGCTACTACTTCTATTATAAGAGCAGTGGTGTGTATTTCTTTTTAATAGCCATTGTCACATGCAGTGATTATATAATAGGTGAACTGCTCGACATGGTGAGTGGTCGCATCAAGCGCAAGCTATTAGTACTCGTGAGCTTGCTAGTCGACCTGGGGCTGCTGGCCTATTTCAAGTACACCAATTTCTTCGGGCAAATGTGGGCCGAGATTAGTGGCTGTCCATGGCATGACCTCGACATCTTCTTGCCCGTGGGCATCTCGTTCTTCACATTCCAGTCGATGAGTTATATTATCGACATCTACCGTCGCAAAATCAAGCCTGTTGACAACCTGCTCGACTATGCCTTCTACGTCTCGTTCTTCCCGCAGCTGGTAGCAGGTCCCATTGTGAGAGCCAGCGATTTCTTGCCACAGATGTATAAACCCATCCGCGTCAGCCGCGAGATGCTGGGATTGGGCATGTGGTTTGTGCTAATAGGTTTGTTTAAGAAGGCCGTCATCAGCGATTACATCAGCGTGAACTTTGTGGAACGCATCTTTGAGAATCCCATTCAGTTCAGTGGTATTGAGAACCTGCTTGGCGCCTACGGCTACGGACTGCAAATTTACTGCGACTTCTCAGGCTATAGCGACATGGCAATAGGACTAGCGCTACTCATGGGCTTCCGTTTCAACATCAACTTCAACAACCCCTACAAAGCGGTGTCGGTTACCGACTTTTGGCGCCGCTGGCACATCTCACTCAGCACATGGCTTCGCGACTATGTCTACATCTCGATGGGTGGCAACCGCAAGGGCAAGTTGCGTCAATACATCAACCTCTTTGCCACCATGCTTCTGGGAGGCTTGTGGCATGGCGCATCCATCAACTTTGTGATGTGGGGTGCCTTGCATGGCATTGCTCTCGTTGTCCACAAGATGTGGATGAGCGTCACTCGTGGCATGGCATTTGTCAACAGCAAGGTGTGGAATGTGCTCATGACGATTGTAACCTTCCATTTTGTGATTTTCGCATGGATGATTTTCCGCAATGCCGACATCTCATGGCACGCACTATCCACTCAGGGCAGCTGGGGCAACCTGGGTATCATGCTGAGCCAGATTACAGGAAGCTTCCACCCAGAGGTGCTACTTGACGTGCTCACGTCCTACTGGCATGTGTTCACGCTCATCGCCATTGGCTACGCATTGCATTTTGTCCCCGATAGCTTGTCGCAACGTTGCAAGCGGGCATTTGTCAAAATGCCTGCCGTGTTCTATGTTGTGGCAATGGTGGTGATGATAGTAATCATCATCCAGGTCAAGACCAGCGACATCCAGCCATTCATCTACTTCCAGTTCTAAATTCCCGCTATGGCTCAAGAACCCCTTCTTCGAGCAGGATTTTCTCTATAAGCAGTTGTAGAGACCAGCGGTCGACGGTATTTTGATTTTCAAGCATGATCACATTAACAGCGCTTTGCTCATATTTTGCCGCATAAGCCTGGAAGCCTCCATTGTCGCCAGTGTGATAGATTTTCACCTCACGCCCTGGAGTCTTGTCGATAAACCACCCGTAGCCATACCATGTGTAAGGGCGATTTTGGTAGCCACTCCAGGGACTGCCGGTAACCATGGTGTGAGGTGTATAGGCCTTTATCTTTGAGGTTTCTTTTACTAGAAGATTACTAGCCAAAGCCTTCTCCCAGCGCAGGAAGTCGTGAGTGGTTGTATAAATGCCTCCATCGGCCTTTGTGGCAAAAAAAGTTTCCTCGCCGTAGTCACACTCAGCCCAGTGCACACCGTTACCGTCCACATAGTCGCCAGCTACCTTTTCACGTTTTTTGGCATAGTCGCTGTCGGTGCCACTCACCACAGCGTCTTCGTTCACGATGTAGCCATGCGCCATGTGTGGAATCACAGCATCGGGGGTGAAGTATTGCACATTTTTCATGCCCGCCTTGTCAAAGATGTATTTCTTTTGGAAGTCTACAAATCTCATGCCCGTGACCTTCTCGGTGATGAAATAAAACAAGTCGAAGGTGGGATTTATATATTCATAGGATGTTCCCGGCTCAAAATGAAAATCTTTGAGAGCAGTCATGTAGCTCACGCTCTGCTCGTCGGTAGCAAAAAGCATGAAATTGCGGTCGTCGTGAGGGCGCGCGTCGGGCACTCCCGAGCTGTGGCTTAGCAAGTGGCGAAGTCTCACTTTTTTCCATTGGTCACTCTCCATCTCAGGAAAATATAGCGCCACACTATGCTCCAGATTAATGAGCCCCATCTCCTGCATCTTGAGAGCGCCAATGGCGGTGAACTGCTTGCTGATGCTGGCGATGTTAAAGGCGGTGTTACCATCGATTTTCTCGCCGGTTTCCATGTCGGCAATTCCCACACCCTTGTCGTAGAGGATATTTCCCTCCTTAGCCACGAGTAAGGCGGCTCCTGGCGCCGAGGGGCTGTAATGACTCGTCATCACCGAGTCAAGTCTCTCCTGCAAGCGAATGACATCAACATTCCTCGCATCTACTTCATTTACAGCTCCTAACGTCAGCGCCATTATCATTACTTTAGATAAAAAACTTTTCATTTCACCTATCATCATTAATTGGTATTTTGTGTTGCAAATATACTTATTTTTTTTGATGTTGGCACATCTCCTCTTTTTTAGTTCGCAATTATTATATATCTTTGTGACAAAAATAAATATATAGCACTATGAGTAAAGAACTTATTTTGTGGGCCGATGATGAGATAGACCTGCTCAAGCCACACATTCTATTCTTGAAAAACAAAGGATATGACGTTGTTACCGTCACTAACGGACGCGATGCACTCGACGCTATTAGCACCCAGAATTTCAACCTCATTATCCTTGATGAGAACATGCCTGGCATTAGCGGGCTGGAGGCACTGCAGCAAATCAAGATCGCACAGCCCAATGTGCCCGTCATCATGATCACCAAGAGCGAGGAGGAGAACATCATGAACCAAGCCATTGGCAGCCAAATTGCCGACTACCTCATCAAGCCGGTGAACCCCATGCAGATATTGCTCTCGATAAAGAAGAACCTGCACAGCGAAGCGCTCGTTGCAAAGAAGGCCACCAGCGACTACCAGCAGGAGTTCATGAAGATTAGCCAGATGATAGCCCAGGCACAGGACATTGACGACTGGTACAACCTCTATTCCACCCTGGTGCGGTGGGAGCTCACACTCTCGAGTACCGACACTAGCATGGACGAACTGCTACGAATGCAGAAGGTGGAGGCCAACGGCATGTTTGCCAAGTTTGTCAAGCGCAACTACGAGGGCTGGTTTACCAGCGACAATCATCCCTTGCGCAGCAACGAGATTTTCAAGACCCACATCTTCCCGTTGCTCGACAAGGGCGAGAAGGTTTATTTCATTGTCATCGACAACTTCCGCCTCGACCAGTGGAAAACCATCAGTCCACTACTTAACGACTATTTCAACATTGACGAGGACGCACTCTACACATCTATCCTGCCCACAGCCACACAATATGCCCGCAACGCTATTTTCTCAGGTCTGCTACCTGTTGATATTGAGAAAATGTTCCCCGACTTGTGGGTCGACGAGGAAGAAGAGGAAGGCAAGAACGTGAACGAGGCTCCACTGGTGAAAACCATCCTCGAGCGATATCGTAAGCCATACAAGTTCTCCTATAACAAGCTCAACGACTCCACAGCTGGAGAGCGACTGCTGCAAAATTTCTCGGCACTTGAGCTCAATGACCTCAACGTGCTGGTGCTCAACTTCGTAGACATGATGTCGCACTCCCGCACCGAGTCCAAGATGATTCGTGAACTAGCCAACACCGACGAGGCCTATCGCTCGCTCACCGTGTCGTGGTTCAAGAACTCCTATGCCATGGAAATCTTCAAGCAAATTGCGCAACGTGGCGCTAAAGTGGTTATCACTACCGACCATGGCACCATCAAGGTGGACAATGCCGTGAGAGTGGTTGGCGACAAGAACACTAACACCAACCTGCGCTACAAGGTGAGCAAGAACCTGAGCTACAACCCCAAGCAGGTGTTTGAAATCAAGCAACCCAAGAAAGTGGGACTACCCACCCCCAACGTGTCGTCGACCTATATCTTCGCCGCCAACCGCGACTTCTTTGCCTACCCCAACAACTACAACTACTACGTGCAATACTTCCGCGACACCTTCCAGCATGGCGGAATATCGATGGAGGAGATGCTAGTGCCCATCGTCACGCTCTCACCTAAATAACAAAATTCAAGTTTCTTTTTTTAAAAAACTACACATGGCAAGTTAGTGGATGGGAGGCAGCCACTCCTGCCGCAGTGGAAATTAAAGAGCCCAAGGGCTCTAAAATTAGAAAGCTTCGCTAAAATTTATTTCACGGTTAACGCGCTCTCGCACTAAAATAGTAAATGCATAATAGGGGAATTTTAGCGCGAAGCGCCTTTTTAATTTTAGAGCGAAGCTCATTAATTTCCATGCGTAGCATGGTGCAACCGGCAAGAGGTGACGTGCTTCGCACTTAAAATTAAATTAAAATTATATAATGTTTAAGATGAGAATTTTTAGATTAATTTTTTAATCAATTTTAAGCGAAGCGCCCATTGCTGCTGGACAAGGGGTGCGTGCCGAGGGCACGCCCCCCTCCCGCTTTTTGTGTTCCAAAAAAAATGTTGTAACTTTGCAAGCTGGAAAAAAACACAAGAAGATATGGCCGAGAGTAATTTTATTGACTACGTAAAGATTTTGTGCCGCAGTGGGCACGGCGGTGCGGGTTCACGCCACTTGCACCGCGCTAAGTATATTCCCAAAGGCGGCCCCGACGGTGGCGACGGCGGTCGTGGCGGTCACATCTTCCTGCGAGGGAACCGCAACTTGTGGACCTTGATACACCTCAAGTTCACCCGTCACATCTATGCCACCGATGGCGCTCCCGGTAGCGAAAACCAGTGCACAGGCAAGAAAGGTGAAGACCGCACGATAGAGGTGCCTTGTGGCACTGCCGTCTATGATGCCGAGACCGGCAAATTCCTGTGCGACGTCACACAAGATGGGCAAGTGGTTCGCCTCTTGCGTGGTGGCCGTGGTGGTCTTGGTAACGTGCACTTCAAAAGCGCTACTCGCCAGACCCCTCGCTTTGCGCAACCTGGCGAGAATGGCGTGGAGAAAGCCATCATCCTGGAGCTCAAGTTGCTTGCCGATGTGGGCTTAGTGGGCTTCCCCAATGCCGGCAAGTCCACACTGCTCTCAGTCATCAGCGCCGCTAAGCCCAAGATAGCTAACTATCCTTTCACCACTCTCGAGCCCAACCTGGGCATTGTAACCTATCGCGACCAGCAGTCGTTTGTCATGGCCGACATTCCTGGCATCATTGAGGGCGCCAGCGAGGGTAAAGGCCTGGGGCTGCGGTTCTTACGTCACATTGAGCGCAACGCTGTGCTGCTGTTCATGATTCCCAGCGACAGCGATGACATAAAGCGTGAGTATGATATATTGAGCAACGAGCTCGCAACCTTCAACCCCGACTTGGTAGAGAAACCACGCGTGCTCGCAATCACCAAGTGCGACCTCATTGACGAGGACCTCAAGGAAATGCTCAAAGCGGAACTCCCAAGCGATGTGCCCGTGGTTTTCATTTCGAGCGTGGCACAACAAGGCCTCACCGAGCTTAAAGACCTGCTGTGGCGCACCATTAACGATGAGCACAACCGCATCCCCGACACCGTTGCCCTTCACGACCTTGACGAGCGCCATCGCGTGCAAGAAGAAGACGATTTCATCTTTGAAGCCGAAGATGAAGAATGGCAACAGATGGCCGATGCCGGTGGCAAGATGATAGTAGACGAGCAGGAATGGGACGACGAATACTGGGCCGACAAATATGACGACCCCGACAGCGATTTCCAAATTGTTAACGATGAGCCCGAGCAATAACTCACAACAATGGAAGAGAACATTCTTGAAAAGAACAACAACAAGAAGATAAACGTGTGCGTCTTTGGCGCATCGAGTCCCAACTTGGAGCTGAGCTTTGTAGAAGCTGCCCACGAGCTGGGAGTGCTCATTGCCCAGCGTGGGTGGGGGTGCGTTAATGGTGCCGGTCGCGACGGACTGATGCGAGCCCTTAGCGATGGAGCTCTTAGCGTCGGTGGCGAGGTGATAGGGGTTATCCCCCAGTTCATGGTCGACAACGGCTGGGGATATGACTGCCTGAGCCAAACCATCGTCACTGCCGACATGCACGAGCGCAAGAAGACAATGACACACCTGTCACAAGCCATTATTGCCCTGCCTGGTGGCTGTGGCACCATGGAGGAATTACTCGAAATTATCACGTGGCGACAGTTGCGACTCTCGCCCAAACCCATAGTAATACTTAACACCCTGGGCTACTATGACCACCTGGTGGCGATGCTCGACCAAGCCATAGAGCAAGGCTTCATGAAACAGAGCCACATTAAGCTGTGGCGCGTGGTATCCACCCCGGTCGAGGCGGTAAAAGCCATTGAGAAAGCCCTGCGCGATGGTCCAGTCCAAGTAGAGCCGAAAAATTGAATTCCATGCCCACCGATAACATTCAACACATCGATACAACTACATCTCAAACCGAGGTTAACATTCAAGTCGACAGCGTCGTTGCCCCCAAGGAACATCGCGCTCAGTATCTGGGCGGGTTTCCCTCGCATGGTGGCAATGACACCACCATTGAGCACATAGGACAACTGCCTGTGATAGAGGTTCCCGACTCGGGCAACGCTCGCACACACAACAGTTCGCCACTTCACGACACCGGGTCGATGATCATGTTCTTGCTCTCGTGTTTTTTCTTGATTACCAGCTACCGCCTGGGACATGTCTACATCAGCAACTTGATGCACAACATGTTTTCCACTAAAGGCAAAGATGACCTCTACAGCGACCACACCGCTAGCGACACACGCATCATTGTTGCCCTGCTTGTTAACACATGCCTGATGGAAGGCATGCTTCTGTTCTACGGGCTGTCGTGGTATAACCCTCAGCTCACTCTAGCACTACAAGGCTCGGTGTTCCTGCATGTGTTTGTACTAGTGATGTCGGCGGGATTATTCATGACCTTGCAACTGTTGCTTTACAGGTTGATAGGCTTCACCTTCAGCGATGACAATCTCACCGAACTGTGGGTGGGCGGTTTCCTGTCATCCCAAGCCACGCTGGGCCTGCTACTGTTTCCGGTAGTTGTAATAACACTAGTATTCCCTTCGACCATAAAATTGATGATAACCATAGCAATAATCCTATTCATTTTAGCTAGAATAGTGTTTATTTGGAAGGGTTTTAGAATTTTTTTCAACAATTTATCCTCAAGTATTTATTTTATTTTGTACCTTTGCGCCGTCGAAATTGTACCCCCTCTCCTGGCTATCGCCGGTACAGTTTATGTATGCAGCATATTATAAACGAAAAACGTTGTAACAGTGAAGATTAAGAAAATTTTGGTTTCGCAACCGAAGCCAGCTGCCGAAAAATCTCCCTATTACGAACTAGAACGGAAATATGGAGTGGAGGTTGTTTTCAGGCCTTTTATCAAGATAGAGGGATTAACGTCGCGCGAATTTCGCCAATCGAAAATTCCCATCAACACCCACACCGCAGTGATTTTTACCGCACGTGCCGCGGTAGATCACTACTTCCGCTTGTGCAAAGAATTACGCTTCAATGTTCCCGACACCATGAAATACTTCTGCGTGAGCGAGACCATAGCGCATTATTTGCAAAAATATATCATCTATCGCAAGCGCAAGATATTCTATAGCGAGACAGGTCATGCCGAGGCACTACTGCCACTGCTTGCTAAGCACAACAAGGAGACCTACTTGTATCCCGTGAGCGATGTACATGAGCAAAAGTTACACATCCCCGAGGATGGTAGCATCAAGTTTAAAAAGGCTATCATGTATCGCACCGTGAGCAACGTGTTTCGCAACGATGAGGAATTTGACTACGACATGATAATCTTGTTCACCCCCTCGGGAGTTAAGTCGTTGCTGCAAAGTTTTCCACACTTCGAGCAAGGCAACATTGCCCTGGGTGCCATGGGTGGCAAAACCATCGAGGAGATAAAGAATCATGGACTTAGACTCGACCTCACCACTTCGCCAGCAGCACCATCGATAGCAGCAGCCATGGGCAAGTACATCGAGGAGCACAAGGATGACCCCGATGAGCCACGTGTGGTGCAGGAGCGATTCAAGGACACAAAGCCCGAGCCCGTTGTAGAGCCCAAGCAAGAAGAGCCCACTACAACAGAGCCTGCTGTAGAGAAAAAAGCTCCTGCCAAGAAAGTTGCTACAGCCAAGAAAGCTACTACTGCCAAGAAAACAGTAGCCAAGAAGGAGCCTGCAAAGAAAGCGACCACCGCAAAGAAAGCCACTACAACAAAAAAAGCTACAACCACCAAAAAAACCGTAGCTAAGAAGGCTGAACCAGTAAAGAAAGAGGCAACCAAGAAAGAGCCCGCAAAGAAAGCAGCCGCTAAGACTACCGAAAAGAAAGTAACAGCTAAAGCCACCACAAAGAAGGTAGCAGCTAAAACTACAACAAAGAAAGCTCCAGCTGCCAAGAAGGCTCCAGCTAAAAAAAACACTACAAAGAAATCATAATAAAAAGAGTATTTTGAATCAAAAAATGGGGTAACTATATGTTTCGTTACTCCATTTTTTATTATCTTCGCATCACAAAACGAAGCAAATGCAACGACTTAAACTATATAAGAGCGAGAAACTATGCAGCAAGATTGAGATTGACCGCTTGTACGGCAAGGGCACATCGGTGATTGCCTATCCTTTAAGGGCGGTTTATCTTGTTGTTGACGATGACGAGAGCAATCTCAAAAGCTCTCCGGCAAGGTTTCTTATATCTATCCCCAAGAAGCGCATCCGCCATGCTGTGGACCGCGTGCTGTTGCGCCGTCGCACCCGCGAGAGCTATCGCCTTAATCGCGAGATTCTCTACCCCTGTGCGCAAGCCGCCGGCAAGACAGTACTGATAGGGTTTAACTGGCTCTCTACTCACGAGATGAGCTATGCCACCATCGATCGTTGCATGAAAGAAATTCTCAACAAAATCGCCACCGCAATTACTACACCTAATAGCTAGCAAGCTTGACACATGAAACTTAGTGTGAGCAACATACTGAGGCAAGTGCTCATCTTGCCCATCAAGTTCTACCAGCGATGCATCTCACCGCTCACGCCACCCGTGTGCCGTTACACACCCACATGCAGCACCTATGCTATAGAAGCTATTCAGCTCCATGGACCACTCAAGGGCACCTGGCTAGCCATTAAGCGCATTGTTAGCTGCAATCCATGGGGAGGTCATGGCTACGACCCTGTGCCCCCCATCATTACCGATTTTCACACCCACAACGTTGAAGCCAAGCAATCACTCATCAGCGTTTCACCTGGACAGTTCACCCCCAAGCATGGAAAAGTCTACTCAGTGGGAATTCATCCATGGCAAGTGGCTGATGACTGTCAAGACCAGCTAGCACAACTGGAGCAAGTGGCACAGCACCATCAAGTGGTAGCAATAGGCGAAACAGGACTTGACTCGCTCAAGGGCGCATCGCTCGATTTGCAGCAGCAAGTGATGCAGGCCCACATTGACCTAGCCGCCGAGCTGGGCAAACCGCTCATTATTCACTGCGTGCGCACCTCGCAACAGGTGCTACGGCTGTGGCGCGATAATCCTCAAGCCCACCACGTGGCATGGGTGATACACGGGTTTAGGGGCAACGAGAACGTAGCGCGCGACTTGCTTGAGGCAGGGTTTTACCTATCGTTTGGCTTGAAGTTCAACCCTCAAGCTGTTGCCATCACCCCCCTTGACCGCCTGCTTGTGGAAACCGACGACGACGCCACCACAGGCATCGACCATGTGGTTCAAGCTGTGGCCCAGACACGAGGTTGCAGTGCTCGTAGCATTAAGCACCACGTGCGCCGCAACGCTTTGAGAATTATTAAGTATAAATGATATTATCATGGCAGCAACTTCGCTCTATTCACAACTTGTAACAGTAGTTATTCCACTGTATCGTAATCAGTTGAACGATATTGAGCGTTGGGCTGTAGAACGCAATCTGCGTGTGCTGGCACCCGAGCGCGATATTGCCGTGGTGTGCCCACTAGGGCTTGACCTGTCGCCACTTGAAGGCTTGCTGGGCATTGAGACCGGTCGTTGTCGAGTGGAACGTTTCGATTCACAATTTTTCGATGGTCGCCAAGGCTATAACCGATTCATGCTTAATAGCGAACTATATTCGCGCTTTGGTGAGTCGAAATTTATAGCTGTGTGTCAAACCGATGTAGCCCTCTTTCATGACAATCTCGACTACTGGTGCTCGCTCGACTATGACTACATTGGTGCACCATGGTTGCCTGCCAGGAGCGAGGTTGAGGGCTGGAACATTATAAAACGTGGAGCCTACAAGCTGAGACGTGGCTGGGCTCGATTAAAGGGCGGTTTTGATCCAGTGATGCTAAAGTGGAAAGTAGGAAACGGGGGATTCTCACTCAGACGCACCAGTGCCATGCTGCGCGTGCTTGAAGAGCATGGACATGAAATAGAGGCGATGACTGATGCCACAACTGGAGCGGCAGGTTTTGAAGATGTGGTGTGGAGTGTGCGCGTGAATGAGTTGTGGCATGGCAGCCTTCGCATTCCCGATGCCACTACCGCTGCCCGTTTCGCGATTGAGGGGC
The DNA here is from genome assembly GCA_900316835.1 of uncultured Prevotellaceae bacterium. Lineage (GTDB taxonomy): Bacteria > Bacteroidota > Bacteroidia > Bacteroidales > Muribaculaceae > Sodaliphilus. The sequence goes on along the minus strand of ONEL01000002.1, from coordinate 156,277 downwards.
ATCCCGAGATGGCAATGCGCCTCACCGGTGGCGAGCTCCCCATGGGCACTCATGCCTTTTACCGCCGGCGCAACCGCGCGTTTTGGTCAAATTATCTGGATTTTAATATCTAGCTTCTCAATAATTCATTTTTTATTACTACTTTTGTGGCTAGTTTTTTTAAACCTATATAACACATGAAATTTGCTGACAACGCTAATGCTTTATTTGACAAAATAATTGAATTATATCATGTCACCGACGATGTTGATGCCCAAGTTCCATCGCCCTATGCCAAAGGCACTATCGAAGACCAGCTCTTTGCTAAGTGCTGGGTCGACACAGTGCAATGGCATCTTGAAGATATAATCCGCGATCCGGCAATCGATCCTGTAGAGGCGCTTAAAATCAAGCGGCGCATTGATCGCAGCAACCAGGTGCGCACCGATATGGTTGAGGACATCGACAGCTACTTCCGCCAGCTCTATGCTGGCGTTGAGGTGCTCAACAATGCCACCCTCAACACCGAGAGCCCGGCCTGGGCTATTGACCGCTTGTCGATTCTCGCACTGAAAATTTATCACATGCGGGAACAGGCTGAGCGCAGTGATGCCACAGCCGAACATTGCGCACAGTGCCATGCTAAGCTCGATGTACTACTTGAGCAACGTACCGATCTCACTACTGCCATTAATCAGCTACTTGACGATATCGCCGCAGGTCGCAAATACATGAAGGTCTACAAGCAGATGAAAATGTATAACGACCCGGCAACCAACCCAGTGTTGTATGGCAAAAAATAATGAGAAAACCTTACGCACGGTGCTCATCACCCGATTCTCGGCACTGGGCGATGTGGCAATGACCATTCCCATCGTCTATCCGGTGTGTGTGGCTAATCCCAAAGTAAACTTTGTGCTGGTCACTCGCAAGGAACATGCAGGCATCTTTATAAACAAGCCTTCTAATCTCATTGTTTTGGGAATTGACGTTAGCAACTACAAGGGGGTGCTGGGATTGATAAAACTAGCCAAGAATCTGCATTATCGCTACAAGTTTGACGCTATGGCCGACTTGCATGATGTGCTCCGCACCATGGTGATGCGAGCCACTCTCAAGTGCAAGGATGTGGCGGTAGCTAAAATTGATAAGGGACACAGTGAAAAAAAGAAGATTGTGAGTGGTAAGTCGCGCCAGCCGGTTGCCAGCACACACTCGCGCTACAGGGATGTTTTCAAGCAACTGGGATTGGGCACAAGCGACGAGTTCCACAGCGTCTTTACCACCGGAGAGGAGCCCAGCAGTCCCATCGTGCCGAGTAAGGCGACTGGCGAGAAATGGATCGCAATAGCGCCATTCTCGCAGCACAAGTCGAAAGAATATCCACTGGAGCAGATGCAACTAGTGATTAGTGAAATTTCAAGATGGGAAAACTGCCACATCTTCCTCATGGGAGGGGGCAACAATGAAAAAGAAGCGCTGGGACGCATCATGAACCTGTATTCCAATGTGATATCGTTGCCTCACATTAAGCACAACTTTGCCGACGAGCTGGCGCTGCTGGCGAAGTGCGACGTGATGCTCACAATGGATAGTGCCAACATGCACCTGGCATCACTAGTGGGACTGCCAGTGGTGAGCGTGTGGGGCGGAACTCACCCGGCATGTGGTTTCCTGGGGTGGCATCAGGCACTGCGTGACACAGTGCAACTCGACCTCAGCTGTCGTCCATGCTCGGTTTTCGGTAACAAGAAGTGCCGCTACGGTGACTATCACTGCATGCGCGACATTAGCCCCGAAATGATAATTGAAAAAGTGAAAACTGTTCTAGAACGATGAATAAGAAGATATTAATCACAGGTGCCGGAGGCTTCATAGGGGGGTATCTAGTAGAAGAAGCCTTGAAACGTGGTTACGAAACATGGGCAGCGGTGCGCAAGAGTACTAACCGCCAGTTTCTCACCGATGAACGCATAAAATTCCTAGAGCTGGATTTCAGCGACGACGATGCCTTGCATCGCTCCCTCAAGGACACCATTGAGAAAAATGGCAAGTGGGACTTTGTTGTGCATAACTTGGGACTCACAAAGGCTACTAATTACCTCGATTTTGAGACAGTTAATTATGGCTATCTCAAGAGCCTGGTTGATGAGCTAAAGGAGCTTGACGCCGTGCCCGATGTGTTCTTGATGATGAGTAGCCTCAGCGTTATGGGACCTGGCGATGAAGTGGACTACAAGCCTTTCACTAGTGGCGACATACCAGCTCCTAACACTCGCTATGGAGTATCGAAGCTCAAGGGCGAGACCTACCTGCAAATGCAAAGCGATTTCCCTTACACCATCTTCCGTTGCACTGGAGTGTATGGTCCTCACGAGCGCGACTACTTCTTGATGATGAAGAGCATAAAGCGTGGATTCGACTTCAGCGTGGGTTTCAAGAAGCAACTACTAACCTTTATCTATGTGAAAGACCTGGCTCAAGCTGTGATGGACGCTCTTGAAGCTGGTCCCATGCGCAAAGCCTACTTCATTAGTGAAAATCAGAGCTACACCCAGCAACAGTTTCGCAAGATTGTGCTTGATGAGCTAGGGAAAAAAGTGGTAATTCCCGTCACTTGCCCACTGTGGGTGGTGAAAATTGTGTGTCATGTGGCTGAATTCATAGGTAAGCTCACAGGCAAGCCCAGCACCCTCAACCCCGACAAGTTTCGCATCCTAAAGCAACGCAACTGGCAGTGCGACACCAGCGATGCCCAGCGCGATTTCAATTTCTCGCCACAGCATTCTCTCAAGCAGGGAGTGCATGAGGCTATTGAGTGGTATCGTCAAGCCGGATGGCTATAACCACCTCTAGCCAGCCACACATTGTTTTTTACACGATACAACATAACTCAGCCACCCATGCTCTACACCGAGCTGGATGGCTGAGTTGTGTGTGTATAAAAGCCTTTACCACTCATCACCTGAGGTGATGATGTGTGGCGGTTGCTTAGATTACCAGAGTGTTAGTGCACTCCTTGCCGTTGAGCTTCTCAAGGTCGGCCTTGGGAGCAGTGCCCTTGAAGGTGAGTTCTACCTTCTCGCCAGCAGCCTTGGGGAAGAACTCCTGCAAAGCTTTATAAGACTCATCGTCGGCTTTGAGAGTAACTTTCACATCCTTGTTGTCGTCGTCGCGACCACTAATCCACAACTCCGCACCCTCGCGTGGGTTCTCGTCCATCTCGGTGTCCTCGTCGTGAGTAACAGTCACCTTGGCTGTAACGTCCACATTATCACCATTTTCAACGCACTCGAATGTGAAGTCGCCTTCAAGTTCCACAAGGTGGCAATTTTTTGAGCCGGTAGTGCCGGTAATGCCATTAGCGAGTTTAAACTCATAGGTAGCTCCATCGGCCTTAGCTTGTTCACCACTTGCCGCACTTGTACTACCACTAGTGTTAGCGTTGCCTGTGCAAGAAACCATCATTGCAACAGCCGCAATCATAAATAAGAACTTTTTCATAATAAAGATTTTAATTAATTTAAATTGATTTACTCTTGAAAGATTAAGTCAGCGCAGCTCAATTCCTCGCGAGTAAATCGGTAAAAAACTATAAAAATATATTTGTAGAGTTTATTGGTTGGAGGGCAAAGGCGCTGGCAAAGCCCTCATTCTTTTTTAAATTTCTATTTTCAAAAAGGGGCTGCACAAAGGGCATCATTCTATTTAGCTCCTTGTTAGCAGTCCCCCTTTAATACATTTTCTACCCGCAAATCTAAAGTTAAATTTTTAGAAGAAAAAGCATTTTGCTTTTCCTCAATGCAAAGTACGATAATATTTCTCTAAACTATTGTAACTTGGTGGACATTTATTATAACTTGGTGGACATTTTTTATCAAAAAACGCACAATTATTATCATTCTTGAGACAACTATTTACCGCAACCTGTTGATTGACAACACGATGAGCCTTATTAATAACACACACTTGTGAATGTTACAAGTTTTTGATAAATTTGCACACACAATATTAAAAGTAACAGTTATGAGAATAGCAATTATCAATGGTCCCAACTTGAACTTGACAGGGAAACGCGAGCCCCAAGTTTATGGAACACAATCTCTAAATGACTACTTTCATGTGCTCGCCACAGGATATCCCTATATTGACTTCACATTTTACCAGAGCAATGTGGAAGGTGAGATTGTAAACGAAATTCAACGGGTGGGATTTGACGTGGATGGCATCGTTATTAATGCCGGAGCTTATAGCCACTACAGCATCGCCATCGCCGATGCCCTGCGCTCAGTGACCGCACCAGCCATTGAGGTTCACATCAGCAATATCTTTGCTCGTGAAAAAGAGCGTCACCAGTCGGTTATAGCGCCAGCCTGCAAAGGCATGATTGCAGGCTTGGGACTAGATGGATACCGCCTGGCAGTCGAAGCCATTGACTCTATGGTATATTAATGTAAATTGATGTGACCTTTTTTACGGTTACTACAATATTTTACTCTTTATGACTCCATTTTTCTGTAAATCATGACCCAAGAACTAGAGGATTACATACTTGCCCACATTGACGCAGAGCCAGAGCATCTGCACAAGCTCGACCGCGACACGCACATCGAGTTGCTCTACTCACGCATGTGCTCAGGACATCTGCAGGGACGGCTCTTGAAGATGCTTGTGCGCATGATACGCCCCAAGCTAGTGCTGGAACTAGGCACCTACTCAGGCTACTCGGCACAATGCCTTGCCGAAGGGCTTCTTGACGATGATGCGCACTTGCACACCATTGAGATTGAAGATGAGCTAGAGGATTTCCTGCGAGCACATTTTGCCAAGTCGCCTGTGGGCGACCGCATCACTCTCCACATTGGCGACTGTAATGAGATATTGCCACGCATCAATAAGCAGTTTGACCTCGTCTTCATTGATGCCAACAAGCGACAATATGTTGACTATTTCAACCTCGTCATCGACCACGTCAAGCCTGGTGGCTTCATCATTGCCGACAACACCCTGTGGGACGGCAAAGTGGTGGACCTGCAAGGCAAGAAGATGGATGACCAGACGCGTGGCATCCTCCAGTTCAACGACCTCGTCGCTAACGACCCACGCGTGGAGACCGTCATCCTCCCCCTGCGCGACGGGCTCACAATTCTTTACAAGAAACCGTAAAGCCTGCCTTTTTTTATTGTGTATCTTTCTCATTATTAGTGACAAACTACCAAAAACTTCGCATTATGAAACACGGAAAATCAATATGCAACATGCTCAAACAAATCAGGCTTGATATTGCTAAAGCCAATGACATTGAATATACCCCGGCTCCATGCACTCACCATGGCGACTGCGATGGCACTTGCCCCGCATGTGAGAGTGAGGTGGAATATCTTGAGCGTGAAATCTCTCGCAAGCACTCATTGAGCAAAGCAGTGTTGATTGCAGGTGTTAGCTTTGCAAGTTTATCGGCAATGGCTGGCACATTAGGTAATACTGCGGTCACGACCAGTGGCATTCATAGCCAAGTGAACGACTCAACGATTCAAAACAATTTTTTTGGCATGAGTCCATACCTCATGCCAAGTTTCCCTGGCGGTGACGTGGCAATCATGAAATTTATAAGTGAACATTTGGTATATCCCGAAGAAGCTTACAAGAATCATATTGAAGGTAAAGTGGTTGTGCAGTTCTATATTGAAAAGACCGGCAAGGTGGGTGAGGTGAAAGTGACACGCTCAGTAAATGTGGACCTCGACCGTGAAGCCGTACGTGTCATAAAACTCTTGCCCGATTTCACGCCAGCCTACAACCGCACCAAAAACGAACCTATGGGAGTGTGGTTCACTATACCCATCACCTTCAAGGTTCAAGATACTGCCCCCGCAGCGACCGAATAATCAAGGAAAAACAAGAGAAAGAGATGACAGCAGAAATCAAAATACGACCAACATTAGCTTTAATTTTTTCTTAATTTATAGAACCCGCCGTAAATCTTTTTTAGTTGTTTTTCAATCTCCTGCCCAGGGCTGTCGAGCTCACCCAGGGCTACTTGAAAAGTGCCAGGATTGTGCATGCTATCATGGTACTTGATAATGAGTGTGAGTTGAGTGCCACTAATGCGACTGTAGGTGCGTTTTATTCTCATGCGGTCACAGTCTTCAAAAAGTACCACATTAGCTAACCCATTGTCATAGAAGACGAAATTATCATCTCCAACGGCAAACGCAGGAATGCCTCGACTGGTCATACTTGCTTTCTTGATGTTCTCAAACACCGACAGTATAATACCCAGTGTTATCAAGAAATAAGGGACGATAATCACATAGCCCCGCCACTCGGTGAACATGAACCACAGGTCCCAACGAATGTAGCAAAACACAGCTAAGGCTACCAGCAACACCGACACGATGATGTAAATCACAGCCTTTGCCGTTGCCTTGCCCTTGCGGTAATAATATTGATGAATGATTGGCATAACAATTAATTATATACCGCAAAATTACAAAAAAAACTAAATAAATCAATAATGTGCGCCATTTTGGTACACATTACATAAAAAAGTATTATCTTTGCATGGTAAAAACGATGTTGTATTAAATATTTCAAGATTATGATAATAGTAAGCACTCGCGATTTTCGTGCCAACCAGGGTCGCTATCTCAACCAAGCCCGCAACGGTGAGGATGTGATAATCAAGTCGCGCGACCACGGCAGTTTCAAGATAACTCCCGTGACCAAGGACGACACCGTCTACAGCATGGAAGAACTTGACAAAAAAATAAACATCTCAATGGAACAATTTAAAAATGGTGATTTTATAGAGATGGGAGAAAACGAATCGGCCGAAGAATTTGTAAATAGAATGCTATGTATTCAATAAAATTTTCGGCTGAAGCTCAAAGAGACGTAATAAAGCTGCAGAACAAAAGTCCTGAAGCTCTCAAAAAATTAATTAAATTATTGCCCGAACTTAGAGAACATCCACGCTCTGGGACCGGAAAGGTTGAGCGTTTAAAACACTATGCTCAAGAAACATGGTCAAGGCGCCTATCTAGAGAACATAGAATTGTTTATCGCATAGATGATGGTATTGTGGAAGTACTAGTTGTTTCGGCATTTGGACACTACGAATAAAAAAATAAACAATTATGGAATCAACAAGAATACAGAAAATACAACGACAGATACAGAAGGACCTTAGCGAGATATTCCGCGAGGATACCGCCAAGATGCAGGGAGTGCTAGTGAGCGTGAGCAACGTGCGTGTGTCGCCCGACTTGAGCATCGCACGTGTGCACCTCAGCGTGTTTCCCAGCGAGCGCGGCAAGGAGATTATTGATAGCGCCAACCACAATGAGAAGAGAATTCGCTATGCTCTTGCCCAACGCGTAAGAAACCAGCTGCGCAAAACTCCCGAGCTGGTGTTCTACATTGACGACTCGCTCGACTATATTGAGCACATCGACGAGTTACTTAAAAAGTAGACAGCAGCAGAAAAAGTAAAAAAACTAAGGTTTTACAACTTTCAATCGCAATTATAATGTATGTCACTGCCCTTAAAAATAGCTCTACGCTACCTGAAGTCGAAAAAAACTCACAACGCGGTTAACATCATCTCGATTATTTCGATATGTGGAGTGGTGGTGACCACTGCCGCGCTGGTGTGCGTGCTGAGCGTGTTCAATGGTTTCAGGGGAGTGATTCAAGAGCGCTTGTCGCGCCTTGACCCGCAGGTTGCGGTGTGCCCAAGCGTGGGGAAAACAATGCCCGATGCCGATAGTGTGCTAAATGTTATCACAAGCATTGATGGCGTGGAAAAAGCGATGCCCGTGCTTGAGGACCAAGCACTTGCTATCTATGCCGACTATCAAATGCCCGTGCGCTTGAAAGGTGTGCCTGCTAATTATCACGAGATAAACGCCATCGACAGCACTATCGTCGATGGCAGTTATGCCTTGAAAGACGACGTGTCGAGTTTTGCCGTTGTGGGTGTGGGACCAGCCATAAACCTGCGCATGCGTGCCGATGGCCTGCGCATGCTTCAGCTCTATGCTCCACGTCGCCAGGGTCGTGTAAACTTAGCCAATCCCATCGATGCATTCTTCAGCGACTCGCTATTTGTTTCCTCAATTTTCCAGGTGCAACAAAATTCCTACGATCAAGACTTGATTTTCGTCCCACTCGACTTTGCCCGCAACCTCTTTGACTACGACACACAAGCTACACAAATAGAGGTTAAGCTCCACCCTGGCACCAGCGAGAAGAAGGTGATGGAGCAGATAAGCGCCAAGCTTGGCCCGAGTTACCAAGTTAAGGACCGACTAATGCAACAATCGGAGTCGTTCAGGCTCGTGAACGTTGAGAAATGGGTAACCTTCCTGCTTCTTGCTTTCATCATGCTTATTGCCACCTTCAATATCATCAGCACCCTGTCGCTACTCATTATTGAGAAAGACGATAGCATAGCCACGTTCCAGAAACTTGGTGCCACACGCCAGCAGATTACCCACATCTTCGTTGCCGAAGGGTGGCTTATTGCCATGCTAGGAGCTGTGCTGGGCATTGTGCTGGGACTACTGTTGTGCTTGGGTCAGCAAACCTTTGGGTGGCTACGCCTTAGTGCCGACCCTTCGCAAGTGATAGTGGCAGCCTACCCTGTGCAAGTAGTGTGGACCGACCTTGTGGTAGTGCTACTGCTAGTTGCCTCCATTGGATTTGTGACATCGCTGGTTACCAGCACTATCATGCGTCGTCGCCTAAGATAAGCAACTGCCATTTATGACACACTACTCCCCTTTTGGCACAACTCTTGCAATGCCATGATTAAAAATCTTAATCATGAATAATCTTTATCTGCCATTTGTAATGCCCATCTTTCGCCAGCATGACAACGTGAGGTCATTTGCCGGAACAGCCTTTTGCATAGATGATTACCTAGTCACCGCCGCTCATGTGCTACAGAGTCCCACCACTCACTACGTGCGCAATGGTAATGACTTTCATCCCCTGCATTTCGACCAATGGATTCCACAACAGCTGCCTGCCAGCGACCGCTTGGGCTACGACATAGCCTTATATCCAGTGCCGGGATTAAAGAGCCCTCTACAACTCTCCTCATGCGACCCTGAGCCTGAAGATGAGGTGGAAATAGCATGCTGGCAATGGCTTCCTGCCGGACTAGAGCAAGTGACAACAAGAGCCCTTGTCCTCAAAGAGGCCGACGAGCGAGGCTATGCCCGCTTAGCCACCGTCGACCACATAACCCATGGTAGCAGCGGTTGTCCGGTTATCATCGGCAACGAGGTGGTGGGCATGGTAACAATGGGGCGCACAGCAGTCGATGCACCCCATTTGCCCCCTCTCAACCGTCGCATGGAGCAGAACACATGCTGGGCATTCAAAACAAGCTATATAAAACGTTTCTTGCCACGCCGAAGATAAAAAAAACTTTTGGCACATCTCAAAAAGCTCCCAAAAATACTTAAAATCCCGTCTATTAAGAATATTTTTATTTTTTGTTAACCCTGTTAATTAGTTATTTACTAACTTTGCAAGTTAGAATATTCGCAAAGATTAATGGCAATGGACAAAATTTGGCAAAAGCTAGTTGGCGCCTGGCAGGTGGCCGTGGCACGCTACAAGCAGTTCAACGCATGGTACAAGAGCCTCTATGCCGGCAAGCCCTGGTATAAGAAGGCGTTCTATGCCATGTGCACGCTGTTTGTCACTTTGCTCCTGCTCCTTGTAGCTATAAACATTAACTTCTTGTGGCTCTTTGGCAAGTCGCCATCGCTTCACGACATCATGGAGCCACGCCCCTATAACGCCTCCTACGTTTATAGTAGCGACGGCAAGCAAATAGGCAAGTTCTTCAAGGAGAACCGCACTCCAGTGAAATATGAAGAAGTAGATAGCATGTTTTTCCGCTTGCTCATCGACACCGAGGACGAACGCTTCTATAGCCACTGGGGCATAGACTTTCATGGCATAGGTGGCGCTGTGAAAGACATGATTGTGCATCGTCGCCCACGTGGAGCATCGACCATCACTCAGCAACTAGTAAAAAACATGTTCAGGATGCGCACCCGCGAGTACACGGGTGGATTGCTGTGCTACATTCCTGGTGTGAGAATGATCATCACCAAGCTCAAGGAATGGATTTTAGCCAGCGAGATTGAAATGTTCTATGACAAGGAAAGGATACTCGAGATGTATGCCAACACAGTCGACTTTGGCAACCAGGCCTTCGGTATCAAGACCGCCGCATCGACCTATTTCAACACTACCCCCGCCAAGCTTAAGCTTGAACAAAGCGCTATGCTGGTGGGAATCTTAAAGGGCACGTCCTATTACAACCCCCTCAAGCATGCCAAGCGTTGCCTTGAGCGTCGCAACACTGTGCTTCACAATGCTCTTGCTCATGGTGATATAAGCCAAGAAAAATATGACCGCTTGTGCAAGAAGAACCTCAACATAAAGTACACCCCCGAGACTGAGCAGAACGACCAGTGTGCCTATTTCAAGATGGCACTGGTGGAGGAAATGCGCAACTGGTGCGAAGACAACGACATTGATTTCTATCGCGATGGTCTCGAAATTCACACCACCATCGACACCCGCATGCAACGCTATGCCGAGCAGGCGGTGCGTGAGCAAATGCGTGTGGTGCAACGCAACTTTGATGCCGAGTGGGGTGACAATCCATGCTGGGTAGATGCCAACGGCAAAGTCCTCGATAATTTCCTTGCCGACAAGATTGAGCGCAGCGAGGTGTACAAGCAGTTGCTTGCTCGCTTCAACGAGGACATGGACTCGGTAGACTACTACATGAACAAGAAACACGAAGTCAAGCTCTTTGACTACAATGGTGGCCACACTGCCATAATGAGTGCTATTGACTCTATAAAATACATGCTCCACAAGATGCATTGCGGCTTTGTTGCAATGGACCCACACACTGGCGAGGTAAAAGCCTGGGTGGGAGATGTGGATTTCAAGACGTGGCAGTATGACAACGTTCGTGCTCAGCATCAACCTGGCAGCACCTTCAAGCTATTTGTCTACAGTGCGGCTCTAAAAGAAGGGCGCCGTCCATGCGACCAGTATATGGACTCGCCGCTCGCCACTCCACTGATGGACCGCGATGCTAAGACTGGTCAGAGCAAGCTGTGGGAGCCCAAGAATGCTAGCGGCCGCTTCTCTAATTCATCCATGACAATGCGCGCCGCTTTAGCTCGCAGCAATAATATCATTGCCGTGAAAGTGGGTAACGAAGTGGGTGTGAAACGCGTGGCGCAGACTGCCTACGACATGGGCATCCGTTCCACCCTCGACGAGACACCATCGCTGTGCCTAGGCTCTAGCGACGTGAACTTGCTGGAACTAGTGAGTTGCTACGGAACCGTAGTTAACGACGGCATGCCTAAAACTCCAGTAATGGTAACGCGCATCCTGCGCACTAACCAAAAAGGAGAGAAGGAAGAAATCTATAATAGCAAGACCCTCAGCGACCCCAGTCGCGCCCTGTCGCACAGCCAAGCCTACAGCATGCGCAAGATGCTAGAAGCCGTGTGCAGCGACGCCGGTGGCACAGGGTTAGCTCTCAACAACTACGTAAGCAACATTGGTCTTGGTGCCAAGACTGGCACTAGCGACAACTACACCGATGCATGGTTTGTGGCAATAACCCCTAACCTCGTGTGTGGCACGTGGGTAGGCGGTCAGTACAGGCAAATTCACTTTCGCTCGGCCCAAGGCCAAGGCAGTCGTGCGGCTTTGCCCGTCGTGGGACTCTTCTTGCAGAAGGTACTTGCCAGTGGTAAATTTGCTTATTTGCGCAAGGAATTCCCAATCGACCATGAACTAGACCGTCACATCATGGCTTGCAGTAACTCAATAGGTGGCGAAAACGACAACGACTCACTAGCCACCGGAGCCTACCAGCCCTACAACGACAGCATTACGCCACAAAACTCAGCCACAGGCGATTACGACAGCACCTTCCACATCCGCAACAAGGTTCTTGAAGACATCAACGGCTCCAGTGGTGATCAGCGCAAGCAAGACGCCCCCACTACCGACAAGCCAGTGAGCAGCGCCATCGACGAACGCGTGAAAGGTGCCTTCAACAGCGAGAATTAACAACAACTATCCTATTAATATACTCACACTAACATTATTTCCCAAAGAGATAAAAATAATCTTCTATGACTTACAAATATGATTATCTGATAATTGGTTCGGGTGTAGCTGGAATGAGCTTTGCCCTGAAAGTTGCTGGCACTGGCAAGGTGGCACTGGTGTGCAAGACAAGCCTTGATGAAGCTAATACCGACCTGGCTCAAGGCGGTGTGGCAAGTGTCACAAACCTGGAAGTCGATGACTTCAAGCAACACATCCACGACACAATGGTGGCGGGCGACTGGCTTAGCGACCCCAAGGCTGTGGAACAAGTGGTGACACGTGCCCCCGAGCAGATAAAGGCCTTGATAGATTGGGGTGTAGACTTTGACAAGAACGAGAATGGTGACTTCGACCTTCACCGCGAGGGTGGTCACAGCCAGTTCCGCATCCTGCACCATGCCGACAACACCGGTCACGAGATACAACAATCGCTAGTAGAGGCTGTTAAATCCCATGGTAACATCGACATCTTTGACAATCATTTTGCTGTGGAAATTCTCACCCAGCACCACTTGGGAAAAATTGTTACCCGACGCACACCCGACATTCAGTGCTATGGTGCCTACGTCCTCAACCAAAAAACCGGCAAGGTCGACACCTTCCTCTCTCGCGTGACACTGATGGCCACCGGAGGCTGTGGCGCTGTGTATCACACCACCACTAATCCTCTCATTGCCACTGGCGATGGCATTGCGATGGTGTATCGTGCCAAGGGAACAGTGCAAGATATGGAATTTATCCAGTTCCACCCCACCGCACTGTATCATCCCGGCGACCGCCCTGCATTTCTCATCACCGAGGCTATGCGTGGGTATGGTGCCGTGCTCCGCAACCTTGCCGGCGAGGAATTCATGCACAAGTATGATCCACGCTTGTCGCTAGCTCCACGCGACGTGGTGGCCCGCGCTATTGATAGTGAAATGAAGCAACGTGGCGAGGATCATGTATTCCTCGATGTCACTCACAAAGACCCCGAGGAGACCAAGCATCACTTCCCCAACATCTACAAGCACTGCTTAGAGATAGGAATAGACATCACTAAAGATTACATTCCTGTTGCACCAGCAGCCCACTACCTGTGTGGAGGTATCAAGGTGGACCTGAACGCATGCTCGTCGATTGAGCGCCTTTATGCCGTGGGCGAATGCTCTTGCACAGGGCTTCATGGAGGCAATCGCCTTGCAAGCAACTCGCTCATTGAGGCTGTTGTCTATGCCGATGCCGCGGCTCGCCATGCTATCGCATGCCACAATCACTACGACTACCGCACCGACATCCCCGAGTGGAACGATGAGGGCACACAGCACCCCGAGGAGATGGTGCTCATCAGCCAGAGCGAGAAAGAGGTGGGCGAAATAATGAGTGCCTACGTGGGCATCGTGCGTAGCGACCTGCGCCTTGACCGTGCCTGGAACCGCCTCGACATCCTCTACGAGGAGACCGAGAAGTTATTCAAGGAGAGCACGGTGAGTCGCCGCATATGCGAGTTGCGCAACATCATCAACGTGGGCTACCTCATCATGCGCCAGGCCAAGGAGCGCAAGGAGTCGCGAGGCCTGCACTACACTATCGACTACCCACCCAAGCCCAAGAGCGAAGAAGACCTGAAGCTTTAGATAATGCATAATGCACAATTCATAATGCACAATTCATAATGCATAATGCATAATGCACAATGAGTAATGCACAATTCATAATGCACAATTCATAATGCACAATGAGTAATGCACAATGAGTAATGCACAATTCATAATGCACAATTCATAATGCACAATTCATAATGCACAATGAGTAATGCACAATTCATAATGTACGACAATGCATAATGAGTAATGCATAATGAATAATGGCAGTATAATTTAAAAAATCAATTTTAATAATATAATGCGATTAAGACATTTATTGCTTTTATCAGTTGCTATAGTAGTTCTTGCCAGTTGCAAGTCGCAGCAACAAGCAAGCAGTGGTAGCGCTTCAACCGCCGATGAGGTGGTGGTCACCGAAAACGTTGATTTCAACGGTGATAATGCTTACAAGCTAGTGAAAGCACAATGCGACTTTGGTCCACGCGTGCCAGGAAGCGCTGCCCACAGCAAGTGTGCCACATGGCTTGAGCAAGAGCTTAAAGCCAGCTGCGACAGCGTGATTGTGCAAGAGGCGCAGGTCAAGACTTTCGACAACAAAACATTGAACATCAAGAACTTTGTGGGATGCATAAACCCAAGCAACGATGACCGCATCTTGCTACTTGCCCACTGGGACTGCCGACCATGGGCCGACAACGACCACGACGCGTCCAAGCACCATGAGCCAGTGATGGGGGCCAACGACGGAGCCAGCGGTGTGGGAGTGCTACTTGAGCTGGCAAGACTGATGAAAGAGACCAAGCCTGGCATTGGCGTTGACATCCTGCTCGTTGATGCCGAGGACTGGGGCACTAACGATGTGGAAGACTCGTGGGCGTTAGGCACCCAATACTGGGCAAAGCATCCACACGCCCAGGGCTACTCGCCACGCTTCGGCATTCTGCTCGACATGGTGGGCGCTCGTGGAGCACGATTCAGCAAGGAAATCATTTCGCTCCAGTATGCTCCCGAGGTCGTTAACGAAGTGTGGACCATGGCGCAAAAGAGTGGTTTTAGCAACTACTTCATTAACGACACTGGTGGTGCCATCACCGACGATCATGTGCAAGTGAATAATGCCGGCATCAAGTGCATCGACATCATTGACATGCGCATGGATAGCGACACTGGATTCTTTGACGGCTGGCACACCACTAGCGACACCATGCAGTGGATTGATGCCAGTGTGCTCAAAGCTGTGGGACAGACGGTTGCCAATGTTATTTACAGCTATTGACATTAATCTCGGGGCTGTAGAAAATTGATTTTTTTAGTGCCGTTTTTTTCATAAAAAGAGAAACGTGTTTTGACATCAAGTGGTACACAATCGCGCTCATCTAAGTTCCTGAAAGACTTAGGCATATACGCCATCGGAAATCTAGGGTCAAAGATTATCACATTTGCGATGGTGCCACTCTACACGTTCTTTGTCGAGGACACGGCCAACTTTGGCTACTACGACTTGTGTCTCACGGCAATATTCCTTATCATGCCCTTCGCAACACTGCAGCTACGCGATGGAGCATTCCGTTTCCTGCTTGAGACCCAGGACAATGAGCGACGCAGCAAGATTGTAACGTTTGTCTATCGCACCTTGTTATCGAGCTTTATTCTATGCGTGATAGCCACTGCGATGCTAGCAACTTTCACCAGCATTGACCACCTGTGGTACTGCTTGGGGCTATTGCTCGCGATGTCGCTAATGGAAGTAATCTCGCAAGTGGCACGTGGCTTGGGCAACAACAAGGCCTTTGTGACGGCGGGCATCTTGTCGGCAACAGGAATTGGAGTGCTGAGCATCTTGCTCGTGGCTTTCCTTGGCATGGGTATCAAGGGCATCTTCATTGCCAACATCCTGGCGCGAGTGGTTGCCGCTGTTTACTTGGAACTGCGATTAAAAATCATTTCCACCTACTTCAAGTTTCACATCACCCTGAGCCGGGTGGGGCGTGATATACTCAAGTACTCGCTACCACTGCTCCCGGGCTCGCTGTGCTGGTGGCTCACAGGCAGTAGCGACCGCTGGTTTATAAATCACTATCTTGGTCTTGATGTCAACGGCCTCTATGCAGTGGCACTGCGCTTCAACGGCATCATTCTAACTCTTGCCACCATCTTTTACCAAGCCTGGCAAGAAACGGCCATCATGCAGTACAACAGTAGCGACCGCGACAAGTTCTTCTCCAAGATTTTCAATAGCTACATTGGCATCCTTGCCATCGTGCTCACCGTTTACACCTTCACGCTCAAGATATTCTATCCCATCATTGTTGATGCCAATTATCAAGAGAGCGCCAGCTACTTGTACTTGATGGGCATCTCGGCGGTGATTTTTGCACTTGTGGCATTTTTCGACATGGGCTACCAGTGCGCTAAGGACACCCCTCGCACCCTGCCCGCAATCATCCTTGCCGCTATTGTTAATGTGGTGTGCAACCTGCTGCTCGTGAAGCACATGGGCGTGTATGGCGCTATCGCCACCTCCATCATCACCCACACCGTGCTGTTGCTCTACCGCCTTCACGACATGAAACGATACTTCAAGCTCTCCTTCTACCCCACCACCTCGCTTGCCGTAGCCGTAATGGCACTTGGCATCATCCCCTACCACCTCCTGAGCTCATCATGGCTATCGCTCGCCTACATGCTCCTGGCAAGCCTTGTGGCATTCTATTCCATTCCTGCCAAAACCAGAAAGGAGATTAAGAGCAAAATTAGGGGGGCTTTGCGCCATGCAGCGCATGCCCCGTTTCAGCAGTAATGGGCGCTTCGCTTAAAATTGATTAAAAAATTAATTTAAAAATTCTCATATTTTATAGTCATTAATTTTAATTTAATTTTAAGTGCGAAGCACGCCCCCTTTTTTTTATCCCCAGGCCTCCCCTTTTTTTTATTATCCCCATGCTCGCCTTTTTTATTATTACCATCCCAGCACAATAATAAAGGAATAATGAACGTTAAGAATATATTATATATAAATAACCCCCCACTATATATATATCCTCATGAGAATAAGAATATTGCTAGTTATAGCCCTCGCCACGCTGGCGCTGACGGGATGCAGAACAGCAACCGAGAACAATCTTTCCTACTTCCGCAACATGGGTGATACCCCCACGGGAGTGATGCCACAGGGCACTGGCTATGAAATAAAAATAGCCCCCGAGGACGAGCTGTCGATAGTTGTGTCGAGCGCTGTGCCCCAGGCCACAGCCATGTTTAACCAGCCACAGGCCAACGTCGCCACCCGCAGCGAGCTCACAACCCAACCCGTGCCCCGCCTGCAGACCTACATCGTTGACCGCCAGGGCGATATCATCATGCCCCAGCTAGGCAAGATTAACGTGGCGGGCAAGACCACCAGCGAGATTGAAGACCTCATCCGCTCGCGCGTGAGCGCCACCGTTAATGATCCCTTTGTGCGTGTGCAGCTAGTGGGGTTCTATGTGAACGTGATGGGTGAGGTAAAGACCCCCCAGCGCATCCAGGTCACCAGCCAGCGTTTCACCCTGCTCGATGCGCTGAGCGCGGCAGGCGACTTGACCGAGTATGGCGAGCGTGGCAGTGTGATGGTAATTCGCGACGAGAATGGCAAGCAAACCTATCACCGCATGAATCTTGCCGATAGCAACATCTTCTCATCGCCCTATTTCTACCTGCAGCAAAACGATGTGGTGTACGTTGAGCCTAACCAAATTCGCATTGACAACTCCAAGTACAACCAGAACAACGCCTTCAAGCTATCGGTAATCTCCACCATCGTGAGTGCCACCTCGGTAGTGGCGTCGCTGATAATCGCCCTTGCCGTGAAATAAAAAATCTTGAAAATCCCCCCTCACATCATCACTTGAAATGAGCAACAATTCCTACCGCAACAATAACACATCGACCAGCGAGGAAAAAATCATTGACCTGGGAGCTCTTGCCGGCAAGTACAAGCGCTACTGGTGGCTCTTTGTGCTGTCGCTAGTGGCATGCCTGGCACTGGCTGTGATATACTTGCAATACAAGTTGCCCAAGTATCTTGTCACTTCCACTGTGCTTGTGGCTCAAGACGATGATGCCGGCAGCGCCGGAGCTTCGTTGCTCAAGAGCTTGTCGATAGGTGGCGCAGGTTCAAAAGTTGACGACGAGGTGGTGGTGATGGGTTCACAAGACATCACTTGCAAGATGGTGAAGGAGCTAAAGCTCAACCGCATGTACAGCGAGCGCAAAAGCATCTTGAGCCGTGAGGACCTGTATCAAAACTCCCCCATCGAGATTGATGCTCCCGAGGAAGTCTTCGACACGCTGTCGATAGGGATGAACTTCAAGGTAAAAATAGGAGAAGACGGTAAAGCCGACATAAAGGTGAAAAAAGGATTTTTCAAGACACTAGCCACTGCTAGTGGACAAACCCTTCCCACCACCATCCACACCCCCTATGGCACTTACCAGGTGCGCACCACCGGGTACTACAAGCCTGGCAAAGCAATTACCATCAATGCTAACGTGATGGGCAACCAGTTGCGCACCGAGGGAGTGATGAAAGACCTGACTGTGAAGGTTCTCAACAAGAAGAGCAATGCCATCTACATGGATATACCCATCACTAACGTCAAGCGTGGCAAGGACATGCTCAACACCATGATTAGATTCTATAACGAGCGTGGACAGCAAGAAAAAGATGAGCAGGCTATAAATACCGCTAAGTTTATTGAAGACCGATTGGGGCTTATCTACAAGGACCTCACGGGTAGCGAAGCCGACATTGAGGCCTACAAGCGCGCACACAACATGGCCGACGTGGGAATACAGACCAAGACCAGCATCGCACGGCAAGAAGCTGCCGAGGGAAAGATTGTAGCTCTCGAAGCTCAATATCGCATTGTAAATCTCATCAATGAGTTTATTGCCGATCCTCGCAATCGCCACTCTTACATCCCCTTTGAGGCCGACTCAACGGCTGCCTCGGGATCGATAAAGGCCTTCAATGAGCTTGCCATGCGACGAGCCGAGCTTGCCAAGAGCGCCAAGGACGGCAACGAGGCTCTCAAGGAGCTTGACAAGGAGCTCGACGCCATGCGCGAGACCATCAAGAAAGGCGTTAATAACACCCTCAACGCCATCAAGATACAACTTGACAAAGCTAACCAAGTGAGCAACCAGTCGCAAGGCGAGATGAGCGCCGTTCCCACTCAAGAGCGCGAAATCCGCTCTCTATATCGTGAGCAAGGAATTCAAAATACACTCTACACCTTCCTGCTCCAGAAGCGCGAGGAAAATGCGTTAGTGCTTGCCGCAACCACTCCCAAAGGAAAAGTCGTGGACTACGCCTACGCACAGAGCGAGCCTGTGTCGCCCAATAAGCCCGTGGTCGTGCTCATCGCGTTGCTGGCAGGACTGTTGTTGCCAGTGTTGATTCTTTATCTAAAGAACTTGTTCACCACCAAGTTCTCGACACAGGACGAACTGCAAGAGCTCACCAAGTCGCCTGTGCTGGGCGAGATTTGCCACAATCGTCATCGCTCATCGCTTGTTGTGAAACCTGGCAAGACCTCGTCGATTGTAGAGCTATTCCGCCTGTTGCGCAACAACATTCAGTTCCTCATGACCCACAAGGACGACAAGGTGGTTCTTGTCACTTCCTCAATTAGTGGAGAGGGCAAGTCATTTATTAGTGCTAATCTGGCATCATCATTTGCCTTGCTAGGCAAGAAAGTGGTGCTGGTGGGCATGGACATTCGCAATCCCCAGCTAGCCAAGATTCTCAAGCTTAACGACACCCCAGGTGTTACTAGCTACCTCAGCAATAGCGACACCAGCATTGAGTCCATCACCCAGCAAGTGGCAAGTGTGGAAGGCTTCAACGTTATTGTTGCCGGCACAATTCCTCCCAACCCCTCGGAGTTGCTACTTGGCGAGCGCACCAGTCAACTCTTTGACGATTTGCGCCAGCGCTATGACATCATCATCATCGACTCAGCCCCAATTGCTATGGTTAGCGACACTTTCTCACTGGCAAAATTCAGCGACGCCACCCTCTTTGTCACTCGTGCCAATCACACCAAGCGCAACCTAGTCAAGTATTTCAACGAGGTTGTAGCGCGCAAGCAGTTTAACAACGTTGCCGTTGTTCTCAACGACAGCAATCCTCGCCTCTCGGCAGGCTACGGCTATGGCTATGGCAAGGAAGAGTAACTAACGTGAGTTCTATGAATTTATCATTTGAAAATCATTCTCCTCAGTCGCTTCGCGACAGCTCCTCTATCTTAGAGGAGCAGCTTGATACAAAGCAAATTATTTTCATTGAGCTCACGTTAACTACTATTAGTCTTAATCATCGCAATCTACAGCACAAGCACCGGAAATCATGAAATTTGAGAAACGCTTCATCTTGCAACGACTCTTTTTCATAGGCTTCTGGCTCGCCACATGCACTGGCTTTGTGAGCGACCTGGTGTGGCATCATGGCGAGAGTTCCATTTTGCGTACGGCTTCGCTGCTTGCGGTAGATGTTATTCTGCTTTTCCTGACATTGTGCACGTTAAGAAAAGCCTTTGACATTATTCTAATCTCATCGTTTGTTATTATCTCATTTTTCTCCACCTGTATCCTAAACGATAGCGGTATCCTGTCGTGGATAAATGGCACGAGATATTTCTATGGAATGTTATTTTTAGTGCCCATTTTGCGATATTTCTACGGTAATGAGCGACGCCATGAGCTCTTTGTCAAATCGCTCGACAAGCAATTATTCATTTTTCTTTGCCTCCAAGTGCCAGCTGTGCTGTATCAGCTATTTATGCATGGCGCAGGCGACCGCGTGGGAGGAACAATGGGCGACGGCTTCTCGGGAATCATTAGCGTCTCTATCTATCTCACCTCATTCTACTTGCTTAGAAAGCGCCTTGACTACAACAACATGTTGCGCTCGCTCTACAAGAATTGGATATACATCTTCCTGCTTTTCCCCACATTCTTGAACGAGACTAAAGTGAGTTTTATATTGCTGATAGTGTATTTCATTCTGCTCTCACCGCTCGACCGCAAGTATATTGTTCGCATGACATTTTTACTGCCGCTCATTGCGCTCCTGGTGGGAGCTGGCAGCTATTTTTATCTATCGACCGAGACCGGCGACAACCGCTTGGAACTGAGCACTGAATTTTTT
This sequence comes from uncultured Prevotellaceae bacterium, assembly GCA_900316835.1. Lineage (GTDB taxonomy): Bacteria > Bacteroidota > Bacteroidia > Bacteroidales > Muribaculaceae > Sodaliphilus. Next base: position 135,346 of record ONEL01000002.1, on the reverse strand, counting down.
CAAAACTATCTCGATGCCGACCTCGACGACCTGGAGGGAGCGATGGAGTATGCCGAGAAAAACCACAGCGAGATGTTTGACGTGCCCCGTGTAGCAAAGTTTGCTATCATCCCCCTTGTTTTCAATGCTCATCCCGGGCACACATTGCTGGGATTTGGCACTAACATCTATGCCCACGGAGCTCACATGGAAGCCTCGACATTCTACAAGGAATATGACTGGCTGCTCAATGGAACAAGCCCATGGCTATTTAGCATTATCATGCAGCTGGGGCTGGCTGGAATAATCTGGACAACTATATTTTTTGTTAGTCTATTCTATCGTAAACCACCCGCCCACAAGTCGCGAAACCTGAATTCTCAGCTTTTTCTTTTAGCGATAATTGTCTTAATGCTTTTCTACTCCGACCACTGGGGGTATGCCAACTTTTGTTATATAGCTTTTACTTTCCACTTTTGCTCGTGGGAGAAGCGCAAAGATTCAAGACTTAAGGATGGCGATTTACCCTCGTCTTGAAAGTATTTTTTTCATCCACCGGTTAGTCTCCACGCAAGCACGCAACAGCTTGGGGCAACGCAACAGCACGTGCAGCAGTCTTATCTTGGGAGGGAAGCCTTTCACATCGGTCTTCATCACATTCTTATACCACTGGTCGCTAGTGTTTATGTCGCTCACATAGAAAGCCAATGAGTCAATTTCCATGAGCTGGACATTTTTTTCAAACTGCGGTAATTTACCCTGCTCATCAATAATTCTCCTCATTTCGCGATAGTAATTCTTCCAGTAACAATATTTAAAATATTTCCTGCTGCTTGTGAGCGAATTACCCGTGTAAAAATAGTTATACACCCATTTATTGTAGATACCTATTCTGTTACACCCGAGCACTAACGACAGGTTTGTGAGTATGTCCTCGCCAGGTAATTCTCGATTATTACAAAACATGGACGCGTCCCACTTGTCGCGACGGCTAAAACACATGCCGGCACAGTACACAAATGCTGGATTCAACAGGTTTCGCACCATTTCATCGCTACCAATAACTCCTTCCTTTTCACGACCTCCGCGACATTGCCTCGAGCCATCGTCAAGCACGCGGCAGTGAAGACCGTAGAAGGCATCAAGCTTGTGCTCCTCACACTTTTCCACCATCACTTCAATGGCATCGTGTGGCAACGTGTCGTCACTGTCAAGAAACACCACGTAATCGCCTGTTGCCTTTAACAGACCCGCTTTTCTTGCCGCCGCCGGTCCTTGATTAGCCTGATTAATGACACACGCGTCGCTAGCTGTTAAAGCAAGACTCTGCGCCACTTCACCCGAGTTGTCGGTAGAGCCGTCATTAACCATTATTATCTCCACATTCTTGTAACTTTGCGATATCACACTCTCAAAGCATCGAGGTAGATATTGCGCAAGATTATAAATGGGGATAATAACCGAAACCTTGCAGCCCGAGGACCCTATCAACGCATTGTCGCCCTTGATCATCGCATTAAGTATTGTGAGATTATTGCCTCTATCTTTTGCGCCATTTGCTCTTCGCTGAAATGTGCTTTCACAAAGGCTTGATTATCACTGCCCATTTTTTTCAGCTCATCACTAGTGAGGGCGCACATTTTTTTTACGCACTGCGCCATCGCCTCCACATTTCCCACCTCAGTAGCCATCACTCCTGGGGCTTGGGCTATGTAATCGACTGTAGATGTCGTGCTAGTAACAATTAGGGGCTTTCCCATCGCCATCGACTGCAAGACTGTCATCTGCCCGTAGGAGTAACAATATTCAGGCAGTGGCACAATCACAGCCGTGCAACGACGAGTTAGCTCAATAACTTCAGCTAGAGGCTTTCGCCCTGAAAACTCAATGCCCGGGCAACCGCTGTAACGCCGCGCGAGGCTTTCATCACCTATTATTCTGAGCTTATAATTTTCCACACCCGCGCGCTTCCACGCCTCGCACAGTGTAATGTAATCTCGCTTCGCGCTACCCACGCTAACGAACAAGCGCTCCTGAGCTTCGGCCTCCTCGCCAGCTTGGCTAAAATAGCTAAAGTCAGTACCAAAAGGCACAAAATGCACCTTATTATACAGCTTGGGATAATACCGCTTATAGAAATCTAATTGAGGCGAGCTGTGCACAATTATTACTGGCGACTTGCGCAGGGCAAAACGTATTAATGGAGTCTCACAATTATTAATTCTGGCTCCGTTAAGTCCGCCCACATCAATCATCACATGCAATGGTTTCTTCTTTACAAAACTGGCTAGCAGCTCGTAGAACAGCCCGCTTTGGGCGCCATGTGAAACAACCACATCATGGCTATTGCGATGCGTGAAAGCCTTTACCGGTTGCGATATATAAAATTTTATCTTGTGCTCCAGTTTGCGCCACAAGTTCTCGCCACCGATGTCAATCACATCAACCTCAGCACTGGTGTTAAAATGCCTGAAGAACCAGTATTTGCATCCCTCCACCACTTTGTCGGGAGCCTGTAGGGAGGCATCATCGTGTGAGAGCCGCGTCACTTTCCAGTTAGGAATAAATAATATTTTAAGAGCCTTATTCTCCATTTTTTCCAAGAACCACCCTGCAAAGGTAAATAAAAAACTTCCCCTTTCATTGCTTTTCATTCATTAAAAAAAAATTAAATCACCCTTTCGTGTGATAGCGCGTGGAGAAAAATGCTTATTTTTGCAATCATTCACTTCAAGGACACATGAAACAACGTGTACTTATCGTAAATAAGTTCTACTACCCACGTGGTGGCGACTGCATTGTGGCAATGAACCTTGAGCGCATGCTCAAGGAGCATGGGCACGAGGTGGCGGTACTGGCAATGGAATTTCCTGAGAACGTAGACTCGGGGTGGAACAGTTATTATGCTTCGCAAGTAGCCTTCGACAGCTCGCTGCTTAACAAACTCCGAGCTACAACCCGACTAATGGGCTGGGGAAACATTAACAGGACGGTAGAAAAGATTCTTGACGACTTCAAGCCTGACGTTGTTCACCTGCACAACATCCATTCTTATCTCTCGCCTGTGGTGGCAAAGCTCGCCAAGCGACGTGGTTGCCGCGTGGTGTGGACCCTACACGACTTCAAGCTCATGTGCCCCGCCTATTCCTGCCTCGACAGCGAGGGCAAGCTTTGTGAACTATGCGTGGGAGGTGGCAAGTGGCATGTAGTGAGCAACAAGTGCATAAAAGGGAGCCTTGCTCCAAGCCTAGCTGCTTGGCTTGAGGCGCTGAAATGGAACAGGCGCTTGCTGAGTCGTTACACCGATGTTTTCATCTGCCCCAGCCAGCTGATGGCGAGCAAGATGCAGGAAGATGGCTTTGACGCCGCGAAGCTGAGTGTGGTGTGCAACTTCTTGAGCCCCGCCATGGGCGAGCTACTGGAGTCCATGGATAGCGATGCGCGTGAAGACTATTACTGCTACGTGGGGCGCCTGTCGCCTGAGAAGGGTATTGACACTTTGCTCCAGGTGGCTTCACGCTTGCCTTTCCAGCTCAAGGTTGCCGGCGACGGTCCCTTGTCGCTGATGCTACATGAAAAATATGGACACGCCGGTAACATCCAGTTCCTGGGACGGTGTGACGCTCACCAAGTGGCTCAGCTATTGAGCAAAGCACGTTTCTCGGTAATGCCGAGCGAGTGCTACGACAACAATCCGCTGGCGGTAATCGAGTCGTTGTGTACCGGCACGCCCGTGGTGGGAGCCAGCACTGGAGGCATCCCCGAGCTGATAACCACCTGCAGCAATGGCTTGCTCTTCGCCCCAGGCAACGAGTCACAGCTAGCTAGCGCTATTACCAGGGCTTTTGAAACAACGTGGAACAACAGCGAGATAAAGCGATGCGCTATGTCGCAATTCTCGGTCCAGGCCTATTACCACAAGCTCATTGAGCTATATGGCAACCAATAATTTATCCTAACCTCTAATTATCACGAATTTACACTCATTCGTTATTTAAGCTTTAGAACCACCCTTTTTCACTAATTGACACTAATTAATGACAACCTACAAATTATTGCTTGAGAAAAAATCCCCAAGCAATGAATATTTAGTATGAATACGTCTTAATTAGTGTACATTATGAATTATGCATTAATCAAAGTCCCAAGAGAATGTTGTAGACGGCGGTAACGTCGCTACCGGTGATGTCGCCATCGCCGTTTTGGTCGCCGTTGACGATTGCGCTGGAGTCATTGAAGAGCAGGTAGTTGTAAAGTGCTGTCACGTCACTGCCGGTAACTTCACCATCACCATTCACATCACCAGGGATAGCGGTGTTAATGGGAATATCAACCCAGCTCCCGTAAGAATGATCATACTGCTTAGGAATCCAGCGTTTATTGCGAGCGATGGTCACCAGAACGTCGGTGATAACATTGCCCTCAGCAATACCGCTAGCCGAATAGTTGGGATAGAGAACGCCCAAAAATCCAGTGCTGCCCGAGGGGATGGTGCGTAGACTATTTACCAGCGTGTTCATCCCCGACTCTTTGATTTGATTCCAATATAAGTACACTTGCGTGAGGCTGCTGCAACCTTGCACCGAGAGAGATGAGAGCCTGTTGTAGTCACATTTCAAGGTTTTCAGCCCTGAGCAGTTTTGCACATTAAGCGAATTGAGGAGGTTGGTGCCACAGTCAAGATTTTGGAGAGCTGTCCTATTCGACACATTCAGTGAAGTAAGCTTGTTATCACGGCAGTTGATAGTTTGCAGCGACGCTGGCAGTGTCCCCAGCGAGGCGAGCCGGTTAGCATGACAGTCGAGAGTTTTAAGACCAGTGCAACCATCCACATTTAAAGCTGTCAAGCTGCCGTTGCCATAGCAATTTAGTGTAATTAATGTTGGGGTTTCATATACAAAAAGATTTGTCAAATTAACATTGCCAATGACTTGTATCGTTGTTATGGGATTATTATAGAGATATATGGTCTTTATGTTGCTATGATTAGACAACGAGAATGACGTCAATCGGTTGGAGGATACCTGCAACAATTCCAACCCGCTGGGCAAAGAGGGCAACGAGGTGAGCTGATTTTGATGAACGTTTAAAGACTTGAGGCTACTAGGCAAGGATGATAGTAACGAGATTTTATTGCTTGGACAAACTAACTGTTTTAAATTAGAGCACCCTGAAAAATCTATTGAACTCAATTCACTAATAGTAGAACCCTCAAAATTGAAATACAACTCGGTCAGTAGAGTGTTATTTTTACAAATCAATGTCTTTAGTTTAGTGTATTTTGTCCCAGAATGATAGCCATAGGAGTTTATGTTGTCAAAATTTAACGATGTAAACTTGTTGTTACTGCAATCTAAATACTCAATGTTGTAGGGGAAATTGTTAAGAGATGATATTTGGTTGTTGCTACAATTCAAAGTTTTTAGACTGGAGTAATTATGCAAATCTATCGACGTGAACTTGTTACTAGAGATGTTCAAATACGACAATGTGGTGGGCAATGATGGCAGGGAGGTTAGGTTGTTACCACTGCAATCCAATGAAGTAAGCTTGCTGAAATAACCTATGCCTTGCAAGCTGGATATCCCTTTATTGGTGGGGCTCAACGATGTTCTTGACTCCACATCACTGGTGGTGATATATCCTTTAGAATAAAGGCCAAGTAGATAGCTGCGGAAGTTGGCATCGGGGAAATAATAGGAGTTGAGAAGTGCCACATAATTATCGCTGATGTAGATGTTCCCGCTCTTGATTTGGTTGCCCGATGAGGAGTATACCGAGTTGTCGCTGTAATAAGCTCCGTAGGGCTCAAGAATTGTTGTTTTACCTGAGAATGACATCGACACGTTGCTCACGCTGGCATTGGACCCGTTGCCCTCTATCGTGAGGTCAGCACCGCCCTCCATGTGAGCGGCAAAGGAACTCAGTGCCGAGCGCTGAATGCTGTGGGCTGTGACTTTAGCTCCCTGGAAATACACATTAGTTGAGCCAGTGCCATCGCCCTTGATCGCCTCATAGCCCGACTGTTCGGCATCAAAATACAATCTTCCACTGCCCGTGATATAGTAGTTATAACTTTTCAGGTTGGCACAAATGCGGGCTGAGCTATAAAGCGTCACGTTACTCCCCGACGCCGCATTAAGCGTGGTGCCTCGCTCAAGCTTGAGGGCGTTGTCGGCAGTAATAATGTAGCAGTTACCAGTAAAAACTATCTTCAGGTTATCGCATTTGCGGTTGTGAATGCCATAATTGTCCTGACCGTTACGGTTAATACTTATGTTATAAAGTGTGAGCGTGTTGGACGATGCGTTATACACTCCATAGCCACTGGCAATATCGCCACCGGTGATGCGGTTGGCATTGTCGCTAGTGACCTCAACACCAGCCACATTGATTTCATACTTTGTTGCTGCCGACACACCAAGTGTCGCAAGAGTTATAAACAGGATTAAAAGTAGATTGCGTTTCATAAAAAGATAGGTTTAAAAAAATGCAAAATAGAGTAAGAGCTCTTATTGTTCTAATTCAAAAAAATGTGATTGCCACACTATTAAAATTAACAGGACAAACCACACAACTTTTATTCATTGCAAAAATAAACAAAATTTCACAAATCACCCCCTTACATTTGTTAATTACTGTTAATTAATCTTTCTAAGATGGGGATAATAAAAAAAGGGGGGGCGTGCTTCGCACTTAAAATTGAAGCTTCGCTAAAATTTATTTCAAAATGAAAGCGCTCACTCGCGCTAAAAGAGATTTTACATTATACGGGAATTTTAGCGCGGTAGCGCCTTTCTAATTTTAGAGCGTAGCTCTTTAATTTCCATGCGTCAGCATGGCGCAAAGGACAAGGGGGCGTGCTTCGCACTTAAAATTAAATTAAAATTGGTGATGAAAATTTTTAGATTAATTTTTTAATCAATTTTAAGCGAAGCGCCCCCCCTCTAGTGAACAAAGCATTAGTCAGTAGTTGTCTTTTAGAAAAAATCACAATATGTGTCGTCACTTTCCGTTTATTTAGTGTGTGAGAGAGATGTCACACCACAGCCGCAATGACAATTATAAAACCTACCGACGCGTCAATCATATTAACCTATCGCTGCCCCATGCGTTGCAAGATGTGCAACATCTGGGACAACCCCACCGTTGAGGATAATGAAATCAAGCCCCATGAGCTCGAATGCCTGCCGCGACTGCGGTTCATCAACCTCACGGGAGGAGAGCCCTTCGTGCGTGACGACCTTGACCAAGTGGTGGAAGTGTGCTACCGGAAGGCTCCCCGCGTTGTTATCTCTACCAGCGGGTGGCTTGAGGACCGCGTGATAGACCTGGCACGGAAGTTTCCCGCGATAGGAATCCGCATCAGCATTGAGGGCATGCAGGCTAAGAATGATGAGTTGCGGGGACGCGAGGGAGGGTTTGAAAAGGGGCTCCGCACACTTCGCACGCTCAGGGAGATGGGCTTGAGAGATATAGGCTTCGGGTGCACTGTCTCAGGCAGCAACAGTAGCGACATGCTAGAGCTTTACAAGCTTAGCCGGGAGATGGGCTTGGAGTTTGCTACCGCAGCATGCCACAACAGCTACTACTTTCACAAGAGCGACAACGTGATTGACAATCGCGAGCAGGCGTGCCATGATTTTGAGACACTAGTAAACTGGCAACTCAAGGAGCACAATCCCAAGTCGTGGTTCCGTGCATGGTTCAACATGGGCTTGATAAATTACATTGATGGCAATCGCCGCATGCTGCCTTGCGAGGCTGGAATGATAAATTTTTTCATCGACCCGTGGGGCGACGTGTACCCCTGCAATGGTCTGGAAGAAAAATACTGGATGCAAGCCATGGGCAACATACGCACCACACCCAATTTCATGGAACTATGGACTAGCGAGCAAGCGCGGCAAGTGAGGGAGAAAGTGAGGACATGTCCCAAGAATTGCTGGATGGTGGGCACGGCTGCGCCCGTGATGAAAAAGTATATCAAGCATCCCGCCAAGTGGGTTATTAAGAACAAGTTGCGCTCTGTGATAGGTAAGGATGCGGTTCTTGACAAGTGCTGGCACGACGTGGGTCAAGACCCACGGCAAGGCGACTTGCGAGAGGTCTTATAAAATCAATTTGGTTTAATCATTTCTCAGTGGCTGTAATGAAAGTTGTTGTACTAGGCACTCGTGGCATTCCCGGCATTCAAGGTGGCGTGGAGACTCACTGTGAGCAGCTGTATCCCAGGCTCGTGGCTAGGGGGTGTGACGTTACTGTGATTAGGCGCACTTGCTATGTGACTGGCGACAACAAAATCCATGAATATAAAGGTGTAAAACTCATTGATGTGTATGCCCCCCGTCGCAAGAGCCTAGAGGCTATAGTACACACCACACTGGCAACGTTTAAAGCCTGGCAACTAAAACCCGACTTGGTGCACATCCATGCCGTGGGACCCTCGATATGCATCCCACTGGCTAAGATACTAGGAATGAATGTGGTTGCGACCAATCACGGTCCCGACTATGAGCGCCTAAAATGGGGGCGCCTCGCCAAAGCGGTGATTAAACTGGGCGAAAGAATGCAAGCTCGCTATAGCAACCACATCATCGCTATCAACAACGTTATTATCGACATTCTCAAGAGAGAGTATAGCCGCGTGAAGGATGTAACAGTCATTTACAATGGTGTTAATACTCCCATTAAATCCACTAGCACCAGCTACATCGAGCAGCTGGGGCTATCGCCAGGAAAGTACATTATGGCTATGGGACGATTTGTTCCCGAGAAACGGCTCGACTGGCTCATAAAGGCATTTCACAGAGCACACATTGATGGCTACAAACTTGTTATCGCTGGCGATAGCGATCATGACGACTCCTACTCGCTCCAGCTTAAACAGCTTGCTAATGCCACCCCCGACGTGGTTCTCACAGGATTTATCAAGGGGGAGAAACTAAATCAAGTACTAAGCAATGCCACCCTCTTTGTTCTTCCCTCCACCCACGAAGGGCTTCCCATCTCGCTGCTTGAAGCCATGAGCTACAACCTTGACGTGCTTGTGAGCGACATTCCCGCCAACAGGCTCGAGGCGCTTGACAGCCAAGATTTCTTCAGCGTCAACAACATGGACGATCTCACCATGTCACTGCAACGCAAAGTGGATAACCCTGAGCCCAACCGCCACTACGACCTCAGCAATTACAACTGGGACAATATTGCCCAACAAACGCTCAGCGTTTATGAGCAAGTGCTCAGGAAATAGAAAAATACTCTTATCTGGAATAGAATGATGAAAAGAAATAGCTATTTTATAACACTTTTCACGCTGGCAATCGCCTTGTGCAGCACTAGGTTATCTGCCCTTGAATTCAAGGCGGGGCAATATTTTTTTGACAACTCAAAGTTGCAATTCAATAACGTGAAACTGGTGGTGGCAAGCAACACTTCGGCCACCTGCGCCATCTATGAAATGACAAAACTAGCCAACAAAAACTGGTGGCAAATAGAGCTAGAGAAAGATGTGAGCAATGTGGGTGGATACTGCTTTATAAATAGCGAAGCCGTTGCGGGCGATTATAATGAGGAACTGGATGACTTACTGAGTAGCATGTCAAGCTTGGAAATGAATTTCAGGCACACTAAAGTGCGCGACACTAGTGGCCCAGAGCCCGCCAATCTCACCGGCTGGGTGTTTTGCCCCCTAAACGATGATGAAATTAGTGATGGGTATTGGCGACCTGCCCAGAGTTATGACATCAATCCATCCAGAACATTGCCTGTGGTACATATTAATACACAAAACTCGCAAACCATCTCATCAAAGGATTACTACATAAATGGATCTTTTTGGCTCGACAACTGCGCCTTAGAGCAATATGCCCCATTAGGTACACCTGGCTCTCCCGTGCCCATTGAGATTAAAGGGCGAGGGAACTACACTTGGGATTACATGTATAAAAAGCCTTATAAAATAAAATTCGCGCAAAAACAAAGCCCACTAGGTCTCGACCGGAGCCGGCACTTTATCCTGCTTCACAATGATGACTGGAGTGGTCGCTTGCGCAATGAAACGGGTTTTGAGCTAAGCCGCCTGCTGGGAATGCCTTACACTACACGTCAGCTGCCTGTGGAACTGGTATTAAATAATGAATACATGGGACTATATTTCTTGTGTGAGAAAATTCGCGTGGAAAATGGTCGCGTTGAAATTATGGAACAGCAAGATCAAGATACCAATCCCGACAACGCTACAGGAGGATGGCTACTCGAGATAGGCTATGATGATAAAAAACCTGTAGTTATTGAACAATTTGAGAATGATGATTTGGCAAACAACTGGTTTGCATTTTCCTCCACCTCACCCGAATCATTGTCGCTAGTGCAAAAAAACTACATTCACGATTTTATCCACAAGGCCGATAGTTGCATCTTTGTTGCCGACAAGACCAGCACTGGCTGGGAACAATATCTTGACTTAAACACTGTGGCACGGTATTACGTCATTCAAGAGGTAACAGAGAACGTGGAATCTTTTGCAAGAAGTCTAATAATGTATAAGGACTATGGCTGGGACGAGAAACTGAAGTTTGGACCAGTGTGGGATTTTGATAATAGTTTTTATCGCGACAACGACTCTTGCAACCACTTCATTTTTGACTACGACGTTCCCTTCTCATTCTTGTGGATAAAGGAGCTCATCAAGTTTCCCCGTTTCGGTCAAAAGATAAGAGAGGTGTGGAAAGAATTTAAAGACAACAATGTGCTCGACAAGCTAGTGGAGCATGCTATGCAATGGAGAGCTACAATCGAATATGCCGAGCTCTATCACGACAAGCCACGCTGGCCTTTCTACTCGGCAGCCCACAATGTGAATTCTCCCGCCCAATATCTTGACAAGATTTCTCGCAAGGTGGAATGGCTCGACCAGCAGTGGAGCGTGGTGGATGGTGATGTGAACCTCGATGGCGTGGTTAGCGGCAGCGATGTAACGGCAATCTACAACTATATTCTCTTTGGCGACAACAGTTTCCTTGACACTAGCGATGTGAATCACGATGGTGAGATAACAGCATCAGACATCACATTCCTCTACAATATCATTTTGAAGGAATGAGATGCCTGATGTGAAATGAGTAAGAACTAAAAATGACTCTTACACATTGAAACGGAATACCACTATGTCACCATCCTGAAACACATAGTCCTTGCCTTCGATGTGCATCTTGCCAGCCTCCTTAACGGCAGCCTCGCTACCATAATGGATGTAGTCCTCATACTTAATAATCTCGGCACGAATGAATCCACGTTCAAAGTCGGTGTGTATGACCCCGGCACACTGTGGTGCCTTACTACCCTTGCGATAAGTCCAAGCACGCACTTCCTTGGGGCCGGCAGTGAGGAATGTCTCGAGGTTGAGCAACTTGTAAGCTGCTTTGATAAGGCGGTTCACCCCACTCTCCTCAAGCCCTATCTCTGCCAGGAACATCTGTCGCTCCTCATAGGTCTCCAGCTCGGCAATGTCGCTCTCGGTTTGCGCCGCAACCACCAGCAACTCAGCATCCTCATCTTTAACAGCCTCTCTCACAGCATCTACATAGGCATTGCCCGTGGCGGCACTGGCATCGTCAACGTTGCACACATAGAGCACCGGCTTGCTGGTCAAGAGGAACAAATCATGAGCCACTCGCTCCTCATCCTTGTTCTCAAGCGTCACGCTGCGCGCGTTCTTGCCCTGGCTCAGCACGTCCTTGTAGCGAGTGAGAACTTCAAGTTGCACCTTGGCATCACGGTCGCCGGCAGCAGCCATCTTGGCGATGCGCGGAATGCGTCCCTCCACCGTCTCCAAGTCGCGAAGCTGCAACTCGGTGTCGATAACCCCCTTATCGCGCACTGGGTCGACCGTGCCGTCGACATGGGTAATATTATCATCGTCAAAGCACCGCAACACGTGGATTATGGCATCGGTCTCGCGAATGTTTGCCAAGAATTTATTTCCCAATCCCTCGCCACGGCTGGCACCTTTCACCAGTCCGGCGATGTCAACTATCTCCACTGTTGTGGGCACAATCTTAGCCGGATGAACCAGCTCGGCGAGACGATTGAGCCGCTCGTCGGGGACAGTAATCACGCCCACGTTGGGTTCGATAGTACAGAAAGGGAAATTTGCCGATTGCGCCTTAGCATTCGACAAGCAGTTAAACAAGGTGGACTTGCCCACATTAGGCAGTCCCACAATACCACATTGCAGTGCCATAATTCTTCAAAAAATAATATAAGTTTTAACGTGAGTTTAAAATTAATTATAATTCAAGGTCGCCATTAAATATCTCGTGCCATGGCAGTCCTTGCTCGTTGAGGACATCAAGGAATGGGTCAGGGTCAAATTCCTCAACATTGTGCACACCAGGCTTGCACCATAGCCCCTTGAGAAACATCATGGCACCAGTCATTGCGGGCACACCAGTGGTGTAGCTCACAGCTTGCATACCAGTTTCCTCAAAGGCCGCATGGTGGTCGCAGTTGTTATAAATATAATAAGTGAGTGGCTTGCCATCCTTGCCAATGCCACTAATGCGGCAACCTATACTAGTTTGCCCGGTGTAGTTCTCGCCCAAATCTTGTGGATTGGGAAGCACCGCCTTGAGGAACTGCAGTGGCACAATCTCCACACCATTGTAGACGATGGGGTCGATGCGCGCCATGCCTATGTCTTGAATCACACGCAGGTGAGTGAGATATTCCTCGCCAAATGTCATCCAGAATCGCGCGCGCTTGATGGTGGGGAAATTGAGCACCAGCGATTCCAGCTCCTCGTGATACATGAGGTAGCTCTCGCGTGGACCTATCTCGGGATAGGTTAGTGGCTTGTGAATCTCAAGAGCTCCAGTCTGAACCCACTTGCCGTTCTCCCAGTAGCGCCCTTTTTGAGTTATCTCGCGAATGTTAATCTCAGGGTTGAAATTGGTGGCAAAAGCCTTGCCGTGGTTGCCGGCATTGCAGTCCACGATGTCGAGATAGTGAATCTCCTTGAAGTGGTGCTTGGCGGCACGTGCTGTGTAAACGCCACTCACACCTGGGTCGAAGCCACAGCCTAGAATAGCGGTAAGACCAGCCTTCTCAAAACGCTCGCGATAAGCCCATTGCCAGCTATACTCGAAGTGAGCCTCGTCGCGTGGCTCATAGTTAGCGGTGTCGAGATAGTTCACGCCACATTCCAGGCAAGCATCCATGATGGTGAGGTCCTGATAGGGCAATGCCACGTTAATCACCAGCTTGGGCTGGTGACGCTTGAACAAAGCCACCAGCTCAGGCACGCTGTCGGCGTCAACCTCATCGGTGGTGATGTTAGGAGCGCCAATGGCCTTAGCTACAGCATCGCATTTCTCCTTGTGTCGCGAAGCAATTACTATCTCATTAAACACGTCGGGATTTTTAGCGCACTTGTGTGCTACCACGGTTCCCACACCGCCACAGCCAATGATGATTACTTTGTTCATGTTTTTTTATAAATATAAGGAATTAAATGAGGCGCAGCGACACTGGAGCACCACTACTCACCCCTGTAGTTTTTTTTATAACTCTACTACTCCATTATTTCTCACGGTCGATAATGTAGTGGAAAATGGTCTTCAAGGCGCGGGTGCTGGCATTGTCGCCATACTCGTCGAGCATACTCTCGGCATGCTGGCACAACTCATGCATCTTGCGGTAGGCATAGTCAATGCCACCACAATCCTTTGCCCACTCCAAAAGGCAAGTGATGTCGGCATCGGTATACTCCGCTTGATTGATGAGCGAGAGCATGTGCTCACGCTCGGGCCTGTCGGCAAGCGACAAGGCATAGATGAGTGGCAGTGTCACTTTCCCCTCGCGCAGGTCATTACCTGTGGGCTTGCCCACAACGGGATTGTGGAAGTAGTCGAAGGTATCGTCTTTAATTTGAAAACACAGGCCTAGCAACCGGGCAAACTCCTTGATGGAGTTAAGGCGGTCGCCCTTGACTCCTGCAGCCATGCCACCCACTTCAACGCAACTGGTAAACAGCGACGCGGTTTTCTTGCCAATGATATCAAAATAAGCATCCTCGCTAATGATGTGCCGGCGAGCGGTGTTATACTGGTCTATCTCACCCAGCGAGAGGTCGGAACCCAGTGTCGCCAGCACCTTGAGAATATCTTGGTCTCCTGTGGCAACGGCACATGTGAGAGCGCGGCTCACGAAAAAGTCTCCCACCAGCACTGCCACATGGTTTTTCCACACGCCGTTGATGGTGCTGGCTCCACGTCGCTGCTTGCTATCGTCAATCACATCGTCGTGAATTAGCGACGCGTTGTGAAGAATCTCGATGGCGGCTCCTGCCGTTATCACATGGTCATTAATGTCTCCCAGCATTTTTGCGCTCAGCAGCACCAGCATAGGGCGCAACTGCTTGCCTTTAGTCTGCAAGTAGGTAGACACGATGGAGTTCATCAACTCATTGTCGCTAGTGAGGACCTTGTCGATCACTGCGTTCAGTCTATCAAGCTCATTGCCTATGAGCTGTTTTATTTCCTTGAGTTCTTTCATTTCAATCTTTAGAGTGCAAAATTAGCAATAATATTTTCCTTACCCCAATTTTTTAATATTTATTTTAGTTTTCAGTCGTTAGTCGCGTTTTTAAAAGACAAAAATGCGATTAAGCGAGACAAAGCATGAGCCCCAGCTCAATGCGTTGCGAGCGTGAGCATTTTATTTAATTACCTCTCTAATGCTTTGTGCATTAGAGAGGATTTATTACAAACAAAAAATTGTAACTATTCAGCGATTCTAAATACCGTTCAAATCTGCATCGAAGATGCTGCCTCTACGAGGCATTATGCGTCTTCGACGCAATCGCTGAACTGTTGCAAAAAATTCCCTATATGTTATTTTTTTGTTAAAAATGATGCTATGTCAAAGTTTTTTTCTACCTTTGACCAATAATGGATTTCACATCGATCGAATTTTATACAATAGCCTTTGTCGTGGCAATGGTGCTGGTGGGATTTTTTCTCTCGCAGAGGAGAATTAACCCCGCATCGTCGTTTATCAACACATTTGACCTTGAACCCGCGGGTGACGCATCCGCTACGACCGACGCGCCACTGGAGGGCTTTCTCACGCTCACCGCTGGCGACGATGGCTCGGTGACAATAGAACGCACTGGCCTGCGACTGGTTGAAGGCGAGACCGCCAACCTGGTTGCCACCATCATCGACGACAAAGTGACGATTGAGGAAAAGAAGGGCAAAGTGAGCGCTCTAGGTGGTAAGGAAACTTACTATAAAGGCAAGGTAAAAGTAAATTATTTCCTGCCTAACAACAAGGTGTACGTTCGCTACGACAGCACCGTCACCGGGCAGTGGTGCAAGTTTGCGTTCAAGAATTTTCCAAGAAACATCGCAACCCACGAGCTGCGATACTAACAATTCCCTGAACAGCGAAAAACAATTTATAGCATCACACAAAACATCATTATATATACAATTTAATCACCACTTTACACGTTATAAATTTTAGCACTTAGAATAAAAAACATTAAAAACCGGTTATGATAAAGAAAATATTATTGGCAATGTTTGCCACACTACCCTTTATGGTAGTGGCCCAGCAGGCTGGGACATGGGTTTTGCATCCCTACTACGTAGGCACCTATCTTCAAGGCTTAGGCACCATGAACTGCATTGATGCCGGCAACAAAATTTATTACCTCACGCAAGGCAGTCTCTTTGCCTACGACAAGGCCAGTGAAACTAACGACGTGCTAGACTTGAACAGTAGCCTCAACGACATCAACATCAGCCAAATCTACTACAATTATAACAAGCAATATCTTGTTGTAGCCTACAACGATTGCAACATCGACATTGTTAAGGCCAGTGGTGATGTGGTCAACATTCCCGCCATCAAGGAAGTGGTGATGACATCACAAAAGACCATCAATGATG
Organism: uncultured Prevotellaceae bacterium; assembly: GCA_900316835.1. Classification (GTDB taxonomy): domain Bacteria; phylum Bacteroidota; class Bacteroidia; order Bacteroidales; family Muribaculaceae; genus Sodaliphilus. The sequence goes on along the minus strand of ONEL01000002.1, from coordinate 119,411 downwards.
TAACATTCGGCAACGGAAAAATCTATATAGCCACATCCTTTGGCTACATTACACTTGATGAAAACACACTAGCTGTTGACGAGGTAAGAGATTTCCAGACCAGCATCGCCTCGGTAGCTATTGTGGGCGAGAAGAAGATTATGTCGGTTGGTAATAAATTCTATTTTTGCAATGCCGGCGAGGAGAAAGAGACTTTAAGTGATTTTTCTTCGCTTGCCAATTCCAAGGGAGCAGCCGGACGCATTTACACCATCAACGACAGCACATTCTTCCTTTCAATAGCCACTAATGCCAGCAATCTCACCGCGGGAACACTGCAGGTGGTGAGCGTGAAAGACGACAACGGCACCACCAGCTTCACTCTGAAACAGATAGCCGGCAACATGCCATTCTCAGTGCAACCCACACCCGCGGGCTACGTTGCCAGCTTTGGTTCCTCAAACTATTATTACACATTCGACAACAAAGGCGAGAATGCCACACGCGCTACAGGCAATGAGCTCTACACTAGCCAGGAAGAAGGCAACTGGTGGGTGTGCGGAGCCAGTGGACTAGCTCACATTGTCAATGGTGTCAAGGGAGAATATTTCTTGCCAAGTGGGATTAGTATTACTAAGAATGCTTACTGGACTGTCTACGACCCCTCGCAACAACGCATCCTGCTCAGTAGCACTGCCGACAACCAGTTTATTTCTAATTACAGCGGTGTGAAAACCGAAGTAAACTCCTATGACGGAAGCACTTGGCGCAACATCACGCCAAGTGGTGTGCCTAACAATGGCGGAAACTACAGGCTTGTGGTATCACCCAACGAGCCCGACACCTATTTCTACAGCTGTCGCTCCACCGGCGGTGTCGTAAAAGTGCAGGGCAATAAGATGGTAGCCAATTACAAGGCTAGCAATAGTCCTTACTATGAGATGGCATCTCCCTTGTGCTTTGACTCAAAAGGCAACTTGTGGATGGTAATTACTCGTAACACCAGCAACATCGACGCTTTTGCCATCACACCGCAAAATCAGCTTTCTACACAAGTTGACTCGTCGCTTTTTGTAATCAACAACATGGATGGCGCGTGCCACGCATCAAACAATGGCCACAAGCGCACCGCTTTCGACGTTGGAGCCGGCGACATCAAGGTCTTCACCGCTGGCGAGTGGGGACATCCGCTTGTCTTTTGGGAGAGCAACGATGACTTGAGCCTGAAACGCTATAAGCAATACACCTCCTTCCAGTTCCAAGATGGCTCAGTTCTAGCTACTAGCGACTGGAATTACGTGCGCTATATCAAAGCCGACAATGACGGCATGATTTGGGTGGGTTATTATCGTGGCATTTTCTCTCTTGACCCGCGCAACGCGTTTAACGATGACTTCAAGTTTAACAAAATAAAAGTGCGCGTCAATGAGGGCAATGAGACCGATGAGACATTGCTCGAAGGCATTGAAGTGTCGTCAATCGACGTGGATGAGATGAATAACAAGTGGATTGGAAGTTCCACACAGGGTGTTTTCTTCGTCAGTCCTGATGGTAGTGAGATTTATAAACACTTTGACACCACCAACAGCCCCTTACCCAGCGACCAAATCTATAGCGTGTGTTGCAATCGAGCCACTAATTCGGTGCTTATTGTCACCCCAAATGGAATAGTAGAGTATTTACCCGATGTAATACCCGGTGCTAGCGACTACAATGATGTCGTGGCAACCCCAAGCATGATTTATCCGAATTTCACTGGGCTCATTTCAATTGAAGGCTTGATGAGCAACTCTAATGTTATCATCACCAACTCCGAGGGTAATACCGTAGCCACTCTGCAATCTCGTGGCAGCATAGCCACCTGGGATGCTTGCGACGAGACAGGAAACCGTGTCAAGACCGGCATCTACAAGGTGTTTGCCTCACAAGGCGAAACCACCACAACAGGTGAGCCTCTCACCACAATAGCAGTGATAAAGTAAAAACACAATCGTTTCTCGAGAACAAGTCTACTAATCATAATACATGACGAGAGGGCCCTATCAAGGAGTCCTCTCGTCATTTTTTTTATATTAATGACAAAAATGCGATTAAGCGAGACAAAGTTTTAGCCACAGCTAAAAACCTTGCGAGCGTGAGCATTTTATTTAATTAACATTAGTGTAAATTAGTGGTTATGTGCGAAGCATCCCCCCCTATACAATTTTACATTATTTTTATCGTTATAAAATTATATAAACTTTTATTGAAAAAGAGGTAAATTTTAATGGCATGAAACAAAAATATTTCATTACAGTCCTTTTATCACTCGTGGCACTAGTGGCTGGAGCACAAATTGCCACCGGGCAATGGAAAACACATCCCTATTTTGTTGGTAAAAATGCGACAAGCTGCATCGATGCCGGCAACAAAGTCTACTACCTGGCAGGCGGTAGCCTCTTCTGCTACGACAAGAGTGCCGGCACTAACGATGTCCTTGACATTGATGGTGTGCTCAATGACATAAACATCACCAAGCTCTATCACAACCCTGCCAAGAATATTGTGGTCATTACCTACGAGAACTGCAATATCGACATTATAGATGCCGATGGCAAAGTTGTTAATGTGTCGGCGATTAAAGATGTTATCCCCAACAGAACCAAGACCATAAACGACGTCACCTTCACCAGTAGCAAAATCTACATCGCCACCTCGTTTGGATACGTCACTCTGAGCCTTGATGACTATCGAGTGATTGAGGGGCGTGACTATGAAGCGATAATTCCCTCGGTGGCTGTGGTGGGGGACATTAAGGTATTCCCGCTGTTAAAAAACACTTTTTATTATTGCAAAGAAAGCGAACCTGTTGAGACCTATAACAGGCACAAAACAGCCGAGAACACTGCCGGCAATGACGGTACAATCTTCCCTATCAACGACAGCAAGTTCTTTTTCACCACTAACGATGCCCTCTATGTGGGTCACATAAACCATAGCACCGACGAGACCGGAGACTACACCTGTACCTTTGACCTCAACAAAGTGGTTGACGCCAAGCCCACCAACTTGCAGCGCACTCCATCGGGGTTTGTTGCGAGCTTTGTGAGCAACAACTACTACTGCACTTTCGATGCCGAGGGGAACCTGTTGCAACAACTAGAAGGAAACGAAGTTTATAGTAGCCAGGAGCAAGGAAACTGGTGGACCGTGGGCGCTAATGGTCTATCGCACATAGTAAATGGTGTGAGAGGTGATTATATCACTCCCAACGGAATTTCGATTGAAGTGCGTGCCTACTGGACAACCTACGACCCATCGCAACAACGCATCTTGCTCAGTCGCACTACCGACAACCGCGTCATCAGCCACTATTATGGCTACTATGCACCCGAAGTCAACTCCTACGACGGCAACACTTGGCGCGACATTAGTCCTGCCGGTGGCATCTACTCCTACGGTGGTAACTACTGGCCAGTAGTCTCGCCCAACGAGCCTGACACCTATTTTTTCAGCTATCGCAGTAGTGGTGGTGTGGCAAAAGTTCAAAACAACAATATTGTTTTAACTTATAACAACAATAATAGCCCTCTCATGGACCGTGCCGTAGCTCTGAGATTTGACTCTAAAGGCAACCTGTGGATGCCACAAACTCGTGACCAGACGGGACACATCGACGTTGTTGCCATCAGTGCCCAAAATCAGGCGCTCACCAGTGTGACACCTAGCATGTTTGTTATCAACGACCTCAATGGCGCATGCTATGCCGAGGGCTTCAAGCGCATGACATTTGACATTGGCAAAAACGACACCAAGGTGTTCTCGGCTGGCGATTACAACAGCCCACTCGTGATTTGGAACAACAATGATGACTTGAGTGTAAATAAATACAAGAAACTCACCTCATTTATTGACCAGAACAACAAGAATTTCTCAACCTATGCTTGGGTTTATCTTAAAGCCGACCGAGACAGCATGATTTGGGCAGGTACCGAATCAGGGCTTATAGCTTTCGATCCCACTCAGGCTTTTAACGATGATTTTCGCATCAATCGCATCGAAGTAAAGATTGACGAGGGTGTGGCAACCTCAGGTAATCTGCTCGAAGGCACGCAAGTGAACTGCATTGATGTTGATTCGCAAAACCGCAAGTGGATTGGAACCAACACCGCGGGTGTGTACTTTGTGAGCGCCGACGGCAGCGAGATTTACAAGCATTTTGACTCTTCTAACAGCCCCATCCCTAACGACCAAATCTACAGTGTGTGCTACAACGAGGCTACCGGATCGGTGCTGATTGTTACCGGCAAGGGTGTAGTAGAATATTTTAGCGACATTACCCCCTCGGCAAGCGACTACAGCAACACTTATGCCTACCCCAATCCCGTTCACCCCGACTACACAGGATACATCACCATCAAGGGGCTGATGAACAACTCTAATGTGGTTATTACTAACAGCAAGGGGACCGTGGTTGCCACCCTGCAATCGACTGGTGGTGTTGCACTATGGAACGGGTGCACCGCTAGCGGTAACCGCCTTCCCACAGGCACCTACAAGGTGTATGCCGCTCAGGGCTCAACCCCTGCAACCACCGGCACACCCGTCGCCAGAATAATTATGATAAAGTAATCTTGAGCCTTTACTTACTAAAAATAAGAATGAAAAATCAAGGAAGATGACTAGTAGATATTTTTTAGCACTTGTAATCGCGCTTGTGTCGCTCATGACGCATGCTCAAGACGACCTGGGCCGATGGACATTGCATCCAGTGTTTGCCTCTGAGAATATTACCAACTGCATCGACACTGGTGACAAGGTGTATTACCTAGTGAGCGGATCGCTCTTCTGCTATGACAAGGAAACACAGGAGAATGAGCACCTTAGTCGCACTAACTACCTCAACGACACTGGTGTGAGCAACATCTACTATAACGCCACAAAGCATTATATCATGGTTGCATACACCAATTCTAACATTGATGTCATTGATGTAGAAAGCGGGCAAGTAGATAATATAAGCGACATCAAGAATGCTAACCTGGCAACCTCCAAGGCCATTAACGACATCACCTTTGCCAGTGGCAACATGGCTGTGGTGGCAACCGACTTTGGCTTCGTTATCCTCAACGACAGCAAGCATGAGGTAATCTCATCTTTTATCAACGAGCAACCTTTTAGTAGCGCCATGATGATTGACACTTATCTCATGGTTGCGCAAGGTAACTATATCTACTATGCGCCAGCCAGTCATCACATACAACAGATGTCTGACTTCAAACGCGCTAGACTGGGAGTTACTGGTTCAATGATACCACTTGATGACAACAAGTTTCTTGTGCTTGCCAGCAATGCGCTGTATCTTGCCACCGCTACAGTAGCGGGCGATGAAATAAACTTCAGCACCTCGCGACTGGCACAAGGACAACCACTGGCTGTGAGCAAGACACGCGACGGCAACATGGTGGTCAGCTTCAAGGACTCTGACTACTTCTACACCATCGATGCCACAAGTCTTGCCGCCACCCGCCATGATGGAAGTGGCATCTACACAAGCAACGAAAGCGACGGTAGCTGGTGGGTCCTTGACCGTGAAGGCTTGCACAATATCAAGGAAGGAACCACTATCACTAACGTCAAGCCCAGCGCAATATCCATAGCCTCGCCTCTGTTCTGGATGACCTACGACACCTATCAAGATCATCTCATGCTCACCAGCTCAAGCGATAACGCCGTTCTCGACCACTCGGCCGACGCTGGTCCCACACGCATTAACACCTACGACGGTTTCTCATGGAAAGATATCACTCCTGCCGACGTACCACAGCCCGACGAAGGCATGTACTGGCCAGTGGTTTCACCTAATGAGGCGAACACCTACTTTTATAGCACCCGCAAGCTGGGTGTTGTTAAGGTTACCGATGGCAAAATAGTGTCACGCTACAGTATCGACAACTGCGAGACGGCGCGCATGGTGGGACTGCGCTTTGACTCACAAGGCAACTTGTGGATGGCGGAGTCACGCAACGAGGCGCACCCGGTGCGCGTTCTCACGCCAGCCAAGCAAGCCAAGACCAATGTCACCACCCAGGATTTCATTGAGAACAATAGCGCTCACATCAAGAACATGTTTAGCACAGGCTTTAAGCGCACCCAGTTTGCCATTGGCAGTGGCGACACCAAGGTATTCGCAAGTGGCGAGTTTGAACAACCCATCGTCATCTGGAACAACAATAGCGACCTGTCACTCAATCGCAGCATCTCGTTTGCCTCGGGAGCTCTCACCGACCAGGATGGCAAGAACTTGCAATGGCAACAAATTCGTTGTCTCACCCCCGATAAGAACGGACTAGTGTGGATGGCAACCACAACGGGTGTTATATGTTTTAACCCTAGCCGAGCCTTTGATGCCGACTTCCGTGTTAATCACATCAAGGTGCCACGCAACGATGGTACCGACCTTGCCGACTACCTGCTCGACGGCCAGACGATTAACTGCATAGCAGTAGATGGCGCTAATCGCAAGTGGATTGGGACTGATGCCTCAGGGCTATTCCTCGTGAGCGAAGATGGGCAACAGGTTCTCAAGAACTTCAATGCCACTAATAGTGTGATGGGAAGCAACCAAATCTTCCAAGTGTGCTGCGACCCCACCAGCAACTCGGTTTATGTCACCACTCCGCTAGGACTTGCCGAGTACAAGAGCGATGCCACACCTGGTGAAGCATCCTTCAGCAACATCTCAGCTTATCCTAATCCCGTGAGACCCGACTACGGCGGTCCCATCAACATCACTGGACTAATGGAAAACTCTCTCATCAAGATTGCCGACCCCTCGGGTAACGTGATACGCACTCTCAAATCGACTGGTGGCATGGTAAGCTGGGACACCTGCAACGAGAATGGCGACATGGTGGGCACTGGAGTCTACACCATCCTTGCCTCGCACGCCGGTGGCTCAGGGGGTGGTACAACTAAGGTGCTGATAGTGCGCTAAGCACATCGCGTTATCACCACATCTTGTTCTCTTGTCACCGCAATTTCTTCTATAACATTTTTTAACCAAAAAACACTCTATCACGGGTGTGTTTTTTACTTTTATCGCTTGCTATAATGAAATATAGTATTACTTTTGCGAACTTTTTAAAAGCAGAGTATTAACAATTAAAAAAGATATCTATTATGTATTGGACACTTGAATTAGCAACCAAGCTTGAAGACGCACCATGGCCCGCTACCAAGGATGAGCTCATCGACTATGCAATGCGCAGTGGAGCTCCCATGGAGGTAATTGAGAACTTGCAAGAAATAGAAGACGAGGGCGACATTTACGACTCAATCGAAGACATCTGGCCCGACTACCCTACCAACGACGACGACTTCTTCTTCAACGAAGAGGAGTATTAAGGATTTTATTTAGGTCAAAACCGCTTAACGCCAGCGAGATAAACAAGAGTAATCAGTTTATCTCGCTGGTGTTTTATTGTCTTACATAGTATGTGCTAAATCTTGGCTTGTTAGAGCCAATTTGAAACATTTCGGAAAATCAGCATTTTTGAAGCCTTGTTGTGAAAGAATCTCAACGAAAAATTGTAATTTTGCAACGTCAAATAGAAATAATGATGACACCAGAAAAGCTAAAAGCGATTATATCGCAAGGTGAGGGAACCGAAGTCGAGCTAAAAGAGTCGAAAGACAGCCTGGCTCGTAAGATATATGAATCTATCTGTGCGTTTCTGAATCGCAGAGGTGGTCATGTCGTGTTGGGAGTTGATAATGATAGAAATGTCGTCGGTATCAATCCCTCGAAAGTTCAGGAGCAGTTAGACCAGTTGGCAAAGGATATGAACAACCCTCAGCTGTTCAAACCTACTTACTATCTGAACTTTGAGCCAATGAATCTAGATGGCAAGAAGGTCATCTACTTCTATGTACCTGAAAGCACCCAGGGGCACAGCTACAAAGGTGTCTTCTATGACCGCAATCAAGACGGTGACTTTGAACTGCGCAGTACTGAACAGATTGCGAACTTGTTTATACGCAAGAGCAAGATGAAGACCGAGGATAGGGTTTATCCGATGTTGGGAATGAAGGATTTGGATGAGGAGGCATTCGACGAATTGAGGCGTGGCATCCGTATCGAGAACTCACAACATCCTTGGCTCAATCTGTCGAACGAAGAAATCATACGCTCGGCAGAGTTGCTTGCAGTTGACCCAGAAACAGGAAAAGAAGGATTGACGCTGGCTGCCATTCTTTTGTTTGGTAATAGTCATGCCATCACCACAGCCCTTCCTGCTTATCGCATAGATTTGCTTTGCCGCGTAAACAACACAGAACTCTATGATGACCGGGAACTGTTGAGCTGTAATCTGCTGAAGGCCTATCCTATCATGATGGCTTTCATCAAGAAGCATCTGCCAGAGCAACCCTATATTGAAGGCATACAGCGTTTCAGCCTTCGCGACACAATCTTACGAGAGGTGGTACTGAACATGATAATTCATCGTGAGTATAGCAGTGCTTATCCAGCGACGTTTACCATCTATCGTGATAGCATCGTTACGGAGAACTGGAACATCCCATACGTCTATGGGCATATCGATCTCCAGACAATGCGTCCGCATCGTAAGAATCCAAAGATTGCCAAGGTGTTCTCTCAGATGGGAATCGTAGAAGAGCTTGGTAGTGGTATGAGAAAGATGTTCAAGTACACACCTCTATATGCTAATGGCAAGGAGCCTGTCATTGAGGAGCAGGACGTTTACCGCATAGAGATTCCATACATTCCTACTTTACAGGGTAGTGAAATAGATACTACACAGAAAAGTACACAGAAAAGTACACAGAAAAGTACACAGAAAATAATAGATTTAATTCGTGAGAATCCCTATGTGACAACGCAGGAAATGGCTGATTCTATCGGAATTATTCGCAGAACTATCGCCAAACATATCAAGTCTTTACAAGAAAAGGGAATAATTAAACGCATCGGCCCTGATAAGGGGGGGTATTGGAAGGTGATAGAATGACAGCAACGCTTCAAAGTTCTATTTATTTGTGTCTTGATCCAACCGACGAAAAACAACGCAGGATGGCTGCCGCCTATCTGTTAGAGAAGGTGTCATGGACTGGCATTACTGACTCAAAGGCTAATCTTACAGCACTTCGCACCAGGCAACTCTGTGATGCCATGATGGTTACCAAAGATTTGATGGAGAACTTACTCCTTGCCGCTGGCGGCAGGGGCGGCATTAGTACAGGTGGCGGTGGTTCTAATGGTGAGCTTACCAACTGGGATGGTACAAAAAAGAATAATGGTTGGGGAATTGGTTAATCAAAAAAGGATGTCATAACACTTGGCTATGGCATCCTAATTAAAGAATTCAACTTTTCTCGTTCAGAAACTACTTGAGTAGTGCGAAGAATGAGAGCGGTGCGAACTGTGAGAACTATGTGAAGAGTGCGAACTGTGCGAATAGTGACCATTCGCCTGAGTCTGCACATTCACAGGCTGCTCCAGAATCAGAGATTGTCCCTGCTCAGTGATAGAAACCTCGCTGCTATTCGTTACCTTTGCAATTACATCCTTGCTCAGGTTGGAAGCATACGTGGTTCCAGCAAGAAGGGCAGAGACCAAAAGAAATAATACTCTCTTCATTGAACCTCCTTTTTAAATTGTTAAACATTAAATGAACTATCACTCTACACAGGCCGAAGCCGTGATGTCTTCTAATTTGGGATTGATGTGTGCACTGTGATGCTTCTGATTGGAAGCAAACAGTCCTCCGCACTGCTGGCGAAGTTTGCATCCCTCGCACTCGGGCAGATAGGTGTCTTTCCAGTCGGAAATAGCATTGACAGCGAACTCCCTTATTTCGCGAGGCAGCACACACAGTTGGGCATTGTAAACACGAGTGCAGATGCCACGATTGGCCAGCAGCAAGACGGCCTGCTTCAGTTCCTCGTTGTAATCGTATGGGTCTATCCACAACTCATCGAGATTCGTATCTGCGTTGCCTGTCGTTTCCATTTGCAGGAATGCTACTTGGCTGACAAACGGGAAATTGTGATAGATGTAGTCGGCAAGTTGGGGCAATCGTTTGTAGGTCTGCTTATGCACTACGATTCTCAGTCCTATTCGCTGGTGGAACAATGCGAGATTGTAAAGCCCTTGCACAGTCTTATAGAAAGTCTTTGCTCCCACGATGCGATTGTGCTCGTCGGCTATGTCCGAGAATATCGGCACATCTATTTGCAGGTCGTGGTGCTTGCACATCGCCAGTTTCATTGCAAATTCCTTGTCGGAAAACTTCACACCATTGGTTAGCAGACTGATTCCTGCTTTCGGCTGGCACTTCTGTATCTGCCTAATGAGGTTAAAGAGTTTGTTGCCTATCAGCGTAGGCTCGCCACCAGTAATGCCGACCTCCACTGTATTCTTGTCTATAAGCGAAATCAGTTTGAGATTGAAGGGTGTTTTATCCTCTTCTTCTGTCACTGGCGGCTGCGGACACATGATGCAACGGTGATTGCATCGCTCTGTGGCAAAGATGGCATTATGCAGCGACTTTATCTCGTAGAGAAATACGATTTCTCCCTTTTTGTTTATAAGCACCACGTCGCCCTCGTTAAATTCATCGAGCGTTTGCACTTTCCCAATGCATGGCTCACCCCCAGCAATTTGCTCGCTGTTTGTAATCAAAGCTGCGTAGCCAGACGGCAAATCCTTTGCGTCAGCTTTTACAAGTATCTCATCCTTGCGGTTGAAGATGTTCTTTCCCTTCAACGTTATTCGGCCAAGGATGTCCGCTTCGATATTGAATGCTGCTCCGTTTATCTGTTTCATACCGTTCTAATTTATCCAAGACCAAAATATTCTGTTTATCTCTGGGTCGTGCTTCTTCAGCAATTCAAACAAGTAGTGCATAATGGCTGTGTTCTTCTTGCACATTTCGCTCGTAGGGCGATGCCCAACCATGTCGCCTTGTTCCGAATAGTTGCGCACAGGGTCTGCACCGCAATAGGGTTGGAATACACACTCTGAGCACATAGGCAAACATTCCGTGCAAGCATTCTCGATGATATGATGCAATTTCTCACCATTGAACATTGACTGATAGCTGTCTTCATTCACATTACCCAACTTGAAATAGTAGTCCTTGAATCGGGCTAACATTCTGCCCTCATCGGCTACATAGACATTGCCATCCCAGTCATATATTGCTCCTGCGATGCCGACACCGGCGGGCGACTGCAAGTCCACGAAGCCTGTAGCAAATGGCGTGAGAATTCGTTTCAGCAACAGAGCCGCATACCCTTCAATGAAGAAAGTGCCTTGCTTGTTCAGTTCTATGATATAGTCGAGTCCTTCCTTGAAGTTCTCGATAAAATCCTCCACGGGGTATGCAATCTTCTCCTTGTATTGTTTGGCAAACCCATACGGATTCAAAGCGCGAAGGAATATATTGTTGTAACCCATCCGCACGTACTCGTTAATGATTTCCTTGAAATGGCCGAGGCTGTATCTTGATGTTGTCATCAGAGCCGACACGCTATCCTGTCCACAGATCTCACGAATCATCTTGATATTCTCCTCAAATTTCTCATGGGTATGAGTCGTGTCCTGTAGCGGCCGGTTCGTGTTGTGAAGTTCCTTTGGCCCGTCAAGCGAGGTGGAAATGTCGCACTTGTGCTTCTTCAAATATTTCACCATGTCGGGAGTGAGCAGCGTGACGTTGGTGCATATTACAAAGCCAAGATCTTTCTTCTTGAAAAGGTTTTGCCACTCCGCTTCCTCAATGATGTACTTTACCATTTCAAAGTATGTCGAGGGGTCGCCACCTTGGAACTCAATCTTGATACAGGGCGACGGTGACTCGAAGATGGTCTTCACCACGTTCTTGGCCGTCTTCTTCGTCATGTCGGCCTCGTGGTCGTCCATGTTCTTTCGCGCTACTTGGCAATAGATGCAACTGGAATTGCAGCGCAAGGTTGGCACCACCATGTGCAGGCTGGTGAAGTCACGCAAGATGCTCTTTTTCGTTCTGAACTTAGTGGCCAGCATATTCACCACGTCCTCTACATTGTCTGTCGTGGCTATCTGCTTCGAGGCAATATCTTGGAAAACCATCGACTTCGTATCAAGTTCCTTGTTGATGAATTTCTCGAAATCCTCATTACGAAGGAAAATGTACTCGCCAACATCATTAGTCAGCAAGTATTCCGAATCGTTGAAGCGGGCGAAGCGGAAAGGAAGTATCTGATAATCTCTCATTTGTTCACAGGCTTAAATGCTTCCTCAACTATCAAATCACGTATATGGCCAAACTGCAGATTCGTATTGTGACGAACCTGATGGTCAATGAGTTCATTGCAGAACTGCTTGACAGTTTCCTCAGAAACAGCATTACCTTCCTTCGATTCAAACACAACACACACAGAATCTCCTTCTGTTTGCTGATGAACAAAGAATCGATCTGTAAGCTTATAGCAAGCAGCAACAATTGCTTCTTTGGTATACAACGCCATATCTACAACAACTTGAAATTTGTCATTGTCAATTTCGGTAACAGGAAATTTCAGTTCAGCCATAGTCATTCCAATATCCGTGTCCCGTCAGCACCTCCCAAGGACTATTATTATTACACAGAAGCGTGGCACTGTTTACGCCCACTCTTCTATAGGAGGTCCTGAGAAAACCTTGCATCATACTCCCTTGCGATGCTTAAGAAATTTCTCAGGTTTCCTATAGCAAGAGAAGCATAACGCTTCGTAATTTCAATATGTCTTGCAAATATGGCATGTAGCCACTATGCGTTGCAAAGGTACTCAAAAATCTTCATTTATCGCAACTTTTAGTGTAACATAGGTGTGATTTTAGATAAATTTTGCTTAAATTTACGCGCGAAACGATGAACAAACACCTTACTTTCGAAAAAAAGAGTACTTTTGTATCAAATAACCTCTCTTAAAAAGAGACGAAGAAATATTACTAAGTTTCTTCGCTGGTGTCTTGATACAACGATTTACTCATATAAAAACAATAATATGTTAGACGGTATAAGAAACTATCTGTCAATGGAGAGTACCGGCGCTTTGATGGTGTCGGGCGAATGGGGTTGTGGTAAGACTTATCATATAGAGAAAGTGGTAATGCCTGCCTTGCAACAGGATGGATGGAATCCTGTGAAGGTGTCATTATTCGGTATTGAGTCGGTTAATGAAATGCCACTTCGAATAGCAGATAATTACAAACGGCCAGAGAACAACGAAGTTGACGGAACAAAAAAGGAGAAAAAGAAATCGTGGCTATCTAGTTTGGGAAAGGAGAAGGCTGGCAAGGCCTTAGCCAAAGGGGCACAATTCGCTTCTAAGATATCATGGCTAGGAAATTTTGTGGACGTGGAAACATTGGTCAATAACAATAGTGGCTTGCTTTATAAACTTATTCCCACAGAAAAAACCGTTATCATTCTTGATGATATAGAACGCGTGATAGATACAATTGACGTTCATACTCTTTTGGGAGCTATCAATGATCTGGTTGAACACCGAGGCTATAAGGTGGTAGTGATAGCCAACAACTCCTATATGCAGCAAAAGGACGAGGCAAAACTTGTGTTCAAAGAAAAGGTGATAGAGAAAACCTTGGTTTATGAGCCTGATGTAGTATCCATTTTTAAGGAATTATGTGGAAAGAACTGTATTTCACCTTTTACCGAGTTCATGACGGCTCAAAAGGCGGTGAAGGTGATTGACCCATGTTTTCCATCATATAAAGAAGACAAAGGCTTACGTGTTGAATTGCATAACATCCGAATATTGAAATTTGCTTTGGCTCATTTCTGCAAGATTTATGAGGTTTGCAATGTTTTTCTGAAGAATGAAAACAAAGATTTGGCTGACAGATTTCTCTTGTCGTTGTGGGCTAGCACAGTAGGCGTTTCGATTGAGTATAAAAAAGACCGTCTAACTTACAAAGACAGGTCGCAGTTTTCTCAATATGTTGAATTGTCGGCAATTGATTGGGAGTTTGATGACGGTGGTCGGAAAGCGGACGGATTGCTGGATGAAATGCGAGAAGATGAGGCTGTTGAGAAACAGAAGGAAGAAAAACAACGCGAATATACAAACCGCCGTGTTACGTATATCTTTGAGAAGTTGGTAAAAGCCCATAATTTCCCTGTCATTGTTTCACCGCAGATGTTTGACTTTGTTACGGCGGGCATGTCTTTGGATAAGGACGCTCTGAAAGCGGTGTGGGAAGGATATAAGAGTCAGGAACAAAGGAATAGTACAAATCCCGCATACTCATTGTTGGAGAAATTAATGCATTCGCAGTGGAATATGAGTAATGAAGAAATGGTGGATGCTGTAATACAGTTGGCGCAGTATGTGGAAGAAGGAAAATTTTGTGATAATATGGCATACGTTAATTCCGCTACATATCTTCAGCATTTCTGTTCGCTTACCTCTTTATCTCAGGAGGATATGCAAACAAAAATTGTCAGTGGCATTGACAAGATGTATGCAAATGTTTCTTCTCTAGGTTTGCTCGATAAGATGAATTTGGATGTGTTAGAGAACGATATTCCAAAAGAAAGTCGTTGGGTTGTGGAATATGAGCGAAAAAAAATGGATGAAATAGCTGCTAAAAACCTTAATAATGATATTAAAGAGGCGCGCCGTCAGTTTAACGAAGACCTACCTTCTTTAGCCAATAGACTGACTATTCAGTATGGTGACACAAAGACACCGGATTTCCTGAGTTATCCAATATTAAGTCATATTCCGATGGAAGATATAGTTAAGAAAGTGAATATAATACAGCCTAAAGAAGTGATGGCTCTCTATCAAATTCTGAACGGACGTTTCTTACAACAGGTTCCATATCCCCAAGTATATGATGCGGAATTGCCGTTCGTGAGGAATCTAGAGCAGGCCTTGGCACAGAAACATAAAAATAAAACAACCTATGCAGATATTCTGATTGAAGACTGTCTGAAGGGGGTGATTAAGAAAATACAAAAATAGGAAGCGATGGTGACAATAGCAGATTTCAAGAAGTTTGTTGATGGCTTGCTTAAGCCCGTGACCACAAAGATTGGGAATGTAGATGCGCGTATCAAAGCACTACTTCCATCAGACAGTGATGAAATATTTTTGTATAGGGATTTTCAGAGGTTGGGTAAAGGCTTGCAGAGAGAGCAGCTACTAGATGGTGTGGATAACCAACGCTATATAGATGTAGTGGAGATTATTCATAATCATCTTGGTTGGAATCAAAGTGCCATAAAGACTTTTAGTGATACTTGTTGGCAAGACGTGATAGCGGCCTGTAGTGAAGAAATGCCTTTGCCACAAACAGATTGGCTGAAAGAATATGATAAGGAGCATAGACGTGCAGCGGCTGCAAAGACGTTGCGGAAATTTGGGCTCAAGATAAAGATAGAGGATTGTGACTATGTGACAGAGAATGACGATATAGTCTATGATGCTTTGATCAACTGGATTCGCGAGGCAGGTGGAAGAAGATTCTTGAACATGCTGTTGTCGCAAATGGAATATTTGGAACCAGAAGGAAGATTCTTGACCGATATGAATGGCAATATGCCTAATCCAAAGGATGTGACAATAGTAAAACCATACAATTATCTTGTAAACTTAGCTTTGGCAAATATCAATGCAGACGGAGGTAGCAATAGCGAGGCAGCAAAGGCTTTTGGAAATGCTATAAAACTAGCGACTAACTACTGTTTCCTTAAATACCCTGTACAGAACTTCGGAAATGTATGGGAAGATTTATTCCACAGAGACAGAGACACGGTGGAGTTCTTCAGGGATTTGGTGTATAAGGAGAGCATCTTTGGACTGACGCAACATTCTGTTTGGTTTACGAGAATGTTCTGTGAACGTGTGCTTATGTATATGCGCGATACGGGAAGGGTGTTGGAAAACGGATACACATTTGATGAATATGAGCGATTGATGAACTATGTCCTTTCTGTTGCGGATGCATTGAAATGTGTGGAGCTAAGAAAAGATAAATTGAATGAACTAGGAATTGGGGCTATTGAACAATTGATCAATGATGTGGCAACAGGTGGTGACATATTAAACAATGGATTCAGAACACCATTAGATGAAGAAAAAGAGAATGCCGCCAACAAGCCACTGATTAAAGCAAATGGTAAGATATATGCTTTGCCCGTAACAATAGGTTCATGGGGGTGGTTTGAGGCACTGATGATGGTTGTACGCAATCAAGAAAAAGAGGACAACCAGAAAGACATTGATAAGGAAGTCGGAAAGTTGATCGAGATTTTTATCAACGAGAAACTTGCCGAAAAAGGCATAACGCATTGCAGTGGCACTTATCTTCCACCAGAAGAAGGCGAAGCGGATCTTGTTGTTGAGGCCACAAAAGGTATCATGCTTTTTGAGATGAAGAAAAAAAGCTTGACAAGAAAGGCAAAGTCTGGGGATGAATTCAGAATTGTGGCAGATTTACTGGGAAGTCTTATAGACTCTCAGGCTCAATGTTTTAGAACTTCACATCTTTTGATTGAAAAAGGGTACGTGAATTTGGTTGATGAAAACGGGAAAAAGACAAATGTTGAGAAACATAATAGAACGGCTGAGTGCATCTCGGTATCTCTAGGCGCTTTTGGCCCACTTCAAGACAGAATGCTTATCAAGAGCATCATGGATGAAATGTGTAATAAACCGTTGGTGGCAGAATACGACGGTGATGATAAGCAGACCATAAAGGATGTGAAGAAGTTTAATAAGGACATGCAAAAATGGATGTCGTTCCTAAACGAAGAGAGAACCAACGGTGACTCTAAAACGAATTCATTCTTCAATAGTTGGTTCCTGGATTTGGAACAATTGATGCTAATTGTGCAGGGATCTAATTCAAACGAAGAACTGCTTGCTCGGCTGAGAGAGACAAAGTATGTAAACATGGGGTCATATAATTTCTATAGAGAGCGCAGAATGGTAAGGATGATGAATAGTAATAAAGGGTAACGTTATGAAGAAGATGGAATTACAAAAGCAAGTATTGTTGTCTTATAGTGTGGTCTATCCAGACAGGCACGATAAGATAGAGGATTTGCTGTCTAATGTTCCATCAAACACCGCCATAGAACTTATTTCATATAATCTCTCAAAGAAGGTGAATCAGTTTATTGGTGAGCATGATTTCAACATTTGGGCACCATGGATAATGAAAACGCGAGATGATGTAAAGAATCCTGTTGGCCAGTATGCTCAACAGTATAACCTTGGGAACTACGCCCTTATAGACAAATATGCTATGCTTCTCCTTATAAGTAGACTGTTGACGTGTTATAATTGGAGAAATGATGAGTTGACTGAGGATGACTTGTCGAACCTGTTCCTGGCATATATGCTTTGTTGCGATGAGCGTCTGGCAATGAATCAGAAGCGACCTAACAACAATATGAAGGCAGAAGAGTTTGTCGAGTCTTATATGCCAGATTGCTTGAAGAGTGATAACATTGAAGCACCAAGAGATTATAGGCTGTTGATGATAAAGTGTTATATGCTCTTGATAGAATTCCCAAAGTATAACACTAAGTTTGCACAATATGTTGATGAATTCTGCAAGGAAAAAGATATACCCAGTGCCAAGTATTATTTGGATGAGATCTTTCTGACTTTTCTGGAAATGGGAAAAGAGGATTTATCTAATTGCAGAATGGCCATTGGTGAGAATCAGAAGGATGCTTGTCGTTTCTATGATTCGTTGACACTAAATCCATCGCATTATCAACATGATATGGATTTTCTGATGATGAAGGAAAAGCCTCTAATTAAGACGGGTTCCAATATCTACATCTTCATGTTTATGAAGATGTTTTTGGATAAAGCATATACCGGACTTCTTTTTGATATGAAGGACGCTTTAGTTAAGAGGGGAGTGTTGGATGGCACAATGGGGTATGCTAATCTTCGGTCGTTTTTAGGTGAGGAGTTCTCGGAACACTTCTTCTTTTATTCCTTGATGAAAAAATGTTTTGGTTTGAATTATGTGAATTATAGTGGAGAAGAATTGGAAAAGGCTCTGGGGAAGGGAATGCCAGACTATTATCTGAGACGTCGAAATAGGATATTCGTGTTTGAATGTAAGGATGTTCAAATGGCTGCGAAAAAGAAATTAAGCGGTGATTATGAGACAATTAAAAACGCAATTTTTGAAAAGTATGTTGCAAATTCCAAGGGGCATGCGAAAGGGATTGGGCAGTTGGTAAATGTGATAGTCGAAAAGTTACCAAGTATATTGAGCGAAGTTGATAAGTCGGCTCCCGATAGTGTGTTATTTGTCTACCCCGTGATAGTGTACTTCGATGATTGTTTTGATGTGGAAGGCCCGAACTATTTGCTGAATAAAGAATTTCAACGAATCATACGTGAAAAGAAAGTTACAGTAGATTACGAAGTGAAGGATGTAGTGATGGTGAATATTGAACAGTTGATGAGACTGGAAAATTTCTTTGCTGACGAGAAGTTGGATTTGGCTTATCTGATTAATTGCTATATTGACTATAAGGAGGAGTTTGAGTTAAATCAAGTGTTTCCTTTCAATAAATACATATTTCAGGAAGCAAGAAAGGTTGGGTATGAATTGAAAAAGACGCGTTGGTTTGATGAAGTCTTTGAGAATTTGCAGATAATGGATAGGAAAGGGCTGTGATGAGTGAGACTCGCTCAGAGAAGGAATATGGTCCACCACTCCTTTTTACAATTGAACTGTGCTTGTGACTATCCAAATAGAAAACACCCAACTTTACATTTTTGGATGTAAATTTTGTAAATCGCTGCAAATTAGGTGATATTGTTAAGGGACAAGAATCTAATGAGTTTGTTTGTCCAATTTGCCTTATAATCGCCCTACATCGCCTCAGATAGTGCGGTTTGCTTGGCTAAAAATAGTTAATTTGAGCGTAAGTTGCTGATAATCAATAGAAGGCCAAGTTTTCAACGAGGAGGAGTATTAAGGCTTGTATTTAGGTCAAAACCGCTTAACGCCAGCGAGATAAACAAGAGTAATCAGTTTATCTCGCTGGTGTTTTATTTGAGCACATGTTGAAAAGAACCAACCTGTGCCAATATTGCACAAGTTGGTCAGCAAAGCTCAATTATGATTTCATTTTGGTTGATTTATTATCATCTTGTCCAAATGTATTCAAAAAATGTGTATCTTTGTAAGTTAAACTAAAAAGACCACCCATGATAACAGGCGAAATCAAAAACCGTATCGATAGCATTTGGGATACCTTTTGGACTGGCGGTATAACTAACTCAATAACCATCCTCGAGCAGATGACTTATCTGTTCTTCATGAAGATGCTCGACGATGCTCAGCGCACTCGTGAGGCTAACGCTAATGCCTTTGGTGTTGCGGTGAGCGAACCCACTTTCAAGTATGGCTCGTGGCACAATCCTGAGACCGACCGTGACGTGCCCTTCAACGACTTGCGCTGGAGTGTGTTCAAGAACAAGGACCCCGAAACGATGTTCCGTCTCGTGAGCAAGGACGTGTTTGTCTATATCAAGACGCTCAATGAGGGCAAGGAGAGTGCCTACAGCCGTTTTATGGAGAATGCCACCTTCCTTATCCAGAGCCCTCGCACGTTGACCAAAATTGTCGAGGGTATAGACCACCTCGACATGAACAACCGTGATACGATGGGCGATACCTATGAATATATTCTTGGCAAGATGGCAGCCTCTGGCAACAATGGTCAGTTCCGTACACCTCGTCACATTATCCGCATGATGGTCGAGTTGATGCAGCCCACATTGAAAGACACCATTTGCGACCCCGCTATGGGCAGCGCAGGGTTCATCGTTGAGAGTGCCAAGTATGTGCAAGAGCATTACAAGAGCGAACTGCTCAAGCGAGAGAATGCCGACAACTACAAGAACCACATGCTCCACGGCTTCGACACCGATTTCACCATGTTGCGCATCGGTGCTATGAACTTAATGCTTCATGGAGTTGACAACCCCGACATTCAGTATCGTGATAGCCTCTCAACCGACAACACCGACGAGAACCGCTACACTTTGTGTCTTGCCAACCCACCATTCACAGGAAGTTTGGACTACGACGCTGTGAGCAAATCGCTACTTGCTATCACCAAGACCAAGAAGACCGAGTTGCTGTTTGTGAGTCTGTTCATCCGTATGCTGCAAATGGGTGGTCGCTGTGCCTCGATTGTTCCCGACGGTGTGTTGTTTGGCAACAGTTCAGCCCATAAAGCATTGAGGAAAGAACTTGTCGACAATCAACGTCTGCAAGCGGTAATCTCAATGCCAAGTGGAGTGTTCCAACCCTATTCGGGAGTCTCAACTGCTATCTTGATTTTCACCAAGACCAACGCTGGTGGAACCGACAAGGTGTGGTTCTATGACATGAAAGCCGATGGCTATACCCTCGACCAAAAACGCACCGAGTGTGCCGAGAACGACATACCCGACGTGATTGCTCGTTTCAAGGATTTGAAGGCAGAAGAATCAAGAACTCGCAAAGACCAATCGTTCCTCGTTCCCGTCAAGGACATTCAAGACAACGACTACGACCTCAGCATTAACAAGTACAAGGAAGTTGAGCGAGTAAAGGTCGAATACGAAGCACCCGACGTCATTTATAACAAAATCGCCTCACTGCAAGAAGAAATAAACAACGCAATGGCCGAGTTTAAAGAGAAGTATCTATGAAAGAGGGATGGACATATAAAACATTTGGCGAAGTCTTTGACTTACAAATGGGCAGGACACCTGATAGAAAGAATCCTTCTCTATTTGGTGGTGACAACATTTGGGTATCAATTCGAGATATAGATGGAAAATATATAGATGATTCAAAAGAACACATCACAAATGAAGCAGTTGTTAAATCAGGTATTAAGTTAGTTAAAAAAGGAACAGTCATAATGAGTTTTAAACTCACTGTAGGAAAATGTGCTATTGTGAGAAAAGATTTATACACTAATGAAGCCATAATGGCATTCAATGTTAACGAGGGCTTTATTTTAGATTCATTATTCCTATACTACTATTTGCAGGGCTATCAATGGAGTGGTACCAATAAGGCAGTAATGGGTCTAACATTGAATAAGGCTACAATTTCTAAACAAAAAATAGCAATTCCCCCTCTTGCTGAGCAGGAGCGTATAGTTGCTGAATTGGACTTGTTGAGCAGCATTATAGAGAAGAAAAAGGCACAACTCAAAGAACTTGACCAACTCGCTCAATCCATCTTCTATGATATGTTTGGCGACCCCATCACCAATGAAAAAGGCTGGGATGTAAAAAAAATGGGTGAAGTATGTGAGATAGTCAGAGGTGGTTCCCCAAGACCAATTAATAAGTACTTAGGTGGAGATATTCCATGGATTAAGATAGGAGACGCAACTAAAGGCGATGACATATATCTTTATTCCACCAAAGAGCATATTATTAAAGAAGGTTTAAATAAAACAAGGTATATCCCAAAGGGGAGTTTAATCTTTGCAAATTGTGGTGTGTCTTTGGGGTTTGCACGTATTATCAATTTTGATGGATGTATTCATGATGGTTGGTTAGCCTTTATGAATATCAATGAGAAAGAATTAAACAAAGTGTTTTTGCTGAAATCTCTGAACCATTGTACAATGTATTTTAGAGATTTAGCACCCGACGGAACACAACCAAACTTAAACACAAATATTATGAAATCTTTCAGTCAGATTCTTCCTCCTAAAAATCTTCAAGAATCATTTGTTGAAAGGTTAGAGTCAATAGAGCGACAGAAGACACTTATTCAACAATCCATTGACGAGGTGCAGACGCTTTTCGACAGCCGCATGGATTATTGGTTTGACTAGGAGAACTATAAGCACTAGAAATACTAGAAAAACTAGATATACTAGAAAAACTAGATATACTAGATTAACTAGAGTAATAATAAAGAAAATGGACAATAAAGATAATAAATATAAAATCCTTCGCAAGCAGGTCAACTGGAACAACTTGTGGTTTTACCGCAAGGCATTGACGGTGTTTCAGCTCACGACGGTTTTCACCAAGCGTTTCTTGCCTCAGCATGGAGACCGCACCGTCGATCAGATGGTACAAGCCGCACGCTCGGGAAAGCAGAACATCGTTGAGGGTTCCGCCGACGGCGTAACCTCTGCCGAGATGGAAATCAAACTCCTCAATGTTGCCCGCGCCAGTATCAAAGAGCTACAGGAGGACTACAGCGACTATCTTCTCAGCCACAAACTCCCACTATGGCACTCAAGACATAACCGCTTCGATGGCATGCTGGAGTTTTGCCGTGAGCACAACGATGTTGAAGATTATGAGCCCTATTTCGACTCCTGGAGCGATGAGGAAATGGCAAATATCGGTTACACACTGTGCCGCATGACCGACAAGATGATGATGACCTATATCACAAACCTTGAAAGCGACTTCGTCACCGAAGGAGGCATCAAGGAACGAATGACAGCGGCAAGACTTGGATACCGCGCCGACAAAAAAGAAGAACTTGCCGCCGCCAACAAAGAAATTGCCACTCTAAAAGCCGAGATACAAAGGCTCAACACTATAATAGCTCAACTGAAAGAAGAAATATCTAGAAAATCTAGCTAATCTAGAAATTCTAGAATGGCTAGTAGTTCTATAAAATCTAGAAAAATAAAAAAGAAACACTATGCGTAACTTCGACTATCTACAAGAATTAGGCTTGACCGACCTTCACAAGTTTTGTTCGTCGGCCGAAGAATTGCAAGTTAGCAATCCCGAGCTCAGTGCTGTCAGTGCGAGAAAGGCATTGGAGTACATTGTCCGTGCGCTGTACCTAATGAAGAACGTGGAGATTCCCGAGAGGGCATCGCTCTTTGAACTTGTAGATGGTGAAACGTTCCGTGAGTTTATAGGTGATGAGCGAGTGATGATGTCAGTCCACTATGTGCGCAAAGTGGGCAATAACGCTGCTCACAACACGCCAGTGACTAAGCGAGAGTCTTTCTTCTGCCTCCTCAATATCTATAATGTCGTTGCTGCAATCTTGCTCAAGTTGAGAGTCATCGACTCAATAGCACCATTCGACGACACCTTAATCCCCAAGAGTCCACAAGCACCAATCGTTACGGCACCTAAGGTTGTTGAGGTGACTGCTGAGTCTACTGTCGTCAAGGCTGCCAGTAAAGAGGCTGTCGTGGATAAGACTCCTGTGCAAGAAATTGCACTTGACATCAGCGAAGCTGAAACTCGCAAACTCTATATCGACCTAATGCTCAAAGAAGCAGGGTGGGAAGTTCTCGATACCGAAGGTGCGATACAGCCTTCAAAGGCTTGCATTGAAGTCGAGGTTGAAGGTATGCCAAACAATGAGGGTGTGGGCTACTGCGACTATGTGCTGTTTGCTGCCAATGGTCTGCCACTTGCCGTTGTTGAAGCCAAACGCACAAGCGTATCACCCATCAAGGGTAAGCACCAAGCCGAACTCTATGCCGACTGCCTCGAAAAGCGTTATGGCATTAGACCTGTAATATATTATACCAACGGCTTTGAGACCTATATCATCGACGGTTTAGGCTATCCACCTCGTCGCCTCTATGCGTTCCACACCGAGAGCGATTTAGAGTTGCTGATACAGAAACGTCAGCGACACGACATAACCGATTTCAGCGTTAAAGACAATATCACCGACCGCCATTATCAAAAGATGGCAATTAAGAGCGTGTGTGAGCATTTCAACACAAAGCATCGTCGTGGGCTGCTTGTGATGGCGACGGGAACAGGAAAGACGAGGGTATCAATCTCACTCGTCGATGTGCTTGCACGCAACGGATGGGTAAAGAACGTGCTGTTCCTTGCCGACAGGATCCCGTTGGTAAGCCAAGCACACAAGAACTTTGTGAAGCTGTTGCCACACATGACAACATCGGTGCTGAGCGAGGATAAAGACCCCGACACCACTGCACGAATAACATTCTCGACCTATCAAACGATGATTAACTACATTGACCGTGACGAGAAAGCGTTCTCGGTTGGTCGTTTCGACTTGATTATCATCGACGAGGCTCACCGTTCAATCTTCGGAAAATACACGGCAATAATCAACTACTTTAATGCTCTGCTCGTGGGCTTGACAGCGACACCGAGAGATGAAGTTGACCGCAGCACCTACGAGACATTCCAAATGGAACAGGGTGTACCAAACTATGCCTATGAGCTTGAGGATGCTGTGTCAGAGGGCTATCTTGTGAACTATCGTGGCTTCAAACGTGGCTCACTGATATTGAAAGACGGCATCAAGTACAAAGACCTCAGCCCAAAGGAACAAGAACAACTTGAAAAGGTGTGGGAATATGAGCAAGCGAAAAAGGCTATTGATGGCGGTGGAGAGTATAGTGCCAAGCGTGATATTCGCAGCGACGAGATTTTCAGTTATATCTTCAATGAGGACACTATCGACAAGGTACTGCAAGACTTAATGGAGAACGGCTTGAAGGTGCAGAGTGGAGAGCGTATAGGCAAGACCATTATCTTTGCCTACAACCATCGCCACGCTGAAATGATAGTTGAGCGTTTCTATGCCTTATATCCCGAGTATGCAAGCGAGAGCAGCGAATTCTGTGCCCTTATCGACAACTATGTTACCTACTCCAAAGACCTTATCGACAAGTTCGAGATTAGAGATGGTAATCCACAGATAGCCGTGAGTGTAGATATGCTCGACACAGGTATCGACGTTCCCGACGTGCTGAACCTTGTGTTCTTCAAGATAGTAAAGAGCAAAATCAAGTTTATGCAGATGATAGGTCGAGGTACACGACTGTCAAAGGATATATACGGACCGGGGCAAGATAAAGAGTTCTTCTATATCTTCGATTGGTGCAGAAACTTTGAGTTTTTTGACAAGAATCCCGATGGCAATAAGGCTAAGACTGTTCCATCGCTCACCGAAAAGATATTCTCATTGCGTTCAAGGATAGCGTTCCAATTGCAGCACCAAAAGTGGCAAGAGGATGAATTTGCCAAGCAACTGCACGACGAGACTAAGGCAGTGCTTAAAGAGCAAGTGGCAGCTCTCAGCGACAGCCATATCTCAGTTAGAGAGAAGTGGGCTGATGTCAGCCATTTCAAGAATGATGATAATTGGGCATATATCTCAGAGGTTGACGTTAACACCCTCAGTAATGAGATAGCACCATTGCTGCCCAAGAACACCCTTGACGAGAGTGCCAAGAAGTTTGACGTGCTGACAATGCTAATCGAATTGTCGTTGCTCGATGGCGAGACCAACTGTGTCAAGGCAGTTCAAAACGTTCAGACCATAGCCGAGAAACTGCAAGAGAAAGCTACGCTGCCACAAGTGCAATCCAAGATGGCCACCATTAAAGAAGTGTTGAGTGAAGTCGCTTGGCAGAATGTCTCCCTCAATTGGCTCGAAAAGGTGAGGAAAGACCTTCGAGACTTGGTTAAGTTCTTGATGGGTGGCGACAATAAATGGTTCTCGGTTGACATTGAGGACACAATCAGCGACGAGGGAACAATCGATGGTATCACACCTCGTGTGTCGTACAAGCAGAACGTTCTTGACTTCTTGTCTCAGAACCGCAACCTTCCTGTGCTGCAAAAGATTTACGACATGGAGCAATTGACGAAGGCTGATGTTGACGAACTTGAACGCATCCTGTGGCAAGAACTTGGAAGCAAAGATGATTACAACAAGTTCACCAACGGTATGCCTTGTGGTAGCAATGTTGCAATCTTCATTCGCTCGATATTAGGAGTTGACCGCAAGAACGCTGTACGTCGTTTCTCTGAGTTCATATCAGGAAACGAGTTGAACGCTGAGCAAGAAGATTTCTTAATGACGATTATCTCCTATGTTTGCGAGAACGGAGACATTACCAAAGAGATAGTAGTGAACGAAGCACCATTCGACGAGAGGCTGTCAGTATTCACCCCCTATATGCTGCCACTCGCCAAGTACATCGACACCATCCACACCGTCATCATCCCACAGACTGCATAAATGCACATGTTGAAAAGAGCCAGCCTGTGTCAATATTGCACAAGTTGGTCAGCAAAAAATGACAGAAAAATGTAATTGAAAAAAATTAGTACTGAAAATTTTCTTTATCAAGATAAAAGCATTATCTTTGCAGCCGCATTTGGGGCAAAGGATCCCTAGGTGCTAAATAAACAAGTATTAACTCAGTGGAAAAATTTGGCTGCTTGCAACCACTTAAAAAAAATGCTAAAACTGCGAATTATCCCTCAAATCTTTCACAGCCCCTTTAGCGTTTTTCCACATTAAAAACAATTTGGAAAAATGAACTATTTGTTTACAAGCGAATCGGTGTCGGAAGGTCATCCCGACAAGGTTGCCGATCAAATTAGTGATGCTCTGCTTGACCACTTCCTGGCCTTTGACCCTCAGAGCAAAGTAGCATGTGAGACCCTCGTTACCACTGGCCAGGTGATAATAGCTGGCGAGGTAAAGAGTAAAACCTACATCGACCTGATGGAAGTTACTCGCCAAGTGATTAGCAAGATTGGCTACACTAAAAGCGAGTATAAATTTGACGCCGAGTCGTGTGGCGTGCTCTCGGCCATACATGAGCAAAGCGACGACATCAACCGTGGCGTGGACCGTGCCACTAGCGAGGAGCAAGGCGCTGGCGACCAGGGAATGATGTTTGGTTACGCATGCAACGAGACTCCTAACTACATGCCGTTGACACTCGACCTTGCCCACATGCTGCTGCGCGAACTGACAGCATTGCGCAAGAGTGGTGAGATTGCTTATCTTCGCCCCGACGCTAAGAGCCAAGTGACAGTGGAATATGATGACCAAAGCCACAAGCCCGTGCGCATTAACACCATCGTCATCAGCACCCAGCACGACGATTTCATCAAAGCTAGTGACAGCTTGAGCCAAGAGCAAGCCGACGAGCAAATGCTCGCCCGCATCAAGCAGGACATCAACGACATCTTGTTGCCACGTGTTATCGCCAAGTTGCCCGAAAAAGTGCAGCAACTCTTTGATGAAAATCTCGACTTGAAGGTAAATCCCACAGGAAAGTTCGTGATTGGCGGTCCTCATGGCGACACAGGTCTCACTGGCCGCAAGATTATCGTCGACACCTACGGTGGTCGTGGAGCACATGGAGGTGGCGCATTCAGTGGTAAGGACCCCAGCAAGGTAGACCGCAGTGCCGCCTATGCCGCTCGCCACATTGCCAAGAACGCCGTAGCTGCCGGCATAGCCGACGAGATGCTAGTACAGGTATCTTACGCTATTGGCGTTGCCGAGCCAGTAAACCTGTATGTTAACACCTACGGCACGAGCCATGTTGCCATGAGCGATGCTCAGATTGCGCAAATATTGCAACGTATTTTTGCAATGACTCCTCATGCCATAGAGACCCGCTTGAAGCTTCGCAACCCCATCTATCAAGAGACTGCCGCCTATGGCCACATGGGTCGTGAGCCTCAGGTTGTAAAGAAGCATTTCAAGTCGCTCTACGAGGGTGACCGCACCATCGAGGTAGAGCTCTTCACATGGGAAAAGCTTGACTATGTGCAAGTGCTTCGCGATGCCTTTGGAAAATAAGAAACGCGCAAACCTAATATTCCCCCTTCTCTATTTACTTTACTGTTAAAAGAGAAGGGGGGATAGTTTTTTTAAGAAGCACACTTAACGTGAGCTCGATGAAATTATTCCTTAGTAGATGTAATTACACACTGCCCGTTGTGATACTGAAGT
Organism: uncultured Prevotellaceae bacterium; assembly: GCA_900316835.1. Lineage (GTDB taxonomy): Bacteria > Bacteroidota > Bacteroidia > Bacteroidales > Muribaculaceae > Sodaliphilus. Next base: position 91,648 of record ONEL01000002.1, on the reverse strand, counting down.
TCCACTATACCCATCTCGCACAGCTTGACCACAGTGCGCTGGGCTATAAAAAATGAGATGTGAGCAAGTCGCTCATATCCGCTCATGGTAATGCCACCGTGGCTTTGCAAGTAGTCAAGTAGCAGTTCTTCCTTCTCGGTGAGATTTATCACCACGTCTTGTGGCACCGCAGTGGTAGTACTTTTCATGACCTTCACATGAGTGGAGCTGGCGAGTACGTTCTCATCGGCAACGCGGTAGTAGGTACGCCAGTGACCATTGTCGTCGGGGGCTTTTACGGGCTTGGTTTTTGCCTCATCAATATCGACCTTGAGCACATTTTTCCCTGCCACACGAAACACCTCAAATTTCACCTGCTGCTCAGGCTGACAGTACATTTGCGCCGCCTGCTCAATCATGTAAATCTCCTCATCACTACTCACTCCCACAATGCTGCCATTGTCCTTGACGCCCACCAGCAGGTGTCCGCCACTGTTGTTGGCAAACGCGCTTATAGAGCGTGCTATCTTGCGCGCATCGGTAATTTGATACTTAAAATCCTGATGCACGTGCTCACCTTGTGTGATAAGTTGTTCTATATATCCTTTACGCCTGGTTTCCATCACAAGTGCAAAGATAAGCATTTTTTATTATTCCTGGTAGCTTGGCCCACCATGATAACAATAAAAAATGCTTATAAAATCACATGCGGCAGCATGTCGATGTGCAATCAGTGTTTTATTTCAAAAGATTTCAGCCCCTGTTCTTCTTGCTTGATGATGACAGGCATGCCCACCCAGGCATACTGCTCCTTGAGAGTGATGATGTCCTGGTCGCGCAGGCGTATGCATCCCTCGCTGGCGCGCCCTGGCACAGAGTTCTCGTTGTTAGTGCTGCCATGGATGCCAATGCCATGATGCCCGGGGGTGACCAGTCGCAAGAACCAAGCGCCGTAGGCGAGGATAGCACCGCGTCCGTCGCCAAAGTCATGAGTCCAGTCGCTGGCAGGCTTGATGGCATCGATAACGAACGGCGAGCCTGGCTCGCTCTCGGGAGTGCGCATGTCACCTTCCTTCTCCTTTTGTCCCTTGTTAAGACTCAGGCACACAGGGAACTGCGCCACAGGCACAGTGTCACCATTCACCTGAGCATAGACGGTGAGCTTGAGGTCTTTCTTAGAAACTACAATAAACGACTTGTCCTTGTCGTAACTGCCGTGATAGATGTCCTTGTATTGATCGGCGACGGCTGTCGTGGTTGAATCCACACTCTTGCCAGAGCCCTCCTGCTTACCCGAGCAAGCCGTGGCTTGAAGCATTATTGCCGCCAGTGCGACAAGCGCAAGAGAAATGCATGAAAGCTTCATTCTCGTCTCCCCGATTTATTGTAAATAGCAGTGTTTCTTGCTGATGTAGAGGGTGTTGCCATTGTAGCTCACCTTGTACCAGTCGCCCGTCTGCCCCAGGTAGTTGAGGCGATCACCCTTGCTCGGATAGATCGCTTTGCCGCGATTGTCGCTATAGATAGTCGCATTGAGCGAAGCTCCCCAGCGCAAGCGCACATTGTCGCCATTGACCACGACTACTTTCTTGCCACTTGGCGATGCCACATCCTTGTCGGGATAAACAAGACGGGCATATTTCTTGGCAATGTAGACGCTCTTACCATCAAACTGCACGTTATAGAAGTCTTGGCTGTCGTTACCCAGATAGGTGAGCGACTGCCCCTTGTTGATATACACCGGCTTGTTAGAAGCTGTCCACACCAGCATGGGATAGCTAGTTGATGGACCTGTGCGCAAGCGCACATTAGAAGCTGTACACACCACCGTTTGAGCCGAAGCTCCCACCCATGCCACTAGCATGACGGCTAGCATGGCAATGCGATAAAATTTTGTTCTTTTCATAACATTAAAAATTTATTGAGGTTACTATTCAATTATTTCACAGGCACGGCTTTCTTGTGAGCCTTGAGTTCCCAGCGCCATGCGTCCTCGTCCTCGTCCTTGATAATGACTGGCATGTTGAGGTGAGCATAGCGCTCCTTGAGCTGGATAATATCGGGGTCGCGCAGGCGTATGCATCCCTCGCTAGCGCGTCCTGGCACCGACTTCTCGTTGTTAGTGCTACCATGAATGCCAATTCCCGAATGCCCCGGTGTGTGCAGGCTCAAGAACCACGCGCCATAGGCCTTAATGCTGCCACGGCCATCCTTAAAATCGTGATACCACGATGAAGCTGGCTTGATTGCCTTGATATAGAAAGGCTTGCTTGCAGGGCATGATGGAGTCTTCATGTCGCCCCGGCGCTGTTTTTGCCCCTTGTTGAGACTCAGGCACGCTGGATACTTAGCCAGCAACAAGGTATCGCCTGCCACTGTGCCGTAGACATAGAGACGTTGCTCTTTTTTAGAAATCACAATAAAGGTATTCTTCTTGTCCACTTGAGGAGCTTGGTAATAGACAGCCTTGTCGGTGGCATGTGTGGCGTGGCTGGCATCAACAATTTGCGCCTTGACACCCACCACAAGACATCCAAGCAACAGTAAGGTGAATATTTTTTTCATATCTTATTATAATTGATTATTTTATTGCTTACAAAGATAAACAATTTTTCTGAAAAAAAATTGATATTAATGTAGTTTTTGTAACTTTACTGCGTCTAACAGGTGTAACACAAGAGATAAAAATGGAAAAAAACGAATCTAATTTCAGGCAACTGCTGCAGGAGCACAAGAGCACCATCTACTCGGTGTGCTACATGTTCTCCAATGACCAAGACGAGGTGAACGACCTGTTTCAGGAAACGCTCATCAACTTGTGGAACGGCATGGAAAGCTTTGAGCAGCGCAGCGCCACAGGCACGTGGGTGTGGCGCATCGCACTGAATACTTGCATCAGCAGCGATCGCAAGAAGAAACGCCGAGTGGACACCGTGCCACTGACAATCGATCGCGACTTCCTTGACGAGAACGACCAGCAAAGTCGACAGGTGAAGCTGCTGCACCAGCGCATCAGCCGCTTGCAGCCCTTCGACCGCGCCATCGTGCTTCTATGGCTCGAGAACATGAGCTACGACGACATCGCTGCCGTGGTGGGCATCACCGCCAAGGCTGTGGGAGTGAGACTGGTGCGCATACGTGAACAATTAAAACAAATGAACGACAATTAATCTAGATAATAGTAGAACATGGAAACAAACAATAATAACATCAACGAACTTGAGCAGCTGCGCGAGCAAATGTCCATCTTCAAGGACAAGCTCAATAAGCAACAAATCATCAACGACCAGCTGGTGCGCAATACCATGAAAAGCAAGCTCTCGTGGATAAAGAGCTTTGTGTGGGGCGAGATTATAATAATACCCATCATGCTACTTGGCATGGCTGTGTTTCATGCCGGCACAGGGCTATCGTGGTGGCTCTACGGTTTCCTGGCTATAGGGCTCATCGCCGACGCCACTGGCGACTTCATCATCAACCGCATCCCCAAGGGCCAGCTGCTGAGTGGAGACCTGGTGGAGACCAGCAAGCGACTGGTGAAGATGAAAAAACAGCGCACTTCGTGGTTCATTATAGGGCTGATATTTGTTACCATCTGGCTGGCGTGGTTCATCGTCGAACTCGTGCTTAAAACCGACCCTGGCTGCGCGCTCCCCGACCACAACCTGGTCATCGCCATCATGGCAATAGCAGTTGCCGTGGGAGGCGTGATAGGCGGAATCGTCTCATGGTTCATCTTCCGCAAGATGCAACGCACCAATAATGACATTATTGACCAACTGAAGCAAATCACCAGCACCAACGAGAAGTAATTATGACGCATGTCACACCATATAATCACAAATTAACAATAAATAATAAAGTAAACACCTTGTATTTAACAACAATTCACTATCTTTGTGGGTTTAATTGATGAAAATCAAAAAATATAATACAATATAACTATCATTTGTAACCATTTCAAAAACTATGACATTGAGAAAATTCTTTATGGCAGCCATGATGCTGGTAGCACTTGGCTCAATGGCACAATCAATGCCTATCGAGAACGACCCGTCAGTGCGTAAAGGTAAGCTCGACAATGGGTTAACCTATTACATCAAGCAAAACAACTGGCCAGAGCACCGCGTGAACTTCTACATCGCTCAGCGTGTGGGTTCACTGCAGGAGGAGGAAAGCCAGCGTGGTCTTGCCCACTTCCTGGAGCACATGGCCTTTAACGGCACTGTGAACTATCCCGGCAACGGCGTTATTGACTACACCCGCTCACTGGGAGTGGAGTTTGGTCGTGACCTGAATGCCTACACTGGCGTGGACCAAACCGTTTACAACATCAACGACGTGCCCAGCACTCGCCTGAGCGCCATCGACTCGTGCTTGCTCATCCTCAAGGACTGGTCAAACGGTCTATTACTTGAGGGCGACGAGATCGACAAGGAGCGTGGCGTGATTCACGAGGAATGGCGCGTTCGCTCTAGCGCTAGCCAGCGCATGTTTGAGCGCAACCTCGAGACCCTGTATCCAGGCTCGAAATATGGCAAGCGCATGCCCATCGGCTTGATGAGCGTTGTCGACAACTTCAAGTATGACGAGATTCGCAACTACTACCACAAGTGGTATCGCCCCGACAATCAGGCTATCGTGGTAGTTGGTGACATCGACGTTGACCGCACCGAGGCCAAGATTAAGGAGATGTTCAGCTCTATCCCAGGTCCCGCCGCCGATGCAGCCCAGGTGGTTGACATCGAAGTGCCCGACAATGCCGAGCCCATCTTTGTCATCGACAAGGACAAGGAACAGCAGTACAACATCATTCAAGTTATGTACAAGAATGACCCAATCCCCGATGAGATAAAAGGCGACATCAGCTACATGGTAATGAAATATGCCATCAACATGGCTTGCGACATGCTCAACAAGCGCCTCGAAGAGAAAGCCTTGGAGCCCGACTGTCCTTATCTGCAGGCTGGTGCCAACTATGGCAATTACATCTTTGCCAAGACTAAAGACGCTTTCAACCTTATCGTTCTGCCCAAAGACGGCAAGAGTACCGATGCTGTACAAGTTGTCACTCAAGAGGCTCTGCGCGCTTCGCAACACGGCTTCACCGCCACTGAGTACGTTCGCGCGAAAGATGAGTACATGAGCAGCCTTGAGAAGCAGTTCAACAACCGCAATCAAATCAATAACGACCGCTTTGGCCGTGAATATTGCTCTAACTTCCTCGAGAAAGAGCCTTATCCTTCTATTGAGTGGGAACACCAAATGATGAGCATGATTGCCCCCAACATCCAGGTTGAAATGATCAACCAGCTCATGGAACAGATGATGCCTACCAATGACTCAAACCTGGTGGTAATGAACTTCAACCCCGACAAGGAAGGTGTGGTTCTGCCCACTAAGGAAGCTCTCAAGGGCGCTATCGACGCAGCACAGGCCGCCAAGCTCGAGGCTTATGTTGACAATGTTAAGAACGAGCCACTCATCGCCGAGTTGCCCACCCCTGGCAAGATTGTTAGCGAGACCGAGAACACCAAGCTTGGCTTCAAGGAGCTAACCCTGAGCAATGGTGCCACTGTTATCCTCAAGAAGACCGATTTCAAGGACGACGAGATTCGCTACTATGCCGAGTCTAAGGGCGGTAGCTCTCTCTATGGTCCTAAGGACTGGGCCAACTGCAAGATGTTTGACCTCGTAGTTGCCGCTTCAGGCTTAGGAAACTTCTCAAGCAATGAGCTCGAGAAAGCTCTCGCCGGTAAGAACGCCAACGTAGACCTTAGCCTCACGACCAACTATGAGCGCCTCAACGGTAACTCTACCAAGAAGGATCTGGAAACTATGTTCCAGCTCAACTACCTCTACTTCACCGCCCTCACCAAGGACGAGAAGGCCACATCAACCTACATGTCGTTTGTTGAGACTCAGCTCAAGAACAAGAGCGGCAATCCCGACGCTGCCCTGAGCGACAGTATCCAAACAACAACCTACAACCACGACTGGCGCGAGAAGCCTTTCAACCTTGAAGACATCAAGAACGTGAACTACGACCGCGTGATTGAGATCGCTAAAGAGCGCACAGCCAATGCTGCCGACTTTACCTTCTACTTCGTGGGTAGCTTCGACGAGGACGTCATTAAGCCTCTCATCGAGCAATACATCGCTTCGCTGCCAGCACAGCCTGGCGTGAAGGAGAACTTCAAAGAAGGAGCCAAAGTTGCGGCAGGTAACGTTAAGAACGTGTTCTCACGCGCTATGGAAACACCTCAAACCACTTCGCTCGTGATGTGGCACAGCTATGACGCTCCTTACACTATGGAGAACGACATCAAGGCCGACATTGCCGGTCAAGTGCTTGACGTAATCCTTCTCAAGAAGGTTCGCGAGGACGAAGGTGCCGCCTACTCTCCTCATGGAAGCGCTGGCATGACAATAAAGGGTGACAAGCCTTTCACCCAGGCTCTGACCTACGTGTCGATGAAGCCCGAGAAGAAAGACCTCGTTATCAACATCATGCGTGAGTCAATCAACGATGTTGCCAATGGTCAAATCGAGGCCGACGCTCTGCAAAAGATTAAAGAGAAAATGCTCAAGGACTATGACACCAATGCCAAGAGCAACGCTCACTGGGTTAACGTGCTGAACATGTATAAAGCCTTCAACGTCGACACCCAGAATGGCTACAAAGAGGCAGTCAACAAGGTTACTGCTGCCGACGTTAGCAAGTTTGTCAAGGAAACTCTCGTTAAGAGCAACAACTGCATCGAGGTTACTATGAACCCCGAGGGCGTTGCTCAAGAGCCTGCCAAGGCACAACCCGCTAAGAAAGCCACAACTCAAAAGGCAACCGCAAAAAAAGGTGCAAAAAAAGCTAAAGGCAAAAAACGCAAATAATATTAATTAGCGTCTAAGCTCACTAGCTTTATAGACCACTAAGAAAATTAAGATAGCGCCCTTGTATTACGAGGACGCTATCTTTCTTTGTTTATTTGTTTTGAAGTTTAATCACAAAAACTGCTCACTGCTTCAGGGTGTGCCCATCACGGGTTTATCGTCAGGTTTATAGTGGTTTACAGTCTTTGTTTTATCTTTAGTGCCGGTGCGCTTTTTAGTGGTTGCAACGCGCTCAGCCTGCCACTTAATTATTAGACGCAATCGGGCACCTTTTTGTTGCAAGAAATGAAGGGAAAAACGTCACTAATTCTTGTACTTGCCACTGAGCCAGTTGATAGCCTCGTCGAGCAAACCTGTGACAAAGGTGTCGTCGCTGCACCGCTGGCACTCCTTGAGGCTCTTGACACACAATTTCTTCTCGCTATCGGTTATCACGCCATTGGCCTGCTTGCACATCTCAAGGATTTCGGTGGCATAAGTTGCCCCTTTAGTGGGAGATTGTTTCACTTTGTCCTTGAACTTGTTGCAGTACATTGCGAATGTAGTTAGCCAAGTCGTATTATTATTTATCTCATCGTTTACCTGAGTGAGAACTTTCGAAGCCATGCCATTTCCCAGCTGTTCCCCCAGCATCTCCAGTTGTGGAGACACACTCTTTAATTTTTTTAGGCTGCTCAGGTCCATGAGGCTGTCAGCACTGAGGGTGAAACCATTCTTGCCTATTCCTTTAAATATCATTGTCTTTCTCGACTGATATTCATCGGGTTTCTTACCATAGATTTTATAAATCTTGCCCGTGTAGCAATTATCCTCGTCCTGTCTCCATTCAACCGCATAACTGATGCGATTGTCGCTATGCAGCTTGTCCTTGAAGCACACCACCATGAAGTCCATATCGTTGTCGGCACCTATTAGTTCAAAGTCATTCTTTCCGGTGCCGTAGGCGATGGCATAGGTCACACCCTTATTCCCTGCCTTGCCCGAAGCGCTGTGATAGGCATTGTCGCTATCATGAGCCATGGCTCGAGTCAAGTTTTTAATATAATTACCCTTACCGGCAGGCAACTTGAATTGCTTAACCTCGCACTCTCCAATTATTTCACCCGAGTCGATGTCTCGATAGTTAATAGCTTTGCTCATTGTCGTGAACTCGCCATCGACGCATTGTGAAAATTTATTGTAGGCACTTGCCACATTGTCTTGTGCGGCACATCCCACTGCGGCAAGTATTGCCATTATTGCCGCTAAAGCGATTGTTATAAACAACTGTCTCATAAGTGTTCTATATTTTTTTGATTTAACAACTACTTAAATACTACTTGAATGAATTGTGGAGCCTCGTTAGCCACAGCTTGCTGTGCCTGATATACCTGTGCACGACTGGCATATTGCTCACGAATCACCTCTTGCTGCTCTTGCTCGATAATGAGAATGTCGGCCATGAGTTCTTGCTGAGCCTGTTCAATATCCCCTTGCGCACGCTCCACATCGGCAACATTGAGCTTTGTTTTGCGAGCTTCATTATTGCTGCTACGTTTTCTAGATTTGTGTGAGTGCTTGATGCCCTGTGGCGCAATGCTGGAGGTCTCTTTTTCAACCTTAGCTATAATGGGGCCGCTGGGAGAAACAGTTGTCGGCGCCACAGTGTCGCTTGGCACTGTCTCATCAGTGTCAGCTGTGATGACACTAGCCTGGGGCGCCACTCGCTGAATGGGGTCTCGACTCAACTGTGGTACTACCGCAATAATTATAGTGACGACTGCCGCCGTGGCAATCGCTGTCCACCACACCGGAGCGAAATGACGTCGCTTGACAGGCTCGGTAATTACTGGCATTCCGTCGTCGAAGTAGGCCATCATTTCCTTGTAAGGTTCCCATTCCGGTGGGATTGACTGCGCATGAGCAAAATAATTGCTCAACTCCCTTTCTTGCTCAAGAGTGGTAGAGCCTTGCATGAACAAGTCGAGTAATGATTCTATGTATTGCTGGTCATTCATCGCTGGTTTCGTTTTTTTATTTCATTGAGCAATTTAACACGTGCTTTAGAGAGCAAGCTGCGCGCCGTGCTATTTTCTATACCCAAGCGCAGCGCTATCTCGTCGTAACTGAGGCATTCCACCTGGCGCATGTGAAGCACCGCATACTGAGTGCCGGGCAACCGTCGCATGGCCTCATTGAGCCATGCTACCTCTTGCGAGGAGATGAGCGAGGCGTCGGCAGTGATGGGCTGTGATGGTAGCTCACGCGAGTTAACCGTCATTATGGACACGCTACTGCGGTCGTTGCGACGCATCGAGGAGAGATTGTGCCGTGCCATCACCACCACGAGTGCCTCAAGAGAGCGGTAGCGGTCTAAGCTCTCGCGCAACTGCCACAGCCGCAGCATCACGTCTTGGGCCACGTCCTCGGCTTGCGTCAAGCTAGCCCCACATGCCTGACAAGTGGCAACGGCTTTCTTGCGTAGCTGAACTACTTTCGATTCAAACTCCCTCTCATTCATCTCACTTTATAGACGCACAGGGAGCCACTTTGCGTCAATCTTTAACTTTTTTTAATTAATAAGCCCATTCCACACATTCTTTCTTGCAGAGATGGTGTTGCGCGATAATGACATTTAAGTCACATTCCTTTTTTATTAATGAGAATATCTCAACCAGCTGAGCGACGGGTATTTTTCAAGTTTCAGCAACAACAAGCTCAAGCCCAGGGAGATTGCTAAGGCTGTGAGGAACATCAACATTAGCCAAGCATCATTAGGTCTCTCAATTCCATTATTTTTAAGCACTAATCCCATGTAGCTCAAGATTGTTGCATGGCTACAATAAATTATCGTTGATGTGGCTCGCAACTTCTTAGTATCAATACCTATTTCACAGGGCTGGCTCTGACCAATCAAGATGAACAAACAAGCGCAAGCTACAGGCAACACAAAATAGCAATCGTCATTGATAACACGACAACAACTATTGGTCAGAAGAAACTCAACATACAGAACTATCATCGAAATCACCAAAATAATAATCAACCACACGTTAGAAAACGACAGCTTGCGTTCGGCTAGGATTTTACCTATCGCGACAAAGAGTATTGAGCATGGGAAACTATTAAATGGCGAGGCAAAGATGGTGGTATAGCTTTCATAGCCATTAACTACCGCTTCATTCCACTCCACAGTACTATAATAGGTGGAAAACATGCAGCATGCAGCATAGGCCACGACACCTAGCGCTACTATCCACTTGTCGCCCACGCGATATCGCGACAAGAACCACACAACCACCACTCCAAGCAGCGATGCCATCAAGAACCACGACGCCATGAAAGTGCTACCGAAAAGGAAACTTCTCACAACCGTGAGGAGGGTCTCGGGGCTGAAATCGACATACCATTTCCTGAAATATATTGTGAGTGGCAACAATAGCACAAACCAAAAGAAATATAGCTTCAAAATACGTATCGCATATTTCCGAAGTCCGCGACGACGCTCCTCCAAGCTGGTCATTAACCGCTGTTTAGAGAAAAACAAATAGGACGAGATAATAAAAAACAATGGCACCGCCAGTCGCAAGATGGGTCTAAACCACATCCCGGGCATGGAGGAGTGAATAGCTACAATGAGCACAGCAAGCACTAGCTTGACAATGTCAAACTTCTTGCCATTCACCGCCATGTATTGGTCACTAGTTATCACGTGTAGCGCTATCAAATATTTATTTCTCACCTGCAAAGGTAATTATTTGTTTCTAAATGCCAATAAAAAACTGTTTCACACCCTAATGACCAATTGGGGTTCAAAAAAAGTTCTTACCAAGTAACTCACCATTGGGCAACTTTTCTTAACTTTGCAAATTAGAAAAAAACATAATTATAATACACAATGAACAACAATCTTGAAGCGTTGCGCGAGCTGATGCGCAACAAGGGGGTGGATGCCGTGATAATTCCAGGCACCGACCCACATCAAAGCGAATATGTGAGCAACTACTGGAAGCTGCGCGACTGGGTGAGTGGATTCACCGGCAGCAATGGCACAGCAGTGGTAACTCTCGACAAAGCATGCCTGTGGACCGACTCTCGATACTTCCTGCAAGCAGGCATCGAACTTGAGGGAAGCGGTTTTGAACTGAAAAAGGAGCAGATTCCTGGCGAACCCACCATCCAGCAGTGGCTGGCTCAACAGCTACACGAGGACGACACGCTGGCAGTTGACGGTCGCTTATTCTCGCTCATGGAAGCTAACCGCCTGGAGCAGTTCTGCGGTGAGAATGGATTCCTCTTTGCCACCGATTTCTACCCTGCCGATGAGCTGTGGGAAGATCGCCCCGAGCGCCCCATGGCACCAGCCTTTGTGCATGATGTGGAATATGCCGGCGAAGACGTGGAGAGCAAGCTCACCCGCACCATGGAGCAAGTGGAGCAGATGGGTGCCGAGAGCATCCTCATCACTGCCCTCGACGAGATAGCATGGCTCTTAAACCTGCGTGGTAGCGACGTGGAATTCACCCCTGTCGCTATAGCATTCTTCTACCTTAGCGACAAGGACCGCGTGATATTCATTGATGATGCAAAAGTCACAAGCGAGGTGCGCGACCATCTCAAGAGCTACAAGGTGAGAATAAAGAACTACGACGACGTGGAGAAATTCCTTGAGAAACGCAACGTGAATGACACCATCCTTCTCGACCCCAACAAGGTGAGCGACACACTGGGACAAGCGCTGATGTGCGACAAGGTGTACGGCGCGTCGCCGGTAGCAGCGCTCAAAGCCATCAAGAACGAGGTACAAATTGACGGTTTCCGCCATGCTATGGAGCGCGACGGCGCCGCACTCGTGCGCTTGTTCATGTGGATAGAACAGAACGCAGCTACGGGCACTATCAACGAGGTTGATGTGTGGGAACGTGGCAAGCTGGAGCGTGCCAAGAGCGACCTGTACCGTGGCGACAGCTTTGAGATGATAGCCGGCTACCGCGAGCATGGTGCCATAGTGCACTACACCGCCAGTGCCGAGAGTGCCAGCACCTTGCAGGGCGAGGGACTATTACTCGTCGACAGCGGAGCGCAATATCTCGATGGCACTACCGACATCACCCGTACCGTCACCCTGGGAAATCCCACCGCACAGGAGAAGCACGACTTCACCCTAGTGCTAAAAGGACACTTGGCACTGAGTCGCGCTAAATTCCCCGTGGGCACTACCGGTGTGCAACTCGATGCCTTTGCCCGCATGCCACTGTGGCAAGAAGCCATGACCTTCCTGCACGGCACCGGTCATGGGCTGGGGCACTTCCTGGGTTGCCACGAGGGACCTCACAGCATCCGCACCAATCTCAACCCTGTTGCCCTGGAGCCCGGTATGGTAACAAGCAACGAGCCTGGACTTTACAAGGCCGGTGAATATGGCATTCGCACCGAGAACATCCTGCTAGTGGTCGAGGGTCCCAAGACCAAGGACTTTGGCGACTTCCTGGAGTTTGAGACATTAACCCTGTTCCCCTACGACACTCGCCTCATCGACCTCTCGATGCTCACCCCCGAGGAAGTAAAGCAAATTAACGATTACCACGCCATGGTACTCGCGCGCCTAACTCCCTATCTCAACGAGCAAGAGGTAACCTGGCTCCAAATCAAATGCTCAAGCATTTGATTAATGCACAATGCACAATGCATAATGCATAATGCACTTCATAGCACCCATTTTAAACAGTTAATAATCGATTAATTAATGAAGCCCGATACTGATAATATAATTGTTGTAAAGAGTAAGGCTTTTGCTCTTAAAGCAATAAAACTCTATCGTTATTTAGTGGATGAGAAACGTGAGTATGTGCTTTCAAGGCAGTTCCTACGTTCGGCAACAAGCATTGGTGCTAATGTGAAAGAGGCAATTAGAGGTCAGAGTAATGCTGATTTTGGCGCAAAGATGAATATAGCGTTAAAAGAGGCAAGCGAAACAGAATACTGGCTCGAGTTATTACAAGAAGGTGAATATACTACTGAGAAAGAAGAACATATTCTAAATGATTGTAGAGAGCTAATAAGAATTCTCATGTCAATTGTAAAAACAACTTTTGATAAATAATCAATTATATTCATGATGTATTAATAATTGTGCATTATGCATTATGAATTATGCATTAAATAACAATGGCAATAATAAGAAAAGTAAGGGGCTTTGAGCCCAAAATTGGCGAGGGGTGTTTCCTTGCCGACAATGCAGTGGTAGTGGGCGATGTGACAATAGGCGACGAGTGCAGCATCTGGTTTGGTGCTGTGCTGCGTGGCGATGTAAACACCATCACCCTGGGTAACCGAGTTAATGTACAGGACGGCAGCGTGTTGCACACCTTGTACCAAAAGTCAACCATCGAGATTGGCAACGACGTGTCAATTGGTCACAATGTCACTATCCATGGTGCTAAGATTCACGACATGGCGCTCATAGGCATGGGTAGTGTGGTGCTCGACGACGCCGAGATTGGCGAGGGCGCCATCATCGCCGCCGGCAGCGTGGTGCTCAAGGGCACCAAGGTGGGAGCGCACGAACTGTGGGCTGGCTCACCTGCCAAGTTCAAGAAAATGGTCGATCCCGCCCAAGCCCGCGAGATAAACGTCAAGATTGCCAAGAACTACTTGATGTATAGCACTTGGTACGAAGAATAAAGGTTCTAGAGGTTCTATAAATTCTAGATTTTCTAGACATTCTAGATTTTCTAGATCTTCTAGTTAAGAAAAATAGAACTCACTTTGTGGTGCCACGCACCACAAGGCGGGTTCGCACCACGCGCTTCTCAGCGCGGTCGATGGGAAGCTTTCCCTCCACGGTGTCGATGAGCACGTCGGTGGCTTGGGAGCCCACTTCGCGTCCATCCTGCTTGACGGTAGTGAGCATGGGGTCGCATGAGACTGCCCGCTCGCTATCTGTAAAGCCACACACCGCCACATCGTCGGGGACTCTGAACCCCATGCGCTTGGCGGTGTAGAGAATGCCAATCGCTGTCTCGTCGTTGATGGCAAAGAAGCCGTCGGGACGGTCTTTTCTCCTGAGCAATGCTGGAGTAATGTGCTCGGCATCGTCGCGGTTGTCGCACTGGAGAATAAGGTCGTCGTGTGGTTGCATACCATGATGATAGAGTGCGTCCTTGTAGCCATTAAAGCGGTTTTTAGAAATCTGCATGTTCATGTTTGCTCCAAAGAAAGCTATCCGCTTGCATCCCGTCTCGATGAGGTAGCTCACCGCTTTATAAGCCCCCTGGTAGTCATCGACCACCACTCGGCTAGCGTTTAGCGCGGGGCAAATGCGGTCATAGAACACCAGCGGAATACCATTGGTAACCAGCTTCTTGAAGTGGTCATAACGCTCGGTATCTTTAGCTTGCGAAACAATAATGCCACACACCTTGTTTTTCATAAACGACTCGCAAATCTCCACTTCCCGCTCATAGCGCTCATCGCTTTGCGCCACCATGATGCGATATCCGCGCTCTTTAGCCTTTTCCTCAATGCCACTCAGGATAGAAGCGAAATAGTAATGCACTATCTCGGGCAGTATCACGCCAATTATTTGCGATGGTTTTTGACGGCTGTGACGCAACTGCTCGGCAATCACGTTAGGATAATAATCGTGCTCACGAGCATAACGCTGTATCATTTCCCTGCGTTGCTTACTAATGTTAGGGCTATTTTTCAGCGCTCTCGAAACAGTTGCCACGCTCACTCCCAGCTGCATGGCTATGTCTTTCATCGTCAATGGTTGCTTCTCGTTCATAATGGTCAACTAAATGCATTTTATGGCAGGACATAACATAATTGGACTTCAAAATTAGTGGTTTCTTTGCAATTTTTTACATAGTATTGTATTAAAATATCTTAATGCAAACGTTTGCGCTCCATTATATACATAATTAAATAAGAATTTGATGTCCTGTTTTGCTAAAAAGCACTAATTTTGTAGTTGCGATGTTTCGCACATACCCATTTTTTCAAAAAATTAGACCATTTAAAACAAAAAGTCAAAACGAGAATTTCATTATATATTGAAGATAAAATAAACAAATTTAAAATTTAATAACTAATAACAATTTAACTAAAAACAAGATGAAGCAGGTAAACATTAGAATTCCCCAAAGGATTCTAGCCCTGATGATGGGACTTTTCCTATCCATCGGAGCCTACGCACAGATTACTGTGCAGGGACATGTCAAGGATGCTACCGGCGAACCTGTTATTGGTGCAACTGTTACCGTTGTGGGTACCACCAACACTGTGGCGACCGACTTTGACGGTAACTTCACAATCACTGCACCCAAGGGCGCCCAGCTCCAAGTTTCTTCTATCGGTCTTCAGTCACAGACCGTTACCGCCGCTCCCAACCTCGTGATTGAGCTTCTCGACGACTCTCAAATTCTCGAGAACGTGGTGGTGATTGGTTACGGTACTGTCAAGAAGAACGACCTTACTGGTAGCGTAACCCGCTCTCAAGCCCGACACCAAGAACAAAGGTGTGGTAGTGAGCGCTCAAGACATGCTCGGTGGTAAAATCGCCGGTGTGAACGTTACCGACGGTGGCGGTACACCTGGTGGTGGCGCCACAATCCGCATTCGTGGTGGCTCGTCGCTGAACGCCAGCAACGACCCACTTATCGTAATTGACGGAGTGCCCATGGACAACAACGGCATTAGAGGTGTTGCCAACGGCCTCTCACTTGTTAACCCCGCCGACATTGAGACCTTCAACGTTCTCAAAGACGCATCGGCAACCGCCATCTACGGTTCGCGCGGCTCTAACGGTGTTATCATCATCACCACCAAGAAAGGCCGCCGTGGCCAGGACGTGAACGTGCTGTATAACGGCAGTTTCACCGTGAGCAAGAAGAAGAAGAACATCGAGGTTCTTAACGGTGACGAGTATCGTGACTACGTGAAGAAAATCTATGCTGGCAACAGCCGCGAGGCCGACGCAATCGCCGCCCTTGGCAATGCCAACACCAACTGGCAGGACGAGATTTACCGCACCGCCCTGAGCCATGACCACAACCTCACCGTTACCGGTTCAGTGAAGGACTTCCTCCCCTTCCGTGTTTCGGTAGGTTACACCGACCAGCAGGGTATCCTCAAGACCTCCGACTTCAAGCGCTACACAGTGGCTGGAAACTTGAACCCATCGCTGCTGAACGACCACTTGACCTTCAACATCAACGCCAAGTACATGTACGCCAAGTCGCGCTATGCCGACGGCTCGGCCATTGGCAACGCCGTGCGCATGGACCCCACCCAGCCCATCACCAGCAGCGACCCGCTGTATAAAAACTTTGGTGGCTACTTCAACTGGCTCTCGGCAGCTGCCCTGAACGACGACTCATGGCCCTACACCGTCAACACCAACGCTCCTCGCAACCCTGTTGCAATCCTCGAGCTCAAGAACGACCGTGCCAACAGCCACGCCTTTGTGGGCAACATCGACGTCGACTATAAGATTCACGGATTTGAGGACCTGCGCCTCCACCTCACTCTGGGTGGTGACTTCTCGAAGGGCAAGCAAACTACCGACGTTGATCCCGCCAGCCCCCTTGCAGCCTACTATGGCAGCCACGGCTGGAGCGAGCAGACCAAAGAGAACCGCACCCTTAGTGCCTATGCCCAGTACTACAAGGACTTCAACGCTGACCACCACTTCGACATCATGGGTGGTTATGAGTGGCAGCACTTCTGGCGCAAAGAGCACAACAACTACTGGGGCTACTATCCATCAACAAGCAAGGAGTACCTCAAAGACAGCGATGGAAACTACATCCTTGATGGCAGTGGCGCGATGATTCCCGCAGCCGGACAGAAGTACAATGAGACATGGCTCTACAACGGCCTTGGCTATCGCACCGAGAGCTATCTGGTATCGTTCTTTGGTCGTGCCAACTACATCTTCAAGAACCGCTACTACCTGACTGCCACCGTGCGTCACGACGGTTCTTCACGCTTCAAGAAGCACTGGTCTACTTTCCCCTCATTTGCCATTGCATGGCGCCTTAAGGAGGAATCCTTCCTGCGCGACGTGAACGCACTCAGCGAGTTGAAGCTGCGTCTGGGCTGGGGTATGACCGGTCAGCAAGAAGGCATTGGTGACTACAACTACTTCACCAACTACTCTATGAACTCGGGCGTTCCCGGTTCGTTCTACGACATCATGGGCGACGGTACAATGGCTCGTCCTAACGTTTACAACCCACAGCTCAAGTGGGAGACCACTACCACCACAAACGTGGGTCTTGACTGGGGATTCCTTAACGGCCGCATCACTGGTAGCATCGACTGGTACTACCGCAAGACCACCGACCTGTTGAACTATGCCTCTATCCCTGTGGGCAACTTCCGCAACATGGCAAACCAGAACATTGGTTCGTTGAAGAACACTGGTCTTGAGTTCTCTATCAGCTGGAAGGCTATCTCCACAAGCGACCTGCTGTGGACTATCGACTACAACTTCACCTACAACAAGAATGAGATCACCGAGCTCGTGGGTGGCATTGGCAACGAGGATTACAAGGTGCTCACCGGTGGTGTGGGTATCAACAAGAACTGCCAGGCTCACGCAGTGGGTCATCCCGCCAACTCGTTCTATGTATACCAGCAGGTATATGGCGAGGATGGAATGCCCATCGAGAACCAGGTTGTTGACCGCAACGCCGACGGCCAGATCACCGACGACGACCGCTACTTCTACAAGGCTCCTTTCGCTCCTGTTACCATGGGCCTGGGCTCACGCCTGGAGTGGAAGAACTGGGACTTTGGCTTCAACATGCGCGCCAGCATTGGCAACTATGTGTTCAACAACGTGATGAAAGGTTATGCCAACGTGGGTCTCGCAGCAGTATACGAGAGCGTTAGTGGTGCTTACCTCAACAACCGTCCTGTTGACGCCATCAAGTATGGCTGGGCAACCTACGACGACGCATCACAGCTCAGCGACCGCTGGGTAAAGAACGCTTCGTTCCTCAAGTGTGACAACATCACCCTGGGCTACAGCTTCAGCGAGCTCTTCAAGGGTGCAAGTTACCACGGCATTAGCGGACGTGTTTACGGTACTGTTAACAACGTCTTCTGCATCACCAAGTATGACGGCATCGATCCCGAGATCTCTTATGGTATCGACAACGACATGTATCCACGACCCATTTCGTTCATCCTTGGTCTTAGCTTGAACTTCTAATTATTCACGACACATTTTAATATATAGAGACAAATGAATAAGTTTTTTAAATATATACAATGTGCAGCTGTAGCAGTCTTGCTGAGTGTGGGATTGAGCGCATGCGTGGGCGACCTCGACGTCACCCCCATCGACCCTGCTCTGCAGAGCGACGTAACACCTGAACAGCTGTTTAACAAGTGCTATGCCAACCTTGCCGTGCAAGGTAACGGCGGTAGCGATGGCGACTGCGACATCGACGGTATCGATGGCGGTTTCTCGGTTCTCTATCGCATGCTCTGGAATGCCAATGAGCTCACCACCGACGAGGCAATGTGTAAATGGGGTGACCCAGGTATCGAGCCACTGAACAAGAACGCCTACGATGCCAGCAACCCATTCCTTGAGGGACTTTACTATCGTCTTTACACTGGTATCGCCTTCTGCAACCAGTATATGAGCGCCTTTGGCGACTATAACGAGACAATGACTGCCGAGGTTCGCTTCCTGCGTGCCTTCCAGTTCTACATCTTGATGGACTGCTTTGGAAACGTGCCATTCACTCCCGAGGTGTCGGGTGGTAAAGCCGACCAAATCATGCGCGCCGACCTCTACAAATATATCGAGGAGGAACTTCTGGCTATTGAGCCATTGATGAGCCAGCCTAAGGCCAAAAAGTCGAGCGACGATGGCTATGGCCGCGCCGACAAGGCAGCGTGCTGGATGGTTCTTGCACGTCTTTATCTCAACGCCCAGGTCTACACTGGCACTGCACAGTGGAGCAAGGCTGCCGAGTATGCCAAGAAAGTTATCGACTCAGACTACCGCATCCTCGATCGCAGCAAGGGCAACGAAACCTGGAGCGCTTACCAGATGCTGTTTATGGGCGACAACGGCGAGACCGATGCTGCCTATGAGGCAATCCTGCCCATCCTCTATGATGGACTGCGCACCACCTCTTGGGGAGGTTCTCTGTTCTTGATAGCTTCGACCTACGACGGCAACATGCACGGCAACCCCAACGACCCCATCGCCACCAACGGCGTGAGTGGTCAAAACTGGGAAGGTAACCGTGCCCGTCCACAACTGGTGAACCTGTTCTTCAATGGTATTGAGGCACCTACTGGCGAGGCCTACGATGTAGCCAAGACTGCTGGCGATGACCGCGCCCTGTTCAACACCATTGACCGCATCATCGACATCGTTGACAACAACAACTTCCAGAATGGTTATGCTGTGGGTAAGTTCAACAACTTCAAGACCGACGGCTCGGCAGGTCACCACTCGATACACCCCGATGCCGACGTATTCCTGATTCGTAAGGCAGAGGCCTACCTGACCTATGCCGAGGCTCTTACCCGTGCCAACGGCAGCGGCGCTGCTCCTGCCGAGGCATTGACAGCTATCAACGTGCTGCGCGCTCGCGCTGGTGCTTCTCTTAAGAACAGCTGCAGCCTCAATGAAATCCTTGATGAGTGGGGCCGTGAGTTCTATTTCGAGGGCCGCCGCCGCACCGACTTGATTCGCTTTGGCAAGTTTGGTGGCACCACCGACTATAAGTGGCAGTGGAAGGGTGGCGACTTCAACGGTCGTGACTTCCCCGAGTACCGCAACATCTTCCCAATTCCAATCAAGGACATCACAGCCAACGAGAAGATTCAGCAAAATCCTGGTTATTAATTTCCTAAAGAGCAAATTGAGATTATGAAAAATATTTTTAAATATTCAATGTTGCTGGTTGCTGCCACGATGATGCTTGCTTCTTGTAGCGACGACCGCGACTCTAACCCAACGCTCAAGACACCAAGCTCGTTTGTCTTGAACACTCCTGCCTATGCCAGTCAAGCAATTGACTTGCAGAACTCTGAGACAGTGAACCTCACCTGGTCGCAACCCGACTATGGTGGTTTCCCTGTTGCTACCAGCTACACTGTTGAGTTCTCAGGAACCAACGACTGGACAACCTCTAACGTAGAAGCCAGTGCCGATGAGAGTGGAGAAACTGTTCCCACCTTCTTCATCGTAGAGAACAGCTTCACCACCTGCGAGGCCGCCATCGAAGCTGCCACTATCAACAAAGCCCTCATCACGATGATGGGCTACACTCCCAATAATGTTCCCGCCACCCAGAAACTCTATGCTCGCGTTAAAGCCAATGCTACTGGTGCCAGCGAAGTGGTTTCTAACACTGTGGAACTCCTCGTGGCTCCTTACTATGTAGAGCTCAAGCCTGCCGACCCCGTGCTGTGGTACATGGTGGGTAACTGCATTGGTAGCAGTGACTGGACCAACAGTGATGCCAAATCGATTGGCACCGGTCTCGTTCCGTTGTTGCCACAACCCGACGCCGACGTTGACGCCGACGGCAACACCACACTGGTTTATGCCGGCTACTTCCCCGAGGGTGGTCAGTTCAAGTTTATAAAGATTCCAGGCAAGTGGGACTACCAGATGAACTTCACCAACATCAGCAGCAACACGGCTGGTGCTACCGATGAGGATGGCGACAACCACAACATTGGTATCCCCGAGGCTGGTTTCTACTACATTGAGATGAACACCGCAACAAATACTGTAAGCATCTCGAAGTGGGAAGGTAACACTACTGTTTATGAAGCCATCTACATGCCAGGTGCATACAACGGCTGGAATCCCGCTGAGAACCCCATGACTCCAATGGGCAAGCGCGACAACACCCAAACTCACGACTGGTATCTCGACGCTACCTATGATGCGGCAACTACCCTTAAGTTTGCCGCCAACGGCAACTGGGATGTAAACTGGGGTGGTACGTTCCCACTCGCCATTGGCACTCAAGGTGGAGCCGACATCCCCGTGAAGGAAGGCACTTACCGCATCTACTTCAACGACTGCCTGGGTCTGTACTACTTTATTGCTAATGAGTAATTTTATGAACCAATAAACATTGATAACGGCTGTGTGGGAGCGGGCAACGCTCCGCTCCCCTAGCCCGAGTCAATCTTAAAAGAAGAAATTAACACAACATGAAAAAGTTATTTTATATTTTAGGTATTGGTTTGCTCATGGCAAGCTGTACCGAGGACTTTAAGGACTGGGCCGACCCACAGAGCAACAGCGAGGACTCAAAGACCGCTAATGCTGTGATGGCTGCTGCTGGGGCTATCGACTTCACCACTATCACTGCCGATAGTGTACAGATTTTCGTCCCTACCTATAATATTGAAGAAGGCGCTACCGCTACTAACACTGTTACCATTTTCAATGCCGACAAGAGTGCTGGTGGCAATGTGAATGTTGACGAGTTTGGCCGTGCCAAGACTACCGAACTGCGTGATGTTCTTGAGGGCCTCTACGGAGTGCCCGAGGAGGCTATTAACGTGCCCATCAATGTGGTTACTGTTCTCAACGCCAATGGTCAGGCCTTCACTTTCAACAGCGACATTGAGGACGCTGTGAAGATGGCTGCCGGCATGTATCTCGTGCAAGTCGACCAGCGCATGCCAATGGACTTAGTTGAGGCTGGCAAGTACTCCATCACAGTTCCCTCTCAGGAGATTTCGTTCTACTTCCTGCCATTCAACTACCTCAACAACTTTGAAGAAGGTAAGCTTGGTAGCACTATCGAGTGTGATGGTTTGCCCTTTGGTGGTGATTTGGCACAGGGTCCCGATTCTCATATCATCTTCTTTGAGCAAGACCCCGACTACACTCAGTTCATCATCACTGTTAACACTAACAACATGACCTACGACATTGAGGGTGTAGCATTTGCCGACATGATTTGGCAAGCCGGTAACGCCAACGGTTGGGGTAATCCTGCTGCCGGTCTTAAGAACAAGGGCTGGAAGGGTGCTCGCAACAACGATGGTGACTACTACGGCTTCATGTACCTCAATGGCGAGTTCAAGTTCCGTAGCCAAAAAGACAGCTGGGATGCTCCCGACTGGGGTATCGGCGCTAGCGAGGGTACTCTTGCCGTTCAATCAGGTAACATCTCTGCTGCCGAGGGCTTCTACATGGTTGAGGCCAACTTGGACAAAATGACCTATAACCTCACCCCCATCACCACCATCGGTGTGATTGGTGGCTTCGATGGCAACAGCTGGGGTAGCGATGTCGCTAAACTCACCTACAACACCACTACTGGTGCGTGGGAAGGCTACTGCGATATTCCCGCCGGCGTTGAGTTCAAGTTCCGTGCTAATGACGACTGGGGAACCAACTGGGGTGGCGACATGAACAACCTGAGCTACGACGGTGGTAACCTCAAGCTTGACAGAAGCGCTAACTACTTCATCCAGCTCTACATCACCTACGAGGGCGACTTCCACGTAGTGATGACTCCAATAGTAAATTAACCTTCAGGTTTTTTTAAATAAAAAGGTTGCTCCATCCATAGTGTGATGGGGCAACTTTTTTTTGCCTACAAAGTAGCTTTTTTGCTAAAAGCGAAATAGAAATTGACAAATAATCACTAAATTTGCACTTGCTTGATGAACTATACACCTTAATAAAACTAATTAATTACATTATTATATATGAAAAATAGATTATTACTGGCAGCTCTTGCTGCGGCATTAGCCACAACCGCAATGGCCGAGACACCATTGTGGATGCGTTATGCCAAAATTTCGCCCAACGGCAAAGAAATAGCCTTCAGCTACAAGGGCGACATCTACAAAGTGCCCGCCACTGGCGGTCAAGCTGTGCAACTCACCACTCAGCCGAGCTATGAGTTCAACCCCGTGTGGTCGCCCGATGGCTCACTACTGGCTTTCGCCAGCGACCGAAAAGGTAATTTCGACGTCTTTGTAATGCCAGCGGCCGGAGGCGCGCCAACACGCCTCACCACCAACTCGGCTAGCGAGTTGCCCTGGGCCTTCAGCCACGACGGCAAGCACATCTTCTTCTCGGCAGCAATCCAAGACCCTGCCAGCAGTGCTCTATTTCCCAGTTCTAGACTTACCGAGGTTTACAAGGTACCCGTCACCGGCGGACGCTCTACTCAAGTGCTAGGCACACCAGCCGAGGAGCTCAACTGGGATAGCAAAGGCAAGTTTATGGTCTATCAAGACCAAAAGGGAATGGAAGATGCCTGGCGCAAGCATCACACCAGCAGTGTAACACGCGATATCTGGAAATATGACGCTACTACAGGACGACACACCAATCTCACCAACCATGCCGGCGAGGACCGAAGCCCGGTGCTCAGTGCCGACGGTCGCACGGTCTATATCCTGAGCGAGCGCAATGGTGGCTCGATGAACGTGTATCAATTCCCCATCGACCAGCCCAGTGCCATCAAGGCGGTGACCTCGTTCAAGACTCACCCGGTGCGTTTCCTGTCGATAGCCAATAACGGCACCTTGTGCTACACCTACGATGGAGCTCTTTACACGCAAGCCCCCTCGGGCAAGCCCACAAAGGTAAAGATCGACATCTTCCATGATGACTCGGAAGATGTGCTGCGCACCACCATGTCGCATGGAGCAACAGCTGCTGTAGCATCGCCCGACGGCAAGCAGGTGGCATTCATCGCCCGTGGCGAGGTCTTTGTCACATCGGTTGAGTATGCCACTACCAAGCGCATCACCAACACCCCCGAGGCCGAGGATGGACTGTCGTGGGGCAGTGACAGCCGCACTCTCTACTACGCTACCGAGCGCAATGGCAACTGGCAACTGGTAGAGGCAACCATTGAGCGCAAGGAAGACCCCAACTTCCCCAACGCCACCACCATCAAGGAGGAAATCCTGTTGCCTTCAACCACTGTTGAGCGCGCTGCTCCCGATGTGAGCCCCGACGGCAAGAAGCTGGCTTTTATCGAAGACCGCAACCGCCTCATGGTCATGGACCTCAAGAGCAAGAAAGTGCATCAGGTGACCGACGGCTCCACATGGTACGAAACCAACGGCGGCTTTGACTACGCATGGTCGCCCGACAGCAAGTGGTTCACACTCACCTATATAGCCAACCAGCGCGACCCCTACACCGATGTGGGCATCGTCAGTGCCGATGGTGGCAAAATCACCAACATCACTGGCAGTGGATACTTCAGCGAGGCTCCCAAGTGGGTGATGGAGGGCAATGCCATCCTGTTCACCAGCAACCGCTACGGCATGCGTGCCCACGGCTCATGGGGCTCGCAGGACGATGTGCTGCTGGCATTTGTCAATCAGGACGCCTACGACAAGTATCGCATGAGCAAGGAAGACTACGAGCTGGTAAAGGAGGCCGAGAAGGAAGCTAAGAAAGAGGCCGACAAGAAGAAAGCCGAGGAAGAAAAAAAGAATAAAAAGAAAGATGACAAAGCCAGCGAGAAAAAAGATGAGGTCAAGGACATCGTCGTTGAGCTCGACGGCATCGAGGACCGCGTGGTGCGACTCACCCCCAACTCGAGCAGCATCGCCAGTGCCATGGTAACCAACAATGGCGACAACCTCTATTACCTGTCGAAGTTTGAGGGCGGATATGACCTGTGGAAACTCGACATGCGCAAGCACTCCACCAAGCTCATCAACAAGATGAACTCGGGATGGGCTAATATCCAGATGGGCAAGGACGGCAAGGAAATGTTCGTCCTGGGCTCAGCCATGAACAAGCTCACCGTGGCTAGCGACAAGCTCACTCCCATCACTTACAAGGCCGAGGTGAAAATGGACCTGGCAGCCGAGCGTGAATACATGTTCAATCACGTGCAACACCAGGTTAATAAGCGCTTTTTCCGCACCGACCTCAACGGCTGCAAGTGGGACATGATGTGCGACGCTTACCGCAAGTTCCTGCCACACATCAACAACAACTATGACTACGCCAACCTGCTTAGCGAACTGCTAGGCGAGCTCAACGTTTCACACTCGGGCGGTCGCTACTATCCCAGCGGAAGTAGCGAGGCAACAGCCAACATGGGTCTGCTCTTCGACTGGACCTACACCGGTAAAGGACTAAAGATTGACGAGGTGGTTGAGAAAGGTCCATTCGCACGCTCAACAAGCAAAGTGCGCCCCGGCATGATTGTTGAGAAAATCAACGGCATCGAAATCAATCAGGAGAACGACTACACACAGTTGCTCAACGGGCTGGCTGGCAAGAAAACACTAGTCACCATCCGCGACAAGGGCGGCAACACCTTCGACGAGGTAATCCTGCCCATCACTAACGGTGCCATGAACAACCTTCTCTACAAGCGCTGGGTTAAGCACAACGCACACTTGGTCGACAGCATCTCGGGTGGGCGACTGGGATACGTACACATCCAGTCGATGAACGACGAGAGCTACCGCGAGGTATATAGCCAGATCATGGGCAAGTACTACAAGAAGGACGGTATCGTAATCGATGTGCGATATAACGGTGGAGGTCGATTGCACGAGGACATTGAGGTGCTCTTCAGTGGTAAGAAGTACTTCACACAAGTAATTCGCGGACGCGAGGCATGCGACATGCCCAGCCGTCGCTGGAACAAGCCCAGCATCATGGTGCAATGTGAGGCATGCTACAGCAATGCTCACGGCACGCCATGGGTCTACCAGCACACTGGCATTGGCAAGCTAGTGGGTGCTCCCGTGCCCGGAACCATGAGCAGTGTGTCGTGGGAAACTCTGCAAGACCCATCGCTCATCTATGGCATGCCCATCATTGGCTATCGCCTGCCCGATGGTTCCTATCTCGAGAACACTCAGCTTGAGCCCGACATCAAGGTGCTCAACGACCCTGCCGAGGTGGTCAAAGGCATTGACGAACAGCTCATCATTGCCACTCGCGAACTATTGAAAGAAATTAAATAATAAAAAACATCAATTAAAATAAGATTTATAATAATTATGGGTATTACTGAAATAGTGGGTTATTGCGCAACCATTTGCCTAGTTCTGGGCTATCTGCCACAAACTATCCACACCATCAAGACACGTCGCACCGACGACATTGCCACAGGCACTTTCCTGCTTATGGGCCTAGGAAGCATCTTATTTGCTATCAATGGCTTACTCACCGTGAACTGGCCATTGTTCATTGCCAACAGCCTCACCACCGTGATGAGCGCCATCATCTTTGGAATTAAGATGCATAATGACTATTTCAAGAAGAAGTAGTCATTGAGGACCAGAGGTTAAAAAAAGTGGCTCAAGGCAATTGCCCTAGAGCCGCTTTTTTTATAGCATGAAAAATGTGTGAGTAGTGATAATTTATTCTCTCATCTTCCCAAGAAATCCTGGAATGCTTGCTTGTAGCTGTCGCCAATGGGGATATAGACGTCGCCAAAGACGATGCGATTGCGGTCTATCTCACGAATTTTGCTCTTTTGCACAATATAGGAGCGATGCACCCTTATGAAACGCGACGCCGGTAACATCTGTTCCATCGCCTTCATGTTCATCAGCGAGAGAATGGGGTGAGACGACTGCTCGGTAAAGATTTTCACATAGTCCTTCAAGCCCTCAATGTAGCGTATGTCGTCGAGGTTGATTTGTAATAGTTTATACTCACTCTTAACAAAGATGCTCGTTGCCTCGGGTTCCTTTACCTCCTCGCTCTGTCGCACCATCTTGAACCACTGCAACGCCTTGTTGCATGCCTCAAGGAACTCGGTATAGGAGATGGGCTTGAGCAAGTAATCGAGCGCGTTAATGCGATAGCCATCGAGCGCGTATTGCTCAAATGCCGTGGTAAACACCACTCGCGTGGCCTCGGGTAGCATTCTAGATAGTTCTAACCCATTGAGCTCAGGCATCTGTATATCAAGAAACACCACGTCGACAGGGTTTTCGGCAATCCCCTTCATGGCATCAACAGCGTTAGAATACTTCCCATCCAGCTGCATGAATGGAATTTTTTTCACATAACTCACCAGCAGCTCCACCGCTAGTGGCTCATCGTCAATTATGGCGCACTTTATTATCATTGTCGAGAACTATTTTAGAGTAATATTCGTTAGTGCCGGCATCAATGCCTTTTTCCCAGGTGTAGTGGTCTTTATAAATGAGCTCCAGTCGCTTTCCCACCTGCTCGAGCCCAATTCCCGAGCCACTCTTGTCGTTGTCGCGCTTGGGATAATTAGTGTTGCGAATTTCACAAGTTATCTTGTCGTCCTGGTTAGCCAGGTAAATGTAGATTTGTCCCATCCCGGCTTGCGACACCCCATGCTTGAAAGCATTCTCAATGAGAGAGATAAAGATGAGTGGTGCGATGGGAGTAGAATCCTCATTATCAATATCTATTTGGGAGTTGATTTTCACATTATTAGTTACGCGAATTTTCATCAACTCAATATAGTTTTTTATAAATTCCACCTCCTTGTAAAGTGGCACAAACTTCTTTTGGTTATCATAGAGCGCATGCCGCAGTAGCTTGCTGAGCTCACCCACTGCCATCTGAGCCTTGTCGGGGTCAAAAGCTATGAGGGCATAGATATTGTTCAAGGTGTTGAGCAGGAAATGAGGATTAAGCTGATTGCGCAGGTTCTTGAGTTCGGCCTCGGTGCGGGTGCGCTCAGCCTCTTTCTTGGCTGCATGTAGCTGGCTCATGCGCTGGCTCATGCGCACTGCCACACACAATCCTATTACCAGCACTAGCATTAATGCCAGCTGCATGAATCTCACCCACTTGGGCGGAGCATTGAACCCCATGCGTGGACGGTTAAAACTCTCGGCAAAGATGGTGCTAAACATGTGCCACCACCATGTCATTAACGACACCATGAGAAAAATTAAAATCACATTAAATAAAAAGAACTGATTGCGCTTGTTCTCAAAAAGGAATTTAGGCACTAGATAGAAATAGTTCACATAGAACACTATCATGTAGCCCAGCGGTCCACTCAGCGAGCGCACATAGTGCTTTAGCGTCACTTCCAGCGGGTCGGTGGGGTGATAGAAAAACAGCGGGAATGCCAGCACCAGCCCCCAGCACAGGAAGTGTATTAAAACCGTTCTATTAATTAAATTTTTCTTACCCATAGCGCAAAGATAGTAATAATATTCAAAAAATCACGACTTTTCATGCAATTATTCACATTGTGCGACACCGTGTTTTTTTAAAGTAGTTTTAGCCAAGTGCGCTTTTCTAATTTTGCGGCATGACAATCACAGCATTTAAGCATGCTCAACAATCATCTTTATTAACTTTAAATCAATCACAACATGAAACAAGACTTAAACAACCCGCAACCTCAGGCCACCGAGAGCGACACTTCGCCTGTAACAACAGGCAACGAGCAACACGAACCTCAAGCCGAGGCTACGCAATCATCGCTCGACGACATCATTGGAGACATGAACATTTCAGGCAGTGTGGCTGCCACTGCCAAGGCCATACTTGAGCCACTGGAAAAAGGGACAGCACCCAGCAAGAGCATCGTGGAACTGATTGTGAAGGCGCTCAACCATGACGAAGACGTAAAAAATGCCGATGCCGCAGGCTACCTGCGAGGGCGCAACGAGACCATCGAAGCCGCTACTCGAGCCATCGAGGAGCAGGAAGCACAACCCATCACATTCCCCGTTTATCGCAAGCGCAGTTTCTGGGACAAATAATAGTCGCATCTTCCATTCAACACTTAATCACTTAACCTTAATAATTAACATTTAATTTTTTACCTCATGATTAACTCATTTAAGAAAATTATTAAGCGTGCCAAGGCTGCACACCAGTGGATCAAAGACAACCGCCAGCTACTGCTCTTGATGCTGGCAATAGTGATAATGCTAATCTTGGGAGGGTGTTACGCCAGCGAACACGATGCTCTGCTTTCAATCATCATTGGAGGCGTGGCTGGTGGCAAGCACATCACCGGGGAACCTCTCACCACCGACCTCACACGCGAAGCATCGCCCGAGCTGCTACTGAACGAGATCGACCAGCAAATAGTAAAAATCCGCCCCATGGCAACCCCCATCGACCAGCTCTCGCGTCATGCCGGAGCCAAGCACTCGGGGAGCATGATTGTGGATTACTATAACGTCGACACCAAGCCCACCAGCACCGAGATGGCCCAGGACTACGAAGAACCCACCCAGGCCAGTGTGTCGGGCGATGACACTCGCATCATTTTGCCCGTGAATGACAGCGAGATTTTCGACCCCTCCGACACTATCCTCGTTCAAGGGGTGTACGGCTACGAGCCCGGTGGCACTAAACGTTCTAATCAAGAGCTTGTGCTCTATGTCATTTCCCGCTCGCAAGATGGAGAGTTGCGTGTGCAGGCCGTCAACGGAAAGAAGATTGGCAACGTGGAAGGCTGCATTCCCTCAATCGAGGCAGGCACCACACTCATTCGCATGGGTCGCGCCGCCACCGAGCTCGATGTGATGTCGCCACAGTTTGAGGCATTGCCCAAGAAGGCACAGCAATTTTGCCAAATATTTAAAATGCAAGTGGAACAATCAACCATGCAGAAACTTGCCAACAAGGAAGTGGACTGGACTATGACCGACCAGGAAGAAGCCGCTATCTACGACATGCGTCTAGGCATGGAGAAATCGTTCCTCTTTGGCACCAAGGCAAGGATTTGGGACAACGTGAAGAAGGAGAATGTGATGCTCACCGGTGGCATTTGGTGGCAGGCCGGCAAGGAATTCACTTACAGTAACAATAACGACCTCACTCAGGAGTCGATTGTCGACCTCATGCGCCAGGCATTCACTGGCAATGCCGGAAGCAAGCGCAAGATCCTGATAGGTGGCTCGGGGCTCATTGGGCGCCTTAACAAGCTCGACTACCACCGTGTTATCACCGCTACCGACACCGTTACCAAGTGGGGAATAGATTTCACTGAGCTTAGGTCGAAATTCGGAACCCTCTATGTGCTGCTTAGCGAGGTCTTCGACGAGTGCGGCATGGAAGACAACGGCATGATTATCGACCCCGACTACTTGCAGAAGTATGTTCACCAGCCATTTAGTGCCGAGACTCTCAACCTCAAGGCCAGCGGTGTGCGCAACGTGGATGCCACCGTGCTCACCGAGACCAGTTGCCTAGTGCTGCGCTACCCCATGGCACACATGCGCATTATACGCATGTAGTCCTCCCCCACCTTCTAAAAAAAAACAGTTTTTCAATCAATATCATTTTTCCGGTAGTCTTAATATAATTGTAACCACATTTAGTTGTTATGTCATTGAAGGAGTGACCCTGCGCGACGCAAGGTCGCTCCTGGTTTTTATTTGGAGTTCTATGCAATAGGACAACAAGCGGTTCCGTTTGTTAGTTAAGTGGTAATATACTCAACTAGGCTTTTTTATGAATAAAACGTCTAATAAAACGCACTATAAAAAATTAGCTATTTTCACTTTGAGTCCAATGCTCGCTCTGGCGGTTTTGATGCTCTCCGCCACCATAGCCACTGCCGGAAATGTAATTTCTTTTTTTATCAACTCCAGCCCGGTAATGGTCGACAGCCACGCAGGAATGATGCTGGCATCGATTGAGAAAGAGAGGTTTGGGGGCTCGCTCGAGGCATCACTGCGCTGCAACCCGGGATTCGGCATTGTGAGCATCAACGATGCACCCATTGAGCAGGAGAACATGCGCTACACCTTCGAGAACATCACCGCCATCTATAATCACTTATTCTTCGACAACACAGGGTATGAAGTGAAACTCGACAAAATTTCGACGGCTACATCACCGCTAGCGACATTACCGAGATATATAATGTTATCTTAGGAATGTAATTCACGTTCCCATAACTCAACATTAGCACTACACTTAAGCCTGTCTCTTATATCATTGCAAAAACATGGAGTTTGCATTGAAAAAAGCAACAAAATCGCCTAACATTTTGTCATTAAATAAAAAATGTCTAACTTTGCGTGCTTATTTTGAGAATTTTAGTTTTCGACCAACAAAAACATAAAATAAATTTATAATGGCAGCACTAGAAAAAATTAGAAAAAGAGCCGCAATTCTTACTATCGTGATAGGCGCAGGCTTGCTCGCGTTTATCCTCGAGGAGGCCGTGAGAGCGTCGGGCGCATTTACTACCGACACCCTAGCAGCCAAAGTAGGCGATGAGAAAATTGAAATGCAAGAATTCCAAAACCTGTCGCAGCTCAGGCAACAAGAACGCCAGCAGCAGGACCCCGACAACAAGGTGGACCCAGCTGTGATGCAACAGCAAATCTTGCAAGAGGTTATTAACGAGAAACTCCTGGACCAAGAGTGTGACGAGGCTTGTGTAAACGTTGACGGAGCCGAGATTACCGAGCTCATGATTCAAAATCCACCTCAAAGCATACAGCAAGTGTGCCAGCAAACCGGCATGGACCCCAAGAGCTTGTTTGACTTCATCAAGAACCCTAATGCCGACCCCAACGATCCCGGTCTGCAGCAGGTAAAAGCCCTCTATGAGAGCGAGGCACAAAAAATGGCCACTCAGCTCAAGCAGTTCAAGCTTGCCTCATTGCTGATGGGTTGCCTCCAGGCTAACGATATCGACATCCAGCTCACCAAGGAGGAAAGCACAGTCTATGATGTAACCTTCGCAAAGCTCGACTACAGCACTATCGACGATAATAGCGTGAAAGTGACCGATGCCGAAATTCAAGAGGCTTACAACAAGTATAAAGAGCTGTTCAAGCTCAACGAGGAGCAACGTCGCGTGCACTACATCAAGATTGATGTAGACCCCTCGGCTAAGGACCGCGCTGCCGCCGCCGCTAAGGTTAGCAAAATTTATGCCGCCCTGCAGAACAATGCCGGCATCAGTGGCATTCGCTCTAACAGCGAGGTTGTGGTTGACTCGGTTGTTACTACCGCCAAGGACAAGCAAGTGTATGGCGCTAAGGTAGAGAACAAGGAGGAGATTTACAACACCCTTATCGCTAGCGGTGTGGGTGCTTGCGAGAAGAAAGACCCCACTGGTCGCGACCGCAACACTTTCCTCTACAAGTTCACTAGCCAGTATCAGAGCATCGACTCCATTGGTATCGACGTGGTTTCGGTTAATGGTCCCAAGGCTCGCCAAGACTCAGTGTTTGCACTGCTCAATGGTGGCATGACCCTCGACTCACTTACCGCTAGCAAGAACCAGAATATCATGGTGCAGAAGTTTGATGGTCGCAGCTATGCCCGTGGCTTCCAGCTTCCCGACACCTTGCGCCAGAAGGTTAACGCTAACGCCAGCGGTAGCTTCTTTGTGTTCCAATCCACCGACCAGGGCGCTGCCTTTGCTCGCGTTGCCGAGTCGAAGCCCGCAATCACTTTCTACAACATTGCTCGTGCAAAATATGTCGACTATCCTAGCGAGGCCACTATCACCCAGCTACAAGGCAACTTGCAAAAGTACGTGAACAAGTACAAGAACAACATTGCCGGCTTTGAGAACGAGAAGAACGCTAAGGCAGCTAAGCTCAACGTGATTGAAGAAGTTATTACACCCGCAACCACTCAGCTGGGTGCTCAGAGCTCACAATTCGGCATGATGCCTGGCATTCCCGAGAGCCGCAAGGCCATCAAGTGGGCGTTTGAGAACAAGCCTGGTAGCATCTCGCAAGTGTTCACCGAGGACGAGTCGATGTTTGTCATCGCAGTCGACGAGGTTTACAAAGACTACACCCCCGCTACCGATCCACAAATCAAGCAATTCCTCACCGAGATGATAAAGAGCGAGAAGAAAGCTGCTATCGCAATGAAGCAATACAACGACAAGGCTAAAGACCTGGCAGGCTATGCTCAGCTGTTCAAGACTCAAGTCGACAGCGCTCAGGTTACCATGGGTAGCCAGCAGATGCTTGAAGGCATGGTAGCCGGACGCATTGCAGCTATGGGCAAGAATGGTATTGGCAAGCTGCAAGTGATTGCTGGTCGCAACGCTCTCTACGCTGTGCAAATAAACAAGGTTGATGCCGAGCGCTCTTCTAAGCTCGACAACAAGCAAGTAGCAATGCAATATCGCCAGCGCCACTTCCCCATCCAGCAGATGTTTAACGCTATTCTGCAAGGAAGTCGCAAAATCAAGAACAACCTTGTCAAGTTCAGCTAATAATTTAGCAACTATTTGACCTTACAATATTAAAAGCAAGAGGGTGTGTCATAATTTTGGCACACCCTTTGTTGTTTATTATTTTTTCCACTAAATCTTAAAAACATAGCCAACTTATTAGGTGATATTCTAATTATTTTTATACTTTTGCCTTATTCATTAATAACTAATCTTAAATTGATATGAAAAGAATTCTATTTTTATTAGTTGCTGTCATGATGTCCTGGACCATGGTTCAGGCTTTATCGCCAGTGCAGGACGACGAAGGCTACGTGATTACCTCTAAGTTGAAATCCCACAACAAGCGCTCGCTCAAGTCGAGAGTGAAATCAACCATCGCCCCGGGGCGAGTTGCCATAAAAACAGGAGATAACATCTTCTCTTTCCACATCATTGATGCGGCTGAATTTATTAAGACCCAGAGCGGGGCGTTCTATAAATATTATCCACCCGCCCAGGATATTGTTCCTGCCGAGTATATTGCCGTCGCCGACTTCAAGAAGGCGGTGCGCAAGGTGAAAATCAGCTCGCAGCTACCCACCAGCTGGGAATTAGGTAAGCGATATGTTTTCAAGCCCATCGAGCCCAACGAGTATGTAAAATCGGCAACAGTGAGAGCTGTGCGTCTCAAGAGTGACTATATCACTCTTGTTACCAAGGTTGACGACAATTTCAAGCCCACCAAGACCATTAATATAACAGGGAAAACGATTATTGAAGTTGCCTATAACGATGAGAAACTCTACTGGTACAACGGTGAGCAGATAATGCCT
Source organism: uncultured Prevotellaceae bacterium (assembly GCA_900316835.1). GTDB lineage: Bacteria > Bacteroidota > Bacteroidia > Bacteroidales > Muribaculaceae > Sodaliphilus. The sequence continues at coordinate 57,861 of ONEL01000002.1, read as the reverse complement.
GCCGAGAATCTTGATGGGAAATATGGCACTCTCCACATCGACGACAATGGAGTGCCCTACTCGGTAACCGAGGATGGTAATCGCAATGTAATCAACAGGTTGTCGAACGTGTTGGGTGAAATCCCCATGCTTGACTATTTTGGATGGATTTCAAGCACACAAATTGTGATTGACGACCTAGTGCTTGATTTGCAATAATGATGATAGTACCTCTATCAAAATAAGGCACTTTTCACCCACACTTTGTGAATCCCTACAGGAGCGTGTGTCAAAATGACAAAATGGATTGACACACACTCCTCATTTTTTGCCTTAAATGTTGTGGAAAAGCAAAATTTTCACTAATTTTGACCGATTTATCGAAATTTGGCAACAATAATGACCGACATAAACAAAATTCAAGACGAAATCATCGACGAGTTCAGCGACATGGACGACTGGATGGACCGTTATGCTTATATCATTGAACTGGGTAATAGCCTTGACACGCTTGACGAAAGCCAAAAGACCCCCGACAACCTCATTGACGGTTGCCAGAGCCGCCTGTGGCTTGATGCTCAATACCACGACGGCGTGGTAACTTACCGTGCCGACAGTGACGCCATCATCGTCAAGGGCATTGTAGCATTGCTCATTAGAGTACTCTCGGGGCAAAAACCACAAGACATCGTCAACTCCGACCTCTACTTCATCGACCGCATTGGGTTGCGTGACCACCTCTCCCCCACCCGCAGTAATGGCCTGCTATCGATGCTAAAAAACATGCGAGCCTACGCCATGGCTTATTCAATGCATAATGCATAATTCATAATGCACGATCTAGAATGTCTAGAAAATCTAAAAAAATAATTTAACAAAATACTAACTTAAAAAACTATTACAATTTATGTTTAAAGGACATCCCAAGGGGTTAATCCCCGCCGCGTTGAGCAACATGGGAGAACGCTTTGGCTACTACATCATGAATGCGGTGCTATTGCTGTTCCTGTGCTCAAAATTCGGTCTTAGCGATGAGACCAGTGGCGCTATTTACTCAGTGTTCTATTGCTTAATTTACGTGTTAAGCCTGGTGGGAGGTGTGATTGCCGACCGCACTCAAAACTACAAGGGCACCATCCGCTGGGGTCTAATTATCATGGCGCTGGGTTATGCTCTGATTTCTATCCCCATCCTTGCTACTAAGGGTAATATCAGCTGGTTGCTGCCATTCACTTGCGTGGCATTGTTGCTCATCGCCTTTGGTAACGGCTTGTTCAAGGGCAACTTGCAGGCTATCGTGGGCCAAATGTATGACAACGTTGAGGCCGAGGCCGCAAAGCAGGGTCCCGAAGCTCTCAAGGCTGTGCAAGGCAAGCGCGACAGCGGTTTCCAAATCTTCTACGTGTTTATCAATATTGGTGGTCTAGTAGCTCCATTCATCGCGCCTTACTTGCGCCAGTGGTGGCTGGGTGTTAACGACCTCACCTACAATGCCGAGCTTCCCGCTCTGTGCCACCAGTTCATCAATGGTGCTCAAGCCATGACAGGTGAAGCCATGAGCAACCTCAACACACTTGCCACTCAAGTGAGCGGTTCACTGCCCACCGACATGGGTGCCTTCTGCCAGAAGTATCTTGAAGTGTTCAACACCGGTGTTCACTACTCGTTTATTGCTTCGGTTTGCGCAATGCTCATCTCGCTGTGCATCTTCATCTATTACCAAAAGATTTTCCCCACTCCCGCCAAGAAAGAGGCTAAGGTTGTTGAAAACTACACTGCCGAGGAGAAGAAAGCTATGGCCAAGGAAATCAAGCAGCGCATGTATGCCCTCTTTGCAGTGCTGGGCGTGGCAGTGTTCTTCTGGTTCTCATTCCACCAGAATGGTCAGTCGCTCTCGGTATTCGCTCGCGACTTTGTGAAGACCGACTCTATCGCACCTGAAATTTGGCAGGCTGTGAACCCATTCTTCGTGATTGTGCTCACCCCCATCATCATGTTCATTTTTGGTGCTCTCAGCAAGCGTGGCAAGGAGATTTCCACACCTCGCAAGATTGCCTATGGTATGTTCATCGCAGGCTTGGCTTACTTGTTCCTTGCTCTGTATTCTTACATGGCAGGCTATCCCTCGGGCGAAGAGTTCAAGGCCATGGACGTTACCGCTAAGGAAGGTCTCAAGGCTGGCGCATGGGTGCTCATTGTTACCTACTTCTTCCTCACAGTTGCCGAGTTGTTCATCTCACCACTGGGACTTTCGTTCGTGTCGAAGGTTGCTCCTAAGAACCTGCAAGGTCTTTGCCAGGGATTGTGGCTTGGTGCCACCGCTCTTGGAAACCTGCTCATCTGGATGGGTCCATGGATGTACAACCGCTGGCCCTTGTGGATTTGCTGGACAGTATTCCTGGTAGTTTGCCTCATCTCTATGGGTGTGATGCTGGGAATGGTAAAATGGCTCGAGCGAGTTACTAAATAATAACACCTTATAAAGACAATAAAAAGCCGAGGGGCTGTGCGACATCACTCCCTCGGCTTTGTTAATGATAATTTTAAAACTAAATATCGAGTTATGTTTAAAAATCAACCTAAAGGCTTGTTTGCCCTGGCGCTTGCCAACACCGGCGAACGCTTTGGCTACTACACGATGCTTGCGATTTTTGCTCTGTTTATGCAGGCAAAATTTGGATGGAGCGAGGCTCAGGCAGGACAAGTCTATGCCATATTCCTTGCTGTGGTTTACTTTGCACCGCTCTTTGGTGGCATGCTGGCCGACAAAATTGGCTATGGCAAGTGTGTTACCATAGGTATGCTCACAATGTTCCTGGGCTACTTGGGACTGGCGATACCCACAGATGCCGATACCACGGGCCTTGTCGCTATGTATGCTGGTCTGGCTTGTGTGTCGCTTGGCACAGGTCTGTTTAAAGGTAACCTGCAGGTAATGATAGGTAACCTTTATGACAATCCCAAATATGCCGACCGTCGCGACGACGCATTCTCACTGTTCTACATGGCTATCAACATTGGCGCCATGTTTGCGCCATCAATGGCAAAGTGGATTACTAATCAATACCTTAGTAACTATGGCTTCACCTACGATGCCGCCAATGTCTCGCCCGACTACCTGCAAGCTCTGTATGGAGGTTACGGACTGTGCTTTGGTGTGGCTTGTGTGTCGCTTGTGTTAAGTGCTGTCATCTACTTTGCTTGCAAAAGCTGGTTTAAAGACGCTATGAAGACTGCAAAGCAAGCTAAAGAAGACAATGCTACTGTGGAAGAACTCACCCCGGCCCAAACCAAAGAGCGCATCACTGCATTGTTGCTGGTGTTTGCCGTTGTAATCTTCTTCTGGATGGCCTTCCATCAGAATGGCTCGGCACTCACTTTCTTTGCTAAGAAGTACACCAATCTTTCTGTCTCTGGAGGCATGCGCATCTGGTTCAACATTTTCTCTTTGGCATTAATTGCGCTTGCCATTTACACCGGTTTTGCCACATTCCAAAGCGAGAAGAAAAAGACGCGCATCATTTGTGGTGTGTCTACAGTAGCGCTTGTGGCTTTAGCAATAGTCTTATTCCTGGGAATGGACAACCCCACTATGGCACAGCCCAGCGATTTCCAGCAGTTTAATCCATTCTTTGTTGTGGCCCTCACACCGTTCAGTATCCTCTTCTTTGGCGTTTTGGCGACACGCAATCATGCCATTAGTGCTCCTGCTCGCATTGCCTGGGGTATGCTTTTGGCGGCAGTGGGATTTGGCGTTATAACCCTTGCATCTATAGGCCTCACCTCTCCCATGGACTTGGGAGATAGCACGCAGAGTGTGTTGTCGCCATCGTGGCTCATAGGCACCTACTTCACACTCACTATCGCCGAGCTGTTCCTCTCGCCCATGGGCATCAGTTTTGTGTCGAAGGTGGCTCCCCCCAAGTACAAGGGTCTCATGATGGGAGGCTGGTTTGTGGCTACCGCCATAGGTAACTACCTGAGCTCCATTCCATCAATGTTGTGGAACAAAATTCCGCTCATGTACAACTGGGCTATCCTCATCGCCCTGTGCGTGATTGCGGCAATCTTCATGTTTGCAATGCTCAAGCGCTTGGAGAAGGTAGCTAAGTAATAATCTTATTATAAATTGATTAGCAATGAAAAAGTATTTATTTTTATCTTTGGCAACACTAGCAACGATTATATCGTCATGCTCGGGTTCGGATAACAAACTCAACTTCGATGTGCAACAAGAGGCTACCCAGCTCAACAAGAGCCTTGAAGCGGCTATTGACACGGCACAGGTAACCACACGCGAAGACTATGACGCACTCAAGGTGCGCCTCGACTCGTTGGAGACCGTCTTCTATGAGGCCTACAAGTACAAGACCGACTCTACTACCGACGAGCAAGCCATTGTCACCGACTCGGTGCGCGCCGTCTTTGATAAGGAGTATCGCGCCAAGATTAACGCGGCGCTCGATGCCAAGCAAAAAGTTCTCGAACAAGAACAACCCCAACCTCAAGAGGCAAAGAAGAAGTAACTATCTTCCTGCCACTTGCAGCAATTAAAACGAAATGACCCCACGGAGTTTACTATCTAACTCTTTGGGGTCATTTCTTGATTAACATCGAGCTCATCAAGCATTTGCTGGGCGGTGAGATGGAGAGTGGGGTGGAGCCAGTGGGGAGCTATCTGAGCCATGGGACGGAGGAAAAACTCACGGTGCGGCAAGTGACGGTGCGGCACTGTGAGCTGTGGCAAATCGATAACAAGGTTGTCGATAGCCATGATGTCGATGTCGACGAGGCGGTCAATGTAGTTGCCCTCACTGTCACGGTGTCCTTGCCCCATGTTGAGTTCGTGCTCAATGTTGTGAATGACGTTGAGCACCTCAAGTGGTTCAAGCGCACATTCCACGGCAATGCCCATGTTAAGAAAAGCGTTGTCGCTCTCGAAGCCCCATGCCGGGGTTTCAATGATAGCTGAGCGTGCTAGCACTAGCCCCAAGTCGAGTGACAGACGCAAGTCGGCAGCCCACAAGTTTCCCTCGCGGTCATCGAGATTAGAACCTATGTTCAGGTAGTAAATCATCATGATTATTTCTTAAAAGAAAGGGTCTAGAAACTCTAGAATTACTAGACTGTCTAGACCCAATGTTTATTATTGATGTAAGGTTGCTAGAAGAGCTTTTAAAGTGTCTTCTGAACCTCGATTTCCTCGAAGGCTTCGACGATGTCGCCAACCACGATGTCGTTGTAGCTCTGAATGCTAAATCCGCACTCATAGCCACTGGCAACCTCCTTAGCGTCGTCCTTGAAGCGCTTGAGCGATGCCAGGTTGCCGGTGAAACGCACGATACCATCGCGAATGAGGCGCACCTTGCATCCACGCTTGAGCTTACCTTCCTTGACCATGGCACCGGCAATGGTACCCACCTTGCTGATGTGGTAAACCTCTTTAACTTCGGCACTACCAATAACTTCTTCCTTGATGTCGGGCGAGAGCATACCTTCCATGGCGCTCTTGATTTCCTCAATAGCATCGTAGATGATAGAATAGATGCGGATGTCGACACCCTCTTGAGCGGCAAGACGTTTAGCGTCGGCCGATGGACGCACCTGGAAGCCAATGATATAGGCATCGCTAGCCGCAGCCAGAGTAACATCGCTCTCGCTGATGGCACCCACAGCCTTGTGAATAACGTTCACCTGAACCTCAGGAGTAGAGAGCTTGATGAGCGAGTCGCCCAGGGCCTCAATCGAGCCGTCCACATCACCCTTAACGATGACGTTGAGCTCATGGAAGTCACCTAGGGCACGGCGACGACCAATGTCCTCGAGAGTGACACGTTTTTGAGTGCGAAGGCCAAGCTCGCGTTGCAGTTGCTCGCGCTTGTTGGCAATTTGACGCGCCTCCTGGTCAGTGTCCATCACATTAAACTTGTCGCCAGCAGTGGGAGCGCCATTCAAGCCCAGTATCAGCGCCGGTGACGATGGTCCTGCCTCCTTGATGCGCTGGTTGCGCTCGTTGAACATAGCCTTTACCTTACCATAGTGAGTACCGGCGAGCACAATGTCACCCACTCTCAGCGTGCCGTTATCAACGAGCACAGTGGCAATGTAGCCACGTCCCTTGTCGAGCGATGACTCAATGATTGAGCCAGTAGCCTTGCGGTCGGGGTTGGCTTTGAGGTCCAGCATGTCGGCCTCAAGGAGTACCTTCTCCATGAGTTCCTCCACGCCAATACCCTTCTTGGCCGAGATGTCCTGGCTTTGATACTTACCACCCCAGTCCTCGACGAGGTAGTTCATGTTAGCGAGCTCTTCCTTAATCTTCTCAGGGTTAGCTCCATCTTTATCAATCTTGTTGATAGCGAAGACGATGGGTACTCCAGCTGCCGAGGCATGGTTGAGAGCCTCCTTGGTTTGAGGCATCACATTGTCATCGGCGGCGACAATAACGATAACGATATCGGTAACCTTGGCACCACGGGCACGCATGGCAGTAAACGCCTCGTGACCAGGAGTGTCGAGGAAGGTGATGCGGCGACCGTTAGGCAGCTTCACATTGTAGGCACCAATGTGCTGTGTGATACCACCAGCCTCACCGGCAATCACATTACTCTTGCGAATGTAGTCGAGCAACGAGGTCTTACCATGGTCCACGTGACCCATCACGGTAACCACTGGCGGGCGCTGCTGCAAGTCCTCGGGACGGTCTTCCTCCTCATGTATTGCCTCTACCACATCGGCACTCTCATATTCAGTCTTGAACCCAAACTCCTCGGCTACAATGTTGATAGTCTCGGCATCGAGGCGCTGGTTGATTGAAACCATTACACCCAGATTCATGCATGTGCCTATCACCTTGTTGATGGGCACGTTCATCATCATCGCCAGGTCGTTGGCGGTAACAAACTCGGTGAGCTTGAGGATTTTGCGCTCGGCAGCTTGCAATGCAGCCTCCTTGCTCTCCTCCTCGCGCACGGCTTCGCGTTTCTCACGACGCCACTTGGCACCCATGTTCTGCTTCTTGGTGGTGAGACGAGCAAGTGTCTCCTTCACTTGGCGCTGAACGTCCTCCTCATTAATTTGAGGGCGCAATGGGCGTTTAGCTTTCTTATCTTTCTTCTTGCTAGACTCGTTATCTTTCTTTGCGTTTTTGCCACCACCGCCATTGCTCTGAATTTGCTGGGCGGCTTTTTCAATATCAACCTTCTCACGGCCTATGCGACGGCGTTTTTTCTTCACGCCATCCTCACCCTGGCGGGCTTTCTCCTTTGCCAGGCGTTCCTGGCGACGCTCTTCCTTAGTCTTCTTCTTGGGACGAGTTGACTGGTTGATTGCCGAGAGGTCAATTTTGCCCACCACGTTGATGCTGGTCTTCAACGAGGGCACTCCTGTGGTGAAAATCTCTTCTTTACTTTCCTCGGGCTCACTGCTCTGAACGGGCTGGGCAGCAGCGGGTTCTTCCTGAGCCACAGGGGCTTGAGGTGCAGCTACTTCAGGCTCTTGAGGAGTTTCCTCAACAATGGGCTGAGTTTCTTCTTGAGCTTGAGGTTGAACTTCCTGTACTGGTTCCTCGACTGGTGCGGCTGGTGCAGGTTTCTCTTCGGGTTCCACAGCGGGCACGTCCTCCTGCTTGGGAGCCCCTTCCTGCTTGGGAGCCTCTTCTTTCTTGGCTGGCTTACCCGCAGCGTCGAGGTCAATTTTCCCTATCACCTTGGGCTTGCGTAGCTCGATCTCGGTTTTTGCTTCCTCGGGTTGCTTGGGTGCAGCATCCTCGGCTTCGGCTTGCTTGGTCTTTTCTTTCTCCTTTTGCCGGGCACTAGTGAGGTATTCCGACTTGAGTTTCTGCTCCATGTCGGGTTTAAATTCCTTGATGAGGATATCCAGCACGTCCTCACCAATCTTGGTGTTGGGGGTAACATCTATATCAATCTTCTTTTTTTCAAAGAAGTCCTTGATAGTCTGTTGTCCAACATTCAAATCTTTAATAATCTTACTTAATTTTACACGCATAGAAGTTGATAACGAGTTTTGTATTCTTTATTTTATGTATAGTAGAGAGTGTGTGCTTTTTATAGTTTCTTAAAGGGTGTCGCGCATTTTTAGTCCTCAAACTCGGCACGCAGGATGTCAAGAACCTCGTCGACGGTGTCTTCCTCAAGGTCGGCACGGTCGATAAGCTCCTGGCGGGGAGTGTTGAGAACAGCCTTGGCGGTTGCGCAACCTATCGACTTGAGAGCGTCAATAACCCACTGGTCAATTTCATCATTGAAGCGATCCAGGTACACGTCGTCCTCATCGTTGTCGAGGTCACGATACACATCGATTGTGTAGCCCGAGAGCATTGAAGCGAGCTTGATGTTCAAGCCACCACGACCAATGGCAAGTGACACCTCCTCAGGACGCAGGAACACCTCGGCACGCTTGGTTTCCTCATCGATGCGGATGGTTGTAATCTTGGCTGGGCTAAGAGCACGCTGGATGAAGAGCACGGGGTCGGCTGTGTAGTTGATAACATCAATGTTCTCGTTGCGCAACTCACGCACGATGCCATGAATGCGACCACCCTTCACGCCCACACAAGCACCCACAGGGTCGATGCGGTCGTCGTAGCTCTCAACGGCAATCTTAGCGCGCTCACCTGGCTTGCGAGCCACGGCACGGATGACGATGAGTCCGTCGTGAATTTCGGGAACCTCCAGTTCAAATAGTCGGCGCAGGAACTGCTCACTAGTGCGCGAAACTATAATCTTGGGGTTATTATTCTGGTTATCAACCTTGTGGATGACGGCTCTCACGGTGTCGCCCTTGTGATAGATGTCGGTGGGAATTTGCTGATCCTTGGGCAGGATGAGCTCGTTCTTATCATCATCAAGTAGCAGCACCTCACGCTTCCAGGTTTGATAAACCTCGCCGCTCACGAGTTCGCCTTCCAAGTCCTTAAACTTATTGTAGATGGCGTCCTTCTGCAAGTCAAGGATTTTACTGGCAAGAGTTTGGCGCAAGTTCAGGATGGCGCGGCGTCCAAACTTTGCGAAGTCGATTTTGCGAGTGTGTTCCTCGCCTATTTCGCAATCAGGGTCAGGACTCTCGGCATCATTTCGGGCATCGGTCAGACCAATTTCCTGGTTGGGGTTTTGCACTTCGCCATCGGGGACAACCTCAAGATTTTGGTAAATCTCGCAATCGCCCTTGTCGGGGTTCATGATAACGTCGAAATTCTCGTCGCTGCCAAACATCTTGGCAATCACGCTACGGAACGACTCTTCCAAGACACTAATCATAGTGGTCTTGTCGATGTTTTTCAATTCTTTAAACTCCGCAAACTGGTCGGCCATATCGACCATTTCTACTTTCTTAGCCATAGGTCTTTTTAAAACTGAATGATATTTTTAGTGTATTTGATTTCGTCATATTTGAAGGTGTGCTCCACGTCTTGCACCTCGGGGCGCTTCTTGCCTTCGACCTTCACCTTGGTGGGAATGGTGATGGTAAATTGCTCTGTGTCAACGGCAGTGAGCGTGCCATGAAGCTTGCGACCGTCGGTAGTGAGCACTTCCACCTCGCCACCCAGGTTTTTCTCATATTGCTTGAGCACCTTGAATGGGTCGGTCAAGCTGTAGGAACCCACTGTGAGCTCATAGTCCTCAACGTCCTGGTCAAATGCCTCGTGCACCGCATCGTTAACGGCAATGCAGTCGTCGATGGTAATACTCTCGAGGCTGTCGAGCTGAACGTCAATCACATTGTCGCCACTCACTTTGAGGTCAACAAGAAACATCTTGCTACCCTCAAGCGCCTTCTCAATCACTGCTGTGAGTTCTTTCTTGTCAATCATAACTTTTTTCTTGTCAAAATTATAACAAAATAGAGGAAGCTTCAGAGCCCCCTCCTCGTGGAATTGCGTTGCAAAGGTAGAAAAAAAACTCTACATGCGCAAACTCTTGAACCTAGTCCCACAAGCAAACCGCTACAGAGATTGAAAAATTTAACAAAATTTGTAGTTATTTTTATTTATTTATCACACAATCTTCAGTTCTAGGCTTTCAGTCATCTAAAAAAAATCTTGGCACTGAAATTGCATTTTACCTCTTCACGATTAATTATTTTCTTAATTGTTGTTTAAATAAGGTGCAAGTGAATATTTTTTTGTAGTTTTGCAAGTTATAAGGTGAAGTAGCACCTCATCGCTAAACGAGTTTATTAAAAACAGGGTTTTTAAACACATTGACTATGAACACAATGAGACGAGTATATTCACAACTGATGGCAATAGTTGTAACCGTTGCCACATGCCTCACCCTCGTGGCTTGCGGGGGCGGAGGACTGGAGAAAGCAATCAAGCGAGCACTAATCGAGGGCGACACCACTCAGGCGCGCTACGACTCCATTTGCTCCATTATCAAGAGCAATCCCGAGAGCTATGGCGAGTTCCTCACCAAGGCTGGCGAAATCAATGTTGATGCACTGAGCAAGTTCATCAACGAGGTGGGTAGCAACCTGCGTCCGCCCATGTCGTGGAACATCAAGGGATATGGCGTGAAAGAGCTCACGCTTACCGTCTACTTTGAGCGCAGTGGCTCAATGATACCTTACGACACCCCCGGAGGTGGCGGGCAACTCAAGAAGGCGGTGAACGACCTCATCAACTTCTTCCCAAGCAAGGAGGGTACAAAGATCAACATCGTGAACGACAACATCTACCCCTACAGTGGCACCGTAGACTCGTTCCTGCAGGACCGAAACATCTACCAGAGCACAAGCGGCACCGGCAATGCCAGCTACACCGATTTCAAGCTCATCTTCGAGAAAATTATACAAGCACAAAAGCCAGGCAACGTGAGTGTACTGGTAACCGACCTCATCTACTCGCCACAAAACACTGCCGACGTGAGCGTGGAGAAAATACTCAACGAGGAGAACAGCGTGGCAACCTCTATTTTCAAGACCTACAAGGGAAAATCCATCATCGTCAACAAGCTCATGGGCGACTATAACGGACAGTATTACCCCTACAACGGAGCGCCTTTCAGCTATAATGGCAAGCGGCCGTTCTATCTCATTATCGTTGCCGACGCCGCTACCATCGACCGCATGGCAGCCGACGACAACTACGCCAAGTTCCTCCACCCCAGTGGCGCCGTCAACAGCTACCGCTTCAACCAGGCGCAAGCTAATATCAACTTCAAGCTCGTGCCCGACTGGAAGGACAACGTGGGACGTTTCCGCCCCGACCATGGCGACGCCAGCAGCCTCACTCACTGTGAGGGCGACCGCGAGACGGGGGTATTGTGCTTCACCCTGGCAGCCAACCTCAAGGCTCTCAACAAGGACGATGCCTTCCTTACCAACACTGCCAACTATGCCGTGCAGTCACAATGCGGTTTTGAGATCTCTATCCGCCCCATTGTGCCAGCCGACGTCACCAACAACAACCGCACCTACCTCGACGGCATGACTCACCTCATCACCGCCAAGGGCAAGTTTAACATCTCGCGCGACCAGCTCTCTATCACCCTCAACAACCACTTCCCACAGTGGATTAACGAGTCGTCGGCAACAACCGACACCAATCCTTCCGACCCCACATTCTCCACCACAACCTTCGGTCTCAACCGCTTCCTGCAAGGCATCTACGACGCCTTCTCGGCAGGCAACAATTCATACGCAAATATTGTAGTCAAACTTGAAGATTAACTCTGAAACATATATATAAGCAAAATGAGAGATAAAGTAATATTTCTAGTGATTGGAGCCGTTATTAGTGTGCTCTTTGGGTTCTTTAGTGAGCCGGTGTATGAGGCATTGTACTACAGCAGTGGCTTTAGTGAGGCGATGCACAACAACGACGCCTACGGCATTGTCGCCATCATCGCCATTGCCATGACGTGGGGCATCGCAGCGCTCTACTACTATGTGATAAACTCGGTGAAGTTCGACCGCTGGTATCACTGGATGTCGATGCTTGGCGTGGCGAGCGTGCTCACGCCAGTGGTGTGCTTCGTGGTAGTGGGCAACCTGCTCGAGGGCATGGACTACCCCACGGCATCGGTCACATTTGCCGTCTACAACGTGATAGTGTCGGCCCTTCTTTTCACTATCGCGTCGTTCTCGATGCGCTGGTGGAGCAGCAACTGTCGCCACACCCCCATTCCGCAGTAACGTGTATTCTTAACTTCAGGCGATAATAATCAAGTACTATTCAGCAAGATAGCCTTCATCAAACAAAAAAACAATAATGTTATAGGGAACACATGGCTTTCCAAAAATTGTTAAACTCCACCCAAGTTTGTTTGATAAAAAGCTTAGAATTCAAAGTTCGCTGAACAGTCACAAAATCAACCAAGTTTTACAAAAAAACTTAATTTATTGTTGGTATTGTTGATTTTTATTACCTTTGTTTGAAAAGTAGCATAAAAAAAACGGTGATAGTTACTTTCTACTCACTATTCAACTTACTTTACTTATAAGAAAGATGAAACTATTTGTATTTGCTATAGGAGGAACTGGCTCGCGAGTGCTCAAGTCGATGATCATGCTATGTGCCGCAGGCGTGCGCCCGGTCGACGCCAATGGAAAACCACTGCAAGATGTGGAAATTGTGCCCATCATCATTGACCCGCACAAGTCGAATGCCGACCTCAAGCGCACTGAGCGACTGCTGAGTGCCTATAGCACCTTGCGTGAAAAACTCTATGGCAAGAACGCCAACGCTAACGGTTTCTTCGCCACCAAGATTTCGAGCCTCAAGGAGGTGGTGTCGAGCAGCCAAGTGCCCCTCGACGACTCATTCATCTTTAACCTGGCGGCAGTCGAGAACTACAAGTTTCGCGACTTCATCAGCTACAACACCATGAACGAGCCTAACCAGGCTTTGACATCGCTACTCTTTGCCGACTATCAGCTGGAGAACAAGATGAGCATTGGCTTTGTGGGCTCGCCCAACATAGGCAGCGTGGCGCTCAACGGCGTGAAGGACAGCAACGAATTCAAAGCCTTTGCCAATGTCTTTGCCGACGGTGACCGCATTTTCTTCATCAGCAGTATCTTTGGTGGCACTGGCGCCGCGGGATTTCCCATTATCGTGAAGAACATTCGCCAAGCACGCAACATCGATGCCAAGAACAAGGCTTTCCTGCAGCGAGCACCAATAGGTGGCTTGACGGTGCTTCCCTACTTCTCGCTCATGGAAAGCGAGGACAAGAAAGACAAGCGCATCGACAATGCCGACTTTGTGGTAAAAACCCAGAGCGCGCTGGAATACTATAATAACACCCTCACTGGCAACGGACGCAACGCTGTGAACGCCATCTTCTATCTTGGAGACCACGGACACAACGCACCCTATGCCTACGACCCTGGCGACAAGCGCGACCAGCACGACCCCGCCCACCTCATTGAGCTGGTGGGAGCAATGGCTCCGTTCAAGTTCTTGAGCTTGAGCGATAGCGAACTCTCCGACCCCGTTACCGGCGAACCTCTGGCTACCAAGGCGTTTGAGTATGGTCTGGAGAAAGACACCGACTTTGTTGATTTCTCAAGCTTTGGGCAGGAGACACGCCAACTCGTGTACCGCCCACTAGTGAAGCTTCACCTGCTCTACATCTTCCTGCGCACAGGCCTCAACGGCATGATAGGCCAGGGATTTACCGAAGATGCCCCCAAGATTACACGCGAGTTCACAGGAACACAATTCTACCGCGTGCTCACACAGCAGTTCTTCGACAGCTACATCGAGTGGCTCACCGAGTTGCTGCACAATCGCCGCCACGTCACCCTCTTCAACGAGGGTGAGATGGAAATGGCTAAAGCCATCCACAAGGTTGTCACCAAGAAGTCGCTCTTCGGCTACAAGAAGGTGGACAACGACGTGTTTAAGGCCGAGATGAACCGCCTGAGCCGTGACAACAACCGCTATGGCAGTAATGCCGAGCTTAAGCTCATGGACCTCTTCTACACTGCCGCCGAGAAAATCATCACCGAGCGATACGACAATATCAACTGATAACGAATAACTCATAACTGACAACAACTGACAACTCATAACTGACAACTGACAACTAACTATGAGTCAAGTACTATCCTATAATAACAAAACCACCAAGACTAGTGCGCAGGACTGGATTCCAGTAGCGCCCTATGTCGACGATGATATCAAGCAAATCAAGGACCCAAATGGTGGCCTGAGCGAGAATCCACGCACCGCCATTCCAAGTCCGTTTGCACAACTCGACCTGGTGAAAAATGCCTTTGAGCACCTGGCAAGCAACGCACGCCTGGCAGGAACCATGATGGACAAGCGACTGGTGTCGAATGCGCTCGACGTGGCTCAGCTCTTCTTCGACTTTGAGAACCACAAGGACTATCTCCACATCGTGCGCTGGAATCGCGAGGAACAAATAGCGCGCCTCAAGAGCGAGCCCGAGCATCGTCTCTACGGCGAGACACTGGAACTCTTCCTCGCCAGCGACACCAAGTATAACTTCAACATGCTCACCGACTGGTATATCCTGCTGTGGAACAGCCAGGTGATAGGCGCCACATCACCATCATCGCTCACCATTGCCGTGCCCCGCGAGAGCGAGCAACCCATCCAGGGCATCAAGGTAGAGCAGGGCATCTCGCTCTTCGACAGCGAGACTCGCGACCTGTGGCAACGCGACGAGGACTTTGTCTACTACATGTTCATGCTCTTCAACGCGTTCCCCACCTTGCGCATGACCATCAAGGGAGTCTACGACTACATGCTCAAGAACAAGGACATCATCATGCAGGAGAAACCGGCTCTCTACAACCGTCTCACCCAGGTTGTTCCCAACCTCGAGGCTCTGAGCCAAGAGCTTGCGCCACGACTGGTTGAGAGGCTTGACCTGGAGTTTGACCCCTTTGTGGGCGACGACGAGGTGACAGTGCTAGGAGCACGCTTCTACCACAAGCGCGCTCGCGACATACGCACCGCAGCCGCCACCAGCGACTTTGTCATCGCTCCCACTCGCGAGGTGGGCGAGACACTGCCACTTGTGCTACGCAACAATTTCAATGGCAGTGTGGACCACTATATCTACATCGACAAGGAATGGGACAGCTCAACGCAGGTTTACACTAGCGGCATCCCCGTAGCCAAGCGCAAGTTGCCCGACACAAGCATCGAGTACCCGTTCCTCACCACTGGCGACTTCTTGCAAGACACACTCATACGCCTCTCAGGCCCTGTCGACGATGCCCATTTCTTCAATGGCAATATCATCAACAAGGCTATGGTGAGCCGCAATGGCTACTTGTTGCCATTGACGCAGGAGTTTTTTAAATACTTTAACGCTGCCGATGTCACACGCCAGGTGCATGGTCGCAACATGATGGAGATGGAAGAGCTGAGCGATGGCTCAGTTAATGTAACCTTGCGCATACCGCTCAAGAAGCGATTTATTGAGCTCACTCGCAACTACTATCCCATCGACGACCCCTCGTGGCACTTCGACGAGAAGCGTGGCACCGGGCGCATTATCACTAATGTGGTGCTCTCCACCGCCATCTTCCCCTTTGTGCGCACCGACTATAAAGACGACTACACAGTGCAGCTCTTCACCATGATTGATGGAGGCAAAGCTACGCTCGAGTTCTTTAACGACGGGCTCACACAAGAGAGGATTAAGTGCAGCGACAAGGTGCGCTCACAAAGCAGTTACACCACTGCCTATTATGACCTGGAAGGCTCGTTCGACTTTGTGCAAGCCAACATTGAAACTCCGTCGGGTGCCTTCACGGGCTACATCGTGCCATTGTGGAAACCCTATGTGGCAAGTAGCAAGGAACTGATATTCGCCGTCGACTTTGGTACTACTAATAGCCATGTAGAGTGGAGCGAGCGTGGTAACGACGCGCAAACCCTCGAGTTTGCCCATGGCGAGCATCAGGTGCTCATAGCATCGCTGCTCAAGCGCGGCACGCTACTCTTTGCCGACCAGCTACAACGCGTGGAATTCCTGCCCAGCGACATAGACAACGTGTACGGATTCCCATTGCGCAGTGCCTTGGCACGCAATGCTGTCAGCACAGGCGGGCACAAACTCTTTGGCGATATCAATATTCCGTTCCTCTACGAACGCCAGTACTTCGACGGCTACGACATCACCACCAACCTCAAGTGGATGGGCGACATCACACTCTCACGCGAGTTCCTGCGCGAGCTGGTATTGCTAATCAAAGCCAAAGTGCTACTCGAGAACGGCGACCTCAACCGCACCAACATCGTCTACTTCTTCCCCGTGAGCATGGGCGGCAGCGACCGTCGCAAGCTCGACGACACGTGGAACGAGCTTTACCACACCTATTTCGGCGACGACACCAGCCACTTGCAAGCCCTCCCCGAGAGCATCGCGCCAGCCTATTTCTACAAGGGCGATGACGTGAGCGGTGGCAGTTTTGTGTCGATCGACATTGGTGGCGGCACCACCGACACTGTTATCTATCAACCCACCGAGAATCGCCTCGACACTGTGCCTGTGGCACTATCGTCGTTCCGCTTTGCCGGCGATGCCATCTTTGGCGACGCATTCACCGAGCGTGATGCCGACAACAACCCTCTCATCCGCCACTACGGCGAGTATTTCAAGCGGTTGATTTCCAAGAACAGCGACATCTCCTACCTCAACAGCATTCTGCAAGACGTGCTCAAGCGCAAGCGTTCGCAAGATGTCAACGCCTTCCTCTTCTCAATAGAGAACGTGGAGCAGTTGCGCAATCTGCGCGAGGTAGACCGCAACATCTACAGCTACAACACGCTATTGCGCAACGACCAGCAACGCAAGCTCATCTTTATGTACTTCTACGCCGCTATCATCTACTACATTGCCCAGTCGATGCGAGCACGCGACTACGAGATGCCCAAGCAAATCTACTTCAGCGGTACTGGTTCCAAGATTCTCAACATCTTGGGCAGCAAGGATCAGGTGGAGGAATTCACACAGCTCATTCTGGAACGCGTCTTCGGCAAGCAATACACCGAGCGGTTCTCCATCAAGATTGAGCACAAGAGCCCGAAGCAAATCACATGTCGCGGTGGCATCAGGCTCGAGACTCTGCGCATGGACGGCAACGTGGACGTGCGACAGCTCACACCACGCAATGTCAACGCCATGAAATACTGTTACTCGATGATTGGCGACAAGCCATTGACCATCAAGAGTGTATACGAAATTGAGACACGTGACCAGCTCATTGAGCAAGTCAACAAGTTCAACGAGTTCTTCATAGGGCTGTGCGACAATGTTACCAAGGACGAGTTTGGCATCGACAACAAGGTGTTCAAAATCTTTACCAGTGTGCTAGGTGACGACATTGGAAACTATCTCACCGCTGGCATTGGGAACTACCTCAAGGGGCGCTACGAGGGCGACGAACCCATCGAGGACGTGCCATTCTTCTACCCCATCATCGGCATCATACGCCACAACCTCTTGAAAAACCTGTGCAATGAGGTAATCTCAAGAACAGTGTGAATAACCCTATTGACAAAAAATAAAAAACACTATAACAACACAAAACAACAATTATCGAAATGAAAAAAGTTCTTTTACTACTTGTGTGTGTCATGGCTAGCATGACCACAATGGGGCTCAAAGCCCAAGATGGCGCTAAACCTTTATCGCAAGGACAATGGAACCACGGTCTGGCTGTGGGAGCCCAGTGGATTGCTACCGACCTGGGATTTGCCCAGGCCGAGGACAAGGTGATTTCTCGCACCAACGAAAACTACACTCTCGACGACTTGCGCGTGCTCTACGGTAGCAAGGCTAAATGGGTAACCTATTACGACAAGCTCAAAGCTCATGAAAACGAAGGTGGCGACATGGACAAGTTGCTCGCTACCATCGCGGGTGAGTATGAGAAAGGTGCCGTGCTCAAGAATGGAGTGAAGCGTGATGTGGAGAAATATAACGCTTCTCACACTGGCGACGAAGTGGGTGCTACTCCTGCCGGAGAGCCCGCTCCTGCTACTGCTCAAGCAGGTAATGCTACAGTAGTAAACAATGCCGACAGCACTGCCGCCACCGCTCAAAACGCTCAGGAGAATAATGCCGAGGAGAAGAAGGAAGATGGTGGCCACAGCGGTCACGGATTCCTGTATTTGCTTACTATCCTGGGGCTTGCGCTGGGCGCCATTGGCACCTTCCTGGCAATGCAGGCCCGCAAGGAGAATCAGGCTATCATGCACGACCTCAACGACGACATCAAGAACATGCAAAAGCAACTCGACAAGATGCGTTCTACTCTCAAGGGTCAGGGTGAGGCTGAGCACCGCCCACACAAGCCTGCCGGCAAGCACGATAACAAGCTGAGCGACGCTGGTGCCGCAGTTGCTACCAAGAAGATTGACTTTGGCGAGAAGAATGCTCGTGAAGAGAAGCACAATGAGCGTCCTGCCGAGCCCAAGAGACAAGAACCCAAACGCGAAGAGCCCAAGAAAGAGCAGCCCGTGGCAGTTAAGGAAGAGCCAAAGAACACCTTTGGAGAGCCACGCATCCTGTTCATGGCAAAGCCCGACGAGGATGACAATTTCTCTCGCTCGGCAGCTACCTACGAGCCTGGCAACTCAATTTTTGAGCTCACCACCATGGACGGCAAGAGTGGCTCGTTCACTGTCATCAACAAGGAAGAAGTGCACAAACTGGCACTGCTCATGCCTGGCGATGCCCTCACTCGCGCTTGCTCGGGCAACGACATTCAGTCAACTGCCGGCAAGTCACGCATCGTTACCGACCGCGCTGGTCGCGCACAGCTCGAAAACGGCAAGTGGCACATTGTGGTAAAAGCCACAGTTCACTACGCTTAAAAAATCATTCAGTTTTCTAGATATTCTAGAGTTTCTTGCTATCCAAGATTTTCCGGAATATCTAGAAAACTTTACACTTATAGTAGTTAATGCATCTATTCTGCCCCGAGTGTGGGAAACATATCGACGTCTCTATCGAGGAAATTGAGAACTTGCAAGGACACCTGGTGTGCCCGCAGTGCCTAGAGGCAATCGACGTTGACGTGCCTTCAAGGAACTCTAACCTCGACTCTACCCAGCAGGACAGTGACACCGCTAGCGGCGATGACATTGTGCCACCATCGCATGATGCCACAAGCACCACTGTGCAACCCTCTAGCGAGCCCGCACAGGTACCGCCTCCCCCTTCAGCCCCGCCACCTCCCGCTGCGCCACCGGCATTGCCACATCACACCGATGCCGTGATGCGCTATTGCAAGCAGTGCGGGGCGTTCTTGCGTGAAGGGGCAAATTTCTGTCCCAAGTGCGGCAACTTTGTTAAAGTGGTGCCACCCCCACGTCGCACAGCATCTTCTCCACCACCCTATCGCACCACCACAATCCCATCTCGCACTACTATTCCCCAATCATCTACACCTCATCACATGGCCACAAACTCACGCAAAATCACGGGTAAGAACCGCAAGAACAACAATAGCGACAGCAAGTTCAGCATTCACAGCACTAGCGGATGCTTCATCATCACACTCATTGCTGTGGCACTCTTCTTCATCGCTTATGTCATCATGGGAATCAACCTTGAGGGATAAATGCGATTGTGAGTGCTAATGAAGATTTTATATATTTTTTAACTGAAAGATGAAAATCGAATGTCCCAAGTGTGGTCACATCACGCAGCAAAGTGAGGAAGAACTCGCGATGCTCGACTACACCATCACCTGCCCAAGCTGCATGTCGATGCTGAAAATCGTTGACGGCATAGCTTATATTCCCAACGATAAGGCTCCGCTGGAGCAACTCAAGCCTCTAAGTCAGCAACCGCCAGAGTTCAAGGGTGTCGAATACTATGAGCATCAGGCTGCTCTCGAGGGACTTGACCCACTCTATAGCGCCGCTGTCGACTATATCAAGACATGCAATGCCATTACCCTACCCATGCTGCAACGCTATTTCAACATTCCCCCTGAGCGTGCCGAGCAGCTGATGCAACAACTCGAGGACAACAAGGTAGTGGCTCCTTTCGACGGGCTTCATCCACGCAAAATTCTAATCCCACACAACACCGGGTTGCCTGGCGTGTTCTCTCACACCCGGCAATATGACCCCGAAGCTCAAGAGGCAGCCCAACGCCTAGAGGCTGAGGGCTCCGACCCCACTTCCTCTCCTCGCTCACGCAGTTGCACCTGCTCACTGCCAGGCTGTGGCATCATTCTCTTTGTCCTGCTGCTCGCCTACATCTTAGCCCAGCTACTGCGCTAACCAATGAGTTATAAGTTTTTAGTTATCATTAATTCGTGTAAATTCGTGATAATTAGTGGTTAGTTCTGGTCTAAGTGACGGTGTGCTAGAGATGTTAATTTTTCCCTTTTTTTCTACATAAAAGCACTTATCTTTCAAATAATTATCGTATATTTGCCAACCTTTTACATCTTCGTGAGAGGTTAAAGCATGCTTTATCTCTATAAAATGACATGATAAAACCAAACAAAAACCAAAACATAAACAACTATTTTAATTATCTATCTTAACCCATTTTTTATGACAAAGAACCGACTATTTGTTCTGCTCTTGCTCTGCATGAGCCTGGGACTGGTGGCACAAGCCGCACCCGTGACTCTAGAGCAAGCTCAGCAAGAAGCCGCAAGTTTCGTGCTTAAAAAGCAGAAGGCTCAGCGCACACTGACGATAGCGTCGCAAGCCAACGGCATGATGAAGGCCTCTACAGCCTCAGCCGCCTACTACGTGTTTAACATTGGCAACAACCAGGGCTTCGTCATCGTCTCGGGCGATGACCGCACTAATCCCATCTTGGGCTATAGCGACGAGGGACACTTCGACGAGGCTAAGGCCCCAAGCAACATGAAGAACTGGCTCAACGAGTATGCACAACAAATTGCATTGCTCGACCAGGTTCCAGCTGCCAACCTTAGCAAGGTCCTCGCCGCTCCCAAAGCCGAGAACGTGGTCGACACCCGCAACTCTATCGCGCCACTCATCAGCACTAAGTGGGACCAGGCTACTCCCTACTGGAACGAGTGCCCACAGTTCATGATTAGCGATGATGAGGCCGACGGCTATGAGCTCGCCTACACCGGCTGCGTGGCTACCTCAATGTCGCAGCTGATGAACTTCTACAAATATCCTGAGGCAACAACCGAGGAGGTACCCAGCTATACTTTCACCTATGGCAACGGGCTGGGCGATTACGGCACCTATACTGTACCAGCTCAACCCATCACCACCTTCGACTGGGCTCACATGCGCGACACCTACACCGGTGCCGAGGACGAGGTCTACACCAGTGCGGTGGCTCACTTGATGCTCTATGTGGGCTGCGCATTGAAATCGCAATATGGAACATCGGCAACAGGTGCTTACACCGACGATATTCCCAAGGCATTTGCCTTCTTTGGCTACGGCTCTAAGCTCGCCTACCGCAACGACTACACTCAAGAGGTGTGGGACAATATGGTTTACCAGGAGCTCGCCGCAGGACGCCCCATGATCTACAACGGCACTGCAGGTAGTGGCGGTGGTCACTCGTTCATCTGCGACGGCTACGAGTATGGCAACTACTTCCACATCAACTGGGGTTGGGGTGGCATGGGTAACGGCTACTTCCAGCTCGCCATCATGAACCCCTACGCCAGTGGCATTGGTGGCTCGAGCAGCGCCGAGGGATACAACATGAAGCAGAACATCGTGTACAACGTCGTGCCTGGTGGCGCTGCTCCCGGCAGCGACGAGGATGAGGAGGAACCAGTGCTCACAGCAACAGCCATTAGCGGCCCCAGCGGATGGGACCGTGATCGAGTATCTGATCCCTTCAAGATTCACAAGTCAAAGATTGTTAAAGTAAGCTACAGCGACCACTCTGGGACAGGCAAAAAATACAAAGTAGCACTTGGTCTATACAATCCTGCTGATGGTTCCTACACTATAGCAACTAATAGTGAGAGCAACATCTATATGACTGTTACAACCTCAGCTTTAGGTGAAACCACACAGTTTGGAAAAGATATAGCACAAAATGCCTCTAATATTATTAAGTTTGGTGCTGGCCTTACCGGTACCTACCACCTAGTGGGAATGTATCAGGTTCAAGGCTCAACCGAGTGGAAACCCATGAAGGAAAGTGACCGCTTCTATCTTGAAGTGAACATGAGCAACACCTATTGCCAGGCTAGCGCTCACCCCATTATCGACCTGCAAGTCACCAACTGGGAATTCACAGGTGGTGAGAAGGTTGGCGTGAAGGAACAAATTAATGTAACCTTGAAGAACAACAGCGTTGACCGCTACTATGGCGACCTGTATCTTGACTTTGGCGGACAGCAGATTGACGAGTACTCACAATACACCACTGTTGTAACCGGCGAGGTTCTTGCCGGTCAAGAGTCGGTTATCACTTTTAACGTGCGCCCAGCATCATCAGGCACCAAGAGCGTTAAGCTCATGCGTCTCGACCAGTATGGCGATTATGTTACCATTGGCACAGGCACAGTAACCATCGCCGAGAGCACCGAGGCCGAGGAGCTTAACCTCTCGGTTGTTATCAAGGCGGAGAATGCCACCAAAGACGCTTACACCGATGGCACCAATATCACCTACGGTGAAATCTACGACAGCCGTGCACGCTTCAGCGCCGCCATCACCAACCACAGCAATGGCGAGTATAACAAGTACATCCTGGCTCCCCTGTTCCTCATTACCAAGAACGAGGACGGCACAGTTTCGGGCTCGATGGTAACCTACAAGCAGGAGACCATCTCGCTCGCCGCAGGTGAGACCAAGACATTCTACTTCGACTTCGACAACCTGGCTTACGGCTCTACTTACTCAATGAACATCTATGCCCGCAACAACGTGCCCGACAGCGAGGACGCTTCGCACGTCGACAACATCGTTGAGCGTGGCAAGTCGCTCTACTACGACATCCTGCCAGGCATCATCACCTGGGCTGGCGATGGCTCTCGCAACGGCTACAAGCCCGAAGACAACTTCGAGATTGCCGACGACGTTGCAGCAGTGAGCCTTGAGGGCTTGAGCAACTTCAGCATCGTGCCCAACGACAACCCCAATGTTATCTACTTCCTCGACAAGGATGCTGAGGTTCCCGCAAACCTCAACGGACGCAACATCGTTAAGGACGCGACTGCTACAAGCATCGTCCTCAAGGATGGCTATAGCTACTTTACTCCAATGAGCTTCACCGCTCAGAACATCAGCTACGAGCGCACATTCACCAAGGCGCGCCAGGCTGGCGTTGCCGAGAACTGGAGCACCATCGTGCTACCCTTCACTCCATCAACCTGCACAGCAAGCAACAACGACATGTGGGTTGAGCGCTTCGCCCAAGAGGCCGATGGCGAGGTAACCTTCAGTGAGGTTACAGACATTGAGGCCAACGTGCCTTACATCATCGCCATCAACAAGAGCGCTAACCTCGCCGGCACCCCCATCACCTGGAGCGCCAGCAACGTGCTTCTCAAGCCCGAACCCATCGCCTACACCAGCGGTAAGCAATACTTGATGGCAGGCACATTTACCGATAACGAACTCGAGAACATCTATGCTGTTAATCCTACAGGTGCCGTGGCACAGTGGGGTTCAGCGGCTCAAGTTGTTGAGCCATTCCGTGCCTACTTCAAAGAAATCTCTACCCTTGAGAGCCATAACAACATTTTGTTCCCTGGCGAGGAGGCACAACACACCGCTATTCCTGGCGATGTGAATGGCGACGGAGAAGTTACCGGAAGCGATGTGACAGCTCTCTATAACCACATACTCTTCGGTCAAGACACTGAAATATTTAACGGTGACCAAAATGGTGATGGAGAAGTTACAGGCAGCGATGTGACAGCTGTTTATAACATCATCTTGGGACTCTCTGATTAATGCACAACACATAGCTTAACAAGCAATAGAGAAGAGGGTGGGCAATTAACTTTGCGCACCCTCTCTCGTGTTGTAACATTCATTTTGCGAGATTGACGCTCATTATTGCCTGTTATTATGGTTATTTGTCGCTATTTTTTCCTAACTTTGCAAGCGTTATAACACATTAAATTTTAATCAACATGAAAAGAACAACGATTTTTATTATGCTTATCGCCATGCTGGCAACAGTGCCGGCTGGAGCAAAGTCGGTAAAGAAAAAAGCGCGCGTGAAGCCCAAAACCGAAGTGAGCACTCGCGCCGACTTTGACAAGGCTGTTGAGGCTTATGGCAACGAAGATTTGTCAACAGCCTTGACCTATATTAATAAATATGTGAAAGGGAACCCCGACGACGCCTACGGCTGGGGATATCTTGCTGCTATCAAGAGCGACCTTGACCAGCCGCACGAGGCGCTGGAAGCAATGGAGCGCGCCCGCGAGTGCAAAATTGACGAGAACGATTCTTACATGCTCAACTGGATGCACTACACCCGTTCCACCATACACCTGCAGCTCAAGGACACACTCGCAGCTATCGAAGACTTGAACATGGCGCTGCGCTTCGACGACAAGGACTTTGACTGCTACGTGCGTCGCGGTAACCTCTATCGCAAGCTGCATCGCTACGACGAGGCTATGGTCGACTACGGCTACATGGTACAGCTAAATCCCAAGTATGTGGAAGGCTACCTGGGAATTGGCACCATTGCCGACTCGCAAGGTAAGCGCAAGGACGCCATCAAAGCCTACACCATGGCTATAAAGCTAGAACCCGAGCTACCCGACCCCTATGCCATGCGTGCTACCGATTACTATAACGACTGGGACTACGACAAGGCCGTGAAAGACGTTATCAGTGCTCTCGAACGCGACAAGGACCACAGCCAGGCATTATATGTGCTGGAGCATCTCAAGGAATCAGCCCCCAAGGATGTAGAAAAACGCTTCAAGGAAAAAGCTAAAAAGACTAAAGACCCCTCATGGCTCGATTTAATAAAATGAGAACCTTTTAGTGTATTTAATGGCAAGTCTACAAGCAGGAAATAGATTAAACGAACTCGATAAAGCCCCCATTGGCAAGCTGTTGTTCAAGTACAGCTTGCCTTCGGTGGTGGGCATGGTGGTGATGTCGGTCTACAACATCATCGACCGCATGTTCATTGGACAAGGTGTGGGACCCGATGCTATAGCGGGCCTAGCCATCACTTTCCCTGTGATGAACGTGTCGGCAGCATTTGGCGTACTCATTGGCGGTGGTGCCGGAGCACGCACATCAATCGTGCTTGGACAGGGAAAACGCAACACTGCCGAGCAAATCCTGGGCAATAGCCTGGTGATGACACTGGTGTTTGGAACATTCTACCTGGCAATGTTCGCAATCTTCATGGATGATGTGCTACGCCTCTTTGGCGCCAGCGAAACATCGCTACCCTATGCCCGCGATTTCATGATGTTTATGCTACCGGGACTACTGTTCAACAACCTCACCTTCTCGTTTAGCAACATCATGCGCGCCACTGGCTATCCCAAGAAAGCAATGTGGGCCAACTTCATTGGCGCAGGCATCAACGTGGTGCTGGCACCCATCTTCATCTTTGGCCTCAAGTGGGGCATTAAAGGTGCTGCCATAGCCACCGACATTTCCATGCTTGTTGCCATGATATATGTGCAACAGCATTTCATTAGCACCAAGAGCGAGATACACTACACCCGTGGCATCTACAATCTCAAGTGGGACATCCTCAAGCCCATCCTCGCCGTGGGCGCGGCACCATGCATTGTAAACACTGCCGGATGCGTGATTAATGCCATTCTTAACCACACGGTGTACCGCTATGGTGGCGACACCAGCGTGGCGGCAATGGGCATCTTCATGACCTTCACACAACTGGCGGTGATGTTTGTGCTGGGGGTGTGCATGGGCATGCAACCCATTGTGGGTTTCAACTATGGCGCCAAGCGTTTTGACCGCCTCAAGCGCGCCTACTGGCTCACCGTCGCCGTGAGTACCGTGGTGTGCCTGTTAGGCACCATTGCCAGTGTCTTCTTCCCAGGATATGTGGCACGCATTTTCACCACCGACCCAAGCCTCATCGCAGCCTGCGAGCACGGCATTCCGCTGGGCAATGTAGTATTCTTTGTCGCAGGATTTCAAATTGTTACCACCAATTTCTTCCAGTCGCTTGGCGAGGCCACCAAGTCAATCTTCATGAGCTTGTCGCGCCAGGTGATATTCCTGCTTCCCATCCTCATTGTGTTGCCACCGGTGATGAAACTCGACGGCGTGTGGCTCGCTTTCCCCATCAGCGACTTGCTGGC
Source organism: uncultured Prevotellaceae bacterium (assembly GCA_900316835.1). Classification (GTDB taxonomy): domain Bacteria; phylum Bacteroidota; class Bacteroidia; order Bacteroidales; family Muribaculaceae; genus Sodaliphilus. The sequence continues at coordinate 31,638 of ONEL01000002.1, read as the reverse complement.
AGCCCTCGTGGGACTTGTGCTTCTCATTCTTGAAATGCGCAAGATAAACCAGCTAGTGGCGCAATCGCGTGTGGCATAGATTTCACACATTGCGTCAATCTCACTCGCTTCTTCACCCGCTAGAACGCCTCTTTTTTGCCTAAAAAAATAAAAAATCACGCAAAATCGTTGATTATTAGCGAGAATGTTGTTATCTTTGCGCCGATTTTAACGAGAAATAGTTGGAAAAATTGGCGCAGATGAAGTTATCCATCGCTAGCTTACCCTTTGGAAGTCAGCAGTTTGACTACCATGTTGATGGCAAGTTTTTCAACGAAATCGAGGTTTCCGAAGTGCGCTCCGGAAGTGTTGATGTCGCCATTAGTGTGACTCACACCCAAGAGGGCATCTACGACCTTGACTTCGTGTGCAACGGCGTTATAACCATTCCATGCGACCGTTGTCTCGACGACATGGAGCTTCCTGTCGATGCCACCTACCACTTGACCGTTAAAATGGGCGACACACTAGACGACAGCCTCGACAATGTGCTAGTGATACCGTCGTCATGGAGGACGCTCGACTTGGAGCCAATAGTTCGCGACACCGTTTTGCTCACTATCCCCATGATGCATGTTCACTCCCCAGGTGAGTGCAATGAGGAAATGCTTGGCCGGCTAGAGCAACACAGCGCGCGCGGCTACAGTAGCGACGAGGACTTTGACGAGCCTCCACACAGCGAGAGCAGTGCCGACAGCGACATCGACCCACGGTGGGCAGCGCTGAGGCAATTAAAAGAAAATAACAACAATAAAAAATAAATTAAAGAAATGGCACATCCTAAACGTAGACAATCAAAGACTCGCACAGCCAAGAGAAGAACTCACGACGTGGCTGTGGCTCCCACTATCGCCCGTTGCAGCAACTGCGGCGCATGGCATGTTTATCACACTGTATGCCCCGAGTGCGGTTACTACCGTGGCAAGAAGGTGTTTGACGATGAGGCTGCCGTTTAACCCATCGGCTATACCACTCATTATCAACATGTGACACCACACTAAGGGACAATGACTTTGCAATCCTAAATATACCACACACACACCACACACAACGACAAGAGCCATCGCGTGCTGTTGCCTAAGGAAAAAAGTATATTTAGGATTGATTATTTTCTTTGCTCAAAGTCCCTTCAAAACACTCATCTACACTCAAAAGAAGAAAATTATCACGCATTATGCTTAACGCAAAGATTACAGGCATTGCTTCTTATGTCCCCGACGACATCCTCGACAACGAGGAACTATCACACATTGTCGACACTAACGACGAGTGGATCACCACCCGCGTGGGCATTAAGGAGCGTCGTGTACTCAAGGAGAATGTAGGTTCTTCATTTCTAGGAATCAAGGCAGTGAGCAAATTGCTTGCCGAGACAGGTACTAACCCCGATGATGTGGACCTGCTCATCTGCCCCACTTCCAACCCCGATTACCGCTTCCCTTCAACGGCGTCGATAATAATGCACCACTGTGGCATGGAAAAGAAATGCTACGGCTACGACATTCAGGCAGCATGCGCCGGATTTGTCGTGGGCTCTTATGCCGCTAGTGCTTACATCAAGGCTGGACTTTACAAGAAGGTGATTGTGGTGTGTGCCGAGAAGATGACAAGCATGACCGACTATCAAGATCGCGCCACTTGCCCTCTCTTTGGCGACGCCGCGGGAGCAATATTGCTTGAACCCACCGAGGACCTCAGCGAGGGCATCATCGATGGCATCTACCACATTGACGGTAGTGGTCTGGAGCATCTGGTCTACAAGGCTGGTGGCTCAGCCAGACCCGCCTCACACGAGACTGTTGACGCTCGCGAGCACTTTGTGTATCAAGAGGGTCGAGCCGTGTATCGCCACGCTGTGATTGACATGCTCACCTCCACTCGCGAAGTGATGAAACGCAACAACCTCACTAACGAGGACATCGACTGGTTTGTGCCTCATCAGGCCAACCTGCGCATCATCGAGGCTGTGGGTAGCCGCTTGGGCATTGACGAGAGCAAAGTGCTCGTCAACATCCAGCATCGAGGCAACACCAGTGCCGCTTCCATCCCCTTGTGTCTTGACGAGAACAAGCACCGTTTCAAGAAGGGTGACAAGATTGTGCTCACCGCCTTTGGCGCCGGCTTCACATGGGGAGCTGAGTACCTGGTGTGGGCCATCTAGCATCAAGGCCTGCTCTTGAGGAAACAACATCAATGCGCCTGCCCCCGGCAACACGAGTGGCAGGGCATTTTTGTAAGTAAAAAGATTGAGTGAGCTATTTTTTTCAATATTGTCTAGGAGTTCCTGAAATTCTAGATTTTTTCAAAAAACTAAAAAAATAATGCACAGGGCAGGATTTGTAAACATTGTGGGAAACCCCAACGTGGGTAAGTCGACGTTGAGCAACCTGCTGGTGGGTGAGAAACTATCAATCATCACTAGCAAGTCGCAGACCACACGCCATCGCATCATGGGTATCGTCAATGGCGACGATTACCAAATTGTGTTTAGCGATACACCTGGCGTGCTTAAACCCAAGTTTAAATTGCAGGAGTCGATGCTCGACTTCTCGCGCGGCGCGCTCATCGACGCCGATGTGTTGCTCTATGTCACCGACGTGGTAGAGACACCCACCAAGAACCGTGACTTCCTCGACAAGGTTGCTAAGGAAAAAATTCCGGTGCTACTAGTCATCAACAAGATTGACTTGCTCACTGGGGGACAGCAGGAACTTGAAGCGCTGGTCATGCAATGGAAAGATTTGCTGCCTCAAGCCGAGGTATTCCCCACCAGCGCGCTACACAACTTTAATGTCGACAACATCATGCGTCGCATTGTGGAACTGCTTCCCGAGAGCCCTCCCTACTTTGGCAAGGATGCTCTCACCGACCGCAACTCACGATTCTTTGTTACCGAGATTGTGCGTGAGAAAATCCTTCTCACCTACGACAAGGAGGTTCCCTATGCCACCCAGGTGATAGTTGAAAAGTTTGACGAGGACGATAGCTCCATTCACATTATGGCAGTGATATATGTGGAGCGGGATAGCCAAAAGGGTATCATCATTGGGCACCAAGGCCGCAAGCTCAAGCATGTGGGCATCGAAGCGCGCAAAGATATTGAGAAATTCTTTGAGAAACGTGTCTTCCTTGAGCTATACGTCAAGGTGGAAAAAGACTGGCGCAACCAGGAAAACAAGTTACGCCAGTTTGGATACATTGAGTAAGAAATTGCTTTTTTAGCCACAGGGTTTGACGACACACAACTTTTATTTTAAGATAAATAATTAATTACATTATTATATGGGACGATTAGTAGCAATAGTGGGACGCCCCAACGTGGGAAAATCCACGCTTTTTAACCGCTTGACCAAGACTCGCGCGGCAATCGTTAACGACACCAGCGGCACCACTCGCGACCGCCAGTATGGCATGATGGAGTGGAACGGTATGGAGATGAGCGTTGTCGACACAGGAGGATGGGTTGAAGGTAGCGACGACATCTTTGAGAGCGAAATCAATAAGCAGGTCTACCTCGCCATCGAGGAGGCCGATGTGATTCTCTTCATGGTCGACATCAAGACTGGTATTACCGACCTCGACGACCATGTGGCACAAATCTTGCGCCGTGGCAAGAAACCCGTGGTGATTGTGGTAAACAAGGACGATAACAACCAGGGGTACTACGGTGAAAGTGAGTTTTACGCACTGGGACTGGGGCAACCTTTTGCCATCTCGGCAATCAACGGCACCGGCACCGGTGACTTGCTCGACGAGGTGGTGCGCCTCATGCCCAAAAAGAATGACGACAGCCCTGAGGAAGAGTTGCCACGCTTTGCCATTGTGGGCAGGCCTAATGCCGGCAAATCGTCGCTCGTGAACTCACTCATGGACGAGGAGCGCAATATCGTTACCGACATTGCCGGCACTACCCGCGACAGCATCTACTCGCGCTACAACAAGTTTGGATTCGACTTTTATCTGGTCGACACCGCCGGCATTCGCAAGAAGAACAAGGTAAACGAGGATATTGAGTATTACTCGGTGCTGCGCAGTATCCGCGCCATTGAGTATAGCGACGTGTGCATCCTCATCATCGATGCCACTCGTGGCATCGAGTCACAGGACGTAAACATCTTCTCTATCATCGAGAAGAACCGCAAGGGACTGGTGGTGCTGGTCAACAAGTGGGACATAGCACAGCAAAAGTCGCAACAAGCTATCACTTACATGGAGCAGACCATTCGCGAGCGATTCGCTCCGTTTACCGACTTCCCCATCATCTTTGGGTCGGCTCTCACCAAGCAACGCATCCTCAAGGTGCTGGAAGAGGCCATTGCGGTCTACAACAAGCGCAAGACGGTGATTTCCACCTCGCAGGTGAACAATGTGCTGCAAGAGGCAATCGCTGCCGTGCCACCTCCTGCCACCAAGGGCAAGTTTGTGAAAATCAAGTATATCACCATGCTCAAGGAGTCGCGCGTGCCATCGTTTGTATTCTTCTGCAACCTGCCACAGTGGATTAAGGACCCCTACAAGCGCTATCTCGAGAACAAGATTCGCGAAAAGTGGGACTTCAGTGGTACACCCATCAACCTCTACTTCCGCCAGAAATAAAAGGGTACTATACTATCTAAAAAGAGGGTGTGTCATAATGTGAAATCTAATGAGAACTGAGAGTGTTGCAAAACTCCTGAATCTAATGAGAACTCCTCCTCTAAGATAGAGGAGGTGCCCGAAGGGCGGAGGAGTATGATTGTTCAGAATGTATAGATAATCTACACCATAAATATATGTTGAGGTTTTCATACTCCCCCCTACCCCCTCTATCTTAGAGGGGGAGTTGCGCCATTTATTACATTCTGACACCCCCCCCTTTTTTTCTTGTGCTTGTAGCCCCATGATTGTTACAACTCGCCCAACTGCTGAATGTACTCGTAGAGCTTGCGATAGAATGGGTGGCGCGTCATGGTTGTGCTATCGCCCATGATAAATAGCTTCATGCGGGCACGTGTGATAGCCACGTTCATGCGGCGCAGGTCGCGCAGGAAGCCTATCTGTCCCTGCTCATTTTGCCGCACCATGCTAATGATTATAATGTCGCGCTCCTGACCCTGGAAGCCATCTACTGTATTGACCGTGATAAGGTGCCGCAGGGGCTTGAAATAAGCGCTCTTGCGCAATAATCGTCGCAGATACTGCACCTGCGCGCGATAGGGCGAAATGATGCCCACGTCGAGGCGCTCGTCTATCACATGATGACGCCCCAGCCGTTCAAAATATTGCTGCAAAGTGTCGATAGTGAGTTGCGCCTCCACGCGGTTGATGCGACCGTAGGTTTCTCCCACCATCTCCTCGTGCGACTCAATGTCGAGCTGCGAAGTGTCGACCCATGTCATGGGTGTGTCAAAGTCGAGGATGCTGCGGTATTTCACCTCGGGGGCGCTCTGCACTTGACCGCCATAGAACCAGTCGCTCGAGAAGCGCATGATATCATCATTCATGCGATACTGCACCTTTAGCAAGGTCACCACTTGCGGGTTAGTCTCAACAATGCGTTCCATCAGCGTCTTAGCTAGGCCACCCTTGATGGCATCAAGACACTTGATGGTGGGTGGCAACTGGCAATGGTCGCCAGCGAGCACCACGCGCCCAGCCTTAGCAATGGCTATCCAGCAAGCCGCTTCCAGCGCTTGCGCTGCCTCGTCGATGAACAGAGTGGCAAACTTCATGCCCTGCAGCACACGGCTTGCACTGCCTGCAAGAGTGCACGAGATTACACGAGCGCTATTGAAAAGCTCGTTGTTGATGCGCAATTCGAGTTCCGTTTCACGACTGCGCAAGCGGTCAAGTTTTTGATGATAACTATCGGTAGAGCGACGCTTAGCACCGCGCAACTCACGAATCGCCTTGCGAATAGCCCACAGCTGCGGATAATCGGGGTGCGCCTCAAACCTACGCTCATAGGTAAATCCCAGCATCTTGTCGTTAACCTTGGTGGGGTTACCAATGCGTAGTACCTCCACCCCACGATCCATGAGCCGTTCACTTATCCAGTCGACCGCCATGTTGCTCTGGGCACAAACCAGCACTTGGTTTTCGCGCCGTAATGTCTCGTAAATAGCCTCCACGAGTGTAGTCGTCTTGCCTGTGCCTGGTGGTCCATGCACCACCGCCACATCCTTAGCGAGCAGCACCTCGTTGACCGCGTGTTCCTGAGTGGGATTAAGCCATGGAAAACGCAATGGGGCAAACGAGAATTGACCTGTCTTGCTATGGTTATAGAACAAGTCACGTAGCTCGGCAAGACGATTGCCATTGGCTTTTATCACACGGTCGAGAGCGTGAAACATGAGCTGATAGGTGTGCTCGTCCATGGATAGTTGCACACCCACCCTATCGTGCCCTTGCAGCTCAGCGACAGCATTAGCGTCGGGCACCACAATCACCATGCGTTCTTCTTGAGCATAGCTCACTGTGCCTCCAAACTTGAAATAAGTGATGTTGTCGGCACCGTCTACACGAAAGAATGCCACTTGACGACCATACTCAAAGTTGTGCTCAATGTCGGTGTCTTCGCTTCGCGTCACTTCCACCACCAACTGGTTGAGGGAATTGTAGTAGCTACGTCCCACCTGTAGCGGCCACCAGCAGTCGCCACGCTTTACTTTGCGTCCCAGCCCCATGGTAGCTGTTTGGCGCTGAAACTCGGCTCGCTCTGCCTCATACTCAAGTTGAAGCATAGCGCGCTGTCGCTGCAATTCCAGGATGGGGGAAATCATCGTTATCTTTTATTCTAAAAATGTAAAAACTGGATATTCTGGAAAATCCAGGGTATCCAGTTAACTATTTTATTTCTCACATTTCGCTTCTTGCATTATGCATTGAGAATTGAGCTTTGTGAATTGTGCATTATGCATTGTGAATTGTGAATTGCGCATTAAATTCATCCCACTTGCACACCAGGGCGCACTTCGCCGTGGGGACCAATCACCACAAGGCGACCGTCGGCATCCTCAGCACTGAGTATCATGCCCTGCGATTCCACACCCTTGAGGGTGCGTGGTGGGAAATTAGCGATGAAGCACACTTCCTTGCCAATGAGGTCCTCGGGCTTATAGTACTTAGCGATGCCTGAAACGATAGTGCGACCCTTGCTGGTGCCGTCGTCGATGGTGAACTTGAGCAACTTATCGGCCTTCTTAATCTTCTCACATTCAAGCACATTGCCCACGCGGATATCCAGCTTCTGGAAATCGTCGAAGGTAACAGTTGGAGCCACAGCCTTGGGCTTGAAGTTCTTGAGGATATTCTCTTGCTTGATGCGCTCCAGGCGGTCGGTCTGCACCTTAATGGTCTCATCGTCAATTTTCTCAAATAGCAACACTGGTTTCTCCACGCGGTCGCCAGCCTTGAGAATGTCGATGTCGCCAAGTTTGTCCCAGCAAGCAGTGTCCATGTTTATCATCTTGCGCAATTTCTCGGCGCTGAAAGGCAAGAATGGTTCAAAGGCAATCGCCAGATTGGCAGTAATCTGCAATGCTACATTCATGATAGTTTCCACGCGCGCCATGTCGGTCTTAGCAAGCTTCCATGGCTCGGTGTCGGCAAGATACTTATTACCGATGCGTGCCAGCTTCATAGCCTCGGCAAGAGCGGCACGGAAGTGGAACGTGTCGAGTGCCTCGCTTAACGTGGCTTTCACCCCCTTGAACTCCTCGATGGTGGCACGGTCGTAGTCGGTAAGTTCGTGAGCTGCGGGTATCACACCATCAAAATACTTGTTGGTGAGCACTATCGCACGATTCACAAAGTTTCCCAAAATCGCCACAAGCTCGTTGTTATTGCGGTCCTGGAAGTCTTTCCACGTGAAGTCATTGTCCTTGGCCTCGGGGGCATTGGCGGTGAGCACGTAGCGTAGCACGTCTTGCTTGCCTGGGAAGTCCTCAAGATACTCATTGAGCCACACCGCCCAGTTGCGGCTAGTGGAAATCTTGTCGCCTTCAAGGTTCAGGAACTCGTTGGCTGGCACATTGTCGGGCAACTGATAAGAGCCCTCGGCCATGAGCATTGCGGGGAAAATGAGGCAGTGGAACACGATGTTGTCCTTGCCAATGAAATGAATGATGCGAGTCTCGGGATCCTTCCAGTATTTCTCCCAATCGTCGGGGCGAAGCTCCTTAGTGTTGCTGATATAGCCTATTGGGGCATCAAACCACACATAAAGCACCTTGCCTTCGGCTCCCTCAATGGGCACAGGAATTCCCCAGTTGAGGTCGCGGGTCACGGCACGGGGCTGAAGGCCACCATCGAGCCACGACTTGCACTGGCCATACACATTAGTGCGCCACTCCTTGTGCTCCTCCAGAATCCACTGCCTGAGGCGTGGCTCCCACTTGTCGAGGGGCATATACCAGTGCTTCGTCTCCTTGAGCACAGGCACATTGCCGGTGATAGCGCTGCGGGGATTGATGAGGTCGGTAGCATTAAGCGATGTGCCACATGCCTCGCACTGGTCACCGTAGGCACGCTCGTTGCCACAATGTGGACAAGTGCCGGTGATGTAGCGGTCGGCAAGCCACTGGTCGGCTTCCTCATCGTAGAACTGCTTGCTCATTTTCTCCACAAACTCACCCTTGTCATATAGTTTCTTGAAGAAGTCGCTTGCTGTGTGGCGATGCATCTCGCTAGTGGTGCGACCATACACGTCAAACGAAATGCCTAGCCCCTCCATTGATTCCTTAATAATCTTGTGATAGCGATCAACGATATCTTGTGGAGTAACGCCCTCCTTTTGTGCCTTGATGGTGATGGGCACGCCATGCTCGTCGCTACCACCTATCATGAGCACGTCCTCACCCTTGAGGCGCAAGTAGCGCACGTAAATGTCGGCAGGGACATAGACTCCAGCCAAGTGGCCAATGTGCACAGGGCCGTTAGCATAGGGCAACGCAGTGGTCACCAGAGTGCGAGCATATTTCTTCTTTTCTTCCATAGCAATATAAATATCTAAGAAATAATGTGTGTGTTTTAATTTAGGCTACAAAGGTACTAAATAGTTTTTAGTTACGTGCCGTGTTGATGCTTTTTTGCAAAATAATCGTCATTCCGGCACAATAGGATATTACATCTCTCGACCCTCGTAGTGGGCGAAGCAGTCTCGCCAGTGCTGTGGCAAGGGGGCTGGAGTGTGGGTCTCGGGGTCAAGATAGACCATGATTTGCGAGCAAAAGCACTTGATTTCGCCAGTAGCCGTGTTTTGCAGTGCCTGCACTACAGTAAAGCTCTTATTTCCCACATGATCCACTTGCGTGAGAACAACCAGTGGCTCGTCGAAATGCGTTTCGTGCAAGAAGTTGATGTTGATATTAGCAATCACCACGTTCACGTTGTTCCAGTCTTGTCGCTCGGCTGCAGCTTTTTGGAAATAATCACTTTTGCCCAAGTCGAAGAGCTCAAGATAGACCGAGTTATTAACGTGCCCCAGCGTGTCGATATCGCTAAATCGCAACTGCACTGGCAGGCTACAGTGGAAAGGGTGAGTGGCAGTGAAATCCATATATTGTTTTTATTAGTTTTCTAGTTATCTAAATATTATCTCGCGAATGACGGGTTTACCGGCCAGCTGGTTGAGCTGTGCGATGATGCTGGAGCGAGTGAGCATGAGGTCGTTTTTCAGTGACGCCGAGGCAATCTTGACGGTGATAATGCCGTTGTCGACATAGCGCTCGGTGGTAAGGCGGTTAGCACCTGGTCCCACCACATCGCCCCAGTGTTGCAGGGCACGGTGCTCGAGCATAGACGTCTCAATATCCTCTTGCTGCAAGAAGTCGCCAATGACGTCGGCAATCAACTTAGGGTCGGTACGTTTCATTGTCCCTGGGTCTCCTCCTGGTGACTTGCTATAGTGGTGATGTCGCCGTTCTCGACAGCCATCATCACATAATCACCACTCATCATGGCTATTATCTCGTCGAGATGAGTGCGATTAGTGTCGGTAATAAATATTTGTCCAAAGTCCTGACTGTTGCTCACCACGTTGATAATGCTCACCACTCGTGCCTCGTCGAGCTTGTCGAAGATGTCGTCAAGAAGCAGGATGGGGGTGGTGGAGGTGTACTTCTTCAGGAACTCAAACTGTGCTAAGCGCAGAGCTATAGTATAGGTCTTGCACTGCCCTTGCGACCCCGTCTTGCGCATGGAGTGTGAACCAAGCCACAGCTCAATATCGTCGCGATGCACGCCACGGCTAGTGTAGCCCAGCAGCATGTCGCGGTCGCGATTAGCGTTAAGCAACTGTCGCATTGTCATCTCGCTAAGGTGGCTCTTGTAACCCAGGCGCACCTGCTCCTGATCACCGGCAATGGCATTATAGTAGCGCATAAAGATTGGCGCGAACTCTTCAATCCACTGCTTGCGCTGCTCGTGGATATAGGTGGCTGTTGTCTCCATCACCTGCTCCACACTCTCGTAGAGCAACGCATCTCGATAGTCATGGCGTATCATTGAGTTGCGTTGTTCTAGTGCCTTGTTATAGCGGATGAGGGCATCAAGATACTGCTTGTTGCCTTGCGAGATAATCTGGTCTATGAGCCGGCGACGCTCGTCGCCACCGCCTCTAATCAAGTCCCAGTCGAGTGGAGAAATCATTACCAGGGGCAATAGCCCTATGTGCTGGCTCAATCGCTTGTATTCCTTGCCGTTGCGCTTCATCATCTTGCGCTTGCCACGTTGCAGGCTCAGAGCAATATCCTCAGTGTTGCCTCGGCGAGTGTAATGCCCTTGCAACATCATCAGTGGCGCCTCGTGAGTGATGGCGGCACTATGGTCGTTACCACTGGTGTAGCTGCGACAGTAACTCAAGTAGTAGATGGCATCGAGCACGTTAGTCTTGCCCATGCCATTGTTACCAATGAGGCAATTCACCTTTGGCGAGAACCGCAGTTGCGCCTCGGCAATGTTCTTGTAGTTCAATATTGAAAGCTGTTCCAGCGTCATAGCACGCTTTTTTTCAAACAATTACTAACAATTACAAACAATTATAATTTTAGCGCAATAGCGCATTAATTTCCGGCGAGAGCCGGCTTTTTGACGCCGCTAGGCGCAACATTTCGAAAAATTACAACCAATCTAGATAATTAGTGTAATTTGTGTTTTTAACCCTTTGTGCCATGCTATGCATGGAAATTAAAGAGCTACGCTCTAAATTTTAAAGGCGACTTCACGCTAAAATTCCACTATATAAAGCTGTTCCAGCGTCATAGCACTGCAAAGGTAGTGAAAATAATGCGACAATGCGCAAAGCATGTTACACATTTTTGTGCACATTAGCCTTCTACACACACAAACCACAAAAAATTGATTTGGTCCATCCTGACGACTTTTTCGACCAAATCTCTATTTTTCGCCAGCATGCTACAGCAGGAAGAAGAGCGATACTCCCAACACTGAGATTAGCGCTCCCACCACGCTACGTGTGGTGATGGGTTGCTTGAAGAGCCACCACGCGGGCAAGATGATGATGATGGGAGTGAGTGCCATGAGAGTGCTTGCGATGCCAGCGCTGGTGTATTGCACAGCAAGCAGTGAGCATCCCACCCCCACAAAGGGTCCAAAAATTGTAGTGAGCACCGCTGCTGTCATGCTCTTGGCATCGGTCATGTTCTTGCGCAGCGAACTAAATCCCTCGCGAAAATGTAACAATATAGAGAAACCCACAATGCCGGCTATGCAACGGAAGAAGTTGGCAAAGAATGGCAACATCCAGGGCTCACATGGCGTGGCAATCGATGCCGCATAATGGTTCATTCCTATCTTGCTCAACACCAGTCCCACACCTTGGCACACGGCAGCGCCCACGGCAAAGAGCACTCCGTTAAGGGGCAAGTTGAGCACTAGCTTGTGATGTCCATCACCACCGCGCCCCAGCACCGATATCGCAATGCCGGTGAGGGTGACAAGCATCGCAACAATACCCATTGCGCTAATGTGCTCACCCAGTGTTATCCACGCCATGATGGCGGCGGTGATGGGGGCAAGGGTCATGAATAGCTGTCCAAACTTCGACCCAATGATGATGTAGCACTGAAACAGGCAAAAGTCGCCTATCACATATCCCACTAGCCCCGATAGCATCATCCACAAGTAAGCCTCACGGCTAGCTCCGGCAGGCAATGGGCTACCAGTCACTGCCCAAAAGAGGATGCACGAGAACACCAGCGTGATGCCCATGCGTGCCACGTTGAGGGTGAGGTTGCCCATGCGCTTGCTACCAAACTCGCTGAGTAGCGCGGTTGCTGTCCACGAGAATGCTACCCCTATTGATATCAATTCGCCAAAATATTGCATCTCTCTCTTTTTTTGCGCGACAAAGGTAGTTAATAATTGCGTGATGTTCTATAAATTCAGCGGTTATGTTTTTCTTTTGTTTTGGCTATCCATGAAAAAGCGCAATAAATTATGCCAGTAGCCACGAGCCACTGGCATAATAATATCTTGTCTGCAAGCAACTTCATTTAAAGAAAAAGAAGAAGAAACATGCGGCCCACTCCTTGCTCACACCTTGAGTGTGACCAATGGTGGTGTAACTGCGGTCTTGAACAGTGCCATCGCTGCGTATGTGACCAATGGTGGTGTAACTGCGGTCCTGAACAGTGCCGTCGCTGCGTATGTGACCAATGGTGCTGTAGCTGCGGTCTTGAATGGTGCCGTCGCTGCGTATGTGACCAATGGTGCTGTAGCTGCGGTCTTGAACAGTGCCGTCGCTGCGTATGTGACCAATGGTGGTGTAGTTGCGGTCCTGCACGGTGCCATCGCTGCGAATGTAGCCCACTGTGGAGTAGCTACCGTTTTGCATGCGTTGAGCCTGAGCTGTGAAACCACCGCACGCCAGCACACAAGTGATAATAGCGATTAATGAGATGAGGTGTTTCATAATGCTTGTATCTTATTAGTCAAAGAAGTCGAAGAAGTAATAAACCGCCACACGCTGGATTGAGATGCCGTTAGCGTAGCCCAGCACTTTGCCATCATCGTCTGTCACTTTACCAGTCTTGATTTCAATCTTTCCTAGCAAGTCGCTCTCGCCGTCATAGACCGAGCCGTCGGCAGTGATAAATCCAACGCGCTCACCGCCCTTGGTGAAGATTTGCATCTTGCCGTCGAAGCGTCCCACCACCTTACCCTTGGCATTAGCGATGGTGCCGTCGTTGTTGAAGTACCCCACGGGGTTGTACTTGCTGTCGCGTACAGTACCGTTGGGCGATATTTTGCCCACATAGTTGTAGCTGGCGTCGCGCAGCGTTTGTGCCACGGCACTACTGGTGCTAAACGTCGCAACCATCACAGCCAGCAGCATTATATTTCGCATCAAAGTTTTCATAATTTTAGCATGTTATATATTTCACACTTTTTTCCAAATGCAAATGTAGCATATTTTTTTGTATTTCAACCATTGAGGCTATAAAAAACAGCTTTTAGCATCTGTAATCTTTAGACTTTCACTCCTGAACAAAGTTTAAGAACATAATAAAATTATCAAAATATGACTACTTATTAACCACGGTACACTAAAAAATCATTACCTTTGCAATTACAAACCATAACCTGAAAGAATTAATTTATTGTGACAACTCAAGAACAAAAAGAAATCATAGCTTTAATTAAGCGACAAGTGGTACCTGCAATTGGTTGCACCGAGCCCATTGCGGTGGCACTCTGCGTTGCCAAGGCAACTGAACTGCTGGGGCAAGTCCCCGACAAAGTAGACGTAAAGCTTAGTGCAAACATTCTCAAGAATGCCATGGGAGTGGGTATTCCAGGCACAGGGATGATAGGGCTACCCATCGCAATCGCGCTGGGTGCCATCATTGGCAAGCCCGAGAAAGAACTGGAGGTGCTATGCGACTGCAATAAGCAGGCGGTAGAACGCGGGAAGCAGTATATCGCCGAGGACCGAATCCACATCTCGCTCGAGGACAATGACCCCGACAAGCTATATATCAATGCTGTGGTGACCACTAATGGTCACGAAGCCGAAGCCCGCATCAAGACGCACCACACTCACTTTGTGCTGTTGCGCAAGGACAATGACGTGATATTAGACAACGACAAGCCCGCATGCCAGTGCACCACCGAGCAAAATGACGAAGACCCGAAACTCACGTTGCGAAAGGTTTATGACTTCGCTCTAGAAACCGACATCGACGACCTGCGCTTCATCCTTGAGGCTAAGCGACTCAACGAGGCCGCCGCGATGAGTGGACTGCGTGAGAACTACGGTCACCAGCTAGGTAAGACCATGCAGTCGCCTCTGGGACGAGGCATCATGGGCGACAGCATCTTCTCAAAGGTACTATCCATCACCAGTTGCGCTTGCGACGCGCGCATGGCAGGTGCTATGGTTCCGGTCATGAGCAATTCGGGCTCAGGCAACCAGGGCATTTGCGCCACCATGCCAGTGGTCGTCTTTGCCGAAGAAAACCACAACACCGAGGAGGAGACCATTAGAGCGCTCATCATTTCAAATCTCACCGCCATCTACATTAAGCAGACGCTGGGAGCGCTATCGGCATTGTGCGGATGCGTTGTGGCGTCGACTGGCAGCAGTTGCGGCATCACCTACCTCATGGGGGGCACCTATGAGCAAATAAGCTACTCGGTCAAGAACATGATAGCCAATCTCACCGGCATGATTTGTGATGGTGCCAAGCCCTCATGTACCCTCAAGCTCACCAGTGGTGTGAGCACCGCCATGCTCAGTGCCATGCTAGCCATGCAGCACAAGTACGTTACATCACAAGAGGGCATCATTGACGATGATGTGGACCAGAGCATTCACAACCTCACCGCCATCGGTAGCAAGGGAATGGACGTGACCGACCGCTTCGTGCTCGACATCATGACCCACAAGTCGAATGTGAAATAGTGTAATTATTCTGTTCTATTTAGTAAAACTCCTTCTCCATGAAAAAAATTTTAATTTTTTATTTGATTTTTTTGTGCTTTGCGACTTCTTATGCTAAACGGTTTAATAAAGTTCAACAACTTTCACCAGTAAAAACTATAACCGCAACCCTTGATGGAAATAAATACTTTCATCAAAATGGAGATATCTCAATTGCTGGAGTAAGATACCACGACTTGTATTTTTTTTGGATAGGAGAAAATGTAAACTACAATAATTATAATCACATATTTGCTTTTTCAAAAGAAGGGAAACTTATACAAACAATTTCCTTGCCCCAAAATTTTGATAGTTCTGGGCAATTATTTGTAAGAAATGATTCTCTTCTAATAAGAAACGATTTTAGTGATTATCCAGATTACCATATATGTTTAATTGACACTACTTGGACAATAACGAAAATAAACAAGTTATCAAGGCTTATCTATGAGGATGCTGATTATCGCGTTTTTTATAAGGCAATGGGTGAATGGGGAACATATCTTCATTTCGTAGAACAACAAACAAATGTAATACACACTTACTATGGTAAAGAATCCCGAATAATCAAACATAAAGACGGCTATTATTTATATGGTCCTTATTCTGTAAGCTACATACACAACCCCAAAGAAGGAATAATAAACAGTTCTAACGTCCTAGAGGTTCCTGAAGGCAACATACCATATAGCAACTCAGAAAAAATAATACAATTTAAAAAAACAAATGAAGAATTCTACTTTTTCAAAAGTGACAGTACCATTGCTGCCGTGACACTCGTTAATAACAAAATTTTGGCTATTATTAATGACAAAAAAGAAGCTTTTGTTGCCGAAATAAATGGAAAAAATATAAGACAATTATACAGCATTGGCAGTTCGTTTGGTAGTATTTATGGAACGGAATATTTTGGAAGAAACATAAGCGACAGTTATTCTTCGTGCTTCTTTTATCGCAGTAAATCACAGTTTGGTATCTTAGAACTTGAAGACGACATGGTGACTATCTTCAAAGTTAACATAAATTATTTTAATAAGAAAAAATCAAGAAGACATTAATAAGAACAAAATAAAGACATTCAAGCTATTGAAGCTCCCCCCTAGAGGGAGTATGATAGGTACCTATCATAATTATGGCTTATCTGCCTCATTTCTTGCTTTTCTGCACCATTTTTAGATAAAATGATGCAGAAAAGTTTGTTTTGAGGTTGATAATTGGGAAAAACATTTAATGATTTAATATAAAAAAAGTACATAGAGAAAGTTGGAGCAGGTAGAGCCACTGCTTATGTTAAACGAAAAGATTAACAGATTAGTAGTGATTGCTCAGACCAAGATAAATGCACAAATCTTGTTAAAAAGCATAGCCAAAAGGCTTGTTATTATTTTTTTTTGTATCTTTGTAAACTCAATTAAGCACAATTGCTATTAACAACTTATAAAACAAAAAACTAGATTATGAACAACGACGCTTTGGCATTCAACGCCAATGAATTGGTTGCTTTTATTCAAAAGCCTAAAGAAGAGTTCACTAAAGCCGATATCGTGCGCTTTGTGATGGAGAACGACATTGAGATGGTCAACTTCATGTATCCTGGCGGCGATGGCAAGCTCAAGACTTTGAACTTTGTAATCACCGACCTCGATTATCTCGACACCATCCTCACCTGTGGTGAGCGTGTCGATGGCTCGAGCCTGTTCTCATTCATTCAGGCTGGCAGTAGTGACCTTTATGTGTTACCACGCTTTTCTACAGCCTTTGTTGACCCCTTTGCCGAGATCCCTACACTGTGCATGCTGTGCTCCTATTTCGACAAGGATGGCAACCCACTGGCAAGTTCTCCCGAGCAGACTCTTGCCAAGGCATGCCGCGCCTTTAAGGAGGTCACTGGCATGGAGTTCCACGCCATGGGCGAGCTGGAATATTATGTTATTGAAGAGGACGACGAGGCATTTCCCGCTATCGACCAGCGTGGTTATCACGAGAGTGCCCCCTATGCCAAGAACAACGATTTCCGCCAGCTGTGCATGAAATATATCGCACAGACAGGTGGTCAAATAAAATATGGTCACAGCGAGGTAGGCAACTTCACTCAAGATGGTATGCTCTATGAGCAAAACGAGATTGAGTTCCTTCCTGTTCCCGCCGAAGATGCCGCCGACCAACTGATGCTCGCTAAGTGGGTTATACGCAACCTGGCTTACCAGCTGGGCAAGGATGTTACCTTCGCTCCAAAAATCACTGTGGGCAAGGCTGGCTCAGGTCTTCACATCCACATGCGCCTGATGAAGGACGGCAAGAACCAGATGCTTGATGGCGGTTCGCTGAGCGAGGTTGCTCGCAAGGCTATCGCCGGCATGATGGACTTGGCTCCCAGCATCACCGCCTTTGGTAACAAGAACCCAACCAGCTACTTCCGTCTGGTTCCACACCAGGAAGCTCCCACCAACGTGTGCTGGGGCGACCGCAACCGCTCAGTGCTCGTGCGCGTGCCACTGGGATGGAATGCCGACGCCGACATGTGCCACCTTGCCAATCCTCAGGAAACCAACAGCAAGCGCGACACTAGCATCAAGCAGACTGTTGAGATGCGCTCGCCCGATGGCAGTGCCGACCTCTACCAGCTTCTCGCCGGCTTGTGCGTAGCCTGCCGTCACGGCTTCGAGATGGAGAACGCACTTGAGGTTGCCGAGAAGACCTACGTTAATGTCAACATCCACGACAAGGAGAACGAAGATCGCCTCGCTACTCTGGCTCAGCTCCCCGACAGTTGCGTTGCCAGCGCACAATGCCTGGAACAGCAGCGCGCCGTCTATGAGCAGCACGACGTGTTCAGTCCAGCCATGATCGACGGTATCATCGCTCAGTTGCGTGCCTTCAACGACACCACCTTGCGTGCCGACATCAATAGCAACCACAAGGCCATCAAGAAGCTAGTTGACACCTATTTCCACTGCGGATAATAAGTATCAACTCAAGAAAATGAACTGAAAACAAGTTTTTTTGAAGTCTGAATACCCTTTTCCAAATGGGCAATAAATCGATGATACGGTTTATTGCCCATTGTTTTTTCAATTAATGAAAAGGAACCTTTTCTTTTTTATTCCACAATCTTGATAGCCACCGACTTGAGTTGTTGCCAGCCGGCAAGAAAACTGCCAACAGCACGCTTGCTAATACCGATATCTTCGTCTGCTCTTTCACGCTTGCAAAAGTAATATATTTTCTTTTTTACCGCAAAATCGCGACCAACAAAAAAGGGGGGGATGCGTAGCATGCCACACACACCTCCCCCTACAGTAGCAATGGGCGCTTCGCTTAAAATTGATTAAAAATTAATTTAAAAATTTTCATCTTTCTACAGCAGTTAATTTTAATTTAATTTTAAGTGCGAAGCACGCCCTCCCCTTTTTTTTAATATTATTCCAACATGTGTGTAGATGGTTAATGGTTAATTTTAATTAAGTTGAGAGCTAAATGGGAGTGCAATGGCGTGAGATTTGAAATTTATGTGTATCTTTGTAGGTTTTTATGCCCTATAATGGCTAAAAATTAAGATTATAATAACATCTAAACCACACATAGATGAAGAAATATAACATTATCAACAACACGCTGGGGTGGCTGGTGTTCCTTGTAGCAGCAATCACCTACATGCTCACCTTGGAGCCCACAGCGAGCTTCTGGGACTGCCCGGAATTTATCTCACAAGGTTATAAACTCGAAATAGGGCACCCGCCCGGCAACCCCATGTTTATCCTGGCTGCACGCTTTGCCGCCAACTTTGCCGGTGGCGACGTGATGGCGGTGTCGAAATGCGTCAATGCCCTGTCGGCAATCTTGAGCGCAGCCACCATCCTGTTGCTGTTCTGGACCATCACTCACCTGGTCAAGAAGCTGGTTGCCAAGCGTGACGACGAGGAGCCATCGCTGGCGCAATACCTAGTTATCATGGGCAGTGGCCTGTGTGGCGCGCTCGCCTATGCCTGGAGCGACACGTTCTGGTTCTCGGCTGTGGAGGCCGAGGTTTACGCTTTCTCGTCGTTCTGCACCGCACTGGTGTTCTGGCTCATCCTCAAGTGGGAAAACCGCGCGTCTAGTCCCTCGAGCGACCGTTACTTGATATTGATAGCCTACGTCTTTGGCGTGTCGCTAGGTGTGCACCTGCTCAACCTGCTCGCCATTCCCGCCATCGCGCTCATTTTCTACTATCGCAAGGCTGGCGAGAGCACTGCCAAGGGGTCGCTTATCACACTGCTCATCTCGTTTGTGATA
This sequence comes from uncultured Prevotellaceae bacterium, assembly GCA_900316835.1. Classification (GTDB taxonomy): domain Bacteria; phylum Bacteroidota; class Bacteroidia; order Bacteroidales; family Muribaculaceae; genus Sodaliphilus. The sequence goes on along the minus strand of ONEL01000002.1, from coordinate 12,401 downwards.
ATAGTTCTTATCCTCTACGGGCTGGAACCTGGCTTCATTGAGCTGGCAGGCTACTTCGAGCTCTTCTTTGTCAACACGCTGCACATGAGTTACAATAGTGGCGTGCTGTTCTACGCGTTGCTGTTGCTTGCCCTCTTTGCCTGGACACTCTATGAGTTGCGTGCCGACAAGAGCGAGACCCGCAAGCGCTTGAGCGTGTTGCTGAGCATTGTGATGTCGGGGATGTTATTCATTGGCAATAGCCTTATTATCCCCATTGTGCTCATCATTGCACTTGCCATCTACCTTTTCAAGTTTGCCAAGCGTCTATCGCCCCGCCTCTACAGCAACATCATCTTGTGCATCATGATGATTTTCATTGGCTTCTCGTCCTACGGGCTGGTACTCATTCGCAGTAGTGCCAACCTGCCTCTCGACGAGAACTCGCCCAATAGCCCCTTTGCCCTCACCAGCTACCTGAGTCGTGACCAGTATGGCAAATCACCACTCATCTATGGCAACACACTATTCTCGCCAGTGATGCGCTCCAGCGATGGTAAGATGGTGGCCGATGAAGGTCCACACCGCTATTCGCGCGTGGTTAAAACCGATGCTAGTCAGCCCAACGAATATGTTGACCTGGGACCATCCGAGAGCCCAAAATATGCTCCCGAGACAGAGATGCTCTTCCCACGCATCCACAGTGCCGCTCATGCTGCCGACTATGCCAGCTTGCTGGGATATGGAAGCCCCGACGAGCTGGGTGAGCCAGTAGTTGCCACAGTGGGCGAAGAGGGTCAGACCACCGAGGTTCGCAAGCCAACCTTTGTTGAAAACATGCAGTTCTTCTTCAGCTATCAGCTCAACTACATGTACTGGCGCTACTTCATGTGGAACTTTGCCGGTCGTCAAAACGACCTCCAGAGCAATGGCCCTGGCGATATCACCCGCGGCAACTGGATTAGTGGTCTTGCCTTCATCGACAATCCTCGCCTGGGCGACCAGCAGTTCTTGCCAAGCGACTACGGCACCGGCAACAAGGGTCACAACGTGTTCTACATGTTGCCATTGCTGCTGGGAATCATAGGCATGCTGTGGCAGGCCTTTGCCGGCAAGAAGGGTATTGAGCAGTTCTGGGTAGTGTTCTTCTTGTTCTTCATGACAGGTATCGCTATTGTGATGTACCTCAACCAAACGCCCAGCCAGCCTCGCGAACGCGACTATGCCTACGCCGGCTCGTTCTATGCCTACGCCATCTGGATAGGCATGGGCATCGCCGCCCTGTGGCGTTGCGCCATGAGCTTGATAAACAAGAAAGAAAAAGATGACGATAAGGAAGAGGCTACAGCCACAAGCGCCGACACCAGGGGTGGTGCTAGCGTGGCAATCGCCGGTGTGGCGGCTGTCATTGGCTTGCTGGTGCCATTGCAAATGGTGAGCCAAACCTGGGACGACCATGACCGCTCGGGGCGCTACTGCGCTCGCGACTTTGGCGAGAACTACTTGCAAAGTGTCGACAAGGATGCGATATTGTTCTGCAATGGCGACAACGACACCTTCCCATTGTGGTATCTACAAGAGGTGGAAGGCGTGCGAACCGACGTGCGTGCCGTAAACTTGAGCTACCTGTCGACCGACTGGTATATTGCTCAAATGCAACGCGCTTCTTACGACAGCAAACCACTGCCCATGCATGCCGATGCACTGACCTATGCCTACGAAAATCGCCAGTATGGCTACTTGATGTACGCTCAAGACTCTCCTGTTAGCGCCGACGAGTTACTCAAGAACTACTATAGCGACGAGGCCATGAACAACAACTATGGCCTGCCCATGTTCAGCAACTCAAAAATCTATATCCCCACCAATGCCGATGCCGCTGTGGCAGCCGGTGTTATTCCCGAGCGCATGCGCGACATGGCTGTCGACACCATTGCCATCGACCTGGATGCAGCGTCGGGGGGTGGACTGAGTGCTAGCCAAACCATGACTGTCGACCTCATTGCCAGCAGCATCGCTGGTGGCTGGAAACGTCCTGTCTACTTTGCCACAACTATTCCCGAGAGCCTCTACATGGGCTTCTCGCCCTACATGTTGTGCACTGGCATGGCTTATCAAATCAGCCCCACGAAGATTAACAACGATGACCGCGACAAGTTCTGCAATACCGACAAGATGTTTGACATCGTGACCAAGAAATTCAAGTGGGGCGGGCTCGACAAGGCAAAGCCAGGCGGTATCTATCTCGACGAGACTGTGGCACGTATGGTTACCACCACTCGCTCATCAATACTCTCGCTTGCCGATGCTTTGTGCACCGAGGGACAACAGGCTATTGATGACGGTGACGACACTCGAGCCGCCGACCGCTTTGCTAAGGCTGAGCAAGTGCTTGACTTGATGTGCGCCAAGCTACCGGCTAGCGTATGTCCTTACCAAGCAGGCGTATCGCTCTATATAGCTCAAGATTATGCTACAATAGGCAAAGACGGCAATAGCGCGGCAGCTACACAAAAGGCTATCAAGCTCATTGAGAGCGAGCTCACACGCTACGCGCAGTATGCCATCTACTACCAGCAGATGCACGAGCAAGACTTGGGCGACCGCATGGCCAGTGGCGACGTGATGGTGGTTCAACAGCTCATTCCTGCATTCTTTGAGCTATATCGCGATGTGAACCCCGCCGGCATCAACAAGCTCATTGAGAAGTTCCAGCAAGTGAAGGTGGCTGGCAAGAGTGTGGACCCCGCACTCGTAAAGCAGCTCACCATGAGCTATGACGAGATTAAGCAACAGCAGCAAGCTCAGGCTCAAGCGCAAGCCGAGGCAGCCGCAGCCGCGGCAGCTGCCGCTCCTCAAGATCAGGAAGCCCCTGACCAGGAACAAGCTTACGGCATGGCACCAACCTTTGGAGAGTAAAAGATTGCTGACATATTAAGCACATAACACATCTTGGAGAGGAGTATGAGAGTCCAAGCAACTGGTAATCATACTCCTCATCCATTTATATATTATCACACTTTCAATTTTTTATGCTAATAGAACGTCCGCCACTGCTCTACAGGATGCTGTTTCCTGAGACCATCTGGCGCATTGCTAAGCGTGAGAAGACAGTATATCTCACCTTCGACGACGGTCCCATACCCGAGGTAACACCGTGGGTGCTCGACACCCTCGACCACTATGGCGTGAAAGCAACTTTTTTCATGGTGGGCGACAACGTGGCGCGCAACCCTGAGCTCTTTGAGGAGGTTAAACGACGTGGGCATCAAGTGGGAAACCACACCATGAATCATGTGCAAGGTGCTCATGTAACTACTCGCAGCTACTTGCACAACGTGTTCAAGGCTCACGACCTCATCCAGAGCACTCTCTTCAGACCACCACACGGGCTGCTACGCTGGGCACAGAGCAAGGTGTTAAGGGCACGGTTCACCATCATCATGTATGACCTGGTCACTCGCGACTATAGCAAGAAACTGCGTCCCGAGCAAGTGCTCACTAACGTGAAGCGATATACCCGCAACGGCTCTATTATCGTCTTCCACGACTCACTCAAGGCCGAGCGAAACATGCGCTATGCCTTGCCACGTGCCATAGAGTGGCTACAGGAAAAAGGCTATAAATTTGGCACTCTGGGAAGCGACAAGATCTAATATTTTCCCCATCTATAAAAAACAACCATTAATGTTGCAAAGCTCTCACATCAAGCACATTGCCCGCAAGCTGGGATTTGACGCTTGTGGCATTGCCACAGCTCGTCGTGTTGATGACGATGCCACCGAGCACTACCAGGCATGGCTCTCGCAAGGGAAAAATGGATGCATGGATTGGGCGGCACGCAATGGCGATGTGAGAGAAAACCCTGAGCTATTGCTCGATGGGGCACGCAGCGTGATAGTGGTGGCTATGAATTATTACCCTCAAGTGTTTCAGTCTTCCACGGCGGCACAGGTGGCTTACTATGCCTACGGTCGCGACTATCATGAGGTGATAAAAAAGCGATTGTGGGAAATGGCACAAATCATTGAACAAGAAACAGGAGCACAATCACGAGCATGCGTCGACTCAGCACCATTGAGAGAACGATACTGGGCGCAGAGGGCTGGTGTGGGATTCACCGGGCTTAATAACCAGCTCATCATCCCGGGCAAGGGATCATTCTTCTTCCTGGGCGTGCTTCTCACAACGCTAGAGCTGGAGCCCGACGAGCCTTGCCGCCAGCAGTGCATGCAATGCCACGCTTGCGAGAAGGCTTGCCCCAGCGGGGCACTGCGCTGTGGCGAGGCTGTTGACGCTCGTCGCTGCTTGTCGTGCCTCACCATTGAGCACAAGGGCGAGCTACCAGAGTGGGTGGGGAAGGTAATAGGTAACAGGGTGTACGGCTGTGACGAGTGCCAGAAGTGTTGCCCCCACAACCGCAATGCCGTGGGCAACTCCACACCCGAGTTCCAACCCAAGCCTCAACTGCTGTCGCTTACCACTGGCGACATCCTTGCCATGACTCAAGAAGAGTTTAGCCAAGTGTTCTCACACAGTGCTATCAAGCGCGCCAAGCTGGCTGGGTTGCGGCGCAATGCCCGCTTGATTGAAGAAAACCTTGACCATGAATAAACTCCGCGCATCTATAATATAAAAAATAGAGTGTTAAAAATGTAATATAAAGTTGCTAATCAAATTATATTTATTATTTTTGCACTACCAAAAATGGTGTGACCTTTTCACACACACCATTTATTCTTATTTTTACATCAAGGAGAGAGGAAATTGAAAATATCTATTGAAAAAGCCCAGATACAACAAATGCCGCAGGTGATGTTCCCTGGCGACATTCATGTCATCGACTCAATGTTTCACGTCAAGGAGGCGGTTAGGGTACTTACTATGAGCCCTGTGGTGGGCTTTGACACCGAGACTCGACCTTCGTTTCGCAAGGGGGTGGTACACAAGACCGCGTTAATACAGATTTCAACGCTCGATGAGTGTTTCCTCTTTCGCACTTGCAAAATAGGACTACCGGCAGTGCTTGCCGACTATCTCGCCAGCGACCGGTTTACCAAGGTGGGGCTCTCACTGCACGACGATTTCAAGATTATGGGCAAGCTCAGTGAGCTCAAGCCTGCTGGATTTATCGACCTGCAAGATGTGGTGGGAAAATATTCTATCACCGATATTAGCCTGCAAAAGATTTATGCCATCCTCTTTGGCGGAAAGATTGCTAAAGGGCAGCAACTCACTAACTGGGAAGCGCCCGAGCTCTCACCAGCTCAGCAAAACTATGGAGCTGTTGACGCCTGGGCATGCCTCAAGATTTACAATTATCTCAAAGACGGGAACTTTAACCCTAATCTATCACCATATATTATTAATGAAGAAGACCATGAGCAAGAAAAGCAAGTTTAAACGCTCGGTGGTGTTCCCAGTCATCATGCTTGCCTACCTGGCAACAATGGCATGGATAGGACGCGACCGCCTGGAGCGAGGTGAATATCTCTACTACTTTGGTGTCATTGGCGTGGGTATAATAATTATTATCCTGCTCTATTTCTCGTTACGCAAGAAAGAACAACTGCAACAACGCCGCGAGCAAGAACTCGAAGACAACCAGTACGGCACCTACGCCAGCAATCCTCCCGAGCAAGATACAAGCAAAAAGTAGCAACGGCTATAACACATCACACAACCACCCAAAAAGAAGGTGCTCAAAGTTTTTTTCTTGAGCACCTTCTTAAATATCTTTTTTACTGACGTATTTCTTACTTGCCAAAGTAGCGCTTTAACAAGCCAGCGAAGCCCTGCCCGTGGCGAGCCTCATCGCGAGCCATCTCGTGAACGGTGTCATGGATGGCATCAAGGTTCTGAGCCTTGGCAAGCTTGGCAATGCGGAACTTATCCTCGCAGGCGCCAGCCTCGGCTGCCGCACGCTTCTCAAGGTTGGTCTTGGTGTCCCAAACAACCTCACCCAATAGCTCGGCAAAGCGAGAAGCATGGTCGGCCTCCTCAAAGGCATAGCGCTTGAAAGCCTCGGCAATTTCGGGATAACCCTCGCGGTCGGCTTGGCGAGCCATTGCCAAGTATTGTCCCACCTCGCTGCACTCTCCGTTGAAGTGATCACGCAATCCTTGCAAAATCTCGGGGTCTACACCCTTAGCGACTCCCAGTACATGCTCGGCAGCGTAGCTAACGTTGCCTTCTTCCATCTCCTTGAACTTGCTAGCGGGAACTTTACATTGCGGACACTTCTCGGGAGGAGTGTCGCCCTCATGAACATAACCGCACACTGTGCATATCCATTTCTTAGCCATAATTGATAAATCTACTGTTTTTTAATAATAGTTAGTGAATTAGTTTTTTTTTAGAAAATTGTGAGTTGAAAAGCAATTCAGCGCATTTACTCAACCACTTCCTCGAAGTCCTCGGGACCAACGCCGCACAATGGGCACTCCTCGGGAGCTGTCTCGCCTTCATGTACGTAACCACATACGGTGCATTTCCATTTTTTCATAATAGCGTGAAATTTTGGTTTTATAGTGAATAATAAATTGTGGTGCCACCAGGCGAGCATCCTCGCCACATGACGTGCCATCCGTTACAAATTTACAACCATCATTACTGTTGTGCAAGTTTTTTATTAAAAAAATGCTTTTTATTTAAACTCAACTACCATGTTTCGTGTCAAAAATGCAAATAAGCGCATGCGGTAATCACAATTATGCGCATTTATTGAGAAAAACAAAAAAGATTTTACTAACTTTGTGGCAACATTTTAGCAACATTCTAAAAACTAAGATAATAACCACAACAAAACATAATAAAATATGAAAAAATTAAGTATTACTCTCTTGCTCACTGTGCTTGCCGTGACCTTGAGCTCATGCGACAAGCATTTTTGGTCTTCACTCTCGGGAGGAACATGGTATGCTACTGCCGAGGTGCAAGGTAACTATGGAGTTGATCTCTACCCCGACGACATCAACTACATGGAAATCACGTTCCACACTAACGGCACTGGCGTGGTAGGGTTCTACGACGACTGGGGACGATGGGGTGAATACGGCTTCGACTGGGATGACCGTGGCAGCTACGTCACTCTGCGATACTATGATGGAGGATACGACAACTACTACTACGACTTCCACAACGGATACCTGCAACTATCAAGGTCGGCTAGTTTCTACTCCTTCACCGAGTTCCGCCGAACCTACTAGTAGACTTGAGCACAACTCATTCACTAAAGAGACAAAAGAATCGCCGAGACATTCAATAATAGCTGAATGTCTCGGCATTGTTTATCCCACTCTTCAACCAGCTATATTTGGCGGTAACGGGGGTTAAATCGAGATTAGAAACTGTAAGCGTCTCTTATTATGCCCCTGCTGTTTCATCTTCAAAGTCCTCGATTTGCTCAATGATGTCGCGATAGTGACGTTGAGTGCGGAAGTGCACCGTGAGACCAGCAATTATTCCTGCCACAATGCAGATGATGAAGAATGGCATGAAGAATTTGATGTCAGCACCTATTTTCTGTGCCATTTCCCAGCCAACCCATATACTCCAAGCTAATGCCATGGGAATACCTATCCACTGCCAGTTGTTATCACGACGCTTAGCTGCCGCCACTTGGCGCATTGTTTCCCGCAGATTGCCATCGGCGAGTTGAGAATTACGCAGAGCTCTCCCGTTGAAGAAACAAAAAGCTACAACCATGAGCATCATCATGCTTAATGCTAACCATAGCGATATTGACAGTCCATTAATTACTACAAATGCCCAGTACCCATAGGGGATCATTGCCAGTGCGATGATTGATATAACAAGGTATCGCTTGTTTATTGTACTCATGCCATGCTTAATAGCGCGCCTAATGAAGCGGTCATTAACGATGTTCTGGTTGCTGAGTTTATTTTGCAGAATTGCCATTTGCTGGCGCATTTCTTCGAGTTCAAAATCGTTAGTGTTCATAATGTTAAGTGTGTTTAGTCGTTCATTTTTTTTAGTTGTTCCTTAATGCGGTAAAGACGAGTGCTCACTGCGGTGGTGCTGATGCCCACCACTTGAGCAATCTCGTCGTAGGGCATGTTTTCAAGCCACAGCAACACTATTGCTCGGTCGAAGGGTTGCAAGCGACCTATACGCTTGTGTAGCAAGTCGATTTGTCGTGTGTCTTGGTCTTGGTCCTGGAAAAGGTTGATGTTCATGTCGAGAAGCTCAGTTGCGCCCCGGCGCTTCTTGTCCTTGCGGTCGAGCGAAATGCAAGTGTTGAGCGTGACGCGGTAAATCCACGTTTTCACATCACTGCGCCCCTCAAATTTCTCGAAGCCTCGCCACAGGTTAATGACCGCTTCCTGAAAGAGGTCGTTCACCTTGTCGGCATCACGTGAGAACATGTAGCACACAGTGTAGATGGTACTCTTGTTCTGCTTGATGGTCAGTGTAAATTTGCTTTCTAAATCGTTCATTTCAGAGTGTTTTTAAAATCATTTTCTGACCATTAGACGCACGTGTCTCAAAAAAATCACACTATAATAAGGAAAAACACATTCTTTTTACTGAATTTTTAAACAATTTCACCCCAAACACCTAAAACTTAGTATCTTACATTTAAAGTTCACATCGTCGCCATCAGCTCAAAGGGTAGGGCCTCGGTGATTTTCACGTTGTAGAAGTTGCCAGGAACCAGTGGTGTGGACTTGTCGATAAGCACCTCAGGGTCGACCTCGGGCGAGTCATACTGGGTGCGACCCACGTAGTAGTCGGGGTCTTCACGGTCGATAATAACACGCTGAGTGGTGCCCACCTTGGCTTGCTGAATATCCATTGATATTTCCTCTTGCAGGTCCATGAGCTGTTGCAGGCGGTTGTTCTTCACATCCTGCGGTATATCATCACTCAGGTGTTCAGAAGCCCAGGTGCCAGCTTCCTCGCTGTAGGCAAAGGCTCCCATGCGCTCAAATCGAGCCTCACGCACAAAGTCCATCAGCTCCTCAAATTCCTTCTCTCCCTCGCCCGGGAAGCCCACCATGAGCGTGGTGCGCAGGTGGATGCCTGGCACCTCGCGACGCATGCGCTCAATTAGTCGCAGCGTCTCATCGCGCGTGATGTGGCGACGCATGTTAGTGAGCACCTTGTCGCTAATGTGCTGCAAGGCGATGTCGAGATAGTTGCACACATTGTGGTGCTGCGCCATCACGGGCAACAGGTCCCATGGGAACTGCGTGGGATAAGCGTAGTGCAGGCGTATCCATTCCACACCCTCAATGCCAGCCATCTTGTCAACCAGCTCGGGTAGCATCATCTTGTCTGTGAGATCAAGGCCATAGCTCGAGAGGTCTTGCGCGATGACATTAAACTCCTTCACGCCTCGGCCTGCGAGATTGCGTGCCTCGGCAAGCAACTGCTCCATGGGCACACTCTTGTGGCGACCTGTAATGAGAGGGATGGCACAGAAGGCGCAAAAGCGGTTGCAACCCTCCGAAATCTTCATGTAGGCATAGTGCGGTGGCGTGGTGAGATATCGAGAGCTTGCCAGATCGTCGCGATAGCTATTTCCCAAGTCGGCAAGCATTTGCTTCCAGTTAAATTTGCCGTAAAAGTGGTCTACCTCGGGGAGTTCCTGCGTGAGTTCGGCCATAAATCGCTCGCTCAAGCATCCCATCACCATGAGCTGCCTGATGCGTCCTTGACGCTTTGCCTCGCCCAGCTCCAAGATGGTGTTGATCGACTCTTCCTGAGCATCTTGAATGAAGCCGCAAGTGTTCACAACCACAATCTCGCCGTCAACATGAGTGGGATTATGTTCCACTGTGTAGCCGGCAGCCATGAGTTGCGCAATCAAGTGCTCCGAATCCACCAGATTCTTAGAGCACCCTAATGATATAATATCTATTTTATTCCTACGCATAGTTTTATCTAGAATCTCGAGAGTTTCTAGATTTTATATTAAAATATCATTTCCCGAAGAGTGATTTCACAAATTCCTCCTTGCGGAAGATTTGCAAGTCTTGCATCTTCTCACCCAAACCAATATACTTAACTGGAATGTGGAACTGATCGCTGATGCCTATCACTACACCGCCCTTGGCTGTACCATCGAGCTTGGTAATGGCAAGAGCATTGACCTCGGTGGCAGCTACAAACTGCTTAGCCTGCTCAAAGGCATTTTGCCCGGTGGAACCATCAAGCACCAGCAGCACCTCGTTGGGAGCCTCAGGAAGCACTTTTTTCATAGTGTTCTTAATCTTGGTGAGCTGGTTCATCAGGCCCACATTGTTGTGTAGACGTCCGGCAGTGTCGATAATCACCACGTCGGCATTCTGCGCCTTAGCGCTCGCCACGGTATCGTAGGCCACCGATGCCGGGTCGGTCCCCATTTTGTGCTTAATGACCTGCACACCCACACGCTCGCCCCAAATCTCGAGTTGCTCGTCGGCTGCGGCACGATAAGTGTCGGCAGCGCCAAGCACCACCTTGTTACCAGCTTGTGTAAACTGGTAAGCCAGCTTGCCAATGGTAGTGGTCTTGCCCACACCATTCACTCCCACCACCATGATTACATAGGGCTTCTTGTCGTCATCGACGGTGAAATCCTCACGGTTAGCGTTGTCATTGTCGGCAAGCAAGTGTGTTATCTCGTCACACAGCAAGTCGTTGAGCTCGCTGGTGCTAGTGTACTTATCGCGCGCCACGCGTGCCTGAATGCGATCTAGAATTTTGAGGGTGGTATCAACTCCCACATCACTAGTAATGAACACTTCCTCAAGGTTATCAAGCACCTCGTCGTCGATTGTTGACTTGCCGGCAACCGCTTTTTTAAGTTTTGAGAATATACCTTCCTTGGTCTTATTCAAGCCACTGTCGAGTGTCTCTTTCTTCTCCTTGCTGAAAAATTTAAAAAATCCCATTTTGTAAATGTTAAGTGTGAAGTTTTTTAAAGTGTTAAGTATTGACGAGGCTATAAACTCATGGATACATCAGGTTCTCGGGCTGGATATTTTCAAGCACTTCCACTAGAAATTTCCTCGCCTCCCAGCGTGCCATGGGAAGGTTGTTGAGCATGTAGTTGCCACACTCCATGGCCGTAGCGCCAGGAATGTCGCCATCGTAGCCTGCGATGAAGGTGAACAACTCCTGCATCAGTGGCACTATTTGTTCCGAGCTATAGTCGCCTTGCACAAGCAGGTAGTTGCCTGTGCAACAACCCATTGGACCCCAATACAGAATCTTTGAGCCCCACTGTGGATGATTGCGCAGGAATGTTGCCGCCAGGTGCTCGATAGTGTGCAGAGCGCTCTGGCTCACGGCAGGCTCACGATTAGGGAGTTTCATGCGAATGTCGAAAGTGGTAATCACTCCCCCACCCTCAATATTGTCTTTTCGTGACACATACACACCGCGCAACAGCTTAGTGTGGTCGATAGTGAAACTTGCAATTTTTTCCATAGTCTATATTGCGTTTTTTATTAATCAAGTTTTTGCAACAAGTCTCTCACCACAGCCAGGGTGTGTTGAGGGGCATCGGTCCAGAAGTCGTTATACTGTGTTGTGTTGTCGTGTCCTGCTCCTGGCGAGTCGCTGATGATGCGCATGCTCACAAATGGGGTCTTGCGCAGGTAGCATGTTTGAGCTATTGCGCCACTCTCCATGTCAACGGCAAGAGCAGCGGGGAAGTTCCGCTTGATGGCATCGACCTGCTCAATGCTATCAATAAACTGGTCACCACTCACTATCAAGCCGCAATGCAATCCAGGGCGCTCATCTATATTGTCTATCACAATATCCGCTCCCTCAAAGTAGAGAGGCAACCCTTGCACCTGGCCATGAGGGGTAACACCGTCAAAGCCACACCACACGTCGTGGTAGCACACCTGTGCTCCCACCACCAGGTCCATCACGTTCACACGTTGGCTCGCACCACCGGCCACACCAGTGTTAATGACCAGCTGTGGTGAAAAATTATCAATCATCGTCACCGTGCCCACTGCGGCATTAACCTTGCCTATGCCACATTGCATTGCCACAATGTCATGTTTACCCATTGATCCACAGTAGAATGTGGTGTCATGATTAACTTCCACACTCATGTTTTGAAGGTGAGGTTTGAGCAACTCAAGTTCTTTGGCCATTGCCACTATTATGCCTATTTTCATGCGCCTTAAGTGTTTGTAATTCATTTAAAAGTACAAAATTAGGCAAAAATGCCCACTACAACAAATTATTGCCTCAAAACTTCCAAAATGTTCACCCGATGAAAGTTCCTGTAGAGTCAACTGGCAAGCGCAAAATTAAATAAAATGTTTGAAGAACTCTTTCTTGGGCGTAGAGACATTAAGTTTTTCTCTTGGTCTTCTATTGAGTTTTTTCTGTACCGCCATGACAAAAGAATCAGTAACCTTGTTGAAATCAGTCATTTTAGGTATATACTG